>CAVOWQ010000016.1:0-93030 GCA_963700195.1 uncultured Alphaproteobacteria bacterium
ATCGAGAAGCTGCGCCAGGAGATTGCCACGACCCACGGCGTGCGCGTGGCCTTTGGCGCCGCCGATCTCACCAAGCCAACCGACGCCACGGGGCTGATCGAGCATGCGACGCGCGAACTCGGACGCGTCGATGTGCTCGTCAACAACGCGGGCATCCAACATACAGCGCCAGTGCACGAATTCCCGATCGAGCGCTGGGATGCAGTCATCGCAATCAACCTGACCGCAGTATTCTTGACCACTCGTGCGGTGCTGCCGCAAATGCTCGCGCGGGACTGGGGTCGGATCATCAACATTGCGTCGGTACACGGGTTGGTCGCGTCGGTGGACAAGTCCGCGTACGTCGCATCCAAGCATGGCGTCGTCGGCTTCACCAAAGGCGTGGCGCTGGAGACCGCGACCACCGGCATCACCTGCAACGCGATCTGCCCCGGCTGGGTGCTCACGCCGCTGGTACAAAAGCAGATCGACGCCCTTGCTGCCCGCGAGAAGCTGGACCCCGAGGAAGCGAGGATGAAGCTGCTCGGCGAGAAGCAGCCCTCTCTCGAGTTTGCCACCCCGGAGCAACTCGGCGCGCTCGCCACATTTCTCTGTTCGGACGCTGCGGCGCAGCTCAACGGTGCGGCGCTACCCGTGGACGGTGGCTGGCTCGCACGATGACGTGAGGCGAAAGACGGGGGAAGCTGTGATTCAAAATGCCCCGAATAGCTTCCCCAGCGCGATAACCGACACTCAGTGCGATCAACGGTCCCACGAGTCCCACCATCATGATCTCGCGGTAGCTCCCACGTTGGGTGGCGCCGCAGATCGCCAACAGGGTCACGACCGCGCCGTTGTGCGGCAGCATGGCAAGCGCGCCGGAGCTGATGGCCGCCACGCGGTGCATCAACGCAGGGTCAATGCCCACGGCCGCGGCTAGTTGGGCGTAGGTCTCACCCAGCGCGTTCAGCGCGATGATCAATCCGCCCGAAGCAGAACCGGTGATGCCGCCCATCACATTGGCGGCGACGGCAATCGACACGAGCGGCCCGCCGGGAACCGCCAGAAATCCGTCGCGGACTACGGCGAACGCAGGCAAAGCCGCCACAACGGCGCCGAAACCCACCAGGCTGGCCGTGTTGAGCGCGGGCAGCACGGAGGCGTTGGCGCCGGCATCGAGGGTCTTGCGTAGCTCCGGCAGACGCTTGCGCAGGAGCAGCACCAGAACCAGCGAGGCAACCGCCAGCGCCGTCACGACGGACCAGACTCCGCTCACCGCAGAGAGCGAGGTTTCGCCGAACCGCGGCTCGGCGAGATACCCGGTATACATCCGCGGCAGCACAAGCAGACTCATGATGAGGTTGACCGCGAGCACGATCAGGATTGGCGCCACTGCCAGCGCAAAAGGCGGTAAGTGCTCGCTTCGATGGCCGTGCGGCAGTTCGGCAGGGTCGAAGTTGTCGGCGTTCGTGGCGCGCTCGCGCACGAACTGTTCATCGGCAGTTGCAGCCGTTTCGGAGCTGTAACCCTCGCCGGCGCGGCGCGCGCGCGCCTCTATCGCGCGCAGCCACCACAGGCCGAAGCCGAGGATGGTTGCAGACGCCAGGAGGCCGAGAACCGGCGCCGCAAAGAGCGTGGTGCCGAAATACGCCATCGGGATAGCGTTCTGGATTGCGGGGGTGCCCGGCAGAGCCGTCATCGTGAAGGTAAAGGCACCAAGCGCGATCGCCGGCGGGATCAGCCGATGCGGAACCGCCGCCTGCCGGAACAACGCGTCCGCCACCGGGAACACGGCGAAGGCTACGACGAAGAGGCTGACACCGCCATAGGTGAGCGCTGCACAAGCCAGCACCACCGCCATCACCGCACGCGTCTCTCCCAGCCGCTCGGTTATGGTGCGGGCCATGGAAAGCGCCGCGCCGCTATCATCCATGAGCTTGCCGAATACGCCCCCGAGCAGGAAGAGCGGGAAAAAATTCACGACGAAACGTCCCGTGCCCTGCATGAAGGTCAGCGTCCATTTGGCGAGTAGCGGCTCTCCCGAGAAGGCGGCGGCCACGATCGCCGCCGCCGGCGCCGCCAACAGCAGGGTGTAGCCCCGATAGGCGAGGAAGATGAGCAAGCCGAGAGCGAGCAGGATACCGAGCAGTTCGAAAGCGTATCCGCTCATGACACACCTGTCAGCCAGCTGGGAATCCGCAAGTCAGGGCAGTAGGTCGCAAATCAGGCTGCATACTGGCGCAGGCGGACGGCAGGTCGTGATTGGCGCGGTCAGCGTCATGTTTCACCTTCGCCTACCCGGCCACGCGCAAGAGCGCGAACAGGATCGACATCAAGATCACAATCACTCCCGTGGCGAAGACCAATCGGTCGGCAAACAAACGACGCATCGGGAGCCTCCCTAGACGAAGCTATAGCGCTCGGAATGGTACTTCGACAGCGGCACATTCATCTCGCCGAGAGCCTTTTCGATCGCATCCATCATCACGTTCGGCCCGCAGATGAAGTACTCATGGTCGGCATAGGGCGGCGGCAGATGGCGCTTGAACACGTCAGCGGTAATGAAGCCCTGCTCGCCGGTCCAGCCAGCCGCTGGATTCGCCAGCACATGGACGACCGTCAGGTTGAGCCGCGTTTTCAGCGCCTCCAGTTCCTCACGGAAGGTGATCGATTCCCAGTCCCTGCTGCCGTAGAGCAGGATTACGGGCCGCTTGTCGCTGCGGTCGGCGAGTGTGCGGATCATGCTCATCATCGGCGTGATGCCGACGCCGCCGGCGATCAACACGTGCATGTCCGCCGGATTGCCGATGGTGAACGCGCCGTACGGCCCGTCGAGGTAGACGCGCTGCCCCACCGGCACCTTGTAAATCGCGCTCGTGAAGTCGCCCAGGTTCCTGATCGACATCTCGACGCGCCCGTCCGTAACCTCGGCGCTGGACGAGAACGAGAACGGGTGCCCGGTAATCTTGAAGGGGCTTCCCCACACCGTCAGCCAGCCGAACTGGCCCGGGCTGAAGCGGAAGCCGGGGTGACCATCAGGATGCATCACCAACGTCGAGGTATCGCCGCGTTCCTTGCGCACTTCCGAGACGCGGTACGGCCGGCGGAGCATGAACAGCGGCTTGACGATGCGCACATAAAGCAGCAGCCCGATCCAGAAGATCGTCAGGCCGATCCACAGCGCCCGCTTCCAGGGATCGACCAGGTAGAAGCTCCACCCCACCATATGCGCCAGCCCCGCCGCGACGGCGACCACCGCCAACACGATGTGCGCAGAGATGCCAGGTCTCGTAGCGGATATTCCACTTCGCGCGCCACAGGGCCATCACCACCAGCGCGATCAGCGAGTAGGTCGACAGGGCGGCGAAGCGGGCGCGCCACGGCGCCTGGATGGAATTGAGCAGCGCGAGCAATTCCGGCCGGACGACGAACAGGATAAGCGGGTGCGCAATGACCAGGCCGACCGCTATCAGCGATATCTGACGGTGAAAGTGATAGATGACGTCCTCGCCCCACGGCTCGGTGACGTGCCGGAAGCGCGCCGTGAGGCCGAACTGCAGGCCCATCATCGCCAAGCCGGAATAGCCGATCGCGACCGAGAACTCCGTCCAGAAATCGCGCGTCGGCGGCAATGTTCCCGCCAGCAGCGCGAACAGCGGGGCAAGGATGAAGAACAGATAAAGGATGAGCCAAACGGCCCCACGCACGGTATAGGGAAGCATCGCTTGAACTTGCATCTGCCCTGACCTTGCGATCAATCACCCGGGCCCGTATGGAAGCCCGAGTACTTCGCTTCCATGCCCACATTTGTCTCCTCCCGTTTCCAGTGCCGTGGCTGGGGGCGGTCGCAGGCTGCGGCTTACACGAACGCTCTCCCCATGTAGAAGTGCGGGTATGCATGCCGGCGGTCAGCGCCATCCGCACACTCTACGCCCCCTGTGCCACCAGCAGACCCAGCGACGGCGGCCCCAGCAACGTCCGGGGGAGGTACTTGCGTCTTCTCGATCAGGCCTTCTGCGTTTCCCTTAAGATCCCTGCCTATCGTCAGCGGCGCAGATTTGGCTGCGCTCGGCATCAAGGCTAGCCCGACAGCGGCGACTGCGGCGCTGCCTAGCAAGCTGCGACGATCGATTGCTGTCATTAGGTCCTCTCCCGTCAAAACATCTGAAACGCGGGCGGTGTGCTGGCCAAAAGTTCGCCTTTCGCCCAAGCCTCTTATGTCAACGGCTCTTACATTACGCGTCCTGAAACGCCGCCATGATCAACCTCAGCGTCGCAGTGAAAGAAACGATCGGTCCGATGGGAGACGGCTCCGGGTTGGCAACGTCGAGCTCCCGTCACGACCTTTATTCTTGGCAGCGGTGCGCTTTCGCCGGCGAGCCAGGCGGCGCATCTCGGCAGAACCGCCGACGCCCATCCGTCAGCCGGGCGCCGGCCGCGGGGTGGGCTGCGGCTGAGTCATCGTGGGTCCCATGCTGGGCACCGTATTGCCGAGACTAAACATGCACGCAGCGAGTGATTTCATCGTTCAGTGACCCCTCTCTCGGAACGAATAGGTGGCAAGCCGCGTCCCAACCATGGCCGCCGGCTCGCGCTCGGATGTTGAACGCCTTCATCGCGATTCGCGAGAGCCTGTGATCCCGAGGCTGTGCCCAGCGTTCCAATAATTGCGTGCATCGACGGTGCAACGACGCAGATCAAGCCCCGGTGTCGCTTACTGCACGGCTCGCGTGCGGAGTCGGACGTATTCCTCATCGGAGATAATTTTCGAGTCCTTCAGGCGTGCGAGTTTCTCGAGTTCATCGGCCACGCTGAAGCCGACCACGTGTCGCAGCTCTTCGCGAGCTTGCTGGACTCTCTGGCTCTGCCGCTCGGCCATCCCGCGGTGCTGCGAGATCACGTAGATGAATATCCCCAAATACGGGAACACGATCAGCACGATCACCCAAACCACCTTGGCCCAGCCCGATATGTCGTAGGGGGCCGCCGCAGGCCGCGGCTTACACGAACGCTCTCCGATGTCGTCGCGTGGGTATGCATGCCGGCATTCAGCGCCAGCCACACACTCGACGCCCCCTGTGCCACCAGCAAACCTGGCAAGCTTGGTGTCGTGGAAGAGAGGGCGCCCTCGCAGATCTGCTGCTGGTTGATGGCAATCCGTTGGAAAACATCAAGCTCATCGCAAAGGTTGACCAAGTCGGCCGTGGTGGCGGCGCCGAAATTCGCTTCCGTCGCGGCATGCGGTGCACAAGGAGCGAGCAATACCAGGCCCGCAGCGACGGTCCATCCCTTGAATGTCATGACTGCCCTTCTCCTCTAGAGGTAGAGAAACAATCGCCGATCGGTTGAACGATGAAAAGCGCCATTGTCGGAACCGGGTTCGCAAATTCAGAAAGAGCCGAATGCCGAGCCGAGCGCGATTACCGCGACGAGCGCAATGATCGGGCCGACAATGACGGCCATCACAATGTCGGAATAGCTCTCGCGGTGGGTCGAACCGCACACCGCGAGCAAGGTCACTACGGCGCCGTTCTGCGGCAGGCTGTCGAGCGTGCCGGCGCTGATCACGGCGATCCGATGCAATAGAGCCGGATCGATACCGTGCGCCGCAGCGAGGCGCATATACGTCCCGCCCAGGGCATCGAGCGCTATCGTCAGACCGCCCGAGGCGGACCCGGTCAGCGCCGACAGCACATTGGTCGCGACCGCCAGGGAGACGAGAGGGCCGCCCCCGATCCCCAACACCCAATCCCGGACGATGGCAAATGCCGGCACTGCCGCGACTACGGCGCCAAACCCGACGAGGCTGGCGACGCTGAGCACCGGCAGCACCGATGCGGTGGCGCCGGCATCCATCGTCTCACGCAACGCCGGCAGGCGCGCGCGGTTGACGGCGATCACGACTATAATCGCGGCCATCAGCGCGGTCACCACCGCCCACACGCCGCCGACGGCGGAGAGCGAGGTCGCGCCAAACCGCTCCTCGGCGAGGAACGAAACGTCGAGGCGCGGCAGGACGGCCAGTGACATCATGACATTGACGCCGACCACCACAAGGAGCGGCAACGCCGCCACGGCGATCGGCGGCACCTCGGCGCTCGGGCGGCCGTGATGGACCTCGGGTGGGTCGAACTCGCGCGCCGTCGTCGCGCGCTGGCGCACCGTGGCATCCTCGGCCACGGAGTCGATGGGAAGAGATGACGCCGAGCCGTAGCCTTCGCCGTTGCGGTGCGCGGCGGCTTCCGCGCGTCCCAGCCACCAGAGGCCGAAGGCGAGCATGATCGCGGCGGCGATGATGCCGAGAGCGGGTGCTGCCAGTGGCGTTGTGCCGAAGAACGGGATCGGGATCGCATTCTGGATCGCCGGCGTTCCGGGCAGCGCCGACATCGTGAAGGTCATGGTGCCCAGAGCGATCGCGGCCGGGATCAAACGATTGGGAATCCCGGCTCCGCGAAATAGGTCCTGCGCCATCGGAACCAGCACAAAAAATGCAACGAACAGGCTGACGCCGCCATAGGTGACGAACGCACCAGCGAGCACGACGGTCAATATCGCCCGGCGCGGCCCCAATCGCGTGGACATGAATTTGGCAATCGCCGCGACCGAACCGCTGTCTTCCATCAGTTTGCCGAACAGGGCGCCGAGCAGGAAGATCGGGAAGAACTGCGCGACAAATCGCGATCCGCTGTCCATAAAGGTCTGCGTCCAATAGGCGAGCAGCGGCCCGCCTGCGAAGGCGGCTGCCACTAGCGCAGCGCCGGGAGCGAGCAGCAGGATGGTCCAGCCTCGGTACGCCAGCCAGACGAGCAGCCCGAGACCAAGCAGGATGCCGAACAGCCCCATGGTTTTACACGCTCATGCTCTGCGCGAGCGCGTCGAGGTCAAAGGAGGAGCGCCGTCCTAAATCGGCGCCGTGTGCGTCGAGAAACGAACCTGCCGCTCGGCGCCCAGCGTCGCGCAGCATGCACAGAAAATCCCACTCGGCGTTGAGCTTCGAGGAATAACCGAGGTCAACCATGATGTCGCTGGCGACGCGGTGAATGCGCATGCTTGCCCAAAGCGCCCCCTCGGTGTCGCCGAGGTCAGCGACGTTCCGCAACAGCGCGATCATGCGCAACTCCTCCTGCAAGACCGCATTGAAGGAGACCTCGTTGATGCGATTGAGGATCTCGCGAGCGGTTCTTGGCGTGCCGGGGCGCTCAACGGGATTAATCTGTACGAGAATTGTGTCCTTCGAGTTACACTCCCGCACCAGCGGCGTGAGATTGGGGTTGCCGGAGTAGCCGCCGTCCCAATAACTCTCGCCGTCGATTTCGACCGCCTGGAACATGGTCGGCAGGCAGGCGGAGGCAAGCAGGACGTCAGGTGTGATCTCGCGATTGCGGAACACGCGACCATGGCCTGTGCGGACGTTTGTGGCGCAGACGAACAGCTTGATCGGCGCCCGCCCGATCCGCTCGAAGTCGATACATTCAGCCAAGATCCCTCGAAGCGGATTGGAGCCTCCGGGGTTCAGGTCATAGGGAGAGAATAGCCGTGCCATCAGGTCCATCGCGATGAAGACTGGCGAATGGTCCAGCGACCAGCGGTCAAGGAGCACGTCCAGAAACCCACGCCGCAATGGGCTCAGCAATGCCGCCCGGGAGACGTGGCGCCAGAAGGTCTCCAAGGCGGCGCGCGCACCCTCCGCCCCGCCAGCGGCGTGACCATCGGACAGCACCGCGGCGTTCATCGCGCCTGCCGAGGTGCCCGAGATGCCGTCGATGCGCAGCCAGGGCTCCTCAAGCAGCCGATCCAAAGCGCCCCACGTAAAGGCACCATGTGCGCCTCCGCCTTGCAGCGCAAAGTCGATGAGAACAGGATCGCGCTCGGATTTCTCAGCCTTGAGGGTAGCCATCGCCATTGCCCTTTTTGAGCGTGAACACGCTTAATCACCTTGGCCGGATGCAATTCGAAACCTGGTAGCGCTGGGAGTGGAAGCCGCCACCATGGAAACCTCCGCCGCGACTTTGGGCGTGGCCGAGATCGGGCGAGGCGGCAAAGATAGCTAGAACGATAGCCAGAACAATAGACGATTTGCGTGCAAAGGACGCTCCCTTCCCAGCCCGACGACGCAAACGAGATTCGTCAAACTCTGGCTATCGTTTTCCTGGGAGTCACTAAATTTCTCGCTTCGGGGGCTCGGACATGAGGGGGGATGCTCCTCCGCCTTGCCGAGCTTGTGCTATTCTGTCGGCATGGCTCGCGGCATAGCGAAGCAGAATCTCCCCGTCGTGGTCTTCTTCGGCCTGCTGGCGGTATCACTCGGGGGATTGTTGCTGCTGCCCCCGATCCCGCAGGATCAAAGCTATCACCAATTCGCCGACCAGCGGACCATATTCGGCATTCCAAACTTCTGGAACGTGGTCTCGAATCTTCCCTTCCTCGCGGTCGGCGCCGCCGGGCTGCGGCGATTTCGTGACGATCCGGCAACGGTCGTTTTCTTCCTCGGAGTTTTCCTGACCGGGATCGGCTCTTCCTATTATCACTGGGATCCGAATGACGGCACCTTGTTCTGGGACCGCCTGCCGATGACGCTGAGTTTCGCGGCGCTCCTTGCGCTCGTGGTCGAGGAGCGCGTGAACGCAAGGGCCGGAGCAATTCTGCTGTGGCCGGCGCTCGCCATCGGCTTGTTCAGCCTGTTGCTATGGCGCTGGACCGACGATCTGCGGCTCTACTTTTGGGTGCAGTTCTTTCCTGGTCTCGCAGTGCTACTGCTGTTTTTGCTGTACCAACCTAAGTATACCGGCACACATTATTGGATTGCCGCCGGGGTATTATACGCCCTCGCCAAGCTGTTTGAATTCACCGATGGGGCGATTTATTCGGTCGGAAACTTCTTAAGTGGACACACGCTAAAGCATCTCGCGGCCGCGGCCGCCTGCTTCGCGATCTTGCGCTATTTCCAAACTCGCCGGCTGATCACTTGGCCTTCGGCTCGTCGGGTTGGCCTTCCACTGCCGAAAGCCTAGTCAACATCGAGTCGACCTCGGTGCGCTGCGCCTTGATATAATCGTAAAAAAGCCGTTCCACCCGGCGGTAGGGCGTGCCGCGAACACTGGCGAGCATGTCGCGCCGCTCGTCGTGGCTTGCCAGGATCGCTTCGTATTTTTGCTGAAAATAGCGAAGGTTTGCGCCCAGATTTACAAATCGATCATCCGAGAGCAACTCGATCGCGTGCGCCGTTTTGCCCATCCTGAACGGCGATTGAAGCGTAAACAGCCGAAATGTCGTATCGTAGAGGTCATTCGGCTCGTGTACCGGTAACGTCTTCAACAGCGCGCCGTGCCGCGTGGGCAGCCAGTGAAATCCATGGAGCGCGTCTCGCTCGAGTCCGTCTTGCTGAATTTCCCGATAGTCGCTGATGTTCCCCTCGGTGCCGAGCTCGGCCAGATCCACGAACTCGTTTGCGGGTACGGCAAGGTTGAATAATTGACGAAACTTCACGGCACGCACTGATAACGGCGACCAGATGTTAGCGGCGGCCAAGGCGTTCCGTAGGGTATGGGCGCAGTTGTCGGCCCAGACGCTCCAATTGTAGTCGGCCTCTCCTTCGGCATACTCGCGGTTCTTGTCGTTCAAGAAGGCGATCACCTCCTCCAACATCGGCTCAGTGATCGGAAGGCGCGCGCAAAAAACCGACCGCGCGAACCGAAGTGCGAAGTCCGTGCCGACAGCTTCGTTTGCCACGAAGTTCTCGAGACCCCCGCCCGCGCTTGCGGACGGATAGTCGTGAAACTCGACACCCTTGTAGATACCCGTGTCGATTGCGTCATGCACGGCGGCCTCGAAATTCGCCTGGGTGAGGCGCTCGCCGATTTTGAGGTTGCCTTCATAGAAGAGCTGGTGACCCGGAATCGCCACCCAGTTGACGTTCCGAAACCAGCGTCCCACGCTCACGCCGGCACCGTGCTCGGGGTCGTCCAGCTCGGTGGCTGCCGCGCGGCACCGCCGCAATTGCGGAAAAGGCGCCTGCTCGTCCTTACAGGCGCCTTTGATGTACATGACTGCGTGGCCCGCGACCCCACCCTCACCCTTCAATTTGGAACGGAATTGGCTCGTAGCGCAAAGTTCGACGTAGTAGGGGAAGAGCTGATCATAGACAGGATCTGGGCGGCGCTCGATGATGATGCGGTCCGGTTTCAGCATGAACCGCGACATCACGCCATCTTCGCCGCACCCGCTCAGTAAGGTCGTCGACACCGCGACGGCCGCGACAAAGAATCCTCGGATCATGCTATTGGCAATCCGTAAGCGGCGGGAGAGGTCGAACGTGACACCTCTACGCTATCATGCGTGCCGATCAACTGCGAGCCGGCCCTTACGGTTGCCGGAGATGCAACCTTCCTGGCCGCGGGCCTCTGCAAGACGGTATTGATCACGCATGGCGAGAGCGGCCCGCTCCGGCGTCGGCCGCACCCGCAATGTCACAGCACCCACCAGCCTCGCCGGCGAATTCGAGCAGCCCTATGGGCCGATGGAGCCGCCGACTTTGTTCACGATCCCCGTGCTTGCGCTATATGAAGACCTATGGCCTGACGCACGAGCAATTGGCGATGGTCTCGGTCGCGCAACGCGAATGGGCGGCGAAGAACCCGCGCGCCACCTTTCACCTCGCGCACCTTGGGTTCGTTGCGAGGATAGCTACGCGAAAACTGCAGAATCGCTGCAGATTCAGCAGCGAGCGGATCGCGGCTCAATTTGTCGTTGCGGTAGCCCTCAAGCCAAGTTTTCAAAATCCTTGGCGCCAGAATATCTGTCTGCCATGGGGGCGGCAGCGCATCCGCCGCCTCTGGCACCATCACTGGCACCATCACATGTCGAATGGGGCGCCGTGAGTGATGAAACCGTTTTTGCTCGCTTGTCGGTGACCGGGAACGCGTCAAAGTGTCGACGCCTGTCAGCTTAACAAAATTTGGTGACGGGCGCAGGATCAGGTAAGCGAACTTGTTCCTTGCGTTCCTAGGGGAGGGTTAGATGGTGGCGATCAAGGCGGTTGCTCATTTCAGCATTCCCGTGAGCGACGTTCCGAAAAGCAGCCGGTTCTACACGGAGGTCGTCGGCTGCAGGCATTTGTCCACCACGCCAAACGGGCAGATGGTGTTCCTCGACGCAGCCGGGACTTGCCTCATCCTGGTGAAGCGCGACCCGCCGATCAATCCGGTGCCCGACAATCATGGCGGCGTGCATCATGCCTTCGCGATTGCGCACGACGAATACACGGCGGCACTCGGCCATTTACGCGCCCATGGTATCCAGATCACGTTTGAGGAGGACCGGCAAGGCGGCGTGCTCAACGGTCCGCGCGCCTATTTTCACGATCCCGACGGCACGGTATTGGAGTTTATCGATCTGACCGGTTACTCCGGCAGCCAATCGTAACGATGCGCCAAACAGTCAGAAGATTGCGGCCCAAGCTGCGCCGGCTCATCGCGAAATCCTGGATCCTCTCGCGGTGTTACTATCCGCTGCGCGGCCATCGCCTTTCGGGTCGGGCGAAGGACGAGATCTGGTATTTCGCCTATGGCGCCAACATGCACGACAGCGCCTTTCGGGTGCGACGTCGGCATCCAGCCGCTCGAGCACCGTTCCGGCCGCATCAAGGGTTATCGCCTACGCTTCAATCTCGAGGGCCGTCCTAGTGGAAAGGCTGCTCCTGCAAACCTGCAACCCGATCCGGACGCAGAAGTCTGGGGCGTGCTCTACCGCATCACGAGACGCGATTTAATTCGCTTGGATTCGACAGAAGGAGTACCCGGGCGCGGCTACCGCCATGTCGAGATCGAGGCCGAGGACCGTAGTGGCCGGGTGATCCCAGCCGTCACGTACATGGCCCGCGGCAAAGAAGTCGATGGTAAGCCCTCCTTGCGCTACATCACGCTGTTGCGGGAAGGTGCGCGAACCCACGGACTCCCCGAAACCTACATCCGGTTTTTGGACGGGGTGGAGCCTGCCCAATAGGCAATTCGGCCCTTCAACTCTGCTGGGCTGCGATCCCGCTCCCGCAACGAAGCCATTACCGATGCCTGCAGGCCCGCAGTCCGGGCGCTGGCGTGGCTTATCGTCTTCCAATGCCGTACTGATCACCGACTTGGCTGATCTTCCCGTTCGCGAAATCGATCTCGAGCAGGTCTTCCGACGATCCGATCACGCCGACTGAGTTGTGTGTGCGGGCATCGAAAATTTCGGTTCCATCCGCGCTGTTTTTGTTGGGGGCGACATAACCGTACTCGCCCTTTATGTCGAAGGTCAGCCAGTGCGATCCGCGACCGCTGCGCAACGTCAACCTATCCTTCAGGACCGGGGTCATCGGGTTCCGCATATCCCAGATGTAGACATGCGGGTCACTCCAGCTGCCATTCTGCCAGACCTCGGTTTGGTCAGGCGTCCAGCCGATTCCGTGCAGCAGTCCAGCTTCGCCAGGCGGATGATCCGGGATGCCCGCGGTCATGATCTGACCGGTCTTGAGGTCGGCGACCTGCATTCCCCAGAGGTCTCTCACATTGTTCACGGCGTAGCTGCTCGTGCTGTCCACCGCGTAGGGTCCGAGGATTCCCGAATAAGGCCCGACGCGTGATACCGCATAGCTGCCCGGGTCGATCAGATACAGATAATTGCCGCTCCCGTCGTCGGCCTTTGTCTCCTGGAAGATCGGCCCGGACAACGGGTATTGAGCGTCGTGCGATCGGTTCGAGAAATGCACCTGTCGAACAAGCGTCACCATTATTGGCATCGACGACATTGATGTAGTTCGCCGAACCGCCCTCCCATGTCGGAACGTACAGCAGCTGTCCGTTCGGATTGATCGCCAGCCGATCGACACCGGGGCGGACTGCTCTGTTCCAGAGGATCGTGTCGTCGTAAACGTTCAGGCAGTAGACCATTCCGGCGCCCGAAACATCCTGATAGGCGACGTAGAGCTTCCCCGTGATAGCGCTGACGGCCATTCCTCGGACGTCGCCGACATTGGCGACCGTCCCAATGGTCTTAGCCAGTCGATGCCCGGCCTCGATATCGTAGACCGAGACGGATCCTCGATTGGCCGCAGCTTGATTGACCGCATATAGGCTGCGCGCGGCGGCCGGCGGCGTCGGGGAAACCGCATCTGCAGAAGTCGAAAGCAGCCCAAACAGACTACATAAATATACCAGCCGGATGCCGAAGAAATTCCGCCACACGGAGGTTCGGATCCTCCGTGCCAGCCAGCCTATTCCGCCGCCGCCTTTTGGCCGAAGCTCGGTGTGTCGGTGCGGTCGACCAGGGCTTCAGGACCTTCGCTCGGCAGGTTTTCGAGCCAATTGATCCCGCCGTCGATGTCATTTTCCCACATCTCGCGCGGCATCTCGTAAAGGAACTCGACGCCGTAGCCGTTCGGGTCGTTGACATAGACGCTGTGCGTCACGCCATGGTTGACGCGCCAGTTGAACTTGACCCCCTTGCTCTGCAGGAAAGCGAGCTGCTTGAGCCAGGCGTCGCGATTGGGCATGGTCAGCGCGACATGGTTGATCGCAACCTGACTGTTGGCCAGCACCCAGTCGGCGGGCGGCGGCAGGTTCGCGCTCTCGACCAGGGCGACCGTGTGGTGAGTCAGCTTGCCGTCATTGACGGCGCTGTAAAAGCGCATCTTCGGCGGCGTCGGGCGACCCGGCTTCGGGTGCAGTTCGCCGACCTGCTTGAAGCCGACGATCTCTGTCCAGAATTTGTGCGACTCGTCGATGTCGCGGACGTTGAGGACCAGGTGGTTGATGCCCGATGGGCTCACAGCCTCGGCCGGAGTCTCGGAAATATCGGAAATTCTGTCGGTCATCGCAGCGCTCCCGTGTTCGATCGCGTACCCACCTACTCTGCAAACCTCGGTCTGGCAAGGCCGGCGAAGGCGCTCCCGCCAAACCCTCGCCCACCCTCTATCTCCTCGATCCGGCGGGCGGCTCGTTTCAGGCCGAACCCGCAGTGGCAAGTGGTGTCCCGTCTCGGGCTTGTCCTTACTGTACTGCGAGACCAAACCGTGACACCACCGGACCAAGCCTTTTGACCCGCCGCGCTCGCTCAGCGGCCATAGAAGCCGTTTTCCTCCTCATACCGACGATGCTGATGTAAGGCCCGGCGGCGAGCGGCGAGCTCGCGCTCTTCCGCGTTGAGACGGTGCTGCTCATGATGATAAGCCCGCTCGCGCTGATGCGCCCGCCAATCGTGGTCATGATAAACAGGAGCAGGCACAACCGGCGCGACCGGGCCCGGTTGCGCCTTCACCGGCACTGTGCTCAGCGCCAGAACCGAAGAAACCGCTAATATAGCTAATCGGACCATGGGGATCCTCTCTTATCAATTGAGAACTGTGCTGCTAACAGGACAGGAAGGACATCCGTTCCGATTAACTAATCTTTCCCACTTCATGCGCCCCCGACGGTTTCATCGATATTGTTCGTATGCATATGATGGGGACGGCAGGGGTCGACGGTGCCCGGCGGCGCAACGATCTTCCAGGCCGGGGACTGCTGCGCGCTCTGCTCGCCGCCATCAGAGGAGAACGGATCATGTCCAAAATCACGCCGACGCTTTGGTATGACGGCGGCGCCGAGGAAGCCGCCCGCTTCTATGTGACGCTGCTGCCGGACAGCCGCATCGAGGCGGTCAACCGCTCGCCGACCGATACGCCGTCGGGCCCCGCCGGCATGGTGTTGACCGTCGTCTTTACGCTCGCCGGCCAGCGCTTCTGCGGCCTGAACGGCGGGCCGCAATTCCCGCACAGCGAGGCGGTCTCGTTCATGATCGAGACCGAAGACCAGGCCGAGACCGATCGGCTGTGGGATGCGATCGCATCGAACGGCGGTCAGCCCGGCCCGTGCGGCTGGATCAAGGACCGCTGGGGCGTCTCGTGGCAAATCACGCCGAAACGGCTGCTCGAATTGGTGACGGATCAGGACGGCGGCCGCGCCCGGCGGGCGATGCAGGCGATGATGCAGATGAGCAAGATCGACATCGCAACGCTCGAGCGCGCTGCAGCAAGGGAAGCGGCTGGGTAGCCGCGACCAGCGGCACCCGCGAGCTTGCCGGTCCACCCCCGGCTCAGCGCTTGTCGTATTCGTCGTGGAGGCGCCACCAATAGCCTGTCTCGTTGCGCCCCTTGGGGGCGCGGTCGAGCCACTGGTATGCGCCCCATAAGCCGTCCAGTCCGCGCGCGTAGGTGGAATAGGTGTGGTAGACGACGCCGTCCTCGAGCACGAACGCGCTCATGCCTGGCTTCTCGCGCGCGTAGGTGGCCGCGTCGGTGCCGGTCATGGCCGCGCCCTTCGCAGCGCCTTGCGGTGTCGCCTGCGAGGGTGTCTCGGCAACCGGCCGCGCCGCCGCGGGCCGGTAGTTGTATTCGGAGCCTCCCTCGCGCTGTTGCTCCTCGGTGATCGACACGTTGAAGTCGAAGTTGAAGTCGCCGCCGAGCGAGGAGGCCCACGGAAAACTCCACCCCATTCGCCGCTTGTACGCCTGCAGCTTCGCGAGCGGCGCCCGCGACACCGCCGACAGCGTGACGTCGTGGTTCGCCAGGTGGACGGCGAAGCCGTTGAACCCGTCCGCGATCGCCGAGCAGGACGGACACCCCGCCGTGTAGTCGGGCCCGAACATGAAGTGATAGACGAGAAGTTGCGAGCGCCCTCGGAAGAGTTCTTTGAGTGAGGCGCTCCCTTCGTCGGTCTCGAACCGGTATTCCTTGTCGACCCGGACCCACGGCAGCTCCTGCCGTCGCCGCGCCAGCTCGTCGCTGCGCCGCGTCAGCTCCTTCTCCGCCTCCAGCAGTTCGAGCCGCCCCTTGCGCCACTGCTCGCGCGTTCCGGTTTGATGCGTGGTCATATCCGCCTCCTACAGCTCGTCACGTTGTTCTCATCCTCGCGGCAGCTCGCCGATTGCAGGCAGCGCCGTCCCGGTTTCGAGCAGGGTCTTGAGGCTCGACAGGATTTTTGGCCAGCCGATGGAGACCGCATCGATGAGCTTGGAGCCGGGCTTATCGATTTCGTGGGTGATCGTCAGCCTCACCAACTCGCCCGCCGGGTCGATCTCCATCACACAGCGTGCGTAGCCCTCTTCGTGCAGTTCGGGCCTGAATTGGTTGCGCCATCTGAGCACCAGCCGTCGCGGCTTCTCAATCTCGACAACTTCACCGGTGTCGGCAACCCGGCCATCGGGAAAGACCAGCCTCCACGGCGACCCTACCTTCCAGTCGGTCTCGACATTCATGCCGAACCAGTACTTCTTCATGAACTCCGGAGTGGTGAGCGCACCCCACAATTTATCCGGCGTCGTCCGGATGTAGGTCACATAGACAAAACTACTCTTTGCTGCTTCGATCATCGGGTTCTCCTTCCAGGTTTTTCTTGAGTTCTGAAAGTGCTTCCAGCCGGGGGACCTCGAATTTGCTGATCCAGCGCTCGGCGATTTCGTTGATCGGCACGGGATTGATGAAGTGCAGCTTTTCGCGGCCCCGCCGCTTCCAGGAGATGAGATTGGCCTCCTCGAGCACCGCCAGATGCTTCGCGACCGCCTGGCGGGTCATGTCCAGCCCTTGGCACAGCTCGCCGAGCGTTTGGCCATTCCTGCGGTGCAGCCGATCCAACAACTGCCGGCGGCTCGCATCGGCCAAAGCGCGAAACACAGCGTCATCGTTCATGCCGGCAATATGGAACCGATTGGTTACCTAACATTAGGGAACCATCTGGTTGCCTGTCAAGCACAGATTTGGTGCCGTCTTCGGCTATGCGCCGGGCGCTTGAGAAGCGAGCCCGGTTCGCGGCGCTCGGCCCTTTGGTTTGGGTCCTTTGGGCAGCGCCTGCATGATGCCTGATGCAGGAGGTTGGATGCGCACGACAATTGCCCAAATCATTGGCAAAATAGAATCCGAACTGGGGCGCAAATCGCTGCTACCGCCGGCAGTCGCAGCCGAGCGTAACGGTGTACCGCCACTGGAAATCCGCAAGCCGGGCGTCTTGGTCACGTCTGAAATCGTCAAGGCGTCGCGTGACGAATTGGATCATCCTCTCCTTTGGTCAGCAATCGCGTATACATACGACGCGTCCGATCCAGCCCCGGGAGGATAGTATGCGAGCGGCTCGTTACATCACGGCATTGGGTTCGGCAGGGTTGGCGCTCTTCGCCTCAGGCTTCGTTCTGGGGCAGCATACCGCGCCAACCGACTATTACCTGGTCAGGGAGGACGTGCTCGCCACCATCGATCTCGCCAAGGAGATCGACAGCGTTCAAAATCGCGAACTGCGTCTGAGCCGCGCGGTCGTGTCGCCGGGCGGCCATATCGGTCTGCACAGCCATCAGGGCGATCCCACGATCGTCTACCTGCTCTCCGGGGTGCTCACCAACCACCATGACGATGGAACGACAGAGGAGTTTGGTCCCGGCCAGGTATTCGCCGAATTCGGGCCGCGAATGCACTGGGTCGAGAATACGGGTTCTAACCCGGTTACGTTCATCGTCGCCAATATCCATCGCAGAGAATAGCACCGCGTCCTACCGCTGCCAGGCTTTAGCCCCGATCACTCTTCGCGAAGGAAACCGACGGCCGCCGGTACCACGATCGAAAAAGAGCATCATGAAACTGAGTGCAACGTTTCCGGCAGCGACCTCTAGAACCTGCGTTTTCTCGACCGCCATCCCAAATTCAGCGTAAAGCTCATATTGGTCTGCGGGCAGGTTCATTCGCTCGATTTACTCGAAGGAGCGTGGATTTTCCGGAAGGCATGTTTTCACGACAAATATTACCATGCTCGCCAGGGTGTCAGGGCGGTGCGGCTTCAAATATCGTGCACGTCGATTATGCCGGGGAGGGATTTGACGGCGGCGCGGGTTTGGGGGCCTACCTTGAAGCCGCCGGGGATGGCGATTTCGACTTCGCGGGCGGGGAGGTCGAGGACGACGGTGACGCGGCCGCGGCCGCCGGCTTCGCGGGCGATGACGCTTTTGAGGCTGGAGAGGGCGCGGGCCTCGCCGACGAACACCCGCAGACCGGCGGCGGCGAGGGCGACGACCGCGTCGAGCGGCTCGATCTTCTGCGCGGTCAGCCGCAGGCTGTCTTCTTCGCTGCGCACATCGACCGTGACGACCAGCGGCTGACCGGAATCGAGCAGCGCGCGGGCTTCACGCAAAATTTCCGAGAATAGCGTTACCTCGTAGGTGCCGCTCGGGTCGGACATCTGGACAAACGCGAAGCGGTTGCCGCGCCCTGAGGTGCGCTCCTTGCGGCCGATCACGATGCCGGCCAGCCGGAAACGGTTGGTCGGGTTGGCGGCGAGACCGGCCGGCAGATCGGCCCAGCGGATGATCCCGGCGCGTTCGAGGCTCTTGCCGTAGGGGTCGAGCGGGTGGCTCGACAGGTAGAACCCGATCGCCGCGAATTCGTGCTGCAGCCGCTCGACCGGCGGCCAATCGGCGACCAACGGCAATGACGGGCGCGGCGCAAAGCTCGGATCGATGCCGGCGAAGAGGCTTTCCTGGCGGCTTTCGCGCTCTTCGGCGGCGAGGCTCGCCTGGCGCAGCAATTGCTCCGCCGCGGCAAAGGTCTGCGCCCGGTTCGGGTTGAGGCTGTCGAAGGCGCCCGCCTTGGCGAGGCTCTCGAACTGCCGGCGGTTGAAACTCTTCGCGTCGAGGCGCCGCGAGAAATCGGCGAGATCCTTGAACCGACCCCTTGCGCTGCGTTCGGCGACAAGCTCGGCCATGGCCTGCGCACCGACCCCCTTGACTGCCGCAAGCGCATAGCGGATCGCTGGCTTGCCGCTCTTCGGATCATCTTCGACCGCGAAGGTCGACCTCGGACCGGTTGATGTCCGGCGGCAAGAGCCGGATGCCGAGCCGGCTGCAATTCCTGGCGGAAGACATTGAGCTTGTCGGTATTGCCGAGGTCCAACGTCATCAACGCAGCGAGGAACTCGACCGGGTAGTTCGCCTTCAGATAGGCCGTTTGATAAGTCACGAGCGCGTAGGCTGCGGCATGCGGCTTGTTGAAGCCGTAGCCGGCAAACTTGGCCATCTGATCGAAGATCAGCTCGGCGCGGGCGCGCTCGACCCCGCGCGCCGCCGCCCCCTCGAAAAACAGCTGGCGCTGCGCCTCCATCTCAGAGGGGATCTTCTTGCCCATCGCGCGGCGCAACAGATCGGCGCTGCCGAGGCTGTAGCCGGCCAGCACCTGGGCGATCTGCATGACCTGCTCCTGGTAGGTCATGACGCCATAGGTCTCCTTCAGGATCCCCTCGAGCGCCGGGTGCAGGTAATCGGGCTCCTCTTCGCCGTGCTTGACCGCGATGTATCGCGGGATGTTCTCCATCGGCCCCGGCCGGTACAGCGCGTTGGCGGCGATGATGTCCTCGAACCGGTCCGGGCGCAGCTTTCTGCAGCATGTCACGCACACCGGCGCCTTCGACTTGGAACACCCCCACCGTGTCGCCGCGCGCCAGGAGTTCGTAGGCGGCGGGGTCGTCGAGCGGCAGCGTCGACAAATCGAGCTCGACGCCGCGGGCGGCGAGCAGCTCGATGGTCCGCGCCAACACCGTCAGGGTCTTGAGACCGAGGAAGTCGAACTTTACGAGCCCCGCCAGCTCGACCCATTTCATGTTGAACTGCGTGACCGGTATGTCGGAGCGCGGGTCGCGATAGAGGGGCACCAGTTCGGTCAACGGCCGGTCGCCGATCACCACACCCGCGGCATGCGTCGAGGCGTGCCGGTAGAGGCCTTCGAGCTTCAACGCGATCGTGATCAGCCGGGCGACGCTCTCGTCGGTGTCGCGCTGCTGCTGCAGAGCCGGCTCCGCGGCGAGCGCCTGTTCGAGGGTGACCGGGTGCGCCGGGTTGTTCGGCACGAGCTTGCACAGGCGATCGACCTGGCCGTAGGGCATCGCGAGCACCCGGCCGACGTCGCGCAATACGGCGCGGGCCTGCAACTTGCCGAAGGTGATGATCTGCGCGACGCGGTCGCGGCCGTATTTCTGCTGGACGTAGCGGATCACCTCGTCGCGCCGGTCCTGGCAGAAATCGATGTCGAAATCCGGCATCGAGACGCGCTCGGGGTTTAGGAACCGCTCGAACAGGAGGCCAAAGCGCAACGGGTCGAGATCGGTGATCGTCAACGCCCAGGCGACGACCGAGCCGGCTCCCGAGCCGCGTCCGGGGCCGACCGGGATCCCCTCGCGCTTCGCCCATTGGATGAAGTCGGCGACGATCAGGAAATAGCCGGCAAAGCCCATTCCGATGATCGTGCCGAGCTCGAATTCGAGCCGGTCACGGTAGGGTCTGATGACCTCCTCCGGTTGCGGACCCAGCGCCGCGAGCCGGGCTTCGAGGCCGGCTTGAGCGGCGCGGCGCAGCGCGGTCTCCTCGTCGATACCCTCGTCGCTGGTGAAGGCCGGCAGGATCGGCTGGCGCGGCTGCGGGATGAAGGCGCACCGCTGCGCGATGACGAGCGTGTTGTCGCAGGCCTCGGGCAGGTCGGCAAAGACCTCCCGCATCTCTGCCGCCGGCCGGAAGTAATGGGAGCGCGTCAGCCGCTTGCGGTCGGCATCCGCCACGACCGTGCCCTGCGCGATGCAGAGCAGCGCGTCATGCGCCTCGTAAAAGTCGCGGTCGGGGAAGTGGACGTCGTTGGTCGCGACCAATGGCAACCCGTGACGATACGCCAGCTCGATCAGGCCCGGCTCGGACCGGGCCTCGTCGGCCGTGCCATGGCGCGTCAGCTCGACATAGAGCCGGTTCGGAAATGCCGCCGCGAGCTCGCTCAGCATCGCCTCGGCGGCTTCGGCCTGGCCCTCGGCGAGGAGCCGCCCGACCGGGCCCCTGCGAGCCGCCCGCCAGGCAGAGCAGCCCCTCGCTGGCGCCGGCCAGGTCGCGGAGGCTGATCGACGGCTCGCTCGGCGACCTCACCGGCGAGATAGGATTGGCTCACCAGCCGCAGGAGGTTGCGATAGCCCGCCTCGTTCTGCACCAGCAGCACGATCCGGTCCGGCTCGGATAGCGCGCGGCCGAGCCGGCTGCCTCCCTCCGGTATTGCCGCGCTCGACCGCGATATCGCAGCCGATGATCGGTTGCACCCCCGCGGCGCTGCAGGTCGTGGCGAATTCGAGCGCGCCGAACAGGTTGCCGCTGTCGGTGATCGCGACCGCCGGCATCCGCTCGGCCTTGCACAGGCCGGCCAGCTCCTTGATCCGGATCGCACCGGCGGAGAGCGAGTAGGCGGTATGAACGCGCAGGTGAACAAAATCGGCGAGCGGCATGCGCGCAATATGACTGTGCCCGATTTCCAAGTCAGCCCGATCCGCAAATCCCTCGAAATGGGCCGAACTGTCTTAAGGAACTCCGGTATTGGTCGGCGATGCCAACAACGCTCAATTCGTGAGCGCCCGGTGATGTAAGGGCGACGGCGACGATCGTCGGCTCATGCGCCTGCGAGGTCGTCCGCCTGTTTACGCTGGGCGTCGGCCTCGCGTTGGATCGAGGATTGCTCCTGATTGATGTCGCTGACCTGCTGGTTGCACCGGTCATAGTTCTGCGTCATTTGGTGCGTACTCCGGCTCGGCCTTGCCTTCTGCGTCTGTTGATTGACCGCAACCCGATATTCCTGAACGCTGTCGTTGGCCTTCTTGCCGTATTGGGCCAGGATCGCCGCGGTTTCATGCTGTCCGTCATAGATCTCGGCAAAGCGCAGGCGAGCTTCCTCCCTCGGAAGAGAACCCCGGCGCACGTCCGACGCGACCTGGTTGAAGGCACTGTTGTAGCAGTAGTTGGCCTGGCGGGCGGCGATGACCGCCCGCTGCATCTCGCTGCTGTCATGAGACATGTCGTTGGAAATCAGATAGGCCCGGCGCTCGTCGTCGGCCTCTTGCTGAAAGCGCGCCTGCGCGTAGGTGCCGGCCGCAGCGGTAGCTCCGCCGGCGAGCGCGCCGTAGAGCGCGCCCTGCCAATTCCCGCTGATCAGCCCACCCAGCGCCGCCCCGCCCGCCGCGCCGACCAATCGTATTGACCGCCATGGTTTGCGCGAACTGCTGATCGGCCTGCCGCAACTGCTGCACCGGCTGATAGCATTGGGGATAATAGTTGACCTTTGTCGTCTGGGCGCACGGTCGTGCCGCCCGGCGCGACACAGCCCGCCACGGCGAGCGATGTCACCAGAACTGTCGCTGACGTTACGGATAGCTTCATGTGCTGACGCTCCCACGATATTTGCGAGGTCTTCCCGGATCTTCCGTCCGAACGTCTCACCCAACAATCCGCTTCATCTCACGATAGACGGCGGCGTCCGACCGCGCAACCTTGACATTCCTTGTGTCGAGGAAAATTCGCTATACACGATACTATACTGTCGTGATCGGGGACGATCCGGGGTTGAGACACAGATGCCGTGGGTATTCGGACACACGTTCTTCCTTTGGCCTAACGGGAAGATCCGGAGATCAAGGATTGCCAAAATCCTGACCCCCGCGGGCTCGCGCCCTCGATATGGAAGGCGTATTCGGCGCTTTCCGAGCGTGCGTAAAACGCGCCGTCGATATCGATCGGACCATCGATCAGAGTTCTCGTGCCAACGCAATCATTCCTTACCCATGAGCATCTTCGTGAAAATGTGCCGCAGGTACTCGACAATCACGACGGCGAATACGGCGAGCAACGCCGGCACGCTGGCAAACACCAGTCCCCTAATGTATGTTAGTTTTTCGGGCACAATCAACGGAACCACAAAAATTGCCAACAATACTACGATAAACACAGTCACGATTATAAAATAATTTTGCCCGGTTTTTTTACCCTCAGTAATAAAGACGAAAATTCCTAGAAATACACATCCGGATACCATATCAAATACCAAGAGACCCCACCATTCTCCTATTAACACTGGAGTAGAATTCCCGGCCAACTCGCCCTGAAGCGCGTTCGCCAAAATCTCGACCCCGGCCTTCAGGCCAAGAGGAGTAAAATGACGGTCAAAATCTCGGTAACTTCCCCCTATAAGAACAACTTTGTTTTCGAGGTCTGGCCACTTGGTTTGATCATTTTCTAGGAAAACTCTCGCTGGAACGTTATACCTGCCTTCGGGGCCGTACATACCCGAATATATGATATAATAACGTCTCTCGGGGACGTCGGCGTCCTCACAATTGATCTCTTGTTTCCCCGATGCCGCAGCGATTTTGCTCACAAAGGAGGGCACACCCCCGAACGTGGTGGAGACACATCGTGTGTAAAAGCGCGTGTACTTGCTTATCGGATCGTCGCACAACTGCGGAATACCAGACATTTTGTTGAGTTCAAGGTTCCGTCCACCGAGAACATCCATCGGTATGATTGCATCTTCTGTCTTACCGCAAGGCGTGGGCGAATTAATGGTGGTTACGTCCGGCTTTTGAGGTATTGATATGTCGCGTTCCCAGACTACCACTGGCGGCTGTTTATCGTTGTTTTCTTCTTCCAGTCTAAGATCCCAGAAGCTTTGATCCGATGTGTCGATGTCAACTGCAATAGCCATCGGCCTGGGGTTATTGTTGGCAATTGTATAGATTAGCTTGCGCAACTTTTCGTAATCGAGGGGGCTCTTTCCCCCGAAAGAATGGTCGTATTCATAATCCGAGATATTAACAATAATTATGGACGGTTTTACATTCATGTGCCAAGAGATAAACTTAAATTCCATATCGAGGATAAAACTCTCAAGGATCTGCGCAGCGCCGGTATACCTAAAACACAATAAGGCCCCTACCAAGACCACAGACGTAAAAATCAGACGCCGCCAATTCATCCTAAGGTGCGGCCCCCGCGCTCGACTGCGCCAAATGAGCGATCAATTCTTGCAAGTACTGGTCAACATCGATAGCATTGCCGCATTGCTCTATCGCGGATTTGGCTTCTTTAAATCGCTTCTGCGTATCCTCGCAGTGATCCGCGCACACGAAAATTGGCACGGAAGTATCCGGATCCTCGACGGACCTTATCTTGTAAAGTCCAGGCTTTAGGTCCTTAATTTTGCCGATTGTAGTTGTCTTGGGCCGCAATGAAAATCTGTTTCCCTTACTCGTTGCATTGTGTTCGTACCTGGCTAAAATGTAGGTGGGCTCGTCGGTAAAATCTCCATCGTTATCCGTGATGATATTTTGAAAATCCGCTCCATCTTTATCTTTGGTTATGGGAGCAACGCCTTCTTTGAGTTTAGGACCCAGGCCGCCAGGGCTACGGACCCTATGCATTGACGAAATAGGTTCCGGGAACAACCCGCTACCCTGCTCGCTTCTGAACCCGGTTAAGGAAACTGGTTTGTAACAGTCATTGTGAATAAAGCAGTATACCTTTACCAATACAACATTCGGATTATAGCCTATCACCAGGAAGTCTTCAGGAGCCGGCTTTTCGAGAGCCGGCTTCTCAGGAGACCCGGTTCTAATACGGATCAGGGTTTTTGCCTGGATCACGGCCCCGTTGGGTAATGGGTCGTCTGAAATTGGTTTTGATGCCGTTGCATCGTAATAACGATACCAATCTCCGTGATGGCAAAGGATATGAGGGATATGCCCCTCAACAGCATTCTCGCTTTGTGCACTCGATTGACCGAAGAGCACGGCATATACGAGCAGCCAAACTTGTACAACCGATCGCAGTGAGCAGCGACCGTAAGGAACACGCGATATTCTTTTTAGGGGTGATGATCTTTCTCGGGTATCGGATCTGGTGCCACACAGAGCATTCATTGTGGCTTATCCTCCTGAAGCCATCTTCGCCCATCACCACTGGAGAGACAAGGCTCGTCTCGCGCCAGCCAAATCGCTCGACACTTGATCACCCTGATTCTATCGTGATCGCCAGTGTGCACCGTTATTTCCAGAGCCGCTCAATTTAAACGAGCACAGTCAGTCGAGCGGTGGCCTCAGCCGCGACCAATACTTGACGGGCCTCGCTCGGGAGCCTGTTTAGAACACCATACGGCACCGAGGAGGGAGAGTTTCTTGGCAACTATTTCTCAATCGTTCGTCTTCGTCGCCGCGGCGCTCGTCGGGGTGACGATAGCGCATGCGGAGAATTATGCCCTGCTGATCGGGGTCTCGGGGTATCCGACGCTCCCGACGGCGAACCAGTTGGAAGGGCCGCGGAACGATGTCGTGCTGTTGCGCGATGTGCTGTCGCGGCGCGGGTTCAGGCAAGACAATATTCGCATTCTCGCGGATGGCGTTCCGGGCGCCGAGGAGCCGAGCCGGGCGCGGATCATGGAGGCGCTCGACACGCTTGCCAGTAAGGTGCATTCCGACGATTTTGTCTTTGTCTCGTTTTCCGGGCACGGCTCGCAACAGCCCGACGATCCGGATAATCCGAACCGCAAGCCGGACGGGCTGAGCTCGACGATCCTGCCGATCGATATCGGCAAGTGGTCTGGCCCCGCCAGGTCGGTCGAGAATGCGATTACCGATCACCAGTTCGGCGCGGCGCTGAACAAGATCCGCGGGAACGGCGCCTTTGTCTGGGCGGTCCTCGACAGTTGCCACTCCGGAATGATGACTCGCGGCAACGAGGTCAGCCGCTCGGTTTCCCCGGCGGAGCTCGGCGTGCCGGCCGAAGCGTTGCAGAAAGCCGCGGCCGACGCGGCGTCGTCCCGATCCCGCGGGATCGGGAACCAGTCCGACTTCGACATTCCCCGGAGCGCGGACAAACATGTTTCCGGGATCGCGGCGTTCTTTGCGGCCCAAAGCTGGCAGGGAGCGCCGGAGATGGCATTGCCTCCAGCCAGCGCCGATCAGAAGCCCTATGGCCTCTTCACTTTCACCCTCGCCCATCTGATCGACCAATACCCGCACATCACCTACGGGCAGCTCGACCAGCGTATTCGCCAAGAGTATGGCAGGCTCAATCGCTCGTCACCGACGCCGCTGGCGCTGGGCGAATTGAGTGCCCGCGTCTTCGGCGCGCAGCCCGGTCCCGAAGTGCGCCAATGGCAGATCGAGCCCGGTGCCGACGGTCTCGAAGTCGCTGCCGGCACCGTGCACGGGCTCGGACCAGGCTCCGTTTTGGCCGTGTTGCCGGACCCGGCCGCCGATTTGACCGCCGCAATCGGCTATGTCGAGGTCAAGAGCGCGACGGCCTTCCGCAGCCGGTTGCAGCCAGTCGCTTATGCCGGCAAGGCGGCGCCTAATAGCGACGAGATCAAACCCGCCTCTTACGCCCGCGTGGTGCAGGAGAAGCTCGATCTCGAACTTACCGTGGCCCGCGCTCCCGAGGTGACAAACCCGACGGCGGCGGAGCGCGCGTTGTTGGAGGCATTGGAAGCGCTCCAGAGCGCACCCGGTCCCCGTGTCAAAATTCGCTGGCTCGCCCCGACCGAGCCGGCTCTCGTCAAGCTGCTTTTGCGTGACGACAAGCTTTGGTTTCTGCCCTCCTCCAGCACGGCGGCATCCGCTGCGCCTACCAATAACCACGGTCCGAGCGAAGATCTCGCGGGAGCGCCGTTCGTCGCGGCCGGCGGAAGCAGCGAAGAGGTTCGCAGCCGGATTGCCGACGCACTGTTCAGGATCGCGCGGGTCCACGCCTTGCTCGAGTTGGGGACAGCACTCCGATCTTCCGACCAGCTCGGGATCGATGTAACGATGTCGCTGCGCCGGGCCGATTACGGCAATGCGCCGCGGCCGGCAAATTGCGGAGAGAGGGAATTTGACAAACCAGTGGCGCTCGCTTCGAGCGCGCTGCCCGAATTACGCCAATGCGACGAGGTCGATATTCAGATCCAGAATGTCTCAGCTGACCCGATCGACATGACCGTGCTCTATGTCGACAGCGCCTACGGCGTGACCTCGCTCTATCCAAAGGAGATGGATGAAGGAAATCGGATCGTTCCCAACGGTGTAAAGCGGCTGCCTATCGAAATACGAACCCTGGACGCGAAAGGCAGAACAACCACGACCGGGACCGAGCGGGTGATCTTCCTCGCCGTGAGGGCGAAAACGGGCTATCAGATGCAGAGTTTTCGCTTCCTCGAGCAGCCATCCCTCCCAATCGCGAAGTCCGATGCGCTGCAGAAGCGGGGGCTGGAAGCCGCGTCGCTGATCGAACTGCTGGAGCAGGCCGTCTACGAGCCGACGCGGGGCGCCCCCACGGTGCTGCAAAACCAGATCGCCGACAGCGCGATCAGCGTCGTCGATTGGGCGATCCAGCCGGAACCGGCGGCCGCATCGGGGGACAAGTTGCGCCGCATCGGGCCGTAACCGGCGGCCTCGGTTTTCCGTTACTTCTCCTCGGCGACGGCAAAATCGCGCACCGCTCGCGGCTTGAGGAAGACGGGATGCTGCTGATCCTTGGTCAGCTTGGCGACATCCTCTTCCAGCCAACTGTCCAGGAAATTCACGGTGATCCGGCCGTTGCGGTAATATTCCGGGTCGGCCTTGCCGTTCAGCGCCTCGATCAGCGCCTTGGTAAAGGCACCGTGACCCCACTCGTCCCGCTCAACGGCAAACTCCCCCCCGGTCGAGGCTGCGAACACCACGAGCCCGTTTTCGTCGCTCGACAGCGCGTTTGCTACTCCGTTGATGTCGGGCAAGGCTGCGCCGCTGACCGAGACGCTGCCCGAATGGCAGGTGTCGAAGAAGAAGAGCGCCTTGCCTGCCACCCGCGATAGGGTCTTTGCCAGCTCGCTGTTCGGCAGACCCGTCATTTTCAAATTGTTGGGATCGCTGTCCTGCGCGAGAAAATAGTATTCCCCGAACTTGTCGTTCATGCCGTGGCCTGCCAGGAACACCATCGCCACATCGTTTTTCGTCGTCGTGTCCTCGAGCCACTCGAGGCCTTTCAGGATCCCGTCCCGCGTCGCCTCTGCGTCCAGCAACAGCTTGGGCACCACCTCGCGGTAGAGACCGCCCTCTTGTCGCTTGAACGCCGCTACCACACCCGCCGCATCATTCGCCGCAAAGCGCAGTTTGAGAGTGTCGTCGCGATAGGCGCTAACCCCGACCGCCAGCAGGTAAAGCTTCCCATTCGGCGCGGCGTGCGGCCTCTCGCCTTTCCATACCACTTTGACATTCGCCGCCTCGCCCGCCCGCTCCCCGGCCCGCGGGATCAAGCTTATCGTCTCATCCTGCCCGAGCGGGACCACGATGCTCCCTTCGCGCTCCGCCCCGGGAGCAGCCGGGCCATCTTCCAGCCGCACCGCGCCCCGTTCTCCTTCGAGCGGCCGACCGTCGATCTGCACCTGGACGGCGGTCACCTTTTCGCCCGAGGGCGAGCGGACGACGTACCGCACCTCGACCGTCGACCCGCTCACTGCCTCCCCTTCGCGGGGTGACAGGATCGTCACGACCGGCGGCAATGGCGGAGGGGTCCTCGGTGCGGCGCGGGAGGCGGTCAGGCTCAGCGCCTCCTCGATGTCGAGGGTGCGCAATACCGCGCCGACCGCCGCCGGCCGGTAGAACTGCTCGCGAAACCGGCTCGCCGGAAACCAGTCGGCAGCGTTGTCGAAACCCCGGTCGACATGCCAGCCGATCAGATCTTCACCGCCCGGCGAGGCGTCGTAGTATCCCGCGGGCGTAAACAGGACCCATCGCCTACCGTCGCGATCCGGGAACAAGGTCAGCAGCCGCTTCCCATCCTTGTAGCGGTACCAGCGGATCGTTCCATTCCCGAGCGCGGCAACTGCCAGGCGGCCATCCCCGCTGATGTCGACGGCCCAGACAGGACTGGGCACCCGCTCCCGCCAGATCTCCTTGCCGTCACTGCTGAAACGACGCACGTACCATTCGGTGCCGAGCGCAAAGGATTGCCGGTCGCGAGCAATGGCGAGACTGCGAGAGGTTTCGTCTTTCTCGAGCGCGAGAGGTTTGCCGGCGAGCGTCGGCGCGCCTTCGTTTTGCCAACCTCGCACGGGCAGGCTCGCCGTATCGGCCGAGATCATGTCGCCGGGCGCGCTTGCCGTATTGAGGGTTCGAGCATCGGCATCGAACCAGACCGGCTTGCGGCCACCCTTTTCGAGGCCGAAGGCAACGTGTGCTCCGTCCGACGACAAGCGCAGTTTCTCGATTTGCCCGCGAAGATCGGCGATATCTGGCTCACGGTAGAGGATCCGGCTCTGTCGTGCGTCGTAGCGGCCGATGGCCGGGTCCGCCGTGACATAGACAAAGCCGCCGTCGGTGAGCGCAACGATCCCCATGACCGTCCCGTCTGCGGCCGCGAGCGTCGCCCGCTTCGCCCAGCGGCTATCGGTCCAATGGAAAATCGGTGACCCGGTAGCGGCAGACCAATGGGTTCCGCCGGCGAGCAGCGTTCCGTCCGCGGCCCACGCGACTTGGCCGAGGTTGCCGCCCACCAGACCTGAAACATTGGCGGCGGCGACGCGACGCAGCTGCGGAACCGAAAGAACATCGACATTGAGCGTGTCGCTGTAACCGACGGCGAGCGCATTGGCATTCGGAGAGAAAGCTACACTATCCGGACGTGCACCCGCCGGCGCCTTCGCTTTCGCGACCGGCTGGAGATCGGAATCGTAAAGGCGTACATTCCCGTCGAACGCCGCCACCGCCAGCCTCCCGGAGCCGTCGAAGGCGAGGCCATAGACCGGGCCTGCGTAATCGACATCCCGCGAAATTTCGCGCCACTCAGTCGTCTCGAATAGGCGGATCCCGTTCGCTCCAAGGAGTCCGGCGGCGACGCGGCGCCCGTCCGGCGACCAAGCGAGCCGATTGACGGCTTCGGGAAGCCCGCCGACACGCTTTACGAGCCGGCCCGTCGCGGCGTCGAACACGTAGAAGCTGCTTCCCTGTTCTCGCTCGAACCCCGTCGAGCCTCCGGTCACGATGAGACGGGCATTCGGCGAAATAGCTACGGTGAAAAGTCGCCCTTCTGCGCCTGGCCCAATCTCCGGGCGCAATACTCGGATCAGCTCGCCGGTCGCCAACGACCATAGGCGCGCCGTCCTGTCGTCCGACACGGTAACCAGTACTTTCCCGGCGGCATCGACTGCGGCGGCCCGGATAGGCCCAGTGTGCATGCCCGTCTCAAGGCGCAAGATCGGCCGAACTTGGGGCGGTTCCTGCGCCGGCGCGGCTACTGTCGACACCAGCGCCAGCGCGGCGATGCCAAGAATTCGCAATCTCCCAATCATCTCTGAAATGCCCGACCTGACTATGCCGCCCTAATCTGACATAACATGTTACATTTAGCGACATTTTGCACGTAGACAGGGATCTATTGCACGTCTTTCAGCCTCCCGTCTTCGAGCGCGACGATGCGGTCGAGGCGGCGGGCGAGCTCGAGGTTGTGGGTGGCGATCAATGCCGCGAGGCCGGTATGGCGCACAAGGTCCAGCAGTGTGCTCAGCACCTCGTCGCCGGTCGCGTGGTCGAGGTTGCCGGTCGGCTCGTCGGCGAGCAGGATCCGGGGGTCGTTGGCGAGCGCGCGGACGATTGCAACGCGCTGCTGCTCGCCGCCCGACAGCCGCGCCGGGCGATGCCGGACGCGCGGCGCGAGGCCGACGCGGTCGAGCAGCTCCGCCGCCTTGCCGCGTGCCCGGCGGCGCGCGACGCCGGCGATCATCTGCGGCAGCATGACGTTTTCGAGTGCCGAGAATTCCGGCAGCAGGTGATGGAATTGGTAAACGAAACCGATCTCCGAGCGCCGCAACAATGTGCGCCGCTCGTCCGACAGACCGCCGCAATCTTCGCCGCCGATCAGCACGGCGCCGCCATCGGGGCGCTCGAGCAATCCTGCGACATGCAGCAATGTCGACTTGCCGGCGCCCGACGGACCGACCAGCGCGACGATCTCGCCCGGCCGCAACGCGAGATCGACGCCGTTCAGCACCTTGAGCTCGGTTCCGGCCAGCCGGAAGACGCGGCGCACATCCCGCAATTCGAGCGCCGCTCCGGCCGGCATTGCAGAATCACTCGTAGCGCAGAGCTTCGACCGGGTCGAGCCGGGCGGCGCGCCAGGACGGGTAGAGAGTGGCGAGGAAGGAGAGGGCGAGCGCCATGATCACGACGGCGGCGACCTCGCCGGTGTCGATGCGCGCCGGAATGCGGGTGAAGAAATAGATCTCGGCGGCAAACAGATCGGTGCCGATGATTTTTTGGATTGCTTGCCGGATCGCTTCGATGTTGTCGGTGAAGACGAGCCCGAGGACAAATCCGGCGACGGTGCCGATGACCCCGATGCTGGCGCCGCTCAGCACAAAGATGCGCAGGATCATGCCGCGCGAGGCCCCCATCGTGCGCAGGATCGCGATGTCGCGCCCCTTGTCCTTCACCATCATGATCATGCTGGAGATGATGTTGAACGCGGCGACGACGATGATCAATGTCAGGATCAGGAACATCACGTTGCGCTCGATCTCGACCGCGTTGAACAGGCTCGAATTGGCCTGCTGCCAGTCGACGATCCGCACACGGCCGGCGAGTGCGGCGGCAATCAGCCGGCGCTGCTCGCGCACCCGGTCGGGGTCGGCGGTGAAGACTTCGAGGCTGGAGACCGCCTCGGGCAGGCGGAAGAACAGCTGCGCCGCGTCGAGCGGCGCGTAGATGAAGCTGTTGTCGTATTCGTACATGCCGACATTGAACAGCGCGACGACATGGTAGGTCTTGACCCGCGGCATCGTGCCGAAGGCGGTGGCGGTCCCCTCCGGCGAAAGCAAGGTGATCGGGCTGCCGACGGCGAGCCCGAGCCGGCGCGCCAGCCGGTCGCCGACCGCGACGCCGTCGTCGCTGAAATCGGCGAGCGAGCCCTGGATGATGTGGTCCGCCAGCAGCGGCAATGAGCGCAAATCGTCAGGCCGGATGCCGCGCACCAGCGCGCCCGCCGCACCGCCCTCCGAGGTCGCCATGACCTGACCTTCGACGATCGGGGTGACGCCGCGTGACCCCGGGAATGTCGCGGACCTTCTGCGCCGCGGCATCGAAATCGCCGAGCCCGCCGCTCAGCGCGTAGACCCCGAGATCGCCGTTGAGGCCGAGGATGCGGGCGAGCAGATCGGCGCGAAACCCGTTCATCACCGACATGACGATGATCAGCGTGGCGACGCCGAGCGCGATGCCGAGCAGCGAAAAGATCGCGATGACCGACACGAACCCTTCCTGCCGCCGCGCCCGCAAATAGCGGAACGCGACCATCCGCTCGAAGGCGCCGAAGATCACCGGCTCCCGTCGGAAGTGCCCCTCACCCTCCCGCTGACGCGGGCCCCTCCCTCTCCCCGCTGAAGCGGGGCGAGGGGCTATGAGTTCCCCCTCGCCCCGCTTGCGGGGAGAGGGTTGGGGTGAGGGGCAGTCAGCCGATTGAGCGCCGCTTCGACCGAGACGTCGCGCCGCTCGCCGGAGCGGCGGTGCTTCATCTCGACCGTGCCGGCGGCGAGGCCGCGCGGGCCGATGACGAGCTGGTCGGGCAGGCCGATCAGGTCCATCGTCGCGAATTTGGCGCCCGGGGATTCGTCGCGGTCGTCGTAGAGCACCTCGATCCCGGCGGCGAGCAGCTTGCCGTAGAGGTCGTCGGCGGCCTCGCGGCAGCGCTTGTCGGCCGGGCGCAGATTGATCAGGCCGACGCGGAACGGCGCGACGCTCTCCGGCCAGATGATCCCGGCATCGTCGTGGTTGGCTTCGATCAGTGCGCCGACGAGGCGCGACACGCCGATGCCGTAGGAACCCATCTCGAGCGCGCACCGCCGCGCCGTCGGGACCGGATGACAAGGCGCCCATCGGTCGCGAATACTTGTCGCCGAAGTAGAAGATCTGGCCGACCTCGATGCCGCGCGCAGTCACGAGTTCCGTCGCCGGGATCGGGCAGCTGGCTGGGATCGTGCTTCTCGTCGGTCGCGGCATAGGAAGCGGCGTCCAGTGTCGAAAAATCGGTTCGAGATCGCCCCGATAATCGACTTCGACGACAGGAATGTCGGTCTCGAGCCAGCGGCGGTCGAAAAACACGTCGCTCTCACCGGTATCGGCGAGGATGATGAATTCATGGCTGAGATCGCCGCCGATCGGCCCGGTATCGGCCCGCATCGGGATCGCCTTCAGCCCCATGCGGGCGAAGGTGCGCAGATAGGCGACGAACATCTTGTTGTAGGACTGCTTCGCGCTCGGCGGCGTCGAGGTCGAAGCTGTAGGCGTCCTTCATCAGGAACTCGCGCCCGCGCATCACGCCAAAGCGCGGCCGCACCTCGTCGCGGAATTTCCACTGGATGTGGTAGAGCATCTTCGGCAGGTCGCGATAGCTCTTGATCGAGGCGCGGACGATCTCGGTCACCTGCTCCTCGTTGGTCGGCCCGTACAGCATCTCGCGGTCGTGCCGGTCGCGGATGCGCAGCATCTCCTTGCCGTAATCGTCGTAGCGCCCGCTCTCCCGCCACAGCTCGGCCGGCTGCACGGTCGGCATCAGGATCTCCTGCGCCCCGGCGCGGTCCTGCTCCTCGCGCACGATCTGCTCGACCTTTTTGAGGACGCGCAGGCCGAGCGGCAGCCACGAATAGATGCCGGCGCTCGACTGGCGGATCATCCCGGCGCGCAGCATCAGCCGGTGCGAGACGATCTGCGCCTCGCTCGGATTATCACGCAGCAGCGGCAGGAAATATTCGGAAAGACGCATCAAACCTCACCCCGGCGATCGGGCGGCGCACTCTAGGGAAGAGAACGGGGCGTGTCCATCGACCCGCCGGCCGGTTCGCGGAAGCGGCGACCTCACCACAAATTTCCTTAAAATTCGCGTGACGGCGGCCGATCCGACGTGAGTAATGATCACTTCTCGTGCAGGCAGGCATGCCGGCCCGAGTTTAGGGAGGAACCGACTACCGAGAAGAGGCAGGCGTCACGCCTGCCTCTTTGGCTTTTCGTGATACCCTCGACTAACCCTACCGCAGGACGCGGGTCGGACGCGCGTGCGGTATATAGACGGCACACGGAAAGGAATTGGAGAACGAAGATGGCGGTCAGTCGTGGGTACCATTTCTATCAAAATCCCGGGCCGACCAATATCCCGGACCGCGTCTTGCGGGCGATGGACCGCGGGGCGATCGACTTCACCGCTGCGCAGTTCAAGGCGATTGCCGAGGAATGCTTCGCCGGCCTGAAGCGCGTGTTCAAGACCGACCAGACGATTCTCTCCTATACCGCCTCCGGACACGGCGCCTGGGAGGCGGCGCTGGTCAATCTGTTCTCGCCCGGCGACAAGGTGCTGGTCGTCGAAAGCGGCTATTTCTCGCTCAATTGGGGCATGCGGGCCGAAGCATTCGGGCTCGAAGTCGAGACATTGCCCAACGACTGGCGCAGCGCCGTCAGCCCGGCCAAGCTCGAAAGCCGGCTGCGCGAGGACCGCGAGCATGCGCTGAAGGCGGTGCTGGTGGTGCACAACGAGACCTCGACCGGGGTGCTCAACGACATAGCCGGCTTGCGGCGCGCGATCGACGCCGCCAAACACCCGGCGCTGTTTCTCGTCGACGTGATCTCGTCCCTGGCGTCGATGGATTTCCGCATGGACGAATGGGGCGTCGACGTCGTGGTCGCCGGCTCGCAGAAGGGGCTGATGCTGCCGACCGGAATGGCCTTTACCGGGGTCAGCACCCGCGCCATCGCCGCCAGCGCCGAAGCCAAGCTGCCGCGGGTCTATTGGGATTGGCGGCGGCTGCTCGGCGAAGCCTCGCAGGCCTATTGGAACGGCACCGCGCCGGTGCATTTCTTCTACGGACTGCAAGAAGCGCTGCGCATGATCGAGGAAGAGGGTCTCGACAACATCTTTGCGCGCCATCATCGCCTCGCCGAGGCAACGCGGCGCGCGGTGCGCGTCTGGCGGCAGAACGACGGACCCGAGATCTTCGCCATCGACCCGCGGGCCCAATCCGACTCGATCACCGCCGTGCAGGTGCCCGAGGGCTATGATGCCGACAAAGTCCGCCAGCTCTGCCTCGACAAGTTCAACGTGTCGCTCGGCGGCGGGCTCGACCGGCTCAAGGGCCACGTCTTCCGCATCGGCCATCTCGGCGATCTGAACGAGCCGATGATCCTCGGCGCCCTCGCCGCGGTTGAAATGGCGCTCGAACTCTCCGGCGTGCCGCACGGCAAGGGCGGCGTCGCCGCCGCGATGGATTACCTTGTGGCGGCCGAGTAGCCGCCTACCGGCTGCTGGGCGCGTTGCCCGATATCAAATCGGCCGACGCTGTATTCGCTGAACGCAATTACTTCCAAATTTTCGGGATTTTTGCCGAAAGTGAATGGACCTCCCAGCTAGCCTCCGCCACAATCATCTCCGTGCGGCATGTGCCGCAGAGCTGTCGGCCGCACAATTCGACGCGGAGGTGACAGATGAACGCACGACATCTCAGATGGGCGAGACTCGGCGCGCTCGGCCTGCTTGCTTGCTGGCTGCGCTCCGCAGCCGCAGGTGGCAACCTCGCAGGCGCAACTTCCGCCGGTCGAACCCGGGATGGCGAGGGTGTGGTTTTTTCGTCAGGCCGATCCGCCGGGGGGCAATGTCTATGCGGCGGATCCGATAGTTTACGCGAATGGCGTACCGGTTGGTCAGATCGCAGCAGGGAACCGCCTTTTTCCACAATTTCCCGCCGGGAAAGTACCGGTTTACGGTCCAGTCCTACGGAACCCCGACTCCCGAACACGACACCCTGCAGCTCGTGCCGGGAACCGACGCTTACGTGCAGGTTCAATGGCAAGCCAACTGGGAAACAGGCCACACGGGAGGTAGCAGCTTTACCGTCCAAACCTCCTCACCAGAGGTGGCGCAGCAGTATCTCCCGACGCTGACCAATCTCGGCCAACGCTGATCCCCGGCAAAACCTGGGTCGCCGGGCCTGGCCTCACTTCTTACGAGGTCGACTCGGGATTGGGCTGCAATGGCTGCAGCCGCCGATAGGCGTAGCCGATGCCGACCAGAACCGCGCCGAGACCGATGAAGGAAAGCGCCCGCAACGCCGCCGCTGAGATCGGCCATGTCGGACAGAAACACTTTGCCGACGACCAGGCCGAGGCCGAGCAACGAGGCGCGGCGCAGCCAAAGGCTGCGCCATTTGAGCGCCGCCCCGAGCCCGGCCGCGGCGAAGGCGAGCCAGGCGGCCGAGTAGGCGTACCATTCCGCTTCGCCGGTCAAGCCTTGGTTCAAGCGGTCGCCTTGGAAGAAATGGCGCACTTCGAGTGTCACCCAGAGAAAGGCGAAGCCGGCGGCGAGAACCAGCGCCGCCTGCCAGAGGACGCGTGGACCCAGCCGATAGAAGCCGATCCCGGCATAAAGCGCCGCCGGGATCGCATAGGCCAGGAACAGCGAGTCGAGGAGGAACCAGCCTTCGACCGGCGCGCCAAAAAAAGGCATCACCGGATTGAGAAAGATCGCCTGCCAGCCGACCGCGAAGACGGTCGCGATCGCGAACAGGATGACGCCGCTCCAGCGCAATACGACCCGGTCGCGCCGCTCGCCGAGGTGCAGCAGCCACCCGGCCATTACAGAGCCAAGCTATCGTCTCGACCGCGTTGAGAGCGAAATCGTCGAGCACGAAACGGAGCGGCCGATCGCTCAGCGCGTGCCACAGCTCGAGGGTCACCAGCAGCACCGAGAAGACGACGCTTCCGGCCTCGAGCACTTTCACCAGCAGATCGTCGGCACGGCTGCCGAACTGCCGGGTGGCGAGGATGAACGCCGCCGCCGGGACGCCGTAGCCGTAGAGCAACCAGTTGAAGATCAGGGTGTCCGACAGCGCATAGCGCAGGACTTCGGGATTGAGGGTCAGCCGGACCAGCACGGCGGCGGCGATGCCGAGCGCGACATGGCGCAGGACAGGCAACCGCAGGCGGCCTTCGACCCAGGCGAGCGCCGGCAAGTGCAGGGCGAGGGCCACCGTCAACCAGGCATTTTCGAGGACGAACACGGCGGCGAGGATCGTGCAGCCGAGGACGCCCACGGCATAGGCGGCCAGCACCAGCTCGTTCTCGGCCTCCCCGTCGCGGCGCTGCGCCGCCCAGCAGGCTGCGGCCAGTTCCAGCGCTGCCAGAGCGAGCGCGACGACCGTCCAGTCGAGATCGAGACCGAAGGCGGCAATTCGCCAATACGAGACAGCAAGAAGGATCGGCGGCGTCGCCGCCGATAGGGCGGCCCACCGGCTCGGCCGCGGCACTCGCGCCAGGGACGCGAAACCGCCGGCGCCCAGCAGCAGGCCAAAGGCGATCGCAACCGTGAGGAAACGGCCGACCTCTTCGGGCGGGAGGTTGTGCAGGAGGCCAATCCGCTGATCCACCGGCAACGGCAGGCTCCAGAGGGCGAGCAGCGCCGCCGCCAGGGCGCCGGCGGCGGCGAGAACATCGTCGAGCCGGCTGTCGCGGTAGGCAAAGGCGAGCAGCGAGAATGCGGTCAGGAACGCGCAGCCGAGCGCGGCCGTGCCGTCGGAATCGACCTGCACCAGAACGAGGACGGCGGCCGATATCGCCCAGAAAGCGGTTCTGACCACGGCGCGCACCGCCGGCTCGTCGATCACGCCTTCCAGGAAGGGCACACCCGGAATGCCGCGGCGCAGCGCAGCGAAGAGACCGATCTGAGCCAACAAATAGCCGCCGACCACCCAGACGTCCGCGGGGTCGTAAAGCATCGCCAGCCACAGCAGGGCCCAGCCGATCGAACCGGCCAGCGCAATCCAGGCCAACCACCACCATGCGCGATGCCGCAGCAGCGCCAGCGAGCCGGCGCCGACCAGGATCAGGTAGGCGAACAGCGCGGGCGCGGAGGGCTGTTCGCTGCTGACCATTGCCGGCACCGCAAAGGCCCCGGCCAGGCCCAGAACGGCGACGAATGGCCCGTGCTGCAACGACATCAGCACAGTCGCCGCGGCTGTGAGGGCGAGCAGCGGAAAGGCCAGCGCGGGCGGCAGCAGCCCGTAGAGCTGGTAGGCGGCGTAGAGGCTGGCGAAGATCGTCGCCGCGCCGGCGGCGGCAAGCGCCTGGGAGACGTTGGACGGGCGCGCCTCGGCAGGCTCACCCCACACGATCCACTCCGCGCCGGCCCACAGGGCAAGCCCGAGCAGCACGCCGAGGGCGACGCGCACCGCCGGTGTCAGGAGGCCGTAATCGATCGACAATTTGACGAGAAAGGCGCCGCCCAGCGCCAACGCGACACCGCCCAGCCACACCAGCCAGTTCTCGACCAGGATCTCCTCCCAGCCCTTTCCGGCAGGAGCCGGCGGCAGAGGTGCGAGCGATTTGGGCGGGAAAGGAGGGCGCCTCGCCGACCGCTTCTTCGGGCAATAGCGCCTCGCCGACGGCGCCTCGGGCACGCTCGGCCGGCAGATCCTCGAACCGGGACAGTCGCTGATCGAGAACCTCGACGCTGGCCTTCAGGGCGAGGATAGTCGCGGTCAGCGCGCGAGTACGGGAAAAACGCCTTTGCCGCCAAAACCGAGGCAGCGATGACGCACAGGGTGAGCAGCCAGTCCATGCGAGCCCTCCCGAGCTTCCCGCCTGTTTGGCGGATGGTGCGATCTGCCGAACCACTATATTGAAAGTGAATGTTCACTTACAAATCAAAAGTGATGCCTCGATCGGCGGGAGTGAAAACAAAGGTGGAGCGTGCAGCGGTGGATCTGTTTGCCGCCAACGGCTTCGACGGCGTGTCGATCGCCGACATCGCCGCGGCGGCCGGAGTGTCGCAGGGCGCCCTCTACCGCCATTACCCGAGCAAAGAAGAACTCGCCTGGGCGCTGTTCTCGACCGCCTATCTACGCACCGGCGAGGAGCTCGATCGGATCCGCACCGGCGGCGCCGAGTTCGAGGCCGCGGTGACGGCAATGATCGCGCATTTCTGCGCCCTTTATGACGAAGATCCGGCCTTGTTCCGCTTCATGCTGATCACCCAGCACGGCTTTCTGCCGCGTATTCCGAGCGGCTCCCGCACCCCGGTCGATGCCGTAGCCGATCTCGTCGGCGACGCCGTTGCGAAAAACCGACTGAAGCCCATCGATCCGGCGTTGGGTGCCGCCGTCATCATGGGTGTCATTCTGCAGTCCGCCACCTTCCATATTTACGGGCGTCTCGGCGGATCTCTGGGCGCTCGGGCGCCGGTGTTGGCACGCGCCGCGATCGCCGCGGTCGCGGCCCTTGCTCAGTGACGGTGGAGGCATTCAGAGGCGGGTGGACAGCCAGATGGCGACGCGCGAGCCGGTCTTGACCACTGCGCTGATCAAGTCATAGGCCGGGCTCTCCTCTGCCCCTCGCGCGATCGCGAGGTCGCGATGTGCGATCTCGTCGTCGCGAAACGACAGGATCGTCTCCCGAAGCGCCGGATCGTCCTCACCGAGTGCTTGCGGCCTGAGCTTGGTAATGCTCGTCGATCACTTCCTCGACCGCGACCGTGCATGCCATCGCAGCCTGCTCGCCCAGCAGCGCGGTCGCGGCGCCGAGCGCGTATCCGGCAACATTCCACAGCGGGTGAAGCAATGTCGGCCGCACGCGCCTTTCTTGCAACAATGTCTCGAACCGGGCGAGGTGGCGCTTCTCGGCCTCGGCCATCTGCCGGATCACCCCCGCGGCGCGGCCGCGTCCGAGCACATCCAGCTGCCCTTCATAGATGCGGGTCGCGCCGTATTCGCCGGCGTGATCGACGCGCAGCATGCGCGCGAGCTCCTCCTCGGAAGGACGGTCGCCCGGCAATCGATGTCGCGCGGTCGTCGCTCATGCGGTTCCTCGGCGCAATCCGGCGCGCTCCGGGGCTCTGCGCGATTGCAGAAACGCCGCGAGGCAGCAGCCCATCATGATCAGGGACGCAAGCAGGTTCCAGCCGGCGAGCGAGATGCCCCACAGCGACCATGCCGGCTCGTCACAGCGCACCGGCTGCTGGTGCAGGATTTGCGCCTTCAAGGCCTCGAGCGTATCGGCCGCGGTGGCGGCTCCGCTGCAAGCGGTCGGGCCCGCGAACCAATGCTGCTCGACCCCGACATGATAGAAGGCGAGCCCGCTGCTCACGACAAAGACCGCGGCGAGGAGCAGCGCCACCCAGGGCAAGGCCGGACGGCTGCCGACCATCGTCGCGACAAACGAGATCACGATCGCGACCCCCCACGGCCAGCGCTGCAACAGGCACAGCTCGCAAGGGGCAAGCCCGCCCCAATACTGCGACACCAGCGCTCCGCCGAGCACAACGGCGCTCGCCCCCAGGACAAACGCGGTAAACGCGCGGGTGGGTTCGATCATGCCTTCATAGATAGCGCAGCACGAGGAACCCGCCAACGAGGGCCAGCGCGAAGGCGCTGGTCACCAGCATCAGGCGGCGCTCGATGAACTCACGGACCGGGTCGCCAAACCACCAGAGAAGGCCCGCCAGCAGGAAAAACCTGATGCTGCGCGAGACGAGCGCGGCCAGAGCGAAGGCGAGCAGGTCGAACTGCGCGACGCCGCTCGCGATCGTGACGAGCTTGAAGGGGATCGGCGTCAGCCCCTTCAAAATGATGATCCAGGCGCCCCAATGGGCGAAGGCGGCCTTCAACGCCTCGTACTTGTCCATCGCATGGTAGAATTCGAGCACCGGCCGGCCGACCGCGTCGAACAGGAAATAGCCGATCGCGTAGCCGACAAAGCCGCCGGCCACCGAGGCGAGCGTACAGACCCCCGCGATCAACCAGGCCCGGCGCGGCTGCGCGAGGATCATCGGGATCAGCAGGATGTCGGGCGGCAGCGGAAAGAACGAGCTCTCGGCGAACGAGATGGCCGCCATCACCCACATCGCGTGGCGGCTGGCGGCCAGGGCGAGCGCCCGGGAATAAAGACGGTCGAGCATTGTTTAAAAGCGAACGGCCGGTATCAGGAACCGACAGTCGCCGCAGGGATGGCAATCCCTTCATATAATTCGGCCATCGAGATCCGAAGGTCGACCGTGGTTAAGAATGAGAGTCGCTTCGGCGCCGCGAACGAGCTGGATGCCCCAATGGTCGTTCTCCCGTCTGTAAAGCTCGGCATGATGGCTATCGGCATCGATGAGCATGATCTCGCGGACGCTCTCCATGGTTTGATAGGCCGGAAGCTTTAAGCGGCGATCGGTTCGCTCGGTGCTCGGCGACAAGATCTCGACAATCAGGATCGGGTCCACCATCGCCTGCCGGCCGGGCTCGTTGGGCTCGCAAGTGACGGCAATATCGGGGACATAATACGAATTGGCACGATCGGGGCGCACCACTCCGGGCTCGATCTGGGCATTGCACGGCCGCCGGCCTGCGAGGGCCGCATCGATCCGGGAAACGAGCCGCACCGCGAGAATGCGATGCGCCTCTGCCGGCGGCGCCATTGCGACGGGAAAGCCGTCGATCAGCTCGTAGCGCGTGTCGGTCCCGTCGTCCCAACGGAGGAACTCCTCGAGGGTCATACGTCTGATTGCCGGCTCGGCCATTTCTAACCTCCGCACGTAAATATAGTGCTATTCGGCGGCGGCGAGGCCGGACGAGCGGACCGGGTCGAGGAACCCACCGGACTGCCGCCGCCACAGGCGCGCGTAGGTGCCGCCGCGCGGCGAGCAATTCGGTGTGGGTGCCTTCCTCGACGATATTGCCTTCGTCGAGCACGACGAGGCGGTCGAGGCGCGCGATCGTCGACAGCCGGTGCGCGATCGCGATGACCGTGCGGCCCTTCATCAGCCCGTCGAGCTGTTCCTGGATCGCCGCCTCGATCTCCGAATCGAGCGCCGAGGTGGCCTCGTCGAGCACCAGGATCGGCGCGTCCTTGAGGATCACCCGAGCGAGCGCGATGCGCTGGCGCTGGCCGCCCGACAGCTTGACGCCGCGCTCGCCGACATGCGCGTCGAAACCGCGGCGTCCGTACCAGTCTTCGAGCCCCTCGATGAATTCGAGAGCATGCGCCTGGGCTGCGGCGCGGCGCACCTCCCACTCGCTCGCTTGCGGCCGGCCGTAGCGGATATTGTCGCGGATCGAACGGTGCAAGAGTGACGTGTCCTGCGTCACCATCGCGATCTGGGCGCGCAGGCTTTCCTGTGTCACCGTCGCGATGTCTTGCCCGTCGATCAGGATCCGGCCGCGTTCGAGGTCGTAGAAGCGCAGCAGAAGGTTGACGAGGGTCGATTTGCCGGCGCCCGAGGGTCCGACCAGACCGACCCGCTCGCCGGGCGCGACGGCGAGGTCGATGCCATGCAGGACGCCTCTTGCCGTGCCATAGCCGAAGCGTACGCCTTCGAACCGCACCGCCCCGCGCTCGACCTGCAACGCGACCGCATCAGGCCGGTCCGGAAGCTGGCGCGGCACGGCGATCGAGCGCATGCCCTCCTGCACGACGCCGATATTCTCGAAGATTGTCGTCACGTTCTGCGCCACCCAGCCGGCGATTGCTGAGATGTGCCAGGTCAGCGGCAACGCCATCGCGACGGTGCCGACCGGGATGCGCCCGTCATTCCATAACCAGATCGCGATGACGCCGGTCCCGACGACAAGCATCGCGTTCAAGCTGGCGAGGGATAGCCCGAGCGTCGTCGTCAGCCGCAGCTGCGCGCGGAAGGCATCGGTCATATCGTCCATCGCCGCACGCACGAATTCGTCCTCGTCGTGCGGCCGGGCGAACAATTTGACGGTCTGAATATTCGTGTAGCTGTCGACGACACGGCCGGTCAGCGCCGAACGCGTCTCGGACATCCGCCGCGAGCGTGTGCGCAGCCGCGGCACAAAATAGCGCAGCAGCGCCGCGTAGCCGCCGAACCAGAGCAGCACCGGGATCGTCAATCGGACGTCGTTCGACGCCATCAGCGCTATCGCGCCGCCGCCATAGACGAAGATGTACCAGACCGCGTTGGTGGCCGAGACGACGCTCTCGCGCAAGGACGGCCCGGTCTGCATGACACGCTGCGCGATGCGGCCGGCAAAATCGTTCTGGAAAAACGCCCAGCTCTGCCGCACGACGTGCCAATGGCTCTGCCACCGTATCAGGTTGGAGAAGCCGGGGATGATCCCCTGGTTAGTGATCAAATTCTGCAGCAGCAGCGCCGCCGGCCGCGCCACCAGCAGGACGAACGCCATGCCGATGAGCTGCGGCCAATTATCGTGCAGCAATGATCCCGGCGCGTGGCCAGAGACCAAAGTCACCACGCGGCCGATGAAGACCGGTATCGTCGTGTCGAGAATCGCCACGATAAAGCCGGCGACGAAGAGGGCGGCAACCAGGTGCCGCGCCTGCCGGGCATAATGCCAGTAAAACGCCCCGAGCCCGGCCGGCGGCGCCGTCCCGGTCGGGACCGCAGTAGGCTCTAAAAGGCTTTCGAAAAACCGGAAGACGTGCATGACTGTGACGATTATCCCCACACTATGACGGCGCGCCGCGGTAGGTCTGCCGAAGACATACCGTTGTAACCGCGATTCCTGTTGCCGGTGGAAAGCGGCGCACACCGCAAGTGTATCGCGGTTTCATCCGATTTTCACGAGTTACACCGCCGCTTCGGCCGATCGAGGTGCGCAACCGCCCGCGCTGCCGCCCGGGCCATCCCGAAAAGCGGGATTCGCAGGCTTTGTCGCAGACGGTTCCGCGGCAGGCGAGCACGGGGCCGGGCGATTTCGGGGCAAATGCAACCCCCTCAGAATGGGAACGCCCTATCAACCGCACCCGGCTGCTGCGGTTCCGCGGTCACCTTGCTGTCCCGATCCGGCGCGATCGGTCGGGATACTACAATTGCATCGAAATCGAGAAATGGTACTTGCCTAAATTTTTATTTTCTTATAGTTCCGAGTAGGTTCTTGCGGCCGCGTAATATGAACGCGGTTAATTTTGGTTAATCTTAACGTTTCTGTCGGAAGTTCTGTGAAAAGCACCTTCGGACTGCGGGCACGGTGACAATTGCTCCCGGATGATGCTGTGGCGCTGTTCCAGCGGCTCGGGATCGACGTCCGGTCGATCTCCGCCAAGGAGTTCACCGCCGCCTATTTTGTGCTGGCCAAGCGTTACCACCCCGACCGCGGCAATCAGCAAACCCATGAGCTGATGGCCAACATCAACGCCGCCCGGACGGCCATTTTGAAGTGCCGCCGAGTGGGTTGAGCCTTGCCGTCAAACCGCTGACGAACGGAAGGCAAGATATGCCAGCTTCCTCATCGAGTCGCGTTCAGAGATAAGATAAGCCCAGACCCCAAGATGGCGACGAGGGCGCCAAGGGCGACACTAGTGTTCAGAGTCGTTCACACAATTCACCCGGCGATGAAAGCACGGCGAAAGCCGGTGCCCACGGCAGAAGTGGACCCCGGCTTTCGCCGGGAAAGCGAGGAGGGGGATCTGCTGAATCATCTGAATGGTTCTGAGCACTAGAAGGGGTCTCGGGAATAGAGAGAGGCCTACCCGCCGAGAAAGTTCTTCGTCCAACCCTTGTAGTCGGCGTCCCGGGTCGCTTTCGCCATGAACTCGGGAGATGGCACGCCCTTCAGATCCGCGGGCTTAACGCCGTCGCGCAGGGCCTTCAAAGTATCGTGGACTGCCTGCGCCGCCGCCATGATCGGCTGATGGCCTTGCAACGCGACGCGCGCCCGTCGGCTGGCCAGATAATCGAGATCGGACAACTCCGGCGCGCCGCCGCCAATGATGATCGGGATGTCGATCGCCGCCGCCGCGGCATCGAGCTGCGCGCGGTCCTTGATGCCGACAAAGAAGAATGCGTCGACGCCGGCCGCGGCGTAGGCCTTGGCGCGGGCGAGAGCGTCTTCGGTGCTGGTCGACCCCATCGCGATGGTTCGCCCGACAATGACCAGATCCGGGTCCTGCCGTGCGGCGAGCGCCGCGCGCATTCTGCCGACACCTTCCTCGATCGAGGTCAATCCTCGGCCGGCCGGGCCGTAGGGCCGCGGCAGCACGGTGTCCTCGATGGTCAGCGCCGATACTCCGGCGGTTTCCAACTCCTGCACCGTGCGCATGACGTTGAGCGCATTGCCGTAGCCGTGATCGGCGTCGACCAGCAGCGGCAGGTCGAAGGCACGGTTGATGCGGTAGGCCTGCCCGGCGAATTCGCTCAGGGTGATGAGGATCAGGTCGGGCGCGCCGAGCACCGTCAGCGACGCGGTGGAGCCCGCGAACATGCCAACCTCGAAGCCCAGATCCTGGGCGATCCGCGCCGATAGCGGGTCGAACACCGAGGCCGGATGGTAGCAGCGATCCCCTTTGAGGATGGCCCGGAAACGCCGCCGCCGATCGGTCCAGTTCATCGCGTTCTCTCCTTCATCGGTTATTCGAGCAGCCTCGACAAGGCATGAGAAGCCGATGAAGAGGATGCCGCAATCGCCGGAAATGGCAAGTCGTGCGGCGGTCGCCCCGGCCTGCTATGCGCTCAGTCCATTCCGGATACCGAGACCGGCTCGATCTCGTACATGACCCGAACCTCGCCGGGTTGGCGGAAGGGGTAGGTGTCTTTGCCGAGATATTTCTTTGCCAATGAATCGACATGCGCGTCCGCGCCTTGCTCCACGGCCCGTCTGACGCGGCCGCGTATCTGGATGTAGCGGTAGGGGGTATCGGGATCCATGATCGCCAGCGCGACTGGCGCCCCCGGCCGCAAGGTGCGAGACTTGACCCGGCCTTTGGCCGTGTTCACGCGGATCACCCGATCGGTGTAATCGAACCATACCGGGGTCACCTGGGGCGATCCGTCGACCATGATCGTGGCCAAATTGGCAAAAGCCTTCTTTTGCTGCAGCAAGTCGAGGTATTTGTCGGGAATGACTGCCATTTGGCGCGCTCCTTGTCGCGGGGAAAACGTCTTCATCCAAACGTCTCAGGCGGTAAGCCGATCCAGCGCCGATCAGCCATGCAACAGAATAGCGGCGCGCGGCGAACCGGGCCGTTGCGATTACCGCCGATTTAGGCTTACTTCGCGCTTCGTTCTCGTAAGGCCAAAATAGTTTGGTGGAGGATATGCCTCGAACCGTCGAACAGTCCACGATGCGCAAGGTCTATCTGCGCATTCTGCCCTTTGCGGTCCTGACCTACTTCTTCTGCTATCTCGACCGCATCAACGTCGGCTTCGCATCGCTGACGATGAACAAGGATCTCGGTCTCGACCCCGCGTGGTACGGGATGGCGGCCGGCGCATTCTTTTGGGGCTATGTGCTCTTCGAGGTACCGAGCAACATCATCCTCGAAAAAGTCGGCGCGCGCATCTGGATCGCCCGCATCATGATCACCTGGGGGATCGTATCGGGTTGCACCGCGTTCGCGACCGGCCCCTACAGCTTCATGGCGATACGCTTCCTGCTCGGCCTCGCCGAGGCAGGGCTGTTTCCCGGCTTTGTGCTCTATTTCACCTACTGGTTTCCCGACCAGCACCGCGCGCGGATCAATTCCGGCTTTACGCTGGCGCTGCCGATCGCTGTGGCAAGCGGCGCACCGGTCTCGACCGCGCTGTTGGGGCTCAACGGTCTGTTCGGCCTCAAGGGATGGCAGGTAATGTATATCCTCGAGGCCATCCCGACCGTGCTGATCGGGATTGCCGTGTTCTTCTACCTGACCGACCGGCCGAGCGAGGCGCACTGGCTCGCCCCCGAGGAGCGCGAGTGGCTGAATGGCAGGATGGTCCACGAGCGACGGCAAATCGAGGCACATCACGGGGCCGGTTTGTTGCGCGCCTTCTACGACCGGAAGGTGATCATGCTGTCGCTGAACTATATCGGGATCGTCACCGCCAGCCTCGGGATGTTGCTGTTCTTGCCGCAAATCATCAAGGAGCTCGGGGTCAGCAATATGCAGGTCGGCTGGATTACGATGATCCCCTACATCGCCGGTGCGATCAGCATGGTGTTCTGCGGGTGGCTGTCGGACCGCATCGGCGACCGGCGATGGAGCCTGTTCACGACTTGCGTCATCTCGACGATCGGGCTGATCATCGCCGGGCTGACAATCGGGACATGGTGGGCGATGGTCGGCGTCACGATCGCCTCGATAGGGTTCTATGGCACCAAGGGGCCGTTCTGGTCGATGCCGACGATGTTCCTCACAGGCGGCGCGGCCGCCGCAGGGATCGCGTGGATCAACTCTCTCGGCAACCTGGGCGGCTTCTTCGGCCCGACGCTCGTCGGCTGGGCCAAGAACTTGACCGGCAGCTTCGCCGGCGGGCTCTATGCCCTCGCCCTATGCACTGTGGCGTCGGCCTTGATCTCGCTGTTCTGGCTGCACATCCCGCGCCGCGTCGTTCCCGGCGAGATGGCAGTCCCGGCCGAGTAGAACTCCTCCGCATGCCCCGCGCCTGTCATCCGGTTACGGAAGGCGTTCCGGCGACCCAGGTGACGAATACCTCGACCGTGTCGGGGTGGAGCGCCACCAGGTCGGCGCGGTAGCCGGGGGCGAGGCGCCCGAGCCAGCCGCCGATGCCCAGGAAGGCCGCGGGCGCTGTGGTGGCGAGCGGCAATGTCTCGGCGAGCGGCAGATCGAGCATGCGCACGCAGTGTCGCACTGCGCTCGCCATATCGAGGACAGAACCGGCGAGCGTGCCGTCCGCTGTTGTGCACCTCCCGTCGCGAACGGTGATCCGCTGACCGTATAGCCGGAAGCTCGTAGAGCTGCCGCCGACCGGCGGCATCGCGTCCGTCACCAGCATCGCCTTGCGCGGCGCCGCGCAGCGCCAGCCGGAGCATCGCGGGAGCGACATGCTCGCCATCGACAATCATGCCGAACCACGCGCCGGGCTCCTCGATCGCGGCCGCGATCGGTCCCGGTTCGCGGCTCGCCAATGGGCGCATGGCGTTGAAGAGATGCGTGAAGCCGGTCAGCCCTTCGGACAGTGCGGCCCGGGTTTGCGCGTAAGTCGCCATCGAGTGACCGAGCGACACCCGAACCCCGGCACCGGCCAACTGCGCGATGAAGCCCTCTGGCATCTGCTCGGGCGCCAAGGTGACGAGGGTCACGCCGTGGCGCAGCGGTGCCACCAAATCGAAGTCGCCCGACTCCGGACGGCGGAGCATGCCTCGATCATGGACGCCGGCCTTCTCCGGAGACAGGAACGGTCCTTCGTAATGAAGCCCGATCACGCTCGGATCGACGGCCGCCATGGCCTCTATCGCCTCGCGGGCTGCCCGCATCTTTTCGGGCGTATCGCTGAGCAATGTCGGCAGCATCGCGGTCGTGCCGAACCGCCGATGCGCCGCCGCGACGGCGGCAATTCCGCGCGGGCTCGGGTCGTCGTTGAACAGCACGTCGCCGCCGCCGTTCACCTGAGTGTCGATGAACCCCGGCACGAGCCAGGCACCCCGGGGCAGATGATGGCTGGGTATCGCCGGCGGTACCTCGTTCCGGCTCATGACGGCGCGGATACGCGAAGCTTCGATCACCACCGCGCAATCGTGGCGCAGCATCGCGCCGTCAAAGACGTGGTCGGCGGCGATCGCGAACTCCATATCGAATTAACACTCAATAGATATTTTGAAGTGCCACGCGCTCCGAGCCGAACCCAACCGATGGAAACCGAACGTCACAGCCCACGCTATAGCGCAATCGAGACCTGGAGTCCCGGCGACATCCTGGAGGCGATGATCGAGGGCCAGTTCGCCGCGGTCGCCGCCGTGCGCGCCGCTCGTCCGGCGCTGGAAGAGGCTGCGCTGGCGATCGAGCCGCGGCTGCGGGACGGCGGCCGTCTTGCCTATGCCGGCGCCGGCACCTCCGGACGCCTTGCGGTTCAGGACGGCGCGGAGCTGATGCCGACCTTCAGCTGGCCGCAGGAGCGATTGCTGTTGCTGATCGCGGGCGGCAGCGATGCGCTGGTTCAGTCGGTCGAGGGCGCGGAAGACGAGAGCGAAGAGGCGATCCGGTTGGTGCGGCTCTGTGAAATCGCCCCGCGCGATGTGCTGATCGCCGTCGCCGCGAGCGGGACGACGCCGTTCACCCTCGCCTGCCTGCGGGAGGCAAAACAGCTCGGCGCCCTGACCATCGCCATCGCCAACAACCGGGATACGCCGTTGCTCGACGAGGCCGAACATCCGATATGGCTCGACACCGGCCCGGAGCCGATCGCCGGGTCGACCCGCATGAAGGCCGGCACCGCGCAGCGGATTGCACTGAATTTATTGTCGTCGCTGGTGATGATCCGGCTCGGCCGGGTGTACCGCGGGCTGATGGTCGACCTCAAAGCCGTCAACAAGAAATTGATCCGGCGCAGCGAAAAGATCTTGCTGGAGCTTTCGGGCCGCAGCCGCGCGGAGGTGCACGACGCGCTCCACCGCGCAGAAGGCAACGTCAAGACCGCGCTCTTGCTGCTCGAAGGCTGCGACCCCGAAGAGGCGGCGAGGGTGCTGGACCGGTCGGGCGGCCGGCTGCGCGAGGCGAAAGCTCTGATCGAGACCCGCGGCGGCGCAAAGAAGCAGAGCTGAGCGGACCGCCCCCACCCTCCCGGTCACACCCTGTCTTTCCCCGCCTGCGGGCACACCGCTGGGGAGGGTTGGCGGGGCAGGTTCAGGGTGAGGGCGAGTGAGCGGGCATCGCCATTGCACGCAAATGCAATAGAATGTCCGTGAAATGGACGGGACGCGACAAAGGCCCGACAATGCGGAACGCGCTTTCTGGTCGTGGCTCGGCTTCTGGCTGCAGATCCTCGTGCTGGGTGTGCTCGCGATCGTCGGCGCATTTGCCGCGAGCGCCGCTGATCGGCCGGGGGATTACGGCTGCGGCATGGTGCTGAGCCTCGCGGCGATCGCGCTCGCGTTTTTGCTGCTGAAGCGCCGGCTCGACGGCAACGGGATCGGTTGGGGCGATTTCCTCCTCGTCGGCGACATGTGGAACCTGGCGCTGGTGATCCCGCTCTTCACGCTGATGGGCCTCGCCGGCTTGTTTATCGCCCATGCCTGGGAAGATGGCGCGATGCATACGGCGGGGATCGTGCTCTTCATCGCCAGTGGCGCGATGATCTTTCTCGACATGAAGCACGTATTCGACCGCATGGAGCCGCCCGGGCACTGACATGCCGACCGTGCTGTCGATCCAGTCCTGGGTGGCCTGCGGCAATGTCGGCAATACCGCGGCCCTCTTTCCATTGCAGCGCCTGGGATGCGAGACGTGGTCGCTGAACACGGTCGCCTTCTCGAACCACACCGGATACGGGAAATGGCGCGGCGCCGCCGTCCCGGCGCAGGAGATCGCGAGCTTGTTCGAGGGCATTGCCGAACTGGGGATCTTGCCGCGCTGCGATGCAGTGCTGTCCGGCTACCTCGGCGGTCCCGAAGCCGGCCCCGTGCTGCTCGACATCGTCAGGCGGGTCAAACAGGCGAACCCGCGGGCACTGTTCGCCTGTGACCCGGTCATGGGAGATGTCGGGCCCGGCTGGTATGTCCGCGCCGGCGTGCCGGAATTCTACCGCGACCATGCGATCGCGAGGGCCGACGTCGTGACACCGAACCGCTTCGAGCTCGAATGGCTGACCGGCCGTTCAGTCACCACACTCGTGGAAGCGGCTGCGGCGGCCGCCGTGCTGCGCGAGCAAGGCCCCGGGATCGTCCTCGTCACCAGCCTCGATCTCGCTGATGACTGCATCGCGGTGGTCGCAGCCGGCCCCGACGGCGCCTGGGCGGTCGACACAGCCCGCGTGCCGATCGAGGCGACCGGGTGCGGCGATGCCGTTGCCGCGCTCTTCCTCGGCTGGCTGCTCAAAGGCAAACCGCTGCCTGAGGCGCTCGCCACAACCATCGCCGCGATCTATGGCGTGATCGAGGCGACGATGCGCGACGGCAGCGGCGAATTGGCGCTGGTCGCGGCGCAGGATGAGCTCGTCTCACCGAAGCGATCGGTTTCACTACAGCAACTATAGGGGTCTCGAAAATGGCGACAGCAGACAAGATCGCCGTCATCACCGGCGCCGGCAGCGGCATCGGCCGCGCCTCAGCGCTCGCCTTGCTCGAGGCGGGCTTCGCGGTCGTCCTGGCAGGGCGGCGGCGCGCAATGCTCGAGGAGACGGCCGCTTTAGGGAAAGCTCCGACCGCCGCGCACCCTGGTCGTGCCGACCGATGTCGCCGATCCCGGCTCGATCGCCGCGCTCTTCGAGGCGGTCAAGCAGACCTATGGCCGCCTCGATCTGCTGTTCAACAATGCCGGGACCAGCACCAGGGGCATCCCGTTCGAGGAATTGACCTGGGAGCAGTGGTCGAACGTCGTCGCCGTCAACCTGACCGGCTCGTTCCTGTGCGCGCAGCACGCCTTTCGCATGATGAAGGAGCAAGACCCGCAAGGCGGGCGCATCATCAACAACGGCTCGGTCTCGGCGCATGTGCCGCGGCGCCACTCGACCCCCTATGTCGCGACCAAGCACGCATTGACCGGGCTCACCCGGTCGCTGTCGCTCGACGGGCGCGACTACAACATCGCCTGCGGCCAGATCGACATCGGCAACGCCGCGACGACCCGCAACGAGGACACCGCGCGCGGCCGCTTGCAGGCCACCGGCCGGGTCGAGGCCGAGCCGCGCATCGATGTCGAGCACGTCGCGCGCGGCGTCGTCTACATGGCCACCCTGCCGCTCGAAGCCAACGTCCAGTTCATGACCGTGATGGCGACCAAAATGCCCTATATCGGCCGCGGCTGAGGGGCTTTGCTGCCGCGGCATCGAGTTTTCTCTCCGTTGGCGGCCGTGAGGTTGACATTTCGTCAGCTCTTTTTTGCTAATCAATTCGGTGTCAACCCGTGAAGGAATTAATTTGTCCACGATTGGCAACTCCTTGGCGCCCGCAAATCTGCGATCCAACCATCTGAAGCGCCTCGAAGCCGAATCGATCGGCATCATGCGTGAGGTCGTGTCGGAGTTCCGCAACCCGGTCATGCTCTATTCGATCGGCAAAGATTCGAGCGTGATGCTGCACCTGGCGCGCAAGGCGTTCTTTCCGGGCAAGCCGCCCTTCCCGCTCCTCCACATCGATACCGGCTGGAAATTCCGCGAGATGATCGCGTTCCGCGACGAGACCGCGCGCCGGCTCGGCCTCGATCTCCTCGTCCACACCAACGAGGAGGGGAGGGCGCGCGGCGTCAACCCGATCACCTCGGGCTCGGCATTGCATACGGCCGTCATGAAGACCGAGGCCTTGAAACAGGCGCTCGATCGCCACGGTTTCGATGCGGCGTTCGGCGGGGCGCGGCGCGATGAGGAGAAGAGCCGCGCCAAGGAACGCATCTTCTCGCTGCGTAGCGCCGAGCATGCCTGGAACCCAAAGAACCAGCGGCCCGAACTCTGGCGGCTCTACAACACGCGGCTGCGCCAAGGCGAGTCGATGCGGGTCTTCCCATTGTCGAATTGGACCGAACTCGACGTCTGGGAATACATCGCCGAGGAGCAAATTCCGGTCGTCCCGCTCTATTTCGCCAGGCTGCGGCCGGTGGTCGGACGCGATGGCGTTTTGATCATGGTCGACGACGACCGCTTGCCGCTCGAGCCCGGCGAGCGCCCGGAAATGCGCCTCGTCCGGTTCCGCACTTTGGGATGCTATCCCTTGACCGGCGCAGTCGAGTCGGCAGCGACAACACCCCAGGACATCGTCGAGGAATTGCGCAAATCGCGCCGGTCGGAGCGGCAGGGGCGGCTGATCGACAATGACGAGGAAGCCGCGATGGAACGCAAGAAGCGCGAAGGCTATTTCTGATGGCTGCCGACGGCGGGCCGCTCGCCACGAGGCGGGAGAAGGATCTTCTGCGCTTTCTGACCTGCGGATCGGTCGACGACGGCAAGTCGACCCTGATCGGACGCCTGCTCTACGATTGCTCCCTGGTGCTCGACGACCAGCTCGCGACATTGGAGCGGGATTCGCGGCGGTTTGGCACCAACGGGGACGATGTCGACTTCTCGCTGCTGCTGGACGGGCTCGAGGACGAGCGCCAGCAGCGGATCACGATCGATGTCGCGTACCGGTTCTTCGCGACGCCGGAGCGGGCCTTCGCCGTCGCCGATACGCCCGGCCACGAGCAGTACACGCGCAACATGGCGACCGGCGCCTCGACCTGCGAGCTCGCCGTGATCCTGGTCGATGCGCGAAAAGGCGTGCTGCCGCAGACCAAGCGGCACGCCTTTATCAGCTCGTTGCTCGGCATCCGCCACCTGGTGCTCGCCGTCAACAAAATGGATCTCGTCGGCTTTGACGAGCGCTGCTTCGAGGAGATCGCCACCCATTTTTCGGCCTTCGCAGCAGGTCTCGGCAACCCGTCGGTCCGCGTCATCCCGATCGCGGCGCGATCCGGCGACAATGTCACCCGGCGGTCGTCGCGGATGCCCTGGTACCACGGACCGACCTTGCTCGATCACCTCCATTCGGTCGACGTGACTGGCGGCGGCGAGGGTCCGTTCCGCTTTCCGGTCCAATGGGTCAACCGCCCGAACGGCGAATTCCGCGGTTTCTCGGGAACGGTCGTTTCGGGCTCGATCGCGCCGGGCGATGCGGTGCTGGTCGCGGGCTCGGGTCGGTCCGCGCGGGTCAAGGAGATCGTCACCTTCGACGGCTCGGTCGATTACGCCGCCGAAGGAGACGCCGTCACCCTCACACTCGACAGCGAGATCGACATTGCTCGCGGCGATCTGCTCGCCGATCCGCATGATCCGCCGGAATGCGTCGACCAGTTCGCCGCGCACGTGATCTGGCTCTGCGAGCAGCCCCTCGTTCCCGGCCGCTCTTATCTCTTGAAGATCGGCACCCGCACGGTGCCGGCGACCGTCACGGCGCTGAAGCATCGGATCAATGTCGAGACCCTGGCGCATCTGGCGGACAAGACCCTCGGCCTCAACGAGATCGGGTTCTGCAATCTGTCGACCGCAGCACCGGTGGCGTTCGACCCCTACGCCGCCAATCGCGATACCGGCGCCTTTATCCTGATCGACCGCTTCACGAACGAGACGGCCGGCGCCGGGATGATCGCCTTCGGCCTGCGCCGGGCCAGCAACATCCACTGGCAGGCGCTGACCGTCGGCCGCGAGCAGCGCGCGGCCTTGAAGGAGCAGAGCCCGGCGGTGCTGTGGCTCACCGGCCTCTCGGGTGCCGGGAAGTCGACGATCGCCGACATCGTCGAGAAAAAGCTGCTGGCGGCGGGCCGGCACACGATGCTGCTCGACGGCGACAATGTGCGGCACGGGCTCAACCGCGACCTCGGCTTCACCGACGCCGACCGGGTCGAGAACATCCGGCGCGTCGGCGAGGTCGCCCGGCTGATGACCGAGGCGGGGCTGATCGTGATCTGCTCGTTCATCTCGCCGTTCCGCGCCGAGCGCCGGATGGTGCGCGAGCTGGCGGCCCCGATGGCGTTCCTCGAGATCTTCGTCGACACCCCGCTCGACGAGTGCATCCGGCGCGATCCCAAGGGACTTTACGCCAAGGCGAAGGCCGGCAGGATCGAGAACTTCACCGGCCTCGACTCCGTTTACGAGGCGCCCGACGCTCCGGAAATTCGTGTCGCGACGGTCGGCGCGACACCCGAAGCCGCCGCCGAATACATTCTCGACGAGCTGCGCCGGCGCGCGATCATCTGACCGGCCCCGTGCTCGAGGGAGCCGGCTGCAATGATCCACTCGGTCGACCTGCTCTATGCGATCTCCGGCTTTTGCGTCGGCCTGCTGGTCGGCATGACCGGGGTCGGCGGCGGCTCTCTGATGACCCCGCTCTTGATCCTGCTCTTCGGCATTCACCCGGCGACCGCGGTCGGGACCGACCTCCTCTACGCGGCGGCGACGAAGAGCGGCGGCACATTGGTCCACGGGCTCAACCGGAACATCGATTGGCGCGTCGTCGGCCGGCTCGCCGCCGGCAGCGTTCCGATGACCGCCCTGACTTTGCTCGCATTGTCGGGCTTCGGCATCTACAGCGGCGCGGCGCGGGGTCTGATCACTGCGGTGCTCAGCGGCGCCCTGGCCGCGACGGCCGCGGTGCTGATCTTCCGAAACAGAATCCTGGCATTCTTCGCTGCCCATGTCGGCGAGTTGAGCCCGAGACGCACCGCAGCGCTGACCGTGCTGCTCGGCGCGGCGCTGGGAGTGCTGGTGTCGATCTCCTCGGTCGGCGCCGGCGCCCTCGGCGTGACCGCCATCATCCTGCTCTATCCACGGCTGCCGACGGCGCGCATCGTCGGCTCCGACATCGCCCACGCCGTGCCGCTGACCCTCGCCGCCGGCCTCGGCCACTGGATGCTGGGCTCGATCGACTGGCATCTACTCGGCTCACTGCTCGCCGGCTCGCTGCCGGGGATCGTCATCGGCAGCTATGTGTCGGTGCGCGTGCCCGACGCGATCTTACGCTTCACGTTGGCGACGACGCTGCTCCTCGTCGCCGGCAAGCTCGCGCTGTAGCAGCTTCCATCATCTGTGCCACAATCATCCGCGGGACCTGTCAGTCTGTCGCTCAGCGTCAAGTCGAAAGGAAGGTACGAAATGACGAAATGTGCATTGGTGTGTGGGGCCGGCGGTTTTATCGGCGGCCATCTGGTCAAGCAGCTTAAGCGCGACGGTTTGTGGGTCCGCGGTGCCGACCTCAAATTTCCCGAATTTTCGGAGACTGCAGCGGATGACTTTGCGGTCGGCGACCTGCGCGACCCCGGCTTCTGCCGCGCCATCGTCGACCGCCGCTTCGACGAAGTTTATCAACTTGCCGCCGATATGGGCGGCGCTGGTTATATCTTCACCGGTGAGCACGACGCCGATTTGATGCACAACTCCGCAACGATCAACCTGAACATGCTCGACGCGTGCCTCAAACGCGGCACCCGGAAACTGTTCTATTCGTCATCGGCCTGCATGTATCCCGCCTATAACCAAGACGACCCCTTGAACCCGCACTGTTCGGAGGATTCGGCCTATCCGGCGGCACCCGACAGCGAATATGGGTGGGAAAAGCTGTTCAGCGAGCGCGTGTATCTGGCGTACCGGCGAAATTATGGGCTGCAGACGCATGTCGCGCGCTATCACAATATCTTCGGGCCGGAGGGGACTTGGACAGGGGGTCGTGAAAAGGCGCCAGCCGCAATCTGCCGTAAGGTCGCCACGGCACGCAGTGGCGACGAAATCGAAGTGTGGGGCGATGGCGAGCAGACTCGTTCGTTTCTCTATATCGACGAGTGCATTGAAGGCACGATGCGGCTGCTGCGCTCGACCTTCACCGGCCCGGTCAACATCGGGTCGGAGGAAATGGTCACGATCAACCAATTGGTCGACCTGGTCGCCGACATTGCCGGCAAGCAGATCGGAAAAAAACACATCCCCGGTCCTCAGGGCGTGCGCGGACGCAATTCCGACAACCGGCTCATCTGGGAGAAGCTGCGCTGGCGGCCGACCCAAAGCCTCAGAAATGGGCTGGAGCGAACCTACCAGTGGATAGAGATGCAGGTTAGACGGAACGCGGCTTAATCGTCGCCTGGCTGGGGCGAGACGAAGTGCTATGCGGGTCATTACGCTCCGCAAGGCCGCCGCACCGGGGATTACCCACACCTGGCTGGATCTGGGCGAAGCGACAACCTAGTGTTAACCGGCGTGACCTATCATTACCGGAATGCACCAGCAAACAACGAGTGAGAATGACCAATATTCAAGCTCTTAAAAGGCAATCAATATAAAATTTTAAACCTCCTGTATTTCCCAAAATATCTTAATAAACACTCTTTTCGACCAAATTAAGCTTTGAGAGGACGGAGCATGCGCAGGGTCGCTATCGACGCATACAATTTTGTCGGCTTGGGAGGGGGGGCCGGAGGCTCCGGCAGTTATTTGCTTTCGCTCATCGGGCAGCTGGCGCGCCTAGTGGACGTTCGGGTGATCGCGTCCGCAAACAACAGCCACCTCTTTGGCCCGCTCACAGAACGGACCAAGCGCCTCAGTGTCGCCGTCGAGGGCGAGAACCACGCCGAGGCGATACGTGCCAGCACCAAGGATGCCGATGTTCTGTATGCACCGTTCACCGCTCTGCCCGAGCGAGCTACCTATAGCCAAATACCTGCAGTTACGGCAATCCACGATCTGCAGCATCGTTTTTTAAAGAGCTTTTTTCCTCAATCCGAACGCATTGAACGCGATAACGCCTATTTCGAGGCAGTGACCCAGGCCGACGCCATTCTCACCTTCGCTCAGGCCGAACGCCAAAACCTTATCAGAGAGTACAACGTCCACACGACGATTGGCGTTGTTCCTCATGCCCCGTTTCTCGTGGAAGAGGTGGAGCGTGAGTTTGGCGACGCCGTGATAAATCTCGACCGAAATCCATACCTCAAAAAATTTGGACGATACATTCTGTATCCAGCGGTAAATTGGCCACACAAGAACCATTACCGCTTGATAGAGGCATTTCGCTTTCTTTGCCGAGACTTGGCTGTCCCGGAGGTGAAACTAGTGCTCACCGGGGCTTCCTGCGTCGAGCATCGCGAACACTTCTATAAGGGGCTGTTGGAACAATCCTGGGCTCAGGGGCGGGTTGTCAATCTCGGGTTCGTTTCGAATCTGCAGCTATACATGTTGATCAAAGGTGCAGAAGCACTCGCCTTTCCCTCAATGTACGAAGGTTTTGGCATTCCGGTGCTGGAAGCCATGCGGATTGGCACTCCAGTAATCGCATCGGATCTTGCCGTGACCCGGGAGTGGTTCGGCGACTGCTATGAACCGTTCCGCAACATTCGTGATTCCTGGGCGATGGCTGAAGATCTGGGCCGGCTTCTGGACAGTTCACGAAGACGCGATGAGCTGAGGGCGATCGGGCTCGCGCGCAGCATGGAATTTTCCTCGCGGCGCACTGCGCAGGAGACATTGCAGTTCCTCTCGAATGTTGTCGACGCCGCCGATCGCCCAAAACGGCATCGGGGCCGGCCACACCGCGACATGAGCGAGCTCAAGCGCGAAAACTGCCGGATATTATTTCATGTATTGATTGACGCATTTGATGTGGAAAGCATTCGCCGCGTCGCCGCAACCACGCAAGCCCTGTCTGCTGATCTGATCGGCGATATCCGCTTTCTCTTCGTTACCCCATATCCGAAAAACGAGGCTTCTGGCAACTCGCAGACCAAAATCGACCCTGCCCGCAAGCGCCGGCGCAAAACCCAGGGGGGCATCGGGCTCGATATTTGGACTCACCTCGGAGGTGCCAGGAGTGACCGGGCGCTGGTTGAAGAGCTGTGCTCGGATATCGGTGAGATTGTGTACTTTGATAATGTCGAAGGTGCCAGCGATCGATCGCGCGCGATCCGGTTCTACGCGGCGACGCAGATCGAGGCATCGTTTCACTGCTTCATCCGAGCCTCTACCCTCGCCGAACTGCGTTCTACTTCAGGAATAGCGCAGCGCTATCGCAACACTGCGCTCCGCTGTGACGGTGAAATCGATGGGTTCTACGTCGGCGAAGCCTCCTGGGCTGCGGTACGCGATCAAATCTTGAAGGTAATGCACGCCACTCCGAGCGGTCTCGATGAGGCCATCTCGGAGGCGACTCTGATGGCGATCCCCAATTTCGTTCTAACGAACGAGTTCGTGCTGAACAGCCATCCGTTGCCTCCCGATTGGTTCGGCAACGCGTTTCTGGCAGATCTTGCAATCCGCGCGCGAATTACCGAACCGCGTCTTCGGTTTGCCTACATAGAGACCGAGCTGAGGCGCCGTGTCGGGCATCACTTCGCGCTCGTTCAAGGTCTCTGTAAAGCGGCGCAAGCGGCTGGCTTGGACCCGATTGTGGGTGCGAACCGGGATGCAGAGCTCGACGACGGCGGCACGGGGCTCGAAATCGATGCCTGTTTTTCCGGCTATTCCCAGGCGCCCGAACCATCTGTGACGCCGAGCAATTTCGCCGACGAGCTGCTGGCGTTCTTGCGCCGGCACGACCTGGGCCCGCGCGACTACGTTTACCTCCACATGCCTTACCCGACTTTGATTGCCGGTGTGCTGCAGCTGGTCGCAACCAGCCGGTTCGAGGAACTCCCGGTATTTCTAGTACGCATCTGCTCGGCAGACGAGTTATTCCGCTGGCACGACATCCGTGAGACGAAGCTATTGCGAGCGATCGGAGAGCTCGGGGCTGCACGGCGCAAACGCATCCGCATCTTTGTCGAGTCCATCCCATTGCAGCGCTATTTCGAGCGTTTGACGGGTCACCATTTACCGGTGCTGTTGAACCCGGTTGGCCGAACACTGGCAGCCGCCGCCCTGACGGCGGCAGATCTTCGTCAGCAGCGGCGCAGACGCGGAATTGTGGTCTTCGGCTATTTCGGCGAGGCGCGCCGTGAGAAGGGCTTCCATCTGCTGCCTGAGATTGTAGAGAAGCTGATCGGTATTTACGGCGCCAAACAGGTTCAGTTTGCCATTCAGGTCTCAGCTGCCCCCGACAACGACACCGACGAGGTCCGGGCAGCTCGGGCCCGTCTCGAGCGACTTTCCGAGCTTCATAAGGGGCATGGCGCCATCCGCCTCTATCAAGAATTCCCCGATATGCACGGTTATTATAGGGCGCTTGCAGGATGCGATGCTTTGCTGATGCCGTATGGCCCCGGGGCCTATCAGCTCCGCGGATCGGGGGTGGCGCTCGAGGGGCTCGCGCTCGGCATCCCGATCATCGTCCCGGCCGGCACGGACATGGCGGTGACATTCGCGGGTCAGGGCTGCATTGTCGCCAACACCTACACCGCCGAAGCCGTTGCGCAAGCGTGCACATTTGTCGTCGACAACATGGCGGCCGTATCGGCGGGGGTACAAAACTATTTGGCGCGCTCGCCGCTGGTGCAGAGCGAGAGCGAATTCATCAGCACCCTGATCGAGCATGTGCCGTCGGTCCCGGCGGGCGCGCCCGAAGAGCGGCCGGTCGCGATCTGGGTCGGCAACGATGTGCTGTCGCAAGGGTGCAGTGCCGTCTACGACGCCCAGCGTGACTTCCTGCGGCGTCACGACTTCGAGATATATAACGTTTACGTGCCATTCCCGGACCTTGACGGCTATCGCCACAGCGACGAATCACTGGAGAAGTATCTTTTGGCCAACTCGTTGGGTTGGGGACCCAACGATTTTGATTTTGGCTGCTACTCGTGGACCTTGAACCAGTCGAACGACAGCTCCCGGCAGGACCTCCTGGAGGAGCTCGCCAAGCTCGGCGCCAGCACCCGGCGCCTTTCGAGCTTGAACGCCTATAGCGCATTTCCACCCAGTCTGCTGCGGCTGGTGGAGTCGCGCCCGGTTGCGCTTGTCTGCCTCAACTATGTGCATCTTCTCCCGGTAGTCGAGAAGCTCGGATTGTTGGGCCGCGAGAACACCCGGGTGGTGCTCGAGACTCACGACGTTCAGGCTTCCCAGCACGCCATTCGCCGTCAATGCGAGGTCGATGAGCTCGACAAGGAGCTGGAATTGCGCACGCTCTCCGATGTGGATGCCGTCGTCGCGATCAGCCGCGCGGAGTATGAAGAAATTTGCGAGCGCAATCCTTGGGCCAATGTCGAATTCGTGCTGCCGACTGTGCGCATCCAAGACGAGATCTCGCGCGAATGGCGTCCCGGTGCGTCACAGCTCAGCGCACATTGGCTGGAAGTGTGGCACAGTCGGGAAGAATTGCAGAGCGTATTTGATTTACGTACGCCGTCTTCTCTCGATGCCTTCCTCAGGTGGACATTGCTTTTTGGCCGCCGCGAGTATCCGATGCTCGAGGTTGGGCCCGATCTCGCCGCAATTGGCGACGCGCCGCATCCCGAATTTCCCAGCGGCGGCGAGGGAACAAAGATCAGCACTGTCGTCGGTTGGGCGTGGGGCGCGCGAGCCGACCTTCGTGAGCTTTATCCGGCCGCAAGGGATCCCGGCCACTTTGATCGTCAGGGTTTGCTGAACTGGCTGATCGATGAAGGGACGCAGGAATATCGCCTCGAACCCGGCGGAGGCATGGCGCCGTCGGGTTCGGACCGCGGGGGTTTACCACCCGTATCGCCCGCTCTTCTCGAGGCGTTCGTCATGGCCCGGCCGAGACAACTGGCAACCGCGGAATACCGTCAGCGGTTGCTCGCTTGGCTGAGCGCCTCCGGCCGCGTCGACGTCATCCTGGTCGGCAGCGATCACCCCGCGAACGTCGCGAGCATCCGCCGGTTCATCCATCAGGTGCATGCGGCCCATCTGGCGCCGCAGGGTGTGAACCTCCTTCTCGTCGGGCGTTCCGGCATGGCGCTGGAACCGGGCGATTTGGTTCCCGGCCTCTTTGCGCTTGGCGAGGTCGATGTTCTCGACCCGCTCTACCGGATCGCCAGGGTGGTGGCAGTGCCCACCGCCGTCGGCACCGGCACGCCGATCAAGGCGCTCGACGCTTTGGCGAGGGGCCTCTGCGTCAGCGTGTCGGATTTCGTCGATCGGTCGCTCGATCTTGCGGCCTATGGCTTTCCGATGTGCGCCGAACCGCATGAATTCGCCGCCGACATTCGCGAGTTGCTGACGTCGGAGGAAGCGAGGCGCGAGCGGATCGCACTTGCACAAGAATTCGCCGCCGATCAGCTCCGTCCGGAAACCTATGACGCCAAATGGCGCTCCCTCGCGGGATTGCCGGCTGAACGGGCTGTCATTGAGGAAGCCTCCGTGCCCGGCAGGCAGTTGGTGGTGTTCGAGCCCGCCGCAATCGAGGCTTGAACCCAGCGCATCGTCCAGGAAGGAATGGGAATGCCGATACGCGTGGAGAAAGCCAGTGCGGAGAGCATGGTCAAGCAGCTCTACCGTGATCTCTTTGGACGCGAGCCTGAGCGCGAGGTGCTGCGCGGCCTGGTGACCTATCTCGGGGAAGGCCGGCTCTCCGCCCGCACCCAGCTGCTGCGGATGCTGAAATCCGACGAGTTCTACGACAAGCGGCTGCGCAACAAGACACCCGAAGAAATGGCGCGCGAGCTCTATCGCCACATTCTCGGCCGCCCCCCGGAATTGGCCGAAGCCCTGAAAGGCGCCGCCGACCAGCTCGGCCTTCTCGGCTGGCGGGTGCAGATCGACGTGATGATCAACAGCGAAGAGTATCTCGGCCGTTTCGGCGACGACAACCTGCCGATTGTAAAAGAGCGTGCGTAATACATACGACCAGTAAGAAAAACAACTTTCTTACACCTTATAAGGTGATATATGATTAGCGTGCGTCTGAGCTCCGAGTTACATCGGCTCTATGTTTATACGATACTGGCATTATTCATTTCTATACCTTCGTCAGGGAAATGCGAGTCTCTTTATGATTTCGACGAAGCCGTTGGCCGCGGCGTCGTGGACATCATCTTTAATCCCAAGTCCGACAGACCGTTGGATGCGGTGATCGACCATCTGGCAGAGCTCGATCCGGGGATCGTGAACCGCTTCGGTTTCGCTTTCGGAGGGCCAAACAAGGAGTTTCTAGAACAACAAGCAACCGTTCTTCGTCGAATCCGATCGCGCCTACCCCGTTCACTTCTGGGAGCAGTCTTCCCGCAGGATATATTTAAAGATTACCACGTAAAATTGCCTTGCGATACGCAGACCGATAGCGAGTATACCGCTGCCTCGATGCAAGCCGACTCGGTAATGCCTCCGCATCTACAGCGTTTTGTCAGGCTCGACATGAGTAAAATCGAGGCTCAGGACTACGAGATTTGCTTGGGAAAGATTTATGTCCGGCAGGGCTTTACCTTTTTGCAACTTGAAGGAATGCCTGCAACGGTAGCCCACTCAAGCTCCCGCGTGGCCGCCGTCGCGGGCTATAAGCGAGTGAGAGACGCCGTGCAAGGCTATGCGGAAGCCATGGGCGTGCGGCTCTATTTCTCCGGAGATTGGCAGTTTGCTCGCGAGTTTCATTTTAATGCGACTTACGATCCTGCACGATTTTTTCATACAACGATACCAGAACTGTTGCGTTATCAAAATCGTATCTCACAGCCTGGAGTGGGGAACGGCTATACCTATGTGCTGTCACAGAAGATCGTTGCCGACCGAGTCGCTTCGGTTCCTCCCTATACAAAAGTCATGTTCTACATCGACAATTGGGATCCAGAACAGGATGATCTCCGCCGACTAATGGAACTAGCAGCTGCGAACCGCCGCACTCTAATCATACAAAGTAGCGAACAGGCCGCCGCGGGAAATGCTTACTTTATTCCTACAGTTTACCATTGCGAGAGCTGCGGGCCGAACGCACAAGTCGTCGGTGATGCGTGCGAGGTTCTCCCGAACGGTAAGACCCAATATGATGCGTACGCCTGTGGTGATTGGCCGGCAATCCGACGAGCCTTGGCGATAGAGTCGCGCGGATGGAAGCAAAACTAAACGGCCTCCGCTTGTAAACATGTCCTAAAAAAGGAGCGTACATTAATGAACGAAATTCTTATTATCGGAGGATCACCCCGAAGTGGGACTACCTTTGTCGGATCAACTCTGAACTCTCACCCCAAAATTTGCCTCTTTTCGGAATTTAGCGTCACAAATATCTTACGTTCCTTAGACAATATGTTTCACGCTGCTGCGAGTGAGAAGCCGGATCCGCCGACGCCTACTGTTCCGTACCCGTTTCTTCAGCCTACAAGGGAAGACTATCACGAGGCTTTTCGATCCATCTTTATGAATATTTATCCGAAGAAATCGGCATCGATTTTCGGCGCGAAAATGCCGGCGATAGCAACCAACGAAGACGTGGACTACTTGGCGGCACGTAGACCGCAACCAAAATTCATCTACGTCGTAAGAGACTGCAGATCTACCGTTGCCTCCTCGATGAGAAGACATGAGGCCACGCTTCAGGGGAAAGATAACTGGCTCTATGAAAGCGAGGCACAGGCGCTGAACGAATGGGTTTACAGCCTTCTTATCGGCAAATATCTAGCAAAACACGCGTGCGTATTATTTGTAAAATATGAGGATATTTTAAATGATCAAGAGAAGCAGGCGGAGAGAATAAGCAAATTTCTTGGTATTGATCCCTTCAATTTTGATGTCAGCATGTCCGATCACGATAGTAAACCGATGCCGGCCTCCGTCGCGACCTATCCCAGTGAGCTGCGCACGCTTGTCGAAAACTGGGGGGATCTATCTGTCGAGCAAATAACGCAACACTCGTTAACTAACGTGCAAGATCATATCTGTAGTAACTGGCAGAGCATGGGTATAGCCCTATGCGACATCGGCACTCACGTCAACTTCAATAAACCGGAACCGTGGGGAGCGTGGTCGAAGGCCGGATTTTTTGGGCTGAGGCCTCGGTTCATGCGAACGGATGCCGCGTTGGCGGGTGTGGAGTTGGAATTTCTTGCAAAGGAAAAGCAGATTGAGCATGTCGAGCTGACCGCCTTCAGCGGGCCCAAGCGCCTGCCAGTGAGTATCATAGACCACTCGGAAAGCACCACATTGGTGAAGATCGCGATGCCGGCTTCAACGCCGCTCGCGGAGGATCGGCCAGTATTATCAGTCTTCTTCCGGCGATGGGTGCATTCCGAGCGGGATCCCCGGCAGCTCGGGTTGCCTTTGAGGCGGTATCGCCTCATTTGGGGTTGAACCGAAGGGGTAAGTTCTTTGGCCCCGCGCGGGGGCCTCAATATTCGGACTTCACCATTTGTATTGATCGGGGAACATGTAGCGAAGAGTATACTCTTTATGCGTGAGCTTTTCGCCATTCCACACGACATGCAATCGGCTCGAAATCGGCCCATTTTATCTTCAAGGCGTCCGCAACTACCGGATGCACGGGAAGCTGAAAATGGGCGAGTGGCCCGGGGCCCTCATGCTTGAGGAGGTTATCCACGTAAGTCGCTAATCGGCAAGGATCGGCCCGTTCGAGAGTCGAGGCCGATACCTCAAGCAAGCGAGCCATGGTGGTCGCAAGTAGGGCATGATGCGGATGGTTCCATGTCCAAAATAGCGGACGCTCAGCGAAGTGATCAAAAATGAAATCGGAAATCGAGATATCGCACGATTTCTCCCGGTTGAGCAGACGCGCGAACTCCAAGTCGTGCAGCCGCGAGAAGTTTGGAGCGGTCTTATATCCGTTTTCGAGATAAGCCGCGTACGAGTTTTCGGGTGCTAGTCCCCTTTCAATAACGGCGAGCGCCAGCCTATCTCCATAGGGGAACCTTCCCCAAGTGTATTTGGGATCCCCGGGCTGGTTTCTTGGGTCTTTCGCCGCGAACGGCCAGAGCAGAATTCAAATCCCCGGATGGGAACCGAACAATGCGGGCAGTGTCCGGGATCAGATCCGAGAACGGGAAGGGACTTCCACCGTCGTGTTGTACCCATGCCAGCACACAATCGGAAAAGATATCGGCGGACGGTTCTTGCTTCCCATCAATCGGATGGACGAAACTCGGCAGGTAGACGACATCGTATTGCTCAGCAATAGAGGCCGCCTTGCGAAGATAGATGGCGACTACGCCTGCCTGGCAGTTCCCATACACGAGGACTCTTGCCTTTTTCATTGCTGCGGCTGCTTTTCGCCGATCAGCGCGGCCAGCTCCCCTACCGAGTTCATACTAAAAATCTCTCCCATATCAAAAGAGATGTTAAACGCTTCCTCCACTGCCATGATAACAGACGTGTGGCTGAGCGAGTCCCCATCCAACCACGTCTGCGGCGGTCGTATCTGGACCAATATTCTCACCAGTAACACCGAAAATTTCAGAGATAATGGTTGCCAGCTGCCGCATCACCTGACTGTTAACATCGGAAGTCATGAGGTTCCTTTTTCCAACAAGGATGAGCAAAAACTTTCAGTTGTTTCGCACGTAGTTGCGCAAGCGCGTTACTTTACGTGACGCCGTGCCTTGCGGCGATTTTGGCGTATTTCTGCTTATTTTCTTCCCGACTAATCTTACCGCTCGTTGTTTTTATTAGCCAACCTGGCTCGACGATCCGAAACTCGGCTACCGCGATGCCGGTGAGGTCGAAAACATGTTCACAAACGTATCGACGTATATGGCTGTCGTTAGCAACAACAACACCACTGCTCTCGGCCAGAAGAATCAATTCCTCGCTGCCGATGCTTGGATTAAAGACTGTGAATGCAACGCTTCTCCCAGGCTTGAGGCCGTCTATGCTGCCAAGGACAGTTTCGATTTCATGCGCATAGACATTTTTTCCATGAATTATTAGGAGATCGTCGGTCCGACCCAGAACAAATAACTCGCCATTATGGAGAAACCCTATGTCGCGCGTGCAATACGTACCATCGCGCAATCGTTCTCGTGTCACTTCAGGCAGTTTGTAGTACCCGTCAAAAAGGCAATGCCCTGACACGCAGATCTCCCCAACGGCATCATAGGGTTGCGTTGCGCCGTCCCTAAGTATGGTCAAATGCAAACCGGGAATTGGGGTGCCCGCCGAAAGAAGCGATTGGCCGCCATCGAGGACGACTGCGCGATTCTCGGTGCGCAGGTGCTCCCTGTCGAAGGCTATAACAGTCGCTGGTTTTCCAGGCATCGTCTGCGTCACCGCAAACACTGTCTCTGCCATCGCATAACAAACCTGCAGCTGATTTGTCGTGATCCCAAAGCGGCCAAAATTTGTAAGGAACCGATCGAATGTTTCAGGCTTGCAAGGCTCCGAGCAATTAATGAAGGCCTTTACCGAGGTCAGGTCGAACTTAATTTTGTCCGTTTTGATCGATCGCGACATATGTTCGAACGCAAAATTTGGCATCCAGACGAAGGTCGACTTGAATTGCGTAATCGCCTCCAACAAAAGATGCGGGCGCATCGTCCACAGGAAGGGATCGAGGAAAGTCACTGTCAGGCCCAGGACCGCTGGCATCATGGCACATGCGATGAGGCCCATGTCATGATACAGTGGTAGCCAGCTGGCGATGCTGTCGTCTGGCTCGATGTGCAATATTTCCGAATAGGAATGGATCTGCGCCAACACGGACCGATGGGTGAGCGCAACCCCCTTCTTCAAGCCAGTGGTTCCGGAGCTGTGCTGAAGGAACGCTACGTCGTCATCGCGTAATATGGGATCCCCGAGCTCGGTGGGATCAGCCAGGCGGATTTCCTCCGTGGTCAGGATTAACACGCCGGAGCCGGTAAGGCCGTTCGCTTCCATTTGCCTGGCGTGAACGCGATCGCTGATAATTATCGCCGGTCTTACCCTTTCGAATAAAGCGACATGACTTTTCCAATATATGTCGCTGTGTTGTTTGGGAGAGGGACAGGGCATGAACGACGGGATCAACCCCGCTTGCATCACTCCCAAAAAAACTCCGTATTGCTCGATCCCTTGCGGCAGGAATATGAGGCATACGCCCGTCTGCGCTCGGGCGAGAACGGCCGCGCACACTTGGCTTGCTTCTTGATAGACCTGTGCAAACGTTCTTGTCTCGCTCGAATCGCCTTTGAACCACCGTAGGAATATTTGTTCGCCTTTGTATATTGCATTCTGTCGAAACGCCGCGGGAATGGTCTGGGTAACGGATCGATCGCGATATAGGCAATTGGAGGCGTGCACGATCAACGGGTCTCGCACGTGACGGGTGGAGATTAGTCCAACATCTTCATAACTCGTCATCAACGGCAGCTATGCATGCATGACGTAAAGAAAGAGTTAGGCGGCATCTGCGAAGCACGTGGATCCAATCTGGGAGTTGCCCTGAAGACGCGGGCAGTGTCGGTCTCGCCGTGCATTTTCAGGCATTTATTAAATTGACAATGACTTGAGCTTTGTGATATTGCTATAGAGGTGCCGGTCTGGTTATCAATCCGCTGCAGCTGTCTGCGAGGAAGTGTCCTTTCGCAGAGATTGCATTTTCCACAACAACAGCGGAGAACAGCCAAGGAACAGCGGTCATCCTCGCTGTTCTTTTCGTTCGCCGAACCGTTGGCGGCCCAGGGATTCCACGGGGAACGCGAGTTCGATGGCTGAAAATTTGCTGCAAAAAACAGCAAAAACAGCGAGAACTGCCATGCGTCGCATGACATCGTCCGCTACCTTTGTGAGGTTTCTCCAAAGCAGCTGGTTTCTACAGGGCACTGGGCAGCCGCTTTATCTCAAGCGCTCGCTCCTCTCGTGATAATCCGGCCAGTACCACCAACGGCTTTCCCATATGGGCGGCTAGACGGCCGCGGCCACTTTCTGTCGGCGTGAATTCTTGCGGCTGCTCCCGAACTTCCTGTTGGTCTCTGCGGAGATTGAGGACCGCCGCGAATGGGACCGTGCGGCTCGCTGTGGCGAAGCGGTCGGAGCGAGCGAACTGGTCCGGGATGGCTGCGATCTGCGGGTGGAGGGGATAGCGCGGCATGGCAGGCACGCAGTGCACCTCGATGATGACGCCGCCGGCAAAGGCGCGCAGGAAGCGCTCGGGAACCCGTCCCATGCCGGTGGTCCAGCGCCGCGCGCCTTCTTCGTCTTCATGAAAGCCGTCGCAGAGCGCAGGATGGGAGTGCGATATCTCGACCCGCAGGTGATCATCGCGCAAGACGAGCTGCTGCACGCAGACGCCGAGGCATCGCCGGTCGCTCGACAGCGGGTCCAACTCGGCCGGGACGCCGCAACGCGACGCGAGCCATACCTCGTCCGGCGCGGCATCGAGCCGGAAGGTGTGGCGGCCATCGGCGACCGATTGCGCCGCCACGACAGTGCCATCGACGACCAGATGGAGGTCAGGGTCGGCGGTGGTCGGATGGCCGAGCGCCGCTGCCCGCTCCAACAGCCGGGTGCGGATCGCAGCGAGCTCCGCCGCTCCCGCCTCCAGCCGCGGCAGGCTCTGGCCAACCGAAGCCCCTGCATCGTCCGGGTAAAGGGCGGCGAACTCATGGGCGTTGTGAAAGCCCCGCCGATTGTTGCACTCGACATAGCTTTCCGCCGGCGCGCCCTCCGCCAGGATCACTTCGTGCGCCTGCGAATTCGAGATGGAAATACTCGACCTTCTCGATCGCGCCTGCCTGCGAGATGGTCAGTCCGTTGACGAGGTGCTCGACCGGGACGAGGACACTGTCGAGCAGCAGCGCATGCGCCGGCGACAGCCACAGATCGCGCACCGGGATCTCGGGCGCCAGCGCACCGGCGCGCACGACGATCGGCAACACCTCGCGGTTGCCGGCGATGAACCGCCCGGCATAGCTGCGCCGGCCGATCCACTTGATCGGCTTTGCCTCACCCGAGACCGTGACCACCATGTCGCCGATGGCAAGGTCCTCGACCCTGACCTCGCCGCGTTCCGTCAGGATCGACGTCCCGCGACAGTAACAAGCCGTGTCACCCGATCCATCGTGCACCGTCACACTGATGTCGGCGCCCGATGCGTCGTGCACCTGCACATGATATCGTCGCCCGATGATCCGTCGTTCACCTTCACACTGACGTCGTCGCCAGATCCGTCGTGCACCTTCACACTGACGTCGTCGCCCGATGATCCATCCTTCACTTTCACACTGACGTCGTCGCCCGATGCGTCGTGCACTTTCACACTGATATCGTCGCCCGATGATCCGTTGTTCACCTTCACACTGACGTTGTCGCCCGATCCATCGTGCACCTTCACACTGACGTCGCTGCCCGCTCCGTTCACACTGATATCGCCGCCCGCTCCGTCGTGCACCTGCACATTCACGGAGCGACCGCACCGTGGTCGTTGCCCTGCCCTTGGTTTTTGGTCGCAGCCATCGAAACACCTCTGAAACTTCTTGCCCAGTGTGTCTCCTCAATTGCTAACTCTGTCTTAATGGCGAGACAGGCGCGCAGCCGTTTTTCATGCCATTCTGTGCGATCGCCGCGAAGCGGTCGAGGTAGCGCGCGCCGACGACATGAGGATCGTAGAGTTCGCGGATGCGGGCTCGTCCGGCACGGCCGAGCCGCTCGGCGAGAGGGCGGTCGCCGGCAATTCTGCGCATCGCAGCGGCGGCTTCGTCGATATCGGGTTCGGCCCAGACTTGGCCGTCCGCTCCGGGATATTCATCCTGGCCCACGGGAACCAGCTCACCGCCGACGAGGAGCGCGGTCTCGGCGGTGGCGAAGTCGCGGGTGCCGGAATAGTCGGTCGTGATGACCGGCTTGCCGAGCAGCATCGCCTCGGCGGGGCCGCGGCCGAAGCCCTCGGAGCGGTGCAGGGACACGAAACAATCCGCCAGCGCCACCAGCGCGATCGCGCGGGGTCTGGCGAGCTCCTGATCGATGACCAGGATGCGGGGGTCGCCGCGGACCGTCTCGTTCAGCGCATCGCGATCCTCGGGCTTCCAGCTGGAGCCGATCGTCTTGAGCACCAGGCAAACCGGAGCGTCGCTGCTGCGGAAAGGCGCGGCGAAACGCGGCGATGGTGGCGCGCGGGTTCTTGCGGCTGGTATAGGAGCGGAAATCGAAGCTGAAGTAGAAGATGAATTTATCGTCGGGCAGGCCGAAATCGGCGCGCTTCAGGCCGGGTTCGGGCGCCGGGATCGCCACCGCCGGCGGCATCAGAAAAACCGGCTTTGTCGTGGCCGGCGCGATCGCTTCATAGGCGAACCGGCTGGCGACCCAGACCTCCTGAACAAAGGCGAAGGAGGATCGCCACTCCTCGGGGAATTTGGCCAGTTCCCAGGCCCAATAGCCGATCGTATAGCCCCGCTCGATGCCGCGTTCGCGCAAAAACAGGTAATCGAAAAATGCGGTGTCGGCATTCAGGTGCACGAGGTTGATGCCGGGCGGCTCGGCAAATGCGGCGGCCGGCCGGCTGTCCTCCGTCGTGATCGCCCCGGAGAGGCGGTCGAGCACCGCCCATTGCCGGCAGTGCCGGCTGAGCGCGAGCGCGCTCATGCGCAGATCTTCGGCCCGCCCGGAGATGAGGCCGGCATATCCGACCAGGCAAAGATCGCGGGTGATCGCCGGCTCTGCGGGCGCTTTTGGCATTCGCTCCGGGACGCAGTCTTCCAGTTCGAATTCCTCGATCCCCTCGCCGACCAGCCACTCGAGCAGAGCCGATCGGCCTTCATGGGTGCGCAGATCGCAGCGCGCCTGCAATTCCGGCCGCAGCTCCCACAGCCCGACGGCGAGATTGTCGAGCGGCACGAAGGCGTCCGCCGCCTCCGGCGCGATCCGCGACAGCCATTCCAACGGGCGGCGGACAAAGCTGCGAGGCCAGCCGTAGCGCCGGCGCAGCACGCCGCATGCCCACACCGCCACGCAGAACCGTGCTTGCCGTGTATGCGGGAACTGTCGGGCGATATCGGGATGCGGTCCGTCATAGAGCGGCGCCATGATCCGCAGCAGCCGGGTTGCCGGCAGCTCCGGATCGGGCATATCGAGAAACGGCGCCAGCGCGGGCTCGATCAGCTCGACCGCGACGCATCCGTCCCGGATACCCTGCGTCAGACACCAGCCGATATAGTCGAGAATTTCCGGCCGGGTCCGATTGGCGAAGTGCAGCCGGACGTCCTGCCTCAGTTCCCAGAGCAGCGCCAATGCCCGCGGCATCGGGATGCCCGCGGGCTCGGCGATCGTCTGCGCCAGCCAATCATCGACCGTCGCGTTAGAGGGCGATCGGGCCTGCGAGGCCTGCGGCGGCCATCGCGGCGCCGGCCGAAGCAGCGAGGTCCCTCGCTGCAGCAGAGCCAGGGCGGCCGCGATCGAGCACTGGTCCAGACCGTGCGACCCGCCTTCCCGGCCGAGCCACAGCGCGAAATCGCGGCGATGCAGCGGGTTTGCCAGATCGAACCGCGACCGCACCTGAGGGTCCGCCCGCCACAGCTCGACCATCAGCCGGGTGACGGCAGGAGGCCCAAAGATCGCGAGACGCGGCTCGGGTTCGTCTAGAGCCCCTCTCCGCCCTTCAGGGGGGAGAGGTCCATTGCAGGATCCTCCTTGCCTTCGCCCTCTCACAGCAATGAGCGCAGCAGGTCCATATAGGCGGGCAGGGTGACCGTTTGGACATCGTAACATTCGATCGCAGTCTGCCGCGCTGCTGCGCGAATTTTATTGCTGGCGGCTTCGTTATTGGTCGCGAGCGCGGTAACAATCCGGTCCGCCAGCGCTTCCACATCGAAGAAGTCGACCAGGCGGCCGTTCTCTCCGTCGCGCATCACTTCCTCGACCGGCGGCGTGCGAGAGCCGACGACGAGGCAGCCGGCCGACATCGCTTCGAGCAATGACCATGACAGCACGAACGGGTAGGTCAGATAGACGTGAACCGTCGAGATCTGCAACACGGTCAGATATTGCTGGTAGAGCAGGTGCCCGAGAAAGTGGATGCGCCTCAGGTCGAGCCTGCCGTCCAGCTCATCGAGCATCTTCGCCCGCCAGCTGACAGCCCCTTCCGGCTGGCGGCCATAGCTGACGCCGTCGTTGCCGACGATCAGCACCTGCGCCGCCGGCCGCCTTTCGAGCACCCTCGGCAGGGACCGCATAAACACATGAAAGCCGCGATAGGGTTCGAGGTCGCGCGCGCTATAGGTGACGATTTCGTCCGCCCGCGACAGGCAGCGGCCGCTGCCGAGCCATAGCCGCGCCGTCGGGTCGGGTCGCACCAGGCTCGTATCCACTCCTTCGTGCACGACCGTGATGCGGTCGCGGTAGCGCTTCGGATATTGCGAGCGCTGCCATTCGGTCGGGCTCTGGCCCCAATCGGCCGCGTCGAGGCCGAGCAGGTTCAGCGCATTGCGCGTCCGCAGTCGCATCGGCGCGTCCGGTTCCGGCGCGAATTCAGGATCGAAATCGACGTCCGACCCGCTCGCCCGGTAGAAGAATTCGAAATAGCCGAGCAACGGGGTTTGCGGCCATAAGTCCTTGACGTAGAGAATTTCTCCCCACCCGTTGTGGCCGATCACGATGTCCGGCACAAACCCGTCGCGGGCGAGCCATTCGCAGAGCCGCGCCACCGCCAGCCCGTTCGCGACGCCGCTTTCCAACTCGCGCGTGTAGGCATGCCGGTCGCCAGACGGCGCCGCCGGCTCGTATTCGAGCTTGCGGACGCCGGCGATCTGGGCGGCGCGCGGCTGGGTAATGAAGCTGACTTGGTGCCCGCTCTGCACCAGATGGCGCGCGATATGGACATACTGGCCCGGCATGTTCTGGTGGATGAACAAGAACTTCATCGGTTCAGCCTCGCCCGGGCTTGTAGCCCGTGGCCCACAAATCGAACGAGGTCCCTTGACGCAGGGAGACCTCGACAAATCCCGCTTCGATCAGCAGCTTGTTGCAGGCTTCGCGCAGTAAATCCGGTGCGGTGCGCCATAAACTGGTTGCCGCGCGCCAACGAAGCAGTGTGTCCGAAGATCATGTCGAGCGGCGTGATCGGGCCGCTTTGGGAGATGTAGGCGCTGTCCTCGAGCCGATCCTCAGCGACGAGCCGCGCCACCTGCTGCAGGTCCGGCAGCGTCAGCAGCAGCAGGCCATGCGGCTTCAGCACTCGCAGGAATTCGGCCAGCGCCAGCGGCACCTCATGGCGCTGCAAGTGTTCCAGATTGTGTGAGGACCACACGGCGTCGACCGAATCGGCAGCAATCGGACCGATGTCGATGATCGAGCAGACGATGTCCGGTTGCACGGCAGGGTCGAGGTCGAGCCGGATTTCGCGCCATTCGGGCCCGTGAAAATGGCGGTGCAGCTTCTGCCGCAACGGATAGCCGCAGCCGACATTCAACACGGTCTTGGACAGCGCGCCGCCCCCATTGGACGAGAATGGGCCAGGCGAGCCTGTATCGGGCATTGTGCGGTATCGCCTTTCGAGGAGATTGACTGACCGCCGGCCTAACGATGAGACCGTCGGATCAGGCGCACATTGATCGCCTCCAGCGGGTCGTCGGTAATCGGCGGAATGCAGAGTTCGCCGTTGCGGTGCGGGCCCGCAACGCCACTCTCGAAAAAGGCGCCCTGGTAGACGACATCGAACCGCTCGGCGGCATGCGGCGCCAGGCGGATCGCGAACCCGGTCAACGGCAAGCCCCTGCCCCCGCGTGCCGCAGAGCTTGGCATCGGTGACCCAGGGCGTCTGCCGCCCCTTCGGGCCCAATGCCTTGAATTCGATGTCACGCGCCAGCAATGTGTCGACAGGACGGATGCTGAAGGCTTCGATGCGCAATTTCTTGCCGCGATTGCCCGCCCAGCCTTCCCCTGGAAAGCGCCGGTCGCCGAGGCGCTCCACATGGAGCACGATCTCGCTGCGGATCTCCTCCGGCTCGTCGGCCGGATCGCTGGGCGGATCGGCGGAGCGGGGCGCCGCGCCATTCGAGCGGGGCCGATCGAGCCGCCGCACGTGGATATCGGGTACGGAGACGGCCTGCGCCGGAAGACCATAGGCGGTGACGAGCACATGTGCGCCACCCGCCGGCGACTTGACGATGACCGTACCACCCTCCCGGTCGAGCCAGCTGTCGCCGCGTCCGGAGGTGCCGATGATTTCAGCACTTCGTTCCGGCTCATTCCGCAGCGCGGAAACGTGCACCGCGGGCACTTGGAGGCTGGACACCTGGCCGAGCATGCACGGGACTCTCGCCGATTTCGAGGGCGTAAAGACCCTGCTCGAGCGCCACGAGATTGGCCATTGTGGAAGGCTGATCGGATCTCGCGAGCGTCATCTCCGGCATCGCGTCGGTCGGCTCGAAGCGGCTGGTCTGAATTGAATGGATCACGATTTTTTCTCGATTTGCGGGAATATCGTTTGAGACCGCTCTCAATAAGAGCAGCCTCCCAATTAACGCGCAAACCTGACGCCTTTGTTAATCCCGCCCCGAATAACCAAGTGAACCGTTTATCTATTTAACGAAATTTCGAGCAAATGCCTGATGAGTTCACGGTAAATAAACTGATTTCAAAATATTTCTGGTTGCTACGGCTCGAGACAATTTGCTATATGAGGTTGCAACATAAGATCAGGATCAACTGTTGATGAGCGACAGCTACAACTATATTATTTGCGCGTGAAGATTTATCGATACCGGGGGGTGCAGAGATTGGGATTCCGGGACACGATCGGTCGGACTCGGTCCAAGCCCATTTTTTTGAGCTGATCAGCCGCAGCAGCCCCGATGTGATCGTCCTCGATTTCAGCCGTGCGCCGGCGGCCGGTACCAATACGATTCTCACTGTCAGGCGGCGGACCGAGATTCCGATACTGGTGGTGTGCAGCCCTGAACAACCGCAGATAGAGGATTACCGCATTGCCGGCGCAGCGGATTGTATTGCCGCACCGGTCGACATCGTCGGCTTGAACCAGACAATACAACGGATCGTGCGGGTCAGAGGCCGCGAGCAGGCCGGTGTCGAGCAGAGCCCCCGACAATTTCCGTTTCGCCGGAGTTGAGCTTTTATCCAGGCCGCAATCTGCTTACTGGCGCCGGAGGGCAACAACATAGACCTGACGACCTCGGAGGCCCGTCTGCTGACGCATTTCGTGTCACGGCCGTGGACGCTCTGCACGCGCAGCGAAATCGGCGGAACTGCTTTATGGACGCGAGCACTCGGTCGGCGACCGCGCCATCGATGTCGTGGTCAATCGGCTTCGCAAAAAGCTGGTTTTGGCCGGCGGCATTGACGCGGAGCAGCTGATCAAGACCGAGTTCCGCCACGGCTATTTGCTGGCGGCCGACGTGGCGACATTGCCCTATGAGGCATCGGTCCGGCCCCGCACCGTCGTGGAACCGCAACACTCATGACCAGTATCGCACGGGCCACTGGACTGCAGTCGTGCTCCCGCTGCGGGAGCGGCATTGCTCGGCGCCCTGGCGATCGTGGCGCGGCATCGCGGAATTCATCTCAGCCCGGCGCAGCTGCGCCGCGATCACCGGATCGCAGCAGACGGCCCGACGCCGGAAGAGCTGCTCCGGATTACCCGCGCCAACGGCCTGAGGGCAGTGCCCACGCGGCTCGGCTTTGACGATCTGATGCAGATGGGGCGGGCATTGCCTGCCGTCCTGCTGCTAAATAACGGCTGCGCCATGGTTCTGCTGCGGGCCGAGGCAAAGGCCCAGCCGCCGCATGTCGTGGTACAGGACCCGCTGGCGGGCGAGGATGCGCCCTTGACCCTCGACGCGCAGCGGCTGGCTTTGGCATGGTCGGGCGACGTCATCCTCATCAAGCGCGACTACCGCCTTAGCGACGAGGATCAGCCGTTCGGGTTGCGCCTGATTGCGGCGCAGCTGTTCCGCGACCGCCGCCTCGTCCGGGACATTGGCGTGGCGGCGATCATGCTGAGCCTTCTGGCGCTCGGCCCGATCATGTTCTGGCGATTGCTGATCGACCGGGTCGTCTATTTCCACAGCCTCGACACGCTCGCCGTCTTATGCGTCACGATGCTGGTGTTGATCATATTCGAGACGATCTTCGGCTATTTACGCCGCTTTCTCGTCCTTCACATCACCGCCCGGATCGACGCCCACCTGTACACCTACATGTTCAACAAGGTGTTGAACCTGCCTCTGGATTTTTTTGAGCGGTCATCGACCGGGATGATCACCCGCGACATGAACGAGATGTTCAAGATCCGCGGGTTCTTGACAGGACAGGTATTCGGCACGGTGCTCGACAGCTTCGTGTTGCTGGTGTTCTTGCCGATCATGTTTTTCTTCAGCGCGATCCTGACCGGAACGGTGCTGGGGTTTTGCGGGCTGATCTGCCTGTGGATCATCTGGATGCTGCCGGCGCTGCGCCGCAAGGGCGCTGCCGCGTTCCACGCCGAAGGTCTAAAGAACGCGTTTCTGGTGGAAAACCTGCAGGGCATCCGGACGGTGAAGTCGCTGGCGCTCGATGCGCGCCAGCGGCACGAGTGGGACGTCCGCGTCGCCACGGCGGCGCGGCTGCGCCTCGAGGAGGGGCGGACCGCCAATGTCATCCAGACTGTCGTCACGCCGCTCGAAAGGCTGATGGTCAGCGGCACCTTTGCGCTCGCCGTTTATCTCGCGATCACCACGAACGATCAGGTCTATATCGGCGCTCTGGTCGCGTTCATGATGCTGACCCAGCGGGTGGCCGCCCCCTTGGTCCAACTGTCGCAGTTGCTGCAGCAATATGACGAGGCGCAGCTTGCGGTTAAGGCCGTCTCCAAGCTTGTCAACCAACCCGCCGAGGAGGGCCGGTCAAAGGCTGGCATCCGCACCCCGCTGAACGGCCGCATCGAGTTCGAGAATGTGCGATTTAGCTATCGCGGCTCATCCGCGCCGGCGCTCGACGGCGTCTCGTTCACTGCCCCGGAGGGCACCATTCTCGGCATCATGGGGCGCAGCGGCTCGGGCAAAACCACCGTAACCCGGCTGCTGCAGATGCTGCACGGCAATTACGAGGGACTGATCAAGATCGACGGCAATGATTTGCGGGAAATCGACGTCGACCATCTGCGCTCCAGCCTCGGGGTGGTGCTGCAGGACAATTTTCTGTTCAGCGGCACGATCCGCGAGGCGATCGCCGCGTCAAAGCCGGATGCGAGCTTCGAGGACATCGTTTACGCCGCGCGGCTGGCCGGCGCGGAGGAGTTCATCGAACACCTGCCTCGCGGCTACGAGACCCACGTCCAGGAGGGCTCCGCCAATTTCTCGGGCGGGCAGCGCCAGCGCCTGGCGATTGCCCGCGCGCTGATCGGCGACCCGCGCATCCTGATCCTCGACGAGGCGACCAGCGCTCTCGACGCCGAGAGCGAGGCGATCGTCAATGCGAATCTGCTGCGGATCGCCAAAGGCCGCACGCTCGTGATCATTTCCCACCGCCTCTCGGTGCTGGTGAAAGCCGACACCGTATTGGTGCTCGAACGCGGCCGGGTCTACGATTCCGGTCGGCACGACGAGCTGCTCGAGCGCTGCGACATCTATCGCGGGCTCTGGCATCAGCAAAATCAGCATCTCCAAACCAGGCCGATCCCATGCGCTTGTTCCGCTTCGCGCCGGCACTGCGGCGTAACCCGCCGCCAGATGCGCTGATCCGGATCTTTCAGTCCGAGGTCGGCGAGGTCCGGGAGGATCCCGAACCGGCACAGCTGCGGGTCACTCTGCACGTGCTGGCCGGGCTGTTCGTCGCCCTGCTCGCGGTCAGCTTCTTTATGCACATCAACCGGGTCGTGACGTCGTCTGCGGGCCAGATCGTCACGACCGAGCCGTCCATCGTCCTGCAGGCGCTCGATCCCTCGATCATCAAGAGCCTGGATGTGCAGGAAGGCGAGCGCGTCAAACGCGGACAGCTCTTGGCGACGCTCGATCCGACTTTCGCCGCCGCCGATGTCACCGCGGCGGCCTCGCAGATCGCCAGCCTCGAACCGCAGATCTCCCGCGCCGAGGCTGAGCTGGCGCATCGCGACTTCAACCCGCCTTTGGCAACCACGCCGGAGGCCGCCTACACGACCCTCCAGCGGGCGTACTACGTGCAGCGCAAAGGCCAGTTCGAGGCGCAGCTGCGCGCCTATGACGAGCAGATCGCGCAAAACAAGGCGACGATCCGCAAGCTGAAGGACGACCTCGCCCATTATGAAGACCGGGTCAAGGTCTCACAGGAGATCGAGGGCATGCGGGCCAGTCTGGCAGCCAACCAAGTCGGCAGCCGCCTCAACCTGCTGACCGCTACGGATCAGCGTCTCGAAATTCTGCGGACACAGGATTTCGACCGTAACGGTCTTGCTGAAGCCGAGCACCAGCTTGCCTCCACGATCGCCAATCGCGACGCCTTTGTCGAGCAATGGGAAGGACAGGTCAGCCAGGAGCTGGTAACGGCGCGCAATGCGCTGGACACTGCTCGACAGCAGCTGGTCAAAGCGTCCAGACATCAGGATCTGGTGCGCCTCGAGGCGACGGACGACGCGGTCGTTCTGAAATTGGCGAAGCTGTCGGTCGGCTCGGTTCTGAAGGAGGGCGATCCGTTGATCACGCTCGCCCCGCTGCATTCGCCGGTCGAGGCGGAGGTGCACATTGCGACGCGCGAAATCGGCTTTGTCCGCCCGGGCGACAGCGCCACGGTGAAGCTCGACCCGTTCAACTTTGTCGAGCACGGCACTGCCTCGGGTTACGTGCGCTGGATCAGCGAGGGCGCGTTTTCGCAGGATGACAACGGCAGCGCGATCGACCCCTATTACAAGGCACGCATTGCGGTGACTGATGTAAAACTCCATGCGGTGCCCGACAGTTTCAGGCTGGTGCCGGGCATGACCTTGACCGCCGACATCAGTGTCGGGTCGCGCTCCGTCTTCATGTACGTGCTGAAAGGCGTGATCCGCAGCGTCAACGAAGCGATGCGCGAGCCGTGATCTTTGGAATCGTCATTCCGGGGCGCGGACGGAAGCCCACGAGCCCGGAAACCAGGAACACCGACGGCGGGAGCTCGGCACAGGTTCCGTCCCATTCTCCGAGGCCGGTGTTCTTGAATACCGGGCCCGGCCCCGCGGGCCGTCCCGGAATGACGGGTTCCGAATTTCGTAGCATCTTGGGATTCTTCGAGCGCGCCCATCCTGAGGCCGCAGTGGAGCGCGGCCGTGAGGCTTATGAACGTGGCGATTACGCCACAGCACTGAAGGAATGGTCTGCGGCGGCTGCCACCGGAGATCCGGAGGCCTCGTATCGGCTGGGGTTGCTCTACGCCCGCGGACATGGGGTTCTCGCCAATCTCGCCGACGCCGCCGCCTGGTACCGGCGGGCGGCGGAAGAGGGTCATGCGGCGGCGCAACACCAGCTCAGCCTGCTGCATCTCGACGGCTACCGCGCGCATGCATCGAACTTTGCGCGATGGTATGGTTCCGCCGCCAAGCGCGACCCCGAGGCCGCCGACCACAATCGAACGCTGCTCTTTCCAAACGGGTTCGACGTCCCGCAGGACCCGGCCGAGGCGCTGCGTTGGAGCCGGGCGGCGGCCGAGCAGGGGATCGCCGACGCGCAGGCCAATACCGGGCTGATTTACGCGCGGGGGATCGGTTGCGAGCGGGATTATCAGGAAGCGCGGCGCTGGTACACGCTTGCCGCCGCTCAGGGCAGCGCCGCTGCCGAGCTCGGTCTCGGCATTCTCTACGCCAACGGTCACGGGGTGGAGAAAGACCTCACCGCTGCCGCGGACTGGTACGAGAAAGCCGCCGAGAAGGGCAATGCCGCGGCGCAAGTGGCGCTCGGGCTGATGCACCTCTCGGGTCAAGGCGTCGGCCGCGACACGGACCAAGCGGCGGAATGGTTCGCCAAAGCCGCCGAGCAAGGCAACGCGCGGGCACAGTACAATCTGGCGTTGCTCACTCTGGAGGGCGACGGCCGGCCGCGCGACGAGCGCGCCGCCGAAACGTTGTTGCGCCAGGCCGCGCGGCAAGGTCTCGTGCCGGCGACGCTGCGCCTCGCCCAGCTGTATGAGACCGGCCAGGCCGCGGTGCCGAACGTGATCGAGGCCGCGAAATGGTATCGCGCCGCCGCCGACGCCGGCGACGCCGAGGCGCAATTTTGCCTCGGGCGGCTCTACGCCCGCGGCGAGGGCGTCCCGCAGGAGCTGGGCGAGGCCGCCAAATGGTTTCAAAAGGCCGCAGAGCAGGGCATCGCGCTCGCCCAGGTCAATATCGCCGCGTTTCACCTGCAGGGGACCGGGGTCGCACGCGACGCGGTAAAGGCGGCCGAGTGGTACCGGCGGGCGGCCGAGCAAGGCGTCACAACCGCCCAGCTCCGCCTCGGATATCTCTACCTCGGCGGTGAGGGCGTCGCGCGCGATCCGGAAGCCGGGGTGACGTGGCTGCGCCGGGCGGTCGAGGCCGGCGACCCGGAGGCCCAAACCGCTCTCGGCGTGCTCTACGCACGTGGGGAGAACGTCGGCCAGGATTTCGCTACCGCCGCATCATTGATCCGGCAGGCAGCGGATTCGGGTCACCCCCCTGCCCTCGTCCAGCTCGGCCACCTCTATGCGCAAGGTCATCTCGAACCGCCCGAAGAGGGCGCGGCAATGCGCTGTTACCGCACGGCCGCCGAGGCCGGCAATCTCGAAGCCCAGCGGCTCCTCGCGTGGAATTGCCTGAACGGGCACGGCGTCGCCCGCGACACGGCCGCAGCGGCGTTGTGGTTCCGCAAGGCGGCCGAGCAGGGCGACGCCGGCGCGCAATTCCAACTGGCGGCAATGTATTGCACCGGCACCGGCGTCGTCCGCAACCTCGCCGAGGCGGTCAAATGGTACCGCCGCTCGGCCGAGCAGGGCGACCGCTACGCGCAGTACAATCTCGCGGTCATGCTGCTGAAGGGCCAGGGCACGCCGCCAGACGCCGAAGAGGCGTTCCGCTGGTGCTGCCTGGCTGGTGAACAAGGGCTTGGCCGAAGCGCAGCGCCAGCTGGGCGACCTGTACCACGCCGGCCACGGGGTGGCCGCAGATGTTGCGCTGGCCGACGCCTGGTACGAGAAAGCGGCAGAACAAGGGGACGCCGGGGCCGCAGCAAAGCTCCGCCGTCTGAACGAGACCCGAGCGGCCGGCGCGGAATGACGGCAACGAGAGCGAGGAGGTGCGGCGCTACTTCGATGTTCAGTGCAGCCGGCTGAAAATACCGAGCACGGCAAATACTGCCACCAGCCAGACCAGCTCCAGCACCGTCCAGACCACGACCTGGCCCCATCCCTCGTCTCGCCGCGCGGCGAGACGGCGGATCTCCGCCTCGATCTCCCGGTTCCATTCCCGGGCAATGCGCCTGCTGTCGCGCTCCAAACCCGTCAGCTTGGTCCAGGCTTCGCAAGAATTCTGGCGCCGATCACCGTGTTGCCGTTGATCTCCCAGACAGCGACATCGCCGCCGCTGTTTTGCCACAGGATATCGGCGGGGCCATCGCGGTTGTAGTCGCCGGTCTTGCGGCGCAAAATCCCCGACGAAATTCGCTCCCGTCCTGCCGTGTGATTCACCTGCTTCCCCTCACCCTCCGATCCCGAGCCCCCTTCGTCCTCCCCCGCGTGCGCCGCGCGCGAGGAGGGTGAGAGTGGGGCGGAGAGGGCTGGGGGTGAGGGGCTCTCTAGGAGAAAATCCAATGACCCCACTTCCCCTCAACGACTTCCTCGTCATCGACCTGACCGCGCATCGCGCCGGACCGACGGCGGTGCGCCAGCTCGCCGATTGGGGCGCGCAGGTGATCAAGATCGAGCCCTCCGGCGAGCTGGTCGACGCGACCGGCAGCCGCCGCGACGGTCCCGATTTTCAGAACCTGCACCGCAACAAGCGGGCAATGACCCTGAACCTCAAAAGCAATGAGGGCCACGCGATCTTTATGAAGCTCGCCGAGCGCGCCGATGTCATCGTCGAGAACTACAAATCCGACGTGAAGCACCGGCTCGGCATCGATTACGAAGCCGTGCGCAAGATCAACCCACGCATCGTTTATGGCAGCATCTCCGGCTTTGGCCAGGACGGACCCTATGCCGGTCGGGCCGGCGTCGACCAGATCGCCCAGGGCATGGGAGGCCTCATGTCGATCACCGGCCATCCCGGGCAAGGCCCGGTGCGGGTCGGCATCGCGATCAACGACACCTCGGCCGGCCTTTTGCTGTCCTATGGGATTGTGCTGGCGTTGCTGAACCGCGAGCGCACCGGCGAGGGCCAATGGGTTCATACCTCATTGCTCGAAGCGCAGATTTTCATGCTGGACTTCCAGGCCGCGCGCTACTTGATGAAAGGCGAGGTCGCCGGACAGGAAGGCAATTTCCACCCGACTTCGCCGGGCACCGGCATGTTCCAGACCGCCGACGGCTACATCAACATCGCCGCCTCGGGCGACAATCTATGGCGGCGATTTTGCGACGTGGCAGGGGCAAAGGACCTCGCAGACAACCCCGATTTCGCGACGGTGGTCGCGCGCGCAAGAAACCGGCCGGCACTCAATACGCATCTCGCCGAGATCATTCGGCAGCACCCGAACGCTTATTGGGTCGACCGGCTCAACAAAGCCGGTGTGCCGTGCGGGCCGATCAATTCGATCGACCAGACCTTCGCCGACCCGCAGGTCCAGCATCTCGCGATCGCGAAGCCGGTCAGTCACCCGAAGCTCGGTCCGCAAAAGGTGGTCGGCCAGCCGATCCATATGAGCGGCTACCCGCAGCCCGACGAGCTGTGTCCGACCCCCGATCAGGGTGAGCACACCGAAGCGGTCTTGCGCGAGCTTGGCTACGATATGGAAGCGATCGCGAAGCTGCGCCACCGCGGCGTCGTCTAGGTCTAGCGACGGCGGTACCCCTCACCCGCCTCTCTCCCCGGACTGCGATCCGGGGGTCGGCACCCTTTCCCGCGCCGCGGGAGAGGAGCTTTGATGAGCCGAGGGCGTCGTCGGTAGCCCTTCTCCTGCGCCGCGGGAGAGGGTGCTGAGCGCAGCGAAGCGGGGTGAGGGCAGCCTCCCTCGCTCGGGCGACTTTAGTCGAGCTTGACCTGGATCTCGCCGTCGACGACGCGCACCGGGTAGGTTTTCAGGTCCTCGGTCGCCGGCGGATCGAGCACCTTTCCGGTGCGGACATCAAAGCGGGCGGCGTGCAGCGGGCATTCGATCAGTTCGCCGTCGAGCCATCCGTCGGACAGCCGGGCATAGGCGTGGGTGCAGATGTTGTCGGTCGCGAAAATGTTGCCGTCGATGTCGTAAAGGGCGATCGCGCGGCCCGCGACCTCGACGCCGAGCGGCTCGCCTTCCGCCAGATCGCCACACCCGGCTGCCCGGATCCAGCCCGTCTCGTCCGCGCTCATCTAACCTCCGAAGACTAAAGGGAAGTATCTTCCGAGAACGCCTTGAATGCGATGATCGTAAACGTATCCTTTACCCCGGGAAGGGTCTGCAGTCGCTCGGTTACGAAACGACCGATATCGACGGCCTCCGGAAGATAGCATTTCATCAGCAGATCGAATTGGCCGGAGGTCGAATAGACCTCCGACACCTGCTCGATGTTGAGAACGGCCTCATCGGCGACGGTATAGGCTTTGCCCAGGTCGCATTTGACCATGACGAAGATCGTCTTCATCGATTGGCCTAGAGCTCAGGGGCGAGCGACGATCCGCGGCGGTCGGGCGAGGAAAGCGGGCAGGTGGTCGCCGAAACCGACGACCTGCCGATCCGGCTCCGGTTGACGCTCGGATCGGCGTGGAACGCGAGCGACCGGCGCGCGCGGGAACGAAGTCACGTTTGATGCGGGAAGATCTTGCTGCGCTTCTTTTATGCTCGGCCGGCGCTCTCGCTGCGGGGCGCGAGGTTCGGCCGGCTCCCCCCGTGGGGCGCCTCGTGAGGCGGCCTCGGCTCGGCTGCGGCGGCGATCGGGCTCGACTGGTCGGCGCGCCCGGCGCAAGCGACGCCCGCCATATTCGAGTTCGGCTGGCTCGGTCCCCTCAATGACGATCGGCGGAATTTCCCTGCCAATCAATTTGACGATCGCGGCGACGGCGTCGCCGTCCTCCGGCGAGGCGAGCATGAAAGACCGGCCCTCGAGGCCGGCGCGTCCGGTTCGGCCGATGCGGTGGACATAGTCCTCGGCGTGGATCGGCACGTCGAAACAGAAGACGTGGCTCATGCCCTTGATGTCCAAGCCGCGCGCGGCGACGTCGCTGGCCACGAGAAGCCGGATTTCGCCGTTCCGAAAGCGGTCCAGGGTTTCCGTGCGTTTCGGTTGCGGCATGTCGCCGTGCAATGCCGCGGCGTCGAACCCGTGCCGGGCCAGCGACCGGAACAGAATGTCGACATCGCGCTTGCGGTTGCAGAAGATCAAAGCGTTCTTGACGTCTTCGGAGCGGATCAGCCGGCGCAGCGCCTCACGCTTGTCTTGCGGACCGACAACGGCGAGCGACTGGACGACGAGCGCGGCCGGCGAGGCCGGCGGCGCCACCGAGACCTCGATCGGGTTGCGCAGAAAGGCGTCTGCCAGCTTGCGGATCTCGGCCGGCATCGTCGCCGAAAAGAACAGTGTCTGGCGGGTTTCCGGCAACAAGCCGACGATCCGCTCGACATCCGGGATGAAGCCCATGTCGAGCATCCGGTCGGCCTCGTCGATGACCAGAATACGGGTGTCGGAGAGCAGGATCTTGCCGCGCCCGTAAAGATCGAGAAGGCGGCCCGGCGTGGCGATCAAGACGTCGACCCCGCGGTCGAGCTTGCGTTCCTGATCGACAAAGCTTTCGCCGCCGATCAAGCAGCGCCATGGTCAGGCGGTGATGCTTGCCGTAGAGCTCGAACGAGGCGGCGACTTGGGTCGCCAGTTCGCGCGTCGGTTCGAGGATCAGCGAGCGCGGCATTCGCACCCGGGCCCGCCCGGCCGCCAGCATGTCGACCATCGGCAGCACAAAGCTGGCTGTTTTACCGGTTCCGGTCTGAGCGCAACCGAGAACGTCCCGGCCACGCTTTACGTGGGGGATCGCTTGTTCCTGGATCGGAGTGGGATTGGTATAGCCGGCGTCGGAAACCGCCTGAAGAACCTCAGGCGAAAGGTCGAGTTCAGAAAAATCCATCGAGACGTTGTAGCCTTATTGTAACAATTGCTGTGTTTTTACCTAACTAGCAAAGTTGGGGTGGCCGCAAGAAATGTCAAACTCTTTCACTCGATCAGGTATGCCGTTGCCACAAGGCAGATGCCGGATCGATCGACGACTGACGCGACTTAGCGGCGCCGGTATTGCGGACGGGGCGTCATTGCCGGTGCCGCCCGCTCGTCCTTGTGGCGGAAATTAATCCGGCCTTTGGTCAGATCATACGGCGTCATTTCTACCGTAACACGATCACCGGCAAGTATTCGAATTCTATTCTTCTTCATTCTGCCGGAGGAATATGCAAGGGTCTCGTGCCCGTTATCGAGCTTCACACGAAAGCGTGCGTCGGGAAGCAGCTCGAGTACTGTACCTTCAAACTCGATCAAATCTTCCTTAGCCAAAGAGATCTCCTGGAGGAAAGAAGGAGGGCGCCCGTTAAGGCGCCCCCGCAGATACCCGCCCGGTTCAAACCGCGCGCAAATTCACCGCAGAGACCCGGCCCCGCTGGCCCTGCTCAAGCTCGTAGTTGAGCTTCTGACCTTCACGCAGATTGTCCATCCCGGCGCGTTCGACCGCCGAGATGTGAACGAACACGTCAGCACCGCCGTTTTCAGGCTGGATGAAGCCATACCCCTTTTGCGCATTGAACCATTTGACCGTACCGGTCGCCATCAGCAGTAACTCCAATTAGCATTCTAGGACGCCACGCGAGCGCGCAGCGCATCGGACATCGATTGGCTCGGGAGACACGGTCGGACGATCGCAGAGGAACGCAGGCCGGAAAGCCGAACCCAAACGGGTCGACGGGCCTTAGTTAAGGGCGGCTGCAGATTTGCGCAAGTGGTCTTTAACAGGCGAATGCCGACCCGAACCCCATCGGTCGTCTCAGGCGGGAGCCCCGTGAGCATAAGGCTTCAGGGCCGCGTAAATAAAACCATTCACCGGCGTTTTAATGCCGTGGCGCCGACCGAGCTCGACCACCTTGCCGGCAAACCAAGGCAGTTCGAGCCGGTTGCCGCGGATCAGGTCGTTCCCCATCGATGTCGTATGGTGCGGCGGCATCGAGCGCATCTGCGCGAGCGTCCGATCGACGCTGTCGGATGGCAGCCGCACCCCTTCGGCCAGCCCGACGGATACAGTCTCGCGCAAGGCCGCTTTATAAAGGCGCAAGAGATCGGGATCTTCACGCCACTTTCCGAGCGGCAGCCGGGTCAACGCGTTGAGCCCGCTGAGGGGCACCAGCAAGATGAATTTTTCCCAGACCGGGACCATGATATCCGGACTCAACACGCCCTCGAACCTCGCCGCTTCGCAGAGATCCCGCAGGCGCTGGCCCCGCTCGCTGATCTGGCCGTCGAGCTCGCCGAAAGTCATCCGCTGGTAGGTGCCGGTCTGGCGGATGACGCCGGGGGCGATGATCGTACCAGTGACAAAGGCTACGCCGCCCAATACCGCCGCATTCCCGAGAATGCGAACCATTCGCTCGGCGGCGTCGACGCCGTTCTGCAGCGGGACGACTGCGGTCTGCGGCCCGGCGATCGGCCGGATGTGCTCGGCGACCGCTTCGAGGTCCCACAATTTAACACATGACAGGACGACATCGACGGTGCCGATCCCGGCAATGTCGTCGGTGGCCTGTGCCGGCCGGATGTGGGTTTCGCCGCGATCGCCCTCGATGCGAAGGCCGTTCTCGCGTATCGCCGCGAGATGCGCGCCGCGCGCCACAAAGGTCACATCTGCCCCGGCCTTGGCGAGCGAGGCGCCATAGGGCGCGCCAATGCCGCCGGTGCCGATCACCGCGATGCGCATTTCAACCTCCGTTCCCGCCCGGCCGCCCATTTCAAAAATAGGATTGTCATTCCGGGACGGCCCGTGGGCTCGCCCGCGCCCCGGAATGACCGACGAAATAACAAGCCGACTCTGTCCGCCCCCAAGGGTTGAGAAGGGGAAATCTGCGGGCTTTATACGTCGAGATCGCGGGCGAAGCGGGCGTTTTTCTGAATGTAGTCGAAGCGCAGCTCGGGGCGCCGGCCCATCAAGCGTCTCGACCAAGGCTTTGGTGCGTTCGAATTCCTCCGCGGGCAACTCGATCGCTGCGGGATCGGGTTTCGCCGGCAGGGTCACCCGCAGCAATGTGCGGTGCGCCGGGTCCATCGTCGTCGCCTTCAAATAGCGCGCCGGCATTTCACCGAGACCCTTGAACCGGCTGATCTCGATTTTGCCGCGGCCGTTGAAGGCGCTGTGCAGCAATTCCTCGCGATGCGCATCGTCCCGCGCGTAATGGGTGACGTCGCCCTGCGTCAGCCTGTAGAGCGGCGGCAACGCCAGGAAGAGGTGGCCGTTTTCGACCAGCTTCGGCATCTCGCGAAAGAAGAACGTCATCAGCAGCGAGGCGATGTGCGCGCCGTCGACATCGGCGTCGGTCATGATGATGACGCGCTCGTAGCGCAATCCCTCCTCGCGGTAATGCGATCCCGAGCCGGCGCCGAGCGCGAGGATGATGTCCGACAGCTCCTGGTTGGCGCGCATCTTGTCGGCCGAGGCGCTCGCCACGTTGAGGATCTTGCCGCGCAACGGCAGGATCGCCTGGGTTTCGCGGTCGCGCGCCTGCTTCGCCGAGCCGCCGGCGCTGTCGCCCTCGACGAGAAAAATCTCTGTCCCGGCGGCGCTGTCGCGGCTGCAATCGGCGAGCTTGCCGGGGAGCCGCAGCTTGCGGGTCGCGGACTTGCGCGCCAGCTCTCGCTGCTGCCGCCGCTTCTGGCGCTCCTCGGCACGTTCGGCGATGCGGTCGAGAAGCACCCGTGAGGTCGCCGGGTCGGCGCTGAGCCAATGGTCGAAATGATCTTTGACGGCACTCTCGACCAGCCTCGTCGCCTCGGCAGAAGCCAGCCTTTCCTTGGTCTGGCCTTGGAACTGCGGGTCGCGGATGAACAAGGACAGCAGCATCGCCGCGCCGCTCGTAACGTCTTCGCCGGTCGCCTGGGCGATGCGGCGGTTGCCGGCGAGCTCGCCATAGCCTTTGACGGCGCGCAACAGAGCACTGCGCAGCCCGGCCTCGTGAGTGCCGCCCTCGGGGGTCGGGATGGTGTTGCAATAGGAATGGTTGAACCCTTCCTCCTCGTCCTCGGGCCAGGCGACCGCCCACTCCACACCGCCGCCTTCCGCAAAGTCGATTTGCCCGACAAACGGCCGGGGCGTCAGCATGCCGTGGCCGTCGAGGCTCGCCGCGAGGAAATCGCCGAGCCCACCGGGAAAGTGAAGCCTCGCCTCGGCCGGGACGGCGTCCGGACGCGGCGCGGAAGGGTCGCAGCTCCAGCGAATTTCGAGCCCGCGGAAGAGATAGGCCTTTGAGCGCGCCATGCGGTAAAGCGTCGCCGGCCGGAAGCCGAGTTCGCCGAAGATTTCCGGGTCGGGATGGAAGCGCACCACGGTGCCGCGCCTGTTGTGCACCGGCCCGCGGTCCAAAAGGCTCGTTCTCGGTATCCCCCGGCAGTAGCTCTGGCTCCACAGCTTGCGGTCGCGCGCGACCTCGACCTCGAACTCGTCGGCGAGCGCATTGACGACGGAGACGCCGACGCCGTGCAGACCGCCCGAAGTCCGATAGGCCTCGCCGCCGAACTTGCCGCCTGAATGCAAGGTCGTCAGGATCACTTCGAGCGCCGATTTGTCGGGGAACCGCGGATGCGGATCGACCGGGATGCCGCGGCCGTTATCACGGACGGTGACCCAGTTGCCGGCGCCGAGCTCGATCTCGATGCGGCTGGCGTGGCCGGCGACCGCCTCGTCCATCGCATTGTCGAGGATTTCGGCCACGAGGTGATGGAGCCCGCGCTCATCCGCGCCGCCGACATACATGCCGGGACGGCGGCGAACCGGCTCGAGGCCTTCCAGAACCTCGATATCCTTGGCGGAATAGCTGTCGCCGGGTTTCGCGGGCGGCGTGTCGAAGAGATCAGGCATGGCGCGAATATATGGAGGGCTGGCGTTCCTGCAAGCAGGATGATGTATGGAGTGCGTCTGTTACCACAAGATATTGGACAGAGCTTTGACGGATCGAGCCGTTTGGCACTGCAATCGGGCCGATCCTCGGGCTCCGGCCGGAGGACCGGAGGAGGGAACTCTCGCGGAGCTAGCGGATTTACGGTTATGATGACCCCGTCAATGATGACCAACGAGCGCAAGATATGGGAAGCGGCACTGCTTCTCGTTCGCCGGCACGGCGCTGCCGCTGCGGAAATCGCGCACCGCGAGGCGCAGCGGTTGCGCAGCGGCGATGACGAATTGACCTGCGTCGTCTGGTGTTGGATCGCCCGCTCGACAGCCGAATTGCTGCGTCCGATCCCCGGCGAAGACGAGCGGGTGCACTGAGGTCCATCAGTCGTTTGCCTGCCGGCCCCTTCACGGGAGGCACAGGCGATCCGATATTCGATCGGTTGTACTTCGAGTCCGAAAGGAATGGCATGGCAGAGGGTCTTTTCGGCCGCTTGAGCGGCCGCGGACATTCGCCGCGGAAGTCGTTTCCGGTTGCGCTGAGCGAGGAGGAGTGGCGGGGTAAGCTGTCTGCGCCACAATACCGGGTGCTGCGGGAGCACGGCACCGAACGTGCCGGATCGAGCCCCCTCGATAAGCAGTATGGCGCCGGTATCTATCACTGCGCCGGGTGCGGTCAGCCGCTGTTTTCATCGGACGCCAAGTTCGACAGTCGCACAGGATGGCCGAGCTTTTGGGCGCCGCTCGACGAGGCGGTCGAAACCGAGACCGACCGCAGCCTTCTCATGACGCGGACCGAAGTCCATTGCCGCCGCTGCGGCGGCCATCTCGGCCACGTGTTCGACGATGGTCCCGAGCCGACCGGCCAACGCTACTGCATGAACGGCGTGTCACTCGATTTTCATACCGGCGAGAGACCGCCGGCAACCGGTGGAAGCCCGCCCGAGAAATCTGCAGCCGAGCCCTGACCGGCGCTATCTACACCCAGGCACGCTGCACGGTCTGCTCTACCGCTGCCGTCGCGGTCACCGCCGTGCAAATAGGCGGCCGTAAGTGCCTTCGCGCGTGGTTTTTTTCACCCGCTGTTGCGCAGACCTGCAGCAATGCCGTTGATCGTCAGGTGAATCCCGGTAACGACATTCTCGTCGGCATCGCCGGCGCGATAGCGCTTCAACAGCTCGATCTGCATGTGGTTGAGCGGATCGAGATAGGGGAAGCGGTTGCGGATCGAGCGCGCCAACAGCGGGTTGCTTTGGAGCAGGCTTTCGTGGTCCATGATCGTCAGCAATGCGTCGATCGTGCTCTGCCATTCCGTCCGCAATCGGGAAAAGACACGGTCGCGTAATTCGGCGTCGGAGACCAGCTCGGCATAACGCGAGGCGATCGCGATGTCGCTCTTGGCCAGCAGCATGTCCATGTTCGACAGCAGCATCTGAAAGAATGGCCACTCGCGATACATCGCTTGCAGCATCTGCATGCCGCCGTTCGGCTGCAATTCGAGCCACGCCTGCACCGCGCTGCCGAAACCGTACCACCCCGGCAGCATCAGGCGGCATTGCGCCCAGCTGAAAACCCAAGGGATCGCGCGCAGATCCTCGATGCGTTCCGAGGCTTTCCGGGACGCCGGACGGCTGCCGATGTTCAGGTTGGCGATCTCGCCGATCACCGTCGACTCGCGGAAGAAGCGGTCGAACCCATCGGTTTCGTAGACCAGGCTGCGATAGGCCCGATAGGCCTGGGAGGAGAGGTAGTCCATCGCCGCCAGGTACCGTGACCGGCGGATCGGCCGTCTCCGTCTGCAGCAGAGTGGCTTCGAGCGTCGCCGCGGCCAGGATCTCCAGATTGCGCCGGGCAAGCTCCGGGTTCGAGTACTTGCTGGCGATGACCTCGCCCTGCTCGGTGATGCGGATTGCGCCCTGAACGGCGCCGGCCGGCTGCGCGAGGATCGCCTGGTAGCTGGGCCCACCGCCGCGGCCGACCGAGCCGCCGCGGCCGTGGAACAGGCGCAGCTTGACGTCGTGACGGCGGAACACCTCGACCAGCGCGATTTCCGCCTTGTAGAGCTCCCAGCCGGAAGTCAGGAAACCGCCATCCTTGTTGCTGTCCGAATAGCCGAGCATGACCTCCTGCACGCCACCCCGACTTTCGAGTAGGCGCGCGTACTCCGGGAGGCCCAGTAGTTCATCCATGACAGTGCTGCAATTGCGCAGATCCTCGATCGTCTCGAACAATGGAACAATATCGAGATCGAGCGCGCCGTCGCTGGGCCGCAAGAGGCCTGCTTCTTTCACCAGCACAGCGGTCTCGAGGATGTCGGAGACACCGGTCGTTTTGGAAATCACATAATGCGGAACCGAGGCCGGCCCGTAGCGGCGATGCGCCTCGGCAGCTGCACGAAGAATCGCAGCTTCACTCCCGGTCTCGCCCGAATAGGCAAGAAAAGGAGAAGACAGCGGGCGCGCCGTCGCCAGCTCCGCCAGCAGCAGGCGCATGCGCTCAGGCTCGGCAAGAGCAGCGTAATCGAGGCCTGGTTGCACGAGCCCGAGCATCTCGCCGACCGTGCGCTCGTGCACGTCCGAGTTCTGACGCAAATCGAGCGCGGCTAGATGGAAGCCGAAGACATCGACGGCACGGCGCAAGTCTTTCAAGCGACCGTCGGCTAAGATCTCGGAGCCATTGGCGACAAGTGAGCTATCGAGGATTGAGAGATCGGCCAGCAATTCGCCGCTTTCGCGATAGGTGGTCACGTCGCTGACCGCATGCCGCGGGGCTTCGAGGCCGTCGAGCGCCCGTGCCGTCGCGGCCAGCCGCGCGTAAATTCCGGTGATGGCGCGCCGGTAGGGCTCGTGTTGTTGGTGGTCGGATCGATCCGTAGATCGTGCGGCGAGCGCCGCGAGCGCATCCGAAACACCCACCAGCCGGTCGTCGAGAGACAGCTCGCCGCCCAGCCTGTGTAATTCGTCGAGGTAGTAATTGAGGGCGCGCCTGCTTTGGGCCTGAAATGCCGCGCGCAATACGCCGTCGGTCACAAAGGGATTGCCGTCGCGATCGCCGCCGATCCAGCTGCCCAGCCGCAGAAAGGAGGGCAGACCGTGCGCAAGAGGTACGCCCGCACCGGCAAGCTCCTCTTCCAGGTCGGCGTAGAACCGCGGCAACCCTGCAAGAAAGGTATGATCGTAATAGGAGAGGCCGTTGACCACCTCGTCGATGACACGCAGGCGAGTGCCGCGCAGTAGATTAGTCTGCCACAAGGTCAGCACGGCGCGCCGCAGCGCGGCCTCGTTCGCAGCGAGTTCAGCTGCGGTCGGAGCAGACTGGTCGCGTTCCGCGATCAGCTCGGCGACTTCGATCTCGCGATCGATCGTGCTTTTGCGCCGCACCTCGCTCGGATGCGCGGTTAATACCGGCACGACCATGGCGCCGGCAAAGAAGGCGCCGAGGCGCGCCGGCGGGATGCCCGCTTCACATGCGCGGGCGAGGGAATGCGCCATCGTGCCTTCGCGTGGTGTCGCGGCGGTCAGGGAATGGGCGCGGGTCCGTCGAATGTGGTGCTGATCCTCGGCGATATTGGCGAGATGGGAAAAGAAGCCAAAGGCGCGAATAATCTGAAGCGCCTCCTTCGGCTTCAGACCGTTCAGCGTAGCTTCGAGGTCGCGGCGCGCCGTCAGATCCTCGTCCCGCCGGAAGCGGACCGAGTTTTGCCGAATGTTCTCGACAGTCTCGAAGACGGCTTCGCCGCCCTGCTCGCGTATCGTGACGCCAAGGATGCGGCCGAGCAGCCGGATGTCTTCGCGAAGAGGCAGGTCCTTGTCTTCGGTCTCGATTGCCGGGCTGGTCTGCATGCGCCTCCCCTTTTCGATCGCCGTCGTCGACGG
>CAVOWQ010000017.1:0-58976 GCA_963700195.1 uncultured Alphaproteobacteria bacterium
CCGGCCTCGCCCCGGCGCGGGCGTCGCGGACCCTCGAGCGCGGTCACGGTCCGTGGCGGCGGCGATCGTCGGGCGACCGGCGGCGCTGGCAGCCGTGGCGCTCGCGGTCGCCGCTGCCGCTGCCGCTGCCGCTGCCGTGGTGCATCTCTCCGGCTCAACGGCCGCGGACGCGTTGGCGACAAACCCCTATCTCGATCCCGGGACGCCGCTCGCGCCTCGTCTCGCCCCCGGGTTCAGGCTCAGCGACCAGCTCGGCCGATCGGTGTCACTGAGCGCCTATCGCGGCAAGGTCGTGTTCCTGGACTTCAACGATTCGGAGTGCACCACGATCTGCCCGCTGACGACGACCGCGATGCTCGACGCCCAGCGCATGCTCGGCACGGCGGGCTCCCAGGTTCAGCTGCTCGGCATCGACGCCAACCCGAAGGCGACCTCGATCGACGATGTGCTGAGCTACTCGCAGCTGCACGGGATGCCTGGCCAGTGGCAGTTCCTCACCGGGTCGCTGCCAGAGCTCAAACAGGTCTGGCACGAGTACGGCGTCCAGGCCGACATCGAGCACGGCCTCATCTCCCACACCCCAGCGCTCTACATCATCGACCCGGAAGGCAGGCTGCGTCGCCTCTACATCACCCAGCAGTCCTACTCCGCTGTTGGCCAGTTCGGGCAACTGCTCGCCCAGGAAGCATCGCGCCTGCTTCCCAGCCACCCGACCGTCAACGCCACCGCCTCCTACACCCAGATCCCGATGATCGCGCCCACCGCGACCACCACCCTGCCGACCCCCGCCGGCGGCGCGTCGCGCTCGGCCCCGGGCGTGCGCGGCTGTTCGTGTTCTTCGCCACCTGGGATCAAGAGGTCACCAGCCTCGGCGGACAGCTCGAGGCTCTGAACCGCTACCAGGCCACCGCCCGGCAGTCAGGACTTCCTGGCCTGACCGCGATCGACGAAGGCAGCGTGGAACCATCGCCGCGCGCGCTACCTGACCTCCTGGGCGGCCTGGCGCGGCCGCTGACCTACCCGGTGGCGATCGACACCACCGGACGCGTGGCTGACGGGTACGAGGTCCAAGGCCAACCATGGCTCGTGCTCACCTCCGCGGCCGGGAAGATCCTGTGGTACTGGAACGTCGACACCCAGGGATGGCTCTCTCTACCCAAGCTCACCGCCGACGTGCACGCCGCGCTCGCCCGCGTCCCCAACACCCCCACCAGCAGCAGCGCAGTCAGCGCAGAGCTCGCCGGATCGCCCGCCACCCTGGCCACCTTGCACCAGCAAGCCGACCGCCTCCTCGGCTCAGACGCCGCGCTCACCGCACGCATCCACGCGCTGCGTGGCTACCCGATCGTTGTCAACGCCTGGGCGTCCTGGTGCGACCCCTGCCGCGCCGAATTCAACCTGTTCGCATCCGCGTCGGCCCGCTACGGCCGCCGCGTCGCGTTCCTCGGCGCCGACACCGACGACACCCCCGGTGACGCCCAAGCTTTCCTCACCCAACACCGCGTCAGCTACCCCAGCTACCAGACCACCAGCAGCCAGCTGCGGACCCTGCTCCCCGGCGGCCTGGAAGGACTCCCCACCACCATCTGCATCAGTCCCAGCGGCAAGACAACCAACATCCACACCGGCCAATACGAATCCCAAGGCAGCCTCGACGCAGACGTCCAGACCTACGCCCAAGGCAGCTGAGGAGCAGAGCGTGTCAGCGAGACGGCAGTCTCGATCGCACTGCCGCTGGCCACCGAAGGCAGTCACGTCGACGCACCCGGCGGCTCGCCGGGGATGGATCAGCGCACGGTCCAAGCCGGCCTCGGCGCCCGAGGCGTCAGCCGATCAGAGTGTCCGCAGACCAACGCTCACCGAACAGCTCGGTGCCTGCCGGCTGCACCCCGGGATTGGCGACGAGCAGAACGGGCGTTGGTTCTGGAGCGGGCCGTGCATTCGTGCTGGAGCGGGGACCGCGCGGACCCAGGCGGTGTGCGAAAGTTGTGAATCCCTGTGTGTGACGTGGGCCAGGACGTCGGCGCCGGCGATGGGTCGAACCGCGTCTGGCGGCCGCCAGCCTGCTTTGAGCGTCGCGCCTTATTCGGGTTCTTCTCCGATGACGAGCACCGGAACGGCCGCAGCGTGGATGAGGTCTTCGGCGACTCCGTGGAGGAGCAGTCGCCCCGCGCGTTGGCTGTGGTGCTGCCCGCAGATGATGAGATTGAAGCTGTGCTGGTGGGCGTGTCGGAGCAATGCGTGCGCCGGGTTGTCGCCCTCGATGATCTGGTGCTCGATGTTGACGCCCGCGCGGTCGGCGCGGTCGCGAACCTCGGCGAAGCTGCCTTCCAGGTAGCGGACGGCGGCGCTGAAGGACTCCTCGCGGTCAGGTGTCGTTTCGGCGTGTGCCGGCGCGTATGCGATTGATACCGCGATCAGTTCTCCGTCGTAACGGCGCGTCATATCGATGGCAACGTCGAGGGCGCGGAGCGCCGCCCGCGACCCGTCCCACGCCAGTAGAAATCGTTGAAACATCAGTGCAGCACCGGGATCAGGGCGAGTGCCAGGATGAGCGCGACCAGCATGTAGAGCAGATACACGGACAGGCGCCCAGATTGGAGCCGGCGGGTCCTGTCAGACAGACCGAGGAGCACCGTGATCAGGGGGTGATAGACGAACCGGTCGATCGCGGACACCACTGTCCGTTGCAGCTTGGGACGTCGGTCGGCGTCTGCGTCGGCGGGTGACAGCAGCTGGCTCCGGTAGCCCAGCGGGCCGCGTAGGATGACGCGCATCGGGTTGGAGTAGGCGGATGGGCGGTACTGGACGGCGGCCAGGTCGGCCGGCCAAGACCTGCAGCATCAGCGCGCAATCCTCCGCTGTCCACGCCATCGGCCCGATATGGTCGAGGCTGAACGCGGCCGGCGCGACCCCGGCGCGGCTGACGAGACCATAGGTCGGCTTGATGCCGGCGATGCCGCATAGCGCCGCCGGGCCGCGGATCGAGCCGCCGGTGTCGGTGCCGATCCCGCCTAGGATCAGCCCTGCCGCCACTCCGGCGCCGGTGCCGCTGCTGCTGCCCGCGGTGAAGTGCTCTGTATCCCACGGGTTGCGCGCCGGCGGCTTGGGCAGATCAAAGGACGGGCCGCCATCGGCGAATTCATGCGTCGTGGTTTTGCCGATCAACACCGTGCCGGCGGCCGCCAGCTTCTCGGCGCAAGTGGCGTCGGTGTCAGGGATGTTGTCCTGCAGCAACTTCGACTGGCAGGTCGTCGGTATGCCCTTGGTGTCGACGATGTCCTTGAGGCCAACCGGGATGCCGTGCAGCGGCCCCTTTGGGCCCTGCGCCATGATCGCCGCTTCGGCGGCGCGTGCGTCGGCCAACGCCCGCTCCTCGGTCAAATGCACAAAGGCGCTCAGTTCGCCGTCGAGTTTGTGCACCCGATTGAGACAAGCGCGCGTCAGCTCGACCGGGGAGAGCTGCTTTGCCGCGATCTGCCGGGCGGCTTCGGCAATTGTCGGGATCGCGCCGGTCATGCGAGATCCTCCTCGGCAAAGTCGTAGACATGCGCCGGCTCGGCCATACGGCCGCGCGGCTTGCGCACGCGCTCCGCCATCTCGGTAATACCCGCGTAGACCGCTTTCAGCTCGGCTTTCTGCTCCTTGGTCAGCTTGAGCCCGGCGCGGGCGAGCAGAAACTCGAACGCTTCGGTGGGGATTTCGGCTGGCATGGGCGCGTTCTCCTAATCTGGGCACCGGTGCGACGAGCCTAACAGAGCGCGGACTGCCGGGTAAATCTTGGATGCGCCTCGTTTCATCCACGCCGTCCGGCCCTCATTCGGCCGCGCCGCGAGCGCAGAAGCAGGACACTGCCACAGGCAGATCGGCGCGCGCGGCGGCGAAGTCTAGCCGCTGGCGGATCAGTGCCGCCTCCATAGTCTCTCCGCGCCGCTGAAGGCAATCCAGCAGCCCGCGCAAGGCCCACAAATTGTCCGGGTGGGTCTGGGCGCGGGGCAGTGCGCCTCCGAGGCCGAGATCCTCACGATAGACCGCCTCGGCTTCCGCCGTGCGATCCTGCTCCAGCAGCAGCGCGCCGAGTGCGTGGCGGATCGGCTGCATCCAGCCCCAAGGCTCGTCGTAGGGCAGGTCGTCCTCCAGCGCGACGGCGGCGTGCAGATGCGCAAAGGCCTCGTCGTGTTCGCCACGGCGGTAGGAGAGCTCGCCCTCAAGCATCTCCTCAGCCACTGCCAGCAGCTGCGCGCAGGGCACATTGTGGAGGTATCGGGACTTAGGCACCCGTTTCACGGCCTCTCGGAACAGTGCCTGTTCGGCCGCCGCTGCCGGCACGTCGTCCAGTGCGGAGTGCGCGACACCCTTGGCGTAGTGCATCATCGCCACGGTGTTGCAGTAGAGGTCGCGGTCGGCTGGCAGATCCTGCGCGATGATCTCGCGCCATTTGCCAAAGCGGATCAGGACGTGCTGCTTGATCGAAACATAGCTCTCGAAGAAATCGGCCATCGGCGGCGAGACGAGGCGCAGCGCCTCCTCGGGCATGGTCTCGATCAGCTCGTCAGCGGCGGCGATGGCGGGCGCGTACTGGCCGAGGAACATGGCGCCGTAGGCGGCGAAGTGATAGTCGTGCACCCGGTATCCCGAATAGAAATTCATCGGCCCGGCGCGGTCGTAGAACTTACGGTCTGCGATGATCGCCTTCTGATTCCAGTGCATCGAGTCGCGGTAATGGCCGCATTGCACGTCGATATGGGTGGGCATGTGCACCAGGTGGCCCATATCGGGGGTCAGCTCACGCAGGCGGTCGCCGGAAACCAATGCCACTTCCGGATGTGGAGACATTTCCATCAGATGGACGTGGAGGTGCAGAAGGCCGGGATGGTTCATCGCCCCGGGCAGATCGCGGAAGGCGGACTCGAGCAACTCGCGCGCCTCGACCGTGCCTGCGCCGGGCGCGGGCTCGCCGGTCCGCAGGTCCCACATGCGCCACGGCGTCCGGTTGAGGATCGCTTCTGCGAAGATAAACCGTAGATCGAGGTCATTCGGATGCGCCTGGTGTACGAGCCGCATGGCGTCGGCGAAGGCGTCGTTCCAGGGTCGCTGATCGTCGATGGGGTCGCGCTGTGGATAACGGGCCGGCAACGCCTCGATCAGCGCGCGCTCCGGCGCGGTGACGCCGCCCGTCAGCGCGAGGGCTGCGCGACAGGAGTCATGAGCGCGGGCGAGCGCCGCCGCCTTGCCGGCGGGGTCCTGCAGTTCCCAAGGGAAGTTGTAGTTTGGACCGACCGCATAGGCGATGCCCCAATGAGCCATCGCGCAATTCGCGTCCGTCTCCAGCGCCTTTTCAAAGCAGCGAACCGCTTCCTCATGGTGGTAGCCAAAACACCAATTGAGGCCGCGGTCGAACCAGAGCTGGGCATCCGCCGAGGTGGTTGTCACCTTCCGGTTGTAGGGCCCGAGATCATAGGGGTAGTCCATGTCGCCTCCCTGTCTTTGTCTGCCAAGTCGACCACCACCATCTGTGGCGGTGAGTGGCAGCCGCTCATTTTTTCATAACGCAACAGGGTCTCGTGGCAAGCGAGACGATGCGGTCGCTAACCGCTCACCCCGCTCGGCAGCTGTCCGCCGCGGCCGTGGGGCAAGGTGTGCAGTTTCAGCTCGACCGGATTGCCGAGCCAGATCGCGTAACTGCTGTGGTCCTCGACGGCATCCGTGGTCAGCGGGTGGACCAGCACGTCGAGCCCGTCGCGGTTCAGCATCAAGTAAGGCACGACATGCTCGAACTGATCGGGCTTGAAAATGACCAGGGCGTTGCTGATCGGGTGCGGTCCGCGCGGCGTATCACGGAACTCTTCGATCTCGACCGGGAACTTGTCGCCGAGCGCGGCACAGACTTTCTCGGCGACCGCGCGCGTCTTCGCCGCGTCGTAATAGATGTGGGCATGATAGCCGAGGTTCGCGACGGATTGCGGGGTCTTCTCGTTCATCGGGCTGCCCTCCTTGCAGGCTTATGGCGACGTGGCAGTTTCGCACAGCGATCCCCGCAAGTCGATTCCGCTGCTAAAGGCGCTACTGACGGAAATCTGCCGCTCTGTTGCACAGTTAAGATCCGCGCGGGGTGATGAGCCGATGCAACTGCCGCGGTCCAATGACGGATGCGCGGCGTAAGCGGCCGTCGGCCGCATTGGAGAAGCCGCGGGATTCAAAATCCCACATACGCCGAAGCTGCAGTCGACGCTGGTTCACGCGCGGCGCACGCCGTAGAACACCGTGAAACATCCGGGCAGTACGTCGGTCAAGTCCTTCCGATACGCCGTCGCCTGCCAGTACTCACCCATCGGGATGAACGGCACGTCGATCCAGAGCTGCTTCTGCAATTCGACACCGATCCGCTTCTGCTGCTCCAAATCGGCCGTGTCGAGCCATTGGGCGCGCAATTCTTCGATGCGCGGACTGTTGGCCCAGCCGTTTATCGGCTCCTTGCCGTCGGCGCGAATGGCCAGATTGCCGTAAGGATGCACGTTCGGCAAAGAACGGTCGATCAGGGTGCAGAACATGTTATGGCTACTCTTGTCCGGCGCGCCCTGATCGTTGCGGCGCCGGACGACGTTGGCGAAATCAATCTCCAGCAGATCGACGTTCATCCCGGCGCGCCGCAGTTGCTCGGCGCCGGTTCGTGTCAGGTCGCCGAGTTCACGGACATCGGTCGGTCCCATTACAGTGATTTTCTCATCTTTGTAGCCCGCCTCCGCCAGCGCCCGCTTCACGGCGGCATAGTCGCGCGGGCTGCGCAGCACCTCGATACCGATATCGGTTGCAAACGGTGAGCCGGTGCCGAACAGACCGATATCGTCCCGCCAATTGTTCCGGTCATTGCCGGCGATTGCCGACATTGCTTCAGCCTGGTCGATCGCGCCAAGCAGTGCTCGGCATATCGCGGGATTGTCGAACGGCGGGTAGCGATGGTTGAAGGTCATGATGCCGTTCGCCGTCGCGAAATGCGAGACAACGGTGATGTTGGGGTCGCCGCTAACCTGGTCAACGAGATCGCGCGCTGGGTTCTCCCACCAGTCGATCTCACCTCGGCGCAGCGCGGCCGACGCCGAAAACGGATCCAGTGTCAGCCACTCGACCCGTTCGAAATGCGCCACCTTCGGGCCGGCGGTGAACCCGACCGGGCCGCTCGCCCGCGGCCGATATTCCGCAAATCGCTCGAAGACCGCGCGGGCGCCACTAATATGCTCGTCCTTGAGGAAGCGATAGGGACCGCTGCCGACGACTTCGACGACTGGCTTGAATGGCGACTCCGCCGACAGCCGCTCCGGCATGATTGCGGGCACGATTGCCGCCCGGCCCGGCGAGGGCCTCCGGCAGGTGCGGGAATGGTCGCTTCAAGCGGAACCGCACGGTGCGGTCGTCGGGCGCCGACAGCTCAGCGGTCGCGTCCATTAGCGCGTTGGCGAAGATGACGCGTGGCGCGAAGCGGCGGATGCTGGCGACAACATCCCGCGCCAGCACCGGCTCTTTGTCGTGGAAGCGCAGCCCGTCGCGCAGCTTCAGGGTCCAGGTTAATCCGTCCTCCTCGACGGTATGGCCCTCGACCATCTGCGGCTGCGCCTTCCACTCAGTGTCGATGCCGTAGAGCGTATCGAACACAAGATAAGCGGAGTTTCGCGTCGGCCGCGCTCCGGTGACCACCGGGTCCAGTATCGTTAGATCCGAGGTCGGTACGAAAACGAGGGTTTTCGCGCGATCCGCGCCCCGCCCGAGCCTCGGCGCGACGCCAGCCGTAAGTGTCGCCGCCGCGGCGGTTTTCAACAGATCGCGTCGTCTCATATTGGTTCCTCCCCAGATTTCGACCCCGAAATCTCCTCCGAGCCAGGCGCTGCGCGGACCGCAGCCGGGCCGCTCGCCCTGCGGGTCGGATCGGCCGGCGGTTACGCCGCCATCTGGGCGGCCGGCTGGCGCAGCATGTCAGCAACCCTCTCGCCGATCATGATCGTCGCGGCGTTGGTGTTGCCGGAAACCACACTCGGCATGATCGAAGCGTCAGCAACGCGCAGGCCCTCGATCCCATGCACGCGCAATTCCGCATCGACGACCGCCATCGGGTCACTCCCCATCTTGCAGGTGCTGGTCGGATGATAAACGGTGCCGCCGCGTCGCCGCGCGTAATCCAATAGCGCCTCATCGCCCTCGACTGTCGGGCCAGGCTGAAACTCCGCCTCGGTCAATGCTTGCATTTGAGGAGTCGCCAAAATACGCCGGATCAGCTTGAGGCCGGCGACAATCGTGCGCTGGTCGGTCTCGGTCGCCAGATAATTCGGATAGACCGCTGGGGCGTCGAACGGGTCGGGGCTCTTCAGCTTGATCTCGCCACGGCTTTCCGGGCGCAGCTGGTAGGCGATCGAAGTAAACCCGGAAAATCGGTGCAGACCCTCTTGCGGCCGCTCGGCGCTGAACGGCGAGATCGAAATTTTGACGTCGGGCGAGGCGAGCTCGGGACGGGTGCGCGCGAACAACGCCGCCGGTGAGCTGATCATCGCCAGCGGGCCACGATGGAATACGTAGTATTCGAGGCCGGCCTTCAGTTTGCGCGCATTGCTCAGCATTACGTCGTTGACGGTGATCGGCAATTTGCAGCGCAGCTTGATCGGCGCCGAGTAATGGTCCTGCAGGCTCTTCCCGACGCCGGGCAGATGGTGCACGACTGGGATGCCGAACTCGGCCATCTGCTCCTGGGGCCCAATACCGGAGAGCATCAGCAATTGCGGCGAGTTGACCGCACCACCACACAAAATGACCTCGCGCGCGGCGCGGGCGGTGCAGAGCCCGCCATCTCGGCGAAATGTCACGCCGACCGCACGGCGGCCTTCGAACAGAATCTTCTCGGTCAACGCCCCCGTGACAACATTGAGATTGGCGCGTTGCATTGCCGGGCGGAGATAGCCGACGGCGGTAGAGCAGCGCTTTCCGTCGCGGGTCGTCGTCTGGTGGTAGCCGACCCCGTCCTGACTGGCGCCGTTGAAATCGTCATTGCGGGGAAAGCCGAGCCCGGTCGTCGCCGCGATAAAGGCCTCGCAGATCGGGTGTTGCGCGACATCCGACACGCAGAGCGGTCCGTCGGTGCCGTGGAACCTATCGGCGCCGCGCATCTGGTGCTCCGAGCGCCTGAAATAGGGCAGCACATCGTCGAACGACCAGCCGGTATTGCCGAGCTGGCGCCAGTGGTCGAAATCTTCGGCCTGGCCGCGGATATAGACCATGCCGTTGATCGAGGACGAGCCGCCGAGCACCTTGCCGCGCGGCCAGAACACGCGGCGGCCGCTGGCGCCGGGGTCGGGCTCGGTCTCGTAGCACCAGTTGACCGAAGGGTCGGCGAACGTCTTGCCAAAGCCGAGCGGGATGTGGATCCACCGGTTGCGGTCCTCGCCGCCGGCCTCGAGCAGCAGGACCCGCGTCGCCCGGTCCTCGCTGAGCCGCGCCGCAACAGCGCACCCGGCCGACCCCGCGCCCACCACGATGAAGTCGGCCTCGATCTGGTCTTGCTGTGTTGTCATAAGCGTCTCCTCTTCCATACAAAAACTGTAGCATATTAGCCCCCCTCCCGCAGCGCGACGCTCCGCGGGAAAGGGGCTGATTTGAGAGGACGCATAAAAAATGAGCCAAACCGTTGCTCGCCTGCTGGCGGAAAGCCTCGAAGCCCACGATGTGGACCAGGTCTATTGCGTTCCGGGGGAGAGCTATGTCGGGCTGACTAGCGCGCTGATTGAACGAAATTCGATCCGCGTCATCGTCTGCCGTCACGAGGGCGGCGCGGGCTATATGGCAGTGGCCGATGGGCGGCTGCGCGACCGCGCCGGAGTGGCGATGGTCTCACGCGGACCGGGGCTGTCGAACGCGATGGTGGCTCTGCACTCGGCTTATCACGACGCGACGCCGCTCGTGATGCTGGTGGGCCAAGTCGAGCGCAAGGATTTTGGTCGGCTGGCGTTGCAGGAGCAGAACTATTCCCGACTGTTGTCCGACGTCACCAAGCTCGTGATCGAGGTGAATGAACCGGAGCAGGCGTCCGAAGCGGTCGCCCGCGCCTTTCATATGGCAGAGAGCGGCACCCCCGGCCCGGTCGCGGTAATATTACCGGAAGACATTTTCGACGAGGAGACCGACGCCGAACTGAACCCGGCTCGGCCGCGCGTCGTTGCAGGGCCGCGCACCGAGGACCTCGACCGGCTGGCCGGGATGCTCGCCGAGGCAGAGCGGCCGTTGGTGCTGGTCGGGGGCGCGCTATTGGCCGACGCTGTCCATGACAAGGCCGTCTTCGCCGATCTCAACCGGTTTGCCGAAGAATGGGTATTGCCGATCAGCCCGACCCACCGCCGGCCGCAACTGTTCGACGCGACGCACCCGAATTTTGGCGGCTATATGGGTATTCGCGTGCCGCCGGCATTGATCGGCGAGATGAAACGCGCCGATCTGCTGGTCGCATTGGGCGAGCGCATGACCGACACGGTCAGCCAGTCTTACAATTTCCCGACGGCGCCGCAGCCGCAATTGCCGTTTGTCCACATCTGGCCGGATCCCAACGAAGTGGGCCGCGTTTGGCGGCCGGATCTCGGCATGCCGTGCAGTCCATACGAAATAGTGAAAGGACTATTGCGGCGTGACGCTCCGGCAGATGCCGGCAAGCGCCGTGGATGGGTCGATGGACTGCACGAGATCCATCGTAAGCTGCTGGCCAAGGAATGGGAGCCGACAAATGACGGCGTCAATTTCGCCGCGATCGTCTGCGAGGTCGACAAGCACCTGGCGCCCGACGCCACAGTCACGACCGACGCCGGCAATTTCGGAAGTTTTGTCCATCGCTACATTGGATTCCGCCAGGGGCAGATCTTTCTCTCCTCGGTGGTCGGCGCGATGGGCTCCGGCATGCCGATGGCGGTGGCGGCCGCTCTGCGCCGGCCGGGCACCCAGGTGGTCGCCTTTCTCGGCGACGGCGGCGCGCTGATGATGGGCAACGAGATCGCCACAGCCTGCCAATACGGCGCCAACCCGATCATGATCATCTCCGACAATGGGATGTACGGCACGATCGGCATGCACTCCTATGTGCGCTACCCCGAGCGCGCGTTTATGGAGGGCACAAGGCTTACCAACCCCGATTTCGCGCAATGGGGCCGTTCCTTTGGCGCCGAGGGCATCACGATCCGCGCCGAGGCCGAAGTCGCCGACGGCATCGCCCGTGCGTTTGCGGTCAAAACCCGGCCTGTCGTCGTCCACTGTCTGACCTCGGCGATCCAGATGAGTGCGTGGCGCCGCTACACCCGCTCCGGCGCACTGCCGTGATGCGGGTAGCCAGACTTATCTTCTCGGCCGCTGATATCCGCCGCAAGCTTCGGGCGGTGAGCGCATTAGCCGAGAATGTTGGCGCCACCGAGCATGAGCGGGCCAATGCGGCGGCCCTGAAAGCGCGCCTCCAGCAACGGCTCAAAGACGCCGGTGAGCCTGCGGGCGACTGGACAGACAACGCCTTTCGCCTCGGCAAACAGATGAAGGAGCTAGGGAGATCCGTGTCGCCGGGATCCCCCAAGGGAGACTGGACCGATAACGCATTTCGCCTCGGGAAAGTGCTGCGCCGCGGCTACAAGAAGTGGCTTTAGCGGAAGGTGCCGCGATCAGAGAGCACGATCTGGAGCGTCGCCGTCGTCGGCTGCGGCATCGGCCGCGCTCACATGCGCGGGATACAGAAGCCCACCCCGACAAATTTCAGGTGCTGGGGCTCTGCGATGTCGACGAAAAGGCGCTCGCCGCGGTCGGTGACGAATTCTCCATTACGCGCCGCACCAAATCCATCGACGATGTGCTTCGCATGGAAGATGTCGATATCGTCGACATCTGCACGCCGCCTGCGCTGCACGTCGCGCAGACGCTTGCCGCCTTGGCGGCCGGCAAGGAAGTCGTCTGCGAAAAGCCTCTGGCCGGCTCGCTCGCCGAGGTCGATCGCATCATTGCCGCCGAAGCAGAGGCAGCGGGGCGAGTTATGCCGGTCTTCCAATACCGCTACGGCAACGGCCTGCAAAAGGCCAAGCGAATCATCGAGCTGGGTATTGCCGGAAAACCTTATCTCGCGACGGTCGAGACAGCCTGGCGACGCACCGCTGAATATTACGAGACGCCGTGGCGCGGACGGCTGGCAACCGAGCTCGGCGGGGTGTTGCTGACGCACGCGATCCATTCGCACGATTTGCTGACGTATCTGATGGGCCCCGTCGCGTCGGTGTTTGCGCGCACGACGACGCGGGTCAATCCGGTCGAGGTCGAGGACTGCGCCGTCGCCAGCCTCGTGATGCGCAGCGGCGCGCTCGTCTCGCTCGCCGCGACGCTCGGTTCGCACAAGGAGATCAGCCGGCTGCGCCTGTGCTTTGAGCATGTGACTTTCGAAAGCTCGCAGACGCCGTATTCTCCGGGCGACGAACCGTGGAACATCGTTCCGGGATCGCCAGAGGTCGCCGGTCGCATTGCCGACGCACTGGTCGGGTACGAGTTCGCACCCTCCCGGTTCGAGGGGCTGTTGGACGCGTACCATGCGGCGCTCGCGAGCGGCCGCGCACTGCCGGTCACGCTCGCCGACGCGCGCCGTCAGTGGAGCTTGCCACCGCACTCTATTACTCCGCAGCAACCGGCACCCTCGTGCCCATGCCGATCGGGCGGATCATCCGTACTACCGCGGTTGGCAATTCCGGGGAAAAGTTTTGCAGGCGCGAAACCCCTAAGGCTATCATCCGAGCCGTGGCGAGCAGGAGTTGTTTCACTCGCTGAGCGATCTTATCATCTGCTCGCGAATATGCGCGAGGAGCTCAGGTCCAGGTTGCCGAGCTCGACACCGTTCCGGAGACGATCGAAGCGACGCTCAACTATTTTGTCGATACCGGCGCTACGCCCGTCACACTGGTCGGCGCGCCGGGCGGCACGGATTTGCGAATCGGCGGCGGCCAATCGGACCCGCGGCATGTCGTTCTGCGCAACGGCCGGCCCTCATGCCGACCGCTTCGCGCTCGAACGCGACGGCTTCCGTTTTGTGCATCACGACACCAAGGTCACGGACTTCTACGACGAGGACGAGATCCGCCGGGTCTATTACCCGGAGATGGAGGCGCTGGTGAAAGCCGAGAGCGGCGCCAAGCGGGTCGTCGTCTTCGATCACACCTTGCGCACACCGGACCAGGATCTGCGCGAGGCCGCGAAGATCCGCGAGGTCGTGCGCCGCGTTCACAACGACTATACCGAATGGTCGGCGCCGAAGCGGGTGCGCGATTTGCTGCCGGACGAAGCCGACGAGCTGTTGCAGCGCCGATTTGCGATCGTGCAGGTATGGCGGCCGATCCGCCACCGGGTCGAGTGCTGGCCGCTGGCGATCGCCGACGCGCAGAGCCTCTCGCCCGATGACATGGTGGTGACCGAGCGCCGCTATGAGGATCGCATCGGGCAGACCTCGGCGATCACCTACAACCCGGCACACCGCTGGTACTGGTTCCCGCATATGCGGCCGGACGAGGCATTGGTGTTCAAGGTCTACAATTCGATGAAGGACGGCCGCGCCCGGTTCACCGCCCACACCGCCTTCGACGACCCGGCCACTCCGCCGCACGCCCGGCCGCGCGAGAGCATCGAAATCCGCACCCTCGCGTTTTTTTGATGAGCCGGGGAAATCGCCTGCCTTTCCTAACCCTCTCCCCCGCCGGCCGGGGGAGAGGGCAGGGTGAGGGGGCCGATAAGCCAGGGCGCAGCGTCGCCCACCTCACCTTCCCGCCGCTTCGCGTCGGGCCCCTCCCTCTCCCCCCTGAAGGGCGGAGAGGGGTTTTCACTGCAAGCACCTGAACCGATGTACGTCGGGACGCAGATCCGGCCGCGCGACGATTCCGACTACAAGGTCTGGGCGCAGCTCGGGGTTACCCATGTCTGCGTCGACCCGCCCGGCAATCCGCACCACTGGAGCCTCGAGGATCTGAACCGGCATCGCGAGCATGTCGAGTCGTTCGGCCTTACGCTCGACATGGTGCAATTGCCGATGGCGTCCCGGCCGATCGAGGAGCAGGACAGCCCGCACATTCTCTTGGGCAAGGACCCCGAGCGGCAACGCGAAATCGACAGCATCTGCGCACTGATCGAACGGCTCGCCGCCGCTGGCATCGCCGCCGCCAAATACAACCTCACGATCATCGGCATCCCGCGCACCGAGCGCGAGCCAGGGCGCGGCGGTTCACGTAACGCCGCGTTCCGCTGGAGCCGCGCCGACCGGGCCGCGCCGTCAACGATGGCAGGCGCCGTCTCCGAGGAGGAATACTGGGAGCGGATCGACCATTTCCTCGCGGCCGTCGTGCCGGTCGCGACCGCCGCCAAGGTGCGTCTGGCCTGCCACCCGCAAGACCCGTATACGCCGCGCGGCTACCGGGGCGTGACGAGCGTGCTGGGTACCGTCGAGGGGCTGAAGCGCTTCGTCGAGATGTACGAGAGCCCCTATCACGGCCTCAATTTCTGCCAGGGCACGATCGCCGAGATGCTCGACGACCCGGCCCGTGAGATCTTCGACGTGATCCGCTGGTTTGGTGAGCGCGGCAAGATCTTCAACGTGCACTTCCGCAACATCAAGGGGAAGAAGCTCGACTTCATGGAGGCGTTCCCGGACGAGGGCGACATGGACATGCCGCGCTCGCTCGCCGCCTACCGCGATGTCGCCTACCCCTACATGCTGATGCCCGACCACGTCCCGCAGATCGACGGCCGCGACCCCTCCGGCGTCGCCTTCGCCTATTGCTACGGCTACATCCAGGCCCTCATCGACGCACTGATCCCAGGGCCGGATCGCGCCAGCGCCTGAACGGTCTAGCCGCCGCCCCCGACCCGGCTCATTCGATCACCTCATCCGCAGCCGCGAGGAGTGCGGGGGGAAAGATGAGGTCGAGCGACTTGGCGGTCTTCAAATTAATGACGAACTTGTATTTTGTGGGCTGGTAAATCCGGATGTCGCCCGGTTTGGCCCCGTTGAGAATCTCGTGGACATCATTGGCGGCGCGTTGCCCGAGTTCGCCAAGGTCCGCGCCATACGCCATCAAGCCCGCCTGCCTCGACATAGTCGCGCCACGCATACATCGCCGGCAATCGGCTTTTGTTTGCCAGCTCGATAATCAACTCACGGCGCGCGGTGAGGTCGGCCCGGGCCGGGTACCATGATGGCGTCCGCCGATCGTATTAGCCGCTCAAGAGAGCGACGGGAATAACAGATTGGCAGATCGAATATGGCTAGCTTTGCACCTGCGGCGGCGCTCACCTTGCATCATTTCGAAGTGAGCGAGAACGGTCGAGGCTATTGGATTGCTGAAGACAAGGAAGGGCTGATAGGCGGAGTATTCCGCACTCAGAAGGATGCGCTTCGCTTCGTGCTGTTCGAGGCAGCGGGCGACAGCTCCTGTGTCAAAGTCATTCCTTCTCCCAGATACTGATCCGAGTGGGAGACGCGAGGTCCGCTGCTCGAAGCCAGCTTTATGGGTTCTTCATGGCGGCGGCGCGGGTTTCCAATCGAAAACTTATCTAACGATCGCTCTCTAATAGCAGCACCCGTTGCCGGGTGAGGATCTGGACAGCAGCAATGGCGCTCATGGATTTGACAGCAACTCGGGTCGCAGTTTCGTCACCGCCGCGCGGATCGGTAAACCACGCGACCACCGCGCACCGTCCCGGCACACGGCACCGTACGATGCTCGAGGTTGTCGGGACCTTTCTCGTCCTGGCGGGGATCGCGGTGGGCATCCTGACGCTTCGGCTTGCGCTGGTCCTTCTTCATGGTGTCATGCACTGAGCAAAGGCCGACTACAATGAGGGTGCGCATCAAGATCTGCCGTGAGGTTGGGGGGAGCTGGAGTGTGCATGGGTTGTCGCCCGTGCCGGTATCCGATCTCCCGAGCCTGTCGGCGAGCATCGATTATGCTCGCCAGGCATGCGATGCGGCTCCCGCCACTATCGAATTGTATGTCGACGGGGTGTACATCGTGGCCCATCAGGAGCGGGGGTGGCCAAAAGCGCTCGTCGGTTCTGAAATGGAGCGCAGCGGCCCCGTCCCTCCAAGCCGTGATCCGGCCAAAGCAGCGTCGTGGAGTTGACTGACCGTTTGGCTGAGAGGAACGCGGCACTCGAGTACTGCAACCGCCCCCGCGAGCCTCAGGCTAGTTTGATAAGGTTTTGGCAGCTCGGTCTCCGTCCTCCTGGTTCACCGAAAGACGCGTCTCGGCGATGCGGTTGATCTCCGCTTTCGCCTCCGGATTCGCCGCCAGGAAACAGTCAAAATCGGCTTTCCGCAGAATGAGCAGCCGGCAGTAAGTCAGAGCGACCACATCGGCCTGACGCGGCCGACCCGACAGCAGAGCAATTTCTCCGAAGAACTCGCCGCTGCCGAGACGGACGCGGCGTGCCGACAATCTTACCTCTACAGCACCGGATGCAATGAAGAAGACGGCGTCCCCCCGGTCCCCCCGGCGGATGATGCGCTCGTTCGGCACCGTGAAACGTGGCCGCAACAGCTGGGCCACACGCTGCAGCTGCCGCTCGTCGAGGCCGGCGAGGACATCCAGCCTCTCGATCAGGCGATGGGTGTCAAGGCCGATCTCGAAGCGCGGCCGAGGCTCGGCGCGGTTGCCCGATATTCCCCGCCTCAGATCATCATAGAGCTCCTGCGGGATCAACCCTTCTTCGAACAAGGCCTGGTACCGGCCCATTTCTTGCCGTAGCGCCGATTGGCGCAGGAATCTCTCTTCAAGAGCCGCTACGTAGTCAGGGTATTGCCGGCGAAGCGCATCTAGGGCGTCGCTCACTTCTTCGCGGCGATGATCGACGATTTCCCTGGTGATCTCGGTAAGACGTTTTTGGAAAACGGTGCTCAAACGCTCATCGTTGAAGCTGACCAGCCGCTCGACCAGCAGCCGCGCCACCAGGAGCAGTTCGACACGGTCAGCCAGCCGATCGGCAAGAAACCGCTGAATTCCGAAATGCCGGTAAAGGAAATAGGCGGCGCGGAATGCCGGCGGAAACGAGAGCGCCGCTTCCGCAGCTCTCTGGTATCCGAGACGGCCTTCGGAGCGCGCGCCTTCGACCAGGGTATCTGCATTCCGCAGCAACACCTGAATGGTTGCTTGCGAGGCGACCTGGTCGGCACGGGTTTCCAGGACGAGTACCCGCTCCTGATTGCCTAGAGCAACCAATGCGATCGCCAGGCGCTCCCGCTCGGAAAGCCGCTCGGCTTCGTCTCGGGCGTCCGCCGCCGTGATCCAGGTTTGGTATGGTTCGATGACCTGCTCGACCGAGCTTTGAGCGAGACCGTGGTACTGCGCCATGTGGCGCACCGAAGCGGCCACTTCGGCGTAAGCAACTGCGAGAACCCGATCGCGGAGGACCTGGTTGCGCGGCGAAAGGCGGTGGAGGCCGAGCACGGCAATGACGAGACGCAGCGTCGTGCCGTTGACGAACAGCGTGAACAGCACAAAGCCGGTCGCGAGCACCGCTACGAAGCGCTGCGCGTGCCCGTCGAGGGCGGCGTTCTCGGTAACACCGAGCGCTAGCACCAAAGTCAACGCCCCGCGCAATCCGCCCCAGATGATCGCGTATTTGTAGGCAGAACTGATCGGCTGGGTGAGCTTGACGAGCTCGAGCAGCGGCATGAGCACGAACAGCACGAGGGCGCGAGCCGCGAATGCCGCCGCTATTAGTACCGCAAGCAACAGCAAATCATGGGTATCGATATCGCCGAGCAGCCTTGGAACAAGGATCGAGGCGAGGATGAAGATCAAGGAGCGGGCCCAAAAGGCGATCTGGTCCCAGAGATCGGTCAGGAACGACCAATTGTAGGGCGCGATGCGAGAGCGGCCGAGCGCGCTGATGGTCAGAGCGGAGGTCAGCACGGCGACGACGCCCGACACATGAAGCAGGCGCTCGGCGGCGATAAAACCGCCATAAGCGAGCGCCAGGGTCAAAGTCGCTTCCGCGAGGCGGTCGTCGCGAACTATGGGGATGATCGCGAGCAGTGCCCGCCCCGCGAGCATTCCGAACAGACCGCCGCCGACAAACGAGATGAAGAACTCTTTCAGCCCGGGACCGAGGTCCAGCTCACGAGCGGTTCCGATCATACCGAGCAGGACGGCGAAGAGTGCGATCGCGGCCGCATCGTTGAGGAGAGCCTCGCCCTCGACAAGGCGGGTCAGGCGCGCCGGTGCGCCGATGTCACGAAAGATCGCGATGACCGCAGCGGGATCGGTGGTCGACACCACAGAGCCGAGCAGCAGACAGACCACCAATGAGACCCGCCCAAGCGGCCAAAGCGCCAAACCGACGACCGCGGTGGAAATCAACGTGGCAACGATCGCGAGCAGCAGGATCGGCGCCGCATCTTCGAGCATCCGCCTGACGTCGGTAGCGATACCGGCCTCGAACACGAGCAAGGGCAGAAAGACATAGATAAAGGTGCCGGAGCTGAGCGGGAGGCCGACGAAGACTTCGGAAAATGCATCTGTCTCGCGGGACCAGCCCAGATGCGCCACCAGGGCTGGAAACCCTCCCAGGGCCAGGCCAACTACGCCAAGCAAGACAGGCGGCGGCAGCTTCAAATAAGCCGCCATCGGCTGGCACAGACCGACCACGACCAGCAGAGCAGTAATGACGATCAGCGCAAAGGCGATGTCGAGCATGCGCGTCGGGAGGTAGTGGTTGCAGAAGGCCGAGCAGTTCGGATGTCTTGCTTTTCCGGGGCGGTATCCTAGCGTCGGCCGGACCGCCGGGACACCAAAACTGAGGAACTTACCTGGATTTGATGTTCTCCAGTCGACGAAAGGGATCGGCGGTCCAGCGGCTCTCTCCTTGCGTGGAACGAGAGGCCGGCCGAAATCTTTATGGCGCTTTTATAAAGCAAAACCTCAATGCCTCTCGAATCCTAACAGTGGAAAGTGCATTTGATCCGCGCAACCTCGATCCGGGCGCATCCGGGCCGGGACAACGCGCTGGTATTGGCTATCCTGGTTTGGGTGAACGGGCGTCGATCTAATCTGCATCAAAGCGGGTCGGCTCGGCGTTCACAGCAAAGCGTGGAGTGGAAATTTCCGGGGTCTGGAAGACATCCGCTGAGGTAATCACATGCTCGATTTTGTGATGATCGCCATGGGCGTCGGCTTCTTCCTCGCCTCCGTCCTCTACGTGCTCGCCTGCGAAAGAATGTGAGACAGCCATGCTGCTCGATTACGTCCTCGGCTCGATCGTGACCCTCGTGATCATGGTCTACCTCGTCTACGCGCTGATCAACCCCGAGCGGTTCTAGGAGCCTCCGATGACCATCTCCGGATGGATCCAGATCGCGCTGTTCAGCGTGATCGTGGTCCTGATCACCCGGCCGTTCGGCGGCTACATGACGCGCGTCTTCGCCGGCGAGCGGACATTCTTGAGCCCGGTTCTGCGGCCGGTCGAACGCGCGGTTTATTGGTGCTGCGGGGTCGACGAGAAGGAGGAGCAGCACTGGCTCAGTTATGCCGTCGCGATGCTGTTCTTCAGCGTCGTCGGCTTTCTGACCCTGTATGCGCTCCAGCGGCTGCAATGGTATCTGCCGTTCAACCCGCAAGGCCAAACCGGAGTCGAACCGAGCAGCGCCTTCAACACTTCAGTCAGTTTCGTGACGAACACGAACTGGCAGTCCTACGTGCCGGAAACCACAATGGGCTACCTCGTGCAGATGGCGGGGCTTACGGTGCACAATTTCGTTTCGGCGGCGACCGGCATCGCGCTCGCGCTTGCCCTCATTCGCGGCTTCGCCCGGCGCGAAGCCAAGACTATCGGTAATTTCTGGGTCGATCTGACCCGTACCACACTCTATGTGCTGCTGCCGTTATCGATCGTCATTGCGATGTTCTACGTCTGGCAGGGGATGCCCCAGAATATCGGGCCCTATGTCGATGCGACTACCCTCGAGGGCGCTAAGCAGACGATCGCGCAAGGCCCAATCGCCTCGCAGGAGGCGATCAAGATCCTGGGCACCAATGGCGGTGGGTTCCTCAACGCGAATTCGGCGCATCCGTACGAGAACCCGACGCCGCTTACCAACCTCGTCCAGCTGCTCACCATCTTTGCGATCGGCGCCGCGCTGACCAACGTGCTGGGCCGCATGGTGCATGACGAGCGGCAGGGCTGGGCGATCTTCGCGGCGATGGGAATGCTTTTCCTCGCCGGTGTGACCACCGCCTATTGGTCCGAATCTCACGGCAATCCCGCCATCGCCGCCTTCAATGTTGATGCCGCGCCGAGTGCCCTACAGGCGGGCGGAAATATGGAAGGCAAGGAGGTGCGGTTCGGTCCTGCTCTTTCGGCTCTCTATGCCACCGTGACGACCGACACCTCGTGCGGTGCTGTCAACTCGATGCATGACAGCTTCCTGCCCGTAGGCGGCATGGTGCCACTAGTCGACATACAGCTGGGTGAGGTCATCTTTGGCGGCGTCGGCTCGGGTCTCTACGGCATGCTCGCCTTCGCGATCGTCGCGATGTTCGTCGCGGGGCTGATGGTCGGGCGCACACCCGAATATCTCGGCAAGAAGCTCGAAGCGAAGGAGGTCAAGATGACCATTCTCGCTCTCCTGAGCCTGCCGCTGTCGATCCTCGGCTGGACGGCGCTCGCCACGGTAGTGCCGCCAGGGCTTGCCGGAATCGCGAACACCGGGCCGCACGGGTTTTCGGAGATCCTCTACGCCTTTACGTCGGGCACCGGCAACAATGGCAGCGCTTTCGCAGGAATCTCAGCGAACACGCTGTTCTACAACACGACCATTGCGGGCGCGATGCTGATGGGGCGGTTCATCTTCGTGATCCCGCTCTTGGCGGTGGCAGGATCGCTGGCGCAGAAGAAGCTTCTTGCGCCATCAGCCGGGACCTTCCCGACCAACCGCCCGCTGTTTGTGGGTCTGTTGGTTGGCGTCGTGCTGATCATCGGCGGGCTCACTTATTTCCCGGCGATATCGCTAGGGCCCGCGGTCGAGCAGGTCGCGATGAACCAGGGCAAGCTCTATCCGGGGCCGTGAGCAACAGAATTCCCGAAGGACTTCTATTATGACCGACATCTCCCCAATCATGATCGGCTCGCCGGAGACCGGGCTTTACAAGCGTCAGCTCCGGCCGCTCTCGATCTTCGACCGCTCGCTGATCGTGCCGGCGATCTGGGCATCATTCCGCAAGCTCGATCCGCGTACCCTGGTCAAAAACCCGGTCATGTTCTGCGTCGAGATTGTCTCGGTGCTAACCACGATCTTCTTTTTGCGCGATCTGATTGTCGGCAATGGCGCGGTAGTCGGCACCAACGCCCTGTTCTCGGGGCAGATCACCGTTTGGCTATGGTTCACCGTGCTGTTCGCCAATTTCGCCGAAGCGGTCGCGGAAGGGCGGGGCAAGGCACAAGCCGATGCGTTGCGCCGAACTCGGACCGAGACCCAGGCCAAGCGCCTGCAGGCTGCCAACTCGCGCAATTTCGAACTGGTAGACGCGACTGCGCTCAAGCCAGGGGACCTTGTACTGGTCGAAGCCGGTGATCTGATCCCAAGCGACGGCGAGGTCATCGAAGGCGTCGCCTCGGTTGACGAGTCGGCAATCACTGGTAAATCGGCCCCCGTAATCCGCGAGAGCGGCGGCGACCGCTCGGCAGTTACCGGCGGCACACGGGTAACATCGGACTGGCTCAGGGTCCGCATCACGGCAGCGCAGGGCTCGACCTTTCTCGACCGCATGATTGCCCTCGTCGAAGGTGCCGTACGGCAGAAAACCCCAAACGAGATCGCGCTCAACATTTTGCTCGCCGGCATGACGCTGATCTTCGTCTTCGCCACCGTCAGCATCCCGAGCTTCGCGTCCTACGCCGGCGGCGCGGTGTCGGTCGTCGTCCTGGTCGCGCTCTTCGTCACTTTGATTCCGACGACGATCGGCGCACTGTTGTCGGCGATCGGCATCGCCGGCATGGACCGGCTCGTGCGCTTCAACGTATTGGCGATGTCCGGACGCGCGGTCGAGGCCGCGGGGGATGTCGACACTCTGCTGCTCGACAAGACCGGCACAATCACCTTGGGCAATCGTCAGGCGACCGAATTCATCCCACTCCCCGGGGTCGAGGCGAGCGAGCTCGCCGACGCGGCCCAGATCGCGTCACTTTCGGACGAGACGCCGGAAGGCCGCTCGATCGTCGTTCTGGCCAAGGAGAAATACGCGCTACGGGCACGCGAGATGGCGCCGCTCAACGCTAAGTTTGTGCCGTTCTCGGCGCAGACGCGGATGAGTGGAATCGATGTCGATGGCGTCTGCATCCGGAAAGGGGCGGTTGATGCGATAGTCGTGTTTACCGAAGGCGGCAGCACCGCCCCGATGTGGCGCGGTGCTGGCGGAGGCGTGCAGGCAGCGGTGCGCGCCGCGCCAGTGTCCGATGCGGTCCGTCAGGTGACCGCGATTTCCGAGCGGATCGCAAGAGAGGGCGGCACACCGCTTGCCGTCGCCAAGGACGAGCGGTTGCTGGGCGTGATCCATCTCAAGGACATCGTCAAAGGCGGCATCCGCGATCGTTTCGCCGAATTGCGGCAAATGGGCATCCGCACGGTGATGATTACCGGCGACAACCCGCTGACAGCGGCGGCAATCGCTGCCGAGTCGGGAGTGGACGATTTCCTCGCGCAGGCGACACCCGAGAACAAGCTCGAGCTGATCCGCGAGGAACAGTCGAAGGGCAAGCTCGTCGCGATGTGCGGTGACGGCACCAACGACGCGCCGGCGCTCGCCCAGGCCGATGTCGGCGTCGCGATGAACACCGGCACGATGGCGGCGCGCGAAGCCGGCAACATGGTCGACCTCGACAGCGATCCGACCAAGCTGATCGAGATTGTAGCGATCGGCAAGCAGCTGCTGATGACGCGCGGCGCGCTCACCACCTTTTCGATTGCCAACGACGTCGCGAAATATTTCGCGATCATCCCGGCAATGTTCGTGGCGTTCTATCCCGAGCTCCGCGTGCTCAACGTCATGCACCTGCAGACGCCGGAGAGCGCAATCCTTTCCGCGATCATCTTCAACGCGCTGATCATCATTGCGCTGATCCCATTGAGCCTGCGCGGGGTCACCTACCGTCCGGCGGGCGCCGCCAGCATCCTGCGCCGAAACCTGCTGATCTACGGCCTCGGCGGGATCATCGTGCCGTTCATCGGCATTAAGCTGATCGATCTCGCCGTCACCGCCATCGGCCTTGCCTGAGGACTCATTCCCATGCTCCGACAAATCCGTCCCGCCATCATGATGATCATCGTCATGACGGCCGTCACAGGCCTCATTTATCCGATCGGCATGACAGGGCTCGCGCAGCTGGTCTTTCCGCATCAAGCCAATGGCAGCCTGATCGAGAAGGACGGCAAAGTGATCGGCTCCGAGTTGATCGGCCAGAACTTCACAGACGACAAGTACTTCCACGGCCGTCCCTCGGCCACCACCGACACCGACCCGAACGATCCGACGAAGACGATCCCAGCGCCGTACAATGCCGCGAATTCCGGCGGGTCGAACCTAGGGCCGACCAGCCAACCTTTGATCGACCGCGTCAAGGACGATGCCGAAAAGCTTAAGGCGGAAAATCCGTCGGCTCCGATCCCAGTCGATCTCGTGACCACCTCGGCGAGCGGCCTCGACCCCGACATCACGCCCGCCGCCGCCGAATTCCAGGTGCCGCGCGTCGCAAAGGCGCGCCACCTGCCCGAGGACAAGGTTCGCGCCCTGGTTGCCGACATGACCCAAGACCGGTCCCTGGGCATTCTCGGCGAAAAGCGGGTCAACGTGCTCAAACTAAATCTCGCGCTCGACCAGCGTCGCTAGGCGGACCGGGATGGGCTAGACTGGGAGCATGGCGGAGCGCGAGGGAAGACCGTCACCCGAAGCATTGCTCGCCGCGGCAAAACAAGAAGGTCGCGGGCGGCTCAAGATTTTTCTCGGTGCCGCGCCAGGGGTGGGCAAAACCTACGAGATGTTGCTATCCGCGCAAGCCAAGCGCCGCGACGGGGTCGATGTGGTCGTCGGTGTTGTCGAGTCGCATGGCAGGCGCGAGACCGAGGCGCTTCTCGAAGGCCTTGAGGTCATCCCCAGGCAGCAGGTTGAATACAAGGGTCACCTCCTTGCCGAGATGGATCTCGACGCGATCCTCAAGCGGCGCCCTGAACTGGTTCTAGTCGACGAACTCGCCCACACCAACGCCCCCGGCAGCCGGCATCCCAAGCGCTATCTCGATGTCGAGGAGATAATTGCCGCCGGCATCGACGTCTTTGCGACGCTCAATATCCAGCATGTCGAGAGCCTGAACGACGTCGTCGCCAAGATCACCCGGATCCGCGTGCGCGAGACGGTGCCCGACAGCATCCTCGACCAAGCGGACGACATCGAGGTCATCGATCTCTCCCCCGAGGACCTGATCAAGCGCCTGCGCGAGGGTAAGGTCTATGTGCCGCAGCAGGCGGAACGGGCGGTACGCCACTATTTCTCGGCGGGCAACCTTACTGCACTGCGCGAGCTGGCGTTGCGCCGCACCGCCCAGCGAGTCGACGAGCAATTGCTGTCGCATATGCGGGCGCATGCGATTTCCGGCCCCTGGGCGGCGGGAGAGCGGCTCCTCGTCTGTGTCAGCGAAGCTCCGAGCACCGCGGGATTGATCCGCTATGCGCGGCGGGTGGCAGATCACCTGCGAGCCCCGTGGACCGCGATCTATGTCGAGACCGCCCGGACGCAGCGTCTCGATGACGCTGACCGCGACCGCATCGCCGACTTCCTGCGCCTCGCCGAGCGGCTCGGCGCTTCGACGATTACGATCCCCGGGCGCAACATTGCCGAGGAAGTCCTGGCCTACGCGACGGCGAACAACATAACCCAGATCGTCATCGGAAAGTCCGATCGCTCGCGATGGTTCGAGATGATACACGGCTCCGTGGTGCACGAGCTCGTGCGCAAGACGGGCCAGATCAGCGTTCACGTCATCTCCGCCGACGACAGCGACCCGGTTCCGCCTAAGGCAGTCCAAACCCGTCCCAAAGTCGAGCCGGTCCGAATTGAGCCCTATTTCGGCAGCGCCGTCGCGGTGACGATCGCCCTCGGCATCGGCGAATTGCTCGACCGGGTCATTGACGTCCACAGCGTCGCGCTCGCATTTCTCACGGCGGTCCTTGCCTCGGCCATTGCGTGGGGCCTGTTGCCGTCGCTTTTCGCGAGCATCCTCAGCGTTCTCGCTTACAACTTTTTCTTCTTAGAACCGCGTTACACCTTTACGGTCGCAGATCCCGCAAACGTCGTCGCACTTTTCTTCTTTCTGACCGTGGCGATCATCGTCAGCAACTTGACGGCGGCGACGCGCCGGCAGGTTGTGACCGCACGATTGCGGGCGAAGACGACGGCCGAACTCTATGCATTCAGCCGCAAGGTCGCCGGAATTGGTGCGCTCGACGATTTACTCTGGGCGACCGCCTATCAGATCTCGTCAATGTTGAATGTTCGCACGGTTCTGCTGACGCCCGTAAAGGACGGCGACGGGCTCGAAGTTGCGTCGGGCTACCCGCCCGAGGACCAGCTCGACGCCGCCGACATGGCAGCGGCGCGTTGGACCTGGGAGCACAACCGCGCGGCCGGGCGCGGCGCCGATACCTTACCTGGCGTCAAGCGGTTGTTCTTGCCTCTGCGCACCGGCAGCGGCCCGGTTGGTGTGATTGGGATCGACCGCGATACGGGTGGGCCGTTGCTGACGCCGGACGAGCGGCGGCTGCTCGACGCGCTTTGCGACCAGGCGGCGGTGGCGATTGAGCGCATTTCGCTCGCCAGGGGGCTCGGCGAGGCCCGCGTGCTGGCCGAGACGGAGCGGCTGCGCGCGGCGCTCCTGACTTCGATCTCGCACGATCTGCGAACACCGCTCGCCTCGATCCTCGGCACCGTCTCGAGCCTGCGCAGTTTCCCGGAGAAGTACAGCGCGACCGAACGCGAAGAGTTGCTCGGCACCCTGCAGGAAGAAGCCGAGCGCTTGAACCGGTTCGTCGCCAATCTCCTCGATATGACGCGGCTCGAATCCGGCGCGATTGAACTGAAGCTCGAATTGATCGATGTCGCCGAGATCGTCGGCTCGGCATTGCAGCGGGCCGGGAATGTCGTGGCCGGGCACCGGGTCGAGCTCGATCTCGAGCCGGGTTTGCCGATGCTGCGCCTGGATGCGGTGTTGTTCGAGCAGGTATTGTTCAATTTGCTCGATAATGCCGCGAAATATTCCCCAGCCGGGAGCCGCATCGACGTTCGCGCAAGGCGCGATGGGGAACTGGTTGAGATCGAGGTCGTCGACGAGGGGCCCGGGATACCGCCCGCCGATTTCGAGCGCATCTTCGACAAATTCTATCGGGTCCAGGCGCAGGACCGCCGGCGTGCCGGCACCGGCCTCGGTCTGGCGATCTGCCGCGGTTTCGTCGAAGCGCTTGGCGGATGGATCGTCGCCCGCAACCGCCGCGACCGCTCCGGCGCGGTGTTGACGATCCGAATGCCGGTCGTGCCGGAGATTCCGGCGAAGCGGGAGCCGGAATTGGCGCATGGCTAGTGCCTACACCGTCCTCGTCGTCGACGACGAACCGCCGATACGGCGGTTTCTGCGCACCAGCCTCGGGGCTTCCGAGTATCGCGTCGTCGAAGCCGAGGACGCGGCGGGTGCGTTGCGACTCCTGGCGGCCGAGAAACCGGATCTGGTGATCCTCGATCTCGGTCTTCCGGACAAGAGCGGGCTGGAGCTGATTGGGGAGATCCGCAAGAGCTCGGCGGTGCCGATCGTCGTGCTGTCGGCGCGCCATGATGAGCGGTCGATGGTCGAGGCGCTCGACCTCGGCGCCGATGATTATGTCGGCAAACCCTTCGGCATGGCCGAGCTGATGGCACGGTTGCGTGCCGCGCTTCGTCATGCCTTTCAGGCGCAGGGGGAATTGCCGGTCTTTGTTTCAGGCGACCTGACGGTCGACCTCGTCCGCCGCCACGTCTTGCGCGGCGGCCAGGAGGTAAAGCTTTCGCCGAAGGAATTCGATCTCTTGCGCCATCTGGTCATGCACGCCGGCAAGGTGCTCACCCACCGCCACCTGCTGCGCGAGGTGTGGGGTCCGGCGCAGGCCGAAGAGGTGCAATATCTGCGGGTCTTCATCCGCGGGCTGCGGCAAAAGCTCGAACCCGACCCCACCCGCCCGACGCACATTCTGACCGAGCTCGGTGTCGGCTACCGCCTGCAGCTCCCCCCCGATCAGCGCGCCTGAGCAGACGGCAGGGGCGCGACGCCACGCCGTCTCGACGGTCTTTACGCCGCGAACCAAAATCTTTATCGGTTGTTGGTATCGAACGGCGCCGATCCACATCGGATCTTAATCCGGCAAATGTGGAATGACGGCGCGGAGCTGTGCGCTGTGCCGGCGGACCGGATACATCCATTGCACCTAGAGACGCCCGCGCGACGGAGCGGATTTCAACTAAGCGCTGGTTCGAGCCTGACGCTCGCCGCGCTCGGCGTCGTGTTCGGCGATATCGGCACTTCCCCGCTCTACGCTGTCCGGCAGTCGCTGATCGATTTCGGCGATATGAGCGAGCACGCCATCCTCGGTGCGCTCTCGCTGATCGTTTGGGCCTTGGTGCTGATCGTCATGGTCAAATATGTCCTGGTCATCATGCGGGCCGACAACCGCGGCGAGGGTGGGCTGTTGGCCCTGACCGCTTTGGTGCTGCGCAGAACCAACCCGGCACATAAGCGATACTTGTGGATCATGGCGGCGGGCCTGGTCGGCGCCGCACTGTTTTACGGCGACGGTGTCATCACTCCCGCAATCTCGGTGTTGAGCGCGGTCGAGGGCCTGAAAGTGGCAACGCCGTTTTTCGACCCCTACGTTGTTCCGATCTCGGTCGTTCTGCTGACCGGCTTGTTCTTGATGCAACGTCGTGGAACGGCGGCAGTTGGAAGACTCTTCGGACCGGTGATGCTGGTGTGGTTCGCGGCGCTGGCATTGCTCGGCATGTGGGGCATCATGCAACACCCGCGCATCCTCTTGGCACTCAATCCAATTCACGGATTTGCGCTGCTTGTCGATGCGCCGTGGCGCGGCTTCTTTATGTTGGGAGCGGTTTTCCTTGCGGTGACCGGTGCCGAGACCCTCTACGCCGATATGGGGCATTTTGGCCGGAACGCATTGCGGACGGCCTGGGTCGGGCTCGTCTTTCCGGCGCTCTTGCTAAACTATTTCGGACAGGGGGCGGTGCTGCTCGGCAATCCTGGTGCTCTTGAGCACCCCTTTTATCGCCTGGCGCCCGAATGGGGCCTCTACCCGCTGGTAGGTTTGGCGACGGTCGCAACGATCATCGCTTCACAGGCGGTGATCTCGGGCGCGTTCTCGATAACCCGCCAGGCGGTTCAGCTGGGTTATCTGCCACGGCTGCAGATACGCCACACCTCGGAGCAGGAGATCGGGCAGGTCTACGTGCCGCGCATCAACAGCGCCCTGCTCGTCGCCGTCATCATCCTCGTGGTCGGGTTCCGGTCATCCGACAATCTCGGCGCCGCCTACGGCATCGCGGTCAGCGGCATGATGGCCATCACCACGGGGCTGGCCTTTTTGTACATGCGCGGGGCGGGCTGGAGCCTCGCCGTCGCGATACCGGTGTTTGCCGCCTTCGGCATCATCGACCTCACTTTTCTGAGCGCCAATTTGTTGAAGATTACGGAGGGCGGCTGGTTCCCGGTGGTCGTCGCCATCATCGTGTTCACGATAATGGGAACCTGGTGGCGCGGTCGTCGGTTGCTCGCCGAGCTGCGCGCCCGGGACGCGATGCCGCTCCAGCAATTCGTCGAGGCGGTCAAGCCCGACAGGCCGGCCCGCGTCCCGGGGACGGCTATTTTCATGACCCGCGACATAGCACATGTGCCGGTCGCATTGCTGCATGCCCTGAAGCATTACAAGGTGCTGCACGAGCGCGTCGTTATGATGCAGGTCGAGACCGAGGACGTGCCGCATGTTCCGGACGAGCAGCGGCTCGAAATTCGTGAGCTCGGCAAGGGCTTCTATACGATCCGCCTCCGCTACGGGTTCATGGACGAGCCGAATATCCTGCGCGCCCTCGCGCAATGCCGGGTTGGCGGTTTCCGCTTCAACCTAATGGAGACCTCGTTCATCATCGGGCGCGAAAAGCTGCGGCAGCGGCCGCGACCGCACCATAAGGGATTGTGGCGCTGGCGGGACGCGCTCTTCATTCTGATGTCGAACAACACACTCGACGCGACCGAGTTCTTTCGGATCCCCGCGAACCGCGTCGTCGAGCTAGGAGGTCAAATCGAGATCTGAGCGAGATGGTAAGAGCAGAGCAGACGCAGCAGAATCGGCCGCCGCGGCCTTGCTGGATCGCTTCAACCCAGCTCGTCTAAAAGTGCGATGAACGAGTTGACTTTGGTGGCAATCGCCGCCCCGGCATTGGCGACGGCGCGGGCCGGGTCACACCGGCATTGTCGAAATAGACCATTTCGACCGGCAAGGTGCGGGCCACCAGCTCGAAGCTGCGCCGCACATCGGAGCCGGTGAAGCCGAGCCCCTCTAAGGTCACACCCGGCGTCTCAGCGAGGTCGGCGAGGGCAATTTGCTTGCCGGCGGCTCGGCCCATTTCGGCCGCAACGGCCGAGATGCGGCGCTACCGTAATACGGCCAGGAGAAGCCGGCGCTGGAGCACCGGCGGCGGTGACATGCGTTACTGAATCGCCTCGATGTTGACAACGGTGCCGGTTAGCCCGACGGCCTTGGGCACCGTCATCGACAGGAAGAACGTGGCCCGGCCCGATTTTGCGGCCACATCCGAAATCAGGTCGGTGCGTACGTTCTCGATGATGTGGATGCCGTTATCTGTGATCAGCGTCTTGTGCACCCGGGAAGGCTATGTAGGCCGCGTTGCAAGGACGCATTTTGACGCTAGTCAGGACAGTGTCCCGACGAAAATCAAAGTAAAATACAGATCGCTCAGGGTCGGAGGGGGCTCCCATAACCGCCGACGCTCACTTTGGACGACTGAACGGGTTGGGCGGGCGCGCCGACCGCGTCATCGACAAGTTGCCAGACAACATCTTCACGCTCGGCGTCATCGCCACGCTCTATCCGGCGGCACGGATCATTTTCTGCCGGCGCGACCCGCGCGATATCGGCAGCCCCTTTACCACCGATCAGTCGGCCGGTGGCGCCATTACGAGCGCCATCTGGCCCCATTGCTGCGGGAACTCGGCAATAGATAAAGAACAGAATGTCAAACCGGGGATGGCAGGACAATGTCACGGCGGAGATGCGACAAGCTCGCTGAGCCGCTGTTGATACTCGGCGGGAACCGGCGGTAAATCGGGCGGGGGAGCCGATATCTCTTCCGCGATTAGCTTGGCGGCCTCCCGATCGCCCTGATACCAACTGGCGAGTGCTTGGTGGAAGCGTGCGGGCCACAGCAGGCCATGGCCAGCCGCGCTAGAGTGAGCACTTTCCCATACTTGTCCAAAGACCGCGCAGGCCGCTGAGAATTCCGATTTGTGATTGAGCAGATAAACGCCATAGGCGAAAGCTGCCGCCGGGTCGTCGGATGTCAGCCACTCGCAAGCCGAGGCGTCATGAGACTGAACGAGCACTTCGGCCGCGAGATAGTGCCCCAGATTGACTAGATCGATGAACAGACGGGCTCTAGCCCGCCGGAGATGCATCTCCAAGGTCACCGGGTCGAGCCCGCCTGGATTGCCCGAAACCTGATCGAACCCCGCCAGGGCTTGCGACGGGTCATGCTGAGCCAATCCTGCTAGCCACGCGATTTCGATTTCGCGAAAGAGGCGCGCAGTTTTGTGATCGTCAGGGTGGGACGGCAACGTTGCGGCGGCTGCCTGGCGCACCCGCGCGAGTACGGCGCTCGCCCTCGCATATTCGCCCTGGTTATTGAGCAGGTAGAGGCCCCAGGCAAAGGCGGCGGATATGCCGTCGTGTGTCATCGGCTCGACAATCGGCAATTGGTGCGACGAACCGATGAGTTGCCTGGCTGCTGTGTAATGTTCGAGATTGACGAGGTCGACGAACAGACGCGATCTTGCCTGCTGGAGATGCGCCTCCAAGGTCGCCGGGTCGAGCCCGCCTGGATTGCCCGAAAGCTGTTCAAACGCCGCAAGGGCTTGCGACGAGTTCATGCCGTGCCAACGCCGAGAGCCGCGCAACTTCCGCCTGACGGCAAAGATGTGCGATCTCCAAGTCCTCGGCGCCAATGGCGTTGAGGGTGCGGCGAAGCGCTAGTCCAAATCGTTGAGCCGCGCCAAAGGCCTGCGCCGCCAATTCGGGCCTTCCTTGATCGAGCAGTCTGATCAAACCGAGGAAATACCAGACGCCACACAGATTAAACGGCCACCGCTCACCGAATTCCTTGAAGGTGGTGCCGTCTGCCGGAAAAGCGACGGCATCGATATGCTCGATGTCGAGGTTGTATCGCCGACGATAGCCATCGCGGAGTCGACGAAAGACGTCGGCGGCCTCGCTATAATTGCCAGCATTGACGTGCTCCTTGAGCAGGCGATAAGCATAGCCGGCGCCGAGCGAGGTGTCGGTGACACGGGTGGCTAGCGACAATTCCAGATAGCGCCGGTAAAGCTCACGGGTGAAGCAACTCGACGTTCCAGATATCGGCGCCACCGAGGCAGCAATTTGGAGATGGTTGCCGCGGTCGACCACCTGAAAATGCTTAAAACCGTGGCGCCGCAACAGTGTTTCGATGGAGCGGGGATTATAGAGGATGACATGGTGACCGGGGCTCAGGATGGGCAGGATCACCTCCGTGGGCGCGGAGGGAGAAACTGCCTCACCATTGGGCGTCGTCAATAGCAGTAGACCGTTCTCGCCAAGCGCGCGCCGGAGGAGCAGGATAAAATTGTTTGGATCAGGAATGTGCTCGATGACCTCAGAGCACAGCACCAGATCTGCTTCTCCTTCGCTAACGCTCGCGGCTTCGAAATAAGCATTATCGATAGGCAAATCGAGCAGCTCCTTGCCGGTAGCCGCAATGTATCCGGGGTCAAACCCACGCACTTGCCAGCCGAGCATTCGATGGAGGTAATCCATGGCGAAGCCGAAGCTGCAGCCGATTTCGAGATAACGCTCGATCGGCCGCCCGTCCACCAGCAACAGCGGCTCGAGCATAACATCGATGCCTGCTCCCTGCTCGATATAATATTTGAGCCCCTCTAAATCGGCGATTTCATAGTCGACCGAGCGAAGCGGGTCGCAGTAGCGCACTTCGCAGGACGGACACCGCAGGAACGCAACGACATCGGGTGAGAGCACGCCCTGTCCGAGGTGATCGACCCTTATCTCGAATGACACCTCTTTGCTGTGGCCGCTGCCGCAAACCGGACAGCTCGACTGCCGATATTGCCCGCCTTGCCAATCGATGATCACCAATAAAAATCCTCCGATCGCAGCATCTGCAAACCAGCGTCGTGCGCCCGTTCACTAGCGATGCTGGTCTCGGCGTGCTCCGCGTTGCCGCTGTCGGTGAACTGGACGGTGATGCGGCGATTGGCGGGATTTAACGTCGCCGAGACAGTATCGGATACAACGGATTACTGCGCGCAATTCGGTCCGATGCACACCGAGTTCAAAGCTTTCGCCAGCATTTGCACATTTGTCTGGGCTGCCTGGGTCATCGCGGCAAGCGACATCTGTACCGCGTTGGCCGAAGGCCTTGACTGAACCGTCGATCCAGACGACGCGGCTGTTTCCCTACTGGTGGTATTACCAGCAGAGTCGCTTTGGCGCACTGTCTGCTCTGTAATGTTCGCTTGTGCCTCCAGCAATCGGGCCAGCGGATTTCTGGTCTGAAGGGTTTGGGGAGCATGAGGCGATGAGGGACGCGCCCGCCCCGGTTCCGCCCTTGCCGTGTCGGTAGGCCGCACATCATCAGCCCTAGCGACATTTCCGGACCAGGAAGGTTTCTCACCGCCGGGACCGGCAGTGCTCGACCCCACAATAACAATGCGCTCGATTGCAAGCTCATGGTAGAAGATAGCATAGTTCACGTCTCGCAGCAGCACGCGCCGCAGCACTTCGGTGAAATCTCCCTTGAATGACCCGCTAAATGCTGGAGAATTTTCGATCCCTTCCGGGTTTTCGATCTGGAAATGCAGCCGGTCTGCAAGTTGAGTGAGAATTTCCCGAACCGCGGCGCCCTTCGCGTCCACGAAAATTATCGGTAGCCGATCGTAGTCGATCGTCAGGCTCGGACTTGAGGACTTGGCATGTGCCGCAGCACACGTCCCGAAAATCAGTACGAAACGCAGCAATCCTGCCGCCCCTCGCGAGAGCGATGACAATACCCCTTGGCAGAACCGTGCACGAGCCGATGAAACGAACACGACCATACTCATAGCGGAAAGTATGGGGCACAGCGATGCTCCGATGCAAGCTTGGGCGCACGCAATATCAGGAACCGGCAATTATCACCCGGTCACCGCTACGATCTATACCGATTTGTCGTTTTTCACCTGCAATCCGGCGGTTCAACTTCATCACAGGCTATGCGCTGCCTCGGCACCCGATTGGAGGCCGCAAAACCTCGACGCCCGCGTTGAGGCGCTGGAGTGGTCTTTCGATCATCCGGGGCTTGTTGTTGATGCTGGCGATTTGAAGTATTCTTTACTCTTAACCTTCGAGGGGTCGCCTGGCTCCATCATTTGGTGCGGGGCGCGAGCATGATCGGTTCGAACGAATTGTCCCACCGAGTCGGATTTCGCCGTGCCCGCTTGGCTACGCGGCTGGCTCTGGCGGCCATGCTGATGCCGTTTGCATCGGCGATCGCCGCGGCAGCGACGACATTGCAAGTCCAGGCCTCCACTGGACTGCCGGGGTTTCACCGCGGCGATTTGCAGCGCTATCTGGCCCTGCACATGGCAGAGGCCAGGCTCGGCGAGTGGCGTTTCGAGCCGGCTGCAGACAACGACTCTGCGGCGAATCGCGTCGAATGGACATTCAAGTTGAACCCGTATGCCGGAGGAGAAGTGCGCAATTTCGTCCGCACGCAGATTTATGAACAGAGATTAGGCGTGCGTCGCCCGATCACGATCGAGGCGCGTCTTTATCTGAATGGGGAATATCAGACCCTCGTCGAAAGGCAAGCGGTCATCCAGGGCGGTCCGAACGATCCCGAGTTTGCCGCGGCAGTCGCCAGCGCCACACAAAATCTCCTGGGCCCATCGGGAGCTTACCACGCCATCAATCTCGGGCTGCGCCGGGGTCATTTGTGACCGGGCCTTATCGCGCCATCGACACCGCGGGGCGCGCAGCCCCTCGCACACGATAGGTCCAGTGCCCTTGCTGCCTATTCCGCCCCTGCTCCTCAGCGAGGGGCAGGATCGCTAGCTGTCATTGCTATGAAGGTTGTTCATCCGGGGGAGTCCGGTTCAGGCTGTGGGTCGCGACACTCGCAGCCATGATCGGAGGATCGCCCGGATGAACATTCACAAGAATGCGCGCTTGACGCCGCAGGGTCGACTGCTGTTGGTGCGGCGGGTCGACGAGCTCGATTGGCGGATGCCGGCAGCGGCGACTGCGGCCGGCATCTCGCAGCGGCAAGGCTATCGCTGGCTGGCGCGCTACCGCATGGACGGCGCGGCGGCGCTGTGTGAGCGCAGCTCGGCGCCGGGGTGTTGCAAGCATCGCGTCGATGTCGAGCGGATCCCCGAGATCGCGGCGCTGCGGCGGCATCGCATGAGCGGGCCAGCAATCGCCCGTCAGCTCGGCATGCCAGTATCGACGGTGGGCGCCATCCTGCGCCGGCTCGGTTTGGGCAAGCTGACAGCGCTCGACGCGAAGCCGCCGATCGTGCGCTACGAACGCCAACGGCCGCGGCGAGCTGTTCCATCTCGACAGCAAGAAGCTCGGACGGATCGCCGGGATCGGCCACCGCTTTAAGGGTCGCGCTGCGGGCACGGTCAATCGCCATCACGGCATTGGCTGGGAAGCCCTGCACGTGTGCATCGATGACGCGACCCGGCTGGCTTATAGCGAGATCCTCGCGAACGAGCGCCAGGACAGCGCGATCGGCTTTCTCGAGCGCGCGCTCGGCTGGTTTGCGGGTCAGGGCGTGACCGTCGAACGGGTCATGACCGACAACGGTTCGGCCTATCTCAGCAAGGCTTTCCGGGCGGCGCTGACGGCCGCCGGGCTCAAACACAAACGCACCCGGCGGTATACGCCACGCACCAATGGCAAGGCCGAGCGGTTTATCCAAACCAGTTTGCGCGAGTGGGCCTATGCCCGGCCCTATGCGACCTCGCAGGAGCGCAACGCCGCCTTGGCGCCCTGGCTCGAGCCTTACAATACCAAGCGGCCACACGCCGCCCTGGCCCACCATCCGCCAACGGTCGGTGCACCAAATCCAGTTGCTTTGTTCGACCAAAGGGACCGTTGCTTCGTCCCGACCTGCTTTCCCCAATGACGGCAGCGGCGGGCCGGGGCAAGGATCGCCGCAGGCGACCGGCGGCAGCCGGCGCGCAGCGTCCTTGCGGCGGCCTGCCGCTGCCGTCACACTCGCTCAAGGAGGGTCCCTTGCCTGATCAACTGAACAACCTTCCTGGAAACGACACCTAGCTAAACTCTGCCGAGCAGCAGCTCGCGAACGTCCTCCGGCTTCTGTAGCATTTCACCGAGGCGAGTCAGCGAGCCATTGACGGCCCCCGCATATTTCCCCGCACCGCCGAAGCGTTCCAGCGTCTCCGGTGGCACGAATTTGATCAGCAGATCGGCTGTCCCCGGCGGAACTCCGACGAAATGCACCATCAGCATCCCGTAATCCCTGAGGAGGAGCATCGATAGCGCGGCGCAAGCTTCGTAAGGGACCACCGGCGGTTCGCGTATGCCCCCGCGTTCCATTGCGATCTCAAGGATGTCATCTGCACCGATCTGTACCGTTGTCGGCGTTTCACGTAGCCGGTTCCCGAGCAGCGGACGGAGCTCGCCGGCGATCTGCTTCGTCGTCGCGATCAGTGCCCGAACTCGCATCGGGTCGTATTGCTCGAGGGTCCGCACCACCGCCGGGTACAGCATTTGGCGTGCTTCCATACCAAACTCGAAGCCCTTCACCCGGATCCTGCCGACCAGATCCTTCCTGCCCGCGAGCAGACCGAAGCGCGGCCCTGACGTGCCGTATTTGTCGAGACCGGTCGCGCCGATATCGACGCCGAGCTCCAGCATCCGCGGCTGCCCGAAAGCGGCAGGACCAACCCGCGCGCCGCCGGCATCGTCGACATAGACGAGGGCACCCTTGTCGTGCGCGAGCCTGACGATCGTCTCGATCGCTTCGAGCGGCAACGAGTCATAGGTCACAGCAAGACGGGTCAACACAACGAGGCCTACCGAGCGCTCGGTCGCGATCGCATCTCGAAAGGCACCAACCCCGGCGCTGTCGATAAACCGTGCGCCGACATGCCCGGCGGCCCGCACGACCGAGGGATGGCTGTGGCTCGCCGACACCCCGATCACAGCATCGCCCGGCTTGACCAGAGTCAGATGCGTTGCCATCGTCGCGCCGGTCAGGCGATTAAACACCGCGACGTCATCAGTTTCGGGAGAGCCACCCAGGTGATCGAGCGCTAACTCTTTAAGCCGTTCGAAGGACAGCGCCGGCGCGATTTCGTCATCGGCGAATTTGAGCTCCTCGGCGGCGAGCGGCAACGCGTGCTCGAGCCCCGTGAAAATGTAGATGCTACCCGGCCCGCGCTTGCGGATCAGCGACCAGGCAACCTGTAGTTTTTGGAAATCGTCTTCGGTGCTGCGAAGGATGTCGCCGCGCGCATAGGTCAGGTCCGGCGCATGCGAGTTGCCAAAGCGATCGACGCCCACCCGATTTCTCCCTACTGTTTAGCCCCATCAGCGGGCGCTGCCCATCGGCTGACGAAGAGGTCCGCAGCGATCGCCATTATGTGTCAACATGGATCCGGTCAAGCCTAAACGCAGTTGCGAGGCGGCGCGGTAGGGATCGATGACGAAGGAATCTCGCGTCCGAGCTGCGACCGCCGCCGATACCCCTGCCATCGCGGAAATCGTGGAGCAGGCTTATCGGCACTACATCGCCCGCATAGGCAAGCCCCCGGGGCCGATGCTCGACAACTACGCAGCGCGCGTCTCGGAAGGCGCGGTGTGGGTGGTTGAGGAAGAGGCTGTGATAGCCGCCATCATCGTGCTCCTCCCTGCGCCGAATTATCTGCTCCTCGACAACATCGCCGTCTCCCCCACGCGCCAGGGTCTAGGATTGGGCCGCCGGCTGCTCGCGTTCGCGGAGGGCGAGGCGTTGCGACGCGGCTATCGCGAAATCCGGCTCTACACGCATCAAAAGATGGTGGAAAATCAGCGCCTCTACGCCTCAATCGGTTATGAAGAGACGGGACGCGGCAGCGAGGCCGGCTACGACCGCGTCTTCATGCGCAAGCAGCTTCGCGATTAATGGGTTCATAAAACGACCTAAACCGACGTCATCCGGTCCTCGACGCGGTCCCAGCAGGTGATGATCATTAAGAGCCGGTGGTGGCAGCGATTAGGACCTCGGCTCGCCAGACGCTGGCCGTCGCACCTAAGCATCAGTGCCTCTTCGAGGTTCGGCACGCGTTCCTAGCGCTGCACGATCTCGATCATGATGCCTTCCGGGCCGCGGATGAAGGCGAGGCGCAGGCCAGGGTTGCGGTTCAGCGGACCAATGGCGATCTCGGCACCTTTGGCGCGCAATTCCTCCACGGCGGCATCTACGTCATCGACAGTCAGGCCGATATGCTCCAACCCGTAATGCGGGAAGGAGGGTGCCGTCGCATTGGGCTCGTCCGGGTGGGGCGGCGCGATCAGCACGGTCTGGCCGCCCAGCCGCATCGTAATGCGCTGCTGCCCGGGATAGAGCGTGCCGGGAGGATAGACGCTGCGTTTGACTTCGGCGCCGAACATGGTCTCGAAGAACCGGGCTGTCGCATCCGGGTCGGGGCTGCGCAGATGGACGTGGTCGTAACGATAGTCGCGCATGGCCAATCTCTTACTCGACATCTTCGATCCGATAGGCACGAACAGCCGTGTCGTAAAACAGGGCGGCGCGCTCGGAGCTCGAGTAGCTCTTGGAAAACCGCTTGAAGGCGTTGAACAGGACGTGATGGGAGAATGATACCTTGTCGACCGGGAAGTTGCTCTCGAACATGCACCGGCTCGGGCCGAACTGCTCGATGCAGTAGCTCATCATCGGCGCGATGGACGTGGCCAACTCTTCCGAGCCGATCGGCCGCGCCCGGGTATGCCAATCGAAGCCCAGCCGGGGCATTCCGATACCGCCCAGCTTGATGTTAACGTTGGGGCACTTCGCCACCTCGGCGATACCGCCACGCCAAGCCGGCAATACCTCGTCGTCCCGGTTTCCGTAAGGACCGACCCGCGTCAGGCCGCCAAGATGGTTCAGAATGATGGTTAGATCGGGCACGGCCTCAGCAAAGGCGGCCAACTCGGGCAATTGTGGGAAGCACACCCCGATGTCGAGGGACAGGCCCTTACGCGCCAGCACCTGAGCTCCCGCGCGGTAGTCTGGAGTGGCCAGTACCCCTTCCTTTTCACGGTTCTCGATCTCGGGATGCGGGTCCCAGGTCACAGTGTGCCGAACGCCACGAAACCGGATGGGGCTGGCGGCGTGCAGCGCCTCTAGCACCGGCTCAACCCGGTCTCCAAGTTTTAGGTCGGCATGGCCGATGATGGCCAATGCGGCCCGGCAAGGACCATAGAGCCCGGTAGCGGCAGCGGCGGCCAAGCCCTGGACAAATTCGACCTCGCCGACGGGGCGCAGCTCGACTGGCCCATCGGGGCGGTACATGGACCTTGCCTCGATGAAAACAGTGGAACGCACATCGTGGCCGCAGTTCACGTCGGCGGCCAGCTCATGAAGCAGGTAGCGCTGATACGGGATGCGTTCGGATCGGAAATCCCAGAAGTGATGATGCGGGTCACAGATCAGGATTTCGGGCTCCAACGTCTCTTCTTGGGTCAGCGCCAGCCAGTCGTTTCCACCGTAGGGCATTGCGGCTCCTCCGTTTGTTTAAATTCTCCTCTGCTTGCCGGTAGCATAGGGAGAAGGCACCGGCCTAACAACGTGAGACGCGAGCGCATAGAAGCTTGCGGATTACGATCGGCGTCGCGATGCTCCGATCTCGAATGGACGGGGCGCAAGGAGTGTTCGATGATCGTCGGAAGCGGCCAGTTTAAATACCGCGTCGATGCCGAGTGGGCGAAACTGCCCGACGGCTGGTCCTTCAAGGAAGTCGGCGGGGTCGGTGTGGACGGCAACGACAACGTCTATGTGTTCAATCGCGGCGAGCACCCGATGATCGTTTTCGACCGCCAGGGCAATTTCCTGCGCTCCTGGGGCGAGGGCCATTATCCGCGGCCCCACGGCGTTCACATGGCGCCCGACGACACAATGTTCCTGACCGACGATGGCGGCCATTTCGTGCGCAAAGTCACCCTGGACGGCAAGGTCCTGCTCGAGCTCGGCGTTCCCGGCAAACCGGCGCCCTTTATGAGCGGCGAGCCGTTCCGCCGCTGTACCCACACGGCGCTTTCGCCGAAAGGGGAGATCTATGTCTCAGACGGTTACGGCAACGCCCGCGTCCACAAATACACACCCGACGGCCAATTGCTGATCTCATGGGGCGAGCCCGGCACCGGCGAAGGCGAGTTCAACATCGTCCACAACATCTGCTGTGACGCCGACGGCTGGGTGTATATCGCCGACCGCGAGAACCATCGGGTCCAGGTCTTCGACGGCAATGGCAAGTACGAGACGCAGTGGAAGAACCTGCACCGCCCGTGCGGCCTCTACATGCCGTACGGTCACCAGCCGATCTGCTACATCGGCGAAGTCGGTCCGGCCGCTGCCGTCAGTCGCGATATTCCCAATCTCGGGCCGCGGGTCAGCATCGTCGATCATGAAGGCAAGCTGATCGGCCGCTTCGGTGACACGCCGGCCGGGACCGATCTCGGTAAATTCCTCGCGCCGCACGGTCTCGCGGTCGACTCTCACGGCGACATCTATGTCGGAGAGGTCTCTTGGACGGCGTGGCCGCAGATCTACCCGGGGAAACCGCATCCGGCAAATCTGCGCTCATTGCAGAAGTTCGAAAAGGTCGAGTGACAATTACCAGCTTACCAACCGTACCCTGCCAGCGTTACCCTTACCCCCTACGGCCTGGGCCGGCCGACCATGTCCAACGCAGGCTGGTCCCCCGTAGGGGGTGGAGGTGGTGGACATGTGGAAATGGCGGTTTCCGTGATTTCCAGCAGCCCCGTGGAAATCATTTCCAACCGATGTGGTGGAAATGCGAGAAGTCACCAGCGGGCGGCGATTGACCGCAATCGGCTGCACCTGCGCAGAATTGGCCCCCCGACCGCGACCGCGAAGTGGAGCAGCAAGTACGCGGCGATCCGCCCATTCGCCCCGCCTGCATGGCTGCGGCGCGATGTGGCGGCCGAATGCCGACAAAGGGGCTTACCACAACCCGACGTCGAGGTGCTCAACGCTCGGCCGCGACAGCCAGCAGGGCGGCGGATTGTTCCTCGCCAAAAAATGCTGATGGGTGACCATCGCTTGGTTCCAGCTTCAGAGCGACCGCACGATTTACACCGTCGCGACCGCCGGCTCGGTTAAGATTCTCGCCTTGGAGATATCGTTCGCTGCATCGGCGAGCTGTAAGGTAATACCCTTGCAATGACGGCAGGTAGGGAGGCGGCGGCCTTTAGTGACCGTGAAACCCGGCGGTTCTGTTCGCCGCAGGACCAAATTCAGTGGGCATCTTAGCAGATCATCCGGGATTACCGGGAGTGCCTTAAAGAGAGCGGGCCGACATACCGGCGTCACCAGGACTGGTTTTTTGAGTAACTGGGACAATCCCGAATTTTGGGTGGAAATGGAGAAGCGCTTCCTCAGGTCAGGGACAGAGGCCACGGCAGAGGGCCTGGACGGCAAATTGAAACTGAGATAGGCCAAGAATCATCAGTTCTCGTAGACCGCGACAGAGGACATGACTGGCGAAATTCCCGGTCGCGATGTGGGAACACCGGTCGATCTGTCACCGGAAGGCTCACGCTCTCAAGCCCATTAGGTCGAGAGCGGCTCGCCCCAGGAGACCGTATGGGTTGCCGAGGGTCTCCGGCAATTCGAAGTGGTTGTAGTTCTCTCCCACCAGCAATTGCACCGGTTTTCCAGAGGCTTTGACCGCAGCAGCAAATTCTCGGTTCTGGCGCTGGAATTCGGGGGTCTCGCAGGTGCCGTAGGCGACGATTAGCGGCGTGTCCAGTCGGTCGAGATGCCGTATCGGGCTCAGTGCCGCGACTGTCGCATCGTCGAACTCGACATAGTTGCTGCGCGCCGACAGCCGCACCGGCGTCAAATCGTACATGCCGCTGATGCACATGCCGCCTTTGAGGATGTCCGCCGGCAGGCCGAAATCGCGTCGCCAGTCTGTCGTCAGCGCGATCGCAGCGAGGTGTCCGCCTGAAGAATGCCCACCGACATAAAGCTGATTCGGGTCGCCCCCGAGATGCGCGGCATTGTCGTAGACCCAGGCGATAGCGCGGCAGACTTGATCGGCAAGCACCATGAGGCTGCCGCCGACATCCTGCACCCAGGCGAAGTCGGGCACGACGTAATGCGCGTCGGCGGCGAGGAACATCTCGGCCGGGTTCGCGAAATCCTTGGACCGGCCGCTGCGCCAGGCGCCACCGTGGACAAAGACGAAGATCGGTGCCGCGTCGCGCTGGGCGCGGTAAATGTCGACCCTCTCGATTTCGGCCGGTCCATACGCAAGGCGCTCGGGTTCGCCGATGCGGCGTCGCGCCAGCTCGCTGTCCCTGATACGGCGCTTGATCAACTGCTCGCGGTTCGGCGCATACGCTGCCTGATCATAAGCCGCATCGAGCGCGGCCTGGTCGTAGTCGAGGAATACTGGCGGCCCTTTTTGGGGCATCGAACCTCCGCTATTTGTGCCGGCCTTGGCGATCGGCGGTGACCAGAGGAGAGGTATAGATGAAGCTTTACACATACTATCGGTCGCAGGCGAGCTTCCGCGTCCGCATCGCGCTGAACCTGAAGGGCATCGCGCGAAAGGACAGCTTCCTGCACCTCGAAAAGGGCGATCAGTTCGCCGCCGCATATCGGGCGATCAACCCTCAGATGGTGGTGCCGACCTTGATGGACGGCGACATCAAGCTGTTTCAGTCATCGGCCATCCTCGAATATCTGGAAGAGAAATTTCCGGAGCCGCCGCTGTTGCCGGCCGATGCGCAGGCGCGGGCCTGGGTGCGCGGGATCGCCTTGATCAACGCGGCCAACTCGCACCCGTTGATCGTGCCGCGCGTTCGCCACTATCTGACGGATGTGCTGAAGGTCAGCGATGAGCAAAGGCTCGCGTGGATCCAGCATTGGCTCGATGCCGGCCTGCAGGCGATTGAGACGCTGCTGGCCAAACATGCTCCGAGCGGGGTCTTCTGCCACGGCGACCGACCGACGATCGCCGATATCTGTCTGGTCACGCAGGTAACGCCGGCCAAGACCTTCGACGTTCCGCTCGAGTCCTACCCGCGTGTCATGCGCATCTATGACAATTGCATGGCCGTCCCTGCTTTCGCAGATGCCCACCCGGCAAAGCAGCCCGACGCGGCATGAGGGAGATCTTCTACTCCGGCGTACCAGATCTGGACGTCAAATGGAGTGTGAATCTCTCTATCACGGCGTTCGGTGCATGCTCGCCGTGCCCCTCGTCGCTGGCTCATCGGCCCGCACCCTGAAAACGCCCTTCGCCGTCTCGACCTTGTAGCCGGCACACCATCGCGCAACGAAGGCGCTCGCGAGGGTGGCATCCAGGAAATAGACCGACACCGCATCATTGAGCACCTCGCGCAGCCCGGGCGGTGTCATTGCCCAGCGTCGGCGCCGCAATTCTCGTCGAGCCAAGCCGTAATTTGAGAATGTCGCTGGCCAAACCCGCCGGGCGGAACGGCGAACCTGATGCGGACCGGAAGCGGCACTCGGCTACCGTCGTTATCATATCACGCGGATTGCCTGGCATCTTTGTGTTCCTCGTTTGTTCTCAGGCACAATGTCATCCCTGTCCTGTAGTGTTCAGGCCCGATAAGCTCGCAGCCAGGAGAATCCGCCATGTGTGGTCGCGTTCGCCTCTCGTCCGATGTCAGTGAGATCAAGCTCGTCTTCTCGATTCCGCCGCATCGTCCAATCCCGAACATCGCGCCCAGCTGGAACGTCGCGCCAACCGACCCGCTTCCAGTGGTCCGTTACGATGCCCAGGCCGGCGAGCGCAGCTTGGACGTGATGCGCTGGGGCCTGGTGCCGTTCTGGGCCAAGGACATCAAAGTCGGTTTCTCAAACATCAACGCCAAGGCTGAGGGGATCGAGAACAAGCCGGCGTTTCGTGAGGCGTTCCAGCGGCGGCGTTGCCTCGTATCCGTCGAAACTTTTATGAGTGGAAGAAGGTCGCCTCTGGAAAGCAGCCCTATGCGATCGCGCTGGCCGACCCGGTCTGATGGCTCTGGCCGGATTGTGGGAAAACTGGCGTTCGCCGGCCGGCGAGTGGGTGCGCAGCTTCGCGATCATCACCACGACACCAAACGACTTGTGCGCCGAGCTCCACAACCGGAAGCCAGTGGTTCTGCGCCCTCAGGTTTGGCCGGAGTGGCTGGGGGAGGAGCCTGTCGACCTGCCACGTTTAAAGACCTTGCTCCCGCCCTATCCGGCCGAGGAAATGACCTGCTGGCCGGTAAATACCCGGGTGGGCAACGTGAAGAACAATGACCCGAGCCTGGTCGAATCGATTACTGGTGGGGCGTAGGGACGCTCGATCGGCCACCTCGGAGCAAGCTATGAAGTTCAGTAGGCTCCTCATGTGTCTCGTGATCTTGGCTCTCGTGGGGTGCGCCCAGGGCGCAATCCCGCAGGGTCAGGCCCCATACCCGCCCTATTCGCCCGAGGACGACGGGAATATACACGAGCACGGCGGTGGGGATGGCGGCGGCGGGGGTAGCATGTAGCCGGTGGAACGTCCCGTAAACAGCGCGGCGCTCCGTATGAGTGTGAAAGTATTCGGGCAAGGTGATGGCGGCCTAAGCGGCAAGTACTCAGGTGGGGCAACAGTGGTGCTCTCCGGGTTATGTCTGGGATGAGGCTTAATGCGAGGAGAAGGCAGTGACGGACAGAAGTACGGCGGAAACGGTTGCGATCATCGGGGCGGGTATTGGTGGTATCTATCTCGTCGCCGAATCGGGCGTCGCCGGGTTCAAGCTGCGGCTCCACGATATTGACGATTTAAAGCTTTCCGAAATTCAGGCGCGCGGCGGGGTGGATGTCGAGGGCGAGGGAGGCGGCTTTGCCGCGGTTGAGCGCGCAACGAGCGATCTCGGATCCGCAGTAGATGGTGCTGATGTCATCATTATTGTAACCGGCGGCAGTGCGCAGGCGGTGGTTGCACAATCGCTCGCTCCTCTGCTGCAAAACGGTCAGGTAATCCTGCTGATCCAGGGTAACACCGGGGGCTCGCTGATCGTGCGCCGGGCGCTTGACGAGGCGGGCTGTCGAGCCAAGGTCGATGTCGCCGAAATGGATAACTACCCCTATTCGTGCTGGCGCCTCTCGCCGACGCGAATACGTCCGATCGTGAGGAAGCGATGGCTGCAGATCGCGACGTTTCCCGGACACCGCATTAGCGAAGTGTTTCCACGCCTGTCGCCATTGTTTCCGGAAGCGGTCGCGGCGACGAATGTCTTGTACACGGGCTTCACCAATGCGAACGCGATGCTGCACGTGGCAAACTGCGTGGTCAATGCGGGGCGGATCGAGAGCGGGACGAGCTACAAATTCTATGCCGAGGGCGTTACGCCGGCGGTTGCCCGGCTATACGAGGCGATCAATTCCGAGCGTGTGGCCGTTGCTGCGGCGCTTGGGGCATCGGTACCAACTCTTGCCGATTGGTTCGAGCGCGTCTATGGCGTCCGCCAGGCAACGCTCGTTGAGACCTGCCAGCGCCTCACCTACAATAGCGACGGGCCCTATCAGGCAACCGGGACGCCAAAATCCCTGGATCACAAATTCATCACCGAAGACGTTCCGACCGGCTTGATCCCGATGAGTGTACTGGGCGCAGCGGCGAGGGTGAGGACGCCGGCGATTGACGCGCTTATCGAGATCGTCCGGAGCATGACCGGAAAAGATTTCACGGCCGAGGGGCGCACGCTTGACCGTTTGGGCCTGCACGGCATGGACGGAACGCAGATTAGGCGCGCTGTGAATGAAGGGTTCAGTTAGGTAGGAGCGCTCCGCAAAGTATCCGTTGCCGAACCCCGTGTCATCACCAGGACGCGAAGCGCTGCGCCATCTGGGCGAGATCTGCCCAACCACGTGTGGCAGCTTCGGGCGAAATGGGTGGTTAAGATCTGAGGAAGGCCGCGGTTAGGTTTTCGTTCACGATCGGTGGGTAGCGTCGGGCGCCATATTGGAATTACCACCGACGCCCACAGCGCGAACCGGAATGACCTAGACGATGAAGGGCGAGCGGCGTCTGGTTGAGCGCGCGTTACTCCGTTGGACGAAACTGGCAGAGGGGCGGCGCTTTCCTCGCCTCGACGAAATCAATCACTGGATGGTGGGTGAGGACTGGGCGAACTGCCTTCTGATCGCCGTGCAATCGCCGATCGAGCTGTCGCACTTTACTGCGGTGGGGGAAAACCTGGCAGTCGCGCTCTGCCCTGGGGACACCCTGGCAGGCGTTCTCCTGTCACATCTGCCATGGGTCGTGTCCTCCCGCTGCTGTCTCATAGTCGAGGGCGAGGCTACGCTGCGGAGCGTCCCGATCCTCTATCGCGGCGCGCTGCTCCCCCTATCCGAGGACGGCGGCGCGATCGACCACGTGCTGGGTGCGGCGAACCATCGCGCGCGGAACCCGGACGAGGCGCCGATCGAGCAAGCCATCCGGAAGCGTTGGATTTAGAACACGAGTTCCTGCCAGAAAACCAACTCGACACCTCCCGCATTATCAGGCTCGGGGAGGGGAACGGCCACTGCGCTCACCGCGCCAGCCACAATACGGTTGGCCCTAGCATGGCCCAAACGCTCGCCGTGGCCAGTAGTAACATCCGACAGAAATAGGCGCGGGTAGGCAGCCGCGCGAGCTGCCACTTCGCGAGATCCAGTTCGTCCAGGATAGCCGAGAAGTCGTCGCGGGCTCGATCAGCCTGCTGAAGCCTCAGATTGTATTCGGGGTCGTGGCTGGGCTCGGCATATCGCTTGCTCAACAGTTCGTGGTCGACTATTCCTAGAGAATATCCCATTGATACCCGCTTACCGAGTGGTAGCCCATGCCGGTCAGTGCACCAGGCCGCGATTGTGCGGCAGTACGGAGAGCAATTCCGGGCGCCGAAGCGCAAGCAGGCACGACGGACGCCGAGACCGCCGAGGCTGCTATGATAGACCCTGGTCTTTTGCTGGTCCAGTGCGAGGCGTCCGTCGGATTCCCTTCACCGCGTCGCACGATCAGTGTAGTCACGAGTCTGGCACTGGATGGCGCTAAGACCGGCTCGGCGTAATCGGCATCGTCGCAATGCTGGTCCACGCCACGGGCGCTCCCGCTTTCTCGCCCGCTTGATCCGGCGGTAGCGCCGCGTCCCAATGAACACCGAGGAACCGCCGGCCGGTCACCTTGGCGGCATCGGAAACAAGCCAAAGCAGCGGTGGAACCATGACCTCCGGCTGGATCAGCTTATCGCGATCGAAGCCTGCTTCGTCGGAGATCATCGGCGTGTTGGTGACACCACCGGGGACGAGCACATTGACGGTGACTCCCGTCCCGTCGAGGTCCTTCGCCATTATCGCGCTGAGCGCCTCGAGAGCTGCCTTGGAGGGCCCGTAAGTCGGGTTGCCGGCGTTCAGCATCGTCCCGAGGCTTGTCGTGACATTGACGATGCGGCCCCAGCCCTGGCGCATCATCTCCGGCACCACGGCATTCGTCAACGCGAAGGGCGCCGTCGTATGAACTGCGACAAAGAGGCGCCACTGATCTGGCGTGATCTCCCAGAATTTGAGAGGGCGCTGCCAGCTATCCGGTCGTATTGCACCGGGGCCTATCCCGGCGTTGTTGACAAGGATATCAACGCGGCCGAACCGGTCGCGCGCGGTTTTGGTGATTTCTTCGGCTGCGGAATCGCTGGTCAGATCGGTTTGGATGATTAGCAGGTCGTCCACCTTTCTCTGCTCACGAGCGCTCGCCGCTAGAGCCTCTAGCGGTTCACGATCTCGATCGACGCCGGCAACCCGGATGCCTGCCCCTAACAGGCCGCGTACAATGGCCCTACCGATCCCGCCTGCTGCGCCGGTTACGATGGCCACTCTTTGGGTTTCGGTCATATTTTGGGTTCTCCGGCCAAATCAGGGTGTGCTTCCGCGCATCGAGGCCGGATGCCCGGGTAGAGCGAAGTTGGCCACCTTCGTGAGCGTATCGCCGTCGAGCCGTAGGATATCCATGTTGCCGTCGACGAAGTTTCCCACGTAGAGATAGCGCCCGTCGGGGCTGAACGCGATCCCTTCAGCGAGGCCACCCACGTCGGTCTGCGCCACCTTGCGCACTGTCTTTCCATCGATTTTCAGCAGAGCCACGTAGGATTTGTCGTGCCGATAAAAGGCGGTCTTCGGCGTGCCACCGGTGCCGTTCAGGATCAGGGAAGCGGCATATCCGCCTGCCGGGCTCATAGCTAGCCCTTCGGGGCCATCGCCGACGACAACTTGATCGATTACACGAGGCGGGCTCGCCTCTAAGTCAATGACACCGACGGTGTCGACCTGCCCGTCCTGACCGCCGCCGATGTTATTGACGATTGCCAGCTTGCCGTCGGGCGTAATCTGGACGTTGAGCGGGTTTAGTCCGGTGGCCATGTCGTAATTCTTGCCGTCTACCTGGGCGTAGCTGACCTTCTGACCATCAATGTCTAGCAGTCCCACCCGGTTGGCGCCGCCCTTGACGACGAGCGCACGCTTGCTGTCGGGGGTGATTGCGACGGCAACAGGCAGCGCTGCAGGTGGTGCTGCGACCGCGGGTGTCGGCTGGGTAGCCACCGACACTGTGCCGACGGATTTCACGTTTTTGCCATCGATCGCTAGCACGGTGACCGAATCCTCGGCGCGGTTGGCGACCAGCGCCAACGTCCCAGCGTGGTTGATCGCCATGCCGGAAGCCTGCTTGCCCGCCTCGACGGTGCCGATCTGTTGCGGCGGCGACGTGGTCAGGTCGATGACGTAGATCTTATTGTCGGGGACCCCCTTCCAGGCGTCTCCGTCCTTGACCCAGTCGAGCGAATTGGCAACCAGCGCCAAGTGCTGATCCGGGGTTATCGCAAGGTTGACCGGCGGCCCCGTGATCGTGTTCATCAGCGGCAGATTGACGACGATCTTCGGCTTAGCAGGGTCGGCGATGTCGATGATGGACACCGTGTCCTTGCCCGCCGGGTGAGTTATGGTCTTGCCCGTGTTCTCGTCAAAGGACAGCTTCTCGTCGTTGCCGGTGATCAGGAGTTGCGCTCGGGCCGCATCCGCCGGGATTAGCAAGCCGCTGGCAGCTGCGCCTAACGCGAGCAATTGCAAAAACGCCTTCATGGTCTCCTCTCCTTTAGTATTTTAGCAGTCAGTCTACTACTCAGCTGACAATGCGCAGGCCATCCAAAGGCTTCCCCTCGCGGCCGGATTCGACAAACGCGGAGCTTATTATCCGTCTCCCTACAACTTCAGCTCGCGCAGTTGCTTCACGTCTGCGCGGCCGGCGCTGAGGATGTAGCCGACATCGGAGCCGCCGGTCAGGTAGCGCACGCCGAGCCGCAATAGCCAGCTCTGGAACTCGAAATCCTGGCGCACGCCGCCGACCCCCATCGCCTTGCCGTGGCCCTTCACCGCTCGAGCGACGGTCTCGAAGGCGGCGCGCATCCGCTCGTGCGTGTAGTGCCCAGGAATACCCATCTCGGTCGACAGGTCCGAGGCACCGATATGCAGCGCATCGATGCCGTCTACCGCAGCGATTGCATCAGCGTTCTCGACCGCCTCGGGTGTCTCGATCATCGCCATCAACAGGGTCTGCTCGTTGAGGACCTTGCAGACTTCGGCCTGCGGCATCGCCGCATAGCCGAGCTGTGGGCCGCTGCCGAAAGCCGAGCGGTGGCCCTTCGGGGCATAAAGGCAGGCTTCGACGATCGCCGTCGCCTCGGCGGGGTTTTGGACGTGCGGAACCATGACCCCCTGGGCGCCGCAATCGAGGATGCGGGTCGCATCGTGCGGGTCGTGCGAGGTGACCCTGGCGATCGGCGTGATCCCCATCCCCAATGCCGCGACGCACACTCCCGCCGCGACTTCGAGCGAGGTCGGATTGTGTTCGAGGTCGATATAGACGGCGTCGAACCCGCACGCCGCCGCAATCATCGCGATGTTCGGAGTGCGCAACTGGTTGACCCCCATGCACAGCACCAGTTCGTTGGCTTTCAGCATCTTTTTGGCGCGGTTCTCGCCGATCTGCGTGGGCATCGTGTTCCTCCGAAGTGTTCTTCGCCGCCGAGCATCGCCCGCCTTGCCTGGAACTAGAGACTAACATATTGTATTACTACGAAATTCCTTTAATAATGGCGGAGCCTCAACAGCGGCTACGGGTCGACGCATCGTTCCATCAACTCCGGAGTCCCTTTTGGGAAGGGCACGGGGGTGTTTTGGCGGGCCGGTCGGCGTCCGAGATGGACGATAACCCCGCGGTCGCGGCAGTCGGCAGGTCATCCCGGGAAATCACTAGGACGGGAAAGCTGCGGACTCAGGGATCAGCCGCGGTGCACGACATCACTCGTCACGCCGAGGATGCAGGACGGGGTTCGCGGCACGTCGCGCCGCTGCGGCGGTGGCTTCGCTAAACAGGTGGCGGGGAATGTTGAGAAGCGCGAAGCGGCGACGTTCTTCGGGGAGCGTCATCGAAATCCGCCTCGATGAAAATCTCGACGGTCTCTTCGCTGGCATAAATCTCGACACGAACCGGCGCGTCGCCGAAATCGACCTCGTGGCGTCGTCCGTTTGCTCCGCGAATGATGGCGTGGGGCATTATCGTCTCGCTTCTCAGGGGTCTCCGGCGATATCAGACCACCTTCGACCGGTCCAGGCCCCAAAAGCAGAGCAATTATGGTCTGGAACGGCGCGGGCCGTTGGATCAACGTAGGTAACCGTAGCGAGCCGCCGTCAATCACGTGAACGAACGCCCCTCTTTTCGGATTACGCCGGTCAGAACGGCCAACGACTTGGCGTCCGCCGTTAAGCTGTTCAGAGCCTATGCGTCCTCTCTGGATATCGACCTGTCTTATCAGGGCTTCGAGGCGGAGATGGAGGCCATGCCGGGGAAGTATGCTCCCCCGGCTGGTGAATTGCTGCTTGCCCGCGATTCCAACGGCACTGCGGTCGGTTGCGTTGGTCTTCGGCCCATCGAGCCTCACGGCTGTTGTGAGATGAAGCGCCTTTATGTCTCTCCGGAAGTGCGAGGCTTCGGCCTCGGGGAAAAGCTGGTCGATGCTGTCGTGAAAGAAGCCGAGCGGAGAGAGGGAGGGATTCGAACCCTCGGTCCCCCGCAAGGGGGACAACGGTTTTCGAGACCGCCCCGTTCGACCGCTCCGGCACCTCTCCGCGTCCCCCCGAATAGCCGATAGCACGAAGGGCCGCAACCGCGGGAACGTTCCCTTTGGGTGTCGGCGGCCACTAAGATCGCAGTCGATTGCGGAGGAGAGAGGCGATGCTGCCAATCGAGGCGAAAGGAGTCGGGGCAAAGCGGGTCGGCGTTATCGGGGCCGGCATGGTCGGGGTGTGCGCGGCCAGTTGGCTACAACGCGACGGCCACAGCGTTTTTCTGATCGAGAGAAACGAGCCCGGCCATGGCGCTTCCTTCGGCAACGCCGGGTGCTTCAACGGCTCGTCGGTCACGCCGGTCGCGATGCCCGGTGTCGTGTGGAACGTTCCGGGCTGGCTCTTTGACCCGCTCGCCCCACTGGCGCTGCGCTGGAGCTATCTGCCGGCGCTCGCTCCGTGGCTGCTGCGGTTCGTCCGCGCCGGCACGCCGGAAAAGGCACGGGCGGCAGCCCGTGCCCTGCGCCCGCTGGTCGGGCCGACCCTCGAAGCATTGCAGCCTCTGGTCAGCGCGGCAGGCGCCGAGGACCTCATTCACCGCCTCGGTCATCTCTATGTCTACCGCTCGGCCGAAAGCCTGGCGAAGGATCGGTTCTCCTGGGATCTGCGGCGCGAGAACGGGGTCGAGATCGACGAATTCGACGCCGACGAATTGCGCCAGCTGGAGCCCGCTCTGTCGCGCGACTACACGCATGGCGTGCTGGTCCGCGAAAACGGGCATACCTCGAACCCGCTGGCGTTGGTCGAGCGTCTCGTCGAGCACTTCCTCCGCTCGGGCGGTGAGCTGGTGCGGGCGCGGGCATTCGGCTTTCGCCTCGAAGGCAGCCGGCTCGCCGCGATCGAGACCGACACCGGAGACCGCGCTGCAGATGCCGCGATCGTCTGCGCCGGGGCCTATTCGAAACCGCTCGCCGCAGTACTGGGCGACAAGGCGCCGCTCGAGACCGAGCGCGGCTATCACCTGATGATCTGCGACCCCGAAACAATGCCGCGCATTCCGACCGCCGATGCCGACGGCAAATTCGTCGCGACGCCGATGGATACCGGGCTGCGTTTTGCGGGCACGGTCGAGCTCGCCGGTCTGGCGGCGCCGCCCGATTGGCGGCGCGCCGAGATCCTCCTCGAGCAGGGGCGCAAGATGCTGCCCGGCCTCGCCGCGTCGCACCCGCAGGAGCGGATCTCGGTGTGGATGGGCCATCGGCCGAGCCTGCCCGACTCGCTGCCGGTTCTCGGCCCGTCGGGAGCGACGCCGGATGTGATCTACGCGTTCGGCCACGGCCATGTCGGCATGACTTCGGCTCCGATGACCGGCAAGATCGTCGCCGACCTCGTCGCCGGCCGGCCACCCTCGATCGATATCAGGCCTTTTTCTGCCGGCCGGTTCCGTTGACTGGCATAACAACAGATTCGGTCAGGTTGAATCGCTACCGGCAATGTCATCGCGAGCGAGAGCGAAGTAATCTCGGGCCGCTGAGCGCTCGATCGGCCGAGATTGCTTCGTCGCGAAAGCGCTCCTCGCAATGACAGCGTGCTGGGTTATGCGCCTGATCGGAGGAGGTCGGGCAAATCGGTCAATGCCGAGACGGTATGGTCGGGGGCGTGGCCGAGCTCCTCGGCGCGCCCGCGCAGCATGCCGAACATCGTGGCCGGAGCGCCCCCGCCACTGCGGCGGATCCAGGCGACCTTGAAACCGAAGGCCTTGGCGCCGACTGCATCGAAGCTGTTCGACGAGACGAACAGCACTTCGTCCTTCGGCACGCCGAGCGTCGGTTCGACGAGGGCATAACAGGGCTGGTGCGGCTTGTATGCACGGACGCTGTCGATGCTGATCGCGGCGTCGATCCACCGGTCCAGCCCAGTATTCCGAACGAGTTCTTGTAGCATTCTCGGGCTGCCGTTCGACAGGATGGCGAGCTTGTGTCCCGCGAGCGCGGCGAGCGCCTCGCGTGCTTCCGGATAGGGATCGAGGTGGAGGTAATTCTCGATCAGCGGCTCGCGGATCTCATCATTGGGCTCGACCCCGGCCGCCCGCAATGCAAAGTCGAGCGCCGCGCCTGTCACTTCCCAGAAGTCCCGATATTCCTGCATTAGGCTGCGCAGCCAAGTGTATTCCAATTGCTTCAACCGCCAGACCTGGGTGATCACCTCGCCTTTGCCCGGACACAAGGCCTCGGCCTTCGCCAGCACCGATTGGACGTCGTAGAGCGTGCCGTAAGCGTCGAAGACCAGGGCCCGAATTGTCATGACGAAATTCCTTCTCGCATCGCTGCTTGGCGCCACCTTCAAGTCGCGAAGATCATGTGATGATCGGCTTCGGCAAACGCGGCGGCCGGCCGGTCGGCAATCATCCGGCCGGCCCGCAGACCGATCACACGATCTGCGAATTGGATCGCGAAGTCGACCTGGTGCAGGCTGACGAGCACGGCGATCATACGTTCACGCGCAATGTCCCGCAAAATCGACAGGACGCTCTTTGCCGATTCCGGATCGAGGCTGGCGACCGGTTCGTCGGCCAGCACAAATCGGCTCTGTTGGGCGAGCGTTCGCGCGATCGCCACGCGCTGTTGCTGACCGCCCGACAAGCTGTCGGCGCGCTGCAGTGCGTGGGGCAGCATGCCGACCCGATCGAGCGCGGCCAGCGCCAGCTGGCGATCCGGGCGCGGGAAACGGCGCGACATCACGCGCCAGGTCGCTGTTTCCCCGAGCCGGCCGACCAAGACGTTGTCCAGTGCGCTCAATCGTCGGATCAGATTGAACTGCTGAAAGATCAGACCGATTTCGCTGCGCGCCAATGACAACTGGCGGCCGCCGAGGGTCCGGATGGCATGCTCGCCCAGATAGATCTGCCCCTCGTCGGATTGCGCGAGGCGCGTGACGCATCGGAACAGCGTCGTCTTGCCCGCACCGCTGGCGCCGAGTATCGCGACGACTTCGCCCGCCGCCACTTCGAAAGATACATCGGCTAGCACGGTACGGTCGCCGAACCGCTTGCTCAGCCCGACGATGCGTATTGCCGGGTCGGTACCCAACACCGTGGTTACACCAACCGACGCCGCAGCCAGGCGCTGAACTGATCGATCGCGGTCACCATCGCCAGGATGATCAGGATGATCGTGAACAGCCGCGCGAAATCCAACAGGTCGACGCTGTTCTTCAATTCCTGCCCGATCCCGCCTGCACCGACGACCCCGAGCACCGTCGAGGAGCGGACGTTGAATTCCCAGACATAGAGCGTGATCGACGTCAAATTGGGCAGAATGTCCGGGAGCAACGCGTAACTGATGACCTTGAGGCGGTTGGCGCCGGTCAGGGCCGCCGCTTCGAGTGGGCCGGGCTCGACGGCCTCGATTGCTTCCGACCACAGCTTGGCGATCGTGCCGGCAGAATGAAGGCCGATGCCGAGCACGCCGGCGAATGGCCCGAGCCCAACGGCCGCGACGAACAGCAAGGCGAAAATGAAGGAATCGATCCCGCGAAGGGTGTTGAGAAACCAACGCGTCGGCGTGTAGAGAAACCGGCTCGGCGTGATGTTCTGCGCAGCGAGGATGCAGCATGGCGCGGCGATGGCGACGCCAATGGTCGTACCGACCACCGCCATCGCTAGTGTCTCGATGGCTCGCTCTATCAGGACACCGAGCTCGTTCGTTTCGGGCGGCCAGGCTTTGGCTGCCCAGTGCGCCAGCTTCGGCAGCCCACTCCACAGCCGGTCGACATCGAAATCGACGAAATAGAAAGAGAAGCCGTAGACCAGCAGCACAAGCAGGAGCGTCGCGACAAAGCGAACCGGCGCTACCGCTATCCAGGACCGCACCGGATCCGGATAGAAGGCACCGACATCATCGGTCCTCATTTCTGGGTTTTGAGAGCTCCGACGGCGATGCCGGCGTCCTCGATCAGCTTGTAGTTGGCGTGGCTCGATGCGACGAAGCCAGTGTAGTGCTTGGGCAGGATGGCTGTAGCTTGTTCGTCCGTAATCGCAGTCACGATAGCCTGCACCTTTTTTGCCATAGCGGGATCGAGGCCGGCGCGCACTGCCAATGCGTCATTTGGCAGGTCATCGGATGTCCAGACGATCTTGGTCGCTTGCGGCGAGATGGCGCCGCTCTCGATCATCGCGGTGCGGTTTCGATCGAAGTCGGTCGCGAGGTCGGTTTGTCCATTGGCCACCGCGATCTCGTTGGCCGCGTGGGTGGCACCCTCGTGATATTGGAAGTAGGTCTTGGGGTCGAGCCCGCGTGATTTGAACCAGAAGGTTGGGATGAGCCAGCCGGAGGTCGACCCCACATCGGCAAAGGACATACGCAGCCCCTTGCCGTCATCGGGCCATTTGTTGATCTGGAGGTCCGGCCGGGCGATGACGATCGCGTGGTAAACTGGTTTGCCGTCGTATTTTGCCGTGGCGATCGCGTCACCGGCACCCTGATTGTGCGCGATCACATAGCCCCAGGGTCCCATCCAGGCGACGTCGACCTGGCCGCTGACCAATGCCACGGCGATGCCCGCCCAGTCGGTCGTCGCCTCGAGGGTGTAGGTGACACCGAGTTGCTCGGCGAGGTGTTTGAAGAAGGGATCAAAGGCTTTCTTGGTTTCGCCTGGCGTCGGTTGCAGCGGCCCGACTGCAAAGTGGAGGGTGTCGGCCGCCTGCGCAGTCCCACCGGCGAGCGCCAATGCAAAGACGAGCGTCGAGATTCCCCTGACGGTGTGCGCGACTGGGCCTTGATCCAAGGACATGTTGGTTACCTCTGAGGAATTGCACCGGAAGTGGCGGACGACTCCCGCTGGGGCCATCGCCGATCGAAGAACGTTTAGTCCAAGGCGTCGGAGAAGCTGCGGAAATTGCTCAATCCGGCGCGATTCGCGCCTCGGTCGGACAGTAGCGGATCGCGCCCGAACTCTGTGGCAAGAAATTCGATCATAGCGCGGACTTTTGTCGGCACCAGGCGGCGCGACGGATAAACGGCGTGGATCGGCAAGCTCGTCGGCTCGAAATCTTTGAGGATGATCCGAACCTTGCCTCGCGTGATCTCATCCTCTTTGAACAGCCAGATCGGAATGACGCCGATGCCGAGCCCGCCGAGTACACCTTCGCGCACACCCTCGGAGTTGTCGACGAGATAACGGCCCTGCACAGGGACTACGATCTCCTGATCGTCGCCGGCGAAATGCCACTGGTTGCCGGTGGCGAGCCGGGTATAAACAATGCAGTCATGATCGGTCAGGTCGGCGGGATGGACGGGCTCTCCCTGCCGCTCCAGATAATCCCGCGAAGCGACGGTGACGCGGCGTGTGGTGCCGATGTGCCGAGCGATCAGGGTAGGATCGGCAATCTCGCCGATACGGACTGCCAGATCGACGCCCTCGCCAACCAGGTCGATGAAACTGTCGCTCATCACCAGCTCGATCTGCACTTCGGGGTTCAATTCAAAAAATCTCGGCATGCGGGGCGCAACATGCAGCCGGCCGAACGCGACGGGGATGCCGAACCTGAGCCGACCGAAGGCTCGTGTCCGTCTCTTCCCGATGGCGTTTTCCGCTTCCGAAACCGCCTCCAGTGCGTGGCGCGCGAGGTCGTAGAACTGCTTGCCGTCATCGGTCAGACTGACCGCGCGGGTCGAGCGGTGAAGCAGCCGCGCACCGAGATGATCCTCAAGAGCGGCGATCACGCGGCTCACGGTCGGCTGCGTCGTCTGGGTCTCACGCGCGACGGAAGTAAAGCCTCCCGCTTCGGCGACGCGCACGAATACCTGCATTGCGGCAACGATGTCCATGGATCGATACGGTAACCGTATCGCCCAGCAACTGTCGAGATCCCGGCACGTTGACCGCAATGGGCCGATCAGCCGCTCGGCAGCACCCGCACGCCGGGCACGAGGAACAGGCCCGCTATTGCCTTGAGGCGCTCGTCGTCGCTCGTCAGATACATGCCGCGCAAGGCAAAGATCGCTGCGCCGGCCGCGGTGTCGTTCCACAACCAGTCGCCCAGCTGTTTGCTCGACGGCTTGGCGGACCCGGCAAGAGCGACCTCGATATAGGCCGCCTTTAGATCGTCGACCGCGAAACGCAGGGTGAGCGGCGCCGACATTTCGGCGCTCGGGCTTTCCGGGGTTTGCCCTCTGAGCCAGCTGGCCATGTAGCGGCCCGCCTTGCCGATCGAGAGCCCGCTGAGCCCGACGATCGTTCGCGCCCGCTCTTTGGCGGCACGTCCATACGTGGCTTCGACCCGCTGGCTCTCGTCCTCCAGCGCCGCTGCGAGCCGCAGTGCCGAGGCGCCGGCGAGGTCGGGTTTGGCGAACGGCGGTCGCCAGCCGGGGTCGGCCTGTTCCCGCGGATCGTCTTCGGGGAAATCCTCGATGATCACTGGTCCGTGCTCGCGTTCCAGCAGGCGCAATGCCGCAAGTATCACGCGCTTTTGGAATGCCGCGTCGCTCGGCGGGCCGAACGGCCGGCCCAGCTCGAACGGAACCCACAGCGCACGCGGCGGCTTGGTTTTCTCGGTTTGGGCTCGAATGAGGCTGATCGCCACAGTCGGGATGCCCTCTTCCTCGAGATAATGCCCCAGCGCGCTCACGGCGCGCGTGCAGAGCGGTCAAACGGGAGAGAGCAGAACGGCGTCGACCCCGTCATCCTTCAGCCGGGACGCGACGTCACGCGCGTAGCCTTCCATCTGCAGCGGGTCGGTCGCGCCCATAAAGGAATAATGAGTCGCCGCCACCGATCCGATCATCCCCTCCGCGCCGAGCTCGCGCAGGCGGTCGAGCGGGAACACGACATTCCAGTCTTCCTGGAAGCCGCTGCGGTCGAGGTTGATCGAGATATGGCTAAACATCAGTTGTTCGGGGCGCGTCTCGGAAGGGATCACCCGGTAATCGGGGTCGCGTCCACGAAATGGCTTTTCGCCCCTGACGACCAGTCCGGCCGACGAGACGATCGCCACACGCCGCTCGGCCAACGGCGGGCCGTTCACCCACGGCGTCGTCGCGAAACTTGGGCATTCAAGCTCGGCGTAGCGCTTTGCCACCGCCGGAGGTAGATCGGTTAATCGCGCCATCTCGGTTCCCTATGGATCTGGCACCTGGCCCAAAATCCATGCCCGGCGCCTCGAAAGCATCGCCTACAGGCGCCTTCCCGGTCAATGACGGTTGGTCAAATCACTACCATACCGATTCTGAATGAATGGCGATTTCGCCACGCGTTCGCTGCGTCCATTTAATAACATTACCTCGCGCTGAATGCGTGTGAGAGAATCATCCTTGCCTATTTATACGCTTCCCCAGCGAAGAGCCGGGGCCTGCCGTTCCCCGGCAGGAACCCATCCTCGCTGGCAAGTATGCGATTGCTTTTGAAGTTCCGAGTGGCGGAGGAGTGGGTTCCGGTTTTCCACCGGGAAAGCAGAGAGCGAATTTGCCGATTGCGTGTTCAAGCGCGATTGCTTCACGTGCACCACCCACGGTATCCGATGAAGCGCGTTCTTGCCGCTACGCTCCGCCCGCCGTGATCATGTCGTAGGCCGGCAGCGTCAAAAATTCGGGGAAGGCCGGCGCTTCGGCCAGCTCGCGGAAGAGCTCGGCCGCTTTCTCGTAACTGCCGCTTCTATTTGACGCGCGGAGCTTTGCGAGCTCCTCGTCGAGGAACGCGCGGCACAGCGCCATGTCGATGGCGCGGCCGTCCTCGAGCTTGGCGCGGTGGCGGATCCACTGCCAGATCTGGGCGCGGCTGATCTCTGCGGTCGCGGCGTCCTCCATCAGATTGTAGAGCGGCACGCAACCGGTGCCGCGCAGCCATGCCTCGATATATCCGATCCCGACATTGAGGTTCTGCCGGAGCCCCGCCTCGGTGATCGTGCCTTTGGCGACCGCGAGAAGATCCGATGAACTGATCTGCACATCCTCGCGCTTGCGGGCGATTTGGTTGGCTTGCGGCATCTCGCGGTCGAAAATTTCCTTAGCGACCGCCACAAGTCCGGGGTGGGCGACCCAGGTGCCGTCGTGACCGTCGCCGGCCTCACGCTGCTTGTCGGCGCGCACCCTCTCCATCGCCGCTTCGTTTGCCGCGGGCTCGTTACGGATCGGAATCTGCGCCGCCATCCCCCCCATCGCGTGGATCTCGCGGCGGTGGCACGTCTCGATCAAAAGCAGGCTGTAG
>CAVOWQ010000018.1:0-10495 GCA_963700195.1 uncultured Alphaproteobacteria bacterium
GCTGCGCAGGAAATGGGTCGTCATCGTGACCTGCCCGCGATCGGGCATCACGCAATTCGGGTCCTCGGCGAATTTCTTGATGAAGCTGAAGATGTAATCCCAGCGGCCGCAGTTGAGCCCGGCCGAGTGGTCGCGCAATTCCCAGAGGATCTCATCCATCTCGAAAGCGGCCATAATGGTTTCGATCAGCACGGTGGCGCGGATCGTCCCTTTGGGCAGCCCGAGCCTTGCCTGCGCGTGCAGGAAGATGCTGTTCCACAGCCGCGCTTCGAGATGGCTCTCGAGTTTCGGCAGGTAGAAATAAGGGCCCGTGCCTCGCGCCACCAACTCCTTTGCATTGTGAAAAGTGAAGAGGGCGAAGTCGAACAGCGCCGCGGACATCGGCTCGCCGTCGACCAGCATGTGATTTTCCGGGAGATGCCAGCCTCGCGGCCGCACGAACAGCACAGCGGTCTTGCCGTTCAGCGAATAATGCCGCCCTGTCTGCGGGTCGTCGAAGGCGATCGTCCGGCGCACCGCTTCACCGAGATTGGCCTGGCCTTCGATCAGGTTTTCCCAGGTCGGCGTATTGGCGTCCTCGAAATCGGCCATGAAGACATTGGCGCCGCAATTGAGCGCATTGATTACCATCTTGCGGTCGGTCGGGCCGGTGATCTCGACGCGGCGGTCCTCGAGGTCGCGCGGGATTGGCGCCACCCGCCACTCGCCGTCGCGGATCGCCTTGGTCTCGGGTAGGAAGTCGGGCTTCCATCCGGCATCGAGCCGGCGCTGGATCTCGGCGCGGCGGGCGAGGAGACGCCGCCGCTCCGCACCGAATTCGCGCTCGAGCTCCACGGCAAAATCGATCGCCTCGGGGGTGAGCACCTTCTCATAGCCGGGCTTCATCGCCCCGCGAATGGCGACGCCCGCGGTCATTGCGCCGCCCAATCGTGCACCGCCCGATCGTGGTTGTGCATCGAGCCCTCGTCATGGCCGTGCTGCGTGGAGTCGGCCGGCCGATCCTCGCGGAATTGCGCGGTCTCGGTGCTGCCGGCCAGCGCCGTCGTCGAGGAGCGTCCACCCGAAATCACCATTGCCACGGCATCGAAATAGCCGACGCCGACCTCGCGCTGATGCCGGGTTGCAGTGTAACCTTCCGCCTCTGCTGCGAACTCGGCCTGCTGCAATTCTGAGTAGGCCGCCATACCGCCCTCGCTATAGTTCCGCGCCAGTTGGAACATTGCGAGGTTGAGGCTGTGAAAGCCGGCCAAAGTGACGAATTGGAACCGGTAGCCCATTTGCGCGATATCGTGCTGAAAGCTCGCCAACTTTTCGGGCGGCAATTTCTTGCGCCAGTTGAAGCTCGGCGAGCAGTTGTAAGCCAGCAATTTGCCGGGGAACTCGCTATGGATCGCATCGGCGAAACGCTCGGCCTCGCCGAGGTCGGGCTCGCTCGTCTCCCACCATAGGAGGTCGGCGTAAGGCGCATAAGCGAGGCTGCGCGCAATCGCGTATTCGACGCCGAGCCCCGCGCGAATGCGGAAGAAGCCCTCCGCGGTGCGCTCGCCGCTGATGAACGGGCGGTCGCGATCGTCGATGTCACTGGTCAACAATTGCGCTGATTGCGCATCTGTGCGGCACAGCAGCACAGTCGGCACGCGCTCGACATCGGCCGCGAGACGGGCGGCGTTGAGGGTGCGGATATGTTGGCTGATCGGCACCAGGACCTTGCCGCCCAGGTGACCGCATTTCTTTTCCGACGCGAGCTGGTCCTCGAAATGCACACCGGCCGCGCCGGCTTCGATCATCGCCTTCATCAGCTCGTAGGCGTTGAGCGCGCCGCCGAACCCGGCCTCGGCATCGGCAATGATCGGCGCCATCCAGTAGGTGTCGTCGCCATCCCCTTCCGACTGGGCGATCTGGTCGGCGCGGCGCAGTGCATTGTTGATGCGCCTGACCACATTGGGCACGGAATCCACCGGATAGAGCGACTGGTCGGGATACATCTGCCCGGCAGTATTTGCGTCGGCCGCGACCTGCCAGCCGGATAGATAAATTGCCTTTAAACCGGCCTTGACCTGCTGCACGGCCTGATTGCCGGTCAGGGCGCCGAGCGTCGGCACAAAGGGCTCGGTGTTCAACAGATGCCGCAACCGCACGGCGCCCATTTCCGCCAATGTATGACGAATGCGAAAGGAGCCTGCCAGCCGCTCGACATCGGCGGGGCCGTAGTCTCGGCGAATATCTGAAAATCCGTCGGGCTGCATCATATCTTTCCTCTGTCGAAACCGTATGGCTTCAGTAACGACTTTGCAGCTGCAACGGCGAGTCCCAATGTGGCATGATCAGTGCAATTCTGTTGGTGTCTTCACAGACCGTGCTCAATTTTTGTAAAGGCTGTAAAAATGTCGCGTGTCCAGATCGGACGCACCGTGCGGCGACTGCGCACTGAGCGAAACCTGTCGCAGCAGGCATTGGCGAACCGGCTCGGCATCTCGGCGAGTTATCTGAACCTGATCGAGCACGATCAGCGCGCGGTGAGCGGCATATTGCTGATCAAGCTCGCCGAGATATTCAACCTCGACCTCGCGACGCTCTCGGGCTCGCAGGAGCGTCGGCTCGAGATCGGGCTGCGCGAGGCTTTTTCCGATCCCTTGTTGGGCGTCGACGCGGTGCCCGAAGCCGAAATCGCCGCTTTGGCCGGCTCGAGTCCGAACGCGGCGCGCGCGGTGCTCGCCCTTTATCGCGCGTGGCGGGTGGCCCGCGAGGACGCCGGAGGCATCGCCCTTCCGTCGGGGCGGCGCATTCTGCTACCCAATGAGGAAGCTCGCGATTTCTTCGATGACCGCGCCAACCATTTCCCGGCGCTCGAAGAGGCTGCCGACAGGATCGCCGCCGCCTGCGCCGCCGCGCCGGCCGAGATGAACCACGCCCTTGCCGAAAGGTTGCGCAGGACGCACCGTCTCACCGTCACTGTGCAGCCGCTTGACGGGGTGCTGCGCCGCTTTGATCCGGAGACTCGCCGGCTGGCACTCGCCGAGACTCTGCCGCGAGAGAGCCGCGGGTTCCACATGGCGTTCCAGCTCGCGCTCTTCGAAGCGCGCGACGCGGTGGAAACCGTATCGCGCGAGGCCGCGCCGTCGTCGGCGGAAGCGGCGATGCTGATCCGCATAGGCCTCCTCAACTATGTCGCCGGCGCGATCCTGATGCCGTACGCCGCGTACCTCGAGTCGGCGCAAGAGCTGCGCCATGACATGGAGGCGCTGGCGGCACGCTTCGGGGTTTCCTTCGAACAGGCCTGTCACCGCCTATCCACCTTGCAACGGTCCGGCGCGCGCGGCGTGCCGTTCTTTTTTGTCCGCGTCGATCCGGCCGGGAACGTGTCGAAGCGCTTCTCGGCGGCAGGCTTCCCGTTCGCACGCTACGGCGGCTCGTGCCCGCGCTGGGTGGTGCATACCGCCTTTTCGCAGCCCGGCGCTGTCCAGGTGCAAGTCGCCGAGCTGCCCGACGGCGACGCCTATCTTTGTTTCGCGCGGGCGGTGACGCGGCCGGCGACACGTTGGGGAGAACCCCGCCCCGTCCATGTCGTGGCGATGGGCTGTAGCGTGGCGCACGCCGAGGAGATCATCTATGCCGACGGGCTCGACCTCGACCGGGCCAAGGTCGGGATCGGCCTGTCTTGCCGCCTGTGCAATCGCTCGGACTGCCGCAGCCGGGCCTTTCCCCCGCTCGAGCACCGGCTCGCGCTCGATCCGCTGACCTCGAGCGCTACACCCTATAGGTTCGAGCCGCGCGAGGGCTGACCGAAAGGGCCCTACTGCGGCGAGATTTCCGCCGTGGTATTACTTCGAGCACCGGACGGTTTTTTCCGCCAGAGTGTAATGCATGACCGGTTGTGGCCGAGTTCCCTCCCTCGCGGATGACAGCACCCTGCCCGACGGGGACCGCGCAATGCTGGATCGCGCACGGGCGATCGTTCCTCGGCTTGCCGATCGCGCACCGGCTGCGGCGGCAGCTCGCCGCCTTCCGCCGGAGACCATCGCCGAGTACCACGCGGCCGGCGTCCTGCGGATCTTGCAGCCAAGGCGGTTCGGCGGGCAGCAGGGCCGTTTCAGCCTGTTTTCCCGCATCGTCGAGGAATTGACCTATGGCTGCGCGTCGTCGGCCTGGGTCTATGCGGTGCTGGCCGAACACCAGTGGATCATCGCCCAGTATCCGGAAGAGGCGCAGATCGATGTCTGGGGCGACGACCCAAAAGCGGTCGCCTCGTCCTCGTTGGCGCCGCGCGCCGCCGCTAAGCGCGTCGCCGGGGGTTGGCGGCTGAGCGGACGGTTTCCGTTCTCCAGCGGCTGCGACTATGCGCAATGGGCGATCCTCGGCGCCTTCCTCGGGGAGCTGGGCGACCCGCGGCACATCGCCTATCTCTTGGCGCCGCTCGCCGAGGTCGAGATCGTCGATGACTGGCAGGTGCTCGGCCTCGCCGGCACCGGCAGCAAGTCGCTGGTCTTGCACGATGTGTTCATTCCCGAGCACCGCTGCGTGATGGTCAGCGACCTCTTCGCCGGCACCCCGCCGGGCGCGCTGGTGCACCCGGAATATCCGGTGCTGCGCGCACCTCGCGGATTCCTGGTGTCCTATTCGCTGCCGCCGGTCGCCATTGCGCTCGGCCGCCGCGCGCTCGATATCGCTTGCGCCGCGCTGGCGGGCCGGGTGTCGCGCGGCGTGACCAAACTCGCCGAATCCGAGGTCGTGCAGATGACGATCGGCGAGGCCGCCGCGGCGATCGATGTCGCAACGATGCTGCTGCACACCGGTCGCGAATCCAGCACCGCAGCGGTCAGCTCGGGCCGCAAGATCACCGAGGCCGAGGCATTGCGCGCCCGGCGCGACATGGTCTACGCGCAACATCAGGTGAGCTGGGCGGTCGACCGCTTGTGCGAGATGAACGGCGCCCGCTGGGTCTACGACAACGACGAGCTGGGGGCGATCCGGCGCGATCTGATGACTATCCTGACCCACCACGCCGCCAGCCGCCAAGCGGCCATGGCCCCCTACGGCCGCATGCTGCTTACGCACGCCGCCGGGTGAGTCCGAGTACAATGCTGCATTGCTGCGTTTGACCGTCACCGACGCTGAAGAGGTATGCTGTCCAAATGGAAGAGATTTATTGTTTTGCCGGCAACCCGCTCGACCGCGTGAGCCAGCGGCGCCAGGACGCCATCTGGGTCGCGTCGTTGCTCGAAGATCCCACCACCCGGGTGCTGCCGCTGCACGGCCTCAAGCCGCAGATTCGCCATTCTTCGGCAGCGGCTTTGGATTGGCAGGGGGTCGCCCCATGGCGGCCCCAGATCGACAGCGGCAATACCCTCATCCTGCTCGGCATCCGCGACGGCCTTGCGTTTTTCGCACTCGACGCGGGCTCGACCGAGGTCTCGAGCGACGGCGACAGCGTCCTCATGGATGCGCGCGCGGCCGCCCCAATGATCGACGGCGGGGAGGCGGCAATGCTTGCCGAGGCGCGCTCGCTGATCGACTGGCATGCCCGGCATCGCTTCTGCGCACGATGCGGGACGCCCAGCATCGTCGCTTCCGGAGGCTGGATGCGGCATTGCCCGAACTGCGAGGTGCACCACTTTCCGCGCGTCGATCCGGTCGTGATCATGCTCGCGGTCAGGGGCGAGCGGTGCCTGCTCGGCCGCGGCCACCGGCGTCCGGGCGCCCGGTTTTCCTGTCTTGCCGGCTTTATGGAGCCGGGTGAGACCTTGGAAGAGGCGGTCCGCCGCGAAGTCCTCGAGGAATCGGGCATTCATATCGGACGCGTCCGCTATCTCGCCTCGCAGCCTTGGCCGTTTCCGTCGAGCCTGATGATGGGCTTTCTCGGCGAAGCGCTGACCGAGGAGATCACGATCGACCCCGAGGAGCTCGCCGAGGTGCGCTGGTTCGAGCGCGACGAGGTGCGGGCGATGGTCGAACGGTCGCGATCGGACGCCCCCATTCCGGACCTTCCGACATTGCCGCCGCCCTTGGCCATCGGTCATCAGATCGCCCGCCGCTGGGCCTTCGGCGTCGACAGCGTGTAGTTGACCCTCGCCGGTCTCGCTGCGCCGAGCCCACGCTCGCTCTGTCCCCTCCGCGCTTTCCCGGCGAAGGCCGGGATCCACTTTGCCGTGGGCACCGGCTTTCGCCGGTGTAGCGGGATTTGATATGAGCGATGGTGCGTCACTGCCTGATGGAATCGTGTGAATGACTCGGAGCACTAGCTGTTTTTGCTGTTTTTTGCAGCGAAAATAGAGCGATCGGCTTCGCTCCGCCGCGGAAATCCTGGGTTGGAGTGCCGCGACGGGGCGCAGTAACAGCGGCAATTCCGCGGTCGGTTTGCTGTCTTCCGCTGTATCGGGAGTGTGGGTCAAGCTCAGGTCCTTAGCGGGGCGTATACCCATAAGGGTCCGGACGGTGTGCTGACTGCGCGTCCTCCAACTGCCGCAAGCGATGATCGAAATCGCTCGCGTCGATCGCCCGCAGAAAGCTTTCGATCATCTGCGACAGCGCGAACCCCTCGCCGGGGGTGATGCCGCCGCGCCCGACCGCGTCGGCGACCGCCTTTATCGCGCCAAGGATGTCGGCCGCGCTGTTGATCGGCGGCAGAGGGAGCTCGACCGAACGGTCGCGGCGCGGCGCGACGGTGCGGTCGAGACAGAGCCGCAATGCCGTCGGATCGCCGGCGAGGGCGAGTTCGACCGCCTTGCGGCTCAGCGCCGTCGCTTCGCCGTCGAGCAACAGCTGTGCCGCCCGAGTCGACCGGTTGATCGAGCCGCGAGGCCGGCCGGCGGGATTTCCGGACCGCCCCTTCGCAAACGGTCGACCTCGAACCCTTTTAGCTGTCGTTGCTGTTTTCTGCAGCGAAATATCAGTCATCGCTCTACCTCGATCGTCACCTTGCGCCCGCCGCTGGGATGCCTCAGAGATGAATTATCATATGATTATGGCAATTTTGCTGTCGCTTTATGAGTATTCGGGACCCAGCGGCGCCAAGCAGCAGTGCAACTTGGCATGCTGGCCGACCCATACGGACGGCGCTTCGTATCCGGGCCGAGCCGCACAAAAGCCCCTGCCACCATGACCGGGGCTTTCATTGCTGCCCGCTCCACGTGATAATCCGGTGTATCGCTTGCAGGTTTCGGGAGGATTTACGGAGAGGGAGGAACGAAGGTGATTTTCACAATGCCCGTAAGTTCATCCCTCTGTAGGACAAGATCGCCTTTGAGACTGCCGTGCTCTATCTTGGCAACTGCGGCACTAGATAGCGAGTGGCCTTTGGCATAGTCGATATAATCGTGGAAGCTGAAAGGGATCAGTGAGTATCTTGACTTATATAAAATGTTTATCACCATGCACGTTAACGGTACACGCTGACCGTTCTCATTTATGAGATGAAACGCTGATGCTGACTCATTTACAAAAGTACAAAGCACTGGTCTCGTGCGAGCTTCATCGTCTTGTCTTTTTGCCAAGCCCGGCGGGTGCTGGCTAAGACATGCTTGTGCAATATTGGTAAAACCCGTTTCATCGAGCTTAGCGCCGGTGCTGTCATAGATATGCGGAACTCCCCCGAAGGGGAGCTCCGTATCGATTTGCCAAGAGGGGCCGGGAAGGAGGTCGCGCTCATAATACTCGATTGCTGGTGCTCGGCACCAGTTGAACTGAGGAACTTCTTCCAACCCTAAGCAGCCAATTTCCATCGTGGCGGCCTTCGTGAGGGCAGTTTTCGTGAACCCAGTGGCTGAAACGATGATCGCTCGATGCACACCAGTTCGATCGCATTTGTTACGAAACGCTTCGACATCGGGGACGCCAACCCTTCGAGACCGATCACGACACTCTAGCGCTAGGATCAAGTTATGATGGCTGAACGCAAAAGTCAGAACAACGTCGTGTTCACGCAGTCTGCCGGTGTCTTTATCGGGCAGTCGTTTCGGAGACTCGATGGTGATGTTTGATGCAGCATTGATCGCTTGTTCGAGTGCACGCACAAGGCGCTGAAGATTTTCGCCGGGCTTCATGGTTCAAATCACGATCCGCTCGACCTCATCGAGGCTGACGGCCCCTTGGGATCGCCGCGCAGGCCTGCGAGGTCGAGATAGGCGGTGAGATATTCCTTGAGGTTGTGGTGGCACGGCATCGCGTGCCGCTTACCGCCCTTCTCGCGCAGCCGCACCCATAGCCGGCGGTTCTGTGTAAAGACATCCTCGACCGTCATCCCGGGCGCAGCACCGATCCGCGCGAACGAATAGACCATGAGCCCGATCAGCGCGCGATCGCGCAGACCTGCGACCTTCGCGGTGTCGATAATGTCGAGCAGCGCGGGAGCTTCAGAGGGATCGAGCACCGGCGTTTGCCCGGACGTCACGACGTGCCGTGGCCCGCGCACCCGACGCGGCCGGGTTGACCGGCACGACCTGGCCGGTCACCAGCCAGTAGAACCGGTGGCGGATCGCGGCCCGCCGTTGCTTGACGCTCGGCGCCGCGAGCTCGCGGGTGCCGGCCTCGATCCAGGTGGCGACGTGCACCGCCTGGATGGCGACGATCGGCACGCCAACACTCGCGCACCAGGTAAAAAATTCCTCGGCGGCGCGGGCATACGCTCGGCGCGTGTGCGGGTTGCGGGCGTTGGCCGCGAAGAATTCGAGGAAGCGCATCGACGCGCGCTCACCGGCGGCGGCGGCGAGCGTCGGCAGTGCGGGCGAAGCGGTAATGCGGACGAGTTGGTTCATGTTATCACCGCCGGCAGGCATTCGAAGCCGACCGCGATCGACGCATAGAAGCGATGATACCCATCACGCACCCGATAACGATACGGCGCCCGATTTACGAAATCACCGGCAGGCAGCTCGAGCAGCGGAACCGGTTCGATCTCGGCCCCCGCCGCAATGCCATTTAGGGCTCGACCGGAAATTATCGAATTGACTTTTGATAGAGTTAGATATGGGTTTACAACCGACTTTCCATACCATATATGGTGGCGGTGATCGATATCGAACCCATTCGAGAGCGGTTTTCGGCGGTGGCGCCCTTTCTCGATGAACGCGGCCGGCGTCTGGTTGCGGCAGCGGAGGCGTTTGCCGCGGGTTATGGCGGGATTGCGGCGGTCGCGATGGCGACCGGGGTTGCGCCCAGCACCATCGGACGGGGCCTGAAGGAATTGGCGTCGGACGAGCCCTCGGAGCGCATTAGGCGGCCGGGAGCTGGACGCAGGAGAACGGTCTCCAAGGACCACACGCTGCTTCACGATCTCGAGGCGCTGGTCGAGCCGACGACGCGGGGTGACCCGGAATCGCCGTTGCGGTGGACCTGCAAAAGCGTGCGCCGGCTGGCGCAGGCACTGCAAGCCCAGGGTCACGAGGTCAGCCGCACCCTGGTCGGCCACTTGCTCAATGAGACAGGTTACAGTCTGCAAGGCAACCGTAAGACCACAGAAGGCGACAGTCACCCCGACCGGGATGCGCAGTTCGGCTACATCAACACCCAAGTGACCACCGCTTTGGCCGAACAGCAGCCGGTGATCTCCGTAGTACCGACATGAACCGCGAACGGTCGAAGCCGCGCCAGTCTTTTGTGGTCGATGGCGTGCGATACGGCGGCTCGATTTCGCGCAACGGCACCGCCACCGCCGCGGCCGTGGAACGGTAGGCGGGAGCAGTTCGAGTGAAACCGTCGATGCTGGCCTCTGTCAGCCAGGCATCCGGAATTTCAAACTCGCAAGGGTAATTCGGCATTGGGTAACGCATCGTCGGAACCGGCTAGAGTATTCGATAAACGGCATTATCACATGTCTAGGCTTGAGGCGATTTACTTAACATGTTATGTTAATATATGGATGAAGAGCTCGAGCTGCTGCTGAGCTTGGATGGTGCCGAGTATGAGATGGCTCCGGGGGTGATTGTAGGGTTTGCCGTGCGACGTACGAAGAAAACCCCGCAGCGCCCCCATGGCATCAGCTACGCGCTCGTCCTCCGGCCGAAGGCCGGGGGTGCTCCGTGGGTTAGGTTCGATAACGCGCATCCAATCGAACAAGCTGGTAGGAGGCGCAAGCGTATTGTCTATGACCACTGGCACCGGACAACAAAGGACGAGGGCCGTCCCTATGCATTCACTACATCATTCAAGTTGCTGGATGATTTTTGGCAGGAGGTAAAACGGACACTCAATGAAAAAGGCATCCCCAACGACTTATAAAATGGGTTCCATCGGCGAATTTGCCGCGTGGACGAAGCGGGTGATCTGCGATCCGCAGGCGACGCGCGATACCCCGAAAAAGTGGTTCGATAGCGAGGCGACGGCGGCCCAAGCTGCCGCCGATCAGGTTTCGGCCGAGGCGATGGTTAAGCTGCTGTCGCCTGGGAATCTCGCCGTGCTTGACGCCATAAGGCTTCATAAGCCGACATCCATGCGCGAACTGGCGACACTCACGGGCCGGAAGGAAGCAAGCCTATCCCGCACCCTGAAGCGTTTTGCGCAG
>CAVOWQ010000019.1:0-103924 GCA_963700195.1 uncultured Alphaproteobacteria bacterium
CGTGCTCGCGGCTGCTGCCCTCGCCGTAATTGTCGTCGCCGACCGCGACCCAGCGGACGCCGTGGGCCTTGTAGTAGCGGGCGAGCTTGCCGATAGCCTCCCCCTTCTCGCCGGTCAGCACGTTGACGCCGGTGCCGGTCTCATTGGTGAAGGCGTTGGTCGCGCCCATGAACATGTTGTCGCTGATCTTGTCCAGATGTCCGCGATAGCGCAGCCATGGTCCCGCCGGTGAGATGTGGTCGGTTGTGCTTTTGCCCTTGCTTTGAATAGCACCGGCAAGTCCACCATAGTCTTGCCGTCCCATGCCGCCCACGGCGCTAACAATTGCAGCCGTTCGCTGTTGGGATTCACCTCCAACTGGATCGCGTGCCGTCTGCTGGTGGCGCAACGTAGGCCGCTAGCCCGGTGACGAAACCGCGTGCCGGCAGCTCCGGTGCGGGCTGTGGCGGGTCGAGCGGCACGGGTTGCCGTCGGGTTCGTCAGCTTGTCGGTTATTGGGTTGAACGACGAGCCGCAGCGCCAGCGCAAAGGCGGTGACGATTTCCGGACTGCCGATAAAGGTCATTGTCGTCTGCGTCCCATCGTTGCGCTGTTGGAAATTGCGGTTGAAGGAGGTGATAATCGAATTTGGCACGTCACCGCGGCGAGGACTCTCGCCATTGACCGATGCACGGCCCGCACGCATTCGCCAGTACTGTGCCGTCCATGTTCTCCAACGTCTGTATCTGTCCGTCGCGTTGGATGGTTTCGTGGACTTGTTCTGAGCCCGGGGTGATGAAAAACGGCACCGTTGCTTTCAGCCCGTGCGCTTGGCTTGCTCGGCGACATCCGCGGCGCGGCTCATGTCTTCGTAGGACGAGTTCGTGCAGCTGCCGATGAGCGCGGTCGAGATCTCGTCGATAAAGCCGTTCTTCGGGTCGGCGACCTCGGCGGCGAGCTTCGAGATCGGGCGCGCCCGGTCGGGCGAATGGGGACCGACGATATAGGGCTCGAGCTTGGACAGATCGAGCTCGACGACGCAGTCGTAGTATTTGGTGGGATCAGCCTCGACCTCCTTGTCCGGTTCGAGCAGATGCTGGTTCTGCTGCATCAGCGGGACGAGGCCCTCCTTGCCGGTGGCGCGCAGATATTTGGCCATGTGCTCATCGGCCGGGAAGATCGAAGTGTTGTGGCGCCGAGTTCGGCTCCCATATTGGTGATCGTCGCCTTCCCGGCGCTGATCGTGCGCGCACCGGCCTGAATATATTCGACGATCGCGTTGGTGGCGCCGGAGACGGTTAGCTGCCCGGCCACGTAGAGAATGACGTTCCTCGGGCGCCGTCCAGCCGCCCAGGCTGCCGGTCAGGTAAATCGCGATATGCTTCGGGTAGAGCACCTCCCAAGGCAATCCGGCGATGACCTCGACGGCGTCGGCGCCGCCCACTCCGACGGAGCAGGCGCCGAGACCGCCGGCGTTGGGGGTGTGCGAGTTGGTGCCGATGATCAATTCGCCGGGGAAGGCGTATTGCTCCAACACCACCTGGTGGATGATGCCGGCGCCGGGTCCCCAAAAGCCCAACCCGTATTTCGCCGCCGCGGAACGCAGGAAATCATAGACTTCTTTGTTTTCGGCGAGCGACTTGCGCAGGTCCGCTGCGCCTTCGACCCGCGCCTGGATCAGGTGGTCGCAATGGATCGTCGCCGGCACCGCGACCTTGTCGCGACGGATCGCACGAACTGCAGCAGCCCCGTCTGCCCAAGCACATCCTGAAATACCACGCGGTCGGGACGGACCAGCAGGTAGCTCTTGCCGGGCTCCAGTTCCTGGTGTTCGGGGTCGTCGAGGTGCCCCAGCAGGATCTTGTCGGCCAACGTCAACGGCCTGCCCAACCGGCGCCGGACCACCGCGGCGAGCTCCCGCGCCATCGTCGCGTAGACCGCAGCCGCCATTTCCGGTGTCGATTCTATAGCCGCCATTGTCGAGCCTCTCTTGCCTTTCGTTCGCGGCAAGAACTCCCGCCGCGCCCTCGTCTATATCAGATGAGCGCGATTGGTCTCGATGCAAATTATCGGTATGTGGCCGCGCCGCCCTCCCGCCCGCTCTGGGGAGAGGGAAAGGTTCGTAGATCGCGTCGAGCCGCCAGGCGACGTTGTTGGCGATGCCGAGAGATAGCCGACCTCGGTTTGCCGACCACCGCATAGGCCCGACGCTGTGGCGTCAGTACAGAAGGTTGACGTTGTCGCGGCGCCAGGGTCGGCGCGGTGTCGGGCTCTTTCGTCGACCCGATGATCAACGTCAGCGGTCGATCGCTTTTTGTCGTCGTATGCATCAGCTGTGCGCCGGCCGTTCGTCGGCGACGACGAGGCGGGCGCCGCGGAAGGTGAGACCCCAGGGTTTGAGGTTGAGCTACGGCAACCGCACCTCTGTGGCTGCGGCAGGCTCTGGCTGATCTTTTGCCGCGCCTCGCGCCGTCGCCGCTCGCCGGCACGTCGACCAGGACGCCGTCGTCGGCGCGGTCAGCCGCTTGGAGTAACGCGAGCCGTTGTCGAGCCTGGGGTTGGTGCGGCGGCATTCGAGCGAGGCTGCGTTCCGCCGATGCCTCCGGGCAGGCGCGCCGGCCGATGATGAGCAACTGCGCCGCAGCAGCACGCCGAGCAGCGCGGTGGCCAGCGGGAACCCGAGCCACCAACTGCGCGCGGCAGGGGCGCGCCCGTGCCGCGCCCGCGTCGGAAGGGGACGATTTTAGCGCTCGGTTCCGCCGGGATCCTTTCGCCCCGGGCGGCCGCGATCAGCCGGTCGGGCAACGGTTCGTGCATGACCTCGTCGAAGGCCGAGCGCACCAGAGCATCCGATTGGGCGAGCGCGGCGAGCTTGTCGCGAGCTGCCGGATCGCTGTCGAGCCAAGCCTCGATCGCGCGCCTCTCCGACACGTCGACCTCGCCGTCGAGATAGGCAATGAGACGGTCCTCACTGCGCTGCTGCATTGTCGGTACGTCCTGCGCATCCCGCCGCCCGCTTCGAGTTGCAGCTGCAAGGCGATGCGGGCGCGCGCGAGGCGGCTCATGATCGTTCCCACTGGCACACCTACGATTTCGGCAGTCTCCTTGTAGCTGAGTCCATCAACTGTCACGAGCAACAGGGCCGTGCGCTGATCGGGCGGCAAGCGGTCGACCGCCCGCCGAACCTCATCGAGAGCGAGCCGAGCTTCGACCCGGCGCACCGCCTCGTCCGAGCCCATCCGTTCTTCGGCAAACTCGCCGCCCTCCTTGCGCACATCTCGCGAGCGGACCTGATCGATCCAGATCGTCTGCACGATGCGAAACATCCAGCTGTCGAAGCGCGTGCCCTCCTGAAACTGATGCTGTCGTGCGAGGGCGCGTTCGCATGCCGCCTGAACCAGATCGTCGGCCTCGACGGCCGAGCCCGTGAGCCGGCGCGCGAACCGCCGCAGCCTTGGCAGGACGGCTGATCAGCTGATCGCCGAAACGGATGCTCACCGGATCTCTCGCCTGGAATTAGACGTACCGGCGCTTCCGCCAAGTTTTGACTGGGTGACAACGGACCTCCCGACGAGTTATTCCCGGCAAGCTCGACTCCCGTTTGATACGCAACCGAATTTGCCGGTGTCCCCGCGCGGCGGCAATAGCCAGCCAGGCCCGTCGCGTACGCGGCTGGCGACAAGCGCAGCCTATCACCAAAGAAGACGGAGGCGGAAGCGCGGGGCGCGCCCCGGCGTTCACTCTTCACAAATTGGACACCGCACGGCATTGTGCGGCGGTTCTTTCGGCCCTGCCATTGGGGAACATCCGGTCCATGAAAGTCGCCGTCGTCAAGGAAAGGCGCGCCTTCGAACACCGGGTTGCGGCGTCGCCCGATACCGTCAAGCGCATGATCGGGATGGGTCTCGAAGTTGTTGTGGAGAGCGGCGCCGGCGAAGGCGCCTGGTTCAGGGACGCCGCGTTCGCCGAGGCTGGAGCCTCGCTCGCGGCAGATGAGGCGACGGCTCTCCGCGCGATGCGGATATCGTGCTCAAGGTTCAGCGTCCGCTGATCGGCAGCGAGGGCGGCATCGACGAGCTCGCATTGTTCAAACGCGGGGCGGTGCTGATCGGCCTGCTGCAGCCGGCCCAGAACCCCGCGGATGCCGAGGCCTATGCCGGCGCCGGGATTGCCGCTTTTGCGATGGAGCTGGTGCCGCGGATCACCCGCGCGCAGGCCATGGATGTGCTGTCGTCGCAGGCCAATCTCGCGGGCTACAAGGCCGTCGTCGACGCCGCCGCCGAGTTCGGCCGCGCCTTCCCGATGATGATGACTGCGGCCGGAACCATCAAGGCGGCGCGCATTCTGGTCATGGGTGCGGGTGTCGCGGGGTTGCAGGCAATCGCCACCGGCCGGCGCCTCGGCGCGATCGTGTCTGCGACCGATGTGCGCGCCGCGGCGAAAGAGCAGGTCGAGAGCCTCGGTGCGGCTTTCATCACCGTCGACGAGGCGGCGGCCCGCACCGCCGAGACTGCCGGAGGCTACGCCCGCGAGATGGGGGAAGACTACCAGCGGCGGCAGCGCGAGCGGATCACAGAGGCGCTGAAGCGGACCGACATCGTCATCTGCACGGCCCTGATCCCCGGACGCAAGGCGCCGGTTCTGTTGACCAGCGCGATGGTCGCCGAGCTGGCCGCCGGGTCGGTCATTGTCGACCTCGCGGTCGAGGCGGGCGGCAATGTCGAGGGCAGCCGGCCGGAGGAGACCGTCCTGACCCCGAACGGCGTAAAGATCATCGGGCCCGTCAACATGCCCTCCCGCATCGCCGCTGACGCGAGCCAGCTCTACGCCCGCAACCTGCTGTCGTTCCTCGCTCTATTGGTCAAAGACAAGGAGCTGAAGATCGACACTGCCGACGAGATCATCAAGGCGACCTTGCTGACCGAAAACGGCACGGTCGTGAACCCGCTGCTCGCCTCGCCGGCCGCAGCGGAAGCGGCAGCCTCGAACTGACGGAGACGATGCGATGGCCGACCCCACCTCTCTGGCCGACCGCGCCAGCGAGCTCGCCGACCAGGCCAGCGCTCTCGCGCGCAATCTCGATCTGTTGACGCACCAGCTGACAACGGTTCAGGCCACCCCCGCTGTCGCCGGCGGCCCGTCCTTCGTCTTTGAATTGACCGTCTTCGTGCTCGCGGTCTTTGTCGGCTACTACGTCGTGTGGCGGGTAACCCCGGCATTGCACTCGCCGCTGATGAGCGTGACCAACGCGATATCGAGCGTCATCATCGTCGGCGCCTTGATCGCCGCGGGCCCGCTCGGCGTCAGCTTTGCGAAGATCATGGGCTTCGTCGCGGTGACTTTGGCCGCCGTAAACATCTTCGGCGGCTTTATCGTTACCCAGCGCATGCTCGAAATGTTCCAGAAAAAGCGATAGCGGGGCCGCGATGAGCGAGAATCTCTCCGCCTTCTTCTATCTGGTCGCCTCGGTCTGTTTCATCCTGGCGTTGCGCGGTCTGTCTTCGCCGGTAACGGCCCGGGTCGGCAACGTCTACGGCATCGCCGGCATGATCATCGCGGTGGTCACCACCTTCCTGACCCCGCATGTCGTCAGCTTTTGGCTGATCATTCTCGGCATCCTGATCGGCGGGACGATCGGCACCTTTATTGCGCTGCGCATCCAGATGACGGCCTTGCCGCAGCTGGTCGCAGCGTTCCACAGCCTGGTCGGCCTCGCCGCGGTATGCGTCGCCGCCGCCGCCTTCACCTACCCCGAATTATACGGCATCGGGGTGCGCGGCTCGATCCACGGCAGCAGCCTTGTCGAGATGTCGCTCGGCATGGCGATCGGCGCGATCACTTTCACCGGCTCGATCGTCGCCTTTGCCAAATTGCAGGGGCTCGTGACCGGCCGGCCGCTCGTGTTCCCGGGTCAGCACCTGGTCAATGCCGCGCTCGGAGCCCTGCTGATCCTGCTGATTGCGATTTTCGTCTCGACCGAGGCGGCAGCCGCCTTCTGGCTGCTCCTGCTGGCGTCCCTGGCGCTCGGTTTTCTGCTGATCGTGCCGATCGGCGGGGCCGACATGCCGGTCGTGATCTCGATGCTGAACTCGTACTCGGGGTGGGCGGCGGCCGGCATCGGCTTCACGCTGTCGAACAGCCTCTTGATCGTGACCGGCGCCCTCGTCGGCTCCTCGGGTGCGATCCTCAGCTACATTATGTGCAAGGGGATGAACCGCTCGATCTTCAATGTGATCCTGGGCGGGTTCGGCACCGAGGGCGGCACGGTGGCCGCGGGGGCCGGGGTCGGCGACCGCGTCGTCAGGTCGGGCAGCGCCGAGGATGCCGCCTTCATCATGAAGAACGCCAGCTCGGTCATCGTCGTGCCGGGCTACGGCATGGCGGTCGCGCAGGCGCAGCATGCGCTGCGCGAAATGGCGGATAGTCTGAAAAAAGACGGCGTCAATGTGCGCTATGCGATCCACCCGGTCGCCGGACGCATGCCGGGCCACATGAACGTGCTGCTGGCCGAGGCCAACGTCCCCTATGACGAGGTCTTCGAATTGGAGGAGATCAACCGCGATTTCGCCTCCACCGACGTCGCCTTTGTGATCGGCGCCAACGACGTGACCAACCCGGCCGCGAAGACCGATCCCTCCTCGCCGATCTACGGCATGCCGATCCTCGATGTCGAGCGCGCCAAGACCGTGCTCTTCGTCAAGCGCTCGATGGCCTCCGGCTACGCCGGCGTCGAGAACGAGCTCTTCTACCGCAACAACACAATGATGCTGTTCGGCGACGCCAAGAAAATGTGCGAGGAAATCGTCAAGGCGCTCGAATGAGCGCGCTTCTTCTCATCCAATTGTCTGATCCGCTCGGGCCAAAAGCGACGGGACAGGCTCGCCGCGAGGCCGAACTCACGGGGTCGACCACCGCGAGGGCGACGATCGGGATCTGCGAGGTCGCGCGTTTGGCGGCGAGAGCGGCCGGGTGCCCGGTGGTGACGATCAGATCGACCCGCCCATCCGATGGCTCGCGTGCCACATCGGGGTAATGATCCTCGCGCCCCGCCATCCAACGGTAGTCGATGACGAGATTGCGAGCCTCGACACAGCCGAGGTCGCGCAAGCCCTGCCTGAAGGCGCGGGCGAGGTAATTGGGCCCCGCCGCCACTGAGAAGAACGCAATCCGCCATACCTTGTCCGCCTTCGCGATTGGCGGCCCGAGTACAATAGCGAGCGCGCCACCAAAGAGCGTTCGTCTTCAGCAGCTCCTCAACCTGTCGCGCGCTCTATTCATTTCAGCTTGCCGCTTTGATGCCGACGCGGGCGATCATATTGCGCGCGGATAAGCCTTCCAGACCCACCGCGTGCGTAGCCACCTTGTGGCCCTCGACATTGAGGAGCGGCTCGATGGCATCGTGGTTCAAGAAAAATGCACGAAAGTCTTGACTTTTGCACGCCGTCACAAACGGGTTTTGAGAGGCCGTAATCGAGAATGGATTATGAGAGATGCTTTGGCGGGTTCGCGGGTCACAACGTTGACCGGCGGCTTTGGGGAATTGCTGTCCTTCGCCAAGAGCCGCTCGGACGACAAGGTTGCGCCGGGAGCAGTCATTCGGCGGGGTCGGAGCCGCCGTCCTGTTGGCAAGCAGTGATCGGCCATTGAAGGTTGCCCTTAAAACCTCACGCGAACCCAAAGGCGCGTAGACCAGAACGGGATGCTCGCATCGGTGATCGTCAAGGCGAACCTGCGCGGCTACGACGGCACAGAATCGAGAAACACATACAGCGCCGCGATCTTTCCATCGCGAACGACGACCACATCCAAGCCGGTGTAGCTGGGCGACTCGCCGCGCGGCCCCGACCCCCAAGCGAGACGACCGGCGTTGCGGAGGGCCCGGGCCTCGCCATGCGGGATGTAAACGAAGTGCGGGTGGGTTTTGCGCGCAGATCGCCAGCAAATTTGTCGAGGGCTTCGGGGCCGACGAATATGCCGGGCGGCGCATACAGCACGCAGTCTTCGGTGTAGAGTTCCTCGATCGCTGCTCGACGGCGCGTCGCATTGCCCTCGCCAAAAGCATAGGTGTGCGGATAGGCGAGGTTTGCGATCAGGATGTCGACATGCGCGACCTCTCCGACGATCTCTTCAGCCATTTCGGGCTTTGTCATGTCCCAGGATTCGGCAAACACTTCGGCGCCTTCCTCGCGGAATAGCGCCACGATGTCCGCACCGTTATATTCGGTCGGGTCGGTGACGATCGCGCGCTTGCCTAAAAGTCTTCCAGCCACGGTGCGTCCCTTTCAGATTGATCTCACCCGGGCGGAGTCAGCGGGCCAGCCACTCGGCCTTGCTTGAGCCGCGCGGAACCAGGGGTACGGCAAAAAAACCTGGCGTGCCCGACATGACGACCTGATCGGTGACCCCCTGATAATGGCCGCAGGGTGTTTCTGCTTCGAACAGGTCAGGGTCGGGATAGGCGTGATCGCCCGCACGCCCGGCAACACCGCTGGCGTAGGATTTGTCGAAGATCCCCATTTGCAGCAGCCACAACGCCACCCGTGCTAGGGACACGCGGACGCGGTAGCTGCCGCCCTCCGTGGCCCTGCGCCGCAAGGCGGCGATGGCCCCAACCATTCCGATCCAGGATGAAATGTAGTCGTTCACGACGAAGATTTCGGGGAGCTTCGGTTCCTCGACGGAGCCCTTCGAGGGCGAGCACCCCGGAAACGCCGCCAGCGGTCTGATCGAAGCCAATTCGGTTGGCCCAAGGTCCGACAGCCCCATAGATCGAGAAATCGACCTGCACGATGCCGGGACGCAGTCGCGCCAGTTCGCTGCTTGTTATTCCAAGCTTCTCCAGCAGGCCAGGCCGCCGGTTGGCGAAGAAGATATCCGCTCCGGCCACAAGCCGCCGGAACCGCGCCATCTCGTCAGGACGCCGAAAGTCCATGATCGCCGAGCGCATTCCGACATTGGCCGAGTAGTAGTTGAAGTCCATCTCGAAATCGTTCGGCGTCCACAGGTTCAGGACGTCCGCTCCGTGATAGGCCAGTGCGCGCCCCAGGCCCGGTCCGGCGATGACGTGGCTGAACCCGAGCGCCCGCACGCCGCCGAGCGGCGTCTCCGGTCGGGGCATGAAGGGCTCGGGGTCGCTGTCCGCGATCTTTTCGATGTGCACGAGCGGCAGATCTTCGAGATAGCGGCACTGCTCGGTGTCGAGGAACTCCTGTGCACTGCGCACTACGGTAGCCTGCAGGCCGGCGCGGTTCGCTTGCTCCTCCAGATCGAACGCATCCCACTTGCGGATCACGCTGCCGATTGCCGTCGGATCATCGTTGCAGCCGAGAAAAGCGAGTGCCGCGGTCCGGATGCCGGGATAGATGTTCATGAACAGGATTCGTCGATTGTCGCGCGTCCGGTACATGTTCGTGGGCATGAACGGATTCTTCGGGTCCGCCGGATTACCGGGGGCGTAGCCGTTCAGCAGTTCCCATTTCTTGTCGTAGAACGGACACAGCCGATGCAGGGCCTTGCCGAGGTTGACCGAAAGGTCCTGACCTTGGCCGCCGCGGAATCGCCATAGCTCCGCCACTGACACGGCCTTCGCCATCAGCGCAACGGCCGCCATCGTCGCGAATGGAAGCGGGCTGCTGACGATCGGGTCGCGCCCGGCGAAAGTCACGGCACCGCCGCCGGACTCGGGTTCCAGGCCAACACCGCGCAGCACGTTAGCGAGTTCGCGCATCGGGTCGATGGCGTGATCGTCGCTGAGCGGGTGAGCCAATACATAGCGAATACGATCCGCCAGTCCACCCATGACATTCACCCGTTGGTCTTTGCGTTAAGAAGGAGGCTCACAGCTTCGAGCCGCCATCGAACCGGATTGTGTCGCCGGTGATCCAGCAGGCATCGTCGGATGCGAGGAAGGCGACGACCGAGCCGATATCGGCCAACTCGCCGATGCGCTGCAGTGCCTGCATCCCGAGGCGCGCCGGCGCTCCAGGGGGTCGCCGGCTGACAGCGACCTCCCGGAAAGCTCAACGGAAGAGGGTTTAGGCCTCTGGCCGTTCTTCGATCGCGTCGACGCGATTGGGGTAAAAGGCGAGATAATCCTTGATCGGCGTGACGGCGGCGTATGGAGCCTCATAACTCCACACCGCGTTGACCGAGCGCTCGCCGCCGAGCGGGATGCTGTAATAGCTGCAATCGCCTTTGTACGGGCAGTAAGTGCTATGATCGGTGGGTTCGAGGAGCGTCATGTCGACATCCTCGCGCGGGATGTATTGAACCGCGGGATAGGCGGCTTCGCGCAAGGTCAGCGCTTCTCGCGTGTCGGCGACGACCCGGCCCGCGACCGAGACGACGATTCGAGCGGGATTGCGCTCGATTGTGATCGGATGATCGGGCCCGGGAATTTTGACCGGCTTTGCTGCGGTCGCGACATTCGGTTCCACGGCTTCACCTCGCTGTGTGTGGGTTTCGGGTTCACATCTTACCCTGCCGACTTCCCGCCATCGACCGAAAGCACATGGCCGCTGATAAAGGACGCCCGATCGGAGCAAAGAAACAGGATGGCGTTGGCGATCTCGTCGGGCTCGCCGACGCGGCCGAGCGGCACGGTCGAGATGAGGCCGGCCTTTCTTTCGGCGCTGCCGGTAAAGCGGTTGAGCATTCCGGTTTCGGTTGGCCCCGGTGCAACCGCATTGACGCGAACGCCCGAGCTCGCGACCTCGAGCGCCGCAGATGTGGTGAGCCCCTCGACCGCGTGCTTGCTGGCGGCATAGACGGAGGCGTTGGGGGTACCGGCGTGACCGTAGGTCGACGAAACATTGACGATGCTGCCGCTGCGCTGACCCAGCATCACCCGTAGCTCATGCTTCATGCTGAGCAGCGTGCCGAGCACATTGGTATCGAACGTCGCGGCGTAGCTGTCGGCGGTCTGTTCCGTCACCCGGCCGGGCTTGCCTTCGGTGCCGGCGCTGTTGACGGCCGCATCCAGACGACCGAAGCGCGCGACGGTCTGATCGACCAGGCTGCACACATCATCTTCGCGGCGCACATCGGCACGGATGAATTCCGCTTCGCCGCCGAAGCCGCGAAGCTCAGCGGCCAGCGCCTGGCCGCTGTCGTCATGGCGGCCGGAAACGGCGACGCGGTTGCCTTCCCGTGCAAGCGCAAAGGCCGCCGCACGTCCGATCCCAGTCAACGCGCCGGTAATCAAGACAACGGGGGTGCTCATATCGGCTACTCCCTTCTACGGAGATGATACGCCGAGCCTCCCCGCAAGAGCGGAGACCGCACATCATCGGCCCGGCGCCGGCATTCCAAGGATCGCTGCCGGTGCCGAAGATTTGGGTTTTCGTGGCGGCTCCGAGAAAGACTTTGTAAGATCGAGGTCATACTTGGCGGGCATGGCATGAGAGTATGGAGCTGCGGCATCTGCGTTATTTCGTGGCCGTCGCCGAGGAAGGAAGTCTGACACTCGCAGCCGATCGGCGGCTGCATACCGCACAGCCCTCATTGAGCCGGCAGATCCGCGACCTGGAAGCAGAAGTCGGCGTCCAACTCCTGATACGCAGCCCTCGTGGGATCGAGTTGACGGCGGCCGGCCGCGTGTTTCTCGACCACGCACGACTTGCGCTGGCGCAGGTCGAGGCGGCCGGCCAAGCGGCGCGCCGGGCCGCTTATCCGGAGCAGAGGACGTTGGCGCTAGGATTTCTGAGCGGGTGCGAGCCGGAATGGCTGCCCGCAGTGATGCATGTTCTCCGGGACGAGCTGCCGAAGATTGAGGTCACAATTTCCAGCAAGCACTCGCCGCAGCTCGCTGAGGGTCTTGCCACTGGGAAGTTGGACGCGGCTTTCATGAGACCTGAGGAAGGCCACCCTGATCTCGTCTACAAGGTTCTGATTACGGAACCACTGATTGTCGTTTTACCAAGCGACCACCGTCTGGCGTCGCATGACGCGATCCAGCCGCTGGATTTCGTGGGGGAGACGTTCATCGGCATGGCCGACCAGGCGCCAGTCTTGCGCTCGCTGATAGAAGACTACTTCCGGCGATCGGGCATCGACCTACACCCGGCGCACCGGGTTGAATATCTCTCCATGGCGATGTCACTCGTCGCCTCAACCCGCGGGCTGGCACTGTTGCCCGACTTCGCCCGCAATTTCCTCACCTCGTCGGTCACCAGCCGGCCGCTCGCTGGAGAGGCACCTTCGATCGATCTGGTTTTGGGCTACCATAAGGCCAACACGTCGCCCCTTCTTAAGCTCTTTCTCTCAAGGGCAGACCAACTGGTCGCGCGCGTAGCGAAGCGTTTCGGCGGATCGGGGGGCTTCACGATTGCCGAGGGGTTCAACGGGCATTGAAGGTCTGCTTGGCATCGACCCGGGCAATCCTCGGGGCTGCCGTAGAGGACCGCTTCGGGGCATTAAGACCGGTTCAGGCCACCGAGCCTGAGTGGCCGCTCGGAGTTCGGTTAAGGGCCCCCGCCTGAGCTAGCGGCAACAAGAAGTTGCACGGGTTCCGGCAGTCGTGGAGCCGCCACGGAACGCCAAAGGTTCGGCACCATAGCGGCCATTCACTGACTACGACTACTAGAATGGCGACATTGTCACGGGTCGTATTGGATGACAAGCCTGAGCCCGAGATTGTTAATCCGACGGTAGCCGCGCGAGCGCTTCGAGCGCTAGAAACGAGCATAGACGCAGACCCAGGGCCAGAAAGCGTTATTGATCGTGCGCGCGTTGAGATCGGCTCTATAGATGGCGAGTACCTTCGATTGGGCCATCATTACGCGCACCCGGCAATCCAAGTGCGCGAGCGCAAGACCGGAACCCCTGTATGGTGTTGGATCGACGAGACCGATCTGGAGCGATTTTCGTCGCTGATCCGGGCCGTGGATATATGGCGGCACCGGCGCGTCCGAGCGCGCGGTCGCTTGGTATTCAATAGCAGCGGTGATCTACTCCACGTAGAGGCTGATGATGTCGAGGTTATCGACGTCCGGCCGGTCAATGTAGACGCGGTTCGCGACCCGACCTTTACGGGCGGCTTGTCGGTTTCCGACTACCTTGACCGCTTCAGAGAAGGCGGTCTTGGCTGAGCGGGTTTACTGGGGACTTCGTGCGTATGGATCATGGGTCGCCCGCCAACGTCACGAAAGCTCGCAGACGATCATGACGAGGTTGCCGGCGACACCCTCCCCGTTCGCTGGAGTTGCGAACAGGAGCTATTGGCCGAGCCAGGCATCCTCGAAGCGCCAGCCATTGAACAGGCTGTTGACCATGATTGTGATCCCGTGCACCGCCCGTGATCGGCAAGTCCCTAGTCGGTAGTCAAAGATCATCGGCCGCGCCGCGTCCTCCGTCAGCCGGCGATCGATCTCCCAAACCAGCTGTTTGCGTTTTGTCTGGTCCGGCTCGATCGACTGCAGCTCGTACATTTTCTCGAGCTCTGGATTGCAATAGCTGGTGTAGTTGCGCTCCGAACCGCAGGCGTAATGCTCGAAGAAATAAGCGTCGGGATCATCGACGCCGCTGCCCGACAGGTTGGCGCCGACCATGTAGTCCTTGCGGGCGATCTTCGGAAACCAATTCGCCGTCTCGACGGCGTCGAGCTCGCCGTCGATGTAGATCTCCTTCATCTGGTCGATCAGGATGATGGCCGGGTCGCGATATTGCGCAATATTGCGGGTTGCGACCTTGACCGGGAGCCGGTGGTCAGGGCCGTAGCCGTGTTTCTCCATCAGCATGCGCGCCTCGGTGCGGTTGGCCGCGACATTGGGCCCATAGCCGGGTAGGGTCGCGAGTATCTCGGGCGGCAGCCCCCATAGGCCGGCCGGCGGCGACTGCATCGCGCCGTTTATGTCGCCCTGTCCCTCGGCGATGATGTCGAGAAAGCTCTTGCGGTCGATTGTCAGCTGCATCGCCCGTCGGATGTCGGGGTCATCGAACGGCGCTGCATCCCGGTTGACGAGCAGGTTTATCGCCACCGGCGTCGGCGTCATCTCGCAGATCGCATTCGGCGCCTGGTTCTGGATGTCGCGCATCGACTGCAAAGTGACCTCGTAGGGAAAGCTCATGTCGAACTTGCCGGCGATAAACGCGAGCGTTTGGGTCGACCGGTTCGGGATGATCGTCCACTCGACGCCGTCGAGATACGGCCGCCCGGGCTTCCAGTAGTCTGAATTCTTGACCACCCGGATGAATTCGTTCGGCTTGAATTCGGCGAATTTGAACGGGCCGGTGCCGATCGGATGAGTGCGCATATCGCGCGGCGGGACGTGGCACGGATAGACCGGGGACATTCCGCTCGCCAGCAGCATCAGAAAGGCCGGCTGCGAGCGCCTCAGCACAAACGTCACCGAGTGATCGCCTTCTGGCACGACGTCCTCGAGGTTGCGGTACCAGGCCTTACGCGGGTTAAGCCTCAGCTTCTCCTGCGATTTCCCGGTCAGCATGTCCCAAGTGCACTTGACGTCGGCAGCGGTGAACGGCTTGCCATCATGCCACTTGACACCCTGCCGCAGCTTGAAGGTGAGCCGAGTGTTGCCCTCGTCCCACGACCAGCTTTCGGCCAGTTCCGGCTGGATGAATTCCGGGCGATTCTGCCTCTCGTCCTGCTTAAACAACACCAGGTTGTTAAAGACGCCCATCATCGGCGCCACCGTCGAGATCGTCGCCTCCTCGTGGATCGACATGCTCGCGGGGCTGTCACGATGAAAAAATTTAAGGATCCCGCCGCTTTGCTGAGCGGTGGCAGGCCCGACAGCAAGTCCAAGAGAGGCGGAAATCGCGAGCGACAATATCCAAAATCGCCGTATCATGCATGGTACCCTACTGGTTAGGAGAGCGAAGAGAGGAACACATGGGCACTGCTACGATTGCACCTCGATCCCGGTCGCGCGAGTTGTCCGTTGCCGGGGGTAAACCGACGTTGCGTGGCATCCATCACCTTGCGCTTGTCACCGATGATATGCGAATGACGCTCGATTTCTATGTCCGCGTGCTAGGTATGCCGATCGTGCACGGGTTGCGAACGCCTTCACGCCCGCCGGGCGCGAACCATGCGCATGGGAACGGGGCGCCGCCCTACGCCAACATTCCCCATTATTTTCTGGATATGGGCGGCGACAGTTTGCTTGCTTTCTTCGAATATCCGATAGGAATTGCCAAGGCTGACCGCGACGCGATCGGTGCGATGCAGCACGTTTCATTCGCCTGTGGACCGACACGGTATCGGGAGATATTGGAGCAACTGAGAGCGAACGGCGTCACTATAAACGCGGGTCCGCTCCTTGTGATTCCGCCAGCGATCCATTCTTTTTATTTTTTTGATCCCAATGGGATCCGCCTTGAGATCAGCTCCGACCTTGACGGCGACGAGGAGGATCTGCAGGTCATCCGATCCTGCAGCATGAGCGAGAACGAGCTGCGAGCGGAACTCGAAACGATCAGCACAGACAAAGCATGGGTCGACGATATGGTGGCGGCGATGACGTCCCACGGTCTGGGTCCAGTAGTACCCTCTGCCTCTTGACTGCGGGGCACGTCGCTGCACCACGCCAGCAGTCGGACATCACCGCATTGAAGGCTGCAAGAGGCGCGGTCGAAGCGCAATCGGGATAAACGGCCGGTCTTCCCCCGGCGTCGGCGCTTCGGCCGCGGCTAAGGTCTCCTTTGGGGCAAGGGCTGCCGCCCGCCGCACCGGCCGCGAGCGACCGCACTGGGTCGGGTTGCGGGCTTTCAACGCGCGCCATTCGTGGGCTCTCGGCCTCTCTCAAAACCCCTCGATTTTCGGCCTAAAATCGCTGTTGCAGATTTCTTGATTCTGCAACGACGTGGAATTCGTGCATCCACATCGACACAAGGAGTAAATTAAACAAAACGACCGACGCGGCGGAGCTCACACTTAGGATCATGGCATGGGAACCCCGATGACCTTGAGGACAGCGTTTGTCACTGCCCTGCTGATGGCACTTGGAGGCGTTCTGTCGGCGTGCGGGTTCAGTAACACGTTTAATTACGGGCACGGGCAGGGGGCGTGCGAGAACTGCAGCGATGAGCAGTGAGCCGCCCGCGCCAGCTGTAGAAACGGCTGCGTCCCGCGCTAGGCTTCATTCAGCCCAAGGCGCTCTTTGATCCGGCCAGCCAGCTGCTGCGTCGTCGGTGGCAATGCCGAGCGCGGGGACGGTATCGGTCCGGCCTCAAATCTCGCGGGCAAATGGGTGATGCTGTATAAGCAACGCAAAAATTGCCACAATGTTCGGGTTTCATTGAGTTCGAGGCAAGCGCCGATAGCCGGCCGGGTGACCGAACGAGGTGAGGCCATGACTGATATTTCGCTGCAAATAACAGCAAAAACAGCGAGGAGGGGCCGAGGACGACCGTTTGGGGCGACCGTTTGCGAAGCAGGACGTGCTGCGGCTAGCAAGCGAAGTTTATTTTTGGCTCCCGTATTCCCGATGGAGCTGACCGACGACGCCGGGAACGGTGCGCCAATCGTTGACGCTGATGGCGCAGGTCCCCCCCAACGCCTTGGGACGCCTCGGCTCACGGTCCGCACCCAGCCAGCGGCAGGTTCGCTGAGCCCGGAACGGCCGGCATGGTAGCCGTCGGTGGCCTGGTGCATGCCGGGCCAGATGAACGTGCTGCTCGCCGAAGCGAACGTCCCTACGACGATGTCTTCGAGCTCGGCGAGATCAACCGCGATTTTCGCCTCAACCGACGTCGCCTTTGTGACCGGCGCCAACGACGTGACCAACCCGGCGGCGACGTCGAGCGCGCCAAGACAGTGCTCTTCGTCAAGCGCTCGATGGCTTTCGGCTACGCCGGCGTCGAAAACGAGCTCTTCTACCGCGACAACACGATAATGCTGTCCGCGACGCCAAGAAAATGAGAGAGGAAATTGTCAATGCGCTCGAATAAAACCAGGCGGTAATGGATCGTCAGGTCGCAATGCAAGCTTCCCCCGCGCTGCCAAAAACGCAAAGGTCCATCGACCGCGACCAGATCGCCGCCGTCGAGCCGCTCATCCGACCCTATGTGCGTCGCACGCCGATCATCGCGGTCGACGCGCAGGATCTCGGCCTTGACGCGCCGCCGCTCATCTTGAAGCTCGAGTTTCTGCAGCACACCGGCTCGTTCAAACCGCGCGGCGCCTTCGCCAATCTGCTGACCCGTCCCGCTCCAACGGCCGGCGTAGCCGCCGCGTCGGGCGGCAATCACGGGGCCGCCGTCGCGTATGCGGCGATGCGGCTCGGTATTCGCGCGACGATCTTTGTGCCGCACATTGCATCCCCGGCAAAGATCGAACGTATTCGCGGCTATGGCGCCGAGCTTGTCGTCGCCGGCGACCGCTACGCGGATGCGTTGGCGGCGAGCGAGGATTTTGTCACCCGCACCGGCGCGCTCGCCATTCACGCCTACGATCAACCCGAGACGATGATCGGCCAGGGCACTGTCGGGCTTGAGATAGAAGACGATGCACCGAAGATCGACACGCTTCTTGTCGCGGTAGGCGGCGGCGGGCTGATCGGCGGCATTGCGGCCTGGTATGCCGGCCGCATCCGCATCGTGGCGGTCGAGCCGGAGCTGGCGCCGACCCTGCACGCCGCGCTGGCCGCGGGTCGGCCGGTCGATGCGCCCGCAGGGGGTATTGCCGCCAACTCGCTGGCGCCGCGCCGCGTCGGCGAGCTGATGTTTCCGATCGCGAGGCGTTTTGTCGAGTGCTCGGTCCTGGTCTCGGACGATGCGATCCGCAGCGCTCAGTGCGCGTTGTGGGCGAGGCTTCGGGTGGCCGCCGAACCCGGCGGCGCGGCGGCGGTGGCGGCGTTGCTTTCCGGCGCCTACCAGCCCCGCCGGGGCGAGCGTGTCGCGGTGCTGTTATGCGGCGCCAACACCGCGGCGGTCGATTTCGACCGAGCGGGCGGTTAGGTGAAGCCTCACCCGAACCGGTTTGCGCGAGGGAAGCCGCCGGGCACAAGCCGGCCAGCGCCGCCGCGGGACCCGAGCCAGGGGGCGAGGTTGGTCTCGGTGCGAATGCGGTTTTCGCCTTGCCGCCAGGAGAGGCCGTCGGCCAGGCGGAATACCTTGCAATCGGCGAGCCCGCCCGATTTGTAGCGCTGCAGGATGACCCCTCGGCCGCGCGTCATCAGCGGGATCTCGTCGAGCTTGACGATCAGCATTTTCCGGTTATCCCCCACAAAGGCGACCGCGTCGCCGATTTCGGCCTGGACGCAGATGCGAGCGACGGCGCCGTCGCCGGGGGTCAGCACTTGCTTGCCGGCCCGGGTCTGCGCGACGGCCTCCTCGCCGTCGACGACAAAGCCACGTCCATCGTTGGCGACAACCAGCAGCTCCATGCCGGGCCGGTAGGGGAACATCGCCACGATGTCGTGCTCGTTCGGCAGATCGATCATGAGGCGCAGCGGCTCGCCATGCCCTCGCCCGCCGGGCAGCCGGTCGACCCCGAGCGTATAGAAGCGGCCGTTGGTGCCGAAGACGATCAGACGGTCCGTCGTTTCGGCAGCTACGGCAAAGCGCGGCGCGTCGCCCTCTTTGTATTTTTGCTCGGCAGCGGAGACGTTGTGTCCCTTTACCGCGCGGATCCACCCCTTGGCCGAGCACAGCACCGTCACCGGCTCGCGTTCGACGAGCGCCTCGGCGGGGATCTCGATCGGCGCCGGGGCGGCGGCGATCTCGGTGCGGCGGCGGCCCAGCGGCGTCTCGCCGCCGAATTCGGCCGCCGTCGCTTTGACCTCGTTGGCAATCGCGCGCCACTGCCGCTTCTCGCTCGACAGCAGCGCAGCGAGCTTGGTTTCCTCGGCCGCGAGCTGGTCGATCTCCTTGCGGATCTCGATCTCCTCGAGCCGGCGCAATGCGCGCAGCCGCATGTTGAGGATCGCCTCGGCCTGCACCTCGGTCAATTCCCAGCGGGCCATCATCTCGGCTTTGGGGTCGTCGCCTTCGCGGATGATGCGGATCACCTCGTCGAGATTGACGTAGACGACGATCTGGCCGCGCAGGATCTCGATGCGGCGGGCAACCGCCGCGAGGCGATGGCGGCTCTTGCGCTGCAGCACCACCCGACGGTGGTCGAGAAAGGCCTGCAGCGCCTCCTTGAGGTTCATTACCCGCGGGACGCCGAGCGGGTCGAGCACATTGAGGTTGAGCGGCACCCGGACTTCGAGCTCGGTCAGCCGGAAGAGCTGCTCCATCAGCATCTCGGCCTCGACGTTGCGCGTCTTGGGCTCGAGGACGAGCCGGACGTCCTCGGTCGATTCGTCGCGGATGTCGGCGAGGAGCGGCAGCTTCTTCTCTTCGAGCAGGGCTGCGATCTTCTCGATCAGCCGCGCCTTCTGCACCTGAAACGGCACCTCGGTAACGACGATCTGGTAGAGGCCGTGGCCCAGCGCCTCCGTCGTCCAGCGCGCCCGCAGGCGAAAGCTACCGCGGCCGGTTTCATAGCCTTGCAGAATGCTGTCCGGCGGCTCGACCATGACGCCGCCGGTCGGGAAATCGGGTCCGGGAATATGGGCATGGAGCTCGCCTACCGCGCAGGCGGGCTGCTCGATCAGATGCAACAGCGCGGCGCAGAGCTCGCCGACATTATGCGGCGGGATGCTGGTCGCCATCCCGACGGCAATGCCCGATGCGCCGTTGGCGAGCAGGTTCGGAAAGCGGGCGGGAAGGATGACGGGCTCGCTGTCCTCGCCGTCATAGGTCGGCCGGAAATCGACGGCATCCTCGTCGATCCCGTCGAGCATCGCCTGCGCCACCGCCGAGAGCCGGCTTTCGGTGTAACGCATCGCGGCAGCATTATCGCCGTCGATATTGCCGAAATTCCCCTGCCCGTCGACCAGCGGATAACGCTGCGAGAAGTCCTGCGCGAGGCGCACCAGCGCGTCATAAACCGCCAGCTCGCCATGCGGGTGGAATTTGCCGATCACGTCGCCGACCACCCGGGCGCATTTCTTGTACCCGGATGCGGGGTCCAGGCGAAGCTGATGCATCGCGTGTACGATTCGGCGGTGCACCGGCTTGAGGCCATCGCGCACATCCGGCAGGGAGCGCGACATGATCGTCGACAGCGCATAGGACAGATAGCGCTCGCCGAGCGCATCGGCGAAATCGACATTGCGGATCTCGCCGGAGAGAGTGGTCACGGCCATCGAAAAAAACCTCAACATGGGACCATCACCGCCGCGCAAGCGGGGGTCCGGGGTAACCGCTGGAATCTGCGGGAATGACGACAGTATAAAACGCTAAGCGTCCATGGTACTAGCCGCCGCCGCGCGCCGCATGCGTTCGGCCAGCCGCGACCGCGCCGCCGGCAGGGTGCGGCCTTGCGGTACGAACACTTGATGGACCAAGAAATGCTCGGTCAACTTCATACCGAGCTCGATCTGACGCCGGTCGGCAGGTTCGTCGCACCACAGAAACCCAGGCAATACCAAGAGCTTATCACGATACGGAAGGCCTGCCGCTCGCGAGACCGCGCGCCCCGTGCGAGGCGAAACATAGGCTAGGTCGGTCGTGACCCCCGAGACCGCGCAGCGGCCGAGATCCAGACCGAAACCCAAACCGGCGAGCAGGTCCCGCTCCCAGATGACATAACGCGCCGACCAATCGGCTGCCGAATTGAGAGCCCGGAGCAAGCTCCCGAACGACGCAAATACATCGGGATACGGTTCTCGCTCGGGCAGTGCAGCAGTAACCAAGGCCGCCGCCGCCGTCAGACCGGCCAGCCGGTCGGGATCGTCGAGCATCACCGCAGCATGAGGCCGCACCAGTTCGCAGGCGATAGTGCCGAGGTGCTCACTGAGGCGTCCGCGCCACACCGCCGCAACCTCGTTGCCGGGCTGCAGCACCGCCCGCAGCTTTGGCGATTGCCCGCCGCGAACAAGGCCGGCATGCCGCCCGTGCTCTCCGGTCAGAAGCTCGACGATCGCCGCGCTTTCGCCATGGCGGCGAGCGTTCAGGACAAACGCTCTGTCATGCCATTCCATCAGGTGTCGTAATCGAGCCCGAGCGCCTCAAACCGCTCTCGATCCTCCACCCAGTTCTCGCGCACCTTAACAAACAGGAACAGGTGAACGCGCCGATCGAGCATGTGTTCGAGCTCGGCGCGGGCCCGTGCGCCGATGCTCTTGATCCTTTTCCCGCCTTCGCCGAGCACGATTGCGCGCTGACCCGGCCGTTGCACGTAGATGACCTGCTCGATCCGGACGCTGCCGTCGGACCGGTCTTCCCATTGCTCGGTCTCGACCGTCGAGGCATAGGGGATCTCGTCATGCAATTGCAGGAAGACCTGCTCGCGCGTTACCTCCGCCGCGATCAGACGCTCGGGGGCATCGGAGAGCTGATCCTCCGGAAAGAGCCAGGGCCCCGCCGGCAAGCTGGCGGCGAGATGCCGTTTCACATCCTCCACGCCGTCGCCCTGGAGACCGGAAATCATGAATATGGGATCGAAACGGCCTTGCCGCGAGAGCGCGTCGGCCAAGCCGAGCAGCCGGTCGCGGCGGACCAGATCGATCTTGTTCAAGGCGAGGATCGATCGGCGGCCGCGCTCCCTCAGAGCGCCGAGGATCCGGCGGGTGTCCTCGTCGATGCCGCGAGAGGCGTCGACCAGCAACAAAGTTTCGTCGGCATCCGCGGCACCCGACCATGCCGCCGCCACCATCGCCCGGTCGAGCCGGCGCCGCGGCGCAAAGATCCCGGGCGTATCCACATAGATGATCTGCGTCGCGCCCTCGATCGCGATGCCGAGCAGCCGGTTCCGTGTCGTTTGCGCCTTCGGTGTGACGATCGCCAGCTTATGGCCGACGAGCCGGTTGAGCAGGGTCGACTTGCCGGAGTTCGGCGCTCCGATCAGCGCTACATAGCCGCAGCGCGTCGGCTCCGACTCGGCCACCGCCTCAGGCGGCGTGCTGTTTGGCCCAGTCGACAACTTCGGCGTGGGTCGCGAACCAGACGCCCTGTCGCGATTTGGCGTGGCGGATCATCTCGTCGAGGATCCAGATGCGCGAACGATAGCCGATGATGTGCGGGTGCATGGTGAGCTGAAAGACCCCGCCCTCGTCGTACGCCGCATCGAACTCGCGCCGGAAAATATCGAACACGTCGTTCGGCGGCGTATAGGGGCGGAGCGACTGAAAACGGTTCATCATGAAATAAACCGCGTCGTCGCGAACCCATTCGACCGGAAATTCGACGACCCCGGTCGGCTCGCCGTCGAGCAACAGCTCGTAGCAATCTTCATCGCTCATCAGCGACGAATCGTAGAGCAGCCCCATCTCCTTCTCGAGCTCGAGCGTGTGCCTGCTGAAATCCCAGGAAGGCGTGCGCATGCCGACCGGCCGGATGCCGGTGATCTGCTCGAGGGTGTCGGCCGACCGGTTCATCAGATCGCGCTCGGCCTCCCCCGGCAGGACGGAATTCAGCTCGTGGATCCACCCGTGAATGCCGATTTCATGCCCTTCGGCCACGACCCGGCGCTGTTCGTCGGGGTGGAGCAGCGCGGTGACGGCGGGGACATAGAAGCTCGCTTTGACACCGTGCTTTTCCAAGACTTTCAAAATCCGCGGCACGCCCACCCGATTGCCGTATTGGCCCCACGCCAAGCGCCCGATCGACTTGCCGCCGTCGCGCAGATCGCTCGTCTCGTGGTCGCTGTCAAAGGACAGCGCGACGGCGCACCGCGCGCCGCCCGGCCATTCGGCCGGCCGCAGCTTACGCCCGGCGCGGACGCGGTTGACGAGCTTGCGCCAGTGTTCCTCGGGCCATTGCCAAGGTTCAAGGTCGCGCTCTTGGACGTCCCGCTCGGGAGCGTTCATCTCTATCTTCCTCCACGTCGGTTTTCGTCGGCAGAGATGGCGAGGGGATTGGTCGGAGCGGTGAGATTCGAACTCACGACCCTCAGCACCCCATGCTGATGCGCTACCAGGCTGCGCTACGCTCCGACCGGGCGGCTCTGCCGACGAAGCGGATCATAGTGTTCCGCCCGAAGCCGCGCAACGGGCCCCGATGTTCTCAGGCTGCGCCCCTCGTCCGCTTGCTGCCGATGGGATCTGCCAGACCATGGTTGATCTGATCCTTCAGGGCGTGCGAGGCGCGGAAGACGAGAACGCGGCGCGGGCTGATCGGCACTTCCTGGCCGGTTTTGGGATTGCGGCCGACGCGCTGTCCCTTCTGCCGGACCGCAAAGCTCCCGAATGAGGAGATCTTGACCATTTCTCCACGCTCAAGGGCACCGGAAATCTCGGCGATCACCGATTCGACAAGCTCGGCCGACTCGTTGCGCGATAAGCCGACCTCTTGATAAACCGCTTCGCTGAGCCTGGCGCGAGTAATGGTTTCTCCGGCCATGCAGTCCTCCCATTCTTTTGTGGAAGGTTAAACCCGCGCAAAAATAACGTCAAATTCCAAAGCTTTGACTTGCCCCGGTCATTACCAACGCACCAGGCTGGCTCCCCAGCTGAGCCCGCCGCCGAGCGCCTCCATCAAGACGAGATGCCCGGGCTTGATCCGCCCATCATCGACCGCGGCCTCGAGGGCGAGCGGGATCGAGGCAGCAGAAGTGTTGGCGTGCTGTTCAATGGTCATGACGACCTTGTCCGGGGACAATCCGAGTTTTCGCCCCATGGCATCGATGATGCGGCTGTTGGCCTGATGCGGAACCAGCCAGTCTATATCCGCTGCGGTAAGATTGTTGGCGCGCAACGCCTCGTCGATGACTTGGCTTAAGCGCTGAACAGCCTGACGGAAGACCTCGCGGCCTTGCATCCGCAGGAAACCCGTGGCGCGTGTCGACGAGGGGCCGCCGTCGACATAGAGAATATCGTACTGCCGCCCGTCCGAGTGCAGATGGTTCGAGAGGATGAACCGTCCGTTCGGCGATGAGTGGGACACCGACTTCAGCACCAGGGCGCCGGCGCCGTCGCCAAACAGTACGCAGGTGCCGCGATCCTCCCAATCGAGAATGCGTGAGAACGTTTCCGCCCCGATCACGAGGGCGGTCCGGGCCTGGCCGAGCCGCAGCGCATTGTCGGCAACCGACAGCGCAAAGATGAATCCCGCGCACACCGCCTGAACGTCGAAGGCGGCGCCTCGCCCCATCCCGAGCCGGGCTTGGACCTTGGCCGCAGTCGCCGGAAAAGTGTTGTCGGGCGTCGCGGTCGCCAGCACGACCAGATCGAGATCGTTGCCGTTCATCCCCGCGCTCGCCAGCGCCCGCTGCGCCGCGCGAAACGCCAGATCGGAAGTTAGCTCGCCGGGGGCGGCGACCCGGCGTTCGCCGATCCCGGTGCGCTGGCGAATCCATTCATCCGAAGTGTCGAGACGATCGGCGAGCTCGCGATTGGTGATGATGCGCTCGGGAAGATAGGCGCCGCAGCCCGCCACTTGGGATCGCATTATCATTCCAGAGGCGCTTACAGCGCGGGTTCCGGGGCGGAGGGCGCCTCAGTGAGGCGGGCCAGTTCGACCCGGATCTTGTCGAGAACGCCGTTCACCTTCATGTCGACGGCGACGCCGATGGCATTGGCAAAACCGAACGCGTCGGTCGAGCCGTGGCTCTTGACCGCAATCCCGCCCAAGCCGAGAAATATCGCACCGTTGTACCGGCGCGGGTCGCTGCGCATCCGAAGCTTCCGGAGCGCGCGGCGGGCAAACAGGTAGCCGATCCGCGCCGACAGCGAATGGCGGAAGGCGGCTTCGAGAAATTCGCCGAACAGCTTGGCGGTTCCTTCAGCCGTCTTTACGGCGATGTTGCCGGTGAACCCGTCGGTCACGATGACATCGACGGTACCCGCGGCAATGTCGTTTCCTTCGATGAAGCCGTAAAAATGGATGGGCGTGACGGTGTCCCGCAAGCGCGCGCTAGCGCCGCGGACGGCGTCGTTTCCCTTCATATCTTCCGAACCGACGTTGAGCAGGCCGACGGTCGGCTCTATCAAACCGAGAACCGTTCGAGCAAAAACATCGCCCATCAGAGCGAATTGGACAAGGTTCTCCTCGTCGCATTCGACATTGGCGCCGAGGTCCAGCATCACGCTTTCACCACGACGGGTGGGAAAAAACGATGCAATCGCCGGCCGATCGATGCCCGGCAGCATCTTCAGGACGAATTTGGCGATCGCCATCAAGGCGCCGGTGTTACCGGCCGAAACAACCCCGTCGGCCCGTCCGTCGGCAACCGCCTCGATCGCCAACCGCATGCTAGACGGCCGCCCCGTCCGCAATGCCAGGGACGGTCTCGCATCATCGGCCACGACCTCGTCGGTGTGGTGCAACGTCACCGCGCTGGCGAGACGGGGAAGTTTCGCGAGAAGCGGGCAAACCTTTTCTTCCGCTCCGAACAGCAAGAAATGAATGTCGGGATATCGTTGCAGCGCGATATCAGCGCCCTTGACGACCATGCGGGGAGCGCGGTCGCCGCCCATTGCATCGAGGGCGATCGTGACGCCGTCGCTCACCTTGGTGCCTCTGATCCCGGCCCAGTTGTCAGCCGGTCTCGGAAGCTGCCTGGTGACCTCCCGCCCGTCATAGTAGCCGCAGGACTCACACAGGTGATGCGGACGCTTCAGCTCGCCGCAATTCGGGCACTCGGCATAGGCGGACGGTTTCAGCGCATGATGCGATCGCCGCATATTGCGCCGCGATGGCGAAGTTTTCTTTTTGGGAACGGCCATTGCAAGCTCGGTGATTTGAGGGTGGGGGCTGTACCGAAGGAGCGTAATTAGCCAAAAACAGAGGCGCCGGCAACTATGATGCAACCGGCCGACAAGGCACAATTCTGTGCTACCAAGCGGCTCAAAGAGGATCTCAACATTCCGCATCCTTCGCGCATCCGCGCCAGCACTGCGAAAGGCCCCTCCAGAGGTTCCGCCATCGCCGCCTGATCGATCCTCGCCTCGGGGTCGCGCGGAAAGATCGGGAGCGCCAGGGAGAGTTCCTGCGCGACCGCCTCCCCGATATCGATCGAATTGCCATCGAGGGGCTCGAACGCCGGCTCGTCACTGGTGAGCACGATTTCCTGCTCCTCTTCCGAAGCCGGGCCGTAAACCAGCGAGAAGCGGTCGGAAACCGTCCCGCGGACCGGCTCGAGGGTAACCGCGCAGCACTGCTCGAACTCCGCTGTAAATTCGGCCTCCAGCAGGATCACCTCGGGGCTCTGACGCCGGAGTTCCACTTCGGCCACGACGTGGTCGAGGGATATGAGGTCGAAGCGCCGCGAAAGCCTTTCCCGTTCCTCCGCGGTCGCTTCGATTCGCTGCCGGAATGGTCGTGCGCTCAGTCGGGCGAGTGCCACGAGCCGGGAGAATTCCGGTGTCGGAGGGCTCATCGCGCCTCGCCACTCGGGTAGGAAGAGACTTATTCGAGACGGGCCCGGCGGAACTTCGAACGATATATCACCGGCGAGAAGGTTGGCCGCGGACTGGCTGCGCAATGCTCGAACCGCGCAGCGGACGTAAGTCGCCAGGTCATCCGCAGCGGATTTCGGCCCAGAGACGGTGCCGAAGACGTTCCGAGCGAGGGCTGCAGCGAGCGCCGAATCATCGCCGGCGAGCCCGGCTTCATAGGAGAGGATGCGGCCGTAGAAGGCTCGCGCCATGCGCTTGACGTGCTTGCCGACGCTGAGATCACCGACCCCCATCTCGCGCAGCGAGCGGTCGAAATCAGCGAACATTCGGTCGAAAAAGCTTTGGCAAAGCGGGCTCGCTTGCGGCCGATCTGCCTTGAGGCGATGAAGGTAAAGAAACGCGTGGAGACAGATCAATTCAAAGCGCCCGTCGAGCGTGTCCGGCACGCCATAGTCAGAGAAGAAAACCGGCTGGCGGGCCTGATCGACGACACGCCGGTACGCGATGTCTGCAGCCTCGCGGGCCGAATTGTGTCCGGAGAAAGAAAACACCGCAGCCGCTCGTGAACGCCGCGGACGTTGACAACCAACGACTCGCGGTTAAACCTGCTCGCCGGAAAAATGGGCGTGTCCCTGGTCGGTTTCAACAGAATGCCGGTTGTGTGATCCTATGTTCGCTCCCCAAGCCATGTCGCTACGGCGATTGTTTGTTCTTCTCGCCACCGTTTCTGCTGCTGCTGCGTTTGTCAGCTGCGCTCCAGCCGTGGACCAGCGCGGCAATCTGCCCAATCCGGATAAACTTGCCGAGATTCATGCCGGCAGCACGACCAAGGACGAGGTTGCCAAGATTCTCGGCACGCCGTCGAGCGTCAGCGTCTTCAACAACGACAAGTCCTGGTATTACATCAGCCGGCGAACCTCGCAGACCGCTTTTTTCGAGCCGGATGTGCTCGACCAGCAGGTCTATATCGTGAACTTCGATGACCAGGGGGTGGTTAAGGCGATCGACCACAAGGCGCTAGAAGACGGCAAGGAAATCACGCCGGTCGCTCGAGCTACGCCGGCACCCGGCCGCGAGTTGTCGTTTCTCGAGCAGCTGATCGGCAACCTCGGGAAGTTTAACGGCAGCAGCGGTGGCGGCGGGGGTAGCGGCGGGGGTAGTACCCAGGGTCCCAAGCCGAACGATAACGGGACCCATTGACGACTGCCGTCCGGGTCAGCTCGCCCATTTCGCCAGCATCGCGAGCAGCAGCAGCGCGACAATATTGGTGATCTTGATCATCGGGTTGACTGCAGGCCCGGCGGTGTCCTTGTAGGGGTCGCCGACCGTATCTCCGGTCACCGCGGCCTTGTGCGGCTCGGATCCCTTGCCGCCGTGATGGCCTTCCTCGATGTATTTCTTGGCATTGTCCCAGGCGCCGCCGCCCGAGGTCATCGAGATCGCGACGAAGATCCCGGTAACGATGGTTCCGAGCAGCATCGCCCCGAGCGCGCTGAAAGCCGCTGCGCGCCCCGCGATGATCGTAATCACGATCCAAAGGGCAATCGGCGCCACCACCGGAAGCAGAGACGGCACGATCATCTCGCGTATCGCTGCGCGCGTCAGCATGTCGACGGCGAGACCATAGTCGGGTTTGGCGCTGCCCTGCATGATGCCGGGAATCTCGCGGAACTGGCGCCGCACCTCGATGACAACCGCCGCTGCCGCCCTGCCGACCGCCGTCATGCCCATAGATCCGAATAGGTAGGGCAATAATCCGCCGACGAACAACCCGATCACCACATAAGGGTCTTGAAGGTTGAAGCGAACGTCGAGATTGGGGAAATAGTGCCTCAGATCCTCGGTATACGCCGCGAACAGCACCAGGGAGGCGAGCCCGGCCGAGCCGATCGCATAGCCTTTGGTGACGGCCTTCGTCGTGTTGCCGACGGCGTCGAGCGCGTCGGTCGTCCGACGCACGTCGCGCGGCAGGTCAGCCATCTCGGCGATGCCGCCGGCATTGTCGGTGACCGGTCCATAGGCGTCCAGCGCCACGATCATGCCGGCGAGCGCTAGCATCGTTGTCGCGGCGATCGCGATCCCGAACAGACCGGCAATCAGGTATGACGAGATGATCCCGACACAGATCACGATGACCGGCAGCGCTGTCGCCTCCATCGAGACGGCTAGGCCCTGAATCACATTTGTGCCGTGGCCCGTTGTCGAGCTCCGCGCAATGCTGCGCACCGGCCGATAATCGGTCCCGGTGTAGTATTCGGTAATCCACACGATGAAGCCGGTGACACCCAAACCGACGATCGCGCACAGCCACAATCCCAGCCCGGTCACCGAGGCGCCGGTGGTCATCGGCAGCGCGCCCGAAAAGCCAAGGAGCAAGTAGATCAGCAGCGCGATTGCCCCGATCGACAAGACTCCCGTGGCGAGCAACCCCTTGTAGAGCGCCTTCATGATGCCGTTGTCGGCGCCAAGCCGGACGAAGAACGTGCCAATCACCGAAGTCGCGATGCACACTGCGCCAATCAACAGCGGCAGCATCAGCATCTTGTCGCGCAGCGGCGACGTGAAGAAGATCGCGGCCAGCAGCATTGTGGCGACGATCGTCACGGCGTAAGTCTCGAACAGGTCGGCGGCCATCCCGGCGCAATCGCCGACATTGTCGCCAACGTTGTCGGCGATGACAGCCGGGTTGCGTGGATCGTCCTCCGGTATTCCGGCCTCGACTTTACCGACGAGGTCGGCGCCGACGTCCGCGCCCTTTGTGAAGATGCCTCCGCCGAGACGCGCGAAGATCGAGATCAGCGATGCGCCAAAGCTCAACCCCACCATTGCTTCGAGCACCGGGCGCAAATCGTCGCCCGGCGTTATCGCGCGAAGGATGAAATAGTAAATCCCGACTCCGAGCAGACCGAGCCCGACCACGAGCAAGCCGGTGACCGCGCCAGCTTTGAAGGCGATTGCCAGACCGGCCTTGAGACTACTGCGCGCGGCCTGCGCGGTTCTCACATTCGCGCGCACCGAGACGTTCATACCGACATAGCCGGCGGCTGCCGACAGCACCGCCCCGATCAGGTAGCCGATCGCGACGCGCAGTCCCAGGGTGATCCCGAGGATGATGAGAACGACGACCCCGACAATAGCGATCGTGCGGTACTGGCGATTAAGATAAGCCTTCGCGCCGACCTGTACAGCGCCCGAGATTTCCTGCATTCGGGCAGTCCCGGCGTTGGCGGTCAATACTTGACGGCTGGTGAACCAGCCATAGGCCAAGGCCAGCAGGCCGCACGCGATGACTAGAAAGTATGCGGATGACATCCGTAAAGTCCCCACAAATAAAAACACCTGCTCTCAACATGCGCGGTGCCGCGGAAGCAGGTCCACTAACGGAACATGCCAGAGTAGTGGCCCGCAGGCAACCATACTGTGATCTGCTTACCACTCGAACTGGCCGGGTCTTCGGCTTCAGGATTGATCAGAAGTGGCGGTACCCGGCAGCCTCCAGCGGGATCCGATCCCCGTCGGCGTTAAGTAGCCGCACCCCTGCTCCGATATCGATCCTGCCAATCCTGGTAACCGGGACACCGAGCCGGGGCGGCAAAGCGACAATCGTTTCGGCCGCGTCGGCGGGCGCCGCAAACAACAGCTCGTAATCGTCTCCCGCAGCGGCAAGCCGCGCGTGGAAACCCGAGTCGCCCTCGACGATGGCTCGCGCGGCGGGCGACAGCGGCAGCAGATCGAGTTCGACGATGGCCGCGACTTGAGAAGTCTCACAGATATGCCCGAGATCGGCGAGAAGGCCGTCGGAGACGTTGATCATGGCACTCGCGATGCCACGCAGTCGGGGACCAAGCTCAGTGCGCGGCTCCGGAACCCGGAAGCGATTGACCAGGTAGTCGCGATGCTCGATCGCGAGATTGGGATAAGCCCCACGCAACAGATCGAGCCCGAGGAACGCATCGCCTATCGTGCCGGAAACCCATACGAGATCGCCCGGCTGGGCGCCGCTACGCCGAATCTCCTGACCTGCTGCGACCTCGCCGATCGCGGTCAGCGACAGGACGGCCGGGCCGCGGGTACTGACTAAATCGCCGCCCAACAGGTCGATGTTGTAGCGGCGTTGATCTTCGGCCAGACCTTGGGCAAAGCGGGCGAGCCAATCCGGCCCGAGCTCGGCAGGGAGGGCCGTCGTAAGGACGTAATGAAGCGGCCGCGCCCCCATCGCAGCGAGATCCGAAAGATTGACGCGCAACAGCTTGCGCGCGACCAGCTCCGGCGGGTCGTCCGGCAAGTAATGCACTCCGGCGACGATCGCGTCCGCCGTTACTACGAGACGCCGCCCCGGCGTGCAGTCGACGAGCGCGGCATCGTCGACCAGCCCGAGCCCGCCCGGCCCTGCGAGCGGCGCGAAGAAACGCCGGATCCGCTCGAATTCTCCGAGCTCGTCTGCTGGCATCGGCCGTCACATCTCGGAAGCACGCAAAGTGCGACCCAATTTGTCCAGGACGCCGTTCGCGAGCCCCGGCTCTTTGCCGGAAAAAAAAGCGTGAGCAATGGTCGTGTATTCGTTGATCGACACGCGTGGCGGAACGTCGCGCCGATGCACGAGCTCGTAGGCGCCGGCTCGTAGAATCGCGCGCAGAACCGCATCGAACCGCGGCAACGGCCATTCCTCGGTGAGCACGTCGGAAACCGTTGCGTCGAGCCGGTCCAAATCAGCCGCTACTCCACGGACGATGTCGGAGAACAGGGCGGGATCGGCCTCGCCATACCGATCGCCGTCGATATCATGACCCAGACGGTGCCGGGCGAACTCGCGCACGACCAATTCCGGGTCAACTTCCCGGTTCAGCTCCAGCTGATAAAGCGCCTGCACCGCCGCGAGCCGGGAAACGCTGCGCCGCCGACCGCTGGCCCGCGGTCCGCCCGCCCCGGCTTCACGCCCTTCGGGCTGAAGATCGCCGGGCGACCGCTCTATTGGTGTAGTCATTTTCCTCCGCGGCGAGACGGCGCTTCAAATCCACTAACGTCAGGCAGGCGCGCACCGCCTCGCCGCCCTTGTCCCTGTGCTCGGCCGAAGCGCGGGCCAATGCCTGCGCCTCGTTCTCCACGGTCAAAATGCCGTACCCGATCGCGAGCCCGTCGCGCACCGCCAGATCCTGCAAGCCGCGCGCGCTCTCGGCGCAGATGTGATCGTAATGTGTCGTCTCGCCCCTGATCACGCAGCCGAGCGCGACAAAGCCGTCGAAGCGATCGGTGGACCGGGCCACCATTCCGATGGCTGCCGGTATTTCGAACGCTCCGGGCACCGAGATGATCTCGTGGGTGGCACCCGCCGCCGCCATCGCACGCTCGGCCCCTTTGCGCAGATGGCCTGCAATGTGAGTGTAATAGGGAGCTTCGACCAGGAGAATATGCGACGGTTGGTTCATGGCACCCCCTCGGCGCGTGCGCCGAGGAGACGGGCGACGTAACGCGCTATCAGATCGATTTCGAGATTCATTCGCTGCCCAGGCTTTGCCTCGCCAAAGTTGGTGCATGCCAGTGTATGTGGGATGATGTTCACACCAAAACGCGTTCCCGACACTTCGTTGACGGTCAGGCTGACCCCGTCGAGTGCGACCGAGCCCTTAGTGCCGATAAACCTTTCCAGACCGTTGGGCACCTCGAAAACAAAACGAACCGACTCGCTATCGGGCCGGCGCTCGACCATGCGGGCGACGCCGTCGACATGGCCCGAGACGAGGTGACCGCCGAGCTCGTCGCCGACCCGCAACGATTTCTCAAGATTTACCGCGGATCCTTCGCCCCATTCGCCGATCGTCGTGCATGCCAGCGTCTCCGCCGATGCCTGAACGGAAAATTCCCCAGGCCCAACAGCAACGACCGTCAGACAGGCTCCCGAACAGGCGATCGAGGCTCCGAGCGCGATGGCCGAGGTGTCGAACGAGGTGCCAATCGTCAATTCGACGATCTCGCCTCGCCGCAACCGCTTCACCCGACCGAGATCCGTGATGATGCCGGTGAACATCCCGTTAGGCTACGGTTCCGTGACATCATTTGCCAGAGCGTCTTCGCGCCCCCTGGAATGCGCTTGTGCGGTGCGTTGTTAGCTCAAGGGAACCCCAAGGAGAGCAAAATGATCACCAGAGCCGCGGGACGTATTCTGCTGACACTAGTCCTGGCCAGCGCAGTCTCCGCCGCATCGCAAGCGGCTGACGAAATCAAGGGCGGGAAATGGCAGTTCACGACCCAGATGCAGTCGCCCCCCGGCGTTCAGTCGGCAACGAGCGCCAGTGCTCCCATGACGATCACGGCCTGTATCGATTCCGCCAACCCGATCCCCGCCGAAGGACAATGCAAGCTCGACCGGGCGGATCACCACGGCAGCCTCGTTACGTGGGCAATGACCTGCAACTCCCCCCGCGGCCCGATCCTCTCTGCCGGCTCGGGGCGTTACGTCGGCGACACGATGGAGGCAACCTTGACGGCGCGCGTCCCCGGCCCGAACGGCCAGCCGGTCGACACCCCTGGTCGCATAAGCGGTCGCTTCGTTGGACCGTGCGACGCAAAATAACCGCGTCCTATGCCGCTGTTGATGCTGCAGCCGCGATGTCGTGCTCCTGCGAGATGTCGCGGTTGGTGTAATCCGGCAACAAGGATACGGCGGTAATGCTGACGACAGCGCAGAACAGGATGTAGAGCGCGATCGCGTAGCCCGAGCCGGTCCAGGCGAGCAGCGCCGTCGCGATCAGCGGCGCGGGGCCGCCGGCGATCACCGACGAGAGGTGATAGCCGATCGAGGAGCCGCTATAGCGCAGCCTCGGAGGAAAGCATTCGGCGATCAGCGCCGCCTGGGGGCCGTACATCATGTCGTGCGGGACGAAGGACAGGATTACTGCAAGAAAGATCCAGCCCGGCACCGCGGTATTGAGCAGCGCGAAATAAATGAAACCGAAAACCCCTACCGTCGCAGCGCCGATCAAATACATTCGCTTGCGGCCGATAAGGTCGGATATGTGCCCGGAGAGCGGGGTCGTAATGGCAGACAGCATGGTGGCGATCAGAACCGCGGTCAGCAGCATGTTGCGCGAGCTGTGCAGCACCGTTGTCCCGTAGGTGAAGATAAAGGCGGCGAAAATATAGAACGGGCCCTGCTCGGCCATCCGCGCCAGCGCGGTCAGCGCGATCAGCTTGGGCTGCCGTTTGATCACTTCGATGACCGGCGCGCGCTCGATGCGCTTTTCCGCGACAAGCCGCGCAAAGATCGGGGTTTCGAGGATGCCGAGCCGGATGTAGAGCCCGATCCCGACCATGACGATGCTGAGCCAGAACGGGACGCGCCATCCCCAGGTCAGGAACTGATTGCCCGAAATCGCGCTGAACGCGAGCACCGCCAGGTTCGCCAGGAACAGCCCGGCCGGCCCGCCCCATTGCGGCCAGGAGGTGATGAAACCGCGATGGGCGTTGGTCCGCGCCCATTCCATCGACATCAACGTGGCGCCGCCCCATTCACCGCCGATCCCCATACCCTGAACAAAGCGCACGATGGTGAGGATCACCGCGCCCCAGATGCCGATGGCCGCATAGCTCGGGACGAAGCCCACGGCAAAGGTCGACAGCCCAGTCAGCAGCAAGGTCGCAATCAGCGTCGCCTTACGCCCGATGCGGTCCCCATAGTGGCCGAAGAGCGCGGCGCCGACCGGACGCGCGATAAAGCCGACCGCGTAGATGCCGAATGCCTGTAGTGTCCCGACCAGCGGGTCGGATCCCGGGAAATACAAACTCGCGAAGACGAGCGGGGCCACTTGGACGTAGAGGAGGAAATCGTAGGCCTCGATCGCGGTTCCCACGGTGCTCGCGACAACGGCGCGCCTGAGTTGCCTGCTGTGCTCGGCTTCGGAAAGAGTATTCGTGGAGATTTCCGTCGGGGTCATCGATGTGCGGTCCTGCCGCTAATCGGCTGTGGCCCGAAGAGGCTGCCCCGGCTGAAATCTGTCGTATTCCTCGGAGATGTCTTTGTTTGTGTAGTCCGTCAGCAACGCAGTCGCGGTTATGCCGACGATCGCGCAGCCGAGGATGTATAGCCCAATCGGGAAGCTCGAACCGAAGGCGGCGAACAGCGCAGTCGCGATAAATGGCGCGGGGCCGCCGGCGATGATCGAGGCCAGTTGATAGCCGAGCGAGCAGCCGCTGTAGCGCAGGCGAGGCGAGAAGCTTTCTGCGATCAGCGCCGCTTCTGGGCCGTAGAGCGTCATGACCGGCAGCCCGGACAGAGCGACGGCGAGGAAGATCAATCCCGGCACCTTGGTATCGAGCAACGCGAAATAAATGAACCCGAACACCGCCATCACCACACAGCCGATCATATACATGCGCTTGCGGCCGATGCGGTCGGACAGATGCCCCGCGACCGTCACCCAGAGAAACCCCAGGACGGCTTGGACGAGCACGCCGATCAACAGGAAATTGCGCGAGGCGCCCAGAACCGTCGTGCCGTAGGTGAAGACGAAAGCGCCAAAGATATAGCCCGGCGCCTGCTCCGGCAGCCGCAACAGCGCCGTCAGCGCGACCTGCTTGGGCTGGCGCTTGAGCACTTCCAGCACCGGCACGCGTTCGATGCGGTCTTCGGCGATCACCTTCCGGAAGACCGGGGTTTCGAGGATGCCGAGCCGGATCCACAACCCCACCCCGACCATGACGATGCTGATCAGGAACGGGATGCGCCAGCCCCACACCAGGAACTGGTCGCCCGACACCCAGCTGAACACCAGCACCGCCAGATTGGCCAGGAAGAACCCGGCCGGCGCGCCGAATTGCGGCCAGGACGAGATGAAGCCGCGATGCTTGGTGGTTCGCGCCCATTCCATGGCCAGCAACACCGAGCCGCCCCATTCGCCGCCGACGCCGATCCCTTGGATCAATCGAATGACCGTCAGCAGAATCGGGCCCCAGATGCCGATGCTCGCATAGGTCGGGACGAGACCGACGGCAACCGTCGCGATGCCGGACACCAGCAAGGTCACAATCAAGGTTGCCTTGCGCCCGATCCGATCGCCCCAATGGCCGAATATCGCCGCACCGATCGGCCGCCCGACAAACCCGATAAAGAAAATGCCGAACGCCTGGAGAACGCCGATCAAGGGAGTGGATTGGGGGAAGAAGACCGGTCCGAAGACCAGCGCGCTCACTTGGCCGTAGAGCAGGAAATCATACCATTCGATCGTGGTGCCGACCGTGCTGGCAACCAGTGCGCGGTGCAATTGCGCGCGATGCTCGGTGTCGGAAAGGCGAGCGCCGCCGATGTCGGATGCCGTCATACTGTTCCCTCCCAGGGGTTGGGGCGAGCGAGACGCCGTTATGGTTTATGGGAGGATGTTAGCAGTCGAAGGAAAACGGCGAAAGGGGATCGTGTTCGGCTCAGCCCGAAGCCCGCAATAGCCGCAACGGGTTGGGCAGGCGGTCGAGGGCCGTCTGGAGGCGGTGTCGCGCTTGGCCGATGCGCGCCACCTCGGCGAGGCGGCGATCGAGAAAAGCGCGGGTGTCGGCAAATCCCGGCGAGCGGTCCTCCAGCCAGTAGAGCAATGTCGCGGCGTAGATCCCCGCGAGGGTGGCGCGCTTTGTGTAAAAGCTGAAATCGGTCGCGCTGTCTCCGGCGGCATACCAGATCCCGTCGACCGTCTCGTATAGCAGACGCATCGCCAACGGCGCGTTTTGCGGCAATGACAGAATGGTCAGCGCGCGGCGCACCGCTTCGCGCCAAGGCTCGACAATCTCCAGCCGGGTGTTGACCGCGAGCGCGACGCGCTCCGGCACCCGCAGCTGGTCGAGCGGCAAGCTCTCCAGCCGGTCGAGCATTCGGCGATCCGCCCAGTGGCTGAAACAGGCAGCGAAATCGGCCGGACCATCCGGGAAGAGGGCCAGCGCTTCGGCCGCCGGCACGCCGATGCGCCGCGCCGCCGCGCGCAATGCCGCACGCGACCAGCCATCGAACGGCACGTCCGGCAGCATCGCCTCGATCAGCGCGTCGCGTTGGCTCTCGGCGAGCGGGCTCTTCATGACGCTCGTCTTTCGGCGAGGAAGGCGGCGAGATCGATCGGGTGGCGCTGCAGTTCCTCGACAAAGACCAGCAGTCGGTGGTCCGTCATCCGCTGCGGATAGAGAATGCCGTCGAGATGGTCGCATTCGTGCTGGACGACGCGGGCGTGGAACCCCTCCACCTCGCGTTCGACCACCTCGCCGTCAAGGCCGGTTCCACGGTAGCGGACGCGCAGGTGACGCGGCACGACACCGCGCAATCCCGGAACCGACAGGCAGCCTTCCCAGCCGAATGCCCGCTCCCGCCCAATGGTCTCGACCACCGGGTTGATCAAGACCGTCAGATCCTGCGCGACGTCGCCCGGCATATCGGTCAGGCGCTCGCCCAACACCTGAAATACCACGATACGGTGCGGCTGATGCACCTGCGGTGCGGCGATGCCGGTGCCGCCGGCATCTTCCATGGTCTCGACCATGTCCTCGACGAGGCGGCGCACCCAGGTTGCGGTCGGGTCGTCGACGGCGCCGGCGACGCCGCGCAAAACGGGATGCCCCATCCGGGCAATTTTCAATAGAGCCATAACCTCAATATGTGACGACAGGGGATCGGGGTAAAGCACCGGCCGGCTGCCTTCACAGACCCCCGTGAAAGTGCTAAATATTGCCGCAGACCGGCTGCCATCGGCGGCCCGGCCGAAACGTGCAGCGATCCACGGAGAAGAGCTACCGTGCAAGTCCTCGTTCGCGACAATAATGTCGACCAGGCACTTCGCGCCCTGAAGAAAAAAATGCAACGCGAAGGGGTATTCCGAGAAATGAAGCTGCGCCGCAATTACGAAAAACCCTCGGAGCGGCGGGCGCGCGAAAAAGCCGAAGCGGTGCGCCGCTACCGGAAACTCTTACGCAAACGGCTGGAGCGCGAGGGCTACTGAGCCCCGCCGCCCCCTCTGAGAGGCAGGAGGTTGGGGGGAAGCACGACTCTCCGCGTTGAGCATCGGCTACAATCAGAAATTGTCTCGGGAATCGACTGCCGCTGCACCTGCAGCAAGTCTGCAGTGGAACTTCGTCCAAGGGTTGTACCTCCGCCGGATCCCAGCGCCGGTCATCGCAGTTAGCAGGTGCGCGCACGCCATCTCTTCTGTTCTATCAAGCGATTCCCAAACGGTTGTAGCGTAACACCCCTTTGCGGCAACTTTCGGGATATGCTGGCTGGGGTTGGGCATCGCACGCGAGTCGCCATGCCCGCATCTCTAAAACACTCAGCGCGATCCGATGGAGTCGCGCTGCTAATTGGCGCGCCACACCAATGCGCGCCAGAGAGGAGGTTCGATGAGGGCGGTTCTATCCCGGGCCTGGCGCGGGGCGCTCGTTTGCGGGTTGGTCGCTGGCGGGTGCATGGCGCAGGCGCCAACGGCCACGCAGGAACCGACGGCGCAGCCCCGGCAGCGTCCCAACGACACTCAATCCACCGATACCAGTGACCATGACGTGCGGAGACCTCAACGGCTTATTGAGGGCCGCAGACAAGCGGACCGGCGGCCTGGCGATTTTGTGGCTGGAGGGGTACTATGCCGGTCGTTCCGGGCTCGGCGAATTGCCGGCCGGCTGGGCGCGGACTGTGAGTCGGGGCGTCGGCGGAACCTGCGTCATCAGCGTCAACGAGGGGCGCACCGTTCTCGATGTCGTCGGTCAGCTCCACCGAGAATATGGGAGCCAAAAATAGCTCTGCTTGCTCGGATGCGCTCGTCGGCAACTTAGGGGACATAAACCGGGCGTTAGTGGCCTTGAGACATTCAAACCGACAAGGGTGCCAGCAGAGCGCGGAGGTCGTTAGGTCACAATCGTATATAAATCCCCTCGTGGGCTATTTCAGTCGAGGTGGTTTACCCACCGGGAGAAACATCGTCCTCACCACAGCAACGTAGTTGGGATGGTTGACGAACCGTCCTATTGACATGTTGTCATTGCCTTCAACATTTCGCCATTCGATCTTGTCGTCGGGTCCACTATGCAACAGGTCTTTTGCCCACTCGTGAACCTCCTCTATAGCAGCTTGACTAGTCCAGTGAAGTCGCTCGGAACGTCTTATAATTGCCCCTTCGACAACCTCCGGTCTCGTGGTTCTGAATAGGACGGCCGCCCAGACATATCGATCTTTCCGGTAGACCATCGGCTTCTCCCGTATCTCGATCGTTACGAATCGGAATCCGATTATAGTTAATGCTTGTCAAGCTTTTTGGGGCGGCATTGAGTATTCGGGGATTGCTGTTGCGTGAGTAAAACATGCGACGAGAGAATCTGATCACGTTTGCTGGCAAAAGCCTGTTGGCCTCAAGCGGTGCTCCTCGGAGTGCCGGCAATTCGGGCCTAAGACGAGGCGGGCTCGGCTCGCGGCGGGGGCCCCAGGTTCCGGCCCTTGGTAGAGTTTCCGGAAAACCGGCAGCGGCGGTCGTCGTACTTGACGAACTAAGATCAGAATATCGCCTCAAGCTCGCCGTGCGTCCGTGTTATGCTCACGCACAGTCAAGCGTGCCGTCGGGATTTTCTTTATGCGCTAACGGCGAGTAGATCTTAATGCAGGTTGCCGGGTTGAGCCGCAAACGGCTCGGGAGAGAAGCATGACCTACGATCATATTCGACTGACGCCGCTCGCGACCTGTGTCGGCGTGGAGATTTCCGGCATCGATCTGGCGACGCCGCCCGCCGAGCCCGGATTGGCCGAGATTCGGCGTGCCTTGGGAGAATACGGGGTCGTGTTCTTCCGTGATCAACAGCTGAGCCCGGAACAGCATATTGCGTTCGCGCGCTCTTTTGGCGGGATCGACGTCAATCGCTTTTTTGCCGCTGTGCCCGGTTACCCGATGATCGCCGAGGTGCGCAAGGAGCCGGAGCAGCAGCGCAATATCGGCAATGGCTGGCATACCGACCACTCTTATGACGAGGCGCCGGCATTGGGGTCGATGCTCTATGCGCGCGAGGTGCCGACGACCGGCGGCGACACGCTGTTCGCGAGCATGTATGCGGCCTATGACGCATTGTCCGACGGTCTGAAAGCGACCCTCGAAGGGCTGAAGGCATTGCATTCGAGCCGCCACGTCTTCGGCCCCGCGGCGGCGGTGAGGCGGGGCGACCTCGAGGGCCGCATTCGCAATGCCGAGCACGCGACGCAAGACGCCGTGCATCCGGTCGTCATCCGCCACCCCGACACCGGCCGCAAGGCGCTCTACGTGAACCCCGGGTTCACCCTGCGCTTCGACGGCTGGACCGAGGAGGAGTCGCGCCCGTTGCTCGATTATCTCTACCGCCACGCGGTGCGGCCGGAATTCACCTGCCGCTTCCAGTGGCGGGAAGGCTCCCTGGCCTTCTGGGACAACCGTTCGACCTGGCACTTCGCCGTCAACGACTACCACGGCGAACGCCGTCTCTTGCACCGCATCACGATAGCCGGCCAGAAGCTGAGCTGAGTCGCAGACGGCGGTACCGCCCTTCCCGGCGCTCTAGGGAGATAGTGGATCGCGACCAGGTTCCCGTTGCAGCGACGATCAGGCTGCCGCGGCACCGCGGGCGTTCCCCCCTCTTCGAGCGCACGGGTAAGCGTCAGCCGGTCGGTCACGGCTCAGCCCTGATTGGCTCACGGGATCAGCACGGCGGCGCCTTGCAATGCGCCGTTGCGCAGATCGGCGAGCGCGTCGTTCGCGCGGGCGAGCGGGTAGGTGACCGTCTCGGTCCTGATCCCGGCCTCGCGCGCCAGTGCGAGGAATTCTTCGGCGTCGCGGCGGGTCAGGTTGGCGACCGAGCGCAGCACGCGTTCCTCCCACAGGATGCGGTACGGGAAGGACGGGATGTCGCTCATATGGATGCCGCCGCTGACGACGGTGCCGCCCTTCTTCGTCGCGGCGAGGGCGGCCGGCACCAGCGCGCCGACAGGCGCGAAGATCAGCGCCGCGTCGAGCGGCTCGGGCGGCGGCTGGTCCGAGCCCCCGGCCCATTCCGCGCCCAGCGAGCGGGCGAAATCCTGCGCTGCGAGGTCACCCGGGCGGGTGAAGGCGAACAGCCGGCGACCTTGGTGGCGGATCACCTGCGCCACGATGTGCGCGGCGGCGCCAAAACCGTAGATCCCGACCAGCTGCGCATCGCCGGCCATGCGCAGGGTGCGGTAACCGATGAGACCGGCGCACATCAGCGGCGCCGCCTCGACGTCGCCGTAGCGCGGGTCGATCGCAAAGCAATAGCGCTGGTCGGCGACGGTCAGCTCGGCATAGCCGCCATCGATCTGATAGCCGGTGAACTGCGCGCGGTCGCACAGATTCTCGCGGCCGCAGCGGCAATACTCGCAGACCCCGCAGGTCCAGCCGAGCCACGGCACGCCGACCCGGTCGCCGATCGCGAAACGGTCGACCGATTCCCCCTTTTCGACGACGGTGCCGATGATCTCGTGCCCGGGCACCAAGGGCAATTTCGGGTCGGGAAGCTCGCCGTCGACGACGTGCAGATCGGTCCGGCACACCGCGCAGGCCCGCACCGCGATCAAGACCTGCTCCGGCCCGGGGCGCGGCATCGGCAGCTCGGCCGCAGCCAGCGGGCGCCTTGCGGCGGTCAGCACTTGTGCCCGCATGAGCCTCTCCTTTAGTAGTGCTCGGCGTGAAGCAACAGAATGATAACGCCTACCTGGAGGCTGCGCTCTATTCGCCGGTAAAGCAGTTCCTCGAACGCCAGGGCTACGAGGTCAAGGGCGAGGTCAGAGGCTGCGACCTCGTCGCCCGGCGCGGTGACGAGCCGCCGGTCATCGTCGAGCTCAAACTGCGCTTCAACCTGCCGCTGGTGTTGCAGGGCGTCGACCGGCTCGCATTGACGGAGCGGGTCTACCTCGCGGTCCCGCGACCCGAGCGGCACGCGCGGGGCGGGCCGCTCGCCCCGGAGAGGCCCGAGATCCGCAAGCTGTGCAGGCGGCTCGGATTGGGGCTGATGCTGGTCGGCCTCACCCGGAATACGGTGGAGATCCTTGGAGGAGCCGGTGCCCTACCGGCCGCGACAGGCGAAATCGCGGGCCTTGCGGCTGTTGGATGAATTCTCCCGCCGCGTCGGCGATGCGAATGTCGGCGGGGCGGTCGGCGTGCCGCTCGTCACTGCCTATCGCCAGGACGCCCTGCGTTGCGCACGCGCTCTCGCGCTCGGCGGGCCGATGCGGGTCGGCGCCTTGCGGCGCGCGGCGGATGTGCCGAGGGCCGCGCGCATCCTGCAGCGCAATGTTTATGGCTGGTTCGATCGGATCGAACGGGGCACTTACCGGCTGACACCTCAAGGGGATCAGGCATTGAGCCGCTTTGCCGAGGCGATCCCGGCCTACCCGCCATGATCACCGATTATGGCGAAGAGCGGCAGCGCAGCCTGGTTTTCGACTATTTCGGGAATGACGCGCGGATTCGGGTGCTGCGCCGGGCCGAGATCTTCGGCGCTTCGATCTTCGTCGTCGATTTCGACCGGGGGCCGCGCAATTTCCGGACCTTGGGCTCGTTCGGCGCCGGGGCGCAAGTCACCGAGCAATCGAGCATGGATCTGCTCTATCCCTCCCGCCTCGTCTTTCACTACGAGCGGCTGATGTCGCTGGCCTTCGCGATGAGCGCGCGAACGATCAACGCGCTGCTGCTCGGGGTCGGCGGCGCAGCGATGTGGCGGTTTATGCGCGCTTATCTGCCGGACTGCCGGCCGACTCTCGTCGATTCCGACGAGACCATCATCGCGACTGCCCGCCGGTGGTTCTACCTGAAGCAGCCCGTCGTGCTCGACACGGCGCAGCGATTTCTTGCCGGGTCGAGCGTGCGCTATGACGTGATCCTCGTCGATCTATACGGTCCCGGCGGCCCCACCGAGAGCGACGAGGCCTTTTGGACGCGCTGCCTCGACGCCCTGGCGCCCGGCGGCTGTCTCGCCAATAACTGGGCCGATTTCGCCGTCAACCCGACGGTCCGGCCGATGTCCGACACCCTCTCTGCCGTCGCGCGGGCCCGCGGTTTCGAGCCGATATACGTGACCCGGCGCGGCTTCCGCGACAATCTCGTCCAATACGTCGCGACCGAACCGGGCATTGGCGTCGAAGCGATGACCGATATTCTCGAACGCCTCGTCCGGGAGCGCCACATCCCCGACCGCGGTCGCGGTATCCTCGAAAACTGCATCATCGGCACCCGTTTCCCGATCGCCTGAGCCGGCAATACCCTCACCCACCAAGCCCTGCGAGCTTGGTCCCTCCTCTCCCGCCGTGCGGGAGAGGAGCTCTACAGTTGTGGGCTTGCAGCCCCTCTCCCGTACGTGCGGGAGAGGGTGGCGAGCGCAGCGCGACGGGTGAGGGTCTTGCGGCGTTACAAGAAGCTGTAGGGGTCGATGTCGATTTGGATGCGGGCCGAGCCGGCGGTGCGGACGCGCGAGAGCCAATCGCGCAAGATCGCCTGGAGGCGCACCTCGCGGCCCGCCTTGACAAGAAACCGGCGGCGGTGGCGGCTGCGCAGTACGGCGAGCGGGGCGGGGGCCGGTCCCAGTACCGTGACGCCGGGCAATTGCGGCGCGGCGCGCGACATAGCGCGGGCGGTGAAATCGACGCTTTCCGCATCGCCGGCGCTGACGATCAGCGCCGCCAGGCGCCCGAAGGGCGGCAGGCCGGCATGGCGGCGCGCTGTCGCCTCGGCTTCGAGAAACCGGTCGCGGTCGCCGGCGGCGAGTGCTTTCATGACGGGCTGGTCCGGCATCCAGGTCTGGATCAACACGCGGCCCTTGTGCTCGGCGCGGCCGGCCCGGCCGCCGACCTGATGCAACAGCTGGTAGGTCCGCTCGGCGGCGCGCAGATCCCCGCCGGCGAGCCCGAGATCGGCGTCCACGACGCCGACCAGGGTCAACATCGGAAAGTGGTGTCCCTTGGCGACGATCTGGGTCCCGATCAGCAGATCGTAGCGCCGCTCGGTCATCGCCTGGGCGAGCTCGGCCGCGGCGCGCGGGCCGGGCAGCAGATCGCTGACCATCAGCGCCGCGCGTGCCGCCGGAAAGCGCTCCGTCACCTCCTCGAGCAGGCGTTCGACCCCCGGCCCGCACGGCACAAGGGCGCCGGCGGCGAGGCATTCCGGGCAGCAGGCCGGCACGGCCTCGGCGTGCCCGCAGTGATGGCATAGGAGGCGCCCGGTAAAGCGGTGCTCGACCAACCAGGCCGTGCAGCTCGGACATTGAAAGCGATGGCCGCAGGCGCGGCATAGGGTCAAGGGTGCGTAACCGCGGCGGTTGAGGAACAAGAGCGCTTGCTCGCCGGCTTCGAACGTCGCGGCGAGCTCGCCCACCAGCGGCGGCGACAGGAAATGACCGCGCTCGATGCGCTCGCGCCGCATATCGACGAGCCGCACGACGGGAAGCTCGGCCGCCGCATGGCGGCGTAGCAGGGCGACGCGCTGGTACCGGCCGCGCGCGACATTGACCACCGTTTCGAGCGACGGGGTGGCCGAGACCAGGACGATCGGGATGTCCGCCAAAGAGGCGCGCAGCACCGCCATGTCGCGGGCCTGGTAGATGACCCCGTCCTCCTGCTTGTAGGAGGGGTCGTGCTCCTCGTCCACGATGATCAAACCGAGCTTGGAAAACGGCAGGAACAGCGCCGAACGGGCGCCGACGACCACACGTGCCCGGCCCGCCGCGACGGCTCGCCAGGTGTTCCGGCGCTCGGCCGCCGTCATGTCGGAATGCCACTGCTCGGGCAGCGCCCCGAAGCGTTGTCGGAAGCGCTCGAGCCATTGTGCGCCGAGGGCGATCTCCGGCAACAGCACGAGCACCTGCCGCCCGGCCGCCAATGCTGCGGAAAGCGCAGCAAAATAGGTCTCGGTCTTGCCGGAGCCAGTGACGCCGTCGAGTACGGTCACTCCAAAGGCACCCGCCTCGACGCTGTTGACGAGCCGCTGCGCCGCCGCGGACTGGTCCAGTGAGAGTGTCGGGCCCGATAGGCGCCAATCCGGAGACGTGGGTTCGGGTGCTTCGAAGGCGAATCGCTCCTCCACAAACCCCGCGGCAATGAGGTTCCGGACGACGCCGGTGCCGCAAGCCGCGAGCCGCGCGAGTTCGGCGGCGGGCATCGGTGGCCCGCCGCACAAGAGATCGAGCACCCGCCGACGTGCGGGGGTCAGGCGGGTTTCCATGCTCGCGCCGGCGAGTGCTGCGGCTCCCATTGGAGCTGCCGCGCAAAGGCGCCTTGGCCGTGGCGACTGCAACGCCTCAGGGACACTCATTGTCATGCGCAGGACCGAACCGGGCGGCGCCAGGGTGTAGGCCGCGACACGCTCGACGAACCGGCGCAATTCTGGCTGCACCCTCGGAGTGGGCAAAATCTCGATGATCGGCTTCAGCCGCTCCTCGGGAAGCTCGTCGCCCACCCCGTCCCAGACGACACCCGTCAAGCTGCGCTTTCCGAGCGGTACGTTCACCAAACTGCCGGGCTTCGGCGGTAATGTGCCTTCTGGGGCGAGATAGTCGAGCGCCTCCGGGAGCGGCAACGGCAGCAGAACCCGAACCCGGCGCACAGCTGTCTCCTGCTGGCAGACGCCGATCGGCGTCGGCTCGCGAGAACTGGTATGATCGTCGGGCATCGGCTAAACTCGCTTCCGGAACGACACGCGGCAAGGATCTGCCGCACGTCTCTCCGAGGTTAGTTCAAGGTGGCTTCCGAATGATTGCGCACCGCCCCGCAGCTGTATTCTCGTTGGGCCGACGCCTCGGCGCCGCGCCGCGGAAATAGGCGTGGCCGATCGTCCTCAAGATCGGCCGAAGCCGCTGCGCAGCGGTCTGCCGGCGCCGGTGCGGCCGGCCGAGATCGGCGCCCGTGAGGTCGTCGCCTATCTGCGCGAGCATCCCGATTTCCTGGAGCAGCACCCGGATGCGTTGCGATTGTTGCGCGCCCCGAGCCGGGTTGCGGGCGACGGCGTCCTCGATTTCCAGCATTTCATGCTGGAGCGATTGCGCGGCGATCTCACCCGTCTGCAGGACGAGCAGAAGAGCCTGATCGCGACGAGCCGCGGTAATCTTGCGAGCCAATGCCGCGTGCACAAAGCCGCGCTGGCGATGCTGCGGGCTCCGAGTTTCGAGCACCTGCTGCAAATTGTCACCACCGACCTCGCCGTGCTGATCGACGTCGACATCATAACTCTCGGGGTCGAGAGTTCGGCATCGCGCACGCCGCGCCTCCCGGTGCACGGCATTCATCTACTGCCCTCGGGAACCGTCGACCGGCTGCTCGGCCCCAACCGCGACTCCCTGTTGTGCACCGATATCCAAGGCGACCCGGCACTCTTTGGCGAGGCTGCCGGTCTCGTTCGCTCGCAGGCGCTGCTGCGGCTGTCCTTCAGCCGCTCGGCGCCGCTCGGGCTGATGTGCATCGGGACCCGCACGGCCGACACATTTCAGCCCGGCCTCGGCACGGAGCTCCTGACCTTTCTCGCCCGTACGCTCGAAATCACGATCGCGCAGTGGCTCGATCGCCCCCGGTGACGCAAGAGAAGGCCAGTTTCCCGGCGCTGCCGGAACCGGTGCCGCTCGCCCGCTTTTCGGCGGCCGACGATCTGCGCGCTGCGATCGGATTATGGGCTGCTTGGCTCACTGGGGAGCGCCGCGCCTCGGCGCATACCGTTGCCGCATACGGCCGCGATCTCGCGTTTTTTCTCGATTTCCTGACCGAGCATCTGGGCGCGCTGCCGAGTTTGGCCGCAATCAATGCCCTGCGACCCGGCGACTTCCGCGCCCATCATGCGCGCCGCGCGCAGGACGGGATCAAGCGGGGCTCGCTCGCCCGGGGACTCTCCGTGCTTCGGGGGTTTGTCCGTTTTTTGCAGCGTCGCGGGCTTGCCGAGACAACAGCGCTCGCCGCGCTTCGCTCTCCCAAGCTGCCGCACAGCGTGCCGAAGCCGTTAACGGTCGAGGATGCAGCAGGCTCGCTCGATAGCGCAGTCGAGATTGCAACCAAGCGATGGGAAGGCGAGCGCGACGCCGCGATCTTGACGCTGCTCTATGGCTGCGGCCTACGGCTCTCCGAAGCGCTCGGGTTGAGCCGGGGCGAAGCACCGCTCGGCGAGATGCTGGCAATCACCGGCAAAGGCGGCAAACAGCGCCTGCTGCCGGTTTTGCCGGCCGTGCGCGAAGCGGTCGCCGATTACCTCGCCGCCTGTCCTTATAAGCTGGCGAAAGATGAACCGCTCTTTGTCGGCAGCCGCGGCGGACCGCTCAACCCGCGGATTGTGCAACGCCAAATGGCCGCGCTGCGCGGTTTTCTCGGCCTCCCCGAAACGGCGACCCCGCACGCCTTGCGACACAGCTTTGCAACTCATCTGCTCGGCGCCGGCGGCGATCTGCGCGCAATTCAGGAGCTGTTGGGTCATGCGAGCCTGTCGACGACGCAACGCTATACTTCGGTCGAGACCGAGCGTCTCCTCGCGATCTACGATGCGGCGCATCCCCGCGCTCATCTCGACCAGGCGCATCTCGATCGGCAGAGCCATTCCGTCATTCCCGCGAAAGCGGGAATTGAGAAGCCGGAGAGCGCTGGCGCTGCGATCCCTGGATCCCCGCTTGCGCGGGGATGACGAACCGGAGGACGACAGGACATGGCTTTGAAGCGCATGGTGCTGCAGATCGGCATGGGAACCGACATCCGCGGCGCGGATTACACGAAAGCGGCGGTGCGCGCCTTGCGCGATGCCCTGTGGCACAACTCGTTGAGTGTCGCCGACGCGGTTGGCTTACCCGTAGAATTCGATGCAGGTTGAAGTGACGATTGGCGTCCCTCGCCCTGATCGAGTGAACAAGGAGGCGGTTTTGGCCGTGCTGCCGCACGGCACCGGAACGGTCCGCGTCGTCGAAGGCGGGCTCGAGATCCCCAACAATGCTGGGACCAACACAACCGTCATTGCCAATGCCGCCGCGGTCGTGCGACTCGACATCGGGTGAGGAGAGCGACGTGGTCGCAAAACGCGTGATCCTGGAAATGGGGACCGGCAACGACTTGCATGGTGGCGACTATACGAAGGCCGCAGTCCGGGCCGTGCAGGATGCGATCCACCACAGCTCCCTCACCTTGATCCGAACGCTTGGGCTCGACTCGCGCAAAATGCAGGTCGAGGTCACGATCGGCGTGCAACATCCCGAAAAAGTCGATGCCGCCGTCGTAAAGAATACTCTGCCGCACGGCGAGGTCTCGGTGAGAGTGGTTAAAGGGGGTCTGGACGTGCCTGACGAGGAATCGGGCGATATTGCAGTGATCGCCAGCGCCGCCGTTGCGGTGAGGCTCGACCTGCCCCAGGCGCAATAAACCGGCGAAAGGAGGACGAGATGCCCGAAGAACCCGGCCTTTTCGAGATCATCCATTCCTTGCGTGCGATGCGGCGGTTGAAGCCCGACCCGGTGCCCGATGATCTGATCCGTCAGATCCTCTTGGCGGGGCAAGCCGCGGCGAGCGGCGGGAACACGCAGCGCTGGCGGTTTCTGGTGCTGAAGGACCCGGCGATCAAAAAGCAGGTGCAGGTCTATTACAAGAAGGCCTTCGACGAGGTGGTTGGGCCGCGTTATGCGAGCAGCCCGCCGCCGCCGGGCTCGGACCCTGGCAAGTTCAGCCGTCAGCACAGGGCTGTCGAATACCTGACAGATCATTACCACGAGGCGCCGGTGTGGATCGTCGCCTGTCTCGAGGACGGGCCCAATCCGACGCGCTCCGCCGGCTCGTCGATCTACCCCGCGGTGCAGAACATGCTGCTGGCGGCGCGCGCGCTCGGGCTCGGTTCGACCTTGACGACGCGGCACATCAATTACGAGAAGGAAGTGGACGCCGCGATGGGCATCCCGCCCGGTTTCCACTCCTACGCGATTTTGCCGATCGGCTATCCAATGGGGCGTTTCGGGCCGGTCGGCCGCGGGCCGCTCTCGGACGTTGTCTATCTCGACGGTTGGGGTAAGCCCTATCCCGCTCTGCAATAAAGAGAGGAAACTATGCCGCGAATTGCCCCAGTCACGGGGAAGGCCGATGTACCCGCTGAGCACCACGCCGTTGTCGACGATGTCGTCAAAGTTTTCGGAGGTGTACGCGGTCCATTCAGCATCCTTCTACACAGCCCGAAGCTCGCGGAGCGGCTGCTGCCGTTGGTCACTTTCAACCGTGAGAACAATGTCGTCGAGCCGAAATTGCGCTCGGTTGCAATCCTTTCGGCGGTGCGCGAGCGCGAGGCGGCCTATGTGTGGGCGGCTCAGGTCGGCGCCGCCCGCCGCGCCGGCCTGCGCGAGGAGGTCATCGACCTGATCCGTGCCAAGGGCGACCCGGCCGCGCTCTCCGACGAGGAACGGGACATCGTCACCTACGTCCGCCAGCTGATGCGCACCAACCGTGTCGATCAGGCGGTCTTCGACCGGCTGAAAAACCGGTACGACGCGCAGTGGATGGTCGAGCTGACGGAAGTCGCGAACTACTTCGCCTTCCTCTCCGGCATGGTCAATCCCTTCGAGGTGCCAGCCCCGCCCGACGGCGACAAGTTGCCGAGCTAAAGCCCCGTCTCCCGGCCAGCAACGGTACGATCGCCGAGGCGTGCTGGCGCAGATTTGGATCAAATCGAAACGCCACAGTAGGATTGTCATTGCGAACGAAGTGAAGCAATCTCGGGCCGCTGAGCCCTCCTCGGATCGGGATTGCTTCGCCGCTCGAGGCGCTCCTCGCAATGACACCACGCCAATCCGCTCGAAGTCTGCCCTAGAATTTCACCGTCCCTCTCGGCGTTCCTCGAGGAGGGCCCGACCGCCGAAGCGCCGGCGTTTGGGCGGGGAGGCTGATCGGTGAACAGCGCGCGGGGAGGCGCGGCGCGGGCCGGCCGCACGATGCCGTCGCGGATCAGCCGCGGCAGCCGACCGTGGGTCCGAGGCAGGTTCGCTCGTCACCGGTTCGAGGCGTGCGACCGGGCGCCCGCGGTCGACAATCAGAACCGGCGAGCCGCCCTTCAGACCGCGATCAAAGCGCTGAGCTGGTTTTTGGCTTCGGTTATACTGGTCTTCTTCATCGCGCGAGAATAGCTTTATCAACCCAGATATTCAAGCGTGCGCCTGGCGAATAGGTAGCGGGCAAAATGGCCCGCGGAGCCGGGCTGAGGCGTCAAATGTGAATGGCCCGCCCGTCGACCGCGAGCGCGGCCTCCTTGAGGGCTTCGCTCAGGGTCGGGTGGGCGTGGCAGGTGCGCGCGATGTCCTCGGCCGAAGCGCCGAATTCCTTGGCCAGCATGGCTTCGGCGATCAGGGTTCCGGCGTCGGGGCCGATGATGTGGACGCCAAGCACGCGGTCGGTCTCGCTCTCGGCGAGGATCTTGACGAAGCCTTCGGTGTAGCCGTTGGTTCGGGCGCGCGGATTGGCGGTGAACGGGAACTTGCCGGTGCGGTAGGGGACCGCTGCCGCCTTGAGCTCCTCCTCGGTCTTGCCGACGGAGGCGACCTCGGGCCAGGTGTAGATGACGGCTGGGATCGCGTCGTAATCGACGCGTGACTTCTGCCCGGCGAGCCGCTCGGCGAGCGCGACGCCTTCCTCTGCGGCCTTGTGCTCGAGCATCGGCCCGCGGATCACGTCGCCGATCGCGTAAATGCCCGGGATGTTTGTCGCAAATCCGTCATCCACGACGACGCGGCCTTGCTGGTCGAGCGCGACGCCAACGTCTTCGAGGCCTAATCCCTCGGTGTAGGGACGCCGGCCGATCGATACCAGCACCACATCCGCAGCAAGCGTCTGCCGCTCCGCGCCGTCGAGCTCCAAACTCAACCCGTCATTGGCGTTGCGGATACCGACCACCTTGGTGCCGAGCTTGAAGTCGAACCCCGACCGCGTCAGGACCCGCTGCAAGGCCGTGCCGAGTTCACGATCCATATTCGGGACGATGTGGTCGAGAACCTCGACGACGGTCACCTTGGCGCCGAGCCGCTGCCACACAGATCCGAGCTCGAGGCCGATATATCCGCCGCCGATGACGGTGAGCCGCTCCGGCACGCGGTCGAGAGACAATGCGCCGGTCGACGAGACGATGCGCTTCTCATTGATATCGACGCCGGGAAGTCGAGTGCTTTCCGAGCCCGTCGCTATGATGATCGAAGTCGCCTCGACCTCGCGGGCGGCGTCGTCCGCGCCGGCTATTGCGATCCGCCCCGGAGCGGCGATGCGCCCCCTGCCCTTGAGCCAATCGACCTTGTTCTTGCGGAACAGGAATTCGACGCCTCGCGTCAGCGTGGTTACAACTTTGTCTTTGCGGCCCATCATCGCCCCGAGGTCGAGCCCAACCTCGCCGACCTTGACCCCATGCTCGGCGAGCGCATGCCCGGCCTCGGCGAATTTCTCCGAGGATTGCAGCAACGCCTTCGACGGAATGCAGCCGATATTTAGACAGGTCCCGCCGAGGCTGGCGCGGCTTTCGATGCAAGCCGTCTTCAGCCCCAGCTGCGCCGCCCGGATAGCCGCCACATAGCCACCCGGCCCCGCGCCGATGATGACAACGTCGTAACGATCCGGCATCGCGCGAAGGCTCACATTTCGAACAGGATGCGCGAGGGATCTTCGACGCACTCCTTGAGCCGCACCAGAAAGGTCACGGCTTCGCGTCCGTCGACGATACGGTGATCGTAGGAGAGCGCGACGTACATCATCGGCCGGATTTCGATCTTGTCGCCGATCGCGACAGGTCGCCTTTCGATCTTGTGCATGCCGAGGATGCCGGATTGCGGCGGGTTAAGGATTGGCGTCGACATCAGCGAGCCATAGATGCCGCCGTTTGAAATCGTGAAGGTGCCGCCGGAGAGTTCCTCGATCGACAATTTGCCGTCGCGTGCCTTGCGCCCGTACTCGGTGATCGTCTTCTCGATCTCGGCGAAGCTTAGCCGGTCGGCGTCCCGCACGACCGGCACGACGAGGCCTTGTTCAGTCCCCACGGCGACGCCGATGTCGTAGTGGTTCTTGTAGACGACGTCGTCGCCGTCGATCTCGGCGTTGACACCCGGCAGCTCTTTCAGCGCGACGATTGCCGCCTTGACGAAGATCGACATGAAGCCGAGCCGGACCCCGTGCTTTTTCTCGAAGGCATCGCGATAACGTTCGCGCAGCGCGATCGTCTGGCTCATGTCGATTTCATTAAACGTGGTCAGCATCGCGGCGGTGTTCTGCGCCGCCTTCAGCCGCTCGGCGATCCGCCGCCTGAGCCGGCTCATCCTCACCCGCACCTCACGCTCGCCCACGGCCGGAGCCGGTGTCGGCGGTGCAGGGGCCGGGTGACGCCCTGGCGGCGAGCACGTCGGCCTTGCTGATCCTCCCACCTGGCCCAGTCGCCGCAATTCCCGTCGCGTCCAGCCCGGTCTCTTCGATCAGCTTGCGGACGGCCGGGCCCGAGCGTTCGAGCGCCGCGAGACCCTCACCCCCCTCACTGCGCTCGGAACCCTCTCCCGCATTGCGGGAGAGGGGAGACCCCGGCGCGGTGGCGGCGGGGTGGGTGAGGGTGGCGGCCAGTCCGTCGGCGATCCTGCCGAGAACTGCGCCGACCGGGACGTTGGCGCCCTCCTCGGCGAGAATCTCGGCGAGCGTGCCGGAGGCGGGTGCGGGAACCTCGAGGGTCACCTTGTCGGTTTCGAGCTCGGCGACGGGTTCGTCGGCGGCGACCGCTTCGCCCGGCCGCTTCAGCCATTTCGAGACGGTCGCCTCGGTGATCGATTCACCAAGGCTCGGGACCTTGATCTCGGTCGCCATGGGGTCTTACGCCGCCAACGCCTCGGCAACGAGGTGCGCCTGCTCTTCGACGTGCCGTTTGAAGAGGCCGGTCGCCGGGGAAGCCGCCTCGGCGCGGCCGGCAAATCGTGGCCGTTTCGCCGCCACATCGAGTTCCCGGAGGACCTGCTCGATCCGCCGGTCAACGAAGTTCCAGGCGCCCATATTCTGCGGCTCCTCCTGGCACCAGACGATCTCGGCGTTGCGGTAGCGCTCCAGCACGTTCGCCAGTGCATTGAACGGGAACGGATAGAGCTGATCGAGCCGGACTAATGCGACGCGTTTATCGCCGCTGCTGGCTCGCGCCTTTGCCAGATCGAAGTAGACCTTTCCCGTGCAGAGCACGACGCGGCGCATCTGGTCATCTGCGGCAATAGCCACGGTTTCACCAATGACCCGATGAAATGAGCTGCCCGTTTCCATCTCGTCGAGGCGCGACATGACTTCTTTCGCGCGCAGCAATGATTTCGGGGTGAAGATGACGAGCGGCTTGCGGAAGTTGCGGCGGATCTGGCGCCGTAAGACGTGAAAGTAGTTCGCCGCGCTGGTCAGGTTGCATACCTGGATGTTGTCTTCGGCGCAGAGCTGCAGATAGCGCTCGATCCGCGCCGAGGAATGCTCGGGGCCCTGACCCTCGTAACCGTGCGGCAGCAGCAAGACGAGCCCGCTCATGCGCAGCCATTTGGCTTCGCCCGAGCTCAGGAACTGATCGATGATGACTTGGGCGCCATTGGCAAAGTCGCCGAATTGCGCCTCCCACAAGACCAGCGAAGAAGGGTCGGCGAGGCTGTAGCCGTATTCGAAGCCGACCACGGCGGCTTCCGAGAGCGGGCTGTCAATGATCTCGAACGGCGCTTGTCCGGGCCTGACATGGTCGATCGGGACGTAGCGTTCTTCGGTCTCTTGGTCTACCAGCACGGCATGACGTTGTGAGAAGGTGCCGCGGCCGCTGTCCTGACCGGACATCCGCACATGAGTCCCCTCGGCGCATAGCGAGCCGATCGCCAATGCCTCTGCGGTCGCCCAATCTATCCCCTCGCCGGCCTCGATCGCAGCGCGCTTTGCCTCGAGCTGGCGGGCGATTTTGGGGTTGAGGCGAAAGCCCTCCGGCACCGTCACGAGGCCACGCCCGATCTCGCGCAGCACCTCGCCGGCGACCCCGGTATTGCCCCGGCGATCGTCGGCGGGGGCCTGTTCGAGCCCGGCCCAGGCGCCTTCGAGCCAATCCGCCCTGTTCGGACGATAGCTCTTCGCCGACTCGAACTGCGTTTCAAGTTCCGCAATGAAGCGGGTCGCCATCGCATCCGCTTCGCCTTCACGCAGCACGCCCGCCTCGACGAGACGCTTGGCATAGATCTGCCGCGTCGTCGGGTGGTGGGCGATCGTGCGGTACATCAGCGGTTGGGTGAAGGCCGGCTCGTCGGTCTCGTTGTGGCCGTGACGCCGATAGCAAAACAGGTCGATGACCACGTCCTTCTTGAATTCTTCGCGAAATTCGGTGGCAGCGCGGGCGACTTCGACGACCGCCTCGGGGTCGTCGCCGTTTACGTGAAAGATCGGCGCCTGGACGCCTTTCGCTACATCCGACGGGTAGGGGCTGGACCGGGCGGCGGAAGGGGCGGTCGTAAAGCCGATCTGGTTATTGACGATAATATGGATCGTCCCGCCGGTGCAGAAGCCGATCAGATCGGACAATTCGAGCGATTCGGCGACGAGCCCTTGGCCGGCGAAAGCTGCATCCCCGTGCATCAGGATAGCGGCTACCTGGGATCGTTCGCTGTCGCCGCGCTGCAATTGCTTTGCCCGAACCTTGCCGAGCACGACCGGATCGACGGCCTCGAGGTGCGAGGGATTGGCGGCCAAGGATAGGTGGATCGTTTGCCCACGCACCTCACGGTCGCCGGAAGTGCCGAGATGGTATTTGACGTCGCCCGAGCCGTGGACGTGCTCGGGATTGGTCGAATTGCCCTGGAACTCGGAGAACACCGCGGCGAACGGTTTGCCGACGAAATTTGCGAGCACGTTGAGCCGGCCGCGGTGCGGCATGCCGATCACGAACTCACGGATGCCGAGTTCGCCGCCGCGGTAGAGAATTGCTTCGAGAGCCGGCATCAGCAACTCGGCGCCCTCGATGCCAAACCGCTTGGTGCCGATATACCGGCGGTCGAGAAAGCGCTCGAACGTCTCCGCCTGGGTCAATGTCCGCAAGATTTCTTTTTTTACTCCGGCCGCCAGGACCAGGTGGCTCTGGCGCTTTTCGAATTTTTCCTGGATCCAGGCCCGTTCGGCCGGCACCTGAATGTGCATGTACTCGACGCCGATCCTGCCGCAATAGGTCTCGCGCAAAATCGCGATGATCTCCTGCAAGGTGGCGCGCTCGCGGCCGAACAAATTGGCGATAAAGATCTCGCGGTCGAGATCGAACTCGCTGAAGCCGTAGCTGCGAAAGTCGAGCTCCGGATAAGGCCCCCGCTTCTCCAGGCCGAGCGGGTCGAGATCGGCCTCTAAGTGGCCGCGCACTCGATAGGCGCGGATTAGTTGCAGGGCCCGGATCGAGTCGGTGGTGGCCCGGCGCAACGCCTCTTCATCGGCTTCCCGAGCACCCGCCGCTCCGTTGCCGATGATCGACGGTTCGCGCTTTCCCCAAGAGGGCCCGCGCACCTCCGTGAGCACCCCCGAAACATCATCGTTCATTTCAGCGAAGAACCGGCGCCAGCTTTCGTCGACTGTCTGAGGATTCTCGAGGAACCTCGCATAGAGCTCCGCGATGAACCCCGCATTTGCGCCAGTCAGAAACGTCGTATTGTCCAAATCAGCCATCACCGAACCTTGGAGTCGCCGGTGCGACACTTCTACAGTCGTCATGGCCGGACTTGATCCGGCCATCCACGTTTTACGGAAAGGGCATGGATGGCCGGGTCAAGCCCGGCCACGACGACTGTTAATTCGTCATTGGCGGTGCACCTTGCAACGACCGAAGCGTTTAGCCGCTGAGCACGTCCCGCATCGTCGTGCCTATTGCCGCGGGTGATTCGGCGACGACGACCCCGGCGCTGCGCAATGCCTCCATCTTGTCGCCTGCGCCGCCCTTGCCGCCGGCGATGATCGCCCCGGCGTGGCCCATCCGCCGGCCCGGCGGTGCCGTGCTGCCCGCGATAAACCCGACGACCGGCTTCTTACGCTGCGCCGATTTCAGAAAATCGGCGCCGTCTTCCTCGGCCGTGCCGCCGATCTCGCCGATCATGACGATCGCCTCGGTCTCGTCATCGGCAAGAAACATCGCGAGCACTTCGACAAAATTGGTGCCGTTGACCGGATCGCCGCCAATCCCGACGCAGCTGGACTGTCCCAGCCCGACCGCAGTCGTCTGCGCTACCGCCTCGTAAGTCAGGGTGCCCGAGCGCGAGACTATGCCGATCTTGCCGCGGCGATGGATGTGTCCCGGCATGATGCCGATCTTGCACTCGTCGGGAGTGATGACACCAGGGCAATTCGGCCCGATCAGCCGCGAATGGCCCCCGGAAAGACTACGCTTGACGCTGACCATGTCGAGCACCGGGATGCCTTCGGTGATGCAGATGATCAGCGGGATTTCGGCATCGGCGGCTTCGAGGATTGCGTCGGCGGCGAAGGGCGGCGGGACATAGATCACCGTCGCATCGCATCCGGTCACCGCGCGCGCCTCGTGAACCGTGTTGAACACCGGGAGGTCTAGGTGGCGTGTGCCGCCTTTTCCGGGGGTCACACCGCCGACCATCTTGGTTCCGTAGGCGATCGCCTGCTCGGAGTGGAAGGTGCCCTGGGCGCCGGTGAACCCCTGGCACAGCACCTTCGTGGACGCGTCAACGAGGATGGACATCAGGCGGCCTCCTTGACGGCCGCGACGACCTTTTGGGCAGCGTCTGAGAGGTTCTCGGCGGCGAGTATCGGCAAGCCCGATTGCTGCAGGATCTTCTTGCCGAGGTCGACATTGGTGCCTTCCAGGCGGACGACCAGCGGCACGTGCAGATTGACCTCGCGCGCCGCCGCGACCACGCCCTCGGCAATCACGTCGCAGCGCATGATCCCGCCAAAGATGTTGACGAGCATCCCTTCGACATTCGGATCGCCAAGGATCAGCTTGAAGGCGGTCGCCACGCGGTCGCGCGTCGCCCCGCCGCCGACGTCGAGAAAGTTCGCCGGGTTGCCGCCGTGCAATTTGATGATGTCCATCGTCGCCATCGCCAAGCCGGCACCGTTGACCATGCAGCCGATATTGCCGTCGAGCTTGACGTAGTTGAGCGCGTGCTTGCCGGCTTCGAGCTCGGTCGGATCCTCCTCGTCCTCGTCCCGCAACGCCTCGACTTCGGGATGGCGGAATAGCGCGTTCTCGTCGAACCCCATCTTGGCATCGAGCGCCAGGAGCTGCCCCGAACCGGTCACGACCAGCGGGTTGATCTCGGCGACCGACGCGTCGAGCTCGCAAAACGCCTTATAGAGCGCCGTGACGAATTTGACGGCGACGCCGATCTGGGCTCCCTCGAGACCGAGACCATAGGCGATGTTTCGCGCGTGGAACGGCTCGATCCCGCTCGCCGGGTCGACCGCCACTTTGAGGATCTTTTCCGGGGAGTGCGCGGCGACCTCCTCGATCTCCACGCCGCCCTCGGTCGAGCCGATCAGGGTCACGCGTCCGGTGTCGCGGTCAATGAGTAGGCCGATATAAAGCTCACGCGCGATGTCGCAGCCCTCCTCGACATAGACCCGCTTGACCTCGCGGCCGGCGGGTCCGGTCTGGTGCGTGATTAGGTTCTTGCCCAGCAGTGAGCGCGCCGCGGCTGCGACCTCTTCTTCGGAGCGGCAGAGCTTGACCCCGCCGGCTTTGCCGCGGCCGCCGGCATGGATTTGTGCTTTGACGACCCACACATTGCCGTCGAGCCGGCGCGCCGCCTCTACCGCCTCGGCGGCGGTGTAGGCGACGTGGCCGTGGGGCACCGCGACCCCGAACTTCGCGAGCAGTTCTTTCGCCTGATATTCGTGGATGTCCATCGGATCCCGCCGTGCTGAGAGGATTAGATTAACACTGTTGCCGATCCGGGCCTATACTCAGCACCTATGCTCCCGGGGGGGACCCATGCATACCGATAGCCAGCAGCGCGAGCCTGCGCTCTTGCTTACAACGCCGCCAAGGCTCGACAACACGATCGGCCGCGTCGAAGGCGTCCGCGCTGGGGTTTCGGCCCCCAAGTGCGTCTTCAACAGTTTCCCGTCCGCAGCCCCCAGATCCGGAGTGCGAAGATTTTAACCTTTCAAGAAAGGTGACCGCGATGAGCTTTGCAAAATGGTCCGCTGCCGCGTTGCTCATATATCTTGCGACCGGACCAGCTCCGTCAAACGCGCAGACGAACGATGGGCCATCGGTTCAAATCGAATCAACTTCGTTCATTGTCGGTATCGGCGGGCAGGGCGGGGACGGTGAGCTCTTTCTGCCGAACCTTGGGACCAATTGTTCCTATCCGTTCAACATCAGCGGCTTTGGTGCCGGCATTCAGGTCGGCGTGTCGAGAATCTCCGCGTCGGGCCCGGTCAAGAACCTGACGAAAGTCGAGGATTTAGAGGGGACCTACAGCTCAACCCAGGGTGAAGCCACCCTAATTGCCGGCCGTGGCAGTATGTCGCTGAAAAACAATGCCAACAATGTGACGCTCGATCTTGCTTCGCAGACGACCGGCATCGGGCTTGGTGTTTCCGGGCAGGGCCTGACGATCAATATGCCCGAGCCGCCGGTGAATGCGCCGCGTGTCTATGTGCTGGAGTTCGGCTTCAACAAGGATTTTGTCAACGCGGACAGCCGCAAAGCACTGAACGAGCTGATGGAGGCGTGGAAATGCCGCTACGTTAAGATCGACGTGGCGGGGCATACCGACACAGTTGGAAAAGAGTCCGACAACCTCAACTTGGCGGAGTTACGGGCGCAGGCGGTGCGCAATTACATCGCGGGTGCCGGTGTCGTTCCCGCTCGCATCACGACGCATGTCGCGGGGGAAAGCGACCTGCAGGTGCCGACGGCTAACGGCATCCGCTTACGCAGTAACCGCGTGGCGATCGTGACGATTCGTCCGATGTGAAACCGCGGCGAAACTCGGAAGTCGGGAATTCCCCTGGCCGAGCCGATGCGGCCATGGGGAAGGCCGCTCAGCCAGCTACGCGCATGTTCTTGACGACCCCGATCAACTCGCGGACAGCGCCGACGGACTTGTCGAAGGCTGCCTTTTCTTCGGGGTCGAAGGAAATCTCGACGATGCGTTCGACTCCACCGGCGCCGATTACAACCGGGACCCCGACGTAGAGGTCCTTGACCCCGTACTGCCCGTCGAGCCATGCCGCGCAGGGCAGGACGCGTTTTTTGTCGCGCAGATACGCTTCGGCCATCTGGATCGCCGAGCTAGCGGGGGCGTAGAAGGCCGAACCGGTCTTCAACAGCCCGACGATCTCGCCGCCGCCATCGCGGGTGCGCTGGACGATTTTCTCGAGCCGCTCCTGCGTCGTCCATCCCATCTTGACCAGGTCCGGCAACGGGATCCCGGCAACCGTCGAATAGCGCACCAGCGGCACCATCGTGTCGCCATGGCCACCGAGCACGAAGGCGGTGACGTCCTCGACCGAAACCCCGAACTCCTGCGCGAGGAAATAGCGGAACCGGGCGCTGTCGAGGATGCCGGCCATGCCGACGACGCGCTGCGGCGGCAACCCGCAGGCCTCGCGCATGACCCACACCATGACGTCGAGCGGGTTGGTGATGGTGATCACGAAAGCCTGCGGGCAGTGCTTTTTGATCGCCGCGCCGACCGTCTTGACGATCCCGGCATTGACCCCGATCAGGTCGTCGCGGCTCATCCCCGGCTTGCGCGGGATGCCGGCGGTGACGATCACGACATCGGCGCCCGCGATGTCGGCATAGTCGTTGGAGCCGCCGATAACGGCATCATACCCTTCGATCGCCGAGCCCTGGACGATGTCGAGCGCTTTGCCTTGCGGCACACCCTCGACGACATCGACGAGAACGACATCGCCGAGCTCTTTGAGCCCGGCGAGAAGCGCCAGAGTGCCGCCGATCTGCCCCGCGCCGATCAGCGCGATCTTGCTGCGTGCCATGCCAATGCCTTTCGTCTGCAGCTCCCGGTTTGCCCCTCCGCCCCCAAGGGCCCCAAGGGCGGAGAGGGGGGTATTCTGGCTGCGGGTTTCATCTTAAGCGGGTTTCACGATTTCAGATGCTTGTCGAAGAACGCCACGCCATCCTTCCACAGCTCCGCTGCGGGGCCCTCGCGATAGCTCGGCCGGTAATCGGCGAGGAAAGCATGCCCGGCGTTCTTGTAGACTTTGATCGTGACGTCCTTGCCGGCGCGTTGCGCGCGACTGCGCAGCTCCTCCGACAGCGCCACCGTCGGGTTCTGGTCCTCCTCGCCGAAGACCGCGAATAGCGGGCAATGCAGGCGGTCGATCATGTTGAGGATCGGCGTCGGGCGCTCCGGTGTCGTCTCGGCATCCGGTGTCGCGCGATCGATAAATCCGCCCCAGCAATCGACCGCCGCATCGACCTTGGTGCTGCTGCACGCGAACAGCAGGGTCTGCCGGCCACCCGAGCAGAACCCGATGACGCCGATCTTGCCGGTCGCGCCGGGAAGCGCGCGCAGATGATCGGCCGCCGCCTCGAGATCCTGCACCGCCTCGGCATCCGACTTACCAAACATAACCGGGAAGACGGTGTTGATGTCGTTCGGATCGGATGGCCCGCCCTTGCGGGAATAGAGGTCAGGCGCCACGGCATTGTAGCCGATATTGGCAAAGCGCCGGGCGATGTCGCGGATGTGCTCGACGAGCCCGAAGGCTTCATGGATGACGATGATGCCGGGATTACGCCCGGACTGGCTCGGTTGGGCGAGGTAGCCCTTTATCGTGTCGCCGCCGCTCTTCGAATTCGATGTTTTCGCCGCGCACACGGCTGAGATCGGTCACCGCACCCGGGTATATTCGCCATGCGACCCTCCTTGAAACGAGATCCGCAGGTTAACACCAATCTTCGGGCAGCGTGAAGGCGGCCCTCGCTGCTCGACGCTAGATGCTGTTATGATGGCTGCCATCGTCTTCGGGAGGAGGTTCGAGCATGACCATCGAGCAGACGGCATTGAAGGAAAAGCCGGCCCAGGCACAGCCGGCAATGAAGCTCGCGGTGGCGAGCGCAAAGACGCCGCAATTCGTCAAGGGCCGGCGTGACTTCTTCAAGTACCGCGACCTTGGCGTCACCAAGGCGACCGACGGGCTGGATGCGGGCGCAGGTTACATCTGCCCTCACCGGAATGACCCAGCCGACCGGCTGGCACTACCACGTGTGCGAGGGACAGTTCGTCTACACGCTCAAAGGCTGGGTCGAGCTGGAATTCGAGGACGGCACGAATTGCCGGCTGGAGGCCGGCGACTCGGTTTTCATCCCCGGCGGCATGCTCCACCAGGAGAACCGCACCTCGGACGACCTCGAGATACTCGAAGTGTCGGTGCCCGCGGACATGGGCACCGTCGCGGTCGACCCGCCGGCAAGAGCGGACGAACGGCGGATAATCCCCGCAAACCGCTTGCAGGAGGCCGCCGATCGCTTATCATCGGCGGCCAAGCGGGTGTAGCTCAATGGCAGAGCAGGAGCTTCCCAAGCTTCTGACGAGGGTTCGATTCCCTTCACCCGCTCCAGCCTGAGCTTCCGGAGATGGCCGGATCAAGTCCGGCCATGACGATCAAAGTTCCATCGCTCGCCAAGGAGCGCGTAACGTGCGGTTTCGGCATCGGCAAAGTCTCTCCCGGCGAAGGCGCGGACCGTGCAGGTTACGGCAGTGGGCTCGATGTAGAGCAGGTTGTAGGAATTCGGTTCGCCGCGAAGCCGGGTCGAGATGGCGGTTCCGGCTTGGACGAACAGGATCGAGCCGTTGCTGACGAGGTCGCTGCCGGGCAAGTCGCCGCTGTAGGCGCGGTGGTAATGGCCTGAGAGCACCATCCGGACACCGGCCTCGGTCAGCGCTCTGCGCACCATCGCAGCCCGGCCGACCGGAGCCAGATCGCCCGCCGTGACGGGTACCGCCAACGGATGGTGCATCGCCAAAATCCTCAGCCGGTTCGCCGGCACTTCCGCGAAGACCGATTTGATCGCGGCGGTCTGCCCGTACGAAATTCGTCCGTTCGAGAAGGCTGCCGAGCGGGCGGTATTGAGGCCCAAAAGCGCGATCCCGTCATCGGCGAAAAATGGCTGCAGCTCGTCGCAGATGTAGCGGCGGTAGCGGGCGAGCCGTCCGACAAAGCGCTCGATGATATCGTAGAGCGGAACATCGTGGTTGCCGGGGATGACGATGACCGGCCGGGGCAATCTCTCGAGAAACGCGCGGGCGGCGGCGAACTGCCGATGGCGGGCACGCTGTGTCAGATCGCCGGTGACGACGACGATGTCCGGCTTCGCCTCCGATATGTCGGCCAGCAAGCGCTCGGCCGCGGTTTCGTCGTGCCGCCCGAAATGCAGATCCGAGATATGGGCAATCGTTCTCACACTATTGCGGCAGGGCGTACCCGATCGCGCTTTCGATCTCGATGGTCCGCCGCACCGCCGGTCGCGCCATCATCCGTTCGTAATGAGCCGACAGGCCGGGGAAGTCGCCGAGGTTCGGCTTCCGCGAATTCACAAAGCGCCAATAGAGCCGAAAGAGATGGATATCGGCGATCGAATAGCGCCCGACTGTCCATTCGCTCCCGGCCAATCGTTGCTCGGCGATGCCGAACACCTCCCGCCAGCGCTCGGGACCGATGCGCCGGGCCGGGTGGATCGTCGATGCGATGAACGACATCCACGATATCGCATGCGCCTCGGCTTCGAGGCCGCCCGCGGGCCACAGCCCGGCCTCGGGAAAGCGTTTGGCAAGGTAATAGAGGATCGCCGCGACTTCGGTCAGCGGCCGGCCGTCGATCATTAACGTCGGCACTTTGGCTTCAGGATTGACGGCAAGGTACTCGGGTTGGTGCTGCTCACCCTTGGCGAGCGACACCAACCGGCGCTCGAAATCGGCGCCGATTTCGTGCAACGCAATGTGCACGGCCATCGAACTCGACCCGGGTGAGAAATACAGCGTCAGCATCAAAACTCCCCTTATGGTGCGACCTCAGCTCCCGACGGCCGTCGTTAGCTTCATAAAGCCGTCCATTGCGGCGGGATCGGTCCAGCGCAACACGGCGACGACATCGTTCTGCGGATCAATCCACGTCAAATTACCACCGGCGCCGCGGGCGTAGTAGCTCCGCTCCGAGGCGCTCGCATAAAGCGCGCGCCCAGTGTTGAGCCACCACAGGTAACCGTAATTGGCGTAGAGTGGGCAAGGGTCGAGCATCCGTTCGATCCAGGCTTCCGATAAGATGCGGCGGCTGCCCCAAACTCCGCGGCGCAATAGCAGCATACCGATCCGCGCCTGGTCTCGGGCACTGATGAAAACCCCGCCGCCCCAATGCCCGCCGCCCGACACCGACTGCACCCGTCGGCCGTCGATCTCGACATAGGAGTTGCGATAGCCGAGCCATTCCCACTCCGGCGAAGCGCCGATCGGGTCCATGACCAATTCGCGGAACACCTCGGGGAGTGGCCGGCGCCAGACCCGCAGCAGCGCAAGGCTCAGCCGGTTGACCCGAACGTCGTTGTATTCCCAGAATTCGCCAGGCGCCCGGAGATCGCGGTGGCTGCCCTTGGGCGCCGTGCTCGGGCGACCGCCGACCACGCGGTTGCGGTCGATCTGGTCGGGCTTGTCCCACAGCACCCCTTCCCATTCCGAGGTTTGCTGTAAGAGGTGGTGCCAGGTGATCGCGTCGTTGTGCGGCGGATCGAAACCGCCGTCGTCGGCCCTGACGCGGACCCTCTCATGCGAATCGCCGATCAGACCGCGATCCCAGGCGAGACCGGCAAGGATCGAGAGATAGCTCTTGGCGACGCTGAAGGTCATATCCACCCGCGTCGTATCGCCCCATTCGGCGACGACGAGCCCGTTGCGCAGCAGGAGACCATTTGGGCCGCCGCGCCGACGCACCGGCCCGAGGGTCTCGTTCCAGGGCGGGCGCTCGGCGAAGTCGCTAGCCACCATCCGGGCGAGATCTCGGCTCCACGGTGTTTCATGTTCACTCGCATGTTGCGCAGCGGCGATGGCGTTGGCGTCCAGCACGGTTTTGCCGGGTGTCGCGCGTTTCCAGGGAGCGGGGTCGGGCGGAGGGAAATAGGTCATCGGAACTCGGTCTTGCTCACCGGGGTTGACTTTCGATGCATCGGCACGATGTCGTGAGACGTGCGGCCGTGCCGCTATATACTGGCTATTTGGCGGAAAAGCTTGCTAGACTAGTCTTCCGCCGCCGCTTCGAGGTCGTCGCAATGGGTTCCTTCAGCTTGATGCACTGGATCGTGGTCTTGGCCATTATCCTCATTCTGTTCGGTGCCGGGAAGCTGCCCCGGGTGATGGGCGATTTCGCCAAGGGCATCAAGGCCTTCAAGGCTGGAATGAAGGACGAGGAGGACGAAGCCGAAGCAACGGCGCCGCCGGCCCAGGTGTCGCCTCCCGCGGCTGCCAACGCTTCGGTGGCTCCGGCCGCCAGCGTTGCGGATCACGCGCGCGAGCCGGCCAAGACCGCATAGGTCTCAACGTCTTGCACGATGCGGCGGCAAGCGGCCGCATCTTGCCGGTCCCTAACCATCTTCTCGAAATCCTCACGAGGCCGGGGCGCGGCAGAGGGGTCTTCGCGCGCGAACCGATCGCGCCGGGGACGCTGATAGAGGCGGCGCCGGTGATCATTCTGCCGGCGGCGGACTGTCCGGCACTCGACCGCACGATCATCTACGACTACTACTTTCACTGGGACGGCGACCCGGACGGGGAAGGTCGCGGGGCGCTGGGGCTCGGTCTTGTTACCCTATGCAACCATTCCAGCCGGCCGCTTGCACGCGTCGACCGCAATCATACCCAACTCACGCTGGACCTCATCGCGATCGCTCAGATCGAACCCGGCAAGGAGGTCACGATCGACTACAGTTGCACGTTATGGTTCAAGCCGCAGGAATGACTGCGGGCTGCACGGGGGTCAGTACCATAGGGTCAGTCGGGGCGATCGAATGCGGTTAGGAAGCTCGGCAGGAAAGTTTCCATTCCCTTGGGCGGCGGGGCTTGCGGCGGGACGAGACCGACAACGTAACCCGCTGAAATAAAGGGCGCGACGAGGTCGGGGTCGCGCGACAGCACGTGAACCGGCACGGTCCATTGCTGGAGCTCGCCGCCAACGACGGCCGGCGGCTGGTGGTCGCCGAGCAGGATGACCAGTCCGTCGCCCGCCAGATGGTTGGCGAGCCAATCGCCGAGCACGGCGAAGTCATATTTGAGGCTCTTCAAGTAGGCGGGGGCGAGCACCGTCCAGTCGGGCGGCCGGAAAATCTCTTCCCACGCAGCGGCGGGCACGGTTGCAAAGGCGCCGGCATCATGCCAATCGGCCAGATAAGGCGGCACCGGCGAAAACGGGATGTGGCTCGATACGAGCACGATCTGGGTGAATACCGGCGCCTCGGAACCGAGCGCCTCGCGTATCTCTCCGGCGCGTTCGAGCGTGAACTGATCGGGGATCGCAAACCAGCCGAAGGACGGGCCGTGATACCCGAGTTCCGCGGCATAGACGTTGCGGTCGAAACCCCAGGCTCGGGCTTCCGGAGCTGGCGTCTTTGTGCCCGGCATTATCTCGATCGCACGCCAGCCCGCGTCCTTGACGTAACCGGGCAGCAGCTTGCGGCCGGAACGGAACAGTTGGGAATAGAGAACCGGGTCGTCCATGCGGACCCCGCTGGCGAGGGTCGCATGGGCCAGCCAGGACCCGCCGCCAAAGGTCGGCGACACAAGCCGGTTCGAAGCCATCGTGTAGCCAGCTGCGCTCAGTGCCGACTCGAACTCACTGAGCGATCCCCGTAATGCGGAGCGAAATTCCGGGGTGTCGAAAACCGTCGTGCCGTAGGATTCTATGTAGACGAGATAGACGTCGCGCCGCTTGAGGCCGCCAAGATTGCTGCCGGGCGGGCCCGAGGACGCAAGCGCCGCCGGTAACGGTACCCCAGCCTCGGCTTCCATCCGCCACCCGCGTTCGAACGCTGCGGCGTGTCGGACGATGTCGCTGCCCAGCCCGATCGCGAGGGGGCGCTGCTCGGCGGGCAAGAACGATGTGACGTCGAGTGCGACGCCCAGCAACACCGCGGCGCCGATGGCGATCGGGCGGTCGGCAAGGATGGCCAGCACCCTGCGCCATATCCAATAGGTGCCTGCGATCACCAACCAGACTGCGGCAACTAGCAGGGCGCCCGCCACGGAGGCGCTCCACAGTCCCGCCGAGTCTCGGGCGAGGCCGAAGAGCGACGGCAGATGACGGAGATCCCAGTAGAGGTTGAGGTCGCGGCCGAGCAAGCTAGGGGTGACGGCATCGGCGAGGTTGAGCAGGGCCGCCGCGACCACGAAGAGGGCCAGCACGAAGGCACAACCGCGCCGGGCAACAAAACGCGGGCTGGCCAGGGCCACCATCGCGATCAGAAAAAAGACGCCCGCCAGCTCGGCGGAGGGACGCCATTCTGCGGCTAGACGGTGCGTCACGGGGTCGCGCGCCGGAAGAAAAAGAGCGGCGAGCAGTACTACCCCAAGGATAGCTGTCAGTATCGCCCTGATCCGCGTTCGGGGTGGTGCAAGCCGCAGTGGGGCTGGTGTCATCGCGTACCTCGGGCTATGTCATCATGAGTATGAGCGGCAATTCACGCGCGAGGAAAATAACCGGGATGCGGCGTTTCGAGGGCACCGAGACTTACGTGGCGACGCAGGATCTTCGGGTCGCGGTCAACGCCGCTATCGCACTCGAGCGCCCGCTCCTCGTCAAAGGCGAGCCCGGCACCGGCAAAACCATCCTCGCCCATGAAATCGCGCATGGTATCGGCAAGGACCTGATCACCTGGCATATCAAATCAACCACCAAAGCCCAGCAGGGACTCTATGAGTACGACGCGGTCTCCCGGCTGCGCGACGGCCAGCTCGGCGACGAACGCGTCCACGACATCGCCAACTATATCGTGCCGGGCAAGCTGTGGGAGGCGTTCAAGGCTGCCGAGGCTCCGGTGCTTCTGATCGACGAGATCGACAAGGCAGATATCGAGTTCCCGAACGATCTGCTCCTCGAGCTCGATCGCATGGAATTCTATGTCTACGAGACGCGGCGCACCATCGCCGCCCGGCATCGTCCAATCGTCGTTATTACCTCCAACAATGAGAAGGAGCTGCCGGATGCCTTTCTCCGCCGCTGCTTCTTCCACTACATTCGCTTCCCTGACCGCGCGACGATGCAGCAGATTATCGACGTGCATTTTCCAGATCTTAAGCACGAATTGCTGCATGAGGCTTTGACGATTTTTTATGACATCCGCGAGGCGCCGGGATTAAAGAAAAAACCCTCGACCTCCGAGCTCCTCGATTGGATCAAGCTGCTGCTGGTCGAAGACGTCTCGCCCGATGTGCTGCGGACGCGCGACCCGGCCAAACTGATGCCGCCGTTGCACGGGGCTCTGTTGAAGAACGAACAGGACGTTCACCTGTTCGAGCGTCTCGCCTTCCTGCACCGCCGCGAGCGCGGCTGAGGTGATGGTTCAATCCCGTCGCTCGCGGCCCCTCACCTTAACCCTCTACCCGCTTGCGCGGGGCGAGGGGATTTGTCCTTCCTCGCCCCGCCCGCGGGGAGAGGGCCGGGGTGAGGGGCACGCACTGGCTCGACATTAGCCGTGTTCTTCTCGTTTCTTGCCGAGTTGCGCGACGCCAAGGTGCCGGTCTCGCTCCGCGAGTATCTGACCCTGATGGAAGCGATGCAAAAGCGCGTTGCGGCCTTCGACATCGAGGAGTTCTATTTTCTCGCGCGCACCTCGCTGGTCAAGGACGAACGGTACCTCGATCGCTTCGATCGGGTGTTCGGGCATTGCTTCAAGGGCGTCGAGACTTTGGGGGACCCGAAGGCCGAGCTCCCCGAGGCCTGGTTGAAGAAGCTCGCCGAGCGGTTTCTGACCGAAGAGGAGAAAAAGCTGATCGAGGCGCTCGGCGGTTGGGAAAAGCTGATGGAGACGTTGCGCCAGCGATTGGCCGAGCAAAAGGCGCGGCACCAGGGCGGCAGCAAATGGATCGGCACCGCCGGCACCTCGCCGTTCGGCGCTTACGGCTACAACCCCGAAGGAGTGCGCATCGGCCAAGAGAAGGGCCGCAACCGCAGCGCCGTCAAGGTCTGGGACCGGCGCGAGTTCCGCAATCTCGACGACACGGTCGAGCTCGGCACCCGCAACATCAAGCTGGCGCTACGTCGCCTGCGGCAATTTGCCCGCGAAGGAGCGGCCGAAGAGCTCGACCTCGACGGCACGGTAAGATCGACCGCTCGCAACGCCGGCTGGCTCGATCTGAAGCTGGTGCCGGAACGGCACAACACCGTCAAGCTGCTGCTGTTCGTCGATGTGGGCGGGTCGATGGAGGATCACGTCCGCATCTGCGAGGAGCTGTTCTCGGCGGCACGCTCCGAGTTCAAACACCTGATCCACTTCTACTTTCACAATTGCATTTACGATTCGGTGTGGCGCGATTCCCGCCGCCGTCAGGTGGAGCAGACACCGGTTATCGAGCTGCTCCGCACCTATGATGCCAGCTGGCGGATCGTCCTCGTCGGCGACGCCAGCATGAGCCCTTACGAAATCGAGAAGGAAGGCGGCAGCGTCGAGCGGTGGAACGACGAGCCCGGCGAAACCTGGCTGCGCCGCCTGCTCGACGCCTATCCGAAGGCGGTGTGGCTCAACCCGGTGCCGCAGAAATACTGGACCGGCACCGCGAGCATCGGAATGATCCGGCAGATCGTCGAGGACCGGATGTTCCCGCTGACCCTCGACGGCCTCGACCGCGCGATGCGCCGCCTCACCCGCTGAGGGCGCCGTTATGCGGCCTGCTTTTCCTCTTTTGGCCGCACATAGGCGATCGCTGCATGAGCCGCGCAATACGGCTTGCCGGGCACTGGGTGGCCGCCGCAAAAGCGAAATTCAGGATCGTCCGGGTGGCCGTGCGGCCACAGGCAGCCCGGCCCGCTGAATTCAAAAAAATTCCTTTGCGGTACGAATTTTGCCCCGGTCTCGCGCCGGCTCATGCCGTTGCGGTGCAGCCTTCCGATGATTGTATTTTTCGTCAAACCCATGCGGCGCCCGATCTCGGAGGTCGGCAACCCCTCCTCAAACAGGTGATTCAACATCTCGACGCGCTCGGGCGTCCAGGTCATTTCCATCGATTTCCCCCGTATACGGTGGACCCCCCAGCCCACCTGCACAAGATACGGTACCACGCTTGTGGCCCGTTGGCAAGCAATATCTATATCTGGGTCAAGAAATATCTCCGTGGCGACGATAGCTCACAACTTTCGAGAAATAGGCCGGAATGCGCTCACCGGGTGTAAACCCGGGCCTCCACAACCGATCGAGGTTCTCGCGAAGATAACTCTCGTAATAGGGCTCGTGAAAAGCGACGGGAAAAAGCTCGAGCGTGCCGTCGTAATCGGGTTCGTCCCCCGTCTGCAGCGAATCCACGAAGATCAGGGTGCCGCCGGGCCGCAACACCCGCCGGATCTCGGCCACAGCCGCGCGGCGGATGCGCGGCGGCAATTCGTGAAACAGATAGATGCAGGTGACGACGTCGAATTCCGCATCCGCAAAGGGCATCGCCTCGGCCATGCCCTCGACAAACCGAGTGCGCGACCAAGGCGCGAGTGCACGCCGTGCGACGGAGAGGTAATGCGGCGACAAATCGAGACCGGCAACATGGAGGCGTGGGTAATTCGCCTTTACCTCGCGAAGAAATCGTCCGGTTCCGCAGGCGACGTCGAGCAACCGTGCGCATCGCCCGCTCACGGAGTTTCCGGCAAGAGCGCGCTTTAAGGGGACGAGCGCTTGGCGCCGCATCGCTGCTGCGCCGCCGCCGAACAGCACCTCTACCTGATGATCGTAGCGCTCGGCGGAAGCATCGCTCAGATACCCATCAGTCTGAAAATGGAATTTCTGCAAATAATACGTCGGGTATCGACCAGCCGGCGCGTCTGTCACGACGCGCTCCTTGCGTCCGCTATGCCGCCTCTGCTCGACCGCACTCAGATCGGCGAAGAAGTCGAGGGCGCGGCGGATCTCCTCCAACGGCTTGCCGAGCCCGTCGGCCGGGGGTGCGTAGTAGCCGGCCTCGATGTTGCGCCAATCTTGCTCCACCAGCGCGCGCAGGTCAGCGAGGAGACGTTGCCGGTCCGGCATCGGCCGCCCGCGAAGCGCTTCCGGCAATCGCACTGGACGACCCATTCGGGCGGCCAGCAACTTTTGGCCGAAATACCAGACGATGCGCGCGGTCTGCGTCGTGTTGAAAGCCATCCTGTCCAATGGGGATATCATAGCGAACGAGGAGGTAAAGCTGAGGCGCGGCTTTGCAAGGGGGAGCGAGCGATGTTGCCCCACATCGGGGTGCTGCTATTATCGATCGTTGGACGGAGCGATAGATCGACCGAGATGGCGCTGAGTGATCATTGCAGATCGCTGGCCGGAAATTGTGAAAATGGCCATGGTTGGAGCCCATCGCCGGCCGGGGGAAGGCGCGATGTCGGACGATAACGCTTTTCGCGGCCCATCAGTCCGCGGGATCCCCGAAGGCGACAACCGCGAGCGCATGATCTGCGCCGAATGCGGCTATATTCTTTATGACAATCCCAAAATCGTCGTGGGCTCGGTCGCCCGCTGGGACGACCGCATTCTGCTGGTGCGCCGTTCGATCGAACCGCGCTACGGCTATTGGACTTTGCCCGCCGGTTATCTCGAACTCAATGAAGCGGCCAGCGCGGGGGCCGAACGTGAGGCCTGGGAAGAAGCCCGAGCGCGGATCGAGATCGAGGGGTTGCTCGCCATCTACGACATTCCGCGGATCAGCCAAGTGCAGCTCATCTACCGGGCCCGGCTTCTCGATGACGCCATCCAGGCGGGGTTGGAGAGCCTCGAAGTCAAGCTCTTCCGGTGGGAAGAAATCCCGTGGAACGACCTCGCGTTCCCCTCCATCGGCTGGGCGCTCCAGCACGATCGCGAAGCTCGCGCGACACGCGACTTTACCGCTCGCATAAATCCGCCCGGTTCCTGACGCTTCCATCATTATCCTACGGTCAGTCGAGCGCAGGCTGTTAAAACACGCGGGCGGCGTTCGAACGATCCCTGACCCAGACTTGGGCCTCGCGGCCCGACTGCAACGCGTCGCGCGCCGCATCCACGGCATCGAGAAGCGCCTGCTCCTTATCGAGATAGGCGCCATAGACGGAATCGCCTAGCATTACGACCCATCGCGTTGCCCGCCCGCGCCGACAGACTTGAAATTCCATCACCTGCATTTGCTCCGGCCAATAGCCTCTGCTCCCCTATTTGCGAAATATGATCAGCCTCACGGCTTATAAAGAGGGTTCTGTTACGACCTGATACAGCAGGAAGCCGTTCAGGCCACAATTTTGCCGTATTCTCTCGCGTGGGCTGGTTTCGCATCGGCACCGAACGCATCTAGCAGCAGTCGTGATCATCTTCCCAAGAGCCTAACATTTCCAAACGCTCGGGGATCGAAAGGGCGATGGTGAGCACTATCGAAGCCAAGAAGGCGACGCTCGTCCACAAGGCGGCGGCGCTCGCCGGTCAGCTGTTCGACCCGGCAGATCAGGCCACTGCCAATCGATTCGTTGCGCAATTTTACGAACACGTCCCGCCGGCCGATGTTGCCGAACGCACGCCCCGCGATCTCTACGGCGCCGCCCTGTCGCTGTGGCGCTTGGGGGAGCGTCGGCGCCCCGGCCAGGCCAAGATCCGGGTGCATAACCCAGACCCGGCGGTGGATGGATGGTCGTCGCCGCACACGATCGTCGAGATCGTCAATGACGACATGCCGTTCCTCGTCAACTCGGTCACCGGAGCGATCAATGCCAGCAACCGCGTCGTCCATCTGATCATCCATCCGATCCTGACGGTGACTCGCGGCCCCGACGGGCGGCTGTGCGACATTCCAGAGCCGAGCGTTGCCGGGACACGCAAATCATGGATGGAAATCGAGATCACATCCGAAGCGGATCCGGCGGACCTCGCCCGGTTGACGCAAACATTGTCGGGTGTCCTCGCCGATGTCCGCGCGGCGGTGACCGATTGGCAGCCTATGCGCCGGGTCTTGCGCGAGGTCGTCGACGAATTGACGGCGCAGCCGCCCCCAGTTCCCGCCGCCGAACTGGCCGAAGCTCAGGATTTCCTGCGCTGGCTCGACGACGACAACTTTACCTTTCTCGGCTACCGCGAATATTTCTTCAATGGAGCGGCCCAACCCGAATACGGGCCGCTTGGCATTCTGCACGACGAGGCCCACCCGATCTTCGGGGGATTACGCGATCTCGCCTCACTGCCCTCCGACGTGCAGGATTTTGTCCGCCGCCACGAATTGTTGGTCATCACCAAATCAAACCGCCGCGGGACGGTTCACCGGACCGCTCACATGGATGCCATCGGCGTGCGGCGGTTCGGCGCAAACGGCAACGTCACCGGCGTTCGCGTCCTCCTCGGCTTCTTCACGTCCCTGGCGTACAGCCGCAGTTCACGCTCGATCCCGCTGCTGCGGCTCAAGGTCCGCAGGATTGTCGAGCGCTCCGGAACGTCGCCGGCGAGCCACGACGGCAAGGCCCTGCTGCATATCCTCGACACGTTCCCGCGCGACGAGCTGTTCCAGGCGGACGAGGACCAGCTGTTCGACACGGTAACCGGCATCCTCAACCTGCAAGAGCGGCAGCGCATTGCCGTATTTGTCCGCCGCGACCCGCTGGAGCGCTTCGTCTCCTGCTTCGTCTATGTTCCGCGCGAGCGCTACGACAGCCAATTGCGCGGCCGAACTCGAGGCGATCCTCGAAGCGGCCTTTTCCGGGCATATCTCGGCTTTTCACACTCACCTCGACGAATCGGCGCTGGCGCGCATCCACTTCATCATTCGCACGACTCGCGGCGCCGTCCCGCGGGTCGACATCACAGGGCTCGAAGAGCGGCTCGCCGAAGCGGGACGCAGCTGGATCGACCGGCTGTATCAAGCGGCTACCACGTCTTTCGGCGAGGAGGAGGCGCGTGCCCTGCTGCGCCGCTTTCAATCCTTCCCGATCGCCTATCAGGCAAGAACGGACGCTGCCCAGGCCGTCGCGGATCTAGAGCGCATCGAGGCCGTGTCGGAAGGGTCCCCGCTCGAAGTCTCGCTCCATCCCGCTCCCGACGCGAAGCTGCCCGGATTGCGGCTCTATCGGGCGAAGGAGCCGGTCGCGCTCTCCGACGTTCTGCCGATGCTCGAGAACCTCGGTCTGCGCGTGGTGGCCGAAGAACCGTTCCAGATCGACAGCGCCGACGGCACGGCAGCGTGGATTCATGAATTTCAGCTGTCGGGGGTCGCTTTGCTGACCTCGGTTTCCCCGGCAATCAGGGCGCGCTTCGAAGCAGCGCTGGTCGAAGTGTGGACCGGGCGGGTGGAGAATGACGGGTTCAATCGTCTCGTTTTGGGTGCCGGACTATCGGCTCGGCAGGTGACGGTAGTGCGGCTCTACGCGAAATTTTTGCGGCAAGCGGGAACCACCTTCAGCCAAGCCTACATGGAAGACGCGCTGAGCGGCCATCCAGAGATCGCCCGCCGGCTCGTTCAATTGTTCGAGACACGCTTCAATCCCGAACGTACCGATTCCTCGCTCGCGGCCGTAGCCGAGATTCAAGCGATCGATCATGCACTCGACGCGGTGGCCAGTCTCGACGAGGACCGCATCCTGCGCACGTTCCTCACTCTGGTCCTCAGGACCGTGCGCACAAACTATTACCAAAAATCACCGGCGGGCGAGGCAAAGCCCTATCTGGCCGTCAAGCTCGCCAGCAGCGAGATCGATTTGCTGCCGCGCCCGCGGCCGCTCTTAGAGATCTATGTCTACAGTCCCCGAGTCGAAGCTGTGCACATGCGCGCCGGTAAGGTCGCCCGCGGCGGCATTCGCTGGTCCGACCGCAAGGAAGATTTCCGCACCGAGATCCTCGGCCTGATGAAGGCGCAGACGGTGAAAAATGCGGTGATCGTCCCAGTCGGGTCGAAAGGCGGCTTTGTGGTCAAGCAGCCGCCCGATGCGCGCGACAAGCTGGGGGCCGAGGCGGTCGAATGTTACAAGACGCTGATCCGCGGCCTGCTCGACCTCACCGACAACATCGTCTCGGAGGAATCGGGACAGCATCGCGTTGTTCCGCCGCCGAACGTTGTCCGGCACGATGAGGACGATCCTTACCTGGTGGTTGCAGCCGACAAGGGCACCGCCACCTTCTCCGATTTCGCCAATGCAATCTCGGAAGAATACGGGTTCTGGCTCGGGCGACGCTTTTGCGTCGGGCGGGTCGACCGGCTACGACCACAAGCAGATGGGCATTACCGCGCGCGGCGCCTGGGAGCTCGTCAAGCGCCATTTCCGCGAGCTCGGACGCGATATCGAGAGCAGCGAGATCACCGTCATCGGCGTCGGCGACATGTCGGGCGACGTGTTCGGCAACGGCACGCTGATGTCGCGGCACCTCAGGCTGCTGGGCGCTTTCGATCATCGGCATGTCTTTGTCGACCCCGACCCCGATCTGGAGCGGAGCTTTGCCGAGCGGCTGCGTCTGTTCCGGCGGCCGCGCTCAAGCTGGGCCGATTATGACCGTGCGCTGATTTCGCCGGGCGGCGGCGTTTTCGAGCGCAGCGCCAAATCCATCCCGATCAGCCCGGAGATGAAGCGCGTCTTCGACATCGGGGCGGACCATCTCACGCCGGCCGAGCTAATCCACAAATTATTGACCGCCCGCGTCGACCTCTTGTGGTTCGGCGGGATCGGAACTTACGTCAAGGCCCCAAACGAGAGCCCTGCCGAAGTCGGCGACCGCGCCAACGATGCGCTCCGCGTCAACGGCGACGCGATCCGCGCAAAGGTCATTGGAGAAGGGGCCAACCTCGCGGTGACCCAGCGCGGACGCGTCGCCTTCGCACTCGCCGGCGGGCTCATCGACACCGATGCCATCGACAACTCGGCCGGCGTCGACACCTCGGATCACGAGGTCAACATCAAGATCCTGCTCGATCAGGCGCTCGCTTCGGGCGCCCTCGCGGTCGAGGACCGCCAGCCGCTGCTCGCCGAAATGTCGGGAGAGGTCGCCTCGCTGGTGCTGCGCGACAATTATTTGCAGGGCGAGGCGCTGTCGGCCGCGGAGGCGCGCGGCGTCGTCTCGCTCGATCGGCAATTGCGCATGATCCGCGATCTCGAGCGCTCGGGCCGGCTCGACCGGGCGCTCGAGTTCCTGCCCGACGACGAGACCCTCGCCGCAAGATCGGCGCAAGGCCGGGGGCTCGTCCGTCCGGAATTGGCGGTGCTGCTCGCTTACGCGAAGATGACATTGTACGAGGAGCTGCTCGCCTCCGCCCTGCCGGACGCTGCGGAACTGGCCGACGAGCTGGGTAGCTATTTTCCGGAGGCCGTGCGGCGCCGCCTTGCCCCACAAATCGCAACCCACCCGCTGCACCGGGAGATCATAGCGACCGTCGTCACCAACGAGATCGTCAATCGCGCGCGAATCACCTTTGTCCACGACATGCGCGCGCGCACCGGCCGGTCGGCGGCCGAGGTGGCGCAAACCTACATGATAGTGCGCGAAGTGTTCGATCTGAGGCATCTGTGGAGTGAAATCGAGGCGCTCGACAACAAAGTGGCGGCACAGATGCAGATCGAGATGCTCCTCGAGATCGCGGATCTGGTCGAACGCGCCGCTGCTTGGCTGCTTTACCGCAAGCGTCTCACGATCGGCCCCGAGATCGGCAGGTTTGCGCCGAGCGTGCGCAGCATCGCTGCCTCTTTATTGGAGCTTCTGCCGCCCGCCGATCGCGATCTGATTTCCGAACGCAGTCTGCGTTTCGCCGAAGCCGGCGTGCCCGAAGCGCTCGCGACCCGCATCGGCGGGACGATGTTTCTCGCCGCCGCGCTCGACATCGCGGATCTGGCGGAACGTTCGGGCCAAGAACTCGATCAAGCCGCCCGGGTGTACTACGCGGTCAGCGCCCAGTTCGCGCTCGACGAGATGCGAATAGCTGCGCGCCGGCTGCGGGCCGAGACCCCTTGGCAGAAGCAGGCGGTCGAAGCAACGATCGACGACCTGTTTACACTGCAGACTGATCTGGCGGCTCGCATATTGGCGAGCGGCAGCTCAGCGCAATCAGAAGATCCAGTTGCCGCTTGGTCTGCTGCACACGCGGCATCCCTTGCGCCTGCCGAGCCGCTCATCCGAGAGCTGCGAGTTACCGCCACTCCCGACCTTGCGATGCTCGTTGTCGCCGGCCGCCAGCTCCGCCACGTGCTGGGTTGACCAAGCCGGTTTTGTCGGGTCATTCCGGGGCGCGGGCTCCGCCCGCGAGCCCGGAACTCATGAACACGAGCCTCGGAGAAAGGGTTGAGGAGCCGGTGTTCATAGTTTCCGGGCCCGGCCCACAGGCCGCCCCGGAATGACAGTTCTTTTCGCCGCGAGAGTTATGGTGCTCGGTTTACGCGGTTATCAACGAGTTCGTCGACGACGGCAGGGTCAGCCAAGGTTGAGACATCGCCGAGGGCATCGTGCTCGTTGGCGGCGATCTTGCGCAGAATGCGCCGCATGATCTTGCCGGAGCGGGTCTTGGGCAGACCCGGCGCCCATTGCAACAGGTCGGGAGCGGCAATCGGGCTGATTTCCTGCCGCACCCAGGCGACGAGTTCGCGCCGCAGCTCCTCGCTGGGGCTCTCCGTTACCTTTAGCGTTACGTACGCATAGATCCCTTGGCCCTTGATGTCGTGCGGAAATCCGACGACGGCGGCCTCCGCAACCCTCGGATGGGCGACCAGAGCGCTCTCGATCTCGGCGGTGCCAAGGCGATGGCCCGCGACATTGATGACGTCGTCGACCCGTCCCGTCAGCCAGTAGAACCCGTCCTCGTCCCGGCGCGCGCCATCACCGGTAAAATACAGCCCCGGGAAATGGGAGAAATAGGTCTGGACGAAACGCGGGTGATCGCCATAAACCGTGCGCATTATGCCGGGCCACGCATGGGCGATGCAGAGATTTCCTTGGCCCGGACCGTCGACGACCTTGCCGTCGTTGTCGACGATGACCGGCTCGACGCCAAAGAACGGCCGCGTCGCCGAGCCCGGCTTCAACGGTGTCGCGCCGGGGATCGGGGTGATCAGGATGCCGCCGGTTTCGGTCTGCCACCAGGTATCGACGACCGGGCAGCGCTGCTCACCGACATGATCGTAGTACCACAGCCACGCCTCGGGGTTGATCGGTTCCCCGACACTGCCGAGGATCCGCAGTGAGCGCCGGCTGGTGCGCCGCACATACTCCTCGCCCTCGCGCATCAGTGCGCGGATTGCGGTCGGCGCGGTATAGAAGATCCGCACGCTGTGCTTGTCGACGACTTGCCAGAACCGCGAGGGGTCCGGGTAGTTGGGCACGCCCTCGAAGATCAAAGTGGTCGCGCCGTTGGCGAGCGGTCCGTACACGATGTAGCTGTGCCCGGTGACCCAACCAACGTCGGCCGTGCACCAATAGACTTCGCCCTCACGATAGTCGAACACGTATTCGTGCGTCATCGAAGTATAGACGAGATAGCCGCCGGTGGTGTGCAATACCCCTTTCGGCTGCCCAGTCGATCCCGAAGTGTAAAGTATGAAGAGCGGGTCCTCGGCCGACATTTCTTCTGCCGGGCAATCGGGCGAGGCCACGGCGCAGACTTCGTGGTACCAGAGGTCGCGGCCCTCTACCCAGTCGACATTTCCACCGGTGTGGCGGACGACGATGACGTCGCGCACGTCGGGGCAATGCCGCAGCGCGTTGTCGGCGTTGCGCTTGAGCGGTATCGCCCGGCCGCCGCGGCGGCCCTCATCGGCAGTGATCAGCACGGTCGAGCGGCAATCCTGAATCCGTCCGGCGAGGCTATCGGGCGAGAAACCGCCGAAGACAACCGAATGGATCGCACCGATGCGAGCACAGGCGAGCATCGCGATGGCGGCCTCGGGGATCATCGGGAGGTAGATCGTGACCCGGTCGCCCTTCTGGACGCCCCGTGCCTTCAGCACATTGGCGAGCCGGCACACCGCCTCGTGCAGCTCGCGGTAGGTGACCCGCCGGTCCTCGCCCGGATCGTCGCCCTCCCACAGGATCGCGGTTTGCTCGGCGCGCTTCGGTAAATGGCGATCGATACAGTTATACGATGCGTTGAGCGTTCCGTCTTCGTACCAGGCGATGTGCACATCGCCTTCGAACGCGGAGTTCCTCACTTTGCTGAACGGCTTGATCCAATCGATGCGCTTACCGTGCTCGGCCCAAAATCGGTTGGGGTCGGTAACCGACTGCCGATAGAGCCGGAAATAATCGGCCTCGCTGATTTTTCCCAGCTGCGCATGGGCAGAGATGGGGATGACGGTCCGCCCGGGCATGGCGTGTTTCCTCCTCGGCTGCCGGCGCTGGCCTCGCGTCGGTCTCCCTGTGGAGGATATTCCGCCCCGCCAAGCGCTTACAATACCCCTCGGACGGTTTAGCCCCTAATGCCCGGCGCCGGTGCGCGTCGCGAGCAACGCCGCCTGCGTTCGGTTGGCAACATTGAGGCGCCGTATGATCTGCTTGACGTGCGCCTTGACCGTGCTTTCGGACATGTTGAGCGCATCCGCGATCACCTTATTTGCTTTGCCTTCGGCGATCAGCGCGAGGACATCGCATTGGCGGCGCGTCAGCGCCTGCCAGGGTGCCCGCTGGGCGGTCGGGACCGCCTCGGACAATGTCAGCGGCACGTAGGTGCCGCCGGTGCGGACCCGCTCGAGCGCGCCAATCAAAACCTTGAGGCTATAACTCGCCGGCAAGAAACCGCGCGCGCCGGCGCGCAGGATTCTATGCGCGCGCTCCGGGTCGTCGCAGTCCGCGGCGACGAGGATCGGTGTATGTGGGACCGCCGCGGCCAGAGAGGATAGGTCGACGAGATCGATCTGCGCGCACGTCGATCCGCCGAGTAGGATCACATCGAACTCCTCGCCCTGCCGCACTTGCTGCATCAACTCGGAAACCGTGGCAACGTCCGCCACACGCCAGCGCCGGGGCTGCATGCCGAGCGCCAGTTTGAGGCAGTCCGACCGCAATCGGCTTTGGTCGACGATGGCAAGGTGTCGGCGAACCGGGCCTGGAAATCCGGCAACTACGTTGTGCGAGAGACTTATTGCGGTCTCGACATAACGATCCAGCATCTCAGCGATCTCCGCGAATGCTTGCTTCGTAAGGCTTGACTGCTGGAGAATGCCGCCACTTTAAAGTGTAAGCGGTAAATTTTTGTAAACCCAACGTAACGAATCGTAAATAGGACGAAAATTTGACGATTAGGTGCTTTTGCCGTCTTCAGTATCAGGAGGGATGCCCGTCATTTTGCACAGTACAGACCATTCTTTTTCTGTGATTGGACAGACAGACAGTCGCGATTGCTTCAAGAGGGAAAGACTAGAGAGCTCGGGATTGGCCCTCATCGCCTTTAGGCCGACCGGGACCGCGGTCGGGAATACCGGCTCGATGTCGACCATGCCGAGCTTGCCGCTCTTATCGGCGGGATCCAGGTAGAATGTTCTGACTACCTCGGCGACCCCGACGATCTCTTTGCCCTCGTTCGAATGGTAGAAGAAGGCGCGGTCGCCAAGCTTCATCGCCCGCAAATTGTTCAGCGCCTGCGGATTGCGCACACCGTCCCAATGGGTGCGGCCATCCGCGACCAGCCGTTCCCAGGAATAACTCGATGGTTCCGATTTGAGCAGCCAATGAGCCATGAATGTCGCTTTCCCGCCGTTCAGTAAAGCAGAGGGTAATCAGCCTGGTCTTCATAAACCGAGCCGGACTTGGTCTGAAAGCTCGCAATCAAGCTGAAACCTTCGACCCGGAGGGGATCGGCTCTGAACTGCGCGTGGGCCACGAGAAACTCGCGCAACTTGTCGGGCGGCGGGTTGCGAAGCCGCGCCAGAGTGACGTGAGGCGAAAATTTGCGCGGCTCCGCTGGCAAGCCGGTGCGGATCAGCGTCTGCTCGATCTTGTCGCGCAAACCGGCGAGCTCGGGATTGCGCTCGATTCCTGCCCATAGACTGCGCGGTTTTTCCCCGCCGAACACACCTGTTCCGGCAATCTGCAACGCGAAGCGGCGCGCCCGCAACCGTACCAGCGCCTCATCGATATCGGCCGCAACATCCTCGCCGATTTCGCCGATGAACCGCAGGGTCAAATGGAAATTGCCGGGGTCGACCCATTTCGCACCCGGCACCCCCGAGCACAGCAACGACAGCCGGAGCTTGAGTTCCGGCGGGAAGCCGATTCCGACAAAGAGACGCAACATGCCATCCGCCCACCGCTCGGGTCAGCCCGCTCACGTGAAGAGCGTGAGCACACCGGTGTGGCCATAGAGGCGATCGCGCGAGATCTCGCCGTTGGCGAAAAAGCCGATCAACGGAAATTCGCCCAGACCTTCGCGGATGAGCGCGGTTTCCACTCCGGGTTCACCGAACAATGCGGCGCCCCGCGCGACGCAACTGACGTAAATTCCGGCCTTTGGAGGGCCGCTGAGCCGCCCGGCGAGTTGGCTCACCATGCGGACCATATCACGGCGCGCGCTCTCTGGATCGCGGCGGCAGAACACGATCGGGTCACCCGCCTCAATCTCCGCACCCAGCACCAGCCAGCCCCGGCCCGGGTCGATCGCCATCAGATTGCGGACGAGATAATCCCCGGTGTCCGAGCCGGGCACGGGCAACCCGGCGAAAATGAGCCCGCCGACGCGCTGCAAATCGCCGGCTAGCTTGGGCCCGATATCCTCGGTGAACACAGCTAGCGCCGGGCGTCCGTCGATGACCATGACGACGTTGTCGCGCGCCTCGTCGATGCGGTGCACCGGCCCGATCGGTATGCAGCCCTGCGTCAGCCCGGTGGCGACGGCAATTCCGGGGGCCAGCATCAGGCCGGCGAACCCGTTGCTGCCAAGGCCGTCTTCTTTGCCGCCAGCTTCTTCGTTGGAGCTGCAGCCCAACAGCGGGCTGGCGGAGCGGTGCGATACCAGCCCCCCGACGAGAAACGCGCCGCTAGCCGTCGCCAGATCGATCGCGGCCTTCGCCAAATCGGGACAGCGCGGGTCGGCGTGGACGAGCGCCAAGGCCGGCTGCGAGGTCTCGATCCAGGCCGCGTGCCGACGCGGCAGCTCCGACCCAGGATCATCGGTCGCCGAAAAGACGCGGAAACTGTCCGGCGGCAACACGGCGGTCATTGCAACCGCGGCCGCCTCGTCGAAAATTTCATCCTCCGCCGAGCAGACACCCAGCCCGACACCGCCGACCCAGGAATGGATCCCGGTACGCTCGGTTAGCGCACTAATAAGTTGAGGGAAAACCGGAGCGGCCGGCTCGGACAGGTACAGGATCCCCAAATTTGCTCCCTCGATCGCCGGGATCCCGGCGACGCATCGCGCTACGAGACTGACCGGGTCTCCGGTCGTCACGGCGGCAGCAAATTGCGCGTTCACGATGCGCCTCCTAGCAGGCCGGCGACGACGGGTGCAATTCTGTCGACGAGCACGGCGACACCCTTCTCGTTCGGATGGAGGCCGTCGGGTTGGTTGAGTTCCGGATTCATCGCCACACCCTCGAGGAAAAACGGATAGAGCGGCAGATGGTGGAGATGTGCAAGCTCAGGAAAGATTTGGTCGAAGGAGCGCTTGTACTCCTCCCCCCAATTCGGCGGCGCAAGCATGCCGAGCAGCAGCACTTTTGCGCCGGTGGCCTCGATCTTGCCGATCATTTTATCGAGATTGTCGCGCACGGTCGACGGCTCGAGACCGCGCAACGCGTCGTTGGCGCCGAGCGCCAGGATGACGAGGTCGGGCTTGTCGGCGAGCGCCCAATCGAGGCGCGCCAAGCCGCCCGCCGTGGTATCGCCGGAGACGCCGGCATTGACCACGCGCGCAGCAATCCCGCGGGCGTGAAGCCACGCCTCCAGCCGGGCCGGAAAGGCTTGTCCGGCCGGCACACCGTAACCGGCGGTAAGGCTGTCGCCAAAATCGAGGATTACCGGAGCGCGCGCCATGACCGGTGAAGTTACGGACATCAGGGCCACCAAAACCACGGTGAAGAACGAGGTTAGCGCAGAGCCCCTCACCCCAACCCTCTCCCCGCTCCCGCGGGGCGAGGGGGAGCCTTGGTGCATTCCCCCTCGCCCCGCTTGCGGGGAGAGGGTCGGGGTGAGGGGCACCTTGGGCACTGGGGAATGGCTGTGGCTTCGCAGCGCGTTGAAAGCACGGGCGAGCGCGCCATATGGTCGGAGGTTTTGGCGACCGGCCGCTCTCCCTGGTTCGGACGGAGTATGACCACCTTGCTTCATCCCGGCGGCCCGCTCGTAATGCTGGACGATGTCCAGCTAACTCTGGGGAGCCCTGCCGGCCCCGTCAACATTCTCCGCGGGGTCACGCTGGAGATCGGGATGGGCGAGACGGTGAGCATTGTGGGCCCGTCCGGCTCGGGAAAGTCCACCTTGATGATGGTGCTCGGCGGGTTGGAGCGGCCGAGCTCCGGTAGAGTACGGATCGACGGCGTCGATCTCGGCGGCCTCAATGAGGATGCGCTCGCCCGGTTCCGCCGGCTTCGGATCGGTATCGTTTTCCAGTCCTTTCACCTGTTGCCGACGATGACAGCCGTGGAAAATGTTGCAATCCCACTTGAGCTCGGCGGTCGCGGCGATGCGTTTGCCGCCGCTTCGCAAGCGCTCGCGACGGTCGGCCTCGATCACCGCCTGGCCCATTACCCCGGCCAGCTGTCGGGCGGCGAACAGCAGCGCGTGGCGATCGCCCGCGCCTTCATTGCCGGACCAAAGCTGCTGCTCGCCGACGAGCCCACCGGGAATCTCGACGGCAACACCGGTCTGCTCGTCATCGATTGCTTGTTCGAACAGCACGCCCGGCACGGGACGACCCTGCTGTTGGTCACGCACGATCCTGCGATAGCCGAACGGTGCGAACGCCAAGTCCGGCTGATGGACGGCAGGATCGTCGAAGATCGGCGCACCACCCGAGGCCGGATCGCCGCGGTCGGGCACGCACGTTGAGCTCGGCCTCACCGTTCTACGCGCTCAGCCTCGCCCGGCGCGAGCTGCGCGGCGGCATGAGCGGTCTCGGCGTCTTTCTCGGCTGCCTCGTACTTGGTGTGGGTGCGATCGCCGCAATCGGCTCGATCGCCGCCTCGGTCACCGCTGCGATAAAGGCGGATGCCCGAGACCTGCTCGGCGGTGACGCCGAGGCGCGGCTGGCCTACCGTCCGGCTGACGCCAGCGAAAAGGCATTTCTGGCAAAGAGCGGCTCGCTCTCTGAAGTCGCAACGTTGCGGGCAACGGCACGCAGCGAGGATGGCGCCCGGCGCAGCTTGATCGAATTGAAGGCCGTCGACGCGGCTTACCCGCTCTACGGTGCGGTTGTCCTCTCGCCGGTCCACACCCTCGATGCCGCGCTCGGCGCGCGCGACGGGAGTTACGGGGCGGCAGTCGACCCCGCCATCCTCGGCCGGCTCGGTCTGGCGATCGGCGAGCGGATGAAGATCGGCGGGGCGGTCTTGCAGATTCGCGCCACCATTGTGCGCGAGCCCGATGCCGTAACGGGGGGCCTCATTTTCGGGCCGCGAGTGCTGATCTCCGCCGAGGCGCTCGCCGCAACCAGGCTGATCCAGCCCGGCGCGCTGGTAACATATCGTTATCGGCTGCGGCTCCCTCCCGGGGTCGACGCGGCGGCTTGGGTCAATTCGGCGCGAGCCGCGTTCCCCGAGGCGGGCTGGCAGATTCGCACCTTTGGCGAAGCCTCGCCGTCATTGCGGCGATTGATCGATCGCGTCGGTCTGTTTCTGAGCCTGGTCGGGTTGACCTCTCTGCTGGTCGGCGGCGTGGGAATCGGCAATGCGATCGGCAATTACATCGCCGGCAAGACCGCGACAATCGCGACCCTCAAATGTCTGGGAGCCTCGAACCGGCTGGTCTTCGCCGCCTATCTCCTCGAAGTCTTGGGGCTCGCTATCCTCGGCATCGCCGTCGCCCTCATCCTCGGCGCTCTGGCGCCGATCGCCGCCGCGCCTCTGTTGTCGGGGGTGCTCCCGGTCTCCATTCGTTTTGCGATCCACCAGGCGCCGCTGGCCCTGGCGGCGCTGTTCGGGCTCCTGACTACGCTGATTTTCTCACTCTGGCCGCTAGCCGGAATTGGCCGGATTTCCGCCGGAGCGCTGTTCCGCGACACCGTCGATCGGGCGCGGCGCCGTATCCCTCCTGGCATAATTGGGACGACGGCGGCTCTCGTGCTTGCGCTCGCCGCGCTGGCCGTCGTTACCGCGCAGGACCGGAACGTCGCGCTGTGGTTCGTCGCCGGGGTGATCGCCGCCTTTGCATTGTTCCGGGCGGCGGGGGCAGCGATCCTCTGGATAGCGAGGCGGGTCGGCCGGCCACGCCGGCCGGTGCTGCGCCTCGCGCTCGCCAATTTGCATCGCCCGGGAGCGCCGACCGCGCAAATCGTCCTCTCGCTCGGGATCGGACTTACCGTGCTGGTGGCCGTCGCGCTCGTCGAGGCCAATCTTTCCCATGAGGTCGAGACGAAAGTGCCGGCCGAGGCCCCCGCTTTCTTCTTCATCGACATCCAGCCCGATCAGCTCGCTGGCTTCGATGCGCTGGTGCGCGCCACCCCCGGCGCGCGCTTCGATCAGGTGCCGATGATGCGCGGCCGCATCACCCGGCTGAACGGCGTGCCGGTCGAAGACGCGGCGACCGCGCCGGAAGCGCAGTGGGCGCTGCGCAGCGACCGCGGCCTCACTTACGCCGCGAGTTTGCCGCAAGGCTCGCGGCTCGCGGCCGGCAATTGGTGGCCAGCCGACTATCAAGGCCCGCCGCTGGTCTCCTTCGACGAGGCGCTGGCACGCGGCATGGGGCTCAAAGTCGGCGACACGCTGACAGTAAACCTGCTCGGCCGCGAGATCACAGCCACGATCGCTAATCTGCGCTCGATCGACTGGGAGCGGCTCGGCATCAACTTTGTCATGGTGTTTGCGCCGGGAACGCTCGAGCACGCGCCGCAGACCCATCTTGCCGCCGTTTACCTACCGCCGGCCGAGGAGGAAGATTTGGCGCGCGCCGTGACCGAGCGCTTTCCCAACATCTCGGCGATCCACGTCCGCGAGGCGCTCGACGCGGTCAATCGTATCATCGGCATGATCGGGAGTGCGGTTCGCCTGACGGCGCTGGTGACCGTTGCCGCCGGGGCGCTCGTCCTTGGCGGCGCAGTCGCAGCCGGACATCGACGCAGGATTTACGATGCCGTCGTGCTCAAGGTGTTGGGCGCAACGCGCGGCGTGATCACGCGGGCTTTTCTGATCGAGAACGGAATTACCGGCCTGCTCGCCGCGCTGGTGGCCGGCGCCCTCGGCACCATCGCCGCCTATTTCTTGGTGACCCGCCTGATGAAGCTCGATTGGACGTTCCTGCCGGCGCCGCTGTTTTCGACGGTGATTCTCGCTGCATTGCTGACCGCGGCGCTGGGTTTTGCCGGAACCTGGCGCGCGCTCGGCGCCAAGCCGGCTTCCTACCTACGGAACGAATAGCGTTCCCGTAAGGGATTTTGCTCGAGTACGCCGCCGTGGATGCGTATTGAAAAGATCCCGTTTTGTGCCAATATCGCAGCCACGAGGAATCTCCCTCGTTCTCGCTTCTCTCCTTGGAGGGGGTTTATGGCTTTAGGTTCGCAGCCCCGCTGGACGGTGCGGTCGGCGGACGCCCGGGTCGGCATCGATGTCGGCCTTCGGGACTACATGCTCCGCGTCTACAACTACATGGCCTCGGGGCTCGCGCTCACCGGCATCGTAGCCTATGTCGCGGCCTATTCGGGCTTCTACGAGTTGATCGCCAAAACACCGCTGATCTGGCTAGTCATCCTGGCGCCGCTTGGCCTCGTGATGCTGATGAGCTTTGGCGTGCAGCGGATGCAGGCGAGCACATTGCAGCTCGTTTTCTGGCTCTATGCCGGGCTGATGGGTCTGTCGCTAGCGATGGTGTTCCTGGTGTTCACCGGCGCGAGCGTGGCGCGGGTGTTCTTTATCACTGCCGGCACCTTTGCCGCGATGAGCCTCTACGGCTACACGACGCAGCGCGACTTGTCGCAGTTCGGCTCATTTTTGTTTATGGGGCTGATCGGCATCATCATCGCCTCGCTGGTCAACATGTTCCTCGCCTCCTCGGCGCTGCAGTTTGCGATTTCGGTGATCGGCGTCCTCGTCTTCACCGGCCTGACCGCGTATGATACGCAGCAAATCAAGGAGATGTATTACGAGGGCGACGGTTCGGAGATGGCCGGCAAAAAGGCGATCATGGGAGCCTTGCGCCTCTATCTCGACTTCATCAACCTCTTCATGATGTTGATGCAGTTGCTGGGTACCCGGCGCGACTAACCCCAAGCCGAACTGCCGAACGACCCTCGATCGGCCGGGCCTCGCGCCCGGCCGATCTTCTGTGCGCCCGACGAGTATTGAGGGGGAAGTCATGAGGGAATTGGGCGGGAGACGCCTCTGCGCACCTTTTGTCGCGCTGGCGATGCTAATGACGGGTGTCTTCGCCGGCACGGCCTCAGCGGGCGTACTCGATCGGATCGGCCAGGAGAAGGCGATCCGAATAGCCTATCGCGAAGATGCGCCGCCGTTTTCCTACAAGAACAAAATCGGTGAGCCGGTCGGCTTCATGGTCGATCTCTGCCGGGAGGTCGCCAAGAAGCTCGCGGACCAGCTTCGGCTGGCCTCGCTGAACGTGGTCTATGTTCCGGTCACCGCCGCGGACCGCTTCGAGGCGATCCAGCAACAGAAGGCGGATCTGCTGTGCGAGCCGACGAGCGCTACCCTATCCCGGCGCGAGATCGTCGATTTTTCGATTCCGACCTTCGTCGACGGCGCGAGCCTGATGATCCGAGCCGATGGGCCGCATGATCTGAAAGCGATGGCCGGCAAGAAGATCGGCGTGCTCGGTGGCACGACGACCGAGGAGTTGCTGCGGAGTACGCTCAAGGCGGCGGGAATTACCAGCGACATCATTCCCGTCAAAACCCACGCCGAGGGCATCGCGATGCTCGATGACGGCAAGATCTCGGCCTATTTCGCGGACCGGTCTATTCTGGTGTCCCTGATCAAGGACAGCAAGGCACCCGGCAAGCTGATGTTGGCCGAGAACTATCTCTCGGTTGAGCCCTACGCGCTTGCGCTGCCCCACGGCGACGAGGAGTTTCGCCTTGCCGTCGACCGGGCGCTCAGCCACATCTACCGCGGCGGCGAGATCGGCCCCCTCTTCAAGCGCACCTTCGGCGACGCCAAGCCCGGCCAGGTCCTCGGAACGCTGTATCTCATAGCGGGGCTGCCGGATTAACTTAGATCCGCCACGCGCGGTTTTCTTCGCGTCGTGGAATGGAGCATGCGCCGTGCTGTCATTACTGCTCGCTGCGATTTTCTTCGCCGGGATTCATCTGGGTGTCGCCGGCACGACAATTCGCGACCGTGCGATCGCGGCATTGGGTCAAAGCGGTTATAGGGTCGCCTTCTCAATCGCCACGGTAGTTGGGCTCGCATGGCTGGTGATGGCTTACAATCGCGCCCCCTACGTTGTTACCTGGGGGATGCTCGAGTGGTGGAAGCCATTCGCCATAATCCTGATGCTCCCCGCTTCTCTGTTGGTCGTCATCGGCCTGACGACGCCAAACCCGACCTCAGTCGCCCAGGAAAATCGCCTCGCGCAACCACCGCAGGGCATCGTGCGGGTCACCCGACATCCGTTCCTGACGGGTGTCGGCCTCTGGGCGCTGGTGCACCTGATTGGCGACGGCGATGTTGCCTCGCTTGTCTTTTTCGCGGTTTGGGCTGTCGTCGCTCTCGCCGGGACAGTATCGATCGACAGAAAGCGCCAGCGTCTTTTCGGCGCTGCCTGGGAGCCGTTTGCGGCGCAAACCTCCATCGTTCCATTCGCGGCAATTGCCGCTGGGCGAAATCGGTTCAGGCCCGGCGAAATCGGCGCATGGCGCTGGGGCGCCGCCGTTGTCGTCTATGTGCTGATGCTCGTAGGACACGCGGATGTCGTCGGCGTCTCGCCCTTTCCGGCGTAAAGAGTAACTCGGCGTCCAGCTTGAGGCGGATGCGTCCGACAAGGACAAATGCGATGCATAAGTCCGGATCCATCACGGGGTGAATCAGGGATTAAAGGCACCGATAGTCGTGGGTTCGAGGGCGGGCAAGGCCTCGAAATTGCCACAATAGCATGATATGCATTTGCCGATTTCAGTAATGCGTAAGAGGTCGATGTCCTCTATAGGCCAGATCCTTCAAAGCGAGGCGCTCCAGTGCTCCATCGAAAATACGATGATAAACAATTTGTTGTTTTCGGTATTATCCTGGCTGTTACCGCTGGCTGTTTCCCGCTGTTATTTCGCCGCCCCTTCATCAAAAAGTCAAAGTTTCCGCGGCCAAAGCTCCTCTGGTCGCTGTTCTTTCGCTGCATTTATCAGCGATATCAGCTAGCGCCAGGAATTGCCGACGAGGCAATTGCGCGCGCGCCGGCCCTAATGAGCCTCGTCCCAGCTTCCGGCCCAGCCGGTCTCGACGACCAGCGGCACCGAGAGCTCGCAATGCGGCGCGCAGGCGCCTTCCATGACCGCTTTGACGACCTGTCGCGGTATGCTCGACCTCGGCCTCCGGGGCCTCGAACAATAGTTCGTCATGAACCTGCAGGAGCATACGGGCGCGCAGCCCTTCCTGGGTGAGGGCGGCAGGGATGCGGGCCATCGCGCGCTTGATGATGTCGGCGGCCGAGCCCTGGAGCGGCGCGTTGATCGCCTGCCGCTCGGCGCCGGCCCGGCGGGCCGGGTTGGCGTCGCGGATGCCGGGGATGTAAGCATTTGCGGCCGAAGATCGTCTCGACAAAGCCGGTGCGGCGGCAATCGGTCTTGATCCGCTCCATATAGGCGCGGATCGCCGGGAAACGGTCGAAATAGGCGCGGATATAGGCCCCCGCCTCGCTTTGCGGCACGCCGATTTGCGCTCCGAGGCCAAAGGCGCTGATGCCGTAGATGATGCCGAAATTGATCGCCTTCGCGCGCCGCCTCGTATTGGCGTCCATCTCGGCGAGCGGCACGCCGAACACCTGGCTCGCGGTCAGCGCATGAATGTCCACCCCGTCGCGGAAGGCTTGCTTCAGCTCGGGGACCTCGGCGACATGTGCGGCGAGCCGCAGTTCGATCTGACTGTAGTCGGCCGACAGCAGCAGATGGCCCGGCTCGGCGACAAAGGCGCGGCGGATGCGGCGGCCTTCCTCGGTGCGGATCGGGATGTTCTGCAGGTTGGGATTGTTCGACGAGAACCGTCCCGTCGCCGCCACCGCGAGCGCGTACGAGGTGTGCACCCGTCCGCTGTCGCGGTCGATTTCCTCGGCGAGCGCGTCGGCGTAGGTCGATTTGAGCTTGGTCAGCTGGCGCCATTCGAGGACATGCCTCGGCACCTCGTGCAACGGCGCCAGCTCCTCGAGGATCGAGGCATCGGTGCCGTAGGCGCCGGTCTTGCCCTTCTTGCCGCCGGGCAGCCCGAGCTTCTCGAACAACACGTCGCCGAGCTGCTTGGTCGAGCCGATGTTGAAGTCGTTGCCGACGGCGCGGAAGATCGCCTGCTCGAGATCGGCGATGCGGCGCGCGAAATCGCGCGACAATTCGGCGAGCGCCACGCGGTCGACCTTGATCCCCTCCCGCTCCATCGCCGCGACAACCGGCACGAGCGGCCGCTCGATCGTCTCGTAGAACGCGGTCATCCGGTCGCGAACGAGGCGCGCCTTGAGCTGCATGTGCAGCCGCAGCACCGCATCGGCGCGCTCGGCCGCGAAGTCGCGGGCTCTCTCAGGCGTGACTTCCGCGAAAGCGATCAGGCTCTTGCCGGTGCCGACCAGCTCCTTCGTCGGCGGGAGCCCGTGCTCGAAAGAACGCCTGACGAGGCTCTCGATCGTGTGGTCGAACTGGCCGCCGTCGAGCACGTAGGACATCAGCATTGTGCAATCATAGGGTGCCAGCGTGACTCCATAGCGCGACAGCAGATGGGCCGCAGTTTTGAGGTCGTGGCCGATCTTGAGAACTCCGGGATCCTCGAGAAGTGGTCGCAGTTTCTCGATCGCCAGCTCCAGCGTCAGCTTGCCCTCACCCGCCTCGGTAGCCGCACCCATAAGTGGCAGGGAGGGAGCTTCGGCATCGGCCACGCGATGGCCGACGGGCACGTAGGCCGCAAGCCCGGGCGCCAGCGCCAATGCGATCCCGCACAGCGCGGGGCGAGTGCCGGCGACGCTGCTCGCCTCCGGCCAGATCGCGACTGTCCCCGCCTGTTGCGCCGCGTCGATCCAGTGGTCGAGGCCCTCGACCGTGTCGACCAGCGCATAGGTGCGCGGCGCGGTAAAGGGCGGGATCTCCGCGATAACCGGCTCCATCGGCCCTGTTGGGATGGGTGCAGTTATGTCGAGACGCCGCGCGATGCGCGATTTGAGAGCGCGCAACTCCATTTCGTCCAGAAATGGAAAAAGCTTGTCTGAGTCGTACGGCTTGACCCTGAGCGCCGATAACGGGCACGGCAGCGGCACCTTGTCGTCTAGCTTGACCAGCTCCTTCGATAACCGTGCCTTGGCCTCGTTTTCGATCAGCGCCTCGCGGCGCTTCGGCTGTTTGATCTCCCCGGCATGGGCGAGCAACGTTTCGAGGTCGCCATAGGAATTGATCAGCTCGGCCGCAGTCTTGACCCCGATGCCGGGTACGCCCGGCACGTTGTCGGTGCTGTCGCCGCACAGCGCCTGCACGTCGATGACCTTGTCGGGCCCGACGCCAAATTTCTCGCGCACCTCGGCTTCGCCGATGGGCCGGTCCGTCATCGGATCTTGCATCGTCACCCGGTCACCCGAGACCAGCTGCATCATGTCCTTGTCGGACGACAGGATGGTCACCTTGGCGCCCGCCTCTATGGCGTGCCGCGCGTAGGTGGCGATCAGATCGTCGGCCTCGAAGCCCTCCATCTCGATCCGACAGACGCCGAAGGCGTCGGCAGCTTGCCGCACATGCGCCAGTTGCGGCGCGAGATCATCGGGCATCTCCCGGCGGTTCGCCTTGTACTGATCGTAGATCTCGTTGCGGAAGCTGCGGCCGGAGGCGTCGAAGATCACCGCTATGTGGTCGGCATCGGTATCCCTCAGAGTATTTGTCCAGCATATTGCTGAAGTGCATGACGACTTCCGTCGCCATGCCATCGGACGCGCGCTGGAACCGCTCCGCCTTGGGATCCTTGGCGCGCGCAAAATAGGCCCGGAAGATGAAGCCGGAGCCGTCGATCAGATATACGTGGTGGGGCGCCGCTGAAGGGGCATGCGCGGCGGCCGCCGGCTGCGGCTCCGAAACGAGCGGTTCGATAATCTCGTCCACAGTTCCTTCACTCAAGCATTGCGCTCTTCCGACGTCCTGTGTGGTGTAGTCACGTCTCCGGGAGCGGGTTCTTGCATAGCGCGGTTGACAAAGAGGCGGGAGCAATAGGGGCACTCGACCTTCCCGTCGCGCCCGAGATTGAGAAAGACCCTCGGATGGCCGAGCGACCCGCCGCCGCCATTGCAGGCAGCAACCGTCTCGTTAATGTAGATGGTTTCGAAAGGGCCCATATGCGACTTGGGAAATGGTGTGGGTGCTGGCCCGCACGGCTGACCGTTGACTAGCATGATGATACGCTTTGCCGCCCGACAATCAATGATCCCCTCCGGGGCGCAGTTTCGCGCCCGCGGCATCGACGAGAACGCGTGAGCGGCTGTCGACAGATAGCTTGCGGCCTGTGTTGGGCTTTGGTGTTTGCGGTGTTGCTCCCGGCGGCCGGCTGTGCGCCGACGACGGACGAAGATGCCCGGCTCGCCGGCATCGGTACCGTGCGGGCGGCGCCGGAGCCAAATCCGATACCGCGATTTACGGCAACGAGCTTTGTCGCCGCCGACGGTCAGGTGCTGCCATTGCGCAAATGGTTACCAGACGGCGCCGTCAAGGCGGTGATCCTCGCCCTTCACGGATTCAACGACTACAGCAACGCCTTCGAAGGCCCGGGCGAAGCCTGGGCCAAGCGCGGGATCGCCACCTACGCTTATGACCAGCGCGGCTTTGGCGCCGCCCCCGAGCGCGGGTTTTGGCCGGGTCGGGCGGCGCTCGCCGCCGATGCCGCGACGGCGTCGCAGATACTGCGCCGCCTCTACCCGGGAGTGCCGCTCTACCTCCTCGGGGAGAGCATGGGGGGCGCAGTCGCGGTGGTGGTGATGACGGGCGAGAGCGGCGCACCGATCCCCGATGTCGATGGCGTGATCCTGACCGCGCCGGCGGTGTGGGGCCGCGCGACGATGGACCTCTTGCCCCGCTTGGCCCTGTGGGGGGCGGTTCGCCTGGCGCCGGGCCTCACCTTGACCGGCCGCGGCCTCGAGATAACGCCGTCCGACAACATTGCGATGCTGCGCGCCTTGTCGCGCGACCCGCTGGTCATCAAGGAAACCCGGGTCGATGCGATCTACGGTCTCGTCGATCTGATGGATGCTGCGCTCGATTCGGCACCGTCGCTCGACGTGCCGCTGCTGGTGATGTACGGCGCGAAGGACGAAATCGTGCCGAAAACGCCGATCCGGCGCTTTGTCGGCAGCTTGCCGCCGGAGTGCCGCCACCGCGCAAAGCTCGCCTGGTACAAGGACGGCTACCACATGCTGCTACGCGATCTCGAAGGGCCGATCGTGACCGCCGATGTCGCAAACTGGGTGCTCGCGCCGGCCGCGCCGCTCCCCTCTGGCGCTGATCGCGTAGGGGCGGAAGCCTTCTCGACGGGCGCCAGCCAAGTCTCGCTGGACGCCCGCTGACAAGATGCACCCGGTCATCGTCCTGCAATTGTCGATCTTGCTTATGCTGGCCAACGGCACGCCGGTAGTCGCCAAGAAGCTTCTCGGTGCCCGCTATTCCTATCCGCTCGACGGCAATCTGACGTTCGCCGACGGGCGGCCGGTATTCGGGCGCTCAAAGACGATACGCGGCGTCGCGCTGGCCGTTCTGGTAACGACGGCGAGCGCGCCGCTCATCAGCCTCGATTGGAGGATCGGTCTTCTGGTCGGCAGCTTCGCGATGGCCGGCGATCTCTTTTCGAGTTTTTGCAAACGCCGGCTCGGTCTGCCGTCAAGCAGCCGGGCGAGCGGTCTCGACCAGATTCCGGAAGCGCTTCTGCCGCTGCTCGCCTGCCGAAATTTGCTGGCATTGACGGCCGCCGACATTGTGGTGTGCGTCGTGATGTTCGTTATCGGGGAGGTGGTGCTGTCGCGTCTGCTTTATGCTTTCCGCCTGCGCGATCGCCCTTATTGAGGTGAGCGCAGCAGACGATGCAAAGTGATTTCCGGAGGACAGTTGAGCCGCACCGGAAGGATGCAGGAGCCGACCCCGACCGAGGTGTACCCGATCATGCCGCGATAGGACCAGGCTCCGGCCCCCATATGTCTGGGCAAAACCGAATCGAGGATGATCGGGATGGCGCCCGGCAGACAAATCTGCCCTCCATGGGTATGCCCGCTGAGCAGCAGCTGGAACCCCGCATGCGCGGCCTGCCGATAGATCTCCGGGGTATGAGACAGCAGGATCGAAAACTCCGCGGCGGGCACGCTCGCCGCCGCCTTTTCGATATTGTCGACCCGGTAATAGTGGGCGTCGTCGATGCCGACGAGGTGGATTTGCTCTCCGCTCCGCTCGATTGCCTCGAACTCGTTGAGCAGCATGCGGATCCCGATCTCCTCCAACCTCGGGACCATGCGGACGGTGTCATGATTGCCCAGAACGCCGTAGACCGGACCCTGGAGGTTCGCGCGCACCCGCGCCAAGCCCTCTATTGCCTCCAGGTACGGGCCATAGGTTTTGCCGCGGTAATCGCCGGTCAGAACGCAGACATCGTAGGAAACTGTCGGCAGAAGCTCGGTCAGGCGGCGCATCGCCCCGCTATTTATGTCGGCGTGCAAATCGCTGAGATGAAGGATCGTGAAGCCGTTGAACGAGTTCGGCACTTCGGGCGAGCGGATGTCATGGCGCCGAATTTTAATGTTTTCGGCGTTTTTGCGGGCCCGCCAGTAGAGCCCGGTCGCCATTAACACCGTCCGAATGACCGAAACGCTGAGGAACCAGTTTTCGGGATGAAAAAAATTGATGCCCTGGCCGAACACTCGGCCTTCGCGCTCGTCCTCGATGCCGAGCCGCTGCCGCGCGTGCAGCCTCCCGAGGCGCGCCTCCAATTTTTCGAGCACGCCGCGATCGATCGAATCGCCGGGGCGATGCCGCGGCTTTTCAGCCAGCTGAAGATCCATTTATCCCCCTGGACGCGTCTGGTGCGCGTCCCTCGGGCTCAGTCAGGCGCCGACTCGCGTCGAAGATTGCGGCGAATGCATGGCGGGTCCCTCGACCCGGTCCACTACAACCCAGGTTTGTATTGCCAGTCATCCGGCGCTGCATCAGCAGCAAGTCTGCACCAAAATCCCTTCTAAAAGTTGAAACACCTGCTCGGCTGATTGCCCGCCGATCCGCTCCCCGGACCCGAACCATGCGACACGAAATAGGCGATTTTTGGGTCTTGATGTAGGGCACGAAGATCTCTCCTTGCCGTCGTCGCCAAGCGGCTGTATCCCCATGGCCAGGTATTATGATGCTACGCGCGGCACCCGTAGCTCAGCTGGATAGAGCGCTGCCCTCCGAAGGCAGAGGTCGTGAGTTCGAATCTCGCCGGGTGCGCCAAATATATCAAAGTGTTAGTGGTCCCTGTCCGACGGTGGTTCGGGGTCAAAGGTAACAGATAGGTAACGGATCCCCGACCAGAGTGCGCGCGTTCCGCGGTGCCCTCACCGGAGGCATGCGCCACCGTAATCGAGGCCTCCGCTTCCGCGGCCGGGCTGATAGCTGGCGCAGTTTGGGCGAAAACGCGCGCCGCGCCTTCTCCGACAACAACGATACGGCCTCACTCAAGGCCATCTGTCGCCTGAAGGCTCCTCGCCCCGCTCAAGGAACGACAATAGCGCGCTGTCGTCTCCGAGCACAACATACTGTAAACACCACCGGCGCTTAATTTGGCGTGTCTATGGAAGCAACCATGGCCGATAAGAAACAAAAACTACGGTTCACTCATGCTCCTCAGGAACGCTTTGACCTTCTCGCGGGCGAACTGGGCACCGAAGCCACCCCAGTTGACCTCGAAGCCGTGGTCATTGCCGGGCAGCAGGTAGGTTTCGTGCGTCACTCCCGCCTGCGCGAGGGCCTGGTCGAGGCTGCGGGCCTGATCGATCGGGACGATGTGGTCGCTCGTACCTAGCAAGGTCATAGTCGGCGGCGTATTCGCGCCAACGTAGCTGAGCGGGGACACCACCCGGTAACGCTCTGGGTGTTGCGTTGGGGGCCCGCCTATATACTCCCTCATCACATTCTGGACCTTGGTGAGGCTGCCGCTCGAGCGATAAAGCAGCGTCAGGTCTGCCGGGCCGTAGACATTAATCACGGATTTGATTGAGACCGTCGGCACGTCGCAGGACGGCGGTAGCCGCGGGTCACCCATGCTGTAGGCGGCCAACATGGCCAGGTTCCCGCCCGCCGAAAACCCGATGATGCTGATGCGCGTGGGATTGATTTGGTATTTAGGCGCGTTGGCGGCGACCCAGCCGAGCGCGCATTTGATGTCGCCGACCTCGTCTTTCCATCGCTCGGGTGGGGGCATTCGATATTCGACATCGAACACGTGGTAACCGAGTTGGTTGAGCCATCTATTCCAGTCGGCGCCCTGGTTGCGGTTTCCTCCCGTCCAGCCCCCGCCATGGACCTTCACAACGGCCGACGACGACGAGCCCGTGGTAGCCATGTCGGAAAGCCAGGTATCCAGCACCAGCTTCGTGCCGTCGGCTGTCGTACCGTATACGAGTGTCCGCTCAACCTGCGGACCGCCGTTATCACGATGTGCAGCGTAGGCCAGGTAAGTGCCGAGCGACAGGGGCACGTTTTCCTTGCTGGCCAGCTGCCACATGGCGATGCTCGGCCACAATGCCAGGAACGAGGACAGAATGACGACCAGCGCAAAAGCGCTGGCCGCCAGCCGCGCCCGGAGCCGCCAGGCGAGCAAGCCCAGCCCAAGAGCTACGATCGATAGGACCAGCAGATGCAGAGAACAGGACAGGGCTTGGACGCCAAGGTCGTGAGGCAATGAGGTACTGTCGGCGGGGTCGCCGAAGTAGACTGCGAGCGCGAGGGTGATCAGGGTCAGTGGACCGGCCAACACAATCAGTGCCCACTGCCCCACACCCCTTGGCCACCATCCGCCAGCCGCGGACAGGCGCCGCTTCCCGGGGTGTTCCGGTAGAGGAGTCGCCACCAAACGCCTCACAAGCGACCCTATGGGCGTGGCAATGGGATCACGCGGCCCGGGCCCGATCGCTAGCGTCACCAACGCTCGTATCGGCGCTGCGATTAGGTATAGCCGCCTGGAGGATAGAAGCGAGATTTTTCCGAGTAAGGAACCCGGACCATCCGATTGAGGGAAGCCTTTTGAGATACCATTCCTCAAGCTTCCTTAGCTTTTTCCGCTGGTCCAATACTGGCCTTTCTACCAGCCACCATGAGCCAGTCGCCACCAGCATAGCGCAAGGAATCGTCAATAGTAGGTTCAAGTACCAGTGGCGGAGATTAGGCGCGATAGACGCGATCGCTTGCTGAATCGGAAATCCATAAAGATAGAGACCATACGAATAGTCCCCACTAAGGATGATCTTGTTTCTTGGTGGGTTAAGGAGCCCAAGATAGACAGTGACATATGCAGCGGGAAAGGCTGCGAACCGGAGACCGTGCGGTATGATGAACAGCAGCAACGACAGAACGGCCATAATGAAACAAAGGTAGCGCGACCACGCAAGTTTTTCGCGGAATCTCTGATAGAGAATCAGACCGGCCACGAACGACATCACTAATGACGAACCACCCACCATGCCCGGATTACGGTTGGTCCGAATAATATCGAGCCCGATTTGCGCCACATATAGCCCGACTAGAGATAACACGAGCCAGTGTCTCCGCTGAAAAATACCGGCAATCGCCAGTACCGCCAAAACGATATAACAAACAAGTTCCCAGGGAACTGTCCAAAGCTGGCCGTTTACCACAGTAACAGGATTGGCAAGAAACACTCCAGGTAAGTAATAATGGATATCTCCAATGACATTAAGAAAGTAGGACCAAAATTCTGGATTGAAAAAATAATCAGTCCGAGTTACCGTTGTCAAGAGTGGGCCCAGGATAAGAGCCGAGAGGAGTACTTCCACAGTGAGGGCGGGCATTATACGGAAAACGCGAAGCCCGAAAAAAGTTATTAAAGTGTTAGATCTTTCAAGACTGCCGGCAACGAGAAAACCACTTAAGGCGAAAAACATAGGTAAAAGGAAGGCCACAAATAGGGGGTAAATATAAGTAAAGAATATCGATAAAATTGGTCCAATTTCGATGGAAGTGGTTTGCCAATCATTAGTTAGAAGCATACTATGCGACCAAATAACACCAAACGCCAAAATGAGCCGAAGATAATCAAAACCGCTAGGTCTGCCCTGCGTTTCATTAAGTCGGCTCGCGAGAGTATAATGAACTATCGGCGGAGCCAGAAGGGACCGTCGCCCGATAAGACCGAGGCGAGTTGTTGTGCTCAAACACCTGCTGATTGCCGGATACCTATTCATTGGAAAACTCCTTCGGGATGCGGGAGCGCCGGCACGCCTCCGCTACTCTTTTCGTCCCCGAAGGCGCATTTATGCACGATGCCCGAGGCGGTACAATGTTAACCATTTAAAGAGCTGCAAATGCGAGTAAAACTTGAATACCGATCCCGTGAGGTAACGCGCAAATTCCAGCGGAAACACCCCTCCCCCTCCACGGTCGAGCGCGGTTCGCGTCTGCTACTGTCCAAAGCCGCTATAACTTTGAACTCTCACATGACTTGCAGATCGATCTCGAACACCGTTTCTGCGCACTTCCCGACTATCATTTGCTATTGGCGCTGTTGAAAAGCCCCTCACGCCAGCCACACTGAGCAACTTCTCTGCGCTCCATTGGTATAACGCCGCGAACGAGGAGAGCCTCGATCGGGACCGAACGCTACTAAATCTGGCCGTGGCTTTCGAGGCACTCCTACGCTTGGCGAATTCTTCAAAGGCTGAACGCTTAAAAGACGCGATCGCACTGCTATTGGGTCGCACCGAACGCCTCGACGAGTGGGCTGATCAATTCTATGCGGCCCGTTCGCGGGTCGCCCATGAGGGCCCCGTGCAAGACCCATATTTTTATATCCCGACCCATAGGCAAACGAAACAAAGCGGTGGGGCTCTTTGGCTCACTGATGCTCTACGGCCGTCAGATCTTGCAGCTCTGCTTGGTCACGGCACCCTGGAAGTCCGTCATCGCCAGACACTCTGAATTGGGGTATCACCTTCGGAGACGTGTGCGCGCGGACAAGAACTCTAATAGAGTCCCGGTCGTTCACCGGTTGCAATGGTGACGCGCGGCGTCTTCATAAATCGGACGAGGATGGGAGCGGCCTCGAGTGCGAACAGCTGATTATGCAGTTCCATCGCGTCATAGAGCTCCGCGGCCAGTCGCTCATACGTACTGCGGCGCATCCCTTTTTGGCGGGGATGGGATCGCTTGCTCGAAGAAATCATAACCCGCTCCAAGTTTGCGGTAGATCCGCCGTTGCCGCTCATGCGATCTGTCGAGCGCGTTAATGCGTTGGTTCGATACGACAACCGAAATTCATGGCGAGCCGCGAGCATGGCGCCACCTGGCGGTAGGTGGAGTTTTGCGACCCGCCTTCTCGACAAAGCGCATATCCACCACCACCGGCGCCCGCCGTAATGGCAGGACGAGCCTGTGAGTTGCACGCGATAATCCACCGGGTTGCCGTTCACTGAATAGCGCAGCTGCGCCGAGGCTGCGTCCGGGTTCAAAAAGAGCAGCCTCATAACCAATCGAGGCGATCTGCTCTCCGGTTCTGACATTGCTCCATGTAAGGACACCGGAGACGTGATGTCCGGAAACGATATTCCCTTGTCGGAGGAGCCGGTTGACGTTGAGCGTCAGTCCGCTTCCGACTGTCGGGGCCCGCCGTACCGTCCCGAGCCAAAGCCGCCCATTCAGCAGCTCTGCAAACCGACCTATACAAAGCAGCCCCGGTCTTTGAAGCCGGGACCGTAGCTCGAAACCGAGCCCAGCGGGGCTAGCATAGGGATGCTAGATAAATCGGAACCTTGCTGCCGATGACGCCCGGCAACGTGGGAACGGCACCAGCCAGCATAAACGACCGAGAAATGGCTTTCTGAGAGGAACCCGCGTTCTAAATCCAACGCTGCCGGGTGACCTGCGTGTGCGGTGCGTCGTTCGCGAGCAGCGCCCGATGGTTCACCGCGCCCAGCACGTGGTCCATCGCGACGCCGTCCTAGGACGGCGGAGCAGCGCGCCGCGATAGAGGATCGGTCTGCCCCGATGCGTTGCCCCGCCCTCGATGATCAGGCACCGCCGGGCCGACACGACCCACGACAAATGGGACAGGAGCACGCCCGACAGCGTGTCCGGAACACAGCCCCGCCCATAAGATCAGGTAGCAGATCTTCTCCCATCATGACGCGTCTACGGCGAGTTTGGGCGGCGGCGTCGGGCGACATGGCGAATCCTCGGTCGATTGCCGGGTTGCGTTCGTATGTCACTCTCCTCAGCTGCCGTGATTAACCATAAATCTCGCCACCATTCTCGGCGAAAGGATTTGCGGTGGCCGAAGACCAAGAGCTGACCGACACCAACTGGCGCACGTTATGCGATACCCTGCGGGGCTCTATCGCGATGTTCGACATGCTGGTCGCGACTGCGGCGACAACAGCGAGACGGCGCGCGTGGTGGGTGATGCGCGTCGCCGGCGCGAGAAGGTTCTCGAAAAGATCGAGAGGCGCTTGCAACGCAGACCGCGGCGACTAATTTTGGGTTGGGTTCGACCGAGGTTCTCGACATCGAACGGCGGCTCCGCTGCCGCGGGTGCGGCAGGAAGGGACGGTCGTTTCGCCTTCGACGTTCCAGTGCCGGGCGGGACCACGGCGTTTCCCCAAGCACCGACCGGCCAGCGTCCGGGCGCGCCCACTAAAGAAACCCTCCCGCAAGAGACGCTTAGTTGACGCTAGCCGAACTACTGTGCCGACAGCATTTGATTCAAATTCACTGGAGCCAGATTTCGTGACAATCACGGCCTCGGCGCGAGCCCGCCCAACTTGGTTACGCCACAAGCCGAACTACCAGAGGGCTGCGCCTTCCGCGGACCCGAGAGCCAGGGAGGGTTGAATGAGTTTCGAAACGATTAGCCTGCTGCTGAACTGGATGGAGATGGGGGCGCTCCTGGCGATCCTGTTCCGCCTTAGCTACACTTTTGAGCTGATCGCTAATACACAGCGCGAGCTGAGACGAGCAATTTATCATCTGGGCGAGCGTCGTGCTCCTCAACCGGGCATACACAGCGGTTTCGACGGGCCGGGGATCGCTAGGTGGCCACGTGCCGATAGCCAGAGCACGATGGATGCCGACGACCTGGCCCGCCAACCGCCCTGAAATAGATGACCGGAGAGCTATGTAATCGCTCGCGCTCCCTGGAGGTGTCGCGTCTGCAGTCGTGCAGGTCAGCACAGCATTCGGATTAATGACCAGTGCGGCTGATTTGGCGCCGCGCTGGAGTTCTGCCCGAATATGCAACCGATCATGAGCTGGAAAGGCAGCCGATCGCCCTGGGCTCTCGGCTTGACACGGAAGTCAGCCCGCGCGGGGCGTGAGTGCCCCGGCGTGACTGCCCCCGTGCGAACGAAAAACCTTGACTTAATTATGTAGGCGCATATACACTTTCTCGAGACCGAGGATCAATGCCCACCGACACGAGACTGAAGCCCGAACTCTGCAATTGTCTGGCGGTGCGCCAGGCTGCCCGGCATGTGACGCAATTCTATGACCAGTTTCTGGCTCGGGCCGGGTTGCGCACGACGCAGTTCTCGATCCTGGCGAGACTGCAACGCCTCGGGCCGATGACGATCAGCGCGCTCGCCGCCGACCTCGTCATGGACCGCACGACGCTCGGCCGCAATCTGCAGCCGCTCGAGCGTGAGGGGCTCGTGGCCGTCGTCAAGGGACGCACCGATCGCCGCAGCCGGGAAATTCGCTTGACCGATGCCGGGGCCGAGCGGCTCCGAACCGCCGTCGAAGGCTGGGTGAAAGCCCAGGCCGGGTTCGAGGCGGTATTCGGAGAACAGCGCAGCTCCGAGCTGCGCGCGCTGCTGCACGCGGTCTCGGCCAGCGAATTGGAGGGTGCGAGGCCACGGGGTTTGCCGCAAGAACCGCCGGCTTAGGCGTCGCGCGTTGATAGTTAGGGGTCGCACCCCTATGTTCGCCCTCGGATGACGCCTCTCGCCCAAATCCGCAATTTCGCGATCATCGCGCATATCGACCACGGCAAGTCGACCCTTGCGGATCGGCTGATCCAGGCGTGCGGCGGGCTCGAGGCGCGCGAGATGCGCGAGCAGGTGCTCGACAACATGGAGTTCGAGCGCGAGCGCGGCATCACGATCAAGGCGCAGACCGTGCGCCTCGAATACCGCGCCCGGGACGGGCAGACCTATGTCCTCAATCTGATGGACACCCCGGGCCACGTCGATTTCTCGTATGAGGTCAGCCGCTCTCTGGCGGCCTGCGAGGGCTCGCTGCTGGTCGTCGATGCGAGCCAGGGGGTCGAGGCGCAGACCCTCGCCAATGTCTACCAGGCGGTCGGGGCCGGGCACGAGATCGTGCCGGTGCTGAACAAGATCGACCTGCCGGCGGCCGAGCCCGACCGGGTCAAGGAGCAGATCGAGGATGTGATCGGGCTCGACGCCTCGGATGCGCTGCTGATCTCGGCCAAGACCGGGCTCAACATCGACCAGGTGCTCGAAGCGCTGGTGACCCGTCTGCCGCCGCCCTCCGGCGACGCCGCGGCGCCGCTCAAGGCGCTCTTGGTCGACAGCTGGTACGACCCTTATCTCGGCGTCGTGATCCTGGTGCGCGTCAAGGACGGCGTGCTCGTGGCGGGCTCAGAAGATCCGGCTGATGGCGACCGGCGCGGTGCACTCGATCGAGCGCGTCGGGGTGTTCACCCCGAAAGGCGTGGCGGTCGAGGCGTTGGGGCCGGGCGAGATCGGGTTCATCACCGCCGGCATCAAGACCGTCGCCGATTGCCGCGTCGGCGACACGATCACCGAGGACCGCCGGCCGGCTGCGGCGCCGCTGCCCGGCTTCAAGCCGGTGCAGCCGGTCGTCTTCTGCGGCCTCTTCCCGACCGATGCGGCCGATTACGAGCGGCTGCGCGACAGCCTCGCAAAGCTTCGGCTCAACGATGCGAGCTTCGAATACGAGCCCGAGACTTCGGTCGCGCTCGGCTTCGGCTTCCGCTGCGGGTTTCTCGGGCTCTTGCATCTCGAAATCATCCAGGAACGGCTCGCCCGCGAGTTCGACCTCGACCTGCTGGCGACAGCGCCGTCGGTGGTCTACCGGGTTCATCTGACCAATGGCGGGGTGCGTACCTTGCACAACCCGGCCGACATGCCCGATCCGGTTCGCATCGACCATATCGAGGAGCCGTGGATCAAGGCGACGATCCTGGTCCCCGACGCCTATCTCGGGCCGATCCTCGCCTTGTGCGAAGAGCGCCGCGGCGTGCAGGCCGACCTGACCTATGCCGGCAACCGGGCGATGCTGGTCTATCGCCTGCCGTTGAACGAGGTCGTGTTCGATTTTTACGACCGGCTGAAGTCGGTCAGCCGCGGCTACGCCAGCTTCGACTACCAGCTCGACGGCTACGCCGAGGGCGACCTCGTGCTGATGAACATCCTGGTCAATGGCGAGCCGGTCGATGCGCTGTCGATCATCGTCCATCGGAGCCAAGCCGAGCGGCGCGGACGAGCGTTGTGCGAGAGATTGAAGGACCTGATCCCGCGGCAGCTCTTCGCCGTCGCGATCCAGGCGGCGATCGGCGGCCGGATCATCGCGCGCGAGACCGTCAAGGCGCTGCGCAAGGACGTGCTCGCCAAATGCTACGGCGGCGACGTGACGCGCAAGAGGAAGCTCCTCGAAAAGCAGAAGGAGGGCAAAAAGCGGATGCGCCAGTTCGGCAAAGTCGAAATCCCGCAATCCGCCTTCATCGCCGCCCTCAAGATGGGCGACGGCTGAGGGCGGAGGGGGCCAACGGTGCAGTCGGCCGGAGACAGCCAGGCTCAGCGAGCCTCACCATTTGCGCCGCAAACGCCAAGCACTACAGGATAAGGACAATGAACGGATCGCACAGAAGGTGAGGGTTCGGCGATCGCCCAACAGCTTAGTCAAGAGAAACCAAATGTTAGATTTGGTGCGGACGAAAACCAAGTGCATCACACTTTCCGCCACACAGATCAGCTGGGCCTCGATCGCGATGCGGTCTCGAACGCAATCCGGGCTAATCTCGCTCGACAGGGACCAGCCTCGCCTGGATCACACATCACTGGAAACATCAGCATCAGCGGAGTCACGATCGAATATAGAGCGTTTAGTCTAGCTGATGGTACTATCAATGTCGGTCGAATCACGGGTCCTTGAGATGCGCGCTTGGAGGAAACTGCGAAAGGAAGAGATGGACCTGATCACCGCGATGGCCCGGCTCAGTCCCAAGTCCAAAGGGGTTCTGCGCTCGTTATCCGGGTGTCTTGTCGAAGATATGAAAGATGGTGGGATGGGCAGCTTGCGGTTTAAGGGTGCAGATAATCGAGAGCGGCGCTTAGGGAAGAAGATCGCCGAGGCGGAGTTTACAGATGAAGACGGCATCCCAGTCAGCGCGGTTCTAAACCTAGACGATAACGGTGAATTATTCGAATTGGACATGTGGAAGGTGGATTTCTCAACACTCAAGCGCTATCCGCGACCCGAGGAGCTTCGTCTGAAGGCGCCCAGCTAAAGCCCGACAGCCATTTTGCGCCGAGCGCAGGTCCTGGCCGACCTATGCCATTAGCCGGGCCGAGAAAACGAAGGGCAAAAGCGCATCCGCCAGTTCGGCAAAGCCGAGATCCCGCAATCCGCCTTCATCGCCGCCCTGAAGATGGGCGGCTGCTGAGCGACGCGCTCTTTTGCGCCCGCCTGCCCGAGAGGGAGAGGATCAGCAGACCCAGCACCATCAGCACCGCGAACGCCCACCATAGGAGGACCGTGACGATAATCGGGTCCCATAAGAACGGGTGGATGTAACGCTGCACTACAGCCTGGACGAGGTTGAGGCTCGAAGGGCTGAGGTCGTACCATAGTTGGCCGAGCGCGATCGGCGCCCAGTGCTTGGTCTCGATCCAAACGGACGCGTCGCGAGCCAGCACCGCCAATCCAGCGAGGAACAAAATCCAGCCGATCAAGCGCCCGATCATCGGACTGACTTCGCGCCGGCGATCCTTCTG
>CAVOWQ010000020.1:0-68382 GCA_963700195.1 uncultured Alphaproteobacteria bacterium
CTGCAAATCCTCGTACAGCGGTTCGATTCCGCTTCCGGCCTCCAGGGGCTGCGCCCGTATCCGCGGACGCCCTGATCCCCGGTAGCTCAGTTGGTAGAGCGAGCGGCTGTTAACCGCTTGGTCGCTGGTTCGAGTCCGGCCCGGGGAGCCAATCTGGTCAGAGGGTAAGGTTGCATAACCTAACCCTCTGACCACCTCTACCAAATTCGGGGCAACATCCAGGGCAACTGGCGCGCGATCGCGCTTCCGCTGGCGCGATCGCCGCAGGAGAGGGCTCGGCAAGAGGCGGGCGCCGTGTTGGCGCGAGTCCCGGCCGCAGCCGTGGCGAAGTAGTAAACACGACCGACGCTGCGACGGAGCGCTCGGTATAATTCAGCATTCCGCTTTCATCGCACAAGCTTCTTTCGCGCGAACATTTGCGCATCGGCGATGTCGCCTATTTTACTATCATTTACCGAGTTTCATCCAGCTTAACTAGATCTCGATCGCAAGGCGCCCTAGGCTAGCGGGGTGCTGAAAAACTCGCCTGTCATTCCGGGACGACCAATGAACACAGGCCAAGCGATTGATTTCTCTGGTCCGTGTTCCTGGATTGCGGGCTCGCGGGCAGGACCCTCCCCCACATTGCGCAGGAGTGTCCGGGGGATCGAACATGGTTGTGCGTATGGTTGTTTGCAAAACGCTGGATCCCCCCTTGGCCGGGTTTGGCCCGGCCATCGACGCGTTCTTGCCGGTCGGTGGAGGGGGCGGCGAAGACGTGGGTGGCCGGAAAAAGTCCAGCCACGGGAGGTAAAGTTGTGTGGACGACTGGAAGGCATCCAGGCGCGTGCAACACATGTTTCCCCGGACAGCCCTGCTTTCCCCGGACAGCCCTGCGCAGGCGAGGCAGGGAAGGGTGGGGGTGATCGGCGCTCCGCCGCGACCGGCGAGGAGACGTGAGCCCACCCGCGGTCTTGCCGCGCGAAAGGTCGATTACCTGAAATCGGGCAGCGTCGCCTCGACGCTGACTTGAAAAACCCTAACTCATCAGATGCAACTCGATGACAGGCCGTGGCGCGAGAGTGCGCCACTCTTACTCTGGGAGAAATCTTATGCATAAGGACAACATCGGGGATGCACTAACAGAAAAGGCGCTTACCGCGTATTCCCGGATCGAGGACACTCGCCTGCGAGAACTCGTGGCGAGCCTGATCCGCCATCTTCACGCCGTCGTGCAGGAGACCAAGCTGACCGAGGAAGAGTTCGAACTTGCGTGGACCCTGATGGCGGAGATGGCAAAGTTCACCGGCGATCAGCGCAACGAATTCCTGCTGTTTTGCGACGTGATCGGCGTCAGCCAGCTCGTCGAGGCAATCAACCATGTGAGGCCGCGATCGGCCGTGGGGTTTGCCCTTGTCGGTCCCTTCTATCGGGCCAACGCTCCCTTACGGAAGCGGGGCGAATGCATTGCCAGCGACGATACGGAAGGAGAACGGGTCCGCATCAGCGGTAGAGTCTATGACTTGACCACCAATATGCCCGTTGCGGGTGCGATGCTGGATTTGTGGCAGGCGGCTACGAACGGGTTGTACGAAAATCAGGACGAGAACCAACCCGACTTTAACCTTCGCGGCCGATTCCACGCGAACGAGGCCGGCAGCTTCGAGCTGGTGGCATTGCTGCCCACACCCTATCCGGTACCTACCGACGGGCCAGTAGGCGAACTGATGAAGCTCGCCAAGCATCAACCCTACCGTCCGGCTCATATCCATTTCATCGTATCGGCGCCGAATTATGAAACCCTGATTACTCAGGTGTTCCGGAAGGGAGACGACATTACTAACGAGGACCCGGTTTTCACGGCTGATCAGACTATGATCGGCGAGTTCCACAAAGAGAATGGCCAATATCGGCTCGATTACGACTTTCAGCTGAAACCGGGCATATCGACAATGCCGAAAGCGCCCATTGCGTAAAGTTGCTTACGCACGCAGCACCCCGATCCGCGAGAGGGAGGCGTTCCTGATGCGCGCACTGCAATTCCGAGCCTTTGGCGACCCGGCCGCAAAGCTGGCGCTCGTCGACCTGCCCGACCCCCAGCCGCGCCGGGGCTGGGCCGTCGTCCGAATCCGCGCCGCGTCTGTGAACCCCAGCGATGTCAAGAACGTCGAAGGGCAGATGGAGGGGACGGTGTTGCCGCGTGTGCCCGGGCGCGACTTCTCCGGCGTGGTCGAGGCCGGCCCGCCGGACTGGATCGGGGCAGAGGTGTGGGGCACTGGCGGCGACTCGGGCTTCACCTTGGACGGCAGCCATGCGGAGCTGATCGCCATTCCCGAGGCCGCGCTGTCGCGCAAGCCGAGCCGGCTCGATCACGCCCAGGCGGGCTCGGTCGGCGTCACGTTCGTGATAGGCTGGCTGGGCCTCGCCGACTACGCCGCGCTGAAAAAGGGCGAGGACCTTGCGATCGTCGGCGTATCGGGCGGGGTCGGCGATGCGGTCGCGCAGCTCGCCCGAGCACTTGGCGCCGCGCATGTCATCGGCATCGACCGGCGCCCGCCTGCCGAGGGATCGCCCGCCGCCTCCCGCATCGATGCTTATGTGGCAGCCGATGGCGACGTCGCGGCGGCAGTCAGGATGCACACGGGCGGGCATGGCGCTGATGTCGTATTCGATGCCGTGGGCGGCGTGATGTTCGAAACGGCCCTCGGCTGCCTGGCGCACAAAGGGCGGCTGATCGAGATCTCCGCCACGGGACAGCGCCGCGTCGAATTCGACCTGCTCGATTTCTATCACAACGAGAGCCGCCTTTTCGGCGCGGACAGCCGCACGCTGGACCTGGTCGAAGTCCGCAGCCATCCTCAAACGGCTCGCCCCGCTGTTCGAGAGCGGCTCTCTCGATGCGCCGCTGATCGACCGCAAGCTGCCGCTTCAGTGCGGTACCGAAGCCTATCAGATGGTCGCAGCCGGCGCCAAAGGGCGCGTCGTAATCGGGCCGGGTTGACAGAACGTTATTAATTATGGTATTAGCAATTGCGATACCATAACGAAGCGACGCCCGTCGGGATAGCCACCCACAAGCCGCGCCGTCACGAGATCTCGTCCTGATAAACCAGGCAAAACAGGTGCAGATTCTCGCGCTGCCCAGCGTTTGCGGGGCATGCCGGCGTAAAAGGATTGCGTGCTTGCGCATTACGATAGGGAGAGGGCACATCGGCTCTCGACGTGCAAGGCGCGTGGCGGCTCACGCTGATGACCGGCGCTGAGCCATCGGCGGCCCAACCCAGCCCGGTCGCACGCTGGGTCGATTACGCGTCCGGCGTACTCCAGGCGTTGGGCCCACCGCTGCTGTTCGGATTGCGATTGTGGGCGTCGGTCTGCTTGGCACTCTACGTCGCGTTCTGGCTCGAGCTCGACAACGCGTTCTGGGCCGGGACGACCGCGGCGATCGTCTGTCAGCCGCATCTCGGCGCCTCGCTGCGCAAGGGCTGGTACCGCATGATCGGCACCGTGGTCGGCGCTGTGGCGATCGTGGTGATGACTGCCTGTTTCCCGCAGGATCGCGCCGCCTTTTTCGTGACCCTGGCGCTGTGGGGCGGTGCCTGTGCCCTCGTCGCTACACTTCTGCGCAACTTCTCGGCTTATTCCGCGGCATTGGCCGGTTACACCGCCGCGATCATTGCGAGCGACCAACTCGGCGCCGTCGGCGGTCTCAACGGGCAGGTCTTCATGCTCGCGGTCGACCGTGCCAGCGAAATCTGCATCGGCATCGTCTGCGCCGGCATCATTCTCGCCGCTGACGGATTTGGGCGGCGCGCGGCGCCGGCTCGCCACGCTGTTCGCCGCCATTTCGGCCGAGATCAGCGGCCGGTTCGCCGGCACATTGGCCACCGCCGGAGCCGAATTCGAGAACACCCAGACGGTCCGGCGCGAGCTCCTCCGCCGCGTCATCGCGCTCGACCCGGTCATCGACGAGGCGCTCGGCGAATCCTCCCAACTCCGCTACCACTCCCCGGTCTTGCAGAATGCTCTAGACGGTTTGGTCGTTGCCCTCGCCAGCTGGCGCATGGCGGCGGTGGTGCTGGCGCGATTGCCGCAGGAGAGGGCTCGGCAAGAGGCAAGCGCGGTGCTGGCGGAGGTGCCGGAGCCACTTCGCGCGAGGCCTGAAGAGGACGAGGCGACACGCTGGATCGCCGGTCCGACGCGCCTGCTCCGGGCGTGTGACGCGGCGGTACGGAGGCTCGTCACTCTGCCGGCGGCCACGCCGTCGCTGCGGCTGCTGGGCGACCAGGCGGCCGAAGCGCTGGCCGGCATCTCGCACGCTCTCGACGGGCTGGCGCTGCTCGGGTGCCGATCCTGCCCGGCCGGCTGATCGCAGTTACGGCAGCCGCCACCTCCGCATCCCAGATTGGCTTCCTCCTCTCACCAATGGCGGGCGTGCATTTGTCGCGATCGGCGCCGCCGAGCTCTTCTGGATCGTTACCGCATGGCCCGATGGTGCTAACAGCATTACCTTCGCCGCCATTAGTGTCATCCTATTCGCGCCGCGAGCCGACCAAGCTTACACCACCGCGATCGGCTTTATGATCGGCAGCATCTTGACTGTGGCCATTGCCGCAACCTTGAAATTCGCGGCGCTGCCGAACGTAGAGACCTTTGCTGGTTTCAGCTTGATTATTGGTGTCGTACTGGTGCCGGTGGGTGCTTTTCTTGCCTTGCAGTGGCAACCGGCCATGTTCACCGGAATTGTGACACCCTTTATCCCGCTTCTCGCGCCCACCAACCCGATGAGCTACGACACACAGCAATTCTATAACTCGGCGTTGGCGATCGTTGCCGGGGTGGGCGCCGGCGCATTGTCGTTTCGCCTGTTGCCGCCGCTATCGCCCGCGTTTCGCACGCGCCGATTGCTCGCGCTGACGTTGCGCGATCTGCACCGTCTTGCAACGGGTCCTATCCCGCGGACGCCCGACGATTGGGAGAGCCGCATGTATGGCCGGTTCGCGGCGCTGCCGGATCAGGCGCAACCGTTGCAGCGGTCGCAGCTGATGGCGGCGTTCTCCGTGGGTAGCAAGATTATCCAGCTTCGCCATACCGCCTTCAGGCTCGAACTGGATACCGCGCTCGATAGTGCACTCGAAGCCCTCGCGAAAGGCCAAAGTGCGATCGCGGTCGAGCGGCTTGCCTCGCTCGACCAGGTGCTCGCCGCACGTCAGGACGCGAACCCGGCAGCTCTTCGGGCGCGCGGCCTCATCCTTGCAATCTCCGATGCGCTTACCCAACATGCCGCTTGCTTCGACGCGGGAGCGGCCGGGTGAGGTTCACCGAGATCAACCTGTTTGGCGTCTACGTCGCGCCGATGTCGTTGATGATGGTCGCTGCCTGGGCAGTCACGATCGGGCTGCGGCGGTTCGCTGCCCGTTTCGGCTTGGTGCAGCACGTCTGGCACCCGGCTCTTTTCACGTTCGCTGTCTACATGATCGTGCTGTCGTCGATGGTGCTGCTCGTCGCGGCGCGCTGAGTTCGGCGATGTCCGATGTCAAAACCAAATCGAAGCGTGAAGCGGCAGAAGGCAGTCCCGCAGCCGTCCGTTCTGTCGAACCGCCCGCTCGCGACATACCCCGGAGACGCCTGCGAATTTTTCCGCTGCTGATCACCTTGGCCACAATGGCGGTCGCAGCTGCGCTCGGGTGGGCGATGTGGGACGTCTATATGGGGGCGCCGTGGACACGCGACGGCACGGTGCGCGCCTATGTCGTGACGATGGCACCGCAAGTCGCCGGCCAGATCGTCGAGCTGCCGGTCGCCGACAACCAGTTCGTGCACAAGGGCGACCTGCTGATGGTCATCGACCCGACCAACTTCAAGATCGCCGTCAGCCTCGCCGAGGCCGCAGTGCAACAGGCGCAGGTCACTGCGCAGAACGCCGAGAGAGAGGCTAAGCGCCGGCAGGAACTGACCACGCTCGCGGTCACGGTCGAAGAAAAACAGACCTTTGCGAGCACTGCGGTCGCTGCACAGGCCCAGTATCAGCAGGCCGTCGCTAATCTAGACCAAGCCCGCGTGAACCTCGAACGCACCGAGATTCGCTCGCCGGTCAATGGCTATGTGACCAATCTATTGGCCCAGCTCGGCGACTACGCCAATGTCGGGCAGAACGAAATCTCCCTGGTCGATGCCGACTCGTTCTGGGTCGACGGCTATTTCGAGGAGACCAATCTCGAGCCGATCCAGGTCGGCGACCCGGCCAGCATCAAGCTGATGGGCTACAGCCAGATCGTTCGCGGCCATGTCGGGAGCATCGCCCGCGCCATCAACGTCCCAAACGCGCAACCCAACGGGCAAGGCCTCGCCAACGTCAACCCGATCTTCACCTGGGTGCGCCTCGCGCAGCGCATCCCGGTGCGCATCCACATCGATGAGGTGCCGGAGGGTGTGGTCCTGGCGGCCGGGATGACGGCGACCGTGCAGATCGATCCGCAGCCTAGGCAGCCGGCCAAGTGAACCGCGACCCTCTATCTCACGCAGATCATAGCCTGAGCTGGATGTGGCCCGGTCTGTCGTCGCATAGCGCGCGAGGGCGGCGGACGCTTGCGTGCCCTCGGCCAATTCCCTGAGGCCGAGCAACCTCCGCGCGCTTGGTCCGCAGCCCTCGTGCACAGCATAACCAGACCAGTGATCGTCGTGGTGATGGGAGTCTCCGGATCGGGCAAAACCACCGCCGCAGCCCTGTTGGCGGGCGCGCTGGTCCTATGCATTGCTGCAAATCCCGACCGGCACGACCCTTGATCGCTTCGGCGCTGCATCGGGAGTGAGGACCCACCGAGCCCTTGAAATGTTACGATCGTAACATCTTATATGAGCGGTGGGCACGTTTAGATGGCTACTACTGACCTATAAAGTGCCGGCGGAACCGGCATCGAAGCGCGTCGCGCTGTGGCGGCGGCTGAAGGGTATGGGCGCGGTTTATCTGCAGAATGGCGTATGTCTGCTGCCCAAAACCGATGACCACGCGCGGCGGTTGAAGATGCTGGAGAACGATATCGTCGAGATGGGCGGGGACGCCGTGATCCTGGAAACGGTCGCCCTCGATCGAGGGCAGGAGGAAAAGGTCGTCGCCCGCTTCAAAGCCGACCGGGACGATGCCTATCGAGAATTCATCGACAAATGCGATGATTTCGAAAGCGAAATCGCCAAGGAAACGGCCGCTCAGCACTTCACTTACAACGAGCTCGAAGAGAACGATGTCGAGCTGAAGAAGCTGCAGGGGTGGCTCGAAAAGATAAAAAAGCTCGATTTTTATGGTGGCGGGCTCGCTGCTGAAGCCACGGGACGGCTGAAGGGCTGCGAAAGTCTGCTCGATACTTACGCACACCGGGTCTTCGAGGCGCATGACGAGAACCGCTGAGGTGGGGACATGATGACTTGGTCCACCGCAGTACCCGCTATAAGCGCCGCCTTCCTCGCCTCGCTCGTCGAGGTGGTGGAGGCCTTCACCATTGTGCTCGCCGTCGCGACCTTGCGCGGCTGGCGGCCCGCGGCACTGGGTACTGCCGCCGGGCTTATTGTGCTGGCGGGCATCGTCCTGTTGCTCGGCCCGCTTCTCGACAGCATCCCGATTTCTTCGCTGCAGCTCGCGATCGGGATCATGCTGCTGCTCTTCGGCATGGGCTGGCTCAGGAAGGCTTCGTTGCGGGCGGCCGGTGTCATCCCGTTGCATGACGAGGAGGCCATCTTCGCGGCCGAAGCTGCCGAGCTGAGCGAAACAGCGCGCAGACGCCAGCGAAACCTCGGCTGGGCGGCCGGCGTAACCGCGCTCAAAGCGGTCCTGCTCGAAGGGCTCGAAGTCGTCTTTATCGTGATCGCGGTGGGAGCCGGGCGCGGGCTGCTGGTACCCGCCGGCCTCGGTGCGCTCGCCGCCTGCGCCGCGGTTCTCGCCGTTGGAGCAAGTATCCATCGGCCGCTGTCGCGAGTGCCGGAGAACACTCTTAAATTCGGCGTTGGCGTCATGCTGTCGGCCTTTGGCGTATTCTGGACAGGCGAAGGGCTCGGCATCGCCTGGCCCGGAGAGGATTTGGCGCTGCTGTTGTTCGCCGCCCTATTCCTGGGTGCGGGCCTCCTTGCCTCTACCTTCGCCCGTAAACTCTCCGTGGAGTTCGCCTAATGACGATACTCAAAGAGCTCGCCATCGAATTGATCGGCATGTTTGTTGCCGAGAAGAGGCTGGCGATAGCGGTGCTCGCGATCGTCGGCGTGGCCGGATCATTGGTCGATTTTGCCGGTCTCAGTCCGCTGGTCGGCGGCGCCGCGCTGCTTTTCGGGTGTCTGATCCTGTTGATCGAGAGCGTTTGCCGCGCCGCCAGGAGAAGCGCTTCTTAACCACCTGTTCCAAAGCCGAAAATCGCGCATTCTCGGAGCCCGTACACGGCGGCGGGGCGGGCCGCGCTCGATGCCGCCATCACCACGAAGGCGCAGATCATCAGGTATATCGACGATTTCATGCTGCTGATGATCTTGACGCTTGTCGCGCTCCCGCTGGTTTTGTTCTTCCGCAAGCCGCCGCCCGGTGCCGGCTCCCGAGCCGGCAGTGCCGGCGCATTGACCCTGTTCCCGGCAGAGGCTATGCCCGTGATTCGAGCCGTGCTCACCGACTGCCGAGGATCTGACTATGCCCTTCGCTCGCGTCATCTTTTCTCTGGCGCTTCCGATTGCGGTCGCAGCCGTACCGGCGGCGGCGCAGGAGGTCATTACCGAGAAAGCGCTGTCGCTCGACCTGGCGCATGCCATCGCCCAAGGGGCTCTGGAGAAATGCCGGGCCGACGGCAATCACGTCACTGTGACGGTTGTCGATCGCGACGGCCTGGTTGTGGTGGTCCTGCGCGATGACGGATCGAGCCCGCACACACTCGTCACCAGCCGCCGCAAGGCCTTCACTTCGGTCACCTTCAAGCAGCCTTCGGCCGTCTGGGCCAAACGTGTTCTGAGCGAGCCGGCAGTGGCGGGTCTCAAGGATACCGAGGGGACGATCGCCTTGGGTGGCGGGGTGCCGATCAAGGCGGGCACCGAGGTGATCGGCGCGATCGGGGTCAGCGGCAGTCCCGGCGGCGAGAAGGATGAGGCCTGCGCCAATGCCGGTATCCAGAAGTTCGCCGACAAGCTGAAGTAGATCTCGCCCGCTCATGGCACGCATCGATCTTCGCTCCGACACCGTGACCTCCCCATCGCCTGCCATGCGCCAGGCGATGGCTGAGGCTCCGGTCGGCGACGACCAGTATGGCGAGGACCCGTCGGTCAACCGGCTGCAGGAGCGGATTGCCGAATTGCTCGGCAAGGAGGCTGCCCTCTTTGTGCCGAGCGGCACAATGGCGAACCAGATCGGCCTGAAGATGCTGACGCGGCCGGGCGATGACGTCGTGGTCGGAGAGGAAGCGCATATCGTCTGGCACGAATCCGGCGCCGCCGCGGCAAACTCCGGCGTTCAATTCACCGTCATCGGTCGGGGTGGGCTGTTCAGCGCCGGCGATCTGCGCGCCGCCTACAAACCCCCGGGCCATATCGTCTTCCCGCCTACGACTTTGGTGGCGATCGAGAATACCCATAATCGTGGCGGCGGCGTCGTATTCCCACAGTCCGAGGCAGTCGCGATCTGCCAGACGGCGCGAGAACTCGGGCTGGCCAGCTATCTCGACGGCGCGCGGCTGTTCAATACGGCGGCCGCAACCGGCCGGACCCTGGCCGAGCTCGCGGCGCCCTTCGACGTGGTCTCGGTCGCGCTGTCGAAGGGTCTCGGCTGCCCGGTCGGGAGCCTAATCGCCGGCCGCCAGGACGACGTCGCCCGCGCGCGGCGGGCGCGGCGCATGTTCGGCGGCGCGATGCGCCAATCCGGCATCCTCGCCGCCGCCGGCCTCTACGCGATCGACCACAATATCGAGCGGCTCGTAGAGGATCATACCAATGCGAGGTTCCTGGGGGAGCGTTTGGCGGGTTTGCGCGGTGTCTACCTGGATCTTGCGACGGTCCAGAGCAACATTGTCATCTTTCGGATGGAAGAAGGGGCGCCGGACGCCGCCACCTTCGTCGCTCGCGCGCAGGAGACGGGGGTACTCATATCGGCTTTTGGCGAGCGCACCGTGCGCGCCGTCACCCATCTCGATGTGAGCCGCGAACAATGCCGCCGAGCCGCCGATCTGCTGGCCCAGGTCATCGAGCGCTGCTGACCTCGCTGCGGCGCTTGCGCAGCAATATTTTCTGCTCGCCGGAAAGCACGAGCTCGCCCCGCTGGTTGTGCACTGTGGCTGCGAGGGTGACGACACCGGTCGTGCGTTGCGGCGTCAGCGCCGCAATTTCGATCATCGGGTAAAGCGTGTCCCCGGGATAGACCGGCTTCAGGAACTTCGACGATTGCTCGGTGAAAGCGATCAGCGCGTCGCCGACGGCAAGCGCAAAATTGCTGGCCCCCGCAGCGGTGAAGCACAGGATCTGGAAGCCGTGCGCCAGCAACCCCGGATGGCCGCGCTCGCGGCAATATTCGACATCGTAATGGATCGGGTGATTGTCGCCCGAGAGCGTCTGGAAGGCGGCGAAATGCGCCTCGTTCATCGTCCGGCTCGGGATGTAGAAGCGCTCGCCGACCGCCAGATCCTCGAAATAGCGCCGTTCGGGAAAGTGGTGCTGACGCGGGTTGAAACTCTCGGTCACGATGTCCTCGGTTATGTCGCCTTTGGGATGAGCAGGATTTTCTCGGCGCAAAGGCTCGCGATCGTCGCAGGGTCGATGCCGATTTCGGCGAGAATGGCGGCTCCGTGCTCGCCGATGCGCGGGGCGGGCGGCAACGCGGCATTGACCCCAAGCGGGATACCTGGTGTTCGCGGTGTCGGGAATTGCCCCATCTCCGGCTGCTCGACACAGGCGGCTCCGCTAGTCGCGACGACGTGCGGGTCGGCGGCGCCTTGGGTATTCATTTCCGATCTCATTTCGCGCTCACCGACCTTGTTATACTATCAGCCCCGATGAAACACGCTGGCGCCGCCGCGTTCGCGGCTTTGAGCGATTTGCTGGAGAGGCTGAGAAGCCGGACCGCTCTCATCGAGCGGCGGCCGGGGATATTCTATGTCAGCGGCCAGGCATTTCTGCATTTCCATGAGGACCCCGCCGGCCTTTTTGCCGATCTGCGGCTCGGCAGCGACTGGCAGCGCTTCCCGGTGAACACCCCCGACGAACGCGCCGGGCTTCTTGCCGTCATCGACCGGACCCAATTCCGCCGATGACGCACGGGGCGGCGCGCTCGTCTCTGTTAAGTGAGGCTGTTATGGCTGCTCCGGAAGCGGTATGAACTCCGCATCGCCCGGCACCATCGCGAACCGACCTTTTTTCCAATCTGCTTTCGCCTGTTCGATACGCTGGGCGGAGCTCGAGACGAAATTCCACCAAAGGTGACGTGGCCCGTCGAGCGGCTCGCCGCCGAGCAGGAGAAGCCGAGCCGGCTCAATTGCGCTCACTGTGACGACGCCGCCTTGCTGAAATACCAGCATCCGGCCAGCGTCGAAGACGTCGCCGGCGATCTCGATGCGGCCTTCGGCGATGTAGATCGCCCGCTCCTTATATCCGCTCGGAACCTCGAGCCGGACGCCGGCGGTGAGCGCCGCGTCGGCGTACAGCGTGTCCGAGAAAACGGCGAGCGGCGAGCGTGCGCCGTAGAGCTCGCCGGCGATCACGCGGACGCGTTTGCCTTCGCCATCGAGCACCGGCAGCTCATTCTCGGCGTGATGCACGAAAGCGGGCTCGACCTCTTCGCGGTTCCTCGGCAGGCCGACCCAAGTCTGGATGCCGAACAGCCGCGTGCCGCCGGCCCGCAGCTCTGGCGGGGTGCGCTCGGAATGCACGATGCCGCGCCCCGCGGTCATCCAATTGACCTCGCCCGGGCGGATCGGCTGGACCGTTCCCACACTGTCGCGATGGAGGATCTCACCATCGAAGAGGTAGGTCACGGTGGCGAGGCCGATATGCGGATGCGGGCGAACGTCGAGACCCGTTCCGGCCTGCAAGGCGGTCGGGCCCATCTGGTCGAAGAACACGAACGGGCCGACTGTGCGGCGCTGCGGCGAGGGAAGGACGCGGCGAACCACGAACCCGTCGCCAAGATCGCGGGTTCGTGGCACGATGACCGCCTCAAATGTTGAGCTCACGGTTTACTCCGTTGTTCCGGTCCGACTTCGAAATATTCTAAGATGGCCTGACAAGGTCGTTTTTGGGAGGTAGTCATGCCTGCGATCAAAGCCTTTGACCTCGCCTACGGGCGGATGCGCTCACCCGACCTCGACAAGCAAGAGGAGTTCCTGACCGATTTCGGCATGGTCCGCGCCGACCGGACGCGGAACGCCCTCTATATGCGCGGCACCGATGCCCCGCACCATGTTCATGTCACCGAACTCGGCGAGCCGCGCTATGTCGGGATCGCCGTCCATGCGGCGAGCATGGAGGACCTCCAGAAGATCGCGCGGGTCCCCGGCGCCTCGGCGATCGAAGGCATCGACGAGCCCGGCGGCGGCAAGCGCGTGCGCTTGACCGATCCCGACGGATACCAAGTCGAGGTCGTGTACGGCATGGAAAGGCTCGAGCCAATCCCGGTCAAGCGCCCCGCGGTCAATTCCGGCGAGGACAAATACCGCCGCAAGGGCGAATTGTTCCGTGTCGAGCGCGGCCCGTCGCACGTCAAGCGGTTCGGCCATTTCGTCATCATGAGCAAGAATTTCGACAAGACGCTCGGCTGGTATCGCGAGATGCTCGGCTTCCGCTGCTCCGACGAGTTTTACGCCGGGGAGAAGAGCAATATCGTCGGCTCGTTCAACCGCCTGGACCGCGGCGACGATTATGTCGACCATCACGCCTTCTTCTGCATCCGCGGCGACAAGAGCGGGCTCAACCACCTGTCCTACGAGGCCGCCGACATCGACGATGTGATGGTCGGCAACGAGCATCTGCAAAAAAAGGGCTACCAGCATATGTGGGGCATCGGCCGCCATTTGATCGGCAGCCAGCTGTTCGATTACTGGGCCGATCCGTGGGGCCGCGTGCACGAGCATTGGGCCGACACCGACGTGCTGAACGCCCATACCCCGCCCAACCTGTTGGAGCGCGGCGAAGGCACCGGCGGACCTTGGGGGCAACCGATCCCGCAGATCTTCATGGGCCACGCCTCGCCCTAAGTCGCACAGACGGCCCTTAGCCCAGCCCTCTCCCGTGTCGCGGGGGAGGCGCGGGAAAATCTTGTTGCAGGCGATCGGATGCCTCCCGGTCGTCCGTGCAACGTTTCCTCCCCTTGGCCGGACTTGTTCCGGCCACCCACGTCTCCGTCGCTCAATTCACCGGCCGACACGAAGGCGTGGATGGCCGGGCCAAGCCCGGCCAAGGGATACCACGTGGTATATTGGCCCATCCGTTGACTGCGAGGATGCGAGGTGAGGATGGCGGCACGACCGGAACCGTTCACCCTGAGAGTTCCCGAGGAGGCAATCGACGACCTCCGCGACCGGCCCTATTACGTGGTCAGGCATCGGCCGTGGCCCGTTCCCGATGGGCGGACCGTCGACGTCCCGGACGGATATGCCCAGTTCCCGGCCGAGATCCTGCGTCCGCCGCGCTCGCCGGCCGAGCGGCACCTACACCGATATCCGGCGCTGGACCCCAATGCCGCGCGGCGGCCATTTCGCCGCGCTGGAGCAGCCGGAGGCGCTCGCCAACGAGGTGCGCGAGTTTTTCCGGCCGCTGCGGCGTCCATAAGCCGACACGGCCCATGTCGGCGGTCATCGGCGCGGCGACGGTCGCGATCTGGGTCTATCTGCTGCTGTTTCGCGGTGGTTTCTGGTGGTTGCCATACCGGCGGGCGCCGATCGCGGCGAGCGTCGGCGGGCGATCCGTCGTCGCCGTGATCCCGGCACGCGACGAGGCTGCGGTGGTCGGGGGCGCGGTCGGCTCGCTGCTGGCGCAAGATTATGCCGGCAACTTCCGGATTGTGGTGGTCGACGACCAGAGCAGCGACGGCACCAGCGAAGCGGCCCGCACCGCAGCGGCCGCGGCGGGCGCTTCGGACCGGCTGACGATCTGCCGCGGAAAGCCCGTCCCGCCAGGGTGGACCGGCAAGCTTTGGGCGATGTCTCAAGGGGTTGAAGCGGCTCGGTCCGTGCGCCCCGATTATTTTCTGCTGACCGACGCCGACATCGTCCACGGCTCCGGGAACTTACGTGAGCTGGTCTCGCGGTGCGAGAGCCAGGGTTACGATCTCGTGTCCCTGATGGTCCGGCTGCACTGCCGCAGCCTTTGGGAGACGCTGCTGATTCCGGCCTTCGTCTTCTTCTTCTTCAAGCTTTACCCGCCCCGCTGGGTGGCCGATCCGGCTCACCGCACCGCGGGGGCGGCGGGTGGGTGCATGCTGATCCGCGCCACGACGCTTGAGCGGATCGGCGGGATCGGCAGTATCCGCGACGAGATCATCGACGATTGCGCGCTCGCCCGCCGGGTCAAGGCGGTCGGCAAGGTGTGGCTCGGCCCGACCCGGCATACGACGAGCATCCGGGAATATCGGTCATGGCGCCCGATCTGGGACATGGTCGTGCGCAGCGCCTTCGCGCAGCTCGACTATTCGCCCCTGATGCTGGCGCTCACCCTCTTGATGCTGAGCGTGACCTATTTGGCGCCGCCGTTGCTGGTGCTGTCGTCGGAGCCGGCGGCGATGTTGTGCGGCGGCTTTGCCTGGCTCGGCATGAGCATTGCGTTCCTGCCGACTTTGCGGGAGTACGATGCCCAGCGCTCGATTGCTTTGCTGCTGCCGCTGATCGCGATCTTCTACGTCGCAGCGACCATCGCATCGGCGGTGTTGTTCTGGCGCGGCCGCGGCGGGTATTGGAAGGGGCGCGTCCAGGCGCCCGCGCCAGACAGCACCTGACTGCAGCTCCTAATGCAATTGGCGGGGCAATGCCGCGATGGCGTCGTCGATCAGCGCCGCGCCGCGCCGCTCGTCAAGCGAGGCGGCAATGACCTGACGCGAAGCGGATATCGCGACATCGACGGCGATCGCGCGGATCTCGGCCACCGCCTTCGCTTCTTCCTGCGCGATCCGCTCCTGCGCCAATTGTTGCCGCCGGCTTAGGGCAATTTCGAGGTCGCGCAGCGACTGCGCCGCGATCCGCTCGGCCTCCTCCTTGGCATGGGTGATGATCGCCTGCGCCTCGGCCGCTCCTTCTCGCTGTTGGCGCTGATAGGCGGCGAGCGCCTGTTGCGCCTCGTCGCGCAAGTTGCGCGCCGCGTCGAGCTCCTGTCGGATGCGCTCGGCGCGTGAATCGAGCGCGCCGACAATCGCCCGCCTCATCGGTTTCCAAACGAGGACAAGAAAGATCGCGACCGCGAGGAGGACATAGAACTCCGGATCGCTAAAGAGGTGGGCCATCAGCTGGCGCGCTCGGCGAGCGCTCGGTCGACCGCGGCGGCGAGATTGGCCGGATCGGCGGCCGAGCCCGTCACCTTCTCGGTGACCGAGCGGGCGACCTCGGCGGCGATGCCGTGCATCTCGGAGAGAGCACGCTGTTTCGCCACGGCGATCTGCCGCTCGGCCTCGGCGGTCTGCCGGGTGAGGGACTCGCTCAGCTGGCGCTGGCGTTCGGCGGCTTGCGCCGCCATGCGGTCGGTCGTCTCCTTGACCGCCGCCTGAGCCTCGGCGCGGGCTTTTGCGAGAGTTTCCTGATAGGCGGCCAACACCGCCTCCGCCTCCGATTTCAGCTGCGCCGCACGCGCCAGATCGTCGTCGACGCGGCGGCGCCGTGCCTCGATGGCGCCGCCGACCCGCGGCAGCCCTATGCCGGCCATCAACAGGTACAGGATCACAAAAGTGATGGCGAGCCAGACGAGCTGGGGAACAAAGGTCGATACTTCGAGCTGCGGCACCGCTCGCTTCCCGTCAGAACACGAAGAGGATCAGGAAGGCAATGGCAAGGCCAAAGAGGCCGGTCGCTTCGGCGAGCGCGAAGCCGAGAAACGCAAAGGGCTGCACCTGACCTTGGGAGGCCGGGTTGCGGGCGACGGAGTTGATCAGGGCCGCGAACACATTGCCGATGCCGACGCCGGCGCCGACGAGCGCTATGCAGGCAAGGCCGGCCCCGATCATTTTGGCGGCAGCGAGATCCATATCGATGTTCCGTTTGGTTGAAGGGTGAGGCGAAAGATTTCAGTGCAGGTGAACCGCCTCGTTCAGATAAAGGCAGGTCAGGATGGCGAAGACATAGGCCTGCAACACCGCGACGAGAAATTCCAGGGCCACGAGCAGGACGTCGATCGCGGTCGGGAAGAATGCCAGAAGCCGAGGCTCGCGGCAAAGCCGCCGAAAATCGCCAGCATCGTGTGTCCGGCCAGCATATTCGCAAAGAGCCGGATCGACAGCGTGAACGGACGGATGAAGTAGGACAGCATCTCGATCGGCACCAGCAACAGCAGCAGCACCTTCGGCACCCCCTGCGGCGCAAAAAGGCTGAGGAAATGAAACCCGTGCCGGACGATGCCGATCGTGGTGACCAGGACGAACACGACGGCGGCAAGCGCGAAAGTGACGATGATTTGGCCGGTTGTGGTATAACTGTAGGGAATCATTCCCAACAGATTTGCAAACAGAATAAACGTGAAGAGGGTAAAGACGAAGGGGAAGAATTGCCGTCCGCCGTGTCCGATATTGCTGTCCACCATATCGGCGACGAACTCGTAAAGCATCTCGGCAGCCGATTGCCATCGGCCCGGAACTAGCGCCGCACGACGGGCGGCGAGCACCATCAGCGCGGTGACCAAGACGACGGCGATGGTCATCATCAACGCCGCGTTCGTGTACGACAGGTCGAGCCCGCCAATATGGATCGGAATGATGCGGGCGATCGCGAATTGCTCGAGAGGATGAAGTTCTAGTGCCACATCAGTTCTCGTCGTCGTCCCACGGGTCCTCGTCCGGCCGCTTGCCGGCGCCCTCTGCGCCGGGCCGCCGATACCCCACGGGGGTGCTGATCCCGGAGACCGCGCGGTAGACGTTCAGCATACCGGCGGCAACCCCGAGGAAGAACAGCACGATGATCCCCCATGGCCGCGTGCCGAGCCAGCGATCGATTGCCCATCCCAGCGCGGTCGCGACACCGATCGCGACCACCAATTCGATACCGATGCGCAGCCCGAGCCCGAGGCCCTGCTGCATGGCCGAACGGTCACCGACCGCCGGCTGACTTCGAACATTCTGCGCGCGCGCGTTGTCGATCCGTTCGCCAAGCCGCGCCAGCGGATCCGGCGGCTCGCGCTCGCTCATCTAGGGAAGCGCCGCATCGCGGCTGAAAGGCCGGCGCAACATAGTGACGCCCCGGAACACTGTCAACGAAGCGCCGAGCCTGAGATAGCATTTCCAACTCAGATCGGACGAACCAAAGCGTGACGTTTACGACCGGCGCTGAGCTTCAGGACGCCTTTCTCGTCGAGGTCCGCCACGGTGACGGGCTTCCTCTCGTTATCGACGACCCTGTCGTTGATGCGCGCACCGCCGCCACGGATCAGCCGCCGGGCTTCGCCATTAGAAGCGGCCAGGCCGGTGAGGCTGAAGAGCTCGAAAGCAGGCATGCCGCGGGCGAGCTCGTCGCGGGGCACTTCGGTCTGCGGCAATTCACTGCCGCTGCCGCCGCCCTCGAAGACGGCGCGCGCGGTCTCGGCGGCGGCCTCGGCGGCTTCGCGGCCGTGGCAGAGCGCCGTGGCCTCGGTCGCCAAAACCTTCTTTGCCTCATTGACGTCGCCGCGCTCCAGCCGCTCGATTTCTGCGAGATCCAGCTCTGTGAAGAGGTGCAGAAAGCGCCCGACATCGTCGTCTTCGGTATTTCGCCAAAACTGCCAGTATTCGTAGGGCGGCAGCCGCTCGGCATTGAGCCAGACGGCGCCCTGCGCCGTCTTGCCCATCTTGACGCCGGACCCGGTCGTGAGCAGCGGCGTCGTCAGGCCGAAGAGAGTGCGCGCTTCCGTCCGCCGAGAGAGCTCGACACCGGCGACGATGTTGCCCCATTGGTCGGAGCCGCCAATCTGCAGCTCGCATTGATACCGCCGCGCCAGCTCCCCGAAGTCGTAGGCCTGCAGTATCGGATAGTTGAATTCGAGAAAGCTCAAGGGCTGGTCGCGCTCGAGCCGAAGTCGGACGCTGTCCAAGGTCAGCATCCGGTTGACCGAGAAATGGCGCCCGACATCGCGCAGCAGCGGGATGTAGCGCAATTCGTCGAGCCAGTCGGCATTGTTGACCATGACGGCTTCGTCCGGCCCATCGCCGAACTTCAAGAACTTCGCGAAGACAGTGCGGATACCCGCCATATTGCGGGCGATTTCGGCATCATCCAGGAGTTGTCGCGCCTCGTCTTTGCCCGAAGGATCGCCGATCCGCGTCGTGCCGCCGCCCATCAGAACGATCGGCTTGTGCCCGCAGCGCTGGAACAGGCGCAGCAGCATGATCGACACCAGGCTGCCGACATGCAGACTGTCCGCCGTGCAGTCATAGCCGACATAGGCTACAAGGCGGCCCGCGAGCAACCGCTCGTCGAGCGCTTCCATGTCGGTGCATTGATGGATAAAGCCGCGTTCGAGCGCGGTGGCGAGAAAGGGGGAACGAGGTGTCGACATGGCTTCGTCATCTAACATAGGCGCGCGTTCCGGGCCACAACACTCCTCGCGCCTGTGGCGTGCGATCGGGTTGATGAGCGGCACCTCACTCGACGGCATCGACGTTGCGATGATCGAGACAGATGGCCGGGACCGGGTGATCCCGGGCGCCGCGTTGACCTACCCGTATCCGCCGCGGTTTCGCGAAAACCTGCGGTCCGTTCTCGGCGGGGTCGGTCCGGTTGCCGATGTGGAGGAGGAGCTGACCCGTCTCCATGCGGAAGCGGTGGAAAATTTTCTGCGTCAGCATTCTGGAAACGCCGCCGAGGTGGTCGGCTTTCACGGCCACACGATTTTGCATTGCCCGGCCGAACGGCGCACGTGGCAGATCGGCGACGGTGCGCTGCTGGCGCACCGGCTCGGGCTGGACGTTGTTGCCGATTTCCGCTCGGCCGACGTAGCGGCGGGCGGAGAGGGGGCACCGCTTGCCCCGCTGTTCCATGCCGCGCTCGCAGCGGCCCTGCCGAAGCCGGTCGCGGTGCTCAATATCGGTGGCGTAGCGAACGTGACGTGGATTGGAGGGCCGGGGGAAATCCTCGCCTTCGATACGGGACCCGGCAATGCATTGATCGATGACTGGGTTTGCCGGCACACCGGCGCCCCGGCTGATATCGATGGCGCGCTCGCTCGCGCCGGTGCCGTTTCGGCGGCCCATGTCGAGAATTTTCTGGCAGGTTCGTATTTCGATCGCCTCCCACCGAAATCGCTGGATCGCGACGCTTTCCGGAGGGACTTGCCGACGGGGCTTTCGCTCGAGGACGGCGCTGCGACCTTGACCGAAATGACGGCGGCGGCGATCGCCGTGGGAACCCGGCATTTTCCCGCTCCGGCGGAGCAATGGCTGGTGACCGGCGGCGGCCGTCACAACCCGGCCTTGATCGAGGCTCTCGGCCGACGTCTCAACGTCGCCGTACGGCCCGTCGAAGCGGTCGGCTGGCACGGCGACGCGCTCGAAGCGCAAGCGTTCGCCTATCTCGCGGTCCGCTCACTGGAGGGATTACCGTTGAGCCTGCCCTCGACGACCGGCGTCCCTGAGCCGACCTGTGGCGGCCGCCTGTTCAAAGCCCCTCGCCCGGGTGCAGGAGAGGGGCTTCTAGTGCAGTGAATTGGGTTAGTGGGTGACGAGCCGGCGTTCGATCGCGGCGGCTTTGATCGCCTTTTGCAATTTTTCGAAGGCGCGGACTTCGATCTGCCGCACGCGCTCGCGAGAGATGCCGTATTGCTGCGAGAGGTCCTCGAGGGTGGTCGGGTTTTCCCGTAAGCGCCGCTCTGTCAGGATGTGGCGTTCGCGGTCGTTAAGATGCGTCATCGCCTTTTCGAGGAGGTCGCGGCGCAGCCCGAGCTCTTGCCGCTCGCCGAGCCGGGTCTCCTGGCTCTCGCTCTCATCGACCAGCCAATCCTGCCACTCGCCTTCGCTGTCGGACCGCAATGGCGCATTCAGCGAATGGTCCGGGCTCGCCAACCGGCGGTTCATGCTGACGACATCGGCCTCGGGCACGTCGAGCTCGGTCGCGATCTTTTTCAAATTCTCCGGCGAGAGGTCGCCTTCTTCCATCGCCTGCAGCTGACCCTTCAGCTTGCGCAGATTGAAGAACAGCTTTTTCTGCGCCGCCGTGGTGCCCATCTTAACCAGCGACCAGGAGTGCAGGATGTACTCTTGGATCGCGGCGCGGATCCACCACATGGCATAGGTCGCCAGCCGGAAACCGCGATCCGGATCAAACCGCTTGACCGCCTGCATCATGCCGACATTGCCCTCCGAGATCAGCTCGGAGAGCGGCAGCCCGTAGCCGCGATAGCCCATGGCGATCTTGGCGACCAGGCGCAGATGGCTCGTAACCAGCTTGTGCGCGGCCTGGGGATCCTCATGCTCCTTCCAACGCTTGGCGAGCATGTATTCCTGCTCCGGCTCGAGCATCGGAAATTTGCGGATCTCCTGAAGGTACCGCGTCAGGTTTCCTTCCGAGGAGATGGAAGGCACCGAAAGAGTGGCCATTGACGATTGTTGCTCCGTTTCAAGTCGGTGATGGGCTAACGCTCGAAGAAAGCGTCCCGATCCCCCGACGCCCATACCCTACTAATATAGTCGGATTTTGTCCAGTTTAAAGTTGCTCTAAACTGTGCTTGAGTTCCCGTAGGTCTGCCGGGAGCGGGCTTTCGAACTCCAGTGGCCGCTTCTCGACAGGATGGGTGAAGCCGAGCAACCGTGCGTGCAGCGCCTGACGGGGAAAAGCGGCAATTTGCTCGCCCGTCGGCCCGGCGCGGGCGACCGACCGCCGGGCGCGGGTGCCATAGACCGGATCGCCGATCAGCGGGTGACCGAAATGGGCGAAATGAACCCGGATCTGGTGGGTCCGACCCGTGGCGAGGCGGCATTCGATTTGTGCCGCATGGCCGCCGAAAGCGCGCTCCATTCGATAGCGAGTGATCGCAGCTTTGCCTCTTTCATCGTCGACGACCGCCATCTTTTTCCGGTCTGCGCTGCTGCGCCCGATATTGCCGGCGATCTCTCCTACCGGCGCCGGCGGCACGCCCCAGACGAAGGCGGTATAAGCGCGATCGATCCGGCGTGCGGCAAAATCGCGCGACAGCCCGTGGTGGGTGGCCTCGGTCTTGGCGACGACCATCAGGCCGCTGGTGTCCTTGTCTAGCCGATGCACAATGCCCGGGCGGCGAACGCCGCCGATGCCGGGCAAGCTCGCGCCGCAATGCGCCAGCAGAGCATTGACGAGAGTTCCGTCGGGATTTCCTGGCGCGGGATGCACAACCATGCCCGCCGGCTTGTCGATGACGATCAGGTGTGCATCCTCGAAGTGGATATCGAGCGCGATCGGCTGCGCGACCGGCGCGGCATCCTCAATCTGAGGGAGAATTACGACGAAATTCTGGTCGAATCGCACGCGCTGCGACGGATCGCGCAGCGCCGCCCCATTTTCCGTAACATTGCCGCTTTCGATCAGATGCTTGAGCCGCGTCCGCGACAGTTCCGGCAAATGCAGCGCGAGCACGCGATCGAGCCGATGCCCGGCATCGCCCCCGTTGGCCCGTATGGTCGTCGTGCTGACAGCAGAGGTCATCTCAACACCGTGGCCGGGCTTGACCCGGCCATCCACGTCTTCAAGCCAGCCGATCGTAAAGATCGTCCCAATCAGGGTTATCTTGATGGATCAGGCGAACTTTCCAGGCACGCGGCCAGTGCTTTATGTTCATCTCACGTTGTTTTGCGAAAGGATATTTGTGTGGTGCTCAGCATAGACGAGTCGACATAGGTCATACCGCTTTGTAAAGCCGTCCGCGACACCCTCCCGATGTTCCCACACGCGCCGAGCGAGATCGACGGTAGCACCGACGTACAGCGTGCCATTACGGCGATTTGTCAGGATGTAGACCCATCCGCCCATCAGACCAGACTCGGCGAATAGCGGTGCCGTTGCAACCAAGACGTGGGTGGCCGGGCCAAGCCCGGCCACGGGGGATATGTCACAGCCCCGCGCTTTCGCGCCGGTGACGAACGGCGGGGATCCTCATGCGCGCGCTCAAGGTTCTGGTTGTCGTGATGGGCGTGATGCTGGTGGTCGGTTTCGCTGCTCTGGTCGCGGTCATTGCGGGCAGGGTATCGCGCGGACCTGCGGCCACGGCTGCGCATGGGTTCGTCAGCCCGGCGATCGACATTCCGCGCGGTGCCCGCATCGAGGCGATGACGGCTGGGTCGGATCGGCTGGTCCTCGCGCTGGAGTTGCCCGAGGGGGAGAGGCGGCTCGTCGTCATCGATCTGGCTACCGGCAGTCGGCTCGGCACGATTGAATTGCATTCCGTGCCGTGAGGCCCGATTCGGGCTTCGGCGTGGGCCGAAGGCCGCCGTGACGCCCGGTCCCGGAGCGCTTGCGCCACTGGCCGGCTAATTCCGTCAAAGAAAAAAATGTCGCCTTGAAAGCTGCGGCTTTTATTCCGAACTTCTCGGCGGCTTGCACTGTTCGCCAAGCCGGAACCGTATTTTTGAGCGACCATGCGCTCCTCGCCGCTGCTGGCCTGCACGACCGTTCTCATAGACTTTTCCACGCTAGCCACTGACCACCTGATGCCCGCTCCAGATCGCGCCGACGGCCGGCTCCGATGCGGCTGATGCCTCCCGACCAGACATCTTGTTCGGCGGTTCCCTTCAACGGGAAGCCGCTTTTTTGATTTCGGGGAAACCGAGGTAGATCGATATGGGGAAGAAAGCCAACGGTGCGAGGCCCGCCGCCGCCAAGGCTCACTTGGCCCACACCGGCTCGATCGGCCCGGATCTCGACCATGCCGAGCCGGACAGGCGCATCGGCGCTCGTACCTTGGGCCCGGTCTCCGATCTCGAACGTCACCTGCCTTCCGACTGGTGGCGTACCTTGTTCAACTCGCTCTACCTCGAAACCGACGGCGATATAATCGAGAACGACCGCAACACGGCCGAAGAAGTCGACCTGTTGATCCGCAGCATCGGGCTCGAGCGCAACGACCGTATTTTGGACTTGTGTTGTGGTCAGGGGCGCCATTCACTCGAGCTCGCGAGCCGCGGCTTTCCCAATGTCACCGGGCTCGACCGGTCCCGCTATCTGATCCGCCTGGCCCGCAAGCGCGCCAAGCAGCGCAACCTGCAGGTCTCGTTTCACGAAGGCGATGCACGGCGGTTTCGCCTTGGCGACGGCGACTTTCATTGTGTCTGCGTCCTGGGGAACTCTTTCGGCTATTTCGAGCGTCCGGAGGACGATCTCGCCGTGCTCGAAGCGGTCAACCGCGCCCTCGCCTCCGGCGGATCGCTCGTCATGGATTTGATGGACGGCGACTGGATGCGCCATCATTTCGAGCCGCGCTCCTGGGAGTGGGTCGACCAGAACCATTTCGTCTGCCGCGAACGCGACCTCGCCGAGGACGGCGACCGGCTGATCAGCCGCGAGGTCGTCGTGCACGCCGAGCGCGGGGTGATCGCCGACCAGTTTTATGCCGAGCGGCTCTATTCGAAGGAGCGCCTTGAAGCGCTGCTGACCGGCGCCGGGTTTGCCAACGTCCGATTTCATTCGCTGCTGGCGCCGGATTCGCACCGCAATCAGGATCTGGGCATGGTGGCCCACCGGCTGTTCGTGACCTGCGAGGCGCCGCGCCGGGCGCGCCGGCTGCCGCACCGTGTGGCGTTGTTCTCCGATGTCACCGTGATCCTCGGCGATCCCCACCTGCCCGATGTGGTGAAGCGGGACGGGCGCTTTGGCGAGGAGGACATCGAGACCGTCGACCGGCTCAAAACGGCGCTGCGCGAGCTCCCCGACTACCGCTTTCGTTTTGTCGACAATCACGCCTCGCTGTTTGCCGATCTCAGGGCAAGCCGCCCACATTTCGTCCTCAATTTCTGTGACGAGGGCTTCAACAACGACGCGTTCATGGAAATGCACGTGCCGGCATTGCTGGAGATGCTCGACATCCCCTACAGCGGCGCCGGACCCAGCTGTCTCGGCCTCTGCTACAACAAGTCGTTGGTGCGCGGCATCGCCCAGGCGATCGACGTGCCGGTGCCGGCGGAAACCTATTTCAATTCGGACGATCTGGCGGCGACGATCCCGTCGGTGTTCCCGGCATTGATCAAGCCGAACTACGGCGATTCGTCGATCGGCATCACCAAGGATGCGGTGGTCCATACCTGGGAGGAGGCGATCACCCGCCTCGGCCGGTTGCGGGAGCAAATGCCGGGCTGCCCGATCCTGATCCAAGAATTTCTGACCGGTCCCGAATATTCGATCGGGATCATCGGCAATCCGGGACAAGGCTACCGGGTATTGCCGCCGCTCGAAGTCGACTATTCAGGGCTCGACCCGGCATTGCCGCAGCTGCTGCCCTACGAGTCGAAATGGGTCCCCGACTCGCCCTATTGGACGCAGATCGGCTATCGCGAGGCGCGGCTCGACGAAGAAGCGCGCCGCAAGATCGTCGACTACTCGAACATCCTGTTCGAGCGGCTCGGCTGCCGCGATTACGCCCGCTTCGATTTCCGCGCCGACGCCGAGGGCGAGATCCGGCTGCTCGAGGTCAACCCGAACCCCGGCTGGTGCTGGGACGGCAAGCTCAACCTGATGGCCGAGATGGCGGGGCTGCGCTACTCCGACCTTCTGAAGCTGATCATCGAAGCGGCCCAGGAACGAGTCGCCGCACAACACCCCGGTCTCGTCATCCCCCTCGCCGAGGGGCGCGCGCAGCGCTCAGCTGGCCGCCGCAGCTGAGGTGGCGCAGCCCGGTCAAGTCGACCGGCCCGGCGTCGCCTCCCAGAAATTTTCGGCATGTGACGCGGCTCACACCTCTCTGACGCCCTTTACGTATAGTAAACGCATAAGGCGACTCTGAGGCAGAGGGGGCCCTGATGACGGGTCTGAACGCAAAGCATTGGCTGCGCATCACGCTCGCTGCGGCAAGTTTGGCGATGTTGGTTGCCGCAAAACCGGCGGCCGCATCCACCCTGCGGGTCTCGGCCGGATCCGCCCAGCGGGCGGCAAACGAGGTCGAAGCGGACTACACGACCTCGCACGCGCTGATCAGCGAAACAGCTCACGAGAGCCTACCGATCACGATTTTTTTCGACCCGCAGGTGACCGGGGTCGAAGCGGCCGAAGTGTTCACCAATCTCGATCGTCGAGACTGGGCGACGGCCGACCCTAATGGGAATGGTGTCGAAGAAGGGATCAGTCCGCCCTCCGGCAACAGTATCTCTGCCGGAGACGATCGGCACTACTACAAGGCTTATCCAATGCGCCCGGCTCCCGGCGGGTACCTGCTCACCTTGCCGATATCGAAAACCGGTGCTTACCGCCTCACAGCGCGCTACCGGCTGACCTCGGATCCTCCGGGCACATACCACTGGTACGACAGCGAGCAGAATGGGCAAGGGATCTTGAAACGCGATCACGCCATCGTCGTCTCGCCGGAAAAAGCAAAGGACCTCCAGCTTTACGAAGCCAACCCACTGACCGTCGCCGCCACTGGAACGGCGCCGGACCAGCGGGGCTCCTTTGCCAAAATGACGAACCCTAGCCCCGGCGCAGGCGGGCCGCGCTTCAGCCTCGCCTATTTGAAGCAACTGGGCGTCAATGCCCTTTGGCTGCAGCCCATTCACCCTCGCGGGATCGACGGGCGTCAGATCGATCCGGCCACCAATCGGCCGTTCGAGCTCGGCAGCCCCTACGCGGTCAAGAATTACTTCGCGGTGATGCCGTTGATGGGATCGGGTTTCAGCCCGGGATCGACGCCCGCCGCGAACGACACGCCGCAAGGGCGGGCTGCCGCCCTGACCGAGTTCCAGAGCTTCGTCAAGGCTGCGAACGCGCAGCGCATCACCGTTTTTCTCGACGTGCCGTTCAATCACACAGCCCATGACGCGGAGCTAACCCCGCCGGGCCAACAATATTGGGGAAACGCCGGCACCACCGACACCACCGAGATCCGCTCTGTCGAAGCACGAATCTTCTCGCGGTCCAATGAATATGACCAGCGCGCAAACAGCGCCGGCAACATTGCTGCCGCGCCGGACCGATACGATTTTGGCAAATGGGCGGATGTTTCAGACCTTTATTTCGGCCGATACGCCGCCCTCGTCGCCAATCAGGCACAAAAAGACAACTATGAAAACGAGGGTGACTGGTTTGACTACAGCGTGGGGTCCGAAGACGGCAAGGGGCCGGGCAATGGCCATTTCGACCAGATCACGCAGCGGGTTTGGCAGTTCTTCGGCGACTATATGCAATTTTGGTTGACTGGGACGGGGTACCCGGAGAACCCGCAACACGCGGCGCTCGACGTTGCCGCCGGCATTGGTGGGCTGCGGGCAGATTTTGCCCAGGGGCTGCCGCCCCAGGCTTGGGAATATATCATCAACCGGACGCGGTCGCGCAAATGGGACTTTGTGTTTATGGCCGAGAGCCTCGATGGGGGCGCCGTCACCTACCGCTCAAACCGGCATTTCGACGTGTTGAATGAAAATCTGATCTACGCTTTCCATGGCGCGACGAAGGCGAGCGATTTCCAATCGTTATACAACAGCCGGCGCGCCAGCTACGGCGACTCGCTGGTCTTGCTGAATACCAGCTCGCAAGACGAAGACAATTACAAGGATCCGTATGAGGCGGCGCTGCGGTTCGCCGTCAACAGCACGCTGTATGGCGTGACGATGATCTTCCCCGGCCAGGAGCTCGGCCTCAGGGGAACGATCGTGCCGGCTGCCCCCAATAGCACCGGCAGCCAGCCCTTCGGCTACGAGCGGTTCGAGCTGAATTTCGGCAAGCAGATCCCGCAATTCAAAACTTACAACTCGATGATGCCGCTATGGCGGCAGCTCGATCGCAATACAGGCGATGCGATCCATCTGTTGGCGCTCTATTCGGCAATATCTGAAGCGCGCAGCGCCAGCCCGGCGCTGCGCAGCAAGCAGGGATGGTTTCTGCGGCTGAAGCGCAACCCGCCGCAGAACCAGATCTTTGGCGTCGGCAAGGTGGAGAAGGCAGGCGCCGATCCGGCGTCCAATGACACTGTCTTTGCGTTCGTCAATCTGGTGGTGGGCGCCAACAGCTCAACCCCGAACGGCGTCGGGTTCGACGTCGACGTCAAGGCGGGTCAACAGAACGTATTCGGCATCAGCCCCAATCACACCTACAACGTCAAAAACATCGCCGCTCTCGATCCGAACCGCCGAAACCGCTGCCTGTGGGGCGCGGGACGGTCGGGCGCCGATGTCCTGCAGAACGGCATCTCTGTCAGCATGAACCGCGTGCCGGCCGACGAGGAAGGCTGGGCCACCGCTCCTTACGAAGCGCAATATTTGAAGCTGATCGACACGACCTCCAAAAACGAATGCGGGACCGCCGCGGATGCCGGTGTCGTGACGAAGCACGCCGTTCTGACACGCTCGTATGACAACAACAGGACTGGCGCCAATACGAATGAGCAGTCCTTCACCCCCGCGACTATCAAGTCTCGGGGCCTTCGAAGGGTCTTTTCTCTCAAAGTCGAGGGCGACGACCCGAATATCGAGGCGCAACCGCTCTATGTGCCCGATGTTCAGATGAGCGACGGCACAAAGCACGACGTTGTCTATCTGTTTTCGATGTCCAACAACGTGCGGGCGTTCGATGCCAATACCGGCGCGCAGCTGTGGCCCCGCCCCGTCTCGCTCGGCAAGCCGTTCGTCCCCGACCCGAGCGATCCGGTCGATATCTACCACATCAACAAATCCTTCGGGATCCTCAGCACCCCCGTCATCGATCGCGAGACGGGAACGATTTATGCCGTGAACTGGATCGTCGACGGCAACGGCAACCGGCAACTCAAGGTCAATGCCTTGAGCTTGAAGGACGGCAAGCCGCCGGCGGGGAAAGAACAGCCTCTCCCGATCGAAGCGTCGGTGATCAATGCGAGCGGACAGAAGATCGCCTTGAACCAGGTGCAGAAGCAGCGCGCGGCATTGCTGCTCGTTCCTCTGGGAGCCAAGCCTTCGCCACAGACCCACAAGATGCTGTATGTGACGACCACCGGCTCGGATACCCCGCCGCCGAAGCCCGACGCGACGCTGCAAAATCACGGCTGGGTCGTGGCTTTCGACGTCGACGACTGGAAGGAGGTCGGCCACTGGCTTGCCACGCCAAACAGCTTTGGCGGCGGAATCTGGCAGTCGTCACAAGGCCCCGCCGCCGACGACCAGGGCAACGTCTACGTGGTCACGTCGAACGGCGGGTATCTCGTCAACCCCGACGGCAGCAAAAAGGACTTCAACGGCCAGACGGACTTCGCCGAGAGTTTTGTCAAATTGTCGCTCGAACCGGGACCGCAGGGCCCGTCGCTAAAGCTAGCCGACTGGTTCTCGCCATTTCGCGACTCGGTACGCAAGACTTGGACGCCCCAGGAAGTTGCACCCTTCATGGGCGGCTATAATTATGAAGACCAGGACGTGGGCACCAGCGGCCCGGTACTGCCCCCCGGCACCGACCTTTTGCTCGGCGCCGGGAAGGACGGCGTGCTCTACGTGCTCGACCGCAACAATATGGGAAAGTCGATCGGCGATTTCTCCAAATTGAAGGCGCCCCCAGCCTTCCTCACTTTCGATCCCGATCCGAATTCCGCAGTCTATCGGGGCGCCTCGCCTGTCGGGAACATGGACTTCAAGCCGCAACCCGGCTGGAAGACGCACCACTTGCACGGCTCGCCGGTTTATTGGGTGAGCGCCAAACACGGACCCATGCTTTTCGCCTGGGGGGAAAATGCCGAGCTGCGCGCCTTCGCCTTCGACCCCTCCGGCCACATCAAGCTGCTCGCACACGGGTCCGAACTGGCCTCTGGACCATTGGCGACGGCTCCCGACAATATGGGCGGCATGCCCGGCGGAATGCTGACCTTGTCGGCCAATGGACAGAACAACGGGATCGTGTGGGGTACCGCCCCGCTGAATGGTGACGCCAACAAGCACGTGGTCGACGGCATCATTCGCGCATACGACGCCTCCGACTTCGATCCCGCTCCAAACCCCGGCGCACCGGCGAAGCTGCATCTCCTATGGCAGCAGGCCGGGTTCAAATACAGCAAGTTCTGCCCGCCGGTGGTTGCCGACGGCAAGCTGCTGGTCCCGACTTTCGACGGGCAGGTCGACGTTTACCAACTGAACTGAACGCCCATGACGCGAAAGGACCGCGTCCGCAAAATTGTCATTACAGCTTCATTTTCTCATGAGTTTTCCCTTGCGTCGCCGGTAGATCAGCGTATCTATCGGGGTCTCGACGCACTCGCACGTGCCTATGGCCCATGGTGGTTATGCAACGACGTAACGCGTCCTTTTTGGCAGCCCGGCCCGGCAAATCGCCATGGGGCCGGTCCCGAGAGGGAGGACGGTATGGTTGCTTTCCGATCAGGGGGCGGCGTGGTGCCCTGCCCTGACGCCAACCTTCGCGGGACGCGTCTGCGCGGGCGGGGTAACCGGGTCATCGACCCGAGTAGTTTAGGCTAATCCGCAAAATTCCGGCCGGGCGGCCTCGATGAGGCTGCGCCGGCATTAGCTCCGGTTCCGCGTTTGGCCGAACCGAGGCCGCGCCCTGTGGAATATCCGGGTGAGGTCTCGGACGTCGTCCGGCGCCACGGATTGAGATTAGCCGCCTCGCAATAAGGATGACCCCGGTCATGACCGAGAGGATCGCCCGGTTTCTTGCCGAACAGACCCCTGAGACCCCTTGCCTCGTCGTCGATCTCGACCTGATCGTCGAGTCCTATGAGGCGCTGCGGCACTATTTGCCGCTCGCTCGGATTTACTATGCGGTCAAGGCCAATCCGGCCGCCGAGATCGTCGGCGTACTCAGCCGGAAGGGCGCCAGTTTCGACGTCGCAAGCCGCGGCGAAATCGAGCTCTGCCTCGGCAATGGGGTCGCCCCCGACCGGTTGTCATTCGGCAACACGATCAAGAAGGAAAAGGATATCGCTTACGCCTATCAGGCCGGGGTGCGGCTGTTTGCTTTCGACAGCGCTCACGAGCTCGACAAGCTGGCGCGCGCAGCGCCCGGCGCAAGGGTCTTCTGCCGGATCCTTGTCGCCTGCGACGGCGCCGAATGGCCACTGTCGCGCAAATTCGGCTGCTCGCCGGAGATGGCGGTCGAATTGCTGCGCCAGGCCCGCGGCGCCGGTCTCGACCCCTACGGCATTTCGTTCCATGTCGGCTCGCAGCAGACCGATCTTGGACAATGGGACGGGGCGGTGGGCACAGCGGCGCGGATGTTCTCGGCGCTCGCCGAGACCGATATCAACCTGCGCATGGTCAATATCGGCGGCGGCTTTCCCGCGCATTACAGCGGCGAGGTGCCGGGGGTGGAGCGCTATGCACAGGCCGTAATGACAGCGATCACGCGGCATTTCGGCAATGACCTGCCCGAGATCATCATCGAGCCGGGCCGCTCGTTGGTCGGCGATGCCGGCGTCATTCAGAGCGAGGTCGTGCTGATTGCCGAAAAAGGCGGCGGCGACGACCGGCGCTGGGTCTATCTCGACGTCGGCAAGTTCAACGGGCTGGCCGAGACGATGGACGAAAGCATCAAATACCGCATCGCGACGCCCGGCCGCCGCGGGTCGGCCGGTCCCGTCGTCCTCGCCGGCCCGACCTGCGACAGCGCCGACATCCTCTACGAGAAAACCGAGTACCGGCTGCCGTTCGCCCTGCGGGTCGGCGACAAGGTCGAGATCCTGTCGGCCGGCGCCTACACCGCGAGCTACGCCTCGGTCGGCTTCAACGGCTTCGCGCCGATCCGAACCTACTGCATCTGAGCCGGCCGCCCCCACCCTTCCCTCCCCCGCAAGCGGGGGAGGGTTAGGGGAGCGGTAACGGCGAGCTCCTGCACAAGTTTGCGGAGCATCGCATCAGCAAAACTGCGGAAATCCCGTGCGGCGACGACGAAGGCACCGGGGCCGCCGATCACATTGCTGCGGTAATAGGCCTCCAGCCAAGGCTCCTCGGTGAGGATCGCAAGCCCGTTGATCGAGATCCCGGCCGCGACGAGGCGATCGCGCGCCGCGGCCGGAGGCAGCCCGAAATTGGCCATTCCGTCGCCGGAGATGTCGATGATCCGGCGCGGTGCCGGCTCGGGCGCGTCATCGAGCGCCGCGGCGCCGGCGAGCAGTGCCGGACCGATCGCGGTGAGCCCTTCCGAACTGCGCTGCGTCGCACGGACGGCGGCGGCAAAGGCGGCGGCGCCGGTTGCGTCCGCGAGCCGGGTCCACCCGACCGTTATCGCGATGCGGTCGGGATCGGACCATTCGAGCACCAGCGCTTCGAGGCCCCCGGGAAGAGCCGAGATCGCGTTGACTAGGCGCGGATTCTCGAACGCCCGCGCAATGCCGTCGCGCTGCAGCAGATAGGAATTCGGCCGTCACGCTCGCCGACACGTCGATGGCGAGCACCAGAGCGAGCCCGGCGCCGGCCGCCGGCGCCGATTTGACCAGCACGGCTGCCGCAGTCAGGAGCCATGCGGAAGCCGATATCGAAATCAATCTCACGCCTGTCCCGCTTGCGCGCTTGTGAAAAGATCGGGATCGAGGTCCGGACAAACAAAATACGCATCGCCTTCCCAGCGAAGGCCGGGGACCCATTCGCCCGACGCCGCGAACGTTTCAAGCATGGGCCCCGGCTTTCGCCGGGGAGGCGATTGACGCTTATTCATTGCAAATCCCCAATGGATTTTGCGCCGGTCTCTCAGGAAGGGGGCCGGCGGCTTCGGGCGCGCAGCAGCCGGTACCAAATGGCGAGAGCAAGAAGAACGGCGAGCGCGCCGATCACGAGAAACGGCGAAATCCGGCTCTGCGATGTCTGCGATTCGCCGCCGACGCGGATCATCACCCGCGCCACCTGATCGGCGCCCTTCGCCTCGGCGCTCCAGAAGCCGTCTTGGTCGGCGTCGAAAACAAATTTTCCTTGAGCGTCGGTGCGCCCGGTGATGGCAGGAGTTCTAGCGTCGCCAGGGGGGAACACCTGCACTTCGGCATTTGCCAGCGGCTTCCCGTCCTGGGTCGCGAATTGCACCGTCACCTCATGCGTCGCAAACAGATCGAAGGCAACCGAGGGTGCGGGCACGAGCGCTGTTGTCAGAATAAGAACGGCGACGAAGACCAGCCTGAGCATACGAGAAAGATAGCGCTCTGCTGGCCTGGCGCCAGCAGCAAGCCGAGCCGCCTTGCCCGGGCGGGGCCCTTTGTGGCACAAGGCTTCGGGGGAGAGGGCGATGCCGGATTTCAAGATCGAGCGGCGCTGCACGGGGCTGGTTTGCGGCGTTGACGAGGCCGGGCGCGGGCCGCTTGCCGGGCCGGTGGTCGCCGCGGCGGTGGTTCTCGACCCGCGCCGCTTCCCCAAATCCTTGCGCGACGGCCTGGACGATTCGAAGGTGCTGAGCATCGAGGAACGCGAGGCCTGCTACGGCGCATTGCGGCGATGCGCCGCTCGCGGAACCGCGCATATCGGGGTCGGTGCGGCGAGTGTGGCCGAAATCGACCATATCAACATTCTGCGCGCCGCTCTGTTGGCGATGGCGCGCGCCGTCGCCGTACTAGGTGTCCGCCCCGATCTCGCGCTGGTCGACGGTAACATCGCCCCGCCGGTAGATTGCACCGTGCAGACGGTCATTGACGGAGATGCCCTCAGCTTCTCGATCGCTGCCGCTTCCGTCATCGCCAAGGTCACCCGTGATCGCATCATGCGCGGCCTCGCCCCGCGCTATCCGGTCTATGGATGGAGCACCAATGTCGGATATGCGACACCGGAGCATGGCGAGGCGATTCGCCAATTCGGTGTAACCTGTCATCATCGACGGTCTTTCGCGCCGGTCCGGTTGGCGATTACCGGCGGTGCGGAACTGCCGCTGTTCGCCGAGCCGGTGGCGGCTCCACCGGCGGCCCACCCGCTCTAGGCGGCCAACGCCGAGACGGCGTGCCGCGCCACCTTTTTCATCAGGGTCGGCAGGGCGTGCTCGCCGAGGCGTTCGAGCTGGCTCCACATCCCTTCCGCCTCGCCATTCCCCCACACGATCGCGAGCTCGAGGCGAAAATGCGTGAACCCATGGCGAACCATGCCCGGAAGCGCCGCCCAGTCCGCGGCTGCCGGGGCAATTTCGATCGCCTGGTCGAGTGTCCAAGGCTCGCTGCGCCACGGCGTCGACGGGATTTCGGTCATGCCGCCGAGCAGGCCCTTTTCCGGGCGGCGCCGCAGCAGCACCGCTCCGTCGCTGCGAGTGAGCCAGAATGCGACGCCGTAGCGCGCCGGCCGCTCCGGCTTCTCGGTCCGGGCCGGGATTGCATCGGCTATGCCGGCTCCAGCTGCGGCACAGCAATTCCGCCATGGGCAGAGGACGCAACGCGGCCGCCGCGGGGTACAGATCGTGGCGCCGAGATCCATCAACGCCTGCGCGAAATCGCCGGCCCGCTCCTCCGGCACCAGGGCGGCGGCGAGCGCGTTGAGGCGCAGTTTTGCCGCAGGAAGGGGTTCGCGCACGGCATAGAGCCGGGCGACGACGCGCTCGACATTGCTGTCGATGGCCGCGGTTCGCCGATCGAAGGCGATCGCGGCAATCGCCGCTGCGCTATAGGCCCCGATCCCGGGAAGTGCGCGCAACTTTGCCGGGTCGTCGGGGAACCTGCCGCCATGGCGCGCGACGACGGCGCGCCCGCAGGCATGCAGGTTGCGGGCGCGCGCGTAATATCCGAGTCCCTGCCAGAGCTGCAGCACCTCGTCGAGCGATGCGGCGGCGAGCGCCGAAACATCGGGCCAGCGTGCCACGAATCGGTCGAAATATGGCCCGACAGTCGCTACCGTCGTCTGCTGCAACATGATTTCGCTGAGCCAGACGCGGTAGGGGTCGGGTCGGACACCCGCGGCGGCGCGCCACGGCAGCACGCGGCGGTGGCGGTCGTACCAAAGGAGAAGCGCTGCGGGATCGGGGGTGGCCGATGAAGAAGGGATTGCGGATCGGAAAGACGGCATGGGCAAGACCACTCGACGGCGCGGCACGGCAAAGGTAGCCGGGCCGGCGGCCGGGCGCGAGCACCCCGGGCGCGGGTACCCCGGGCGCGAGTACCCCGGGCAAGAGTACCGGGGCTTTCGCGCGGTCGGCGTCGCCGTCTCGAAACTGACCGTACCGATCATCGCGCGCCGCGGCGAGGGCATCCTCGTCCGCCTCAAAGCGGAGTGGGCCGCGATTGTCGGCCCGGATTGGGCCGAGGTGAGTTGGCCGACCGCTCTCGGGCGCGACGGCGTCCTGAAGCTACGCGCCGCACCCGGCGCCGCGCTCGAGCTGCAGCACCGCGCGCCGCTTATCATCGAGCGAATCAACCTGTTCTTCGGTCGAGTCGTGGTCACCCGCCTGGCGCTCGTGCAGGGGCCATTGCCGCTCGCGTCGCGGTTCGGGAGGCCCGTCATTCGACCGCTGTCGCAAGGCGAGGCAGAGGTGCTCGATCAGCGGCTCTCCGAGATCGCCGACCCGGATCTGCGCGCGGCGCTCGCCCAGTTGGGCAGAGCGGTGAGCGGCGGCCAACAGTGAGCCGCCTATCGCGCTGTTGCGCGGAACCTAGATATGGTAGTAAGGAGCCCGATGATGAAGAATATCTGGTTTGCTCTGTTCGGTGTTTTGAGCACCATCCTGGTTTCGCCGGTGCCGGCGCAGGCCGCCGCCCCGCATCAGCTGCTCGCCGATGCGCAGACCGTGCTGGCACTCGGCAAGGATGATCGAATCCTCGGCAATCCCGACGCGCCGATCACGATCATCGAATACGCCTCGTTGACTTGCCCGCATTGCGCTCACTTCGCGAACGAGGTTCTTCCCGAGCTCAAGAAGAAGTGGATCGATAACGGGAAAGCCAAATTGGTCCTGCGCGACTACCCGCTGGATGAGCCGGCGTTGCGGGCGGCGATGATTGCGCGCTGCGCGCCGCCGGACCGCTATTATGCCTACATCGACACGTTCTTCGGATCGCAGGAAAAATGGGTGACGGCGCGCGACTATCGCGACGCCCTTGCCCGGCTGGTCAAGCTCGGCGGCATGAGCCGGGAAGAGTTCGACAACTGCCTCAAGAACACCGCTCTCGAAAACAAGATCGTCGAGGGCCGCCTGATCGCGTCGAAAGAGCTCAACGTCAACTCGACCCCGACATTCTTCATCAACGGAACCAAGTTTACCGGCGCCCCGACGGTCGAAGAGTTCGACAAGCTGTTGTCGGGGCTCGCGGCGAAATCTTGATCGCTAATTCGAAGAGTAGTCGCAGCCCCCACCCTAACCCTCCCCCGCGGGCGGGGGAGGGTATGGGAGGGGGCTCTGCCTCGGGTCGGCGGGAGATCTGATGCAGGTTTGCCGGCTCCGCTTGGTCGGGTTTAAATCATTTGTCGACGCGACGGAGCTGGCGCTCGAGCCGGGCCTCACCGGGATCGTCGGACCGAACGGGTGCGGCAAATCGAACCTGGTCGAGGCGTTGCGCTGGGTCATGGGCGAAACCTCGGCCCGACGCCTGCGCGGCGGCGAGATGGACGATGTGATCTTCGCCGGGACAACGGCAAAGCCGGCCCGCAACATCGCCGAAGTCGCGCTGACCCTCGACAACAGCAGCCGCGGTGCGCCGTTTGCCTTCAATGACCGCGCGGAGATCGAGGTCGTCCGACGGATCGAACGCGGCGGCGGCTCGACCTACCGGGTCAATGGGCGCGAGGTGCGCGCGCGCGACGTCCAGCTGCTGTTCTCCGACGCCGCGAGCGGCGCCCATTCAGGCGCAATGGTGAGCCAGGGCCGCATCGGCGCGCTGATCGACGCTAAACCGGCCGAACGGCGGCTCCTGCTCGAAGAAGCCGCCGGCACTGCCGGGCTTCACGCCCGCCGCCGCGAGACCGAACTGAAGCTCGACGCTGCCGAGGAGAACCTCGAGCGGCTCGACGACGTCGTGGCAACGATCGAGGTCCAGTTCGAAAATTTGAGAAAGCAGGCGCGCCAGGCACAGCGCTACCGCCGCCTCGCCGAACAGATCCGGCGGACCGAGGCGCTGTTGTTCCGCACCCGCTGGCTGGCAGCCGAGGCAGAAGCCGAGCACAATTCCGCCGAGCATCGTGCAACCGAGGGCACCGTGGCGGAGGCGACCGGGCACGCCGTTGCCCAAGTCGGGGCCCGCGATGCCGCCGAGGCCACGCTGCCGCCCCTCCGGGCGGCTGAAGCGGCAGCCGCCGTCGAATTGCAGCGGCTGACCGCTTCGCGCAGCGCGCTCGAGCATGAGTTGCAGCAGGTGCTCGCCGCGCGCCGCGAGGCGGAACGGCGCCTCGCACAAGTCACCGCCGATCTCGAACGCGAGGAAACCCACCTGGCCGAGGCGCAGGCGTCGCTGATCCGGCTGTCCGAAGAGCAGGACGCGGTTAGCCGGGCCGAGGCGGCGGATGGTCCGGGCCGGGAGCTCGCTGAAGCCGGGCGGCGCGACGCGAGCGCTTGCCTGGCCGAGGCGGAGGCAGTGCTGCAGCGGGAGACCGAAGCCGTCGCGGCCGCCGACGCGCGCCGCGTCACGCTCGATCGGCGTCGAAAGGAGCTCGAAGAACGTCGCGCCCGGTTCGAGGCGCGCCGCGCCGAAGCGGAGCGGCAGCGCGCCGGACTGGCTGCAGCGATGGTCGCCCCCGAGGCGGTGACCGCTGCCGCTGCCGCCGTGACGCAGACCGAAGCTCGGCTCGATCACTGTCGCGCGATCGTCGAAGCGGCCGAGGTTGAGATCGCAAACCGGCTCGCCGGCGAGCAGACGGCGCTCGATACCGCGCGCCAAGTCGATACCCGCCTGGCGCGGCTCACCGCGGAGGCGGAGGGACTGCGCAGGCTGCTTGCACCGCCGCCGGATACGGGCGACGCTCCGCCAGTCCTGGCGGAGCTGCGGGTTGCGCCCGGCTTCGAGGCCGCGATTGGCGCCGCGTTTGGCGATGAACTTCAGGCACCCCTCACCGATGGCGCGGGCGGCGATGCCGCCCGCTTCTGGGTGGATCTCAGCGAGGACGAGCACCACCGCGCTGCCTTGCCCGAGGGCGCTTGCTCGTTGGCCGAAGCGGTCGAGGCTCCGTCTGCTCTCGCGCGCAGCCTCGCCCAGGCGGGCTGGGTCGGGAACGAGGAGACCGGGCGTCGTCTCCAGCCGAGCCTGGCGCCGGGTCAGCGGCTCGTCGACCGCGAGGGTCGTCTGTGGCGGTGGGACGGGTTCGTCTCGCTCGGCTGCGGCCCCTCCCTCGCCGCCGAGCATCTGCGGCATCGCAACCGCCTCGCCGTGCTGGAGAGCGAGATCGCCACGCTGAAGACGGCGGCTCAGGCGGCCGAGAGCGGCGCCGCCGCAGCGCGAGCCGAGCGTCAGCGAGCAACCGAGGCCGGCAGGTTCGCTCGGCAGGCGCTGTCCGACGCCGAGGCGGCACTGGCGCGGGCGCGCGCCGAGGAAGCCGAGATCAACCGGCGGGAATTGACCACGCAAACCCGGCTCGCCGCCGCAGTCGACATGCTCGAAAAGATCGGTGCCGATCTCGCCGAGACCAGGGCGCAGGCGGAAGAGGTCGAGGGCGATCTGGCGGGCCTCCCCGAGGCGAAATCGGCCAGGGCTGCGCTCGAGCAGGCGCGGGCTGCTGCCGCCATGGCTCGCCGGCGCGAGGCAGACGCGCGCGCGGCAATCGAGCGGCTAACCCATGAAACTGCGCGCCGCCGCGAGCGCCTGTCCTCAATCGGCCTCGAAGAGCGTGCCTGGCGTAAGCGCAGCACGGATGCCGCAGCACAGCAGGTTGCACTGATCGAACGGCGCAGCGCGTTGGAGGCGGAGATCGCCGGCTTGGCGGCGCGCCCGGCTAAGATCGCCGCCGAGAGCGAGGCGCTCGGCGGCGCAATCGCCGGTGCAGCCGAGGCCTGCCGCCGGTCGGCCGATGCGCTGGCCGTCGGCGAGCGGCAATTGCGCGAAGCCACGGACGCCTCGCGCCTGGCTGATCATGCATTGGGCGACGCCCGCGAGCGCCTGGCGCGGCTCGAAGGGTTGCGGGATGGCGCAAACGAAGCCTTGGCGCACCTTGCCCGCGATATCCGAGAGCGGATTGGTGTCGCACCCGAGGCGCTGGCCGAAATCGCGGGAGTCACGGAGGAAAAAGTCCCGGCTGATCCGGTCGAGACAGCGAGCCGGCTGGATCGCTTGATCCGCGAGCGCGACGGTATGGGCCCGGTCAATCTGATGGCCGAAACCGAGGCCGCCGAACTCGAAACGCGGATCGCAGACCTGCAGCGCGAGCGCGCCGATCTGACCGAAGCAATCGCCAGGCTGCGCCACGGGATCGCGGCACTCGACCGCGAAGTGCGCCAGCGGCTGACTGCGGCCTTCGAACAGCTCGACCGGCATTTTGCCGAGCTGTTCACGAAGCTGTTCGGCGGCGGCAAGGCGCAATTGCGTCTGGTGGACAACGACGACCCGCTCGCCGCCGGGCTCGAAATCATGGCGAGCCCGCCGGGCAAGCGGCTGCAATCCCTTTCGCTGTTGTCGGGCGGCGAGCAGGCGCTGACCGCACTCGCGCTGCTCTTCGCCGCGTTCCTGACAAACCCCGCGCCGGTCTGCGTCTTGGACGAGGTCGACGCGCCGCTCGACGACGCCAATGTCGACCGGTTCTGCAGCCTGGTCGGCGATATCGCCGACACCACCGGCACGCGCTTTCTGGTGGTCACCCACCACCGCATCACGATGGCCCGCGTCGACCGCCTCTTCGGCGTCACGATGGCCGAACGCGGCATCTCGCAGCTCGTCTCGGTCGACCTAGCCCGCGCCGCCCGAATGCGACAGACCGCTTGACCACTAGTCGCGGCGGGGGCGGCGCAGCGTGAAGGTTTCGAACGCGGCCAGCCGACCGTTTGGCCCCACCACGTCGTAATAGGTGACCTTGATCGTGGTGAGGCCGCCCGGATCCGATCCCGGATCGACGGTGAACGCCGCGAAGCCGTAGGAATGCGCAGCGTTTCGTACCGCCGACCAGGGCGCTTCTTCCTTCATGTAGACCGGCGGACGCTTGCCTGTTTTCGGGTCAGGCGCGCCGACGGCGGTGATCACACGGCACTGCGGCGGGTTGAAGAACAGCGTGTTCGACGGGACAGACGTTCCGCCACCACCAATGACCATGTGCACGGTTCCCTTAGTGGTGTCGATCACGTCGGTGGCGGTTGTTGCAGCAACCGGGGTCAGGGTGGCGTTCGATGCCTGGCCGCGGATCGGGTGCGAGCGTTCGTAATGGTGCTCGTGTCCACACACGACGAGGTCGACACCGTACTTGTCGAACAAGGGCACCCATTCTTCGCGGATCCCAAGATCCGCACCATTGAACTTGTCAGCCGTCGAAACGGCGACCTGATGCATGCACACGACGACCCAGTCGATGTCATGATCACTACGGGCGGCGGACAATTCCCTTTCCAACCAGGCTTTCTGAGCACCCTCGGAATAACCCCGGACGTAGGAGTTGCCGCCGTCCTGGTACGTCACGTCGTCGTTGGCGATGCTGAGCACGCGCACGGAACCGGCGGTGAAGGCGTACCAAAGCCCACGGGTCAGATCAGTCTGGCCAGCCGATTCGGGCACCGAGAAGTAGGTCTGATAGGCCTGATACCCGATCGGTCCATTGCCCAGCTCGTTCTCGTGGTTGCCGGCCGAGGGCATCCAGGGACGTTTGCGGGCGCTGCGGCTGTTGTTCTCCCAGAAATCCCACCAGGTACGCACCCGATCGTTGGCGAGATTGGCGTAACAGAGATCGCCGTTGAAAAGGTGGAACAACGGCTGGAGCTGCTCCACCCCCTGAGTGGTATCGCCAGCCGCCGGCGAGCCGAGATTGTCATTCACAAACGGGGGATTCGGAATTGTCACGCCCTCAGGCGGCACGTACTTCTTCCCAAGGGTCGGCGTGCCCTGATCACCGAAGCTGGTGAAGGTGAACTGCGCGCGACCGCGCGGGGAGGTTCGGAAGGTGCCGAACTCCGGCTCGGCGCCGTCGTGGGATGCCCCATAAAGATACGGGGAGTCGGCCTGCAACCGATCGATCTTCGCGTGATAGGCGTAGACAACTTGGCCGGATTTTGCATCGGTGTAAGTGGTCTCTTTGGCCTCGACCACTCGTTCGAGCGCACCATCGAGACGCCCGAGCACGACACGCGGGCTGCGAACGGATTGCAGCGTGTGCCAGGACACCACCATCTCCGACGAGGCATCCGAGCCGAACTGCAAGTGCAGTCCGGCGACCGGAGGCGTCGCCACCGGATCTGGCGAACGGCGTGCGGGAGGTGTGGTCTGAGCGGCGGCGGTTCCGACGAGAGACGCCGCCGCCATCGTCCCTCCTGCGATGCCTGCGGCCGCGAGCAGCCGGCGGCGACTGAGTTCGAGGTTGAAACCGCTGTCTGGTTTGGTCATGAGGCCCCCTTTGCCAGGCTACCTCCGGGATAAGCTCGATCGCCGCATCCGACGAACTCTTTGCCCACCGGGTTAGGCTCGATTAGTATTCCGGTTGCATTGCCACTTCGCTGCACGCAAAACAATTGCAGTGCCGCGTCGCCGCCGTTGCGAGGATCAATGCCAAAGTTTCTCTCGACTGCACAGATCGAACAATATCGGGAGGAGGGTTGTACGTACCCGATCCGTGTCATGTCGGAGACGGCGGCCGCGGAGCATCGGGCGAGGCTCGAAGAGTTCGAGCGGCAAACCGGCGAACCTCTAAAGGGCGATTTGCGTCATAAATCGCATCTGCTCTTCGCATGGCTCGGCAAGCTGGTTCGCGCGCAGTGCGATTCTCGACGCCGTCGAGGACCTCTACGGCTCCGATCTGCTTTGCTGGACCACCAACTTCTTCATCAAGGAGGCGACGGATCCGGCCTTTGTGTCATGGCACCAGGATTCCACGTACTGGGGCCTAAGCCGACCGGATGTCGTCACCGCCTGGGTCGCCTTCACGCCGGCGACCGCGGCCAACGGCGCGATGGAGGTACATCCCCGGCAGCCACAAGCTCGATCAGATCCCCCACCGCGATACCTTCGCCAAGAACAATCTGCTGACACGCGGGCAGGAGGTCATGGTCGAAGTCGATCGTGCCAAGCGGCGGATCGTCACCTTGCGTCCGGGCGAGATGTCGCTGCACCACGTGCGGCTCGTGCACGGCTCGCCGCCAAACCCGTCGAGCGACAGGCGCATCGGCTTCGCGATCCGCTATATTCCGACAAGTGTGGCGCAACTCGCGGGCGAAGATAGCGCTACCTTAGTGCGGGGTGACGATCGCTATCACCATTTCGCGCTCGAGCCGGAGCCCAGTCGCGATCTGGACCCGGAGTTCGTGGAGCTCCACCGCAACATCACCGAACGCAACGCCAAGATTTTATATCGCGGCACGGAAATCGCCAACTACAACGAGCCAAGAGCGCTGGCGGAGCGAGCCTGACTTAACCAAACCGCATAGAGGCGATGACTGAAAGTCCGTCTCGAAAAAAATGCCGGACAACCGCTAGGGCTGCCCGTCGGTGGCCGGATCGGGGTGCAGCTGCATAAATGCCGCTGTCGCCTTGGTCGCCCGTCGCTCAGCCTCGGCCGGCTCGGGCGTCGCGGCAACCCCCAGGAGCAAGCCCACCATCAGGTCCTCCCAAACAAGCCCTAGAAATTGGGCCGCCTTCTGGGTCGGCTCTCCTGCGCCGATCAGCCCGGTAGACTGGGCTGTCGATAATAGTTGGGCGAGCACACGACGAACGGCGCCACGGCCAGCCGAGTCGAGAGCCTGGGCTATCTCGGGCGAGCGCGTCGCCTCCGCAATCGCCAAGCGAAACGTCGCGATCACCGATGGGTGGGAGACCTCACGCACCCAATTCGTCGCGAAGGCGGTAAGCGTTGCCGCGAGCATCTGCCGGCTGCGTGGGGTGGGCAGGTCCGGGGGTAGTCGCATTCGATCGGCGCGGCTCTTGATGCAGGCAACGAGCACCGCATGCTTGCTGCCGAAATTTGTATAGAGATCCCGTTTCGAGACTTTGGCACGTTTCGCTATATCGAGCGTGCTGGTATCGGCATAACCGTCTTCTGTGAATGCCTTGAACGCGGCGCCGAGGATGCGCTCGTGCACGCGATTTTCGACCGCGGCCGGAGCGGCGCTGTTGCACTTTTTCATGTTCCCCACAGAATCATCTTGCCTTGGTACCGATCCGTACCGAAGTATGGAGGTACCGACAGGTACCGACACTTTGCACCGAGGCCCCATGAGTGTCCAGACTTCCCGGCCCGCAGGCGCCGGAATTCAGGAAACCGCCCCCCGGCTCGGCGGAGTCACGAAAACCGACCGCACGCGCGTGCCGAAGGAGGCTTGGCTGATCGTCGCGCTGCTGTTCTTGTTCATGCTGATCAATTTCGCCGACAAAGCGGTGATTGGGATCGCCGCAGTCCCGATTATGGACGAGTTGAAGCTGAGCCCGCGCCAGTTCGGGTTGCTCGGCTCGAGCTTTTTCCTGTTGTTTTCGGTGTCGGCGATCGTCACCGGCTTCATCGTCAATCGCGTGCAGACACGCTGGGCGTTGCTGGTCATGGGACTGGTCTGGGCGCTGACCCAGTTCCCGATGATCGGGACAGTCGGGTTTGCTACTGTCATGGCCTGCCGGATCGCGCTTGGAGCGGGTGAAGGGCCGGCTTATCCAGTGTCGCTCCATTCGACCTACAAATGGTTTCCAAACGAGCTGCGCACATTGCCGACCGCGGTCGTCGCGCAAGGCGCCGGCATCGGGATCATGGTGGCGCTGCCGCTGCTCAATTGGGTTATCGTGCATTTTTCCTGGCACTGGGCCTTCGGTGTCCTCGGCATTGCCGGCCTCGCCTGGACCGCGGCGTGGCTGGTGCTCGGCCGCGAGGGCTCGCTGACCGCTGCCACAGCGACGGATGCGCCACCAACACCCGAAAGGATTGCCTACGGCCAGCTGTTGCTCAGCCCGACAGTCGTTGGGAGCTGGTGCGCGAGTTTCGGCGCCCAGTGGGGGTTGTCGCAGGCCCTGTCCTGGCAAGGGGCATTTCTGATCAAAGGGCTCGGGTTTGCGCAGGGCTCGATCGGCCTTTTGGGTGCGCTTCCGGCGGGTGCCAGCGTGATCCTGGTAATCGCCGCCGGCTGGTGTTCGCAACGCCTGCTCGCCCGCGGGGTGTCGAGCCGGGTGGCGCGCGGGATCTTCGGCGGCGCCTGCGTCGCGCTCGGCGGCGCTGCGCTGGCGATCATGCCGTGGGTGCCGAGCATTCCCGCCAAGATCGGGCTTACGACGATCGGGGTGGCGCTGCCCTCGGTCATTTACGTGATCGGCAATGCGGTCGTCAGCGAAATCGCACCGGTCGCCCAGCGCGGTGCTATCCTCGCCATCGGCACCGCTGTTGCCACCTCGGCCGGGCTGTTGGCCCCCTACATTATGGGAAGCGTCGTCCAGACGGCGGCGACGCCACTCGATGGTTTCAACACCGGCTTCATAATCTGCGGTGTGATCATGCTGGTCGGCGGCATCATCGGTATGGCGCTGATGCGTCCCGATCGTGAGACGACGCGGTGGGCGAACGAAATGCCGGAGGCGGCGATCGGGTCTGCTTGAAGGAGCACTCGGCGTTGTACCGTGGCCGCTTTGGAGCTGCCCGGCGAGAGTCCTCCGGTTGCGGATACAATGACCGATCTTGCACTGGTGTGGGAGGCCGTCGCGCCGACAAACCAGAGCCGGCGGAGCCGAATGTCGCCGTAATCGCGTGGTAGGCTATCGATCCGAAACCGCGAATGTGCGGATTTGCGCGTGATCTCCAACATTCACCTCATGCTGATCGGCTGCGAAATTCGCGCCGCAGTGCCCGATGTCGGGGGAAGCTGGACTACAACCAAAGGGATGCTGCAGAGTTGCTGCAGATGCAGCGGCGAGCGATCGCCGACTCAATTGTCGATTGCGATTCATGCCGGCCATGAGACGGCGTTTCGGGTAGCGGTATGACGCAGGCAGATCATTCCCCGCTCTGGCCGGGCGTGCCGATGGCACTGGCGGCGGCTGTGTTGTTCGGAGCGGCGGCGCCGTTTGCAAAACTGCTGCTCGGCGCGGTCGCGCCGCAGCTGCTCGCGGGGCTGCTTTACCTGGGTGCCGGGATCGGGCTCGCAACCGTACATTTCGGCCGCGCCGCCCTCGGCATTCCGGCACCGGAAGCGCCACTTCGCGCCGGTGACCTTCCGTGGCTCGCCGCGGTAGTCGTGTTCGGCGGCGTCTTGGGACCGCTCTTGCTGATGCTCGGTCTGGCACGCACCTCCGCCACTTCCGGCTCATTGCTGCTCAATCTGGAAGGCCTCTTCACGATGGGCATCGCCTGGCTGGTCTTCCGCGAGAATGTCGACCGCCGGCTGTTGCTCGGAGCCTTGGCGATCCTCGGCGGGGCGGCAATTCTCTCCTGGGGCGGTCGCGGTGTCGAGGTCGATGCCGGTGCGGTGCTGATCGCCGCTGCCTGCCTCGCCTGGGGCGCCGACAACAATCTGACGCGGAAATTGTCGTCCGCCGATCCGGTGCAAACCGCGATGGTCAAAGGCCTCGCAGCCGGTGCCGTGAATGCCGGATTCGCCATGCTGAACGGCGCGGCCATCCCGCCGGCGGCCATCGTGGGCGCCTCCGCCATGGTCGGCTTCGTTGGGATCGGGGTCAGCCTCGTGCTGTTTGTGCTGGCATTGCGTCATCTCGGAACGGCCCGCACCAGCGCCTATTTTTCGCTGGCGCCGTTCATCGGGGCGGTGCTGGCGATCGGCCTCTTGCATGAGATCGTGACCGCGAACCTCGCGCTCGCCGGTCTCTTGATGGGGTTCGGGCTATGGATGCATCTCGCCGAGCGCCACGAGCACCAACATGCGCACGAGGCGCTCGAACACGAGCACAGTCATACACACGATGCGCACCACCGGCACACGCATGACGGGCTGGTTAGCGAACCGCATTCGCATCGGCACCGCCACACGCCATTGCGCCACTCCCACCCGCATTACCCTGACCTGCATCACCGGCACGGCCATAGCTGACCTGTCCCGGCTGACCTCTTACTCAACTCCGAGCGATTGTTGGACCGGCGGCGGCACCCCGAAGTTGGGCTGGAACAATCGGCGCAGAAAGCCGGGTGCGAGAGCGCTCAGCGGATTGACCGAGACCTGCGGGTCGGCCGTCGATCCGGTGACCCGGTAATTGGCGGCAAAAAGGCCCTGCCCTTCGCCGCCGAGCAGCAGCGGACCGATGACCGGAACGATGCCGAGAATGGAGTTCAGGGCGTAGGCAGGGACGATCGTCCCTTGCAGGTCGAGCTGGTCGCGGCTGAGATCGGCAGCGCCATTGCTGGTGACGCCGATCGCCCCGCCATAAGCGACGAGATTGTCGAGCGCGAGGCGATCCTCGCCATAGGCAAAATCGCCGCGCAACGTGCTGAACGGGATACCCGAGCCGGCGAGCATGCTGCCGGCGCCGCTGAACGAGGGCAGCGACAGAATGCGGGCAAACACCGGCGCGCGCACCAGGCTGTAGTCGGCACCCTCGATATGACCGGCGACTACCTGCTTGCCGGCTTTGTCCACGGTCTGGCCGGTGACGGTTACTTGCCCGCCCACAATGTTGTCGGTGATGTCGAGCAGGCTCAGCGTCGATCCCATGTCGTCGGAGCGAAAGGTTAGATTGCGCCCACCCGCCTGCGCGGTGGAATGCAGGCTCAACCCATGGCCGTTGGGAAACCGCGCATCGATCTGCGCCGCCCGCCAATCGGCGCCGTCGCGCGACAGTCTTGCGGCAACATCCCGCACCTCGCGTTGCGGCCCGACGACCAGGCGGCCGAGGCGCGCATCGATGCGCAACAGCCCGTCGGTGACCGAGGATGGCTGCGGACTATTCTTGCGGAGATCGTTGATCCAGTGGGACAGGTCGAGCATCGGGCCGTGCAGATCGACATGCCAGCCGCCCTCCCGCCGGCGCATCACCGACCCGCTGACATCGTCGTCGGCTATGACGAGGCGGTGGACGTCTACCCGGTCGATCCGGCCGGTATCGGGTTCGAGCGCCACGGCGAACCTGCCGTCGAGCCCCGCCGCCTTGACCTCGATGTCGCGCAGCCGAGTGACTTGCTCGTTCTGCAGATCGAGGACGAGCTTGGCGCCGCCGGGGGCGCCGGGGGGTTTTTTCCAACCGGCCTCGGCGACCGACAGGTCGGCCGAGCGCAGGTCGAGGGCCGCCTCGGCCTCGGCATGCGTCGCATCGAGGGTCCAGTAGGTGAGATCGACCCCGACGGGTCCGGCGACCTGGTTGGGCAGGAAGTCGAAGCCGAGGCGCCGGCGCTGGTCGTCGTCCACCGTCAGACCGACGCGGTACCGCGCCCGGGCGCCGCCGGTCGGCTTGAAGAACAGGTTCGCGTCGATGCTCAACGGAACCCTGTCGAAACGCGAAGTTCCCCGCAGATGGGCGCCCGGGCGGGTGATCTCCAACGCGAAATCGCCGTCGGTCAGGTTGCGGTTCATCGCGACGCCGGCAATCGCGGCGCCGGAGAGGCTCGCCTTCACGGCGTATTGGACTTGGTCCAACTTGAGGTCCTTCAGCAGCGGAAGCTTGAAGTGAAGACTGGCTTCGGTTCGGCCGGCGACCTGTGTCGGGTCAACCCCGATGTCATGGGCGTAGCGCAGCGGCTTTACATCGATGGTCTCGAGGACGTCCCGGATTGGTCCGGCAAGGGAAAGGTCGACCGTCAGCCACTCCACCGGCGCGCCGAGATCGGTGATCTCCAGCGAGCCTCCGGTGACCTGAACCGATTTGATCGACCCGCCGGACGGCGTGAACACGAGTCGCTTGTCGTCCAGAGTGGCGGTCCCACTGACCTTTTGCACCGGGGTCAGCCTCTGGAAATAGCTGATCGTCGCGTCGTGATAGCGCATGGTTCCGTGCGCGGACACGACCTCCGCCGAGCGCGCCGCCGGATCGACCGCGAGATCGAGTCGGAATGCTGCCTCGTCGAGAACCCCGTCACGGACGTTGGCCAATACCCAGCGCCGCCCGCCGCGGCTCAGCGCCGGCGGCCACAGGCTTTCGAATTTTGCCACCGGCACATGGGAAAGAACGATCCCGAGCTTGCCGGGTATCGGCGACGGCAGGGGCTCCGTGCCGGCGATCATTGCCGGCGTCAGTCCGTCGATGGTTCCGTCGACGGCAAGCGCCGAGCCGCCGCCGAGATCGAGATCGAGCTTGGCGAGCCGCAGCTCGCCGCTTTCAGGCGCGTAGACGGCGCGGATGGTTCCCTGCTGCAGAGCGATATGGCCCTCCGGCAACAACTCGCTCCTGATCGAGCCTTTGCCGAGATAAAGGTCGAGCCGCACCCCTTCATTTGTCAGGCCGCCCAAATTCAGCCGTGTCGCGAGCGTTCCCGAGACCGGAAAATCAGCCTGGGCGAGTGGGGCTAGCTCGGGAGAGAGCGAAGCCAATGTCGCGGGTTCCAGCCCACCGATTTGAATGGAGAGATCGAGGGCGCGCTCATCGGAGGTGTAGCGATAGCTGGCGTGGAGTTCGGGCTGGTGACTGCCAAACGGCAGAGCGAACGAGACGTCGCCCGCAAGGCCCTGCCGGTTCCGTTCGATCCAGGCATCGACCCGGTCGGCCTGCCAACGGCGGCTCGTCCGGCGGTCGTCGTAGATGATGGCCGCGTTGCGGACGACGATCTGGCGCATCAGCCCGAAAGGCCGGTCGGGATTTCGCGGGCCCGCCAGCTGGTCGAGAATGTCTGGCCCCAAGCTCGGCACCCGGCTGTCGGGTTGCCCAAAGCGCAGGCGGACCGCTCCCGCCTCGTCGCGAACGAGATGCAATAGGGGACGTTCGATGAGGAGCCGTGTCGGCGCCAATTTCCCTTGCAAGAGAGAGCTGAGGCTGAAACCCGCGGAAATGTCAGGAAAGGTGGCGAACGGTTCCCCTTCCGCGTCTGCGACGCGGACGCCCTCGAGCCGCAGATCGAGTTGCCGCGTCTGGCGATCGATGCCAAGGCGAGCCCCGGAGATCGCGATTTGCATCCCGCTGCCGGGCCGGTTCACGAGTTGTTGGATAAAGGGCGTAAGCCCATCGAGGTCAATCGGCCCCTGCGTCAAACGCCACAGCCCGAACCCGCACAGGAGGATCAGCGCCGCTGCGGGTGCGCCGAGCCACGCCAAAATGCGGTGAGCCCGGCGACCCATCCGGACCGATGATTCATGTCCGAGACCCTTGACGCTGCCTTGACCGGAGACCCCCGGCCCGCCAGTGTCCCCGCCCCGGCTGGGCCTACCGGATGAAACTGTTATCTCACCTCTCCCCCGATGGTGACGGGCTGCCGAAACCGGCCGACCCCCGCAGGCTCGCCCTTGGGTTCGAAGCCTGGAGCGAGGCGCTCGCCCTGGCACAAGGAAACCCCGCCTCCGATCTCGCCCGCCAATGGAGCGCCGCAGGCGCCGGCAAACGCCTGCTCGCGTCAATTTTCGGCAACAGCCCCTTTCTGAGCGGCGTCGCCGTTAAAGAATGGGCCTTTTTGACCCGCCTTGTCGAGCAGGGTCCCGACGCATTCTTCGACGATATAGCCGCCGGGATCGAAAAAACCGAGGATCTTGGCGAAGATACGGCGGCAGTGATGCGGCACCTGCGTGTGGCCAGGCGGCGTGTCGCACTCGTCGCCGCGCTCGCCGAGCTGGCGGGTGTCTGGTCCCTCGAGCAGCAGACTGCGGCGCTCAGCCGCTTTGCCGAGGCGGCGCTCGGCGCTGCGCTGCGCCATCTGTTGCGTGAGGCGGCACGGAAGGGGCTCATCGGACTCACGGCTGCCGACCAGCCGGAGCAGGACAGCGGGCTGATCGTGCTTGGCATTGGCAAACTCGGCGGGCACGAGCTCAATTATTCGAGCGATATCGATCTGATCATCCTCTATGACCCGATGACGGCGCGCGTCAGTGCCCGCGACGGGGTACGATCCTTTTTTGTTCGGCTGACGCGCGAACTGGTGCGAGTTCTCGAAGCCTACACCGGCGAGGGATATTCGTTCCGCACCGATCTACGACTTCGCCCGGATCCGGCATCCACGCCGCTTGCCATGTCGGTTCCCGCAGCGCTCGCCTATTATGAGAGCGTCGGGCAGAACTGGGAACGCGCTGCGTTGATCAAGGCCCGTCCGGTCGCCGGCGACCGCGCCGCCGCTCGGCGCTTTCTGCGCGAGCTGCAACCGTTCATCTGGCGCAAAAACCTCGACTTCGCCGCCATTCAGGACATCCACTCGATTAAGCGCCAGATCAACGCGCACCGCGGCGGCGGCAAAATTGCGGTGGAAGGGCACGACATCAAGACGGGCCGCGGGGGGATTTGGGAGATTGAGTTCTTCGCCCAGACGCAGCAGCTGATCTGGGGCGGGCGGCTGCAGGAGCTGCGCGTCGGCCCGACCTGTGAGGCACTCCGCCGACTCGCGGGAGCCGGCCGGATCGATCCCGCGGCCGCCACGCAGCTGATTGACGACTATCGCTTCCTGCGCCGCCTCGAACATCGGCTGCAGATGGTCGACGACGCGCAAACGCATGCGCTTCCTTCGGACCGCGCCGGGATCGAGCGCATCGCGGTGTTTCTAGGCTATTCGGAGACCGAGGCCTTCGTCGCCGATCTGCGCGCTCATCTCGCCTCGGTCGAGCGCCATTATGCGGAGCTTTTTGAACACGCTCCGAACCTTGCCGGCCCCGGCAACCTCGTCTTCACCGGCGCCGACGATGATCGCGAAACCCTGCACACCCTCTCGCAGCTCGGCTTTGCCGAGCCGGCCACCGTGTCCGCGCTGGTGCGGAGCTGGCATCACGGCCGGCTGCGCGCCACCCGCGCTCAGCGGGCGCGCGAAATCCTAACCGAGCTCGTACCCGAGCTGCTGCGGATATTCGGCGCCACCCCGCACCCCGATGCGGCGCTGCGGCGGTTCGACCAGTTCCTGTCGCACCTCCCTGCCGGGGTGCAACTGTTCTCGCTGTTTCACGCCAATCCCGGCCTTCTGGCGCTCGTCGCCGAAATCATGGCGGGGGCTCCGCGGCTCGCCGAGCACCTGGCACAGCATCCCGCTCTCCTCGACTCGGTCCTGACGCAAGGCTTTTTTGCACTGCCCCTGGACCGCGCCGGCCTCGCCGCCGAGCTCGATCAGGTCATGACGGGCGTGCGGGATTTCGAAGATACGCTCGATAAGCTACGACGCTGGGCCGGCGAAAGACGGTTTCAGGTTGGCGTCCAACTGCTGCACCGCGCTCTCGACGGCGCACGGGCCGGGGTGGCATTGGCCGATATCGCGGAAACCGCGCTTGGCGCGCTGCTGCCGGGGGTGGAAGCCGAATTTGCGCGCCGGCACGGGCGGATGCCCGGAGGCAGTTTCGCGGTGATCGGGATGGGCCGCCTCGGCAGCCGCGAGATGACCCTCGCCTCCGATCTGGATCTGATCCTGATCTACGACGCCCCGCCCGGCGTCGAGACTTCCGACGGCGCTCAGCCACTGCCGGTCGCCGCGTATTTCGCGCGGCTCAGCCAGAGGCTGATCGGCGCGATCACCGCTCCCACTGCCGAAGGCCGGCTCTACGATGTCGATATGCGGCTGCGACCGTCGGGCGAAGCGGGCCCGATCGCCTCGCATTTCGCCGGGTTCGCGCGTTATCAGAGCGAGTCCGCCTGGACCTGGGAACACATGGCGCTGACCAGGGCGCGGGCGGTTGCCGGCGACGCCGGCCTGTGCCGGCGGATCTCCGAGACCATAGCTGCCGTCCTGCGCTCCCCCCGCGATCCCGAAAAGCTCATCATTGATGTCGCGGCCATGCGCCGCCGGGTTGCCGAGGAGAACCCGCGGCCTTCCCCTTGGGATCTCAGAAACCGCCCGGGCGGCCTGCTCGACCTCGAATTCATCGTCCAGTATCTGATGCTGCGGCACGCCGCCACGGCGCCGCAGATCTTGCGTCGCGAGTCTCGGGAGACAATCGCCTCGCTCGGAGAGGCGGGCCTGCTGGCGCCGGCAGCTCAGCAGGAGCTCGGCGAGGCGGCCGCGCTGTTCCGCAATGTCCAGGCCGTGCTCACCCTGCTGGCCGAGGGATCACCGCCGACAGGCGTTCTGGCCGAACCAGATGCCGCCGCGCTCGCGGCCTGCGTAGGCGCGGTTGACTTCGCGCGGCTCGACGCAGATATCACCGCCGCCGCAGCACGCGTCAGCAGCTGGTACGATCGCCTGGTAGAGCGGCCGGCGCGGCAGGCGGCTCGAGCGAGAGGAGACGACGCGCGATGAGTGTCGAGATCGGCGAGAAAGCCCCGGACTTCACGCTGCCCACCGACGGCAACGGCAGTGTCACGTTGTCCGCGCTAAAGGGCAAAAAAATCGTCCTCTATTTCTATCCCAAGGACGATACCTCCGGCTGCACCGCTGAAGCATGCGGGTTTCGCGACTCTTTCCCAGACTATGGCGGTGCGGGATCGATAGTTATCGGGATCTCGAAGGACTTGGTCGCTTCGCATGACAAGTTTAAGAAGAAGCACGAGCTCCCGTTCATCCTCGCTTCCGATGCGGGCTCCGATGTCTGCGAAAAATACGGCGTCTGGGTCGAAAAGAGCATGTATGGCCGCAAGTATATGGGCATCGAGCGCTGCACCTTCCTGATCGACCAGGAGGGCACCGTGCGCGGCGTTTGGCACAAAGTCAGGGTGCCGGGCCATGTCGCCGAAGTTCTCAAAGCAGCGCGCGCCCTCTAGCCGGCCGCCGCCCTCCACACCTTGATCTCGTGCAGCAGCGCCTCAACGGCGCCGCAAGCGAAACCGAGGCATGTCTCGTCGACCAGCCGCCCGTCGCGGATCCTGTCGGCCGAGGAAGTGATGGTGACCTCGCGCGCCAATGCGACCCGCGACAGCATCGAGTCCAGCGCGACACGCAAATGCTCGATACATCGCGCGCCGCCCAGTGCGCCGCGCGACGTCGCCATGATCGCCACCGGCTTGTATGCCATCACCGAGGTGAAAGCGGGGCGCGAGGCCCAATCGAGCGCATTCTTCAGGACGCCGGGAATGCTGTGGTTGAATTCCGGTGCGCAAAGTACGAGCCCGTCGCTCTCGGCGATCGCCGAAATCAACGCTTTTACGGGCTCCGGGCGTTTTTCGCCTTCGAAATCCTGGTTGTAGAGCGGGATCGTCGCGAGGTCCCAAATCGCGATCTCGGCGCGGTCAGAGAACTTTTCGCGGAGGGTCTCCAGCACCGCATTCGAATAAGAGCCGCTGCGCAGGCTGCCGGACATTCCAATCAGACGGGTCAAGCGGGGTTCTCTATTGGTCGGGATGAGGCGTCCCTCATAGCGAAAGCCGCTCGCCAATGCCAACCTTCTCGCGCAGGATGCGCAGGCATCGGCATCATCAGGATTGCACCAGGATGCTGGAATTGAGGCCCAATTGCGAATGCTGCGACCGGGATTTACCGCCCGACTCGCTCGACGCCCGGATCTGTTCCTATGAGTGCACGTTTTGCCGCAAGTGCGCCGAAGCCGTGCTTGGCGGGCATTGCCCCAATTGCACCGGCGAACTGGTGCGCCGGCCGATCCGGCCGAGCGGCCGGTTGCTGCGCCACCCGGCGTCGACCCGGCGGATATTCAAGCCGGAAGGATGTGCCCGGACGTGACTTTGCGAGTATCCCGGCGTGGCCTGGTACCGCCGTTCATTGCGATGGATGTGCTGCGCGCCGCCAACGAGCGGGAGGCTGCGGGCGCCGACGTGATCCATCTCGAAGTTGGCCAGCCCGGGACCTCGGCGCCCCAAGCGGTGCTCGAAGCCGCTCGCCGCGCGCTCGCGGGCGAGCGGATCGGCTATACCGATGCGCTCGGCATTGCACCGTTGCGGCAGGCGATTGCCGGCCACTACCAGACCCAATACGGGGTCGCCGTCGACCCAGCCGAGGTCGTCGTCACGACCGGCTCCTCGGCCGCCTTTCAGCTCGCCTTTCTCGCCGCCTTCGAGCCCGGCGACCGGGTTGGGCTCGCCGTCCCGGGGTACCCGGCCTATCGAAACATCCTGACCGCGCTCGACCTTGAGCCGGTGCTGATCGAAGTCGGCGAGAACGCTCACTACCAACCGACACCCGAGCTGCTCGCCGATCTGGGTGCTCTCGACGGGCTGATCATCGCCAGCCCGGCCAACCCGACCGGAACGATGATCGGCGCCGCCGACCTCGCCCGGCTGGCCGGCTATTGTCATGATCACGGCATCCGCCTGATCTCGGACGAGATCTACCACGGGATCGCCTATGAGAGCGCTGCGGCGACGGCGCGTGCTTTCGGGCAAGCGGCGGTCATCGTCAACTCGTTCTCGAAATACTACAGCATGACTGGATGGCGGCTGGGATGGATGCTGGTGCCGCCGGACCTCGCGCGCTCGGTCGAATGCTTGGCGCAGAATTTCTACATCTCGCCGCCCGCATTGTCGCAGCTCGCGGCGCTCCCGGTGTTCGATTGCCGCGCCGAGCTCGACAGCCACGTCGCACGTTATCGCGCCAATCGCGATCTGTTGGTCCGCACCCTGACGGCTGCCGGTCTCACCCGCTTTGCGCCGGCCGAAGGAGCGTTCTACCTCTATGCCGACATCTCGAGCCTGACGCGCGACAGCGAGGGTTTTTGCCGCCGCCTCCTCGCCGAGACCGGGGTCGCGGTGACCCCGGGCCTCGATTTCGACCCGATCCATGGCGGCGGCTGGGTGCGTTTCTCGTTCGCCGGCTCGACCGAGGACGTCGCCGAAGCAGGGCGCCGCCTGGCGGATTGGCTGCCGCGGGCAGCTCCATCTTGACAGAGGCGAGCTCAAGAACAAAAATAGAACATGAATTTGGTTTCCGAACTGCGCGAGCGCGTACGGCGGATCGAGCGGTCGCCGGCGATGGCGCATGGCGTGTTGCCCCTTGGTGTCGCGGCGATCGACCGGGCATTGCCGGGCGGCGGACTGGCGCGGGGCGCCTTGCACGAGATCCTGGGAGTAGGCGGCGACGAGGAGGATGGCGCGCTCGCCGCCGCTTTTGCCGCTCACATTCTCGGGCGCCTCACGGGGATGGTGCTGTGGTGCCTGGCGCGCCCAGACCTTTACGGGCCGGGCCTCGCGGCCCACGGGCTCGATCCCGGGCGGATCGTGCTGGTCCGGGCATCGCGCGATGCCGAGATCCTGTGGGCGATGGAGGAAGGGCTGCGCACCCCAGGCATTGTCGCAGTTGTCGGCGAAGTCGGGTCGCTCCCCATGGTGGCGACCCGCCGGTTGCAGCTCGCCGCGGAACGCTCCGGCATCACCGCCCTTCTGTTGCGGCGCTGGCGCGAGGGCGGGCAGGCGGCGCGTGAGCGCGCTCTGCCGAACGCAGCCGTCACCCGGTGGCGTATCGCCGCACTGCCGTCGCGTCCTCACCGCGGCGAGCCGGGGGTAGGGCGCGCGTGGTGGCGCGTCGAGCTCTTGCGCTGCCGCGGCGGCGAGCCGGCGTCATGGGAAATGCCAGCCTGGGAAATGCTGCCCTGGGAAATGCCGGCCTGGGGAATGGAGGTGCCGGATGCGACGGATCATGTATCTCTGGCTGCCGCGCTGGCCGATCGACCGGCGGCGCCTGTCGCAGCGGAAAAGTATCGGCGCGCCGGCTGAAGAGGCCCCGTTCGCCACGGTTGCCGATATTGCCGGACGGCGGCTTCTCGCCGCGGTCAACCCGGCCGCAACCGCCGCCGGCTTGGCTCCGGGAATGCCGCTGGCGGATGCGCTCTCCTTTCTGCCCGGTCTTGCCACTGCCCCGGCAAAGCCCGTGGAGGACGTCGCCGCGCTTCGGCGGTTGGCGGAATGGTGCGGCCGTTATAGCCCGTGGACTGCTCCAGATGGCGCAGATGGAGTGCGGATCGAGATCACCGGCTCTGCCCACCTCTGGGGAGGAGAAAGAGCGCTCGCTGCCGATTTGGGGGCTCGGCTTGACCGTCGTCGCGTCGCCAGCCGCATCGTCATTGCCGATACGCTCGGCACTGCGTGGGGTATGGCCCGCTTTGCGGAAACGAGCGACAGCGTCGTCATTCTGGCTGAGGGAGAGCTCCGCGCCGCCCTCGCTCCGTTGCCGGTGGAAGCCCTCCGCCTCGACCCGATTACCGCCCAAGGGCTGCGGCGGGTCGGATTGAAGCGGGTCGGCGATCTCTATGCGATGCCGCGCGATGCGCTGGCCCGCCGGTTCGGCGAGACTGTGGCGCGGCTGCTCGATCAGGCGTTGGACGAGATGCCGGAGCCGTTGTCGCCACTCGGCGAGGCGCCGAGCCGGCGGGTGCGGTTGAGCTTCGCCGAGCCGATTACCGAGCCCGCCGATCTCATGCTGGCGACGGAGCGGCTCACCGCCGATCTCGTCCTTCGCTTGGCGCGGGAAGGAACGGGAGCGCGGCAGCTCGATCTCGGCTTTCACCGCGTCGACGGCCGGGTCGAGCGGATCAGCGTCGGCACCGCTCGCCCGAGCCGCGATCCGCATCATCTCGCGGCGCTCTTCAGGGAGCGGCTCGACACACTCGATCCCGGTCTCGGCGTCGAAGACATGATCCTCGCCGCCTACGCGGTCGAGCCCTTGCCGTCCGAGCAGATCGGACTTCCCGGCCACACTGCCAGCCCCCACCCTGACCCTCCCCCGCTTGCGGGGGAGGGAATGGGAGGGGGTATCGCCCCGCTCCTCGACCGGCTCGGCAACCGGCTGGGGCTCGACGCAATATCGCGGCTCGATCCGCGCGAGAGCCATATTCCGGAACGCGCCTCGGTGAGAGTGCAGCCCCACCTCACCCTCCCTCTTCCCCCAAAAGGGCGGAAAGGGCCCAAAACTCCCTCTCCGCCCCCGGGGGCGGAGAGGGCTGGGGTGAGGTGGGGGATCTCCGACAAACCACCGCGGCCGATCCGGCTGTTCGAGCCGCCCGAGCCGGTCGAGGCATTCTGGCTGTTGCCCGACGACCCGCCGTTCCGGTTCATGTGGCGGCGCCGCCGGCATCGGGTGACGCGGGCCGACGGGCCGGAGCGGATCGCGGACGAATGGTGGCGGCCAGGGGCGTCTGGCGAGATCGATGCGATCCGCGATTATTACCGGGTCGAGGACGAGGAGGGGCGGCGCTTCTGGTTGTACCGGTCAGGTCTCCACTGCGGCGACCGCAAGCCGCGCTGGTTCGTCCATGGCGTCTTTTCCTGAGCCAGTTTTGTCTGAGCGGGTCCCGCGCTACGCGGAATTGCAGGTCACCAGCAATTTCTCGTTTCTGCGCGGGGCCTCGCATCCGGATGAGCTGGTGCTGACCGCGGCCACGCTCGGTCATCAGGCGATTGCGATCACCGACCGCAACAGCTTTGCCGGTATCGTCCGTGCGCATCATGCGGCAAAAGAGGTCGGTATTCGCCTCGTCGTCGGCTGCCGCCTCGATCTGCGCGACGGCACGAGCCTCCTCGCCTACCCTACGGATCGCGCCGCCTACGGCCGGTTGACGCGGCTGTTGACCCTAGGCAAGCGCCGCGCCCCCAAAGGCGAATGCCATCTCGACTACGCCGATGTCGTTGCGCATGGCGAAGGTCAGATCGTCATCGTGCTGCCGCCCGAGACCGCAGATATGGCGGAATTCGCCGCCCGGATCGCGGGGGATTTCCGAGGCCGCGCCTATCTTGCCGCCCATCATCTCTATCGCGGCGACGATATGCGGCGCCTCGCTCGCCTCGCTGCTCTCGGCGAAGTGGCCGGGCTACCGCTCGTCGCGACCAACGATGTCCTCTACCATCTGCCCGAGCGTCGCCCTTTGCAGGACGTGCTGACCTGCATCCGCGAAGGCTGCACGATCGGCGAAGCCGGCTATCGCCTCGCCGCCAATGCCGAACGTCATCTGAAACTGCCCGAGGAAATGGCGCGCCTCTTTCGCGGCCATGAGGATGCAGTCGAGCGCACCCTCGAAATCGTCGAACGCTGCCGTTTCGCCCTCGACGAGTTGCGCTACGAATATCCCGAGGAGCCCGTCCCAGAAGGGATGACGCCGCAACAACGCCTTGCCGAGCTTGCCTGGCAGGGTGCCGCCGAGCGGTTTTTTCAGAACCCCTCTCCGCCCTTTAGGGGGGAGAGGGAGGGGCCCGGCCCCCATCCTAGCCCTCCCCCGCTTGCGGGGGAGGGAATGGGAGGGGGCTGGGAGGGTGAGGTGGGTGAGGCCGAACCCGGATCGCCGGCCCCCCTCACCCCAACCCTCTCCCCCCGGCCGGCGGGGGGAGAGGGAGAAATCCCGGACAAGGTCCGCGATCTGATCGAACATGAGCTGCAGTTGATCGAGCGGCTCGACTACGCCCGCTATTTTCTGACCGTCCACGACATTGTGCGGTTTGCGCGGCAGCGCGGCATCCTGTGCCAGGGGCGCGGTTCTGCCGCCAATTCGGTCGTGTGCTACTGCCTCGGCATCACCGCGGTCGACCCCGCGCGCATCGACGTGTTGTTCGAGCGCTTCATCAGCGCCGCGCGTAACGAGCCGCCCGACATCGATGTCGATTTCGAGCACGAGCGGCGCGAGGAGGTGATCCAATACGTCTACGAAAAATACGGCCGCGACCGCGCCGGTCTCGCCGCCACCGTCATTTGTTACCGCTCGCGCTCGGCGATCCGCGAGGTCGGCAAGGTATTGGGTCTCAGCGTCGATGTCGTCTCCGCGCTCGCCGGCATCGTCTGGGGCTGGAGCAACGACCCGATCGCCGACCAGCGGGTGCGCGAGGCCGGGCTCGACCCCACCGACCGTACTTTGCGTCTCGCGCTCGACCTCGCCGCGCAATTGGTCGGTTTTCCGCGGCACCTCTCGCAGCATGTCGGCGGTTTTGTCATCACCCGCGGGCCGTTGTCCGAATTGGTGCCGATCGAGAACGCGGCGATGGAGGACCGCACCGTCATCGAATGGGACAAGGACGACCTCGACCGGCTCGGCATTCTGAAGATCGATGTCCTGGCGCTCGGCATGCTGACCTGCATCCGCAAGGCCTTTGCGTTGATCGAGAACCATTATGGCCGCCGTTTCGAGCTCGCCACGATCCCGGCCGAGGACCCCGCAGTTTACCAGATGCTCTCCCGCGCCGACTCGCTCGGCGTCTTTCAGGTCGAGAGCCGGGCGCAAATGACGATGCTGCCGCGGCTCAAACCGCGCGAATTCTATGATCTCGTCATCGAGGTCGCGATCGTGCGGCCAGGCCCGATCCAGGGCGACATGGTTCATCCCTATCTGCGCCGCCGCTCCAAGCGCGAAGAGGTGGCGTATCCATCCGGCGAATTGCAAGAGGTCCTGGGCAAGACCTTGGGTGTGCCGCTTTTTCAGGAGCAGGCGATGAAGATCGCCATCGTCGGCGCCGGTTTCGCACCGGAGGAGGCCGACCGGCTGCGCCGCGCAATGGCAACCTTCAAACGCAATGGCGACATCCACCTGTTCCGCGACAAATTTACCGCCGGCATGGTCCGGAACGGCTACGACCGCGATTTCGCTACCCGCTGCTTCAGCCAGATCGAAGGGTTCGGGACCTACGGTTTTCCGGAAAGCCATGCGGCGAGCTTTGCGCTGCTCGTCTATGTCTCGGCCTGGATCAAATGCTTTTATCCCGAGGTCTTCGCCTGCGCCCTGCTCAACAGCCAGCCGATGGGGTTCTACGCCCCGGCGCAGATCGTCCGCGACGCGCGCGAGCACGGCGTCGAAGTGCGCCCTGTCGATGTCAACCACAGTTTTTGGGACTGCACGCTCGAACCCGCTACCCCCTCCCTTCCCTCCCCCGCTAGCGGGGGAGGGTTAGGGTGGGAGCGGGCGCTACGCCTCGGGTTACGTCAGATAAAGGGGTTTGCCGAGTCCGACGCGAAGCGGCTCGTCGCCGTCCGGGAGGACGGATATCCAGACCCGCAGGCGCTGTGGCGGCGCAGCGGCCTCGGGCGCGGCGCGCTCGAGCGCCTTGCCGAAGCCGATGCGTTCCGTTCGATCGGGCTCGATCGCCGCCGCGCATTGTGGGCCTTGAAGGCGCTCGGCGACCCACCGCTCCCGCTCTTCGCGCAAAAACCCTCGCCCACAAAAGAAAGACCCTCGCCCCGCATTGGGGGGAGAGGGCAGGGTGAGGGGGGCTTCTCCCGGCTAACGTCTCTGGTATCCCCCACCTCACCCCAGCCCTCTCCGCCCCCGGGGGCGGAGAGGGAGAGAATTGCGATGGCGCTGCTTCCGGAGATGCCGCTCGGCGAGCATGTCGTCGAGGATTATGCGAGCTTGAGCCTAACCTTGAAGCGCCACCCGCTCGCCTTTTTGCGTGCGGACCTCGCTGGCGAAGGCCTGGTCACCGCCGCTGAGCTCGCCCATCTGCCGGTCGACCGGCGGCTCTCGATCGCCGGGATCGTGCTGATCCGGCAACGCCCGGGCAGCGCCAACGGCGTCGTCTTCATCACCATCGAAGACGAGACCGGCATCGCCAACCTGATCGTCTGGCCCGCCATTCTCGAACGCTTCCGCCGCGCCGCGCTCGGAGCCACTCTCCTGCGCTGCGCCGGTAAATTGCAACGCGAGGAAAGCGTCATCCATGTCGTCGCCGACCGTCTCGAAGACATGACCCCGCGCCTCAATACTTTGCGCAATCGCACCGGCGAGGCTGCGCCGAAACCGCCTTTCACATCTCCTGCGAAGCCGCCCGGTTACGACCCCCGCGACATCGTCATCACCAGCCGCAATTTCCGCTAGCCGATGCAATCCATTCCCGCGTGCCCGATCACCGGCCTTCCGGCTACTCGCCTCATCCAGCCGATCAGCCGACGGCTAATCAGTGGATTGTGGCGCAGAGCTTTCGGGGTTTCGACGAAGCGGCAGCTCGCTGGAATCGACCACTTCGGCTTATGGGAATCCCCTTGCGGGCTCGCCTTCTTCGATCCGATGCTGCCAGGGGACGAGACCTTTTACCTGGACCTTTATCGGCGCGGAGACTTTCATCGGGCCTTGAGGGTTTCCCGCATCGCCAGGGCTGAATTCCGACGCATCGCCGAACTGGTTCGACCGGGGGATAAAGTTCTCGACGTCGGCTGTGGCGAAGGCGCCCTGGCACGGCATTTGCCGCAGGCTATTTATGTCGGGCTCGACCCGCATTGTTATGCGGATGCTGCCGAGCTCAACGTCAGGAGCGAAACCATTGCGGCGCATGCCGACTCACATCCCGAAGAATACGATGCCGTCTGCGCCTTTCACTCTATCGAGCACGTTGCAGATCCGCTGAACTTTGCCCGCAATCTGGTAAAATGCGTCAGACGTGGCGGACGGCTTTGCATTGTCGTGCCTAGCCGGACGTCGCCGCTAACCGAGATCCCGAATTTCGTGCTCAATGCGCCGCCGAATCATCTCAGCTGGTGGGACGAAGGAGCCTTGCGGACACTTGCGGGTCGGCTCGATATGCAGACGGAAGCGATCGAAACGGTGCCCTTCTCTTTCGACAGCCTCATCTACTGGATGGCTCGCTGGACTCCCAAACTGACCGGAGATCGCTATTTCCGGGCACATTGGACCTGGAATTGCGCGCTCGCCTGGAGCTGGCTGATCGGCCGCGCCTGCGATGCACTGTTCCGTGTTCCGGCGTCGGCAAGACCTTCGGGGTTGCTCCTCATCGCGCGCAAACCGTCGTGATGGCATGGATCGCGGCGGCGGTCGCCCTTTTCTATGCGCTGTCGTCGGTCGCTTTGGCTCTCCTCTTTTTCGCTCATCTGCGGGTCCTGGATGATCGGTTATCCGCGAGCGTCGCCTTGGTATTGCCGGCGACAGGCGCGCTCCCCGGGCTAGAGGATCTGCTCGACGCATTAGCTGCCCAGTCGCTCAGCCCGCGGCGATTGATCGTTTCGGTCGAGGCGCGCGAAGACCCCGCTTACCAGCGCGTCGCAGCCATCGCCGAGCATTTTCCTCAGCTGAATGTCGAGCTGGTCGTCGCCGGTCTCTCGCCGCTGCGCAGCCAGAAATGCACCAATCTTCTCGCCGCTCTGGCGCAGCTCGACGCCCACGACGCGTACATTGTGCTGCTCGACGCGGACATCCGCCCGCAGCCATGGTGGCTCGCGATGTTGGTCGCGCCGTTGGCTGCAGGGCGCGCCGATCTCGTCAATGGTTACCGCTGGCCCGTGCCGGCGAGGATCTCGCTCGGCACCGTCCTCGTCGCCGCGATCGACCGTGCCGTCGCCGTATTACCGCGGCTAAGCCGAACCAGGCCGGCTTGGGGCGGCTCCCTCGCGTTCACTCGCGACGCCCTCGCTGCGCTCGATCTGCCGAACACGATCGGGCATGCCTTGACCGAGGATTTGCCGATCGGCGACCGCGCAGCGCGAAGCGGACTGAGGGTGCTGACCCGCCGGGCCACCCGGCTGCCGACCCCGCTCGCCGGCAATCTTCGTGAGGTTTGGCGCTTCGCTCGCCGCCAGTACCAGCTGATCCGCCTCTATCGCCCCGGATTGTGGTGCTTCGCCGCTTTCGTCGTCACCACCGACCTGGCGGCCCGGGCCGCCCTGTTGTCGAATATGCTCGACTGGGGGGCCGCCTTGCCCGCCATCTTCATTCTCGGCTGTCTGGGCTCGACCGCGGCCGAAATCCGGCTGGCGATCGGCAGGAAACTCGGCATAACCGACGGGTTTGGCTTTTGCTTGGCCCAGCATTTGCTCGTTTGGACCATTCTGCCGGCCCCGATGTTTCACGCCTCGGTGATCTGGGGCGGCGCCGTCACGTCCCCGGTAGTATGGCGCCATGTCCGCTACATCGTCGACAAGACGGGGAAGGTCATCGATATCGCCCGCCGGCCTTATTCCGACACCTCGGGCTAGGCGCGGTTCTCGACATACATGCGCAAATCGTCGCCGGGCCGCAGCGTCAGGCGGCAGACCGGCGCGACCGCGGCATCGGGGGCCAAGCGGAGACGAGCCCGTTGAGCCAGAGTGGCGATGCACAGGACAGCTTCGGTCAGACCGAAGGCGGCGCCGACGCAAATGCGAGGACCGACGCTGAACGGAACATAGGCGTGCCGCACGCGAAACTGCGCGTTCTCGGGCAGAAAGCGCTCCGGGATATAATGATCCGGCTTTCCCCAAAATTTACGATGCCGGTGGAGCAGCCACGGGACTACGATGACGAGGGATCCCGCCGGTATGGACCGACCGCGGATCGTCTCGTCACGCGACGCCTGACGCGCGAGAAGCGGGACGGGAGGTAGCAGCCGCACGGTTTCCTCGAATATTGCGTCGGGTGTAAGGCAGCTCGGGGACGTCGTCGAGGGTCGGTAGGCGGCCAGCGAGCGTTTTTGCCAGTTCCGCGTGAAGGCGTTCTTCGGTCTGCGGCGCTGCGACAGCAGATACCAGGCCCAGGCGAGCGAATTCGCTGTTGGCTCGTGGTCCCGCCATAAAGATCACCGCCGCTTCATTGCGCAGCGCCACATCGTCGAGAGGCTCTCCAGTGTCGGCATCGCGCGCTTCCAGCAACAAGCGGATCATCGAGGCTTCGCCGCCGGACAACCGCTCACGGCAATCGCCGATGACCTGCTCCAGGACCTTGTGGATGCGTTTGGCGGAGCGATGGATTGCCGAAGAGAATGAAACCGTGGATCCAATCCGGCAAACCGAAGAAATAGGCGAGATCCAATTGGCCGACCAGGCGCTGGTATTCACTGAAGGCGGCCACGATTTCCGCCGCGTGTTCGGCGCCGAGCTGCCGGCCGAAGACCGTCCGGCAGATGATCTCCGCCGTCAGTGTCGCCATCTCGGTTAGCGCATTGATCGGCATGTCCCGAGGCAGGCGCGCCCAGCGTTCGGCGGTTTCGTCGGCGGCCTGGACCATCAGCGGCGCGAACAGCGGCAGATGCGAGACATGGACGATCGGCGCCACGATGCGCCGCCGGCGCCGCCACGTATCGCCGTCGCTGATGAACAGACCGTCGCCGAGGAGCGGCGCCAGCCCGTGGCGCATCTGCGGACTCTTCGCCGCTCGAAGCTGTCGTGATGTTCGACAAAGGCCGAGGCGACGGTATCCGGGCTGTTGCAGACAGAACAGCGTGCGCGACAGCATGCGGGTCGAAAACACCTCCCACTCGAAGGAGCGCTCTTCCGCAGATTGCGAGGAAGTTGCGCCGCGCCAGACGCAATGTGGCAAACGCCGAGAGCGGCTGCTTCGGCCTCTCGGGAAAAGGCGGAACGAAGTCGTGCATCGGCGAGCCCTCGCGCGCCTGCGCGGACGGCGTTATCGCATCGAGACGGCCGCGGCGATCGGCGCCTGATGCCGGCGGAACGGCGTCGCCACACCACGTGCGGCCCGCGCATAGGTGGCTTCGAGCCGCTCGATTGCGGCCTCGACCGCGAGCTTCAGCCCGGCTTCGTTGAAGAACGAGCCGGGGATCAGGCAGCGGGCCGCGAGCACCCGCCGGAACGCGTCGAACAACGCGGCATCGGGCGGCATCGGCGCGTCCAGAAATCATCGAGCTCGCCCTGAAGGTCAGCCCGGCAATGTCGTAAACCGCCTTACCGAGCGCCACTACCGGCAATCCGCAGGCAAGCGCCATAGTGCCGACCGTGCTGTTGACGCGTGACGACAGCCGGCTTGCGCGCCAAGAGCGCGCCCAAATCGCCGCCGTCGAGGATCACGAGCCGCTCGGCAATCCCGAGCTCGACCGCGAGGTAGCCTGTGATAGCGATCCAGTCGACCAATCCGCTGTCGAGCGGATGAGCTTAACGATCGAGCCGCGCCGCCGAGGGGGCGTGACGGGCGAAGGAGGTGAGGACGTGCTCGATCGCCAGATGCATCGCGCGGAACGGCGAGTGCACCCGCACTCTGGTAATCGCATGAGCTGCAACGGGAAAGAAACAGGAGGCCGGGGCGGCTGCAGACACCTCGATCGCCGCCGCCGCCCGCCACTCGCCGCGGCGCATCAGCGCCAGGCGGCGCAGCCAATCCGGCGTACTCGATCAGCTGATAGTCGGGACCGGTGCGGTCGCGTAATGCGGGAACCGCCACATTCCGGCGGTCGAGGCCGTTGTGTACAGCACGTCCTCGACCGCCCTGCGACGGAAGCTCCCCGGCACCGGTGGCGGGTCGCGCCAGGCCGGAGCGGCGGCGCGCGCTCGCGATACCAGGCCCGGTTCCGCGGCAGCTCGGAATGACCGTTGACCCCGCCTTCCTCGAAGGTGATCCAATCGGGTCGCAGATAGCCCTCCTCGACCACATGGATTCGCAATGCGCGTCCCTCGGCGACGCGGACGGCAGCTCGGTGCAACGGCCGGCAATCGCCGAACAGGTAATGTCGCTGATCGCCCGCTCGACGATGAGCCGATCGAGAGACTCCGGCCATTCTCCCGACGGCCGCCGAAGTCGCCCGCTTCCGGCAGCCGCCAGAATGCCCGGTCGCCGCCGTTGAAATTGACCCGTAACCGTGCCCGCGTGGCCGCGCCGATGAGCGCCTGTCCGAGGCGCTCGAGAAATTGCGTCGTCCATCCCCTGCAGGAGGAGAAAGCCCCGGCCGGGGTTGATCGAGATGACCCGCTGGCCGCTCCACCGCGTTTACGGGACCTTCGCCCACCGATAGCAGATTCCCCGACGCAGACCTCGTCGCGCTCGCAGCGAGCTTTTGAGGCGGTTCTACCGTGATCTGGGTTAATCTCGTCAGCTCTGCCGGCTAATGTCCACGACTTTTTGCATCGCGAGATGAGCCGTCCGTCAGGAATCGGACAAATCGTCCCGCGAAATCGCCTATTTTCGCTTGTGGTGTTAATTTTAAAGCCATGTCGCTGCTAGCGCAACTGACCGCTATGACCGATCCGCGACCGACCATCGACGCCCCCGACGACGACCCCTATCTCTGGCTCGAAGAGATCGACGGCGAGCGGGCGCTCGCCTGGGTCGACGCAGAAAACGCCGCGACCTTGGCGCGGTTCGGCGATCGCGCGCTTCGCAGCCGATCGCGACACGCTCGCCGCGATCTTCGACCGGCCCGACAACATCCCGCTGATCGCGCAGGCGCGGTGCCAGGGTCTTCAATTTCTGGAAGGACGCGGCGCACCCGCGCGGCCTGTGGCGCGCCACGACGCTCGACAGCTTCCGCAGCGAGACGCCGGAGTGGGACATTCTGCTCGACCTCGACGCGCTCGCGGCAACCGAAGGCGAAGATTGGACATGGAGCGGGGCCGCGACGATCCCGGGCAGCCACGACCGCGCCATTGTGATGCTGTCGCGCGGCGGCGCCGATGCGGTGGTGCTGCGCGAGTTCGACCTTTCTGCTCGCGATTTCGTATCCGGCGGTTTCACGCTGCCGGAGGCCAAGGGCGGGGCCGCCTGGCTCGATCGCGACACGCTGTTGCTGTCCTCGGCGCTGGGCGAGGACATGGCCACCAGCTCGGGCTATGCGCGCACCGTGCGGCTGTGGCGGCGCGGAGCCGACCCGCTGGCCGCCCCGGTCATCTTCGAGACGAGCGCCGACCATATGGCGGTCTGGGCGGATGTCGATCGCGAGACCGAGGGAGGAGCTGCTGGTATTTGTCGAGAGGCTCGGCTTTTTCGACGCAATCGCTTTGGATCGGCGACCGCACCGGACCCAAGACCCGCATCGACCTCCCGACCGATGCTTGGGTCACGTGGCACCGCGGCTGGCTCGCGGTCAGGCGGCGGACCGCCTGGACGATCGGCGACGACACCTACGCGCCGGACACTGTGCTCGGCATTTCCTTCGCCGCTTTCCTTGCTGGCGATCGCCGCTTCACGAAGCTGTTCGAGCCGGCCGAGCGCCGCGCCTTGCAAGGGTTCTTCTGGTGCGGCGGCCGGCTTCATCTGTCGATCCTCGATGATTTGAAACCGGTCTTCGAGGCGTTGACCCCGTCCGAGACCGGGTGGTCGCGTGAGCGCATTACCGGCCTGCCCGATATTGGGCGTGGCCAATGTCTGGCCGCTCGATGTCCAGACGGAAGAGTCGAACGGCGACCTGCTCGCCAGCGCGCAGGACCCGCTGACGCCGCCGTCGCTGTTCCTGGTGCGTCCCGCCGCTGCACCCGAGCTGCTGAAGCGGGCGCCGCAATGCTTTCGATCCGGCCGGCCTTGTCGTTACGCGCCACGAAGCGATCGTCGCCGGACGGCACCCGCATCCCGTATGTGCAGGTCGGCCCGCCTGGCGAGACCGGCGACGCGCCGGTTCATCTTTCGGGCTATGGCGGCTTTCGCATATCGCAATTGCCTTATTACAATCCCGCCGTCGGAAAGCTGTGGCTCGAGCGCGGCGGCACCGAGCGTTGTCGCCAATATCAGGGGCGGCGGCGAGTTCGGCACCGCTTGGCACGAGGCCGGACGACGGGAGGGCAAGCGTGCTCTCGCACGACGATTTCGCCGCGGTCGCCGCCGACCTCGTGCGGCGCGGGGTGACGCAGCCCAGCCGCATCGCCGCCGAGGGCGGCTCCAATGGCGGCATACTGATCACCAATATGCTGACCCGCTATCCGGAGCGGTTCGGCGCGCTGTTCTGCACGATCCCGCTGATCGACATGCGCCGCTACTCGAAGATTGCATGCCGGCGCGAGCTGGATCGCCGAGATACGGCGACCCCGACAATCCTGAGGATTGGGAATTCCTTAAAGAGATTTCCGCCTACCACGCCGCGGCCCCGGGCCGGCCTTATCCGCCGATCCTGATCGCGACGAGCCGGCGCGACGATCGCGTCCATCCCGGCCACGCCCGCAAAATGGCCGCGAAGCTGCAGGCGATGGGCTACGAGGCCTATTTTTACGAGCCTGCCGCTGGCGGGCACGGCTATGGCAAGGACAACAGCGAGCGCGCTTCTTTTACCGCGCTCGGCTACAATTTCCTGCGCCGCGCCATCGGCTGGCATCCGGGAGGAGAAGTGCAATGACGACAGCGCGAGCGCGCAAGCCGTTCCACTTCGCGCGGTGGATTGACGAGCACAGCCATCTGCTGAGGCCGCCGGTCGGTAACAAATTGGTGTTCGAGGACGCCGGCATGGTCGTAATGGTCGTCGGCGGGCCGAACCAGCGCGTCGACTTTCACGACGACCCCGCCGAGGAGTTCTTTTATCAGCTGCGCGGCGACATGGTTCTGAAGCTCGCCGAAGCGGGCCGGACTTACGATCTGCCGATCCGCGAAGGCGAGGTCTTTATGCTGCCGCCGCATCTGCGCCACTCGCCGCAGCGCCCGATCGCAGGCTCCGTCGGGCTCGTCGTCGAGGGCGCGCGCGGGCCGGGCGACACGGATGGGTTCGAATGGTTCTGCTTCGATTGCGGGGCGCTCGTCCACCGCGTCGAGATCGCTGTCGCCGACGTCGTCAAGGACTTGCCCCCGCTATTCGCCGCCTTTTACGCCGATCCGAGCGCGCGCAGGTGCTTGGAATGCGGCAGCGTGCATCCGGGGAAGAGAGCCGCCGCCGGGATGGGCGATGATCCCGGCCAGGAGCAAGCGATAAATTCGGGATCTTTTACGAGCTACAATTGCCGCGGCCCTGGGGACCAAACAGTGAGCTGACCCTTTACCACAATGCACTCGACCAGCTCGAACTGGCTGACCGCCTCGGCTACGACTTCGCCTGGGAAGTCGAGCACCATTTCCTCGAGGACATTCGCACTCGCCGGCGCCGGAGGTGTTCCTCGCGGCGGCGAGCCAGCGCACGCGGCAGATCCGGCTGGCGCACGGCATCATGCAACTGACGACGGCTCATCCGGCGCGGGTCGCCGAGCGCATCGCGGCGCTCGATCTGGTGAGCCGCGGCCGCGTCGAATTCGGCATGGGCGAGAGCGCCAGCATCACCGAGCTGAGTTCACTGCCGCTTCGAAAAACTGGTCTGGAAGGCCGCCGGCGCGGTCATCCCGATGTTCAAGGATGGCGGTTGCGAATACCACGGTACCTATTTCGATTTCCCGCTGCGCAACGTCGTGCCCAAGCCGTTGCAGAAACCGCATCCGCCGTTATGGGTCGCGTGCTCGGCTCTGACACGATTGAGATGGCCGGGCGCCGCGGCCTCGGTGCGCTCGCGTTCCAGTTCTTGAGCGCGGATGCGGCGCATGCCTGGGTCCACGCCTACTACAATCTCACCAAGCGGCTCGACAAACTGGCGGATTACGTCACCAACCCGAATATCGCTCTGACCAGCTATTTCATGTGCGCCGAGACCGACGAGGAAGCGCGCCGC
>CAVOWQ010000021.1:0-52969 GCA_963700195.1 uncultured Alphaproteobacteria bacterium
CCCACACCGCAGTTCGCACCTCCAAACGCATAGCACGAAGGCGCTGCGCCGAAGCATGAAAAAGGGGTTGATTACCGGGGACGGTGTTGCTTTTGGGCTTGCATGAACGAACGCAGGACGGCGTTCATACGGCTCAAGTGACCGCGTCCCTGTTTCTTGAACCATTGCAACACGTCTGTATCGACGCGCAAATGGATTGAGGATTTGCCCGGGGGCATAACCACCTGCGCATTCTCCCAGAAATCAGCGTCCAGGTCGTACGTAGGAGCATCGGACCGAGTTTTGGTTTCGCCCCGCTCGCGCATATCCCTCAGTTCATCGAGAGAGTATTTCTTCGTATCGTCGTTTGCCATTCTCACCTACCTTCCACGCACTGATGATCCAGCAAACCGCTTCCCGCAATGTATAGGCAACGATGTAGTATTCATTATCGACTTTTCCCAAAGCACGAAATCGCCTCTCACCGTAATCGCTGCGCGTATCTTCCTTGGCAATATTAGGGGCGTCAAAAATCAGGCCGCGTCCCTGAAGTCAACGCCTCGCTCTTCAAGATTGCTAAGTCTCTTCGTTTCGTCCCAGTCAAAATTATACACAAACTCTATCAGCGCTGGGTGAGTTACGACTACTTCCGTCTGAATCTCGATGGGCATGCTGAAGCTGACTTGCACCGAGTGAGGCAGTTGTTCTGATTCCCCCGTCCTTCTAATATACATCTTTGTGTACACAAGTCAAGCTTGGCCGTGGAGCCAGCCCAGCCAGGAGGGCGATCGCCGACGCGGGAGGAGGGAGGAGCGGTTGGGAGTGGGGGTCATGAAAAATGGCGGATTTCCCTATTCGAATCAGTCTGAGAGAGCCTCCTTAGGGCCCTCCTCTCCGCCTGGCCGCTCGTGGGGAAGAGGGTTGGGGTGTGGGGAAGCCGAAGTCAGTTCAGCCGGAGGTCGGTGATGTGGCGGGGGTCCTGTTTTAGTTCGCCGCGCTCGACCTTCTTGACGATGTCGACGAGGCGCTCGTTGGCGCGGGCCTGGATGCCGGCCTGCTCGCCTTCGCGCACGACGAAGCCGTTGAGGAACTCGATCTCGGTGCGCCGGCCTTTGGCCATGTCCTGGCCCATCGACGGCCGCTGGTCCGGCGAGCCGCGCCCGACCCGCGACAGCCGCCGCTCGTCATAGATCTTCAGCGCCGCGGCGTCGCCCTCGCCGGCGCGGGCGATCGTCTCCGGCGGCAGATGGTCGATCTCTTCGAGCCGGTAGCCGCGCGCCTCGCCGATGCGGATCGCCTCGCTGCCGAGCCGCGCCTGGAAATGGCGGATCGCCTCGTTCTGCGCGATCTGCGCGCCGGAAAGCCCGGTGCAGGCCGAGACCCCGTTCGCCATCGTGTTGGCGACGAGCTTCGACCAGCGCTCGCCCCACAGATTGTCGGTGACCTTGGCGCTGTCGGCGTAGGAGACCAGCCGGCACACCTCGTGCGCCCGCTCGGTGATCGCGCCGTGGACTTCGCCGGTGCGATAGACCGTGTGCGCCGCGCCGCCCTTGACCCCGCCGCGATGGACATGGCCCGGCTCGACGAGACCGACGCTGATGTTGCTGGCGATGCAGCCCATCGTCTTGCCCCAGCCGACGACGCCGGCGATCGTCTCCTCGTTCATGCAGTTCTGCAGTGAGACGACATAGCCGCCGGGCGCCAGATACTGGCGGATCATCATCGCCGCCCATTGGGTGTCATAGGATTTCGTGCAGACGAAGGCGATGTCGATCGGCGCCTCCTTGGCGAGATGCTGCGCCTCGGTCAAATGCAACGCCCGCACCTTGACCGTGAACGGCTCCTCGCCCTCGTGGTGCGTGATGCGCAAGCCGTTCTTCTTCATTTCATCGACATGCGCCGGCCACATGTCGATGAAGGTCACATCCTCGCCGGCCCGCACCATATGCGCCCCGGTATAACCGCCGACCGCTCCGACCCCGACGACCGCGATTCTCTTACCCATCACCGCTCTCCTGTCATACTCTGCGGCTCAAAATGAAGTCCGGTCATCATAACGGTTATTGTCGCGCCTGCGAAGGCGTTAAGGCACGCACAGATCTCGCCGGGCCGGTGAGGAATCCCTCTCTGCGCTTCAGGGGGGAGAGGGAGGGGCCCACGCCGCAAGGCGTGGGAAGGTGAGGTGGACGACTGCGACCGCTCAGAATCCCCCGCCTCACCCCGGCCCTCTCCGCCCCTGAGGGCGGAGAGGGAGATGCAACCGTGACCGTAATCGAATGAAGGCGCCCGATGCGCGGACGGCGGCCCGACCGCGGCGGCTGCTGTTCCAGAAGTATTTCACCGCGTTGTTCGTCGCGGTGGTCGTGCCGTTGCTCGCCAATGGCGCGAGCGAGGCGTGGTTCGGCTATCGCGACCAGCGCGAGGTGCTGAGCCAGCGGCTCCACGCCGAAGCGCGCTCGGCGGCGGGCAAGATCCAGGGGTTCCTCGACGACATCACCGACCAGTTGCAATGGACAGTGCAATTGCCGTGGCGCGACGGCATGGATGAGCGGCACCGCTTCGACGTGCTGCGGCTGATGCGCCAAGTGCCCGCGATCCTCGAGGTCACGCTCGTGGACGGAGAAGGCATCGAGCGGCTGCATGTTTCGCGGGTCGATCCCGATGTCGTCAACAGCGGCACCGAACGCAGCAACGATCCGCCGGTGCTCGGCGCCCGATCGGAGCGAATCTGGTACGGCCCAGTATCGTTCTACGAGGGTTCCGAGCCGCATATGACCATCGCCGTCGCCGGGGCACGCAAGATCAATGGCGTGACGATTGCCGTCGTCAATCTCAAGCTGATCTGGGACGTCATCCAGGCGATCCATGTCGGGCAATCGGGCGATGCTTTTGTGCTCGATCGCCCCGGCCGTCTCGTCGCGCATCCCGACATCAGCCTGGTGTTGCGTGGCGATGGCGACCCGTCGGCGGCCCGCCTCAAACAATTGCAGCAGGCGGCAATAGCCGGCGGTGGCGAGACCGCCGAGGGCATCGACGCCGAGCGCCGCTCGGTCATCGCCGCGATGGCACCGATCGCGGGGCCGGATTGGATGGCGTTCGTCGAGCAACCCACGGCCGAAGCCCTGACGCCAATTCGCGCGGAGCTGTGGCGAACCGGTCTGCTGCTGCTTGCCGGGGCGTTGTTCGCGGCGATGCTCGCCTATCTGCTGGCACGGCGGATGACCGGGCCGATCGCTCTGCTGGAAAAAGGGGCCGAACAGATCGGCGCCGGGCATTTCGACTACAAGATCGAGATCACCACCGGCGACGAGCTCGAGGGGCTGGCGCGGCGGTTCAACGAGATGGCCGGCGAGCTCGCGGTATCGCAGGAGCGTTCGGAGCGGATCGGGCGGCTGAAGCGGTTTCTCGCGCCGCAAGTCGCCGAGCTCGTCGAAGGAAGCGACCAAGAGGCCCTGCTCGACAGCCACCGCGCCGAGGTTGTCGTGATCTTCTGCGACCTGCGCGGCTTCACCGGCTTTTCCGGCGCCGCCGCGCCGGAGGAGGTGATGGGGCTTCTGCAGGAATATTATGAGGCGCTCGGCGCGATCATCACGCATTACGAGGCGACCTTGACCTGCTTTATGGGCGACGGGGTGATGCTGCTGCTGAACGCGCCCGTCCCGTGCCAGGACCCGGCTATGCGCGGAGTGGAGATGGCGGTGGAAATGCAGCGCTCGGTCCAGTCGCTGATGGCCGGCTGGCGGGCGCGCGGGCACACGATCGGCTTTGGGGTGGGTCTCGCAAAAGGCCCGGCGACGGTCGGCCGCATCGGTTATGAGAGCCGCTCGGACTACACCGCGATCGGCAGTGTCGTGAATTTGGCGTCGCGGATCTGCGCCGCCGCCGAGGACGGGCAGATCTTGATCGATGCGACTGTGGCGGCGGAGGTCGGCAATGCGTTCCGATTGGCGCCGCTCGGCACTCGCCCGCTGCGCGGCTTTGCCGAAGCCGTCCCGGTCTTTGCCGTCCAGCCGCGCGACCGCGATTTGATGGTCCTCCCGGCGGCCAAGTAGACGGACGGTTTCTGTTCGGTATAGCATGGATAATGACAGTAATCACTGACACGGACGCGTTGGCCGGCTTTTGCGAGCGGCAAAAGGAGGCGAGCTTTATTGCGGTCGACACCGAGTTTATGCGCGAGCGGACTTATTGGCCGATCTTGTGCCTCGTGCAGGTGGCGGGCCCGCAGGAAGCGGCGGCGATCGATGCGCTCGCCCCGGGGATCGACCTCGCGCCGCTCCTCGCCCTGACGGCGGATCCGGGCACGTTGAAGGTGTTCCACGCGGCGCGCCAGGACATCGAGATCTTCTTCAACCTGTCCGGCGCGGTGCCGGCGCCGCTCTTCGACACCCAAATCGCCGCAATGGTCTGCGGCTTTGGCGATGCGGCGAGCTATGAGACCCTGGTCGCCAAGCTCGCCCGAGCCGCGCTCGACAAATCCTCCCGGTTTACCGACTGGTCGCATCGGCCGTTGACCGAGCGGCAGATCCGCTATGCCCTCGCCGATGTCGTCCACCTCCGCACCGTTTACGAGAAGCTGCAGCAGCAGCTCGCGTCAAACGGCCGGGCGAGCTGGTTCGCCGAGGAAATGGCCGAACTGTCCAACCCCGAGACCTACCGGGGCGATCCGAGCGAGGCGTGGCGCCGGTTTCGGCTGCGCGGCCGGATCGACGCGCGGTTCTTTGGCGTATTGCGGGAGTTGGCGGCGTGGCGCGAGACGGCGGCGCGGCAACGCAATCTGCCGCGCGGGCGGATCATGCGGGACGAAGCGGTGCTTGAGATCGCCGCCCATGCTCCGCGCTCCATCGAGGCGCTCGCGCGGACCCGCAGCCTCGGCAAAGGCATCGCCGAGGGCAAGCTCGGGAGCGAGATCCTGGAAGCGGTGCAGCGCGGCCTGACCGACAGTGGAGCGGTCGAGCCGCCGGTTGTCGCGAGAGCAGATTCGCCGCCCGGTCTCGGCCCGCTGATCGAATTGTTGCGTGTGCTCGTTGAAGCAGCGCTGCGACGACCATCAGGTCGCGCAAAAACTGCTGGCCTCGGCCGATGACCTGGAAGCGATCGCCGCCGATGACGACGCGCCGGTGAAGGCCCTTTCGGGATGGCGCCGCGAGATTTTCGGCAAGGACGCGCTGGCCTTGAAGCACGGCAAGCTCGCCCTCACCGTCCGGCGCAACCGCATCAGCCTCGTCGAGCTGGCCGACGCCAACGGCGACCGGCAATAACGCCACAGTTGTCATTGCAAGGAGCGCGTCGTGGGACGAAGCAATCTCGACCGGGCGAGCAGTCAGCGGCCCGAGATTGCTTCACTTCGTTCGCAATGACATTTCCGCCAACCCGATCGAATCTCCGCTAGAAATCCGCGGTCGGCAGGTGATCGGGGGCCATGTAGTTGTCGAACTTGGTGGTTTCGGCATCGAAGCGGAGTTTGACTGCGCCGATCGGCCCGTGCCGCTGCTTGGCGACGATGATTTCGCCGAGCCCATGCACGTTTTCGAGCCGCTCTCGCCATTCCTGGTAGCGCTCGCTGTACTTGCTCTCCGCTTCGTCCGGGCGGCGGCTCGGCTCGCGCGACAGGTAATATTCCTCGCGAAAGATGAACATCACGACATCGGCATCCTGCTCGATCGAGCCGGATTCGCGCAGATCGGCCAGCATTGGGCGCTTGTCTTCGCGCTGCTCGACCGCCCGGGACAGTTGCGACAAGGCCAGCACCGGAACATCGAGCTCCTTGGCCAGCGCCTTCAGCCCGCGGGTGATCTCCGAGATTTCCTGAACGCGGTTGTCCTGCGCGCGGGTCTGGTTCGACGGGCGCAGCAGCTGCAGGTAGTCGATGACGATCAGCCCCAGGCCCTGCTGGCGCTTCAGGCGCCGGGCGCGCGTGCGCACCGCTGCCACCGACAATGCCGGCGTATCGTCGATGAACAATTTCAGCGCGGCCAGCTGTTGGCTCGCCTGGACAAACTTGTCGAAATCCTCATGGCTGACATCGCCCCGCCGAATCTTGTCGGAGGAGACACCGGACTCCTCGGCCAGAATGCGAGTGGCGAGTTGCTCCGCCGACATTTCGAGCGAAAAGAAGCCGACGACCGCTCCGTCTTCGGCGTCCTTATGTGATTCGGGGGCAGCGGAGGGTTGGTAATTGCGCGCCGCGTAGAACGCGATGTTGGTGGCCAGCGCCGTCTTTCCCATCGACGGTCTGCCGGCGAGGACAACCAGATCGGAAGGGTGGAGCCCGCCCAGCTTGCGATCGAGATCGATAAACCCAGTCGCCACCCCGACGGTCTTGCCGCTGCGCTTGAAAGCCGCCTCCGCGTTGAGGATCGCGCTCGTCAGCGCGGTCCCGAACGCCTGAAACCCGCCCTCCGTTTGCCCGGTCGTCGCGAGGTCGAACAGCTTCTTTTCCACGCGCTCGATCTGTTCGAGCGCCGGATTGTCGAGGTCCTGGCGAAACGCGTCGTTGACCACATCCTCGCCGAGCCCGATCAGCTCGCGCCGCAGGTAGAGGTCGTGAACGGCGCGGCCGTAATCCTCGGCATTGATGATCGCCGCCGCGGCGCCCGCCAGACGCGCCAGATACTGCGCCCCGCCGATCTCGGTCAGCGCACCGTCCTGATCGAACAAGTTCTTGAGGGTGACCGGGTTGGCGATCTGGCCGCGGCCCAACAGCTTGCCGATCGCCGCAAAGATGCGTCCGTGTACGGCATTGCCGAAATGCTCCGGCTGGAGGAATTCGCAGACCCGGTAATAGGCCGTGTTGTTGATCAGTATGGCGCCGAGCAGGGCCTGTTCGGCTTCCGTGTTGTAGGGTGGGGTTCGGAGAAGCTCGGGGTTGGGCTCGCGCAACAGCGCGACCCGGGACGTCATGTTTGTTTCCATGCACCGGCAGGATACCACCGGCTCAAGACAGCGACCCCGCGCGGTATTCGATCCCCAGCCTGTGTAAGGCGGGGATGGGTTGCGCCTAACTCTCGGGAAAACGAATGGCTCCGAATCTGGCGCCCAAATCAGGCGGCCCGGTCGGCGGCGCCGCTGTGCTCACGCTCCCAGTCCAGCATGTAGTCGCGCGTCACCGGCACCGCATCGACGGCTTTGGCGAGCTGCATCTGGAAAACCATGTGGTCCTGCCGCCGGAACGCGATTTCCGAGCCGACGAGATACATCTCCCACATCCGATAGAAGCGCTCGTCATAAACCGCCAGCACGCGGTCGCGATTTCGCTCGAACCGCCGCCGCCACGCTCTGAGCGTCTCGGCGTAATGCAGCCGCAGAATTTCGATGTCGGTGACCCAGACCCGCAGGTGCTCAATGACCGGCAGGACCTCGGAAAGGGCCGGCACGTAACCGCCCGGAAAAATGTACTTGCGTATCCAAGGCATTGTCGAGCCCGGTCCATCCTTGCGCCCGATCGAGTGCAGCAGCGCCACGCCATCCGGCGCCAGCAGCGATTTCAGCTTGGCGAAGAAGACACGGTAATGATTGAGCCCGACATGCTCGAACATCCCGACCGAGACGATACGGTCGTATTCCCCGGCTTCCTCTCGGTAGTCGAGCAGGTGGAATCTGACCCGGTCGGAGAGGCCGGCCGCGGCGGCACGCCGCGTCGCGACCTTATGTTGCTCGACCGAGAGTGTCAGACCCGTTACATCGGCGCCGCATTCGCCGGCGAGGTAGAGCGCGAGGCCGCCCCAGCCCGAACCGATGTCGAGCACCCTATGTCCGGGTCGGATCAGCAGCTTTGCTGCGAGGTGCCTTTTTTTGTCAAGCTGAGCGACATCCAGATCCTCAGACTCGTCGTGAAAATAGGCGCAGGAATACTGCCGGTCCCGATCGAGAAACAGCTCGTAGAACTGGTCCGACAAGTCGTAGTGATGAGCGACGTTCTGTCGGGCGCGCGGCAGAGGGTTGTATTGATGAATACGGCGGAACAGCGTGACGGATCCGTTAAGCAGCTGCGCGAGCAACCCCGGCGGCATGGCTTCTAGGTTGACCGCGAACAGATCGATCAGATCGTAGAGGCTGCCTTCCTCGACCGTCAGCTTCCCATCAATGTAGGCTTCGGCGAAATATAGGCGAGGCCTTAGAGCGAGTTTCCAGTGCAAGGCCGGATCGTGCAGCCGGACGGTTACGCGGGGTCCGCCGGATCCGTCGAATGTGTGAAGTGATCCGCCGGCGTCTATGACCCGCAGGCGGCCGATTGTGATGATCCGCTCGAACAGACGCGACAGCAGCATCGGTACGCGATCGAATTGGAATCAACTTTAGCGATATTTGGCAAATTCTCGATTGGAGACAAGAGGTTCGATTCGCTAGGCGGCGGCGGGACCGGTCTGCGCCGCAGCGGCGCGAGCCTCTTCCTCCTCCTCGTCGCGCAGGCGCAGCGGGTCGATCCCCTTGGCCTGCATTTCGGCCTCTTCCGCCGACTGGGCGACATTGGCGGTGATTGTCACCGATACTTCCGGATGAAGCACAACCTTCACCGAATGCAGGCCCAAATTCTTGATCGGCCGGTCGAGGACGACCTGGCGCTTCTCGACCGTAAAACCCGCTGCCGTCACCGCATCGGCGATATCGCGGGCCGAAACCGAGCCGTAGAGCTGCCCGCTTTCGCCGGCCTGGCGGATGATCACGACGGTCACACCCTCGATCTTGCCGCCGACTTCCGTCGCTTCGGTCCGGCGCTGCAGGTTGTTGGCTTCGAGCTGGGCACGCTGGGTCTCGAAATAGGTCAAATTCTCTTTTGTTGCGCGCATCGCTTTCTTCTGGGGCAACAAATAGTTCCGGGCATAGCCGGGCTTCACTTTAACGAGTTGGCCCATCTGGCCGAGCTTCTCGACCCTCTCGAGCAGGATCAGTTCGATCATTCAAATTCCTCCAATCTCAAAGGTTAGGCGAAACGCCGCCGCAGACCGAGCGGCGAATCGAGCAACCCCAAAAGGGCGATCAACAGGAGCGGCCAGCCCAAGACCCCGGCCACCAAATAGAACGTCACAAGGGCGACCGCCGGACGTGGGAACCGGCGCGCCACCGTATGGAGCACGGCAAGGCCCGCGAGGCAGAACGGCACGGCCAGCACGATCAGCACGTTGACGCCGATAAAGCGCGCGGTTCCCCCGAGGAGCGTCGCCCCGGCAGCAAAGGCGAGCAGCACCGGGATCCACATCGGGAGACCGAGCGCCGCGAGATCGGGAGATGGCCGCCAGCCCGCTCCGAAACGGGCCAGCAAGCCCTGGGCGAGGATTCCATTGCTTATTGTCATCACCATCCATGAGGTGGCGATAATCCCGGGGAGAATGAAAGCGACGAAGGCGAGCAATTCATTCAGCTCGGGAGTAATCTCGCCGAGTTGGCCGTCGAGGGCAGGGGCCAGCGCCTCGCGCAACGCAGCCTGCATAGCCTGCGGGCCGCCGAGGAAAACGAGCGTGACAGCGGCTGCTATCAGGCCGAGGCCGGTCAGCCAAGCCGTCATGAGGCCCGGCGGATACCATTCGACCGCATTCCGGTCGACCGCATTGCCGGGCGCCGGTCCGGGCCAGCAAGGATTGGCGCACCAGCAGGACGACCGGAGCGACATTCAGCGCCGCAAAAAGGGCCGCTGCCGGCATGCCGCCGGCACCCGCTAGGATCAGCGCCGCGACCAACCCGGCCAACGCCGAAGCACCAGTCCCGAGCCATAGCCCGGCGGCAAAAAGCGGCAGCTGAGCGAGATAGATGAGGATCATCGAGCCGGTCGAACCGGTCAGCACCAGCAGATACGGGCCGGCTGCGAGTCGCTCCGCAGACCACCGACGCCCCGGCGAACCCCAGCCGGCTCACGGCGATGACCGCCCAGGGCTCCGCTGACTCGGAACTGCCTATTTCACCAGATAGGGGAGCAGACCCAGAAAGCGCGCCCGCTTGATCGCCTGGGCGAGCTCGCGCTGCCGCTTGGTCGAGACTGCGGTGATGCGGCTCGGCACAATCTTGCCGCGCTCCGAGATGAAGCGCTGCAACAGCTTAACGTCCTTGTAGTCGATCTTAGGAGCATTGGGCCCGGAGAACGGGCACGACTTCCGCCGGCGGAAAAACGGACGGCGCGCCGCCGCACCGCGCCCCGGGCCGCCGGGCGATTGGCTTTCCATTTACGGCTCCACCGTTTCGGGGACTGGGTGCTCAGGGACCGGGTGCTCAGGGACCGCGTGCTCAGGGACCGCATGCTCAGGGACCGCATGCTCAGGGACCGCATGCTCAGGGACCGCATGCTCAGGCGACCGGAGGCTGAGGGACTGGACGCTCCGCGGCAGGCCGCTCCATCTCGCGCCCATCACCCGATCTCTCCCGATCGCCCCGCCGTTGGCGATCGTCACGGCTGCCGCGGCTCTGCATGACAACCGAAGGCCCGTCCTCCAACTCGTCGACGCGGATCGTCAGATAGCGGATCACATCCTCGTTGATCCGCATGGTCCGTTCGAGCTCGGCCACAGCAGCGGGGGGCGCCGAGAGGTTCAGCAGCACGTAGTGACCTTTGCGGTTTTTCCGCATGCGATACATCAAGTTGCGCAGCCCCCAGTACTCGCGCTTCTTCACCTCGCCGCCATTGTCGGCGACGAGCTGAGTGAAAGTGTCGGCGAGGGCATCAACCTGGGCGCCGGAAATGTCCTGGCGCGCGATGAACACGTTCTCGTACAGTGGCATAGTGAACCGTATCCCTTATGGCTAGTGAGGATTCGGGGCGCGAGCGCCGACCGAACCGAGCCGGCCGAGCCGGCAAGGGTTGAACCTCCATATTATATGGGAGGCCGGCACTGGCGCAACACGAGGACGCAACGCCGCCTTGACAACGAGCGTGACGCCGCTATCACCACGCGGCCCGCATCGACCAGTGCGGGGAGACCGGCGAAGGGGGAACGCGGTTCCGCATGAAGCGGGCATTCGTATTTCCGGGACAGGGCTCGCAGGCGGTCGGCATGGGGCGCGTCCTGGCGACGTTTGCGCCGGCACGCCAGGTCTTCGAGGAAGTGGACGACGCCTTGTCGCACAACCTGTCGCGACTCATGTTCGAAGGACCGGAAAGCGAGCTTACCCTCACCGAGAACGCCCAGCCGGCGTTGCTGGCGGCGAGCCTTGCGGTCATTCGCGTCCTCGAGGCGGAGGGCGGTTTCGCCCTCACCCGGCACGCCGCTTTCGTGGCGGGGCATTCGCTTGGTGAATATTCGGCACTCGCGGCAGCAGGTACTCTCACCATCGGGGATGGGGCGCGTCTGCTCAGGCTGCGAGGCCGAGCGATGCAGGAGGCCGTTCCGGTCGGCGAGGGAGCGATGGCGGCGCTGCTCGGCCTCGACGTCGAGCAGGGGCAGGCGGTTGCAGCGGAGGCTGCCGGCCCGGACCAGGTATGTGCGGTGGCAAACGACAATGCTCCGGGCCAAGTCGTCGTGAGCGGGCACCGACAAGCCGTCGAACGGGCGATTGCGATCGCTCGGGCGAATGGGGCGAGGCGGTCGATCGCGCTTCCGGTCAGCGCGCCGTTTCATTCGCCGCTGATGGCCCCAGCCGCCGAAGTCATGGCGGAAGCGCTCGGCCGGGTTACGCTGCAGCCGCCCGCGGTGCCGCTCGTCGCCAATGTGTCGGCCACCGCGACGCGCGATCCGGCAAGGATAAAGCACGGCCTCGTCGAACAGGTGACGGCGATGGTGCGGTGGCGCGAGAGCATGCTCTTTCTCAAGCAGGCGGAGGTCGAAGAGATCGTCGAGATTGGAACCGGCCGCGTGCTCACCGGGCTCGTCAAGCGGATCGACCCGGATCTCTCGGCACGCTCAGTCGGGACGCCGGCAGAAATCGCGAGTTTGATCGAGGAGCTATGACACTCCAGGAAATCGCCATCGATATCATTGGGTAGAGGTTTCGCGATTGTTCGATCTGTCTGGCCAAACTGGGTTGGTGACCGGAGCCTCCGGCGGGATCGGCGGGGCGATCGCCAAGGCCCTGCATCGTCAAGGCGCGGAGGTCATGGTGGCGGGAACACGTTCCGCCGCGCTCGAAGCATTGGCGGGCGAGCTCGGCGCGCGAGTTCATGTCGGGCTGGCCGACCTCGCCGATCCGACAGCGCCGGAACGACTGGCCAAAGAGGCCGAGGCGGCAATGGGCCGGGTCGACATTCTCGTCAACAACGCGGGAATCACGCGCGACGCGCTGGCGCTACGGATGAAGGACGAGGACTGGCAGTCGGTTCTGGAGGTCAATTTGACGGCCCAGTTCCGGCTCACCCGCGCGGTGCTGCACGGCATGGTTCGTCGGCGCCACGGACGCGTCATCGGGATCAGCTCGGTCGTCGGGGTCAGCGGCAATGCCGGGCAGGCTAACTATGCCGCGGCAAAGGCCGCGATGATCGGCATGTCGAAATCGATCGCCGCCGAGATTGCCGGGCGCGGCATTACCGTGAACTGTGTCGCGCCGGGCCTGATCGTGACGGCGATGACCGACAAATTGACGGCGCAGCAACGCGCGCGGCTCACCGAAGCGATTCCCGCCGGCCGGTTCGGCGCCCCGGAAGAGGTGGCTGCGGCGGTGGTTTACCTGGCGAGCGCCGAAGCGGCTTATGTCACGGGCCAGACCTTGCACATCAATGGCGGTATGGTCATGGTATGAAGCGGTCGAACCGCTCCCCGGAGCAGCCGATTTGCAGTGCCGGGGAAACATGCTATGTGACCGCACCGTGACTTTGATGTCGACGCGGTCCCTAAGGGCGATCCGGGGAGGGCGGCGCCCGTCATGGCCGACAGCGCCAGGGCGTTTGGCGCGTCTACGATTTCCAGCAAGCCACTGAGGATAAGAACGGATGAGTGACGTCGCTGATCGGGTCAAGAAGATCGTCGTCGAGCATCTGGGCGTCGACGAATTGAAGGTGACCGAAAACGCCAGCTTCATCGACGATCTGGGCGCCGACAGCCTCGACACCGTCGAGCTGGTGATGGCCTTCGAGGAGGAGTTCGGGTGCGAGATCCCGGATGACGCGGCCGAGAAGATCGTGACGGTGAAGGATGCGGTCAGCTTCATCGAAACGCACAGCTGAGCCGCCCGCTGCCGAACTCCCCCACGCCAGGTCGCATGCCGCCGGCATTCCCACCTCGTGCGGGTGACGAGAAGAATATGCGACGCGTCGTGGTGACCGGCATGGGGCTGGTGACACCCCTCGGGATCGGCCTCGAACGGAACTGGAGCAGTTTGGTCGAGGGGGTGTCGGGCGTCCGAGCGATTCAGTCGTTCGACGTTTCCGACCTGCCGGTCAAGATCGCCGGACAGGTGCCGCGCGGCGAGACCGCCTCGGGCCTCTTCAACGCCGATGATTGGGTGCCGCCCAAGGACCAGCGCAAAATGGACGGGTTCATCGTCTTTGCGCTCGCCGCAGCCGCCCAAGCGGTCGAAGATGCCGGCTGGACGCCGCAAGCCGAGGAGGCGCGCGAGCGCACCGGCGTGATAATCGGCTCCGGCATCGGCGGGCTGCCCGGAATAACCGATGGTGCGTTGACCATACACGAACGCGGTCCGCGCCGTCTTTCGCCGTTTTTTATTCCCGCCAATCTGATCAATCTCGCCTCCGGCCACGTCTCGATCCGGTACGGCTTCACCGGACCCAACCATGCCGTGGTGACCGCTTGCTCGAGCGGGGCGCATGCGATCGGCGACGCGGCGCGGCTGATCATGCTTGATGACGCCGACGTCATGGTTTGCGGCGGGACGGAGGCGGCGATCTGCCGCCTCGGTCTCGCCGGCTTTGCGTCGGCTCGCGCGCTGTCTACCGGGTTCAACCACGACCCGCCGCGGGCATCGCGTCCGTGGGACCGAGAACGCGACGGTTTTGTCATGGGCGAGGGCGCCGGAATTGTCGTCCTCGAAGAGTACGAGCACGCCAGGCGGCGGGGAGCGAAGATCTACGCCGAGGTGATCGGATACGGCATGTCCGGCGACGCATTTCACCTGACCGCTCCCGCGGAGGACGGCAACGGCGCGTTTCGGTCGATGCGCAACGCCTTGCGGCGGGCGGGCATTGCGCCGGACAAGATCGACTACATCAATGCCCACGGCACATCGACCCCGCTCGGCGACGAGATCGAGCTCGGCGCCGTGAAGCGGCTGTTCGGCGGCCATGCCTACGAGCTGTCGATGTCGTCGACAAAATCGGCGATCGGACACCTGCTCGGAGCGGCCGGCAGCGTCGAGGCGATCTTCGCGATCCTGGCGATCCGCAATGGGGTCGTCCCCCCGACCCTCAATCTCGACAATCCCTCTCCGTCCTGCGACATCGACCTGGTGCCAAAACGAGCCAAGCAGCGCAGAGTGAACTACGCGCTCTCCAATTCCTTTGGCTTCGGCGGCACCAATGCCTCGCTGATCTTTGTCGGGCCGCCCTGAACGACTCGAGGCGCGCGGTCGCGGGAAACGGGCGCGATTGATGCGGGGCTTTTTTCGCCTCTTGGCCTGGGCGGCGGTCACCGTGTCGCTCGTCCTCTTCGTCCTGGGAGGAGCCGGCTATTGGCTCTACCGCGATGTCGCCGCGCCGGGCCCGCTGACGGAACCACGCACGATCGTGATCCCGCCGCATACCGGCCTCTCCGATATCGCCTCGCTGTTGGCGGAGCAGGGCATCATCCGGCACCGGCGCTCCTTTGAGCTGGGCGCGACCTTGTCGGGCCGCAGCTCCGCACTCCTGGCCGGCGAATACGAGTTTCCGGCTGCAACGAGCGCGCTTCAGGCTATGGAGATCATCGCCAGCGGCAAGACGGTCAAGCATCGGCTGACGATCCCGGAAGGCCTGACCAGCGCGGAAATCCTGGCGCTGGTGCAAGCCGCGCCTGCGCTCGACGGGGATCCAGGCCCGCCGCCCGCCGAAGGCGAGTTGCTGCCGGAAACCTATCTTTACGAGTATGGCGACCGCCGAAAGGATATGATCGACCGCATGCAGCGGGCGATGGCGCGCGCACTCGCCGAGGTCTGGGCCGAGCGTCGCCCCGACTTGCCGTTCACGACACCGCGGGAGTTGTTGATCCTCGCCTCGCTGATCGAAAAGGAAGCCTCGCGCGAGGATGAGCAGGCCCGTATCGCGGGGGTGTTCGTAAACCGGCTGCGCCTGGGCATGCGCCTGCAATCGGACCCTACGGTGATCTATGCCTTGAGCGATCGGGGCTCGAAGAGGTTCGATCGCCGGCTGACCCACACCGATCTGGCGATTCTCTCGCCCTACAACACCTATGTGACCAAAGGGCTGCCGCCCGGCCCGATCGACAATCCCGGCATATCCGCGCTGCGAGCCGCCGCACGACCGGCTTTCACCGATGAGCTTTATTTCGTAGCCGACGGAGCGGGCGGCCATGTCTTTGCCACGACGCTCGCCGAACACAGCCGAAACGTCTCGCAATACCACCACAGCGCCGCGGCCGAGCGGAGCGCGGAATACCGGTTCACGCAATCCCTGACGAAAAACCGGGTTCGCCCGTCCGGTAACGTCGTATAACCGAACCCTGATCAGCGGGAGAGCGGTGGATTTGGGTATTGTCAGCATGACCGGCTTTGCGCGGGCGCAGGGCGACGAGCTCGGCATCAGCTGGGTTTGGGAGATCAAGAGCGTCAACGGCAAGTCACTCGATTTGCGGCTTCGGCTGGCGCCGGGTTTCGATGCGCTGGAGCCCCAGCTTCGCGCGCTGCTGGCGCAGCGTTTCCGCCGAGGCAACTTTTCCGCCACCCTCGCCGTGACCCGCACTCAGCCCGCGGTAGTGCGGGTCAATCGCGAGACATTGGCTCAGCTGGTTGCCCTGATGAACGAGCTGGCGGGCGAGATCGAGGCGGCGCCGCCGCGCATCGACGGGCTGCTGGCTCTGCGCGGCGTGGTGGAGACGGTCGAAGACGAACCGGATGCCGTGCTCGAGGAACGCCGGCATGCCGTTCTCGACAGCTGGGCGAGAGCGCTCGACGCGCTGGCCGGCGCCAGGGCGGAGGAAGGCGCGCGTCTCGCCGCCGTGCTGCACAGCCAGCTCGCGGAGATGGCGGCCCTGGTGGAGGCGGCGGCGGGATGCGCGGCGGCCCAGCCGGCGGCGATTCGCGAAAGGCTGCAGACGATGTTGGCGAATATCGCCGATCTCGCCCCGGGCATGCCGGAGGAGCGGGTCGCGCAGGAAATGGCGCTGCTCATCGCTCGCTCGGATATTCGCGAGGAGCTGGAGCGCCTGCGGGCGCATCTCGATCAGGCTGCCGATCTGCTCCGGCAGGACGAGGCGGTCGGACGCCGTCTCGATTTTCTCTGCCAGGAGTTGAACCGCGAAGCCAATACCCTGTGCTCGAAATCGGCCGATATCGAGCTGACCCGAGTGGGGCTTTCTTTGAAAGCGGCGGTCGAACAATTCCGCGAGCAGGTGCAGAACATCGAATGAGCCCGCCAGCAATCGAAAGGCGCGGGTTCTTGCTGGTCCTTTCGTCGCCATCGGGGGCGGGAAAGACGACGATCACCCGGCAGCTCGTCGCCGGTGACCCTGCCCTGGCCCTGTCGGTCTCGGTGACAACCCGTCTGCCGCGGGACGGCGAAGTGGAAGGGCGCGACTACTGATTTCATCGACCGGCGTCGCTTCGACGAGATGCTCGCGAAAGGCGAACTCCTCGAGCACGCGACGGTGTTCGGAAACTGCTACGGCACGCCGCGCGGGCCTATCGAGGCGGCCCTTTCTGCCGGGCGCGATGTCGTCGGAGACGTCGACTGGCAAGGTACCCAGCAGCTCGCGAAGAGCGTTCCGCAGGATCTCGTTTCGGTCTTCGTGCTGCCGCCGAGCCTTGCCGCGCTCGAGGCGCGGCTGCGCGCCCGCGCCCAGGACAGCGCCGCCGTGGTCGCCTCGCGGATGGCCAAGTCGGCCGAGGAGATGAGCCACTGGCCGGAATACGATTACGTGATCGTCAATCGCGATGTCGAGGAGAGCGTCGCGCAGGTCCGGGCCATCGTCACGGCAGAGAGGCTGCGGCGAGAACGACAGCCCGGTCTTGCCGAATTCGTCGCCGCCCTGCGGGCAGGATGACAAGGCGCCCCGAGCGGGGCGCCCCTCTCAGTCGAGCTTGTTACCGAGGCTATTTGCCGGTGTCGAGGTCGAGGCCGGGCAGCACCTGGGTGCCCTCTTTTTGCACCGCGGTCAGGTTGTTCGGATCGAGACCCAGCGCCGCCAGGATCGTCGGCGCGATCTGGTAGGTTTCGACCGGGCTGGTCACCGTCCCAGCGGAAAAACTCGGATTTGACAGCAACATGATCACGTTCGTGTCATCGTGTGAGAAGCCGCCGTGTTCGGCGAGTTTCTTGCCGCTTCCCGAGTAGGTAACACCGATATTCGGCGTGACGATGATATCCGGCGTGCGCGGGTCGCCGTTTGGCGGCAGCCCCGGCAGGTTGAACATCTGGCCGATCGCCCGGCCCAGAGAAAATCTCGCCGATCCCAGCGATGTTGCTCGTCGCCGGCGACTGACTTTCCAGCATTCCCACGGCGGTCGCGGTTTGTGACGAATCCGACAGCCAGATCAGCGAGATGTCGTCTTCGGTCGGCCCGATCCCGTTGGGGTTTGCCGGGGATTCGGAGAATGGCAGTAGGTCTTGCAGGATTGTCGCCGGCGATGTCGTGATCGGGTCATCAGGTTTGGTCGATATGCCCAGGTATCGAGCGGAGTCGATCGGGCTCTGGCCATGCTTGGCCGAAATGACGATCAGCGTCGACTCGTAGAGCCCGCGCGTTTTTTTGAGTTCGGCGACCATTTTCCCGATCGAACTGTCGGCGAACTCGATCTCGCTCAGCAGCGCCGGGCTCGGCGTGCCGATATTGTCGAGATAGCCGCCGGTCACGGTGGTAGGAAGACTCTTCTCGATCAGCTTCTGGCCGACGCTGACCACCTGAAAGTTCATGCCAAAGAGGTTGGGGACCGGCCGGCGATACGTGCCGCTGTGATCCTTGCCGTCGATCTCGTTGAGGATCGCCTGCACCTTCAGGCTGTCGTAACACTGGATGTTCTGGAAGCTGTCGGTCCAGGCATTGCTGTTGGATACCGCCGTCTGATCCGGGAGCGGGTTGCAGCCGGGCACGCTGGGCAACGCTACCGGGATCGAGTTGATTTCCGGCGAGTAGTAGTCGTCGACGTTGGTCCCGTTGCCGGGGCCCGAGACCGACGAGTAGGAAGGATGCTTGTCCGACCAGGCGGTGTAGCCGCCCGCTTTGTGCACCACGCCAAAAATCGTGTTCGTGCGAACAAAGTTCCAAGGATAGACGGGAGCGCAGTTGTGGGCCGGGTCGCGCTCGAGCTTGTTCGGGTCGATCGACGCGATCCCGCCGTCCACACCGGCCGGTGCTCCGCCGTTCAGGAGGAGCTTGTTGATATCGATACCCTCGTCGAATTCCGTGGTCGTGCCGGTCGGAGCCGCCCCGGGCGTGCAAAGGCCCGGCGCTCCGGCAACACCGTTCCCCGTCGTCGTCGCGGGCGGATCGAGCGAGCGGTCGTAGGCGACGTCGTAAAATGCGCCGACGGTTCGCGGCGAGCCGCCGCTCACCAGCGCCATCAGTCCGGGGAACGAATTGGACGGCTTCGATGTGGAGGCGTCCAGATAATTGACGCCCGTCTCCGCGAGCTCGGCCAGATTCGGGCAATAGGGCGCACCGCCGTTGACGCCGCTGATCCCTTGCGCGCAGTTGATAAAATCGAGGGCATGCATGCCGTCGATGCTGATCAGCAGGACGTGCTGAATGCCGCCTCTGTTGTAATCGTCCTGCGAATCGGCATGAACTTGCGAACCTGCCGAAGCCACCAGAAGCCCGGCGCCGACAGCGGCGCCTTCCAGGAATTTCCGCATAATTTATCCCTCATTTTAGATAAGCGGCGGGGACGCTATGCGGGGCTCGTGAAACTGGAGCGACAGATCGATTGCACTTCCATGACAACAAACCGAGCCCGGCTATCCGTCCCCGACGACCCGCGCAATCGCGCAGAATTCGGCGACCGTGAGTTCCTCGGCGCGCGCGGTCGGCGCGACCCCGGCGCGGGCGAGGAGCGGCTCGACCGGGATGCCGAGCGTCTTGAGGCTGGTCCGCAGCATCTTGCGGCGCTGGCCGAACGCGGCGGCGGTGACGCGTTCGAGGGCACGCTGGTCGGCAGGGGCGAGCGGTTCGGGGCGCGGAACGATGCGGACGACGCTCGAGGTTACCTTGGGCGGCGGCACAAAGGCGCGCGGCGGGATGTCGAACAGAATTTGCGGCTCGGCCAGCCACTGGACCAGAACCGAGAGCCGTCCGTAGGATTTGCTGCGCGGCGCCGCCGTCAGGCGTTCGGCTACCTCGCGCTGGAACATCAACGTCAGGCTCTCGTATTCGCCGATCCGATCGAGCCAGCCGATGAGCAACGGGGTAGCGATATTGTAAGGCAGGTTGGCGACGATCTTGCGGGGCGCATCCGACAGCTCGACCGGGTCGAGCCTCAGCGCGTCCCCGGCGACCAGCTCGAGGCGGCCGGGATAAGCCGCAGCAATCTCGCCGAGGGCGGCGAGACAGCGCTCGTCGCGCTCGATCGCCAAGATGCGGCGCGCCCCGGCGGCGAGCAGAGCCCGCGTCAAAGCCCCCGGACCGGGTCCGATCTCGATGACCGTCGCATGTTCGAGCGGCCCCGCGGCGCGGGCGATCCGGCCGGTCAGATTGAGATCGAGAAGAAAATTCTGCCCGAGGCTCTTGCGTGCAACGATGCCGTGCCGAGCGATCACCTCGCGCAGCGGCGGCAAGGAGGGCGGAGACGGATCGCCCTTCAGCTGCCGGCCGAGCGCCTGGCAGCCATTTCAGCGGCCAGCCGCAGCGCGGCGATCAGGCTGTCGGGCCGCGCGGTGCCGCGGCCGGCGATCGCCAGCGCCGTTCCGTGATCGGGCGACGTCCGCACAAAAGGCAGACCCAAGGTCACGTTGACGCCACCATGAAAGTCGATCGTCTTGATCGGGATCAGCGCCTGGTCGTGGTACATGCACAGCGCCGCGTCATAGGCGCTGCGCGCCTCGGCGTGAAACATCGTGTCGGGCGGCAAGGGGCCGCGCGCATCTATCCCGCCGGCACGCAATTCGGCGAGAGCCGGCTCGATGATCTCGATCTCCTCGCGACCGAGGCTGCCGGCCTCGCCGGCGTGCGGATTGAGCCCGGCGACCGCCAGGACCGGAGAGCCGACACCAAAATCGCGGCGCAGCGCCGCGTCCGTGATACGTCCGGCGTGGACGATGGCCGCCGAGGACAGGCTTTCGATCGCCCGGCGCAGCGCGAGATGGATGGTAACGGGAACAACGCGCAGCCCCGGGCACACCAGCATCATGATCGGAGCCGCACCAGCCCCCGCGAGCTCGGCGAGGTACTCGGTGTGTCCAGGATGGTGAAAGCCGGCTCGATACAGGCTGTCCTTGTGGATCGGGTTGGTGACGAGCGCCGCGGCGCGCCCATTGCGGACGTCGCGGACGGCGGTTTGGATCGCGCCGAGGATCGCCGGCGCATCGGCAGGGTCCGGGCGGCCTGGCTTGGGCACGGATAGTCGTGTCGATCGGCAGGACCGGAAGCGCGTCCGCGAAGACGGAGGGCGCTCGATCCGGCGCGTCGATCGGCCGGATCGGTACCGGCCAGTCGAGCCGCCGAGCCAGCGACGCGAGTCGATCGGGATCGTCGATCAGGTAGAAGGGAGGGAGGTCGTCGCGAAGTTCGAGCCAAGCCTTGAGGGCGATCTCACCGCCGATGCCGGCCGGCTCGCCCATCGTCAAGGCGAGCGGCAGCGCCATCGCGCTCATACCCTGACATCGACGAAGGCGGTACGCCGCAGATCGCGCATATAGCGCCGCGCCAGCGTCTCGAGGCGCTGCCGCATCAAGGTTTCGGCGATTTCGTCACGCGTCGGCACGGTCGGGGCGCTGGGGGGCGCCGCCTTCTCGCACATCATGATCACCCCGACCCCGTTTTTTTGCACGATCGGGGGCGAGGTCTGCCCCACCTCCAGCCCGAGCACGATATTGCGCATGGCGGGGGTTACCTGGTCGATGCGCAGCCGACCTTCGCTGGACAGCTGCGCCGACCCCTTTTCCTTGCCGATCTTCAGCAGCTCTTCGCAATTCTTGGCGGTGGTCTTGGCGCTCTGCGCCTCGGCAATCGCAGCGCGGCGCATCGGCTCCGTCGCCTGAGGCGGCAAAGGAAAGACGATCTGGACGAGGTGCACCAGGCTGTCCTCCGGGCCGGCGGCCGGCCCGAGCGGCGATCCAGGACGAGGAGCAAATAGTAGCCCGCCCCAGCGCGGATCGGCGGCGACAATTCACCCGGCCGCATCTGGGCTACCGCTTTGCCGAGTTCGGGGCTCAACTGGTCGGCGCGTACCCAGCCGATGTCGCCACCGACAGCAGCCGTCGCGGATTGCGAGAATTGCTGCGCCACCGCGGAGAACCGGGCACCCTGCGCATCTGCTCGGTGAGCCGCTCGGCGAGCCGCCGCACTTCGTCCTCCTGCTGCGGGTTGTCGACGGCGAGAAAGATCTCGGCAACGCGGCTTTGCGGTTCGTTCGCGGTTTCCTTTGCGCGCTGCAGCGCGTAATCGATCTCCTCGTCGGACACCACATTGGTTTGCGACACCAGTCGGCGCACCAGCTTTGCCCAGACGATCGATGCGGTCAGCTGATCGACCAGGGCGCTGCGCTCGATGCCGTGCGACTTCAGGACCTGGTCGAGCTGACCGGCCTGCATGTTGTTCTGCTTTTCGATCTGCGCGAGGGCTTTGTTGATCTCCTCGTCGGTAGCCGTGACGTTTTGCCGTTTGGCTTCCTGCATTTGCAGTTTCTCGTCGACGATCGTGCGCAGCACCTGAGCGGCGACGCGCTGCCGTGTTTCGGGCGAGTCCGTCAGGTTTGACGACAGCATCACCATTCTGAGGCGCGACGTGACGTCGGCGACCGAGATCACCTCGTCGTTGACGACCGCGGCGATCCGGGTCTCGGTCACTTGACCGTCCGGCGACGGCGCCGAGGGGCGCTGCGTGGCCGGCGCGCCGGGTGGGGATCCTGTTCCGGAGAGCGCACGGGCAGCGCTCGCCGGGCCGGAAAAGCAGGTCAATCCTGCCAGTCCTATCCCCAGTCCTATGCAGAGCCAACGAAGTATCGTCATCGGTTTGAACCTTGCCGCCTGATCGTGTGCCGCCAAGAGCTTACACCCTACGCACGGCTATGTCCCCGACGGGCGACGACACCTCACAGGGCACTACCGGAGAGGGTAGCTACCGTGCCGCCAATCTCGCCGAGGTTCTTGAACACGACGCTGAACACCACGGAATACCCGGGCATCACGTCGCCACTTCGGATTCCCGATTGGGTCAACGCGCCAATAAACGCCATGCATTCGTCTTGATAGATGGCAGACAACGATCCGTAAAGACTGGCGCTCGACGCCATTGGCGACGGCACGTTGTTGACGAGGGCGGTGCTGTTGGTGAGGCTGATCGTTTCGGAAGCCTGCATCGACCAATAACGGGTGAGCTTTGCGGTGACGCTAAACGAGAGTTCCTCGCGTTTTCCATAAATAACGTTCTGGCCGGAGCTTGGAATCGTTACCACCTCGCTTTGCAGTTGCGCCGGAAGATAAACAAAATTGCCGGAGACCCGCAAACTCGGCGGCCCGAGGCTGACACCGACCTGCTGGTTGCGATTGGTCAGAGGGCTGGTGTCGAACCGGAACCGATAAATCAGGTCCAGATAGGAGTTGGGGGACAACACCATCCGCCCCACCACATCCGAGAGCCTTTTTTCAGCCCCTGAACCAGGCGGCAGAAAAGGGTTGGGCTGTGCGCGGTAACTCTGGCCGATCAGCAGCCGATAGCTGCCGCCCTCCTTTTCATACAGCCCGAGCTTGGTTCCGTAATCGACCCGCTGACCGGTGTCGAGAATGTCGTAGCCCGCCAAGCGGTCGCGCCGGAACAAATCGGTGTCGGTGAGCTCGTATGAAAGGCTGTCCTCGTCCGGAATGTTCCGCCGGTTGCCGCTGCTGGGCGCCGCAAAACCGCCGACGATCGGCTCGATCAGCTCCGTCGTGCTCTCGCCCCGGCGAATCAGCGGGTAGCTCCACACCAGGCCGACTTGCGGGAAGGTGCGGCCGGTCACGAAACTGGTCGGCGTCGGCGCCAATGCCGGTTGCCCGTTCGCCGGAAAGAAGGCCGACGGCAGCTCGGGGTTCGAGACCGCGCTCAGATTGCCGATCGAATACCCGTCGCCGCGCACGCTCGCCGAAAAGTTGTATTGCCCGCCGAGAGGGTCGGTAAAGCTCCGGTCCCACTCCGAGCCGAGTGACAGCCGGCGGGTCTGCGTCCCGACCTCGCGAAGGATGTCGAGAACATTGCCGTTCAGGTTCCAGCGCCCGCCGAGCGCGTCCGGCGGACTCTGCCAGTTGCGGTTGACGACCGGCAGCACGATCGGCTGGGTCGAATCGCCGAGGCCGGGCAGCAGCGGCTGAAACAGGTACGCGTTGACGTCGGTCGACGCCCGCGGCTCGAAGCCTTCGAGATAGGCGCGGCTGATCATCGCGTTGAGCAGCGGATTGCCGAAGCCAAAGCGCAGCAGATAGGTCTGATCCGAGACGCGCTGGACATCCAGGCCCGTGCGGTAGGTCTCGTCCAGGTCGAAGACGCTGTGCTCGTCGATGTGCCCGCGCCACTGCTCCCCTTCGCTCGACGTGCTGTTGCCGGAACCGACATTGCTGTGATTGAGACTGGCGATCGCGTCGAGCGTGCCGTTGCTGAAACCGCTCGCGGTATTCCGCATCCAGCAACGGACCGGCCTTGGTGTAGAAGCGCGGCTCGAACGTCACATCCTTGTCCGGTCCGAGCACCAGGTAATAGGGGATCGTCACATGCGCGCCGAGGGTGTTGGAACTCCCGATCGAGGGCGCCAAAAACCCGCTTGCGCGCTTTACGGACGGGTCCGGCGTCGACATATAGGGAGTATAAAAGACCGGCCAGCCGTCGATCTCCATGACCGCGTCATGAAACTCGACCAGCTGCAACTCCTTGTCATGATCGATCTCGCGCGCCTTGAGCTGCCACAGGGGCGGCGCGCTCGGGTCGTCCTTGCAGAGGTCGCACGGGGAGTAGACGCCGCGCGCCAGCTCGGTGTGATTGGCGTTGGTGCGGCGCATTGTATTGGCCGCGAGCCGCGAGCGGTCGGCGAGCAGCATCCGCACGTTCTTCGCAAACGCCTCGCTCATCGAATCGCGCAGCTCCATGAAATCGGCAAAGACGATTTCGCCGGTCGGCTGCGAGAGGCTGACATTCCCCGAGGCGGTTACGGTATCGGTGCGCTGATTGTAGGTAACCGTGTCGGCGAGCAGAACCTGACCGTTCTGGGAGATTTCGACGTGACCGCGGGCGATCGTCAGGGCCAGCTGTTCGTCGTACTGGATCTCATCGGCGCGAAACAGGATCGGGGCGTTTTTGTCGTCGTGGGCACCGCCGCCAAGGGTGAGTTGGGCGGCCGCTGGAATTGCCGCGCTCACCATCACCAGCACACCGAGGAGGCTCCTCACGAGCCAAGAAGCGATGCCGCGGCAACTCGGGTCGAACGGCCGCCCATCAGCCATCTTCCAGATGGAGCAGCATCGAGGCGCCGAAAATCAGGCTCACTCCGGTCGGCGTCCAGGCCGCCAACGTGACCGGGATCTTGGTGGAGAGCCCCAGCGCAAAAACGATGTCGGAGACGAAATACAACAGGAACCCGCTGGCGACGCCGCCGACGATCATCAACGTGGCGCCGCCGCGCCGCTGCATACGCAGACTGAAGGTCGCCGCCACCAAGACCATCGCGCACAACAGAAACGGACGGGCGAGCAGCACGTTGAAATGCAGCCGGTGGCGCTGCGCCGGAAAGCCCGACTGTTCGAGCAACTCGATGAACCCGGGCAAGTCCCAGAACGACATCGTGTCCGGCGAGGCGAAGCTCTCCTCGATCTTGCGCGGCGTCAGGGTGGTCGCCAGGTGGATCTCGTCGAATGGCTGGGGAGGCTCGTCGGCGGCCCAGCGAATACCGTTCTCGATCACCCAATCGCCGCTTTCGAGCCGCGCGGTCTGCGCGTCGATGCGCGAGGTGAACTGGGTCGAGTCGTTGAAAAAGAAGAGTGTGACCGCATCGAGGACCAGTTGCTGAGAACCAATTTTGCCGGCGTGGATCACGATTTGATTGCCGGCCTGGTCGCTTTGCCGGAGCCACAAGCCCGAGTCGGAAAGGGCCAGCTGGTCGGAGCCCTGGCGGAGAATGTGACCTTCGAGCTTCTCGTAGACCGCTTCGGTCAGCGAAGCGATCGGATTGAATATCGTCACCGCGACGAGACCGATCAGAAACGCGACGAGCACGGCCGGGGTCAGAAACTGCCAAACCGAAACACCCGCCGCCCGAGCGACGACAAGCTCGTTGTTGCGGGTCAGACGCCAGAAGGCGAGCATCGTCCCGAACAGGATGGCGAAGGGCAGGACCTCTTGCGCCGTGTGCGGCAGCTTCAAGGCCGCCATTTCGAGCAGCAGCCCCAAGGTCGCCTGGATTTTGGCGCCGCCGCGGCGGATCAGCTCGATGTAATCGAGCAGAAAGGTGATGATGACCATCGCCGCGAAGACGCCGCCGAACCATACCGAGAATTGGCGGGCGATATAGGCGGAGAAGGTCTTCGCGACGTGCAACGGCCCCCTCCGAATCGCCGCAGGTTGTCAGTGCGCCAGGTGGGGCGCCGTCCGGACGGCGAGCAGCGGCCGGCGGAAACCGAGCTTTATCCCCCCGCGCAGCAGGATTCCAAACCCGAGCGCGAACGGCAAGAGGTCGGCCATATACATCAACGGGATTGCCGCCGGTGACCGGAACGCGAGGTTGTTGACGCCGATATCGAGCAACTCGAATGCAAAGGCGAGGCCTATCGCCAGAAGAACGCGTTTCAATTGTCCGCGGCGGTTGAGCTCGCCAGGCAATAGGCAAGCCAGCGGGATTACGCAAAAGCTGAAGGCGGAGAGGGGGACGAGAATGCGCTGATGCGCCTCGGCAAGGAAAGTAGCGCGAAGGGAGGCGTCGGCATCCGCGGGCGGAGTGAACAGTTCGCCCAGAAAGCGCTCCTGAGCTTCGCGGAAGCGAACAACCGGCGCATCGCGCCAGGCAGTTGAGATCGAGCGTGTAACTATCGAAGGTCAACAGCGAGAGCTTGTGGCTTTCGGGGTCGAACTGCTGCCGGTTGCCGTTGACCATGACGATGCGGGCGCCGGTCGGCGAATCGACGAAGACACCGCGCTCGGCAAGAATCGTAACCGGCTTCTGCGGGTCGCGGCTGTCACTGATCAGCAGGCCGGTGACCTCGCCCCGATCGTCCCGGCTGCGGATATAGATCGTCAGCTTGTCCGAGATCGTCGTGAACGTGCCTTCCTGGAGCAGGCTCGAAACAAAGCGGTTGCGAATCTCGAATTGCAGGTCTTTGAAGGCCCGGTTCGAAGCCGGCAGAAAATAGGTCGGATAGGCTCATCAGGACGAAAAAGGCGATCCCGGCGAGCAGCAATACGGGCTTGGCCAGCGCAAGGTGGCTCAGGCCCGCCGATCGCATCACGACGAGCTCGCTCTCGCCGGTCAGCCGGTTGAAGGTGAAGAGCACTGCGATAAAGACGCCGATCGGCAGCACGATGTCGAGAAAGCGAGGCAGGATCAGCGCCGCCAGGTAAAGGAAGATCTCGATCGACAGGCCGCGGTTGACGATCAAATCGATCAGCCGAAGCGACTGGGCAAGCCAAATCGCAGCGCTGAGTGCGGCGGTGACAAAGATCATCACGCCGAAGCACTGGCGCAGAATGTAGCGGTCGAGCCTCTTCATCGCAATCGATCATAGGGAGCGGGTCGCGGCCCGGCCAGATCGATCTCCCGAAAGCTCGCGCAAAGAGTTGCTTGCTCCCGCTCCGGCGAAGGCCGCCCAGACCCGTCGCTTTCCGCCCTTTCCATAAAAGGAGGGTGGTAAGTGATTGAGGGCTGGGGCGAGCGATAGTCAGCCGTACACGCGCCGGTAAAGATCGATGATCTCCTCGCTCGTCGGCAGGCGCGGATTGTTTGCAGGCGAACCCGAGGCGAGCGCCTGGGTCGCCATCATCGGCAATAGTTCCTCATAACGCCCGGCATCGATGCCCCAGGCGCGGGGCGTCGGAACCTGCAGATCCGCGTTGAGCCGCTGCAGCTCGTCGAGCAGCCGCGCGACGGCGGCTTGGCTCCCCTCGCCCTCTTCGGCTATTCCCATCGCGCGGGCGCAATCGGCGTAGCGCTCGAGCGCTGCCGGCGCCGAAAAGGCGGTGATCTCGGGCAGCAGCATCGCATTCGACAACCCGTGCGGCACGTGAAAGAAAGCGCCGATCGGCCGGCTCATGCCGTGGACCAAAGCGACGCTGGCATTCGAGAACGCCATCCCGGCGGTCGTCGCGCCGAGCATCATCGCCTCGCGCGCGGCCCGGTTGCCGGGCTCGGCGCAGGCGGTGCGGATGTGGCCTGCGATGAGTCCCATCGCATTCTTGGCAAGCCCATCGGTAAACGAGTTGGCGCGGCGGCTGACATAGGCCTCGATCGCATGGGTCAGACTGTCGAGCCCGGTATCGGCCGTCAGCCGCAACGGCATCGTCAGGGTGAGCTCGTAATCGACAATCGCCGCGACCGGACAGCAGGGAAGCCCGGCGATCAGCATCTTCTCGTCTGTCTCGGTGTCGGTGATGACGGTAAAGCGCGTCACCTCCGAGCCGGTGCCGGCCGTCGTCGGGATCGCCACGACCGGCGGGCCCGCTTTCGGGATTTCCGCCGGAACCTTGTAGTCCCTCATTTGCCCGCCATTGGCGGCCAGCACCGACATCGCCTTTGCCGTGTCGATCGAGCTTCCGCCGCCGATCGCAACGAGGCTGTCGTAGCTGTCTTCGGCGAGCCGGCGGGTGCCCGCTTCAACGATCGCCGTCGTCGGGTCCGCCACGGTATCGGAAAACACCCGCCACGGAATGCCGGCACGGTCGAGGATCGCGGTCGTCCGATCGAGATGCCCGGAACGAACCATGAAAGGGTCGGTTACGACCAGCGGTTTGGTCAAACCGAGCCGCTGCAACTGGCCCGGAAGCTCGGCGAGCGCACCGCCGCCGACGGCCATCAGCCGCGGCATCGTGATTATCGGAACCATGAGGACGCCCTTAGCCGGGTTTGCGCATCCGAAACCGCAAGATACCGCCTGGCTGCTCGCTCGCTTCGAGCAGCTCGCATCCGGTTGTCGTGCAGAAATGCTGGAAATCCTTGACGGCGCCCGGGTCGGTCGCGATGACCTCGAGCACGGCGCCGGGGGCAAGCGGCTTCAATGCTCGCCGCGCCTTCAACACCGGCAACGGGCACAGGAGTCCGGTGGCGTCGAGGCTGGCGTCCACCGTCACCTTGTCCGCTTGCGTCATCGCTCGGCACCTCACAGCAATTCCCCGCGTGGACTTTAACAAATCCGAACGTACCGGCGCGAGCGAAAGCCGCAGAGGTCGCGCCGGCTTTCGGGAAAATCGGCGCGACGCCTTCATGGTCAGAACTGTCTTAGGTCTCCAGAAATCCACTTGGGCGGGTTCGCTCCATTCGGACCCAAAGCGAGGCTATGCGCCGTGGGGCTGGGCAAAAGTTGGCGACGCCCCGAACCTAGGGCGTGCGCCAGGTGTTTTCGCAAGCAACACAGGTGCATGTTCGATGCCAATCCACCACCTCAGCTGCGGCACGATGTGTCCGTTAGGCGGCCGGCTATGGGATGGCAGCAGCCCGGTCCTCGGAGCCTCCGAGATCGTCTGCCATTGCCTTTTGATCGAAACCGAAGTCGGGTTGGTGCTCGTCGATACCGGGTTTGGCACACGCGACGTCGCGCAGCCGCAACGGCTCAGCCCGCTTTTTCGATTCGCCAATCGCGTCCAGCTGCGCGAATCGGATACCGCTCTGCGACAAATCGAAAAGCTGGGCTTTAGCGGCGACGATGTGCGCCATATCGTATTGACGCATCTCGACTTTGACCACGCTGGCGGCATCGAAGACTTCCCCGATGCCACGGTGCACGTCTTTGGCGCTGAACTCGACGCCGCGAGGTCGCAAAGCAGCTGGTTCGATCGCCAGCGGTATCGGCCGATGCAATGGGATCGGGGCGTCGACTGGCAGCTCTACACGCCCGAGGGAGAGCGCTGGTTCGGTTTTTCTTGCGTACGCGAGCTGGTCGGCATGCCGCCGGAAATCCTGATGGTGCCGCTGGCCGGGCACACGCTCGGCCATTGCGGCGTGGCGGTACGCGGTGAGGAAGGTTGGCTGCTCCACGCAGGCGACGCCTATTTCTTCCGCGGCGAGATGACTCTCGGCGGATATTCCTGCACCCCGATGTGGCGTGCCTACCAACGGCTGATGGCGGCCGACAACGCGACGCGGCTCCTCAACCAGGCGCGCCTGCGCGAGCTGAAACGCGTCCATGGCCGCGAGATCCGGCTGTTTTGTGCACACGATGCCCACGAGCTGGAAGAGCTTTCGTCGGCTCGGTTGCAGGTGGCACCGATCATCCCCTCGCCGCTTACGGCGCCCGCATAGCGAAACTCTTTGCGTCGGCGCCCCGGGCGGCGCGCGGCGCCGGTAGCAAGGCGGCGAACCCGGCCGCGATCGCCAACTGTGCGGTCACCATTGCCCGTTCCTCCGGGGAGCGCCAGCCGCCCTCCTATCGCGCGGCCGGCTGTTCCCTGCCTGGAATTCAGAGTAGGATTAACCACGAGGCGAGGATCGCATCGGGGAACACGCGTGGACATTGCGAGCTGGCTCCACGGCCTCGGATTGCAGCAGTATGACCAGGCGTTCCGCGACAACGCGGTCGACGCATCCGTATTGCCCGAATTGACCGCCGAGGACCTCAGGGACATCGGGGTGGGCCTCGTCGGACACCGGCGCAAATTGCTCGCCGCGATCTCAGCATTGCGCAGCGACGCCGCTTCCGATCCGGTTGCGAACGCGGCGGGCGGCGAGCGCCGACAGCTCACCGTCATGTTCTGCGACCTCGTCGGCTCGACCGCATTATCGGTACGGCGCGACCCCGAGGACCTGCAGGACCTGATTGGCGCTTATCATCGCGCCGTGGCCGAGGTCGTTAGGCGTGTCGCCGGCTTCGTCGCGCGCTATATGGGCGACGGCATCCTGATCTATTTCGGTTATCCGCACGCGCAGGAAGACGATGCCGAGCGGGCGGCGCATTGCGCTTTGGCGGTACTCGGCGCCGTCTCGGGCCTTAAACTGGCCGAGGAGCTGCGCGCGCGCATCGGGATCGCAACCGGCACAGTCGTCGTGGGCGGCGGGGCTCCTGAGCACGATGTCGTCGGCGAGACCCCAAACCTCGCCGCGCGCTTGCAAAGCCTGGCCGAGCCGAACACGGTTCTGATCGATGAGAATACGCGGCGGCTCATCGGCGGATTGTTCGAATACCACGACCTCGGCGCCGTCGAGGCCCGCGGTTTCTCGGGAATGGTATCGGCCTGGCGGGTGCTGCGGCCCAGCGCGGTCGCGAGCCGGTTCGAGGCACTGCGCGCATCCTCCCCGACACCGTTCGTCGGACGGGGCGAGGAACTCGAATTTCTGCTGCGGAGATGGGAGCGCGCAAAGAAAGGAGAAGGCCAAGCCGTCCTGCTCTCCGGCGAACCCGGAATCGGCAAATCCCGCATAACCGCGGCGCTCGCAGAGCGGCTGCGCGAACAACCCCATCATCATTTGCGCTATTTCTGTACGCCGCATCACCAGGACACTGCGCTCCACCCGGTAATCGCGCATCTCGAGCATGCGGCGGGCTTTTCGCGCGACGATCCTCCCGCTGCAAAGCTGGAAAAGCTCAGGCAATCATTCGGACAAGGACGCATCGGTCATCTGCGGCGGCGCGTCGCGTCTCACGCCGGTCGGCGGTCCCGCAACAGTGAGCAGGAGACGGAGCTGTTGCTGCTTGCGGTGGCGGGCGTGCGGCAGGCACTGATCGCCGATCTGTTATCGCTACCGACTGGAAGCGCCCTGTCCGACATGAACCTCTCGCCGCAGCGGAAGAAGGAGAGGACGCTCGAGGCCTTGCTGGGCTTATTGGAGGATTTGAGTTCGGAAGCAGCCCGTGCTGATGGTGTTTGAGGATGTCCATTGGATCGACCCGACCTCGCGCGAGTTGTTGGATCTGACGGTCGAGCGGATCCGCCGAATTCCGGTTCTGCTGATCATCACCTTCCGTCCCGAATTCCCGGAGGCCTTGAGCGGAGCGGCGCATGTGAGCACATTGCTGCTCAATCGGCTCGACGCCGGCGAAGGCACCATATTGGCCGAAACGGTGGCGGGGAAACCTCTGCCCAGTGAGGTCGTCGCAAATATCGCCGACCGCACGGACGGTGTCCCGCTTTTTGTCGAAGAGCTGACGAGAGCGGTCGTCGAGAGCGGTCTGTTGCGCGACGAAGGCAACCGCTACGCTCTCGACCGACCAATTCCCTCATTCGCGATCCCGCCGAGCTTGCACGCCTCGCTGCTGGCTCGTCTCGACCGCCTCGGCCCTACAACGAAGGAAATCGCGCAGATCGGCGCCGTGATTGGCCGCGAGTTCTCTTACCAGCTGATGGCAGCCGTCGCGCAGCGCGGCGATGCAGAACTGCAAGACGCGCTCAGTCGGCTCGTTAATACAGGTCTAGTGTTCCGGCGCGACGCTCCCCCGGATGCTACATTCGTGTTCAAGCATGCGCTCGTGCACGACGCTGCCTATGGCACTCTGCTGCGCAGCCGGCGCCAGGGACTGCATGCCCAGATCGCTGAAGCAATCCAAACCCACTTCCCCGAAATCACGCACAGCCAGCCCGAGCTACTGGCGCAGCACTACGCCTCCGCCGGTCTTGTCGAGCAGGCAGTGATTTATTGGAGAAAGGCCGGTCAGCAGGCTATCTCACGTTTCGCGTTGACTGAAGCGATCGCGCACCTGACGAAAGCGATCGAGCTGCTGCAAGACCTTCCCCCGACTGATGACCACAAGGAACAAGAACTCCGGCTTCAAATTGCCCTCGGCGATGCGTTTATCGCCGCAAAAGGTCACGGTGCCAACGAAACAGGGCAGGCATTCGCGCGGGCGTACCAGCTGGGAAGAGGGATCGGCAACGTGCCGCAGCTATTTCCCGTGCTGGCAGGTATTTTTGTGCATCATCACGTGCGGGCGGAGGTTAGCCTCGAACAGGAGGCGGCCCGCGAACTGCTACACCTCGCTGAGGACCGAGGCGATGTCGTCGGTCAGGTGATGGGCCATCGCGCCCTTGGCGACAGCCTGCTGAATGTCGGCCATTTCTCGTCGGCTCGGGCACATCTAGAGAGGGCGATTTCACTGTTCGGTCGGGATGCTTCGCCGGTGATCTTGGGGGAAGAGATCGGAGTGGCGTCGCTCGCTTTTCTGTCGCTGTGCTTGGCGGTACTCGGCTTCCCGGAAGCCGCGGTGGCACGCTCGGAAGCAGCGCTGGAGCGTGCGCGTTACCGTGTGCGCCACCCTCATACGCTGGCTTTCGCGTTGAGCGTCTATTCGCGTCTGCAATGGGTCTTGGGGAATCCACGTCGGCTAGAGGCCAGCTCGAACGAACTGTGCTTATTGGCCGTAGAGCACGATCTGAAATACATGCGAGCGCGAGGCACCATATACCGCGGCGGAGCGTTGGTGCTATCGGAGCGGTTCGCGGAAGCGGTTGCCTTGCTCGAAGACGGGATTGCCGAAACCCGAACGATGAGAGCGGTGTGGTTGCTGCCGTTCTACTGCGGTGCGCTGGCGAGCGCTTACCACCGGATCGGCTATATCGAAAAAGCGCGATCCGCGCTCGACGAGGCTTTGGCACTGACAAGACAAACGCATGTCGAATGGGCAAAAGCCGAGTTGGAGCGACTTGAAGCAAATCTCGCCTTTTCGGCCGCGGTCCCGAACGCGCAGATCGCCGAGGCATGCCTTCGCCGGGCGATGAGCACCGCTCAGCGGCAGGGGGCAAAGTGGTGGGAATTGCGCGCTGCCGCGAGCCTTGCCCGGCTCCACCGCGACGAGGGTCGGAAGGCCGAAGCCCGCGACCTCCTCGCGCCGGTCTATGGCTGGTTCACCGAAGGTTTTGGCACGCCCGATCTGAAAGAAGCAAAAGCGCTGCTCGACCTCCTTAGTTAAAATCGGAGCTTGACGGCGTGCCCAACCTCGCGTAGGACGCCCGCATGAATCAAGTGGTGCAGATTTTGAAATCGGAAACTTGCTTCCCTGACGCTGCTCGCACGCACAGTGCGGGGCCGAAGGAGGTGCGTTTGCGCTGAGCTGATCTGCGCATACATGCGGTTTCCAGGGCCCCGCCGGACACGGACGGGGCCTTTCTCTTTTCTGCCCGATTGTGCCTGGCGGGGCCCTGCGATCAAAGGACGTGGGGTCATGTTGGAGGAAGTCTGGCCTGAGATAGGCAACGCCTGGGTCTCCGGAGTGCTGGCGGGGAGCGGGTCAGTGCTCGTTCAGTGGCTGGCGCCCAAGGCCGCCCGGCTGCTCAGACGGTTGCGGGCGCCCGATCATTCGCGGCTCGAGCGCCGGCTGGCGGCGATCCTCGCCGCCGATGTCGTCGGCTACTCCCGGCTGATGAGCGCCGATGAGGAGGGCACCCATCTTTGCCTCTTGGCCTATCGCCGCGAGGTCATCGCGCCGAAAGTTCGCGAGTACCGCGGCCGTATCGTCAAGCATACTGGCGATGGGGCCCTCGTCGAGTTCGGCAGTGTCGTCGACGCGGTGCGTTGCGCATTGGACGTGCAGCGGATCATTCGCGCGCGCAATGCCGAGCTGCCGCCGGACCGCCGCATCGAGTTCCGGATCGGCGTCAATCTCGGTGACGTCATCGTGACGCCGGACGATATCTACGGCCACGGCGTCAATGTCGCGGCGCGCCTCGAAGGTCTCGCACCGCCGGGCGGCATTTGCATCTCCGACGATGCCTGGCGCCATGTGCGGGGAGCGGTTGCCGCCGAGTTCGTCGATCTCGGAGAGCAGCGGCTGAAGAACATCGCCGATCCGGCGCATGTCTTCGCGATTGCTCCCGCAGCGTGACGCCTGGCCGGAGTTCTCACCAACCCCCGGCGCCGCTTGCCCACCCGAAAATAGCCGTAATGGCCTGGTAAGGATCCGCGATGAGGACCCAGCTGCCTGCGTCGGCCTCGGCCTGCGTCGGCCTCGGCGACCCCTATTGGCCGCGACGGAAGTTACGCGGCCAACAGCCTCCTGTTTTTCTCTTGTATTTACAGGAGGCGGCGGTGGGCTAGCCCAGCGGGGCTGGCCTTTCCGCCGGCCTTGGCGTAGGGTTTGACCGAGGCTGCAGGTTGATTGGAGGCGTGATGCCGGCGCGGACGGGAAGACAATATCTCGCTGGATTGCGCGAGCAGGAGCGCGAGGTCTGGCTCGAAGGCGAGCGGGTCAAAGACCCGACGCGTCATCCCGGGTTGCAAGGCGGCGCACGCGCCATCGCCTCGCTCTACGACATGCAGTGCGAACCCAGATACCGTGACGAGATGACCTACGTCTCGCCGACTACCGGCGACCGGGTCGGGCTGTCGTTTATCATCCCGCGCACCCGGGAGGATCTCGAACGGCGCCGCGCGATGATGCTCAACTGGGCGCGGACCACCTGCGGCATGATGGGCCGCTCTCCCGACTTCATGAACGTGACGTATGCCGCCTGGGCCGGCGCGGCGGATTACTTCGCGCAAGGGATGGGGCGGCCCGAATTCGCCGACAACATGCGGCGCTATTACGAACACATCCGCGAAAACGATCTGACCCTGACCCACTCGCTGATCAACCTGCAGCGCAGCCGGACGATTTCCGGCGTCTTCAATCTCGAGGAAGGAACGGCATTGCAGGTGGTGCGCGAGACCGATGCCGGCATCGTCGTGCGCGGCGCGCGGATCCTCGCGACATTGGGGCCGCTCGCCGACGAGATCGGCGTCTACTCGCCGCGCATGGGGCGGCACACCGAAAACCACAGCCCGTTCGCGGTCAGCTTCGCGATCCCGTGCGGCGCGCCGGGCCTCAAATTCCTGTGCCGCGAGAGTTTCGATCTGGGCCGGTCGCATTTCGACCATCCGCTCGGCTCGCGCTTCGAGGAGATGGATTGCGTCGTGTTCTTCGACGACGTGCTGGTGCCGTGGGAGCGCGTCTTCCTGCTGGGCGACGTGGACCTCCTCAACCGCACCGCCAATGTGACGCATTCCTCGGCCCATTCGGCCCATCAAGGGGCGGTCAAGAACCTCGCCAAAGCCGAGTTCGTGCTCGGCGTGGCATTGCTGATGACGCAGACATTGGGCAATTCGCAATTGCCCAATGTCGAGGAGCGCATCGGCGAATTGATGCTCTACACCCAGCTGACCCGAGCCTGCATGCGCGCCGCCGAGGCCGATGCCGAGCTCGACGAATGGGGGGTCATGTGCCCCGACCTCTTGATGGTCGAGAGCCCGCGCAACCTGTTTATGACGGCCTATCCGCGAATGGTCGAGATATTGCAGTTGCTTGGGGTCGAGCAGCTTTATGCTGACCCCGACCGAGGCCGATATGAAGGGCCCGCTTGGCCCGGCGATCGAACAATACCTGGCGACCGACAACTCGGCGGCGACGGACCGTGTGAAATTGTTCCGCCTGGCTTGGGATATCGCCGGCACGTCGTTCGGCAGCCGCCAGGTATTGTACGAGCGGTTTTTTGCCAGTGACCCATTGACGCGAGCCCGGGCGCTCGCGTCGATCTACCCGAAGAAAGAAGTGATGGACCGCGTCCTGGAGTTTCTCGGGCGCAACGACGACGCTGAATGAAGGAGGAGAAGCGATGACACACCGGCCGATGTATCTGGGTCACGTCAACATCTATGTCCGTGACGCCGAGCGCTCGCACAAATGGTATGAGGAGGTATTGGGGCTCCACACCTACCACAAGCGGCCCGGCTGGGCGGCCTTCATGGCGGCCGATCTCGACCAGTCGCACGAGGTCGCGCTGATGCAGTTGGGCGACGACGCGCCGGGCCCACAGAAGGGGCAGGTCGGACTGAACCACATGGCATGGCGAGTCGAGAGCCTCGACGACCTCAAGGACTTCTACCACCGCATCAAGGACAAGAACGTGCCGATCCGCGTGGCCGACCATGGCGTCTCATTGGGCCTCTATTTCCATGATCCGGACGGCAACGGCATCGAGGTCTATTACGAAATGCCGCGCCAGGAGTGGCCGCGGCAGGAGCAGATCTTCGCAGCCGACATGATGAACCGCGGCCGCTTCCCCGGCCCGTGGGACGCCGAGCTGACCGCGCAGCGCGCCGCGGCCGAGTAGCGGGAGCCGAGAACGCCCGACCGTCATTGCCGGGCTTGACCCGGCAATCCACGCGCTGCCGATCTTCGTGGATGCCCGGGTCAAGCCCGGCAATGACGATCCGTTGCTAGGACCTTCATGGCCGACACAGACGAGCAAATCACCCGCCTGCTCCTGAAGCAGGAGATCGAGGAGTTCCTCTACCGTGAGGCGGATCTGCTCGACGAGCGGCGCTACGAGGATTGGCTGGTGCTGATCGCCGAGGATGTGCGCTATTGGATGCCGATGCGGCGCAACGTCAAGGTCGGCGAAGCGGAGCGCGAATTCACCCGCGCCGGCCAGGACATCAACTGGTTCGACGAAGGCAAGGAGACCCTGACGCGCCGAGTCAAGACAAATCCTGACCGGCATGCATTGGGCCGAGGAGCCGGTCTCCCGCATCTCGCACATGATCTCCAATGTGCGGCTCATCGAGGTCAACCCCTCGGCGGCCGAGCCGGCGGAGGTCACCGTCAGATGCCGGTTCCTGATCTACCGCAACCGGGTCGAGACCGAGACCGACATCCTCGTCGGGAAACGCGAGGATCTGCTGCGGCGGGTCGACGGCCAGTGGCAGATCGCGCGGCGCAAGATCGTCTTGGACCAGAACGTCCTGCTCACCAAAAACCTCACATTCTTTTTTTAGGTTTAGTCGTGAGCAACCTATTCGTCTTCCCGGCGCAGGCCGGGATCCATCGCGGAGATGGGCACCGGCCTTCGCCGGTGTGGCGAATTGCGTTTGGAGGTCATCATGACGGCAGGTGAACAAGGGTACCAGAGCGGGCTGGTCGATATGGCGGCGGGGCGGATCAGCCGCGAGATCTTTGTCAACGAGGAGATTTATCGCGAAGAATTGGAGCGGCTGTTCGCGCGCGCTTGGCTGTTCGTCGGCCATGAAAGCCAGATCCCGAAGCCCAGCGATTTCTTCGTGTCGGGGATGGGCGAGGAATTGGTGATCCTGTGCCGCGACCGGGCGGGCAAAGTCCATGTTTTCCTCAATTCTTGCCGGCACCGCGGCATGAAGGTGTGCCGCTACGACGAGGGGAACACGCCGGTCTTCACCTGCCCCTACCATGGCTGGAGCTACGGTGCCGACGGCAAGCTGGTCGGCGTTCCCTATTTTCGCGAGGCCTACCACGAGAAGCTCGACAAATCACAGTGGGGTTTGATCGAAGTCGCACAGCTCTGCCTTTACAAGGGTACGGTGTGGGCCAGCTGGGACCCCTCGGCGCCGTCCTTTCTCGAATATCTCGGCGACTTCGTACGCTATCTCGACCTGACGCTCGACGGCTGGGACGGCAGCGAGGGCGGCACCGAAATACTGGGTGGCATCCAGAAATGGCTGATCCCGTGCAACTGGAAATTCCCGGCAGAGAATTTCTGCGGCGACAGCTACCACAATATCAGTCATCGCTCGGTCGATCTGGTCGGCATCGGCCCCAGCGGCAGTGGCCGCCGCGACATGCAGGAGCGGCAGATGGCGCGCCGCCTGCACGTCGCGTTCTATGACCGCGGCCATCAGACCGGGGTGTACCTGTTCCCCAAGAACGAGCCGATGCCGCCCTCTTATCAGTATTCCCCGGTAGTGTCCGAATATTTCGCCCATTGCGAAGAAGAACGGCGCAAGAAGCGCGGCGAGTGGGCTCGCGTCATTGGCAGCCCTGGCGAAATCTTCCCGAATACGGCATTGCATCCGCGCCAGCCGCGCACAATCGCCGTTTGGCATCCCCGCGGGCCGCACCAAACCGAAGTCTGGCGCTGGTATATGGTCGATGCGGCGGCTCCGGCGGAGGTCAAGGATTTCCTGCGCGATTACTACATCCGCTATTCCGGTCCCGCCGGCATGACCGAGCAGGACGACATGGAGAACTGGAACTACGCGCACGCCGCCAGCCGCGGCACGATCGCGCGGCGTTACCCCTACAGTTACGAGCAGGGTCTCGGCTTCGAGACCGAGAGATACGAATGGCAGGGGTTGCATATTCCAGGGACGGTCATGGACATCACCGAGGCCAAGTCCAGCGAGCACAATCTGCGCAACCTCTACCGCCGCTGGGCCGAGTTCATGGAAGCCGACAGCTGGGACGAGCTCGCCACCTGGCGGGTCGCGCGGGCTGCGGAATGAGCGACCCCGTCAACATCCGGTTGCTTGGCCCCGGCACCCGGGTGACCCTCGCCGACGGCGCAACCGCCGAAATCGTCTCCAACCCGCTCGACGGCGTCTGGGTCTTCGCGCGGTATCTCTCCTCGCCCGCCGACCCCACCCGGGTTGGCAGCGAAGAGATGATCTTCGCGCAAGACGTCGTCGAGATCCAATAAGCCGGCGCTAGGTTTGGAAGCGGACTGCCAGATCGAGCAATGCGCGCTCGGCAAAGGCGGGCGCAATCAACGAAATCCCGAAGGGGAGCCCGTTTTTGCGAAAACCCGCAGGGACCGCAATCGCCGTCAGATCGAGCAGGTTCACGAATGACGTGTAAAGACCGAGATTTGTATTGAGGCGGAACGGGTCTGCCGCAACCGCGGCTGTCTCGTAGATCGTGCCGGTGGTTGGCAGAAGCAGTACGTCGATCGACTTGAATGCGAGATCGGTCTCGCGCTTCAGGCGCGCCAGCTCGTATTGGGCGCGATAGGCGTCGAGCGCGCTGTAATACCGGCCCTTCTCGATGATCGAACGGGTCACTGGGAAAATGGCATCCGGATCATCATCGAGAAGCGCTTGCGTTACGTGCAGGCGCTCGGCCAACCAGGGGCCACTGTAAAGGAGTCGGCCCGCGTCGCGAAACGGCGCGAAAGCTGCCTTCACCCGGGTTCCGCCGACCTGCTCGAGTTTGGCTGTCGCCGCCGCAAAGAGGGATTTCGGCTTCGCGATCACCAAAAAACTCGAGATCGCGTGACGGCGGCATGCCAAATCGGAATTGCGGGCCAAAGCTCCGCGATTCCGCAGACGAAACCTGGCGAGCAAGAGGATCGTCGAGATCGAAGCACGCTGCAACATCGAGCACTGCGCGGGCATCCTGCGCCGAAAGCGCAAACACCGAGACGCAGTCGAGCGATCTGCAGGCCGGGACGACGCCGCGGGTGCTGAGCAAGCCTCGCGTCGGCTTCAGCCCGACGATATTGTTGAAGGCTGCCGGAACGCGTCCGGAGCCCGCCGTATCGGTGCCGAGCGCAAAGCTGACGAGCCCCGCGGCCACTGCCACCGCCGAGCCGGAACTCGAGCCGCCGGGTATGTAGCGCGCGTCGAAGGGATTGCGCGGCACGCCATAGGGCGAGCGGGTGCCGACCAACCCGGCGGCAAACTGATCGAGGTTGGTTTTGCCGACCAGCACGGCGCCTGCAGCGAGCAGCAGCCCCACAACCGGGGCGGTTTCCGACGGTGCATAGGCGAAAGAGGGACAAGCAGCGGTGGTCGGCATGCCGGCGACATCGATATTGTCTTTGACGGCAAATGGAATCCCAAAGAGCGGCAGGCGATTGACCAAATCGGAATCTGCAGCTGCCGCGGCGTCGAGCTCAGTAGCGCGCTGCCTCAGCGCTGCATCGCACGTTCGGGTAATCCACAAGGCGGGATCTTCCGATTTTGCGATGCAAGTCAGTACCCGCTCGATCAGCTCGCTTGCCGAAAGCCGACCGCTGAGAAAGGCGGTCCGCAGCGGCACGATTTGCAAGGGCTCTTCAACCATCAATCAGACGCCACATTCATTGGCACAGCATTTGAAATAGTCGGGATCCGAGCGTCAACAAATGGATAGCCCTATGGCCGAACGGTACGTCACGGCCGACCCGTATCCCTGGCCGTTCAATGGGGATCTGCGGCCCGAGAATACGGCTCTCATCGTAATCGATATGCAAATCGATTTCTGTGGCATCGGCGGCTATGTCGACCGGATGGGGTACGATCTGTCGTTGACCCGGGCGCCGATTACGCCGATCGCAGCGGTGCTCGCAGCAATGCGCCGCGGTCGCTTTCATGTCTTGCACACTCGCGAAGGTCATCGGCCGGACCTTGCCGATCTGCCGGAGAATAAGCGCTGGCGCTCACGGCGCATCGGCGCCGGCATCGGTGATCCCGGCCCGTGCGGTCGCATCCTGGTGCGCGGCGAGCCCGGCTGGGAGATCATCCCGGAGCTGGCACCGCTTCCGGGCGAGCCGATCATCGACAAGCCCGGCAAGGGTTCGTTCTGCGCCACCGATCTCGAATTGATGCTGCGGCTGCGCGGCATCGCCAACCTCGTTCTGACCGGCATCACCACCGACGTGTGCGTTCACAGCACGATGCGCGAGGCGAATGATCGCGGGTTCGAATGTCTGCTGCTCGAAGACTGCTGCGGGGCGACCGACCGGTCGAACCATGAGCACGCGATTAAAATGGTCAAGATGCAAGGCGGGGTCTTTGGGGCGGTCGCGGACTCGACCGCGCTGCTCAGACCCTCGGTTCTAGCCTGATCGGCGTGTAGGCGAGGCGGAAGCGGCACCGACGAAATAATGGACAAGGCCTCGTTCAGAGCCGAATTTAGGCTCCTAAATTGTCAATTCCGGCTTTCGGCATTCCGGAATGGTAAACCAAAACAATGCAGAGCCGATGTGCCCGGCCGGTCCCCATCTGAATAAAGTTGGCAGAAAGCGAAATACGTAAGAATTAACCGTTCTGTCAAAAAAATGACCAAGTGTAGTATTGAAATGGAGCTGAACGGCTAGCTCGCGTCGTAGGTGCAGGTATTCCTCGTATACAACGAACAAGGTAGTCGCCTCGAGCCGCGACACGGAGCCGCAGTCGGAACCCTCCAATTGGACGAACGTTGTTTTGGGTTGATCTCTTAAAAAGGGTACCTCAGCGGACAAAGGGTGAGCTTCGATGTCGACACTAATTGAGAAGGCTCTTGCGTATCTGGAAACGCTGGAAGCTGATCGACGGACGGCGCTCGCGCTAAGCGAGCAAAAAGCCGAGGAAGCCAGGCTGATTAAGGCCCGCCAGGAAGGGTTTCAAGCGGCAATGGAAATGCTCGGGTCGCCAATTTCGGCCGGCGAAGCCGCACCCAATCCCAAGGAGCCTGGCCGGCGACGCGTCCGTCGGCCCATACGAGAATTGATCTTGCGTGAATTGTCGTTTTCCGGCCAGGCAATGACAGCAACCCAGATTGCCAAAGCCATCGGTTACCAACCCGGGGGAACCGAAACGGCGCTTCAGCGCATGGAAGAAACCGGTCAAGTACTGCGGAACGCAGGAGCCCGATGGACAATCGGCAACACAACTGTGGCTCACCTCAATGGCCACACTGCCACTGGTGGTAACGGCAAATCCCGGTTAACGCCGGAGGCCGTTGACGGCTCGGTATAACACAGGCCCAGTCGGATCGTCGAACGGCTCCTGCCCGGAAACGGGGATGATCGGTGGCACACGCGGTAGTCGTGGACCAGCGCATCGCTTACTCCCGGTGAACCGGAGCGGCCCGCACCGGCGGGGAGCTCTCTTGTTTTAATCTCACGACTCTCGACTGGGCTGCGGCTATACCGACGCTCGCTCGTTTTTCTCTCGGAGCCGCCGCAATCCCGACGGCGCTTTCCTATCGCCGCGCACCCTCGGGTCGCTCAGGGCACCTTTGAAATCGTGATCTAACCGCCCGATAGCGATCGGATTTCGTGCATTAGCCTAAAATAGTGACACTGAGACGCCGACGCCTCGAGCCCCGGCTGACCGGTGCGGCCTTTCGTCGTGGCACGTGCCTTGCACTAGCGGCTGTAAAGGGCCTGCGTAGTCATGTGGCATCAGTGTAACACCCAAGGGGCGGTCAGAAGGATCTGTCGGGTAGCAGGGGGTATCATGGGGATCATCGCGGCGGAGCCTTATCCCTTCGATCTGATCGCGGCGCAGGCCGGCCTCGTAATCATCGATATGCAGAGGGACTTCCTCGAACCCGGCGGGTTCGGCGCTGCGCTCGGCAATGACGTCTCGCTGCTTCGCCGCACGATCGCGCCGACCCGGCGCTTGCTCGAGGCGGCTCGCGTCGCAAGTTTGACCGTCATCCACACCCGCGAGGGGCATCGCCCCGACCTCGCCGATCTGCCGCCGGCGAAGAAGGCGCGCGGCAGGCTCCCAAATGGCATTGGCGATCCGGGCCCGATGGGCCGGATATTGGTGCGTGGCGAACCGGGACACGACATCATCCCTGAGCTCTACCCGGTGCCCGGTGAGCCGGTCGTCGACAAGCCGGGCAAGGGCGCATTCCACGCCACCGATCTCGATGCGATGCTGAAGAACCGCGGCATCACCCAGCTCGTCGTGTGCGGCGTCACCACTGAGGTCTGCGTCAATACCACGGTCAGAGAGGCCAATGACCGCGGCTACGAATGTGTCGTGGTGGAAGATTGCGTGGGTTCGTATTTCCCGGAATTTCAAGAAATGGGGCTGCGCATGATCAAGGCGCAAGGCGGCATCTTCGGATGGGTTGCTTCATCCGACGCGGTCATCGCGGCACTTCCGCAGTCCGGCTCGTGAGGAGAAGACCATGAACACGTCATCCGACGCGCCGCGCTGGTGGGTACCAGGCGATTGGAACGGGTTTTTCGGTCTGTTCACCAATGTCGTTCTGAATGTCATCGTGCTGACTGGGCTGTGTCTGCATGTCGTCAACCTGCCGGCGGATATCGTCTACGGCCGGATCCTTCCGGCTCTGGGCATCGCATTGCCGCTCGGCAATCTGTACTACGCCTACCTCGCTTGGCGGCTGGCCAAGAACGAGGGTCGCAACGACGTGACGGCGATGCCGTACGGGCCGAGCGTCCCGCACATGTTTATTGTCGTCTTCCTGATCATGTTGCCGATCTACTTGAAGACGCACGATCCGCTGCTCGCATGGGAGTCGGGGTTGGTATGGTGCCTCGTCATCGGTGTCATTGTACTCTTGGGCGCCTTCGTCGGGCCCACGGTGCGAAAATACACGCCGCGCGCCGCGATGCTCGGCACTCTAGCCGGCATTTCGATCGCCTTCATTTCGATGCGGCCGGCTTTTCTCGGCTGGGAAGACCCTTGGCTCTTCATGCTGTCGCTGACCATTGTCCTGGTCAGCTGGATGGCGGGCATACGGCTACCCTATGGCCTTCCGGGCGGGCTTGCCGCAGTGCTACTCGGAACAGTGCTCGCCTGGCTGGCCAAACTGGTTCACCTCGACGATCTGATGCAACCCGCCGAGGTCGTCTCCGCTTTTAGCCAGTTCGGTTTGCGGCTGCCGTATCCGTCGACCGATTTCGCCAAGGCGATCGGCGACATCGGCCCGTTGTTGGTCACAGCTGTGCCGCTCGGCATCTACAATTTCACCGAGGGAATGAACAACGTCGAGAGCGCCGCTGCCGCCGGCGACGATTACAGCCTGCGCCAGATCCTGCTGGCCGACGGCACCGGCGCGATCGTCGGTGCGCTGTTGGGTAGTCCGTTCCCGCCGGCGGTCTACATTGGCCACCCCGGATGGAAGGCAGTGGGCGGGCGGATCGGGTATTCGCTGGCGACCGGTGTCGTCATTGGCATCGTCTGCTTTCTTGGGCTGACGGCACTGCTGCTCGCGGTCATTCCTCTGGTCGCGATCCTGCCGATCCTGCTCTATATCGGCTTGGTGATCGGTGCCCAGGCGTTTCAGGCCTCGCCGCCACGGCATGCCCCTGCGATCGTGCTGGCGATCCTGCCGAATATCGCCGCTTGGGCGCAGACCCTGATCGACGGAGCGCTCGGTGCGGCCGGCACTTCAGCCGAGCAAGTGGGCATGGCCAAGCTCGGCGCCACGGGGGTCGTCTACCACGGGATGGCTCTGCTCGGCGGCGGCGCGGTGCTCGCCGGATTGATCCTCGGCGCCATTGCCGCTTTTATCATCGACAGGAAATTCGAGTGGGCCGCTCTGTTCGCCGGTGCGGGTGCTGTGCTGTCGTTCTTCGGCTTCATCCATGGCACATCGCTGGGCATCGGCAATTCGGCGCCGGTCGCGTTTGGCTATCTGATCGTCGCCGGCGTCTGCTATGCGCTCAGCAGGCAAAATTACGCGGAAGTGGTGATTTCAGCCGGAGAGCCCGCGCACGCCGTCGGAGAGGACTGATCGCCGCGCATTGCGACATTCGATCAGATCGAACCGTCGCCCTCGGACTGCCATTGCGAGCGCAGCGAAGCAATCTTGACTGTGCGCCATAGTGCATAGTGTGCGACGCAGCCTGGGCCGCGAGGCCGGAGCCCCGGGCTGCAGCGAGCGCCGCGGTGCTCTTTAAAAAATTTCGCCGCTTCACGGTGCGCCTCCGCAACTTCGCTTGATCCGCCCTGCCACGGGGCGCAGGGCCGCAACCGGTATGCCATGGTGCGGCGGCCACCGCCGGCCGCCGTTCAGCATTGCGATTGACGCAAAAAGCGAATGCGCGGATGTCGAAAGCTCAGAAGATGAGCACTCGGTTGGCCCCGTCGCCGTGTTCGTGTTACGAAAATGGGCTCGGCGTGAAAATGCTCCCCGAGCGGCGGAATACGCGGCCGCTCTTCCGCCCTACACTGTTCCGGGTACGACCGACGGGAAGGCGATGTCTGACACCGTGAAATATCTGCTCGAAGAGAGCCGGCTGCCGAAGGAGTGGTACAACATCGTGGCCGATCTGCCGCGTCCGCCCGACCCGGTGCTGCACCCCGGCACCTTGCAGCCCGTCGGGCCCGCGGATCTCGAACCGCTGTTCCCGATGGCGCTGATCGCGCAGGAAGTGGCGACGCAGCGGACGATCGAAATTCCCGAGCCGGTCCGCGAGATCTACCGGCTTTGGCGCCCCTCACCGCTTTATCGAGCCCACCGGCTGGAGCGGGCGCTCGATACTCCGGCGAAGATCTATTACAAATACGAGGGTGTCAGCCCGGCCGGCAGCCACAAGCCGAACACCGCCGTGGCCCAGGCCTTCTACAACAAGGAAGCCGGCGTCAAACGGCTCACGACCGAGACCGGCGCCGGGCAATGGGGTTCCGCGTTGGCCTTTGCCGGCGCCCTTTTCGGACTTGAGGTGCGCGTCTACATGGTGCGCGTCAGTTTCGCGCAGAAGCCCTACCGCAAGGCGCTGATGGAGGCGTGGGGCGCCCAATGCGTTGCGAGCCCCAGCGAGGAAACAAATGCCGGGCGGCAGAACTTGGCCGAACATCCGAATTCGCCGGGGAGCCTGGGGATCGCCATCAGCGAGGCAGTGGAGGTCGCCGCGCAGCACGCCGACACCAAATACGCCCTCGGCAGCGTCCTCAACCATGTGTTGCTGCATCAGACCGTCATCGGGCAGGAGGCAATGGCGCAGCTCGAGATGGCCGGCGACTATCCCGACATCATCGTCGGCTGCACCGGCGGCGGCAGCAATTTCGCCGGCATTGCCTTCCCGTTTATCGGCGCGGGCCTGCGCGGCGGTCCTAAACCCTCCGTCATCGCCTGCGAGCCCTCTGCATGCCCGAGCCTGACGCGCGGCCGGTACGCCTATGATTTCGGCGACACCGGGCATCTGACGCCGCTCGTCAAGATGCACACGCTCGGTTCGACCTTTGTGCCGCCGGGCTTCCACGCCGGCGGGCTGCGGTACCACGGGATGGCCCCGTTGGTGAGCCTCTTGCAGGAGCTCGAGCTCATCCAATCCCGCGCCTATACGCAATCGAGCTGCTTCGAAGCCGGCATCCAATTTGCGCGCACCGAGGGGATCCTGCCGGCGCCGGAAGCCAATCACGCGGTGCGCGGGGCGATCGACGAGGCGCTGCGCTGCAAGTCGGAGGGTGTCCCGCGCACGATTCTGTTCAACCTGTGCGGTCACGGGCATTTCGACATGCAGGCCTATATCGATTTCCAGGCGGGCAAACTCGAGGACCGTCCCTATGACGAGGCCCAGCTCGACGCCGCGTTTGCCAATCTGCCGCGGGTGGACGCCGAGTAGAGGCTCTCGGGTGGTCCCGAAACGACGCTGCGCTGTCGGTTGGGGTTGACGCGACCGGCGGGATGCTTATATTGCCTGCCCTTGCGAAAGTGCGAAGCAGCCCACATCTTTGTTCTTTTGAGGAGAAGCGCGAGTGGCGCGGATTGCTGGCGTCAACATTCCTAATCAAAAGCGGGTCCCGATCGGGCTGACCTACATCCACGGCATCGGACGGACCAAGGCTCTCCAAATCTGCGGCCGGGTCGGCATCCCGATCGAGCGGCGCGTGCACGAGATGACCGATGACGAGGTCTTGCGCGTCCGCGAGCTGATCGACCGCGAATACTCGGTCGAGGGCGACCTCCGACGGCAGGTGGCGATGAACATCAAGCGGTTGATGGATCTCGGCTGCTACCGCGGACTGCGTCACCGCAAGGGGCTGCCGGTGCGGGGCCAGCGCACCCATACGAACGCGCGGACGCGCAAGGGTCCGGCCCGGCCGATCGCCGGCAAGAAGAAATAAGGGCCACAGCTCGAACCAACCCGCGGAAAGGAATACATGGCCAGAACGGCGGCAGCGGCGCCGCGGCTGCGCAGGCGTGAACGTAAGAACATCACGTCCGGCACGGCTCATGTGAACGCCACGTTCAACAACACGATGATCACGATCACGGATGCCCAAGGCAATACGATCGCGTGGTCCTCGTCAGGCAGCCAGGGTTTCAAAGGGTCGCGAAAATCGACCCCTTACGCGGCGCAGGTCGCTGCCGAGGACGCCGGACGAAAGGCCATGGAGCACGGCATGCGAACTCTCGACATCGAGGTCAAGGGACCCGGTTCGGGGCGTGAATCCGCATTGCGTGCGCTGCAGGCGGTCGGCTTTGCGGTCACCTCGATTCGCGATGTGACGCCGATCCCCCATAATGGCTGCCGTCCGCCCAAGCGGCGTCGAGTTCTGACGCGAGAAGCCAGCCCGCCGGTTGGGACAGGCCTGTCGAGAGAACGCCGGACGCTCTTTAGCGGCCGGCGGTTGATGTTGCGGATGGAAATCCGCATTGAATGACCGAGGTACGACCGTGCTTCAAAGAAATTGGCAAACACTGATCAAACCGAAACAGCTGTCGGTTGAGCCGGGCGACGACCCCAAGCGTGTCGCCACGGTCGTCGCGGAGCCGCTGGAGCGCGGCTTCGGTCTGACACTGGGAAATGCGCTGCGGCGGGTGCTGATGTCGTCGCTGCAGGGTGCGGCGGTTACTTCGATGCAGATCGAGGGCGTGTTGCACGAATTTTCCTCGCTCCCCGGCGTGCTCGAGGACGTGACCGACATGGTCCTCAACGTCAAAAGCATCGATTTGCGGATGTATGGCGAGGGTCCCAAGCGCATGCGGCTGCGTGCCAGCGGACCCGGCGAAGTCCGCGCCGGGTCGATCGAAACGGGCCATGATATCGACATCATGAACCCCGAACTCGTGATCTGCACGCTCGATAGCGGCATCAGGATTGCGATGGAGCTGACGGTCGAGAACGGCAAGGGCTATGTCCCGGCGACGCAAAACCGGCCCGAGGACGCGCCGATCGGCCTCATTCCGGTCGATGCGCTGTTCAGCCCGGTTCGCAAGGTGTCATACCGGGTCGAGAACACCCGCGTCGGCCAAGTCACCGATTATGACCGGCTGGCTCTCAGGGTCGAGACCAATGGCGCCATAACCCCCGAGGACGCTGTCGCTCTCGCTGCCCGTATTCTGCAGGATCAGCTGCAGCTCTTCATCAATTTCGAAGAGCCGCGCCACCCCTCGGAAGACGTCCGCCCGAGCGAGCTGCCGTTCAACAAGAACCTGCTGCGCAAGGTCGACGAGCTGGAGCTTTCGGTGCGCTCGGCCAACTGCCTGAAGAACGACAACATCGTCTATATCGGCGACCTCGTTCAGAAGTCCGAAGCCGAAATGCTGCGGACCCCGAATTTCGGGCGTAAGTCGCTGAACGAGATCAAGGAGGTGTTGGCGCAGATGGGGCTCCATCTCGGCATGGAGATCCCGAACTGGCCGCCGGAGAATATCGAGGAATTGGCCAAGCGCCTCGACGAGCCCTATTGAGGACCAAGATCCGATGCGCCATCGCCTCCACGGCCGCGGCTTCAGCCGCAAATCCGCCCATCGCAAGGCGATGTTCGAGAACCTCGCGGCGGCTCTGATCAAGCATGAGCAGATCAAGACCACCCTGCCCAAGGCCAAGGACCTGCGCCCGATCGTCGAGCGACTGATCACCCTCGGCAAGCATGGCGGTCTCGCCAACCGCCGCCGCGCCATCGCCGCGCTGCAGGATTCGGGTCTGGCCGACAAGCTGCTGACAACCCTGGCCGAGCGCTACGCCAGCCGGCCCGGTGGTTACACCCGCATCATCAAGGCCGGCTACCGCTACGGCGACAACGCCGCGATGGCGGTCATCGAGTTCGTCGACCGCGACCCCGAAGCAAAGGGCAAGGATTCAGGCCCAACCGGTACCGAAGAAGAGGGTGAAGCCGAAGCTGCGTAATCTCGGCAGCGCAGAGGCTATGGGATTTGGCCGCCGCCGCGGCGCTGATAGATCAAGCTCGGTTCCGCCCAAACCTTCGAGCCGGTGCGCGGACGACCGAGCTGCGCCGGTTGCATAGGAAACCTGCATCGAGAGCGGTAACTTAACTTTGGCGAGCGTTCCAAACCGCGGGGTTTGGGCTGGCCCCTTACGTTAACGGCCTGATGTTTTGGTTGAGTCGGAATAAATTGGTTGGATCGTACTTATTCTTCAGCGCCAGAAGTCTTTGGTACTTTTCCGGACCGTAGGCGGCCTTGATCCGTTCAGTCCCTTCGTCCGCCTCCCGACCGAGGTAATTTACATAGACGCCGCCGGTCGAGTATGGCTGCATGGCTCCCCAGAATTCGCGCGCCCAGCGGATGCAGCTCTCGCCCTCCGCCGGGTCGCTGCATTGACCAATGCTCATGAAACTGTACTGCACGTTCCGGTGATTGAACGCCGTCTCCTCTCGGTCGACGCGGCTCACCGCTCCACCCAACTGATGTTCTATCAGGCCATGACACATTGGGGATGGCCGGTTCGCACAATAGCGGACCAGCGTGTCAATGGCCTCGTCACTGATCTCCTCAAGGAAGCTCGACTTCCAGTAGTTCTGGAGCCCCTTCGGATAAAAGTCGTCGACCAGCTTTTGAGCCGTCGTGTAGGGCATTGGGCCGAGCCCATCCATCAGCAGCGAGCCGAATGTTCTGAGGGGTTTCACGACGCGCTCGCCCTCCTCGCTCGGCCCGGTGTAGCAGACGACCAGCCCAACCACCGGAGTCCCATCGGGCATTGTAATGAGGACAATATCGGAGGCCAGTTCGTCGGGGGCCTCGGCGGTGAACTCGCGGAAGAGGCGGAGCACCTCCCTCGCCTTCGCCAGTGGGTAAGCCACTATGCCACCCATCACAGCGCCGACAGGATGAAGCCGATACTCGAGCGAAGTAATGACGCCGAAATTCCCGCCACCGCCCCTCACACCCCAAAACAGGTCCGTGTGCTGCGTCGTGCTGACTGTGAGGAAACTGCCGTCCGCGGTCACGAGGTCAGCCGAAATCAGATTATCGCAGGCCAATCCGTACCGGCGAGCCAAATGACCCCAGCCGCCCCCGAGCGTCAGCCCGGCTACGCCGGTCGTTGAAATCTGGCCGCCCGTCGTGGCGAGGCCAAAGGTCTGGGTTTCACGGTCGAACTCCGCCCAGGTGACACCAGGTTCGGCGCGCGCCGTGCGGCGCTCGGGATCAACCCTTATGCTTTTCATCCCGGACAGGTCGATCATTAGGCCGCCGTCGCAGACCGCGCTACCGGCGACATTGTGGCCGCCGCCGCGCACCGCGACCAAAAGCTCGTGTGTGCGTGCGAAGTTGACCGAATTGATGACGTCGGCAATCCCATGACAGCATGCGATCAACGCCGGCCGCCTGTCGATCATGCCGTTCCAGATCTGGCGGGCATCGTCGTAGCCGGCCTCGCCAGGGCGGCGCAGCGCACCTTGCAGCGACGTTTCGAAATCGTGGATGGCGGATTCCTGAAGAACGGAGTTAACCAGGTCGCCACCCCGAATCTTGACCACCTGTTGATCGGTCATAATGCGTCTCTCCCGTTGCTCCGCGGGACGAAGCCCAGGATATCCCAATCGGTGGAACGACGCGACACGGATCGCTCGCTGCACCGGGGCCGCTCATGCATGCTGCCATCCCCGCCAGCTCCAAAAATTGCCGCAATGGCATGATACGGTGGCGTCTTCGCGCGACGGCCACCCCGGTGGCCCATGGAAATTTTCAGCAGCGAAGCGATAGCCTTCCAAAACAGCGAAATAACAGCCAGGATCAGCCAGCGATAACAGCGAAATTAGCGCCACTGCTCGCGTCGAACGCTAAGGATTTTTCCGCGACAAGGGCCGGGCTTCTGGCTGTTATTTTTGCCATTAGCAGCGGTTATCAGCGACGCTTTCGGCGGTACCCCGCCTCTTGCTCGCAGCCGCGCGAGAAACAGCCTAAAATGCTCAAACCGAAGGGAGAAACCCGCGATGCTGTTCAAATGTCTGCCACCCGGCGCGGCAATCCCGGGCCGTTTTCCGGGGCCGGCGCATGCCCGCGGCAAGTGGTTCACAGTCGACATCCACTGCCATGTGCTGACCCCGAAAGCCGCGGAGATGGTGGCGGGCCACGCCGCCGCGACACGCCATCCGCGCGAGGAATACGCCAACCAGCGCACACGGCAAGTCAACCGCGAGCAGGCGGAGCGCAACCGTATCCAGTTCACCTCGGTCGAAAATCGGCTCGCCGACATGGACCGGATGGGGATCGACATTCAGGCGATCTCGCCCTCGCCTAACCAGACCTATTACGGCGCCGAGCCCGATCTCGGCATCGCGACGGCGCGCGTCGTGAACGATAATCTCGCCGAGATTGCCGGCCGTCATCCGGACCGCTTCGTACCCCTCGGCACGGTGCCGTTTCAGGCTCCCGATCTGGCGGTGGCGGAGCTCGACCGCCTCCACAAATCGCTCGGCTTTCGGGGTATCGAGATCGCGACGAACGTCGCGGGCGAGGATTTCTCGGCCGAACGGTTCCGCAAGGTGTTCGCTCGCATCGAAGACCTCGGCCTCCTGATTTTCATGCATCCGACCGGCTTCCCCGAGGCGCGGCGTTTTGCCGACCACTACCTCGTCAACGTGATCGGCAACCCGCTCGACACCACGGTGGCCCTGCACCACTTGATTTTCGGCGGCGTCCTGCACGACCATCCAAACCTCAAGCTGGTCGCTGCCCATGGCGGCGGTTACCTGCCCGCCTATTCCGGCCGCATTGACCATGCCGCGGCGGCGCGCCCCGATTGCTGCGAAAACATAAACCGGATGCCGACGACCTATCTGAAGCGGCTCTATTTTGACACGATCGTCTATACGCACCATCAGCTCGAATATCTGGTCGAGCAATACGGCGCCGATCACATCCTGATAGGCACCGATTACCCTGCCGATATGGGCGAGGTAGACCCGATCGGCTTTATCGAGGGCGCCCGGGGGCTCGACGACAACGAGCGCCGCGCGATCCTCGGCGGCAATGCCGCGCGGCTGTTGAACATCGAAATCCCGAGGAGGCCGGAATGAGCCGCCCGGGAGAGGACATTCTCTTCAAATGCCTGCCGCCAGGAACCGAGCCGCTGGCCGGACGATTTCCAGGCCCCGCCCATGCCCGCGGCAAATGGTTCGCGATCGACATCCACTGCCATGTCCGCTGCGAGAAGGCGGCTGTGATGGTCGAAGGTAACGCGCAAGTCTCGCGCTGGTTTCTCGAGACTTCGGCCGACGCGCGCAGCCGCGAGATCAATCGACAGAACGGTGTCAGGACCGCGGCTCAAGGCTCTTCACCCGAGAAGCGGATCGAGGACATGGACCGGATGGGGATCGACATCCAGGCGATCTCACCGGCGCCCCGCCAGACCTATTACGGCGCAGACCCTGATCTCGGCCTCGAGGCGTCGCGCGCCGTCAATGATTTTATCGCCGATATTTGCGGCCGCTACCCCGACCGCTTCGTTGGTCTCGGCACCGTCCCGTTCCAGGCGCCTGAACTGGCGATCCGCGAGCTCGACCGATTGCACAAATCGCTGGGGTTCCGCGGCATCGAGATCATGACCCATGTCGCCGGCGACGACTTGTCGGAAGAACGTTTCCGCAAGATCTTCGCGCGCTGCGAGGAATTGGGCCTCGTCGTCTTTATGCATCCGGACGGGTTTACTGAAGCGCGGCGTCTGGCGGACCATTACTTCAACAATGTGATCGGCAACCCGCTCGATTCGACTGTCGCCCTGCATCATCTGATCTTTGGCGGCGTGCTCGCCGATTACCCGAACCTAAAGCTGGTTGTCGCCCACGGCGGAGGTCTTTTACCGGTCTATTCCGGGCGTATCGATCACGCCGCCGCGGCCCGCCCGGATTGCTGCGAGCGCATCCACCGCACGCCGACCACCTACCTGAGGCGGGTCTATTTCGATGCGCTCGTCTACACGCACCACCAGCTCGAATACCTTGTCGAAGAATACGGCGCCGATCACATCTTGATGGGCACCGACTATCCGGCCGATATGGGTGAGGTCGATCCGAT
>CAVOWQ010000022.1:0-66453 GCA_963700195.1 uncultured Alphaproteobacteria bacterium
CCTCCGAGGTCAAGCCCGGCCGCCTCTCGCCGCTGCCGCAATTCGTCCCCGGCCGATCGTGGAGCGAAAGGCTCGGTAATGCTTTCTGGCGCTTCTTCCGCAAGGGGCATGTTCGGCCGGTGGAACAACGCCATAACTCACGTTGCGATAACACGAGGTTAACCGAAGCCGGGTTTGTGGAGGATAGCGCGACCTCGTGGTCGCGGGCGTAAGCCTCAAGCTTGGGTCGCAGCGAATGATCCGGACGGCTGCCGATCTCGCTGAGATAGTCGGCGACGGCGCCGGCATCGAGAGTGCGGATCATCGTTTTGACCGGGCCGATTGCGGTCGCGGCCATCGACAGTGTTCTGAAGCCGAGGGCGATCAGCACCATCGCCTCGAGCGGGTTCCCGGCCAAGTCGCCGCACATGCTGAGCGAAGTGCCGGCCGTATGGCTGTGCGCGATGATCACACGGAACAATGCCAGCATCGGCGCCGAGAGGGGATCGTAGCGGTCGGCCAGGCGCGGATTGCCGCGATCACAGGCAAACAGAAACTGCAGCAAATCGTTGGTGCCGACTGACAAGAAATCGATGCGCTCGCACAATGCCGGCAATTGCCACAGTAATGACGGCACTTCGAGCATAACGCCGATTTTGACCGTATCCCAAGCTCGCGGCCTTCACAGGCCGCCCGCTCCAGCTCCATATCGACCAGGGCCCGGGCGCGTTCGAGCTCGGCAACCTCCGCGACCATCGGAAATTTGACGTGCAATGTCCGACCTCGGGCGGCACGGATCAGAGCGCGCAGTTGCTGCCGCAGCATCGCCGGGCGGTCGAGCCCGATGCGGATCGCCCGCCAGCCCATTGCCGGGTTGTCCTCCGCGGCATGCGGCAGATAGGGCAGGACCTTGTCGCCCCCGATATCGAGCGTGCGAAACAGGACCGGGCGCGGCTCCGCCTGATCGAAGACACGCTGGTAGTATTCGGTGAGGTCTTCGACGTCAGGGAAGGTGTCCCGCACCATCAGCGGAAACTCGGTGCGAAACAGCCCGACACCTTCCGCGCCGGTCGTCGCGAGCTGCGCGAGATCGAGCAGCAGACCGGCGTTCAGCATCAGCTTGATCGCGACGCCGTCGCGGGTGACCGCCGGGGCCGAGCGCAAGGTCTCGTAATAGGCGCGCCGGCGGCTGCGCGCCTCCACCGCGGCAGCAACCGATTGCTGAATGTCGGCACTCGGCCGGATGAGCACATTGGCGTGATCGCCATCGACGACCACGATGTCGCCCGCCTCGATCCGGCTCGTCGCATCGTCGACCCGCCCGACGACCGGGATGTCGAAGGCACGCGCCACAATCGCCACATGGGCGGTCGGCGAGCCTTCCTTGAGCACGAGACCCATGATCCGCCGGCGCGCGTAGTCCAACAGCTCGGCTGGTCCCATCGCTCGCGCGACGAGGATGAATTCGTGAGGCAATTCGGCCCAGGCCGCACTCAGCGGCCGCCCGGCCAGGTGTTGCTGCAGCCGGTTGGCGAGATCCTCGAGGTCGAACAGGCGCTCTCGCAGGTAGAGATCGGTGACCTGCATCATGCGGGTGCGGGTGTCGTCCGCGACCTTCTGTACGGCCGCCTCGGCGGTAAGGCCGCTGCGGATCGCGTCGGCGATACGCGTCACCCAGCCCCGATCGGCGGCAAACATGCGATAGGTTTCGATGACGTCGTGATGCTCCCCGTCGCCGAACTCGCGGCTCGTCGCGACCAGCTCGTCGATCGCCTCGCGCATCGCCCTGACGGCGCCGCGCAGACGTCCCAGCTCCGCATCGACGTCCTCCGCCACGACCTGGCGGATGATGACCCTGGGCTCGTGCAGCACCGCCGGTCCGATCGCCAGGCCGGCATTCAGCCGAACCCCGACGATCCTGACCGGGAGCGCTACCCCGCCGTGACTTTGGGCGATTTCGAGCGGGTTGACGAGATGGCCGCTCGCCGCGAGCTCCGCGACGATCATCGCGATCGTCTGAAGAACCTCGACCTCGTCCTCGCTGTAATGGCGCAAGGTCCGGTTCTGCACGACGAGGACGCCGAGCACCCGGTTCCCGCGCAGGATCGGCGCACCCATCAGCGAATGGTAGACTTCCTCGCCGGTCTCGGGCCGATACGCAAAGCTCGAATGGGATTGCGCGTCCGCCAAGGCGAGCGGCCGCGCCGTCGCCGCGATCACCCCGACCAGACCCTCGCCGACCCGCAACCGCGTCCGGTGCACGGCTTCCGGCCGCAACCCCTCGGTGGCGAACAACTCGAGGACCTCGCCCGCCCGCAGGATGTAAGCCGAGCAGACCTCGGCTACCATCTCGGAGGCGACGACCCGCACAATTTGTTCGAGCCGCTCCTGCGCGGTGCCCGAACCCGCCATGATGTCGCGAAGTCGGCGCAGGAGGCGGCGGGTTGCGCTGACGCTGCCTGCGGCCTCAGTCATCCGCGGGCGCCGGGCTCCCCGGCAGGATTTCGCGAGACACGAGCTGCCGCTTGCCCTCGCTGCGGGCCGCGAGAACGGCAAGCGCTTGGCTGACGAGCTCCTCGATGATTTCGGCGGTGCTCTGCTCGCGCGTGACAAAGCCGACGCTTTGGCCGGCCATCAAAGAACCCCCCTCTATATCGCCGTCGATCACCGAACGACGCAGGGCCCCGGCCCAAAAATGCTCGATTTCGAGCTGGGCTTCCCCTTGCGAGAGTTCGCCCCGCGTGCATCGGTCGATGATTCGGCGCTGCGTGGCGACAAACCGCTCGGTTGCCGGATTGGCAAGCGCGCGCACCGGGATCACCGGAAAGCGCGGATCGAGCTGGACCGAAGCGACCGCATCGCGCGCCGCGGCCCGGATGAAGGCCTGCTTGAAGCGCGGATGAGCGATCGACTGATGCGCGCAGACAAAGCGGGTGCCGAGCTGGACGCCGGAGGCGCCCATCTCGAGATAGGCCAGCATCGCTTCTCCGCGGCCAATGCCGCCTGCTACGAAAACTGGAACGTCGGTGAGATGCGGCAGGATCTCTTGCGCCAGAACGCCGGTCGAGACCGGTCCGATATGCCCGCCCGCCTCGCTGCCTTCGATGACAATAGCAGCAGCGCCCATCCGCACGAGCTTGCGTGCAACGCCGAGCGAAGGTGCGAAGCACAAGACGCGAGCGCCGCTTCGCTTGATTGCACGCACCGCGGCGCTGCTAGGCAGACCGCCGGCCAGCACGACGTGGCCGACCCGATGCTCTGCGCATACCTCGATCAATTCGAGCAGCTGCGGGTGCAAGGTGATCAGATTGACCCCGAACGGCCGCCGGGTCAGCGCCGTCGTCGAGTCAATCTCGATGGAAAGCAGCTGCGGCGACATCGACCCGGAGGCGATGACCCCGAACCCGCCGGCATTCGAGATAGCGGCGACCAGGTTGCGCTCCGATACCCAGGTCATCGCGCCGCCCATAATGGCGAGATCACAGCCGAGCACATCTCGGCCGCGCGCCCACAATCGGTCGAGTTCGGCGGCTCGGCGCCGGCGTTCGGTTTCCTGCTCGCTGGCTCGGCGCGCTTCGCCTGTTGGAATCTCTGCTGCGCCGATCCCCTCGGTCATCCGGCCGTGTCGAGCCCATAGGCAGTGTGCAACGCCCGCAGGGCGAGCTCGGTATATTCGGCCGCTATCAGGACGCTGACCTTGATCTCGGATGTCGAAATCACCTGGATGTTGATGCCCTTGTCGGCCAAGGTTTGAAACATCTGCTTGGCGACCCCGGCATGGCTGCGCATACCGACACCGATGACCGAGACCTTGACGACATTCGGATCGGGCTTGAGCACAGCGAAACCGATCTCGTTCTTCCCCTTCTCCAGCACTGCCACGGCCCGGTCGAGGTCGGCGCGCGCCACCGTGAAGGAGAGATCGGCGGTGCGCCCGTCCCCGGACGCGCTCTGTACGATCATGTCGACATTGATCGCATGGTCGGCGAGCGGACCAAAGATGGCCGCTGCGATACCCGGCCGATCCGCCACCTTTTGCACGGTGATCTTGGCTTCGTCGCGGCTGTACGCGATGCCGCTTACAACTTGCTTTTCCACGATCTCGTCTTCGTCGACCACCAGGGTTCCGGGAGTGTCGGTAAAGCTCGACAGCACCTGTACGCGCACCCGATGGTTCATCGCCATCTCGACCGAGCGCGTCTGCAGCACCTTGGCGCCTTGCGACGCCATTTCCAGCATTTCCTCGTAAGTTATTTTACTTAGCTTGCGGGCTTTCGCAACGATGCGCGGATCAGTCGTATAGACACCGTCGACATCGGTGAAGATGTCGCAACGATCGGCTTCGAGCGCGGCTGCGAGCGCCACGGCGGAGGTGTCGGACCCGCCGCGGCCGAGCGTCGTTATCCGCCCGCGCGGCCCTATTCCTTGAAACCCCGCGATGACGGCGACCTGACCTTGCGCGAGGCGGCGGCGAATCTCGGTGACCTCGATGCCCTCGATCCGCGCCTTGCCGTGTACCCCGTCCGTGCGAATCGGGATCTGCCACCCGAGCCAGGAGCGCGCATCGATACCGAGGTCCTGTAGAGCCAACGAAAGCAGACCTGCGGTCACCTGTTCGCCCGACGCCACCACGACGTCGTATTCGCGCGCATCGTGCAGGCGGCTCGTGTCGCGCGTCCAATCCACGAGCTGGTTGGTGGTTCCGGCCATCGCTGACACGACGACAGCTACTTCATTGCCGCCGTCGACTTCGCACTTGACGCGCTGCGCGACGTTCTTGATCCGGACGATATCGGCGACCGACGTGCCGCCGAACTTCTGAACGATGCGCCCCATGGGTTTGTCAATCTGTCCGGCAAATCTGCCGATGAGGGCCCACGCTGTTATTGCCGGGGCCGGGCGGCAACACGTACTCTTGTCGGGTTATCTGGCGATAGAGCAAACCATTCAACCGAGAAGGATCGAGAGTTGCGCTCCACCAGCGCTACCGTCGACCCGCAGGAGGTCGAGCGCTTTGCCGCGCACGCCGAGGCGTGGTGGGATCCGGAAGGGAGCTTCCGCCCCCTGCATCGGCTCAACCCGGTTCGGCTCGACTATATTCGTCAACACCTGACGGCGCATTTCGGTCGCAGCATTTCCTCGTTGCGACCATTCGATGGGCTCACCTTGCTGGATATAGGCTGCGGCGGAGGCCTCGTCGCCGAACCGATGGCGCGTCTCGGCTTTGCCGTTACGGCGGTCGACGCGGATGACCAGGCAATCGCCGTCGCCCGTGCCCACGCCGAAGCAACCGGGCTATCGATCGACTACCGCATCGCCACCGCCGAATTGCTGGCTGGCGAATTGCTGGCTGGCGAATCGATGTCCGAGGCCGGGAAACGCTTCGACGTGGTCCTGGCGCTCGAAATTATCGAGCATGTCGCTGATCCCGCTGCTCTTTCTCGGGTCCGTCGGCGCGCTGGTCCGGCATGGGGGAGCTTTTATCGGCGCCACCTTGAACCGCACGCCCCGGTCTTTTGCCGCGGCGATCATCGGCGCCGAATACCTGCTCGGGTGGCTGCCTCGCGGCACGCATGATTGGCGCAAGTTCATGCGCCCTTCCGAGCTCGTCCTCGGCCTGCGCCGCAACGGCCTGAACCCCACCCAGATGACCGGTGTCGGCTATGATTGGATCGGCGCGGAATGGTCGCTCTCGCGCGACCTGGAAGTCAATTACATGGTGACGGCGGTGCGGCAGTGAGCCGCCCCGCTCAGAGGGCGTGAACGAATCATCCATCTCTACTTTAGTCGCTTCCCCGGCGGAAAGCCGGGATCGATAGCGGCCCTCGGCGCACGGCGGGATAGCGCGCCGCATCTCGAAGAGACCGGGCGCCGAGCGCGGCGAAGGCGGCCCCCGGGGCGACGAACCGCTATTGCACCGATACGCAAGATAACCCATATTTTTTTGCGGAAAAGCGCAGGAGACTAGACGATGATCGGGCAGATTCTGAGGGACGCGCGGATTGCATGTGGTATTAGGCAGGGCCAACTTGCCGAATTGCTCGGTGTCTCACCGTGGGCATTAAATCGCGTGGAGCACGGTAAGCGCAAGTTTGAAGACCATTGGTTAGCGCGGCTGCCTGGGGCGATCCGCGATCCAGTTTACCAGGCCCGGCAGCAGGAGCTTGAGCGCTCAGCATCCAAGATGATTAGACGTGCGCCTATACCGGGAGAATTGCGAGAGGAGATCGATGATGGCGTGTTGCGGCTGACGCTCAATCGGCCGGCGGCGCGCAATGCCCTGTCTCTGGGGCTGATGACGGCGCTCGGCGACGCGCTCGACCGGGCCGCTGCCGACAAGGGGTGCCGGGTCATCGTGCTCGCCGGCGAAGGGCCGGCGTTCTGCGCCGGCCACGATCTTCGGGAACTGCGCGCCGCCCCGACCCGCGCGGCCTACGAGCGCATCTTCGCGCAATGCAGCGAGCTGATGCTGAAGATCGTGCAGCTGCCGAAGCCGGTCATCGCCGAGGTGCACGGCGTGGCGACGGCGGCCGGCTGCCAGCTGGTCGCGACCTGCGATCTGGCGGTCGCCGCCGAGGAGGCGCGTTTTGCGACGCCGGGGGTCAATATTGGCCTCTTCTGCTCGACTCCGATGGTGGCACTCTCCCGCGCCGTCGGCCGCAAGGCGGCGATGGAGATGCTGCTGACCGGCGAGCTGATCGATGCGGCGGCGGCGCGCTCGCTCGGGCTCGTCAATCGCGTGGTGCCGCGAGAAAGGCTGCGCGAGGAGGTCAACGGGCTCGCCCGGCAGATTGCCGGCAAATCCGCCTTCACCGTCAAAATCGGCAAGGAGGCGTTCTACCGCCAGGCCGAGCTCGATCTGGCCGGCGCCTATCGCTATGCAGCCGAGGTCATGACCACCAACATGCTGGCCGAGGACGCAGGCGAGGGCATCGATGCCTTTCTCGCCAGACGCGCTCCCGTCTGGCACGACCGGTGAGGCGCAAAGTGGACCATGACAACTATCCGGACCCTTACCTGCGCGACATCCTGACGAGTGTGCGCACGATCGCAATTGTCGGCGCGAGCCCGCGACGCGAGCGGCCGAGCCACGGTGTGATGGCTTATCTGCAGCGGCAGGGCTACCGGACGATCCCGATCAATCCCAACGCGGTCGGCGGCAAGATCCATGGCGAGACGGTTTGCGCGCGGCTCGCCGACGTCCCGGAGCCGATCCATATGGTCGACGTGTTCCGCCGGAGCGAAATGGCAGCCGGTGTGGTCGATGAGGCGATCGCCGTCGGAGCCAAGGCCGTGTGGATGCAGCTCGGCGTCCGCGATGATGACGCCGCCGCGCGCGCAGAAGCCCACGGAATCAAGGTCGTCATGAACCGCTGTCCCGCGATCGAGATTCCCCGCCTCGGGCTTTAGGCGCTGGGGCTCAGATGCATTCAGATGTCCAATTCCGAGCCTAATCGTCTTGCGCGGACTTGATCCGCGCATCCACGCCTTTGTTTCGCGTGCTCGAAGGCGTGGATGGTCGGGACAAGCCCGGCCAAGACGATTGAAGTGAATCCGTTTTGGTCTAAGCACTATAGCGGCGTAGGGGACGGAGGCATGAACTGCCTGCTGCAGGATTTGCGGATCGTCGAAATCTCGGCCTTTGTCGCGGCGCCGCTCGGCGGCATGACGATGGCGCAGCTGGGCGCCGACGTGATCCGCATCGACCCGATCGGCGGCGGCATCGATTACGCGCGCTGGCCGGTGACGCGCGACGGCGCCAGCCTCTATTGGGCCGGTCTCAACAAGGCCAAGCGCTCGCTGGCGTTGGCCCTCGACAAGCCCGAGGGCCGGGACATCGCGCAAGCCGTCATCACCGCGCCGGGTGCAGGCGGCGGGATACTGCTCACCAACCTGCCGCCGTCCCGCGGGCTCGATTTTGCGACCCTGAAGGCGGCCCGCAGCGATTTTATCATGCTGCGGCTCACCGGCAACCGCGACGGCTCGGCGGCGGTCGACTACACGGTCAACGCGGCGAGCGGGTTTCCGCTGGTGACCGGGCTCGGCGGCATGCCGGTCAACCACGTCCTGCCCGCCTGGGACATCGCCGCCGGGCTCTATCTCGCAACCGGGCTGCTCGCGGCGGAACGCCATCGCTCGCGCACCGGCCAGGGGCAGGAGGTCGTGGCGGCGCTGTCAGATGTCATGCTCGCGACGGTCGGCAATCTCGGCTACATCGGCGATGTGCAGATCAACGGCACTGCGCGGCCGGCGATCGGCAACGACCTCTACGGCAGCTTCGGGCGCGACTTCGCGACGGCCGACGGCCGGCGGGTCATGATCATCGCCCTGACCCGCCGCCAGTGGCGCGCGATCGGCGAGGCGACCGGTCTCGGCGAGCGGCTCGCGATGATCGGGCCGATGATGGATGTCGATCTCGACACAGAGGCCGGGCGCTACGAGGCGCGCGACGCGATCGCCGCATTGCTCGCCCGCTGGTGCGCGAGCCATACCCTCGACGAGGTGCGGCAAGCTTTCGCCGGCACCGGCGTGCTGTGGGGTCATTTCCAGGATTTTCGCCAACTGGTGCGCGACGACCCGCGCTGCTCCGCGGCGAACCCGTTGTTCGCCTCGATCGATCAGCCCGGCATCGGCCGCTATCTGATGCCGGGCTTGCCATTGGATTTTTCCGCCGACCCGCGTCAGCCGCCGCGCCCGGCGCCGCTCCTCGGCCAACATACCGACATCGTGCTTACCGAGGTGCTCGGCCTCTCATCGGCCGAGATCGGCCGGCTTCACGACCAGCGCATCGTCGCCGGACCGGATGGCCGCTGACGGCCCTCAGCCTTCACGCTCGCGCTGCCGCAGTTCCGCAAGCAGCTGACGCACCCGCCGCGCGGTGCGCAGCTTGCGCGCGATGTCGGGGGCGAGGCGCAGATCGCCCTGCGCGTCGAGCCAGCCGGCCTCGACATCGGGCGGCAGCTCGCGCATCGCCTCGGCAAACGCCGTGAAAATTTCTTCGACCTCGCGCGCATCGAGCCGTCGTTCCCTGGCCACGCCGCCACCTCTCTCCGGCATCGTCGACGGAGAGACTAGTACAGCGCTCCAAAAATACCGAGCGCTAAGCCCTTTACCGCACTGCGGAAGAGTGTCTAAAGCAGGACCAGCTGGTCACCCGTCGCTGGCGGTGGCCTGAACAAACTCGTATCGAGAGATTGCGTTGTTCGCTGGTTGAAACCGAGCTTGCGGCAGGCGCGGTCGAAGCGTAGCCGTAGCATGTCGGCATAGGGGCCGGTACCGGTCATGCGTTTCGACCAAGTCGAGTCATAGAGCCGGCCGCCATGAGTTTGCGCGACGAGCGAGAGCACGTGAGTCGCCTTGTCAGGGAATTGCTCCTGGAGCCATTCCTTGAAGAGCGATTTTAATTCGAGCGGCAGGCGCAGCAGGGTGTAGCCGGCCGAGGTGGCGCCCGCAGCGCGCGCCCTTTCGAGGATCTGTTCCATCTCGTTGTCGTTCAACGCCGGGATCATCGGCGCGCTGAGAACGCCGGTCGGGATCCCGGCGCCGGCAAGCGCGGAGATCGTCTCGAGCCGGCGCTCGGGTGTCGAGGCGCGCGGCTCCATCCGCCGCGCCAAAGTGCGGTCGAGCGTCGTGACCGAAATCGTCACGCTCGCCAGCCGCTCCTTCGCCATCTCGCCGAGGATGTCGAGGTCCCGCTGGATCAGCGCCGATTTGCTGACGATCGTGACCGGGTGGCGGAAATCGCGGAGCACCTGCAGGATCCCGCGCGTGATGCCCAGCCGCCGATCGACCGGCTGGTAGGGATCGGTGTTGCTGCCGAGGGCGATCGGGCGGCAGCTGTACCCCTTTTTCCTCAGTTCTCCGGCGAGCAATTTCGCCGCATCGGGTTTGTAGAACAGGCGGCTCTCGAAATCGAGGCCGGGAGACAGACCAAGATAGGCATGGCTGGGCCTCGCATAACAGTAGATGCAGCCATGCTCGCAGCCGCGGTAGGGATTGATCGAGCGGTCGAAGCCGATATCCGGCGAGTCGTTGCGGGCGATGATCGTCCGCGTCGAGTCGACGGTCAATGTCGTAGTCAGTGGGGCCGGCTTTTCGTCGGCCGTCCCCCAGCCATCGTCAAACGCGACGCGCCGTTCGGCCTCGAAGCGTCCGCTATCGTTGCTCGCCGCGCCGCGTCCCTTGCGCGGCCTGACCGTGGCCGGCATATCCATGCTGCCAATATGCCACAGCACGAGAACAATTCAAGAACTATTTAGGCTACTCGCTCGGTTGTAAAACGCCCATGTCGCTCAATTACAACTGGTCACAAAGAGCCCCTCTCCGCCCTTTAGGGGGCGGAGGGAGGGGCCCGCGCAGCGGGAGGGTGAGGTGGGCGCCACGAAGTGTGTCATCGGCCCCCCTCACCCTTCCCTCTCCCCCCGGCCAGCGGGGGGAGAGGGTATTACAGCGGGTGTTCGGGGAGGAATTTGACGGCAAAGTTGATCCTCGAATATCCCCGGACAACCCCCCGCAAGCCGGGGAGGGTCAAGGTGGGGGGAAGGCTAGGGTTGAAGGGCAGGTCTCAGCGGTCATCCCTACGTTGAATGCGGCCGACACGCTGCCAACAGTCATGGAGCAGCTTCAGGTCTCTGCCATTATCAAAGAGATCGTTGTCGTGGATGGCGGCTCATCCGACGACAGCGCGTCTACCGCCCGGGCGGCGGGCGCACGCGCCATTGCGGCGCCGCGCGGGCGGGGAATTCAGCTTGCGGCGGGGGCCGGCGCCGCGTCGGGCGATTGGCTGCTGTTTCTGCATGCCGATTGCCGCCTTTCACCGGATTGGGAAGCCGCCGTCGCCGCTTTCCTTGCGACTTCGAAAGCAGCGAGCCGCGCCGGCTATTTCGACTTCGCGCTGGATGACACTGGGCCCGCCGCGCGGCGGGTAGAGCGGATCGTCGCCTGGCGCTGCCGTGTTATGGCGCTGCCCTATGGCGATCAGGGTTTGCTGATCGCCCGCAGCCTCTATCGCGCGGTCGGCGGGTTTGCTCCGCTGCCGTTGATGGAAGACGTCGACCTCGTGCGCCGCCTCGGCCGCCGGCGCCTCGCCCGCATCGGCGCGCGGTGCATCTCGTCGCCGCGGCGCTACCGCCGCGAAGGATATTGGCGCCGGCCTTTGCGCAACCTGTTCTGCCTTTCGCTCTACTTCGCCGGCGTGCCGCCCGACCGGATCGCGCGGCTTTACGGCTGATGCGGCGCACTCTCGTCTTGTTCGTGCGGGCGCCGCAGCTCGGGGCCGGCAAGCGGCGGCTCGCGCGCGGGATCGGCGATATCGCAGCGCTTCGCTTCGAGCGGGCGATGATCGCGCTGCTGTTGCGCCGTTTGGCGAAGGACCGGCGCTGGCGTCTGCGGATCGCGGTGACACCCGACAAGGACCAGCGTCGCGCCCGATCTTGGTGCCGCAGGGTAGAGGCGGTCAGGCAGGGCGAAGGCGATCTCGGGATCCGCATGCGCCGAGCGCTCGAAACCTGCCCCCCGGGTCCGGTTGTGCTGGTCGGAGCCGACATCCCGGCGCTCGATGCCCGTCATGCCGCTGCAGCTTTCCACCTCCTCGGAAGCCATGACCTCGTGTTCGGTCCTGCCGAGGATGGGGGGTTCTGGCTCGTCGGCGCCCGTCACCCGCGGCGGATGCCTCATTTGTTCGAGCGGGTGCGGTGGTCGGGCCCCAATGCTCTCGCCGATACGCTCGCCGGGCTGCCTCGGCGAATCGAGGTCGGCTATGCCGAGCGGCTGGAAGACGTGGACGACGGCGACGCTTACCGCCGGCTCAGGCCGAGCCGCGGCTTCTGAGTCAGCGCTTCAGGTGTTCCTGGAGCCGCGGCATCAGCTCGACGAAATTGCACGGGCGGAAGCGGTTGTCGAGCTGGTGGACGAGGATGCCCTCCCAGGCGTCGCGGCAGGCGCTCGGCGAGCCGGGCAGCGCGAAGAGATAGGTGCCGCCGGCGACCCCGGCCGTCGCGCGGCTCTGGATCGTCGAGGTCCCGACCTTGTCATAGCTGAGCCAGCGGAACAGCTCGCCAAACCCGGCAATCTCCTTTTCGTAGACGCTGTGGAAGGCCTCGGGCGTGACGTCCCGCCCGGTGACCCCGGTGCCACCGGTCGAAATCACGACGTCGATGTCGGGATCGGCGATCCATTCCTTCAGCTGCGCGACGATCTGGTCCTGCTCGTCACGAACGATCCGCCGCGCGGCGATGCGATGACCGGACGACGCCACGAGGTCGGCGAGCGTATTCCCGGAACGGTCCTGCGCCGCGTCGCGGGTGTCGGAAACCGTCAGCAGTGCAATATTGACCGGCAAGAAGGGTCGGGTTTCATCGAGCCGCGGCATAAAGGTCGCTCCTTGGTTCGGAAAATTGCCATAATGGCATGCTATCTGGGCATCTGAACGAAAGCACGCACCCCCACGCAAGCACCCCAGCGTCAAACACGCGGCCCAAGGTTTCTGGGGCGATTCGGCTGCTTCGCTGTATTTTCGCTGCAAATAACAGCGAGATCAGCCAGCCTGCGGCCCGCCGGCGGCGGCGAGGAGCTCGTCGAGGCGGGCGCGCAGCGACAAGAGGTCGCGCCAGGTTTCGCGCTTGCGCTCCGGGGTGCGCAGCAGAAAGGACGGATGAAACATCGGCAGTGTCGGAACCGGCTGGTCGAGGCCGGGGACCGCGAGGTCGAACCACCGGCCCCGCAGCCGAGTGATACCTTGGCTCTGCGCCAACAATGCGCCGGCGGCGGTGCCGCCGGAAAGGACCAGCACCTTGGGGTGCGCCAGCGCAATCAGGCGGAACACGAAAGGCAGACAAGAGGCGATTTCCGCGGTCGTCGGCGTGCGGTTGCCGGGCGGGCGCCAATAGATGACGTTGGTGATCAGGACGCCGCTGCGGTCGAGCCCGATCGCCGCCAGCATGCGGTCGAGCAACTGGCCGGCGCGGCCGACAAACGGCCGGCCGTTCCGGTCCTCTTCCGCACCGGGGGCCTCGCCGATGATCATGACCGGCGCTGCGGGGTTGCCGTCGACGAAGACTGTGTTCGTTGCCGTGCGCTTCAACGGGCAGCCGTCAAACCCGGCGACCAACGCCGCCAGGGCCTCGACGCTGTCGGCGCCGGAGACGAGCCGGCGCGCCGATTGGGCGGCCTCGCCCAGAGATTCGGTCAACCCGGCGGGCGGGGCGGCCGGAACGGGGCGGGGGGATTGCCCGCGGATGGGCGGTGGCATCGGCGGGGGCGGTATGCTCGCCGTGGGCGCTGCAAGTCGGTCCTCCGCTTCGAGACCAATCGCCTCGTCTGCCCCCATCTCGACATACCACCGCAGCAGCGCGAGCGCCGCCTCGCGATCGTCGGCATTCATCGGGCGAATCTCTCATCGCAAGGGAGCAGCCCACTCCCGTTTTTATGGAGATCCTCTATAGTCGCTCCGGAGAGATCGGTGGAAGGTTGATGAGCGAGGAGCAGGCGCCGCGCGAGCGAATGGAGTACGACGTCGTGATCGTCGGGGGCGGGCCATCGGGTCTTGCCGCGGCAATCCGACTGAAGCAGCTTGCGGCCGCCGGCGAACGTGAGCTGGGCGTGTGCGTCGTCGAGAAGGGCTCCGAGGTCGGCGCGCACATCTTGTCCGGCGCCGTATTCGAACCCCGGGCGCTCAATGAGTTGATCCCGGACTGGCGCGAACAAGGCGCCCCGCTGGTTACCCCGGCGGTGGAAGACCGCTTCCTGCTGCTGACAAGAACACGTTCGTTGCGCCTGCCGACGCCGCCGCAAATGGCCAATCACGGCAATTACATCATCAGCCTAGGCAATCTGTGCCGCTGGTTGGCACAGCAGGCCGAAGCGCTCGGTGTCGAGATCTATCCTGGTTTCGCGGCGGCCGAGGTATTGTACGACGCCGCCGGCCGCGTCCAGGGGGTGTCGACCGGCGATATGGGCATCGGCAAGGACGGCCGGCCGACCGATCGCTACCAGCCGGGTGTCGAATTGATCGGCCACGAAACCCTGTTCGCCGAAGGCTGTCGCGGTTCGCTGACCAAGACATTGATGCAGCGCTTCCAGCTACGCGACGGCATCGACCCGCAGACTTACGCGATCGGCATCAAGGAATTGTGGGAGGTCGCGCCCGACCGGCACCAGCCTGGCCTCGTCGTTCACACGATCGGTTGGCCGCTCGACACCGCGACCTATGGCGGCTCCTTTCTGTACCACCTGGAAGACCGGCAGGTGGCCGTCGGGTTTGTGATCGGCCTCGATTACAAGAACCCGTTCCTGAACCCGTTCGAAGAGTTCCAGCGCTTCAAGACGCACCCGGCGAGCCGCCCCTTTTTCGAGGGCGGTAGACGGATCGCCTATGGGGCACGGGCCCTCAACGAAGGCGGCTTTCAATCGATCCCGCGGCTCGATTTTCCGGGCGGCGCGCTGGTCGGGGATGCCGCCGGGTTTCTCAACGTACCGAAAATTAAGGGCAGCCACACCGCGATGAAGTCGGGGATGATCGCGGCCGAGACCATATTTCGCCGATTGTCGGGAGACGAGGGCGCCGAGGTCCGAGCCGCCCTAGAACACAGCTGGGTCTGGGAGGAATTGCGCGGCGTGCGCAACATCAGGCCGAGCTTCCGCTGGGGGCTTTGGGCCGGCCTCGCCTATTCGGCGCTCGACACCTACGTGTTTCGCGGCAACGCGCCCTGGACGTTTCACCACCACCCGGACCATCGGCAGCTGACCAGAGCCAGCGAGGCGCAACGGATCGACTATCCGAGGCCCGACGGCAAAATCACGTTCGACCGGCTTTCTTCGGTCTTCATCTCGAACACCAACCACGAGGAAGACCAGCCGCCGCATCTGCGGCTTCGCGACCCGGAGAAAGCGATCACGGTCAATTATCGGCTCTACGAATTCGCCCGAACAGCGCTATTGTCCGGCCGGCGTCTACGAGATCGTCGAAGAGGCCGGTGCGAACGAGCCCTATTTACAGATAAACGCGCAGAATTGCGTTCACTGCAAGACCTGCGACATAAAGGATCCGGAGCAGAACATCGATTGGGTTGTGCCAGAGGGAGGCGGGGGGCCCAATTATCCAAACATGTGATACAGGCGGATGGGTAGGGAATACATGCGGAAATCAGTGATCGACGTTTACCGGATTTGGGGTGCTGCCGGTTTTTTGTTTGCCGGTCTCGCTGCCGGCGCGAGTGAGGCAGCGCCGACCCTCGATAAGCCCGAGACCTCTCTCGAAGCGCCGTTCGGCGCTTACCTGGCGGGCCGCCACGCGCAGCATGAGCGCGATTACCAGTCAGCCGTTACATGGTTCGAGGACGCGCTGAAGGCTGACCCCGAATCTCCCGAGCTGATCACGCGCACCTTCCTGATGGATGCGAGCGTCGGACAGTTCGACAGAGCTCAAGCGCTCGCCAAGAGCGAGCTCAAGCTGGATTCCACCGATGCAATGGCCGAGCTGGTCTTGCTGGTAGAGAGGGTCAAAGCCGGTGACAAGGCCGGCGCAGTCGCGCGTGCCGACGCACTTCCCCAGGAAGGGGTGCACCGGTTCGTTCGCCCGCTGGCCCGGGCTTGGACGCACATGGCGGTCGGCGATGTCGCCGGCGCCGACGAGGCGCTGCAGGCGTTTGACAAATTCAACGGCTTCGCGCCGCTCAAGTTCTACCAGCTCGGTCTCCTCTATGATTTTGCCGGCAACGCCGAGCTGGCCGCGAACAACTTCAACCAGGCGCTCGAAGCGAGCGGCCAGCTCAACTGGCGGTTGACCGATTCACTGGCCAATTTCTACCGGCGTCATGGCCGTGACGACGAGGCGCAAGCGCTTTATCAACGCTTCGTCAAGGACAATGCGGGAAGCGAGCTCGCGGAATCGGTGCTTGCCCGGAGGCCCACCGGAGTTCCGCCACCATTGATCAGCTCGGCCGAGGACGGCTTGGCCGAGGCGCTTTTCGACCTTGCGAGCGTTGTCAATCAGCCCGAGACACTCGATCTCGCGCTGCTCTATGCCCGCTGCGCGCTCGAACTGCGCCCGCACATGGTGCTCGCGCAACTGCTGCTCGCGGACGTGCTGAGCGCGCAGAACAAACCGGAACTAAGCCTGGCGACCCTTGCCGAGGTTCCGCACGACTCACCTTACTGGTGGTCGGCCCGGCTGCGCATCGCCGCCAATCTCGAACTGCTGGATCGCATCGACGAAGCAATCGACCAGCTGAAAGAAATGGCAGCCGAAGAACCGACGCGCGCCGGCGCAGACATGCAGCTGGGCGACCTGCTGCGCGGCAAAAAGCGGTTTAGCGAGGCGGTGGACGCCTATGACGATGCCATCCGGCGCTTTGAAGCCGCCGGCATGCCGGAGCGTTGGTCGCTCTACTACAGCCGAGGCATCGCGCTCGAGCGCTCAGGACAGTGGCAGCGAGCCGAGGCCGACCTTCTGCACGCTCTGGAATTGAAGCCCGACCAGCCGCTGGTGCTGAACTATCTCGGCTATTCCTGGATCGATCGCGGCGAGAATCTGGAGCGCGGTCTGCAGATGATCCAGAAGGCGGTCGAGCTGCGGCCCGAAGACGGTTACATCGTCGATAGCCTCGGCTGGGCGCATTACCGTCTCGGCGACTACCCGAGCGCGGTTCAATATCTCGAAAAGGCAATCGAGCTGGTGCCCGAGGACCCGACGATCAACGACCATTTGGGGGACGCATACTGGCAGAGCGGGCGGCCGTTCGAGGCGCGTTACCAATGGCGTCGGGCCTTGCAATTCGGGCCGCAAGACGACGAGATCAAGCCGATCCAGGCCAAGCTCGACGGCGGCAGCGTGCCTACCGCGGGGGCAGCTCGCGGCGGTTGAGCGGGAATGGCGGTTGCGGCCTTTGCGCCGGCAAAAATCAATCTCTACTTGCATGTGACCGGCCGGCGAGACGACGGCTACCACCTGCTCGACAGCCTTGTCGCGTTTTTGGATATCGGCGATCGCCTGAGAGTTGAGCCGGCAGCTTCCATGTCGCTCGTAGTCGACGGGCCGGAGGCGGCCGATCTCGCCGCGATCGGAGACGACAACCTCGTGCTGCGCGCTGCCCGCCTGCTGGCCGACCGGGCCGGGGTCACCGGCGGTGCCGCGCTGCATCTGGAGAAGCACTTGCCGATGGCCGCCGGGATCGGCGGCGGATCGAGCGATGCGGCGACGGCGCTGCTCGCGCTAAAGCGGCTGTGGCGGGTATCGTTGGAGGACGAGGCGCTTTGCGCTCTCGGCGCCAGGCTCGGCGCCGACGTACCCGCCTGTCTTTATCGGCGCGCCGTGTGGGTCGGCGGGATCGGCGAGCGCCTCGAGCCGGCCGAGCCGCTTCCTGAAGCCGGCATTCTGCTGGTCAATCCGCGCAGAGCGCTGCCGACCGCCGCGGTATTCGCCGCCCGGCGCGGCCCGTTCGGCCATGCCGGACGGTTCGCGCCGACGTCACGCAACGCCTCTGCCCTTGCCCATGCATTGATGCCGTGCCGCAACGATTTGACCGAAGCCGCGGTCGGCCTGGTGCCGGAGATCGCCGCGGTGCTGGCTTGGCTCATGGGGTTGCCGGGGTCTTTGCTGGCCCGGATGAGCGGCAGCGGCGCCACCTGCTTCGCACTGTTCGCCGATCGCGCCGCCGCCGAAAAGGCGCGGGCCGTGGTCGCGGCCGCCGAACCTCGGTGGTGGTGCGCCGCGGGCGGCTTTGTCTGCGGAACCTCACTCGCCGACTACGGGTGACTGAGCTCTGTTCGCTCAGGTCGGAAAAGTGTGCGCACTGTGGCCCGGCAGGCAAATCCCTTCAGAGATCGACCGGGATACGTTATTCTGTCGCCGGTTGGGGCGTAGCCAAGTGGTAAGGCAGCGGATTTTGATTCCGCCATACGGAGGTTCGAATCCTCCCGCCCCAGCCAGTCTTCAATGCTTTGGAACTACTGCGTTTCGTCTTCCGGGAGGACGCCATGATCAATCGTATCGCGGCCTTGCGCCGGCTCCTTGCCGAGGAGCGCTTCATCGGCATGCCTGTCGCCTATGACCCGCTGGGCAGCCGGCTGATCGAGAGCTTCGGATTCAAGACCGTCTACAATGGCGGGTTCGTGACTGGCGAAGTGGGGTGATCGGTAATGAACTGGACTGAACGGCGCGAGCGCTTTCGCGCGATCCTTTCCGGAAACCGCTGCGTACATCCGGGATCGGTGTATGACGCGATCTCGGCACGCATCGCCGAGGATCTCGGCTTCGAAGTCGGGATGTTCTCGGGCTCGATCGGGTCGATGTCGGTGCTTGGCGCCCCCGATCTCGTCGTGCTGACCTTGACCGAATTCGCCGCGCAGGCCTATCGCATCTGCCGCGCCGGCAACCTAGCCTTATTGGTCGACGCCGACCACGGCTACGGCAATGCGCTCAACGTGCGCCGCACGGTCGAGGAGCTGGAGACTGCCGGCATCTGTGCGATGTCGATCGAGGACACGGTATTGCCGCGGCCCTATGGATCGGGCGGCAAGCCGAGCTTGAGCTCGGTCGAGGAGGGTGTCGGCAAGATGAAGGCGGCGCTGTCGGCGCGCCAAGACAAGAAGCTCGTCATCGCCGGGCGCACCAGTGCGCTGGCGATCGCCAATCTCGACGAGGCCATGAAGCGCGCCAAGGCCTATGAGGCGGCCGGGGTGGACGCTGTGTTTCTCGCCGGCGGAGTCACTGTCGAGGCGGTCGAAGCGGTGTCGTCGGCGATCAAGATCCCGCTGATCCTCGGCGGCGGCAGCGGCCAACTCGGCGATCTCGACTGGCTCGGCGGCGCACCGCGTCCGGGTCGCGTTGCAGACGCACGCCCCCTTCTCGGCCGCGGTGCAGGCGGTCTACGACACTCTAAAGGCGCTGCGCGACGGTGTTGCACCGCGCGATCTGAAGAACATCGCCTCCCCCGAGCTCATGCGGCGGGTCACGCGCGCCGACGACTATCAGCGATGGACGAAGGATTTTCTCGGCGAGGGTTGAGCGTAACTCCCCCTCAACGCGGCGCCGGGGCGAGCGGGTCGAATAGGTCGTCAGGCTCCGCAAATTCCGCTCCGTTGAAGCCCATCGCGGCGAGGAACGCTTCCCGCACTTCCGGCGGCTGGCCGGTCTGGAAGATATAGCCTTCGAGGCCGCGTCGACTGACGGGGTCGCACAGCATCTCGGCGCGCGACAGGCCCTCGCTGAGCGGCCGACGGTCGGCGACCGGCAGCCGGATAGAGCGGTTTCGCGTCGGGTCGCGGATCACTGCTTTCGGGTCTTCGCCCCGCGCGACCGCGTCGAGGTCGCGCAGAAAGCGGCGGCGGATCATGATGATGCCGCCGTCGCTCGGGCCGAGATACTCCCGGCTGCGGTCGGCGATCTGCCCCTGTCCGACCCAGGTCACGAAGTCCTGGTTCATCACGTGGCTGGTGATCCAGCGCCCGGTCTTTTCGTCGGCGATCGGCCCCTGCCAGGTCGGGATCCGGTCCTGGACATAGGGCTCGCGCTCTTTCGGCACGCGGCTGAAGGCCCAGTTGATGCTGAGCGTGTTCTCGTCGTCGATCGGCACGCGGTATTCGATGTGATTGCCGGTAAAGAGAGCATTCGGCCACAGGCAGACGCGGCCGATCGTCCACAGCTCGTCATGCTCGCTGGTGTCGGAGCGGATGCGCTTGTATTGGAAACCGTATTCGAACTCGCTGAAATCGACCTTGACATGGTGCGGCGCGTAGGGGCCCGTCCTGCCCTTCATCCTCAGGCTCCAGTTCGAATGGGTCCATTCGAAGTGCACCGGGTCGATCGAGTTCTCCTGGCACTGGAACCAGTTGCACGGGATCTCGGCCTTGACGATCTGGCGGAAACCGTTCGGCCACGAAAAGAATTCCCAATCCGGCACCAACGGCCGCGGCTCCGGCCCGAAATAGGCCCAGATGAGCCCGCCCAATTCGGCGACCGGGTAAGCCCTGATGTGGACCGCGTCCTTGAGCCGCGCGTCGGGATGCGCCACGTCCTCATAGGGTTGCGCGAGGCAGCGCCCCGCTTCGTCATAGAGCCAGCCGTGGTAATTGCAGCGCAACCCGCGCGCCTCGACATAGCCATAGCTGAGATCGGCGCGGCGATGCCGGCAATGCCGGTCGATGAGGCCCCAGCGCCCGCCAAGATCCTTGTAGAGGACGAGATCTTCGCCCAAAAGCCGCACCGGCTTCGTGCCCGGCCGGTCGAGCTCGCTGGCGCCGGCGATCGGCCACCAATAGCGGCGCAACAGATCGCCCATTGGCGTCCCGGCGCCGGTCTGTGTCAGCAATTCCCAGCGGCTGCGGGGCTCCTGCGTCACCGAAGATCTCCGCTTGTTATGGTGGGGGTTACACGTCGAGTGTGTGCTGACGCTCCCACTCAGTCAAATGGCGCATATAGTCGGTCCAATGCGCCATGCGCAATTTGACGTAAGCGTCGATAAAGCCCGAACCCAATGCCTCGCGCAGCACGGTGGAGGTCTGGAGCACCCGCAGCGCGTCGAGGAGGTTGAGCGGCAGCCGCGAGACGCCGGCGGCGGCGCCGGGCTCGTACATATTGATGTCGAGCCGTCTGCCCGGATCGAGCCGGCGGGCTATCCCGTCGAGACCGCCAGCAAGGATCCCCGCCTGCAGCAGGTAGGGGTTGGCCGCGCCGTCCATCAGCCGCAATTCGAAGCGCCCCGGCTCCGGGATGCGCACCATGTGGGTGCGATTATTGGCGCCATAGCTGATCGCATTGGGGGACCAGGTCGCGCCGGACACGGTCGGCGCCGCATTGATCCGTTTGAAGCTGTTGACAGTCGGCGTGAACAGAGCGGTCAACGCCTCGGCGTGGGTCAGGATGCCGCCGAGAAATTGGTAGGCTAGGGTCGAGAGGCCTAGTTCGCCGGTGGGATCGTGAAACAGATTGGTTTCGCCCGCGCGGTCCCATAACGAAACATGGGCGTGGCAGCCATTCCCGGTCAAATGCATGAACGGCTTTGGCATAAAGGTGGCGCGCAGCCCATGCTCCCGAGCGAGCTCCTTGACCATGAATTTGAAGAACACGTGGCGATCGGCCGTCACCAGCGCGTCGTCATAGGTCCAGTTCATCTCGAACTGGCCGTTTGCGTCCTCGTGATCGCTCTGATAAGGCCCCCAGCCCAGCCCGAGCATTGCGTCGCTAATCGTTCGGATCAGCTCGTACTGGTGCAACAGCGCCGTCTGGTCGTAGCACGGCTTTGCCTGCCGGTCCTCGCCGTCGCCCACTGCCCGCCCGTCCGGGTGCAACAGAAAAAATTCGGCCTCGACGCCGGTCCTCAGCCGATAGCCCGCCGCCTCGGCCGCGGCGAGCTGGCGCTTCAGCACGTGCCGCGGAGCATGCTCGAGCGGCTTACCGTTGATGTGCAGGTCGGCGGCAAGCCAACCGATCTCCGGCTTCCACGGCACTTGGATCACGCTCGCCGGATCCGGCATTGCGAACATGTCCGGATCGGCTGGGGTCAGATCGAGATGCGTCGAAAAGCCGGCGAACGCGGCACCGTCGCGCTGCATCTGCCCGATGGCCGTAGCCGGCACCAGCTTCGCGCGCAGCACCCCGAAGAGGTCGACAAAGCTGATCAGGAAATAGCGGATGCCGCGATCCGCTGCCTCTTTCGCCAAGTTCTGCGACATCAATACCTGCTCTTTCCCGGGATCCAGTCGGTGCCGGCGAGCGGCACACCAGCCATCGCGGCCGCTTCGACGGTCAGTGCGGCGAGGTCTTCCGGCTCGAGATTATGGAGGTGCGACTTGCCGCAGGCACGGGCCAACGTCTGGGCCTCCATTGTCAGCACCGTCAGGAAATTGCGGACGCGCCGTGCGCCCTCCTCGACATCGAGCCGGTTTTCCAGTGCCGGGTCCTGCGTCGTGATGCCGACCGGACAGCGCCCAGTGTGGCAATGATGGCAGGCGCCCGGCTCGGTGCCGAGCGCCCGATAATCCGCGATATGGACCGCGCGGTTACAGCCGAGCGCGACCAGTGCAGCGGTGCCGATCGACACTGCATCGGCGCCCATCGCCATCGCCTTGGTGACATCGGCGCCGCTGCGGATGCCGCCCGAGATGATCAGCTGCACCTTGCGGTGCTGGCCCAATTCCTCGAGCGCCTCGACCGCCTGGCGCAAGGCCGGCAGGGTCGGGATGCCGGCATGCTCGATAAAAACCTCCTGGGTGGCCCCGGTGCCGCCCTGCATGCCGTCGAGCACGACGACATCGGCCCCGGCCTTGACGGCGAGCTGCACGTCGTAGCGTGGCCGTGACGCACCGATCTTGACAAAGACCGGCTTCTCCCAATCGGTAAGCTCGCGCAACTCCTGGATCTTGATCGTCAGATCGTCGGGCCCCGTCCAGTCCGGGTGGCGACAGGCGCTGCGCTGGTCGATGCCGGGAGGCAAGGTCCGCATCTCCGCGACCCGCTCGGTAATCTTCTGGCCGAGCAGCAGGCCGCCGCCGCCCGGCTTCGCCCCCTGGCCGACGACGATCTCGATTGCCTCGCAAGCCCGCAGATGGCTCGGGTCGAATCCGTAGCGCGACGGCAGCACCTGGTAGACGAGGATATTCGACTCGCTCTCGCTCTTCCTCGCTCATGCCGCCGTCACCGGTCGTCGTGCTGGTGCCGACCGCGCTGGCGCCGCGGCCGAGCGCCCGCTTGGCATTGGCGCCGAGCGCGCCAAAGCTCATTCCGGCGATCGTGATCGGGATCTTCAGTTCGATCGGCTTTTTCGCAAACCGGGTGCCGAGCGTCACATCGGTGGCGCAACGCTCGCGATAGCCTTCGAGCGGGTAGCGCGAGATAGAGGCGCCGACCAATACCAGATCGTCGAAACTCGGCAACGGGCGCAAAGTCCCGAAGCCGCGGATCTTGTAGATACCCTCATCGGCAGCACGCTCGATCTCCGCAATGACGTCGGGAGAAAAAGTGGCAGAGCCTCGTAGCGCAGGTACGGCCATCGTCAATATTCGGCAGCGTGGTCGATGTGGAAATTATAGAGGCGCCGCGCCGAACCGTAATGCCGGAAACCGGTCGCGTCGCCGGCGATGCCGGCGCGATCGAGGAGGCTAGCGACCCGCTCGACATCGCCCTGCGTCATTTCCCTCTCGACACAGTCGGCGCCGAGGCTGGCGACGGTGCCGGCGACAAAGACCTCCGCCTCGTAGATCGAGTCGCCGAGGTCTTGGCCGGCGTCACCGCCAACGACCAGTGTACCTTTTTGGCCCATGAAAGCGCTCATATGCCCGACCGAACCGCCGACGACAATGTCCACACCCTTCATCGAGATGCCGCACCGCGCACTGGCGTCGCCCTCGATGACGACGAGCCCACCGCGGCCCGAGGCGGCGGCGGATTGCGAGGCGTTCCCGCGCACGCGAACAAGCCCGCTCATGATGTTCTCGGCGAGTCCGGTGCCGGCATGGCCATCTACGACCACCGTCGCAGCCGCGTTCATGCCCGCGCAGTAGTACCCGACATGCCCCTTGATTTCGATTTGCATGGGTTCAGTGACGCCGACGGCAATGGCGTGAGCGCCATGCGGGTTCAGCACCCGCCAATAGAGCTCGTTTGTCTGTGGGTTGAGCCGGTGCAGTCTTTCGTTCAGCGCGCGGATCGAGCTGCGCGCCAGGTCGACCTCTATCACTGGCGGTGCCAAGAATAGACCGTCGCCGGCTGTGGCTCCCAGATCTCGGCGCCGGCCGCGCCGGGGAGGGTTGCAATCGCCCGGTATTCGGTGGCCATCGCGACCCAGTCGTCGGTTTCGGCGAGAACCGCAGGCTTGCAGGCGATTGGATCTCGCAAGATGGCAAAGCCGTCCCCGGTGCCGACGGCAAAGGTGTAGAACCCATCGAGGTCGGCGAGCGCGGCTTCGAGAGCCTGAGGCAGGCTCATTCCCTGGCCCAGGCGCCAAGTCAGGTAGCCCGCTGCAACCTCGGTGTCATTATCGGTCGCGAAGCGGATGCCCTCGCGGCGCAGCGATTGGCGCACCCGGTTGTGGTTCGACAGCGACCCGTTATGCACGAGACAGAGATCAAGGCCGGTCGAGAACGGATGAGAGTGTTCGGTCGTCACTGCGCTTTCCGTCGCCATCCGTGTGTGGCCGAGTGCATGAGTGCCGGACCGAGACTCAAGGCCGAAGCGCTGCGCGACCGCGTCCGGCAGACCGACATCCTTGAACACCTCGATGCGCTCGCCAAATCCGAAAATACCGAGTTCGGGGCGATGATGGGTGAGCCAGTCAAAGAATTCCTGCTGGCCGGCGCCCAAAGTGAAGACCGCGTGGCTGCAATAATGCCGCGCCGTTTGGGTGAGCGGAAAGGCAGCGCCGAGTTCGGCTTCGAACGCCCGCCAATCGTAATGGGCATTAGGCGCATGCAATGTCACCCTGAACGCTCCGGCCGGCGCTGCCTCGCCGTAGAGAGCAAAGCCAGTGCTGTCAGGCCCGCGCTCGGCCATCTGCGACAACATCCCCGCCAGCAGCGGCCCGAGGGCCGGCGTTGCTGCGCCGCGTTTGTAGAACAGCCCGACAATCCCGCACATCAATGCATTCCCGAAGGAGACAGCCCCAACCTATATCGCAGCGCAGCGCGCGGCAATGGCGGTTGCGTCACCAGGCGCCCCTCATGCGGGTTGCGACAGAACCTCCGCAAAGCCATGCCCATCGGCCTTGGCCGAAGTGTGGGTCGGACCCACCAGGGTATGGTCGGCCAACAGAAGCAGCGGCAAAAAGGTGCTTCCGGACAGCGCCGGTGCTGCCGCAACAAAGACATGCATGTCGTTTGCCTGGGCCAGCTACCCGGCACAACACCAGCCGGCGCGCGGCGGGGGGGCCGGCGCGACCGGAACGCTAGCGCGGCAGTGGGCTGCCGTTGGTTTCGCGGTCGAGCAGCATCGCGAGGATGCTGAGCAGAGCAAAGCAGGTCATGAAGGCCGTCACCCGGTTGAAGCTGCCGCCGAAAGCGCCTACCAGCAGCCCCGCGACCAGCGGTCCGAAGCTGGTGATGATGCGGGCGCTGCCGGTGCAGAACTCGACCGCGGTCGAGCGGACGTGGGTCGGGAACAGCTCCGGCAAATAGACCGCGTATCCGGAGAATACGCCGAACACAAAGAAGCCGAAGATCGGCAGCACCACCGGGTACCACGGCTCATATTCGGGAAGCGCGAAATACAGGGTAAGGCCGGCGGCGATCGTGCCGAGGCTATAGAAGATCATCGTCCCGCGCCGGCCGATCAGATCGGCGATGAAGCCGAAGGCGATATAGCCGGCGATGCCGCCGAGGCTCCACAGCATCGTACCGCGACTGACGAACGGCACTGCCGCGTGGCGTCGGCGACGCCGCTCTTCTGAGCCATCAAGGACAGGAGGGTAGCCAGATGACCGTGGTCCAGATCGCCAGCAGAAAACCGAGGCCAAACAATACCCCACCATCGTGTTGTAGCGGTGCTCTTTCGAGAAGAGCTGGATCGGCACAAAGCGCATGAACTCGCGGTCGCCCGCTTCGCTGCGCAGACCCGCGGTGACGGCGCGGCGGCGCTGCTGGACATCGGCGAAGCGGTCCGGCTCCAGCATTCGGCGGCGTATGACTGCCAAGAGGATCGCCGGCACGATGCCGAGGAAGAACACGTAACGCCAGCCATAGCCACCGACCAGGCCGTGAGCCCAGGCGCCGACGAAGGTGCCGACCGCGCCGCCGGTCATCATGACTCCGGCGATCTTGGCCCGGTGCGTTTCTCCGAGCGTCTCGGTCAACAGCGGTATGCCGACCATCAGCTCGGCGCCGGTGCCCAGCCCGGCGATAAAACGGTAGATTGCAAAATCGAGGATCCCCCGCGAGAACCAGACTTGATCCGGCCATTCACGCTTTCGCCACCTACTGGATCGGCGCGCCAGAAGGCGTGGATCACCGGGTCAAGCCCGGTGATGACGACTTTCAATAAAGACAATCAGAAGTTATACGACCCATTCGCTAAGCCGGACCGCCGTGGGTCAAGCCCGGCAATGACGAAGTACAATGATCCGAAGAGGTCCCTATCGCAAATCTCGGCCGGCCGCGTTGCCGGCGAGGAAGATGTTCGGCTTCAGGAACATTGACAGCACCAGCGCGCCGTTCGGCGAGCGTGCGATGTGGCGATTGCCTTTGGGGCGCCATACGTAATCGCCGGCGCGCACCTCGCCCTCGTCATCGACGAGGCTGCCTTCCAGGACAAAAGTCTGCTCGATTTCGACGTGCTCGTGCAATGCCAGCTCGGCGCCCGGCTGCCAACGAAAGAGCGCGGTCAGGAGCCCAGTTTCCGGATCCTCCAGCAACACCTTCATGTCGATCCCGGGACATGGGGTCGGCTTCCACGGCAGCCTGTGAACCTCGACATAGCGCGAGGCCAGCGGGCCGAGCTTCTCGGCCTGTTGCAAAAACGGGGTCGTGGCGGTCATCGGCTTCCTCCGGGGATGTGTCGCCGATCATAGCGGAAAACTCGCGCCGACAGGCGCCTTCGGCGCTCTGCTAACGCTATTTTGACGCGTTTTGGATTCACCCGCATCAGGCAAGTGCCGCTCACAATTGCGGACGTTAGTAGGCATTCCTGGGTTTCACCGTGCGAGAGACCTGTACGGATAATCACCGATGACGGGCGCATCCAAGCTGTTCACCGCCGCCGCGGCCGTGCTGGCGATTACGGTCGCCGGTCCGGTTGAGGCGGGGCACGATCATGGGGGAGATGGACGCGGCGGCGGCTGGCACGGTGGTGTAGCCGGCCGGTGGTGGAGGCTGGCACGAAGCCGGAGCCTGGCACGGCGGTGGAGGCTGGCACGACAACGGCCGACACCTGGGCTGGTACAAGCATGGGTGGGGCGGTTCCGGGTGGCGAGGGACCTTCGCTTCGGCCGAATTCGGTCACGGCTGGGGCGGCCGGGGGTTTGTCGGCCCAGGCGGGGGCTGGCGGGATTGGCACCGCGCCTGGGGCTGGAGCGATTTTGGCTGGGGATGGGCCGCGGGCGGCTGGGCGTGGGGTGGCCTGCTGGCGGGTGCTTCATTCGGCGTGATCGTCGCCCCCCCTCTGATCGTCGCGCCGCCGCCGATCTACGTAGCGCCGCCGCCGATCGTCGTCGGACTTCCGGCGATTGCCCCGCCGCCGATCGCTGCAGCCCCGCCGCCCCCCGCGGCCGCTCCTCCCGTAACAGCGGTCCCGCCGCCACCTACCGGCGCGCTGCTCGGCGCGGTGCTGCCGCCGCCGATCGTTGTCCTGCCGCCGCCTGCCATCGTCGTTGCAGCGGCGCCACCGCTCGTTATCGTCGCGCCGCCCGCCTTCGCGCTCTTTATCGGCCCCCCCGTCCTCGCCTTCGCGACCATCGGGCCCGGCTGGCGGCATGGTGGCTTCATCACCGGCGGCCTCGCAACCGTTGGAGCGACGGCGGGAATATCGCATTTCGGCCATCGGGGGTTCGCCGGGGGGCCCGTCGGCTTTCACGGCCGGGCGCGGGGCCCGTCCCACTGGGCCTGGGGTGGGGGTTGGCATGGAGGGTGGCGCGGTGGCGGCTTTAGCGGTTGGCACGAGGCCCGGATGGGCGGGGGCGGCTTTGGCGGTGGTCGCGGTCATTGGCACTGAGCAGATCCCCAGGAGAGCAGAGATGTCTATCTCAACCTTAGTTCGCAGTGTCGCCATCGCGACGTTTCTCGTTCCCTCGATTGGCTTCGCGCAGTCTGCGGTGCCAGTGGCCCCGATCCCCGCGACCGCGGCCCCCACGGCTCAGGCGACCGCGTCATCAGGCTCGGCGACGCCTTCCGCCGCAACCCAAGCCGCTGTGGACCAGCGGATTCGCACCTTGCAGTCGCAGCTCGGCATCACCGAAGCGCAGATGCCCCTCTGGTCGGCCTTTGCTCAGGCGATGCGCGACAACGCGGCGAGCACGGATGCGCTCTTTACCCAGCGCGCCGCCAGCGTCTCGGCTATGAATGCGCCCGACAACATGCATTCCTACGCACAGATCGCACGCGCATACGCCGACAACACCGAGCGCCTCGCGACCGCTTTCGACAGTCTCTACGCAAGCCTGTCGGATACGCAGAAGCAGGCGGCCGACACTCTCTTCCGACAGCAGGCGACGGCAGCGGCTCAGCCTAGGACCCGGCGTTGATTCTGCCGGAGGGTCTCGGCGATGATGCTGCGGACTGTTGGGAGGGAGCGATGGCAAAGGGCATTCTGATAGCAGCAATGGATTTCTCGGCGGCGCCCGAGGACGAGTTTCACGACTGGTACGATCTGGAGCACATCCCCGAGCGGATGCGAGTGCCGGGCTTTCTGAACGCCGACCGCTGGATCGGCACGGAAAACCCGAAGATCTCAGTCGCGACCTACGACCTCGACAATGTCGGCGTGTTGCATAGCACGCCTTACCTGGCGGTCGGCGGCGAGAACGGCTCGCCCTGGACCAAACGCACCGCGAAGTTCCGCAAAAGCATCTTGCGGTACGAGGGCGAGCAAGTGTTCCCCGGAGACCGTACGGCGCCACCCCAGGCCGCAGCCCTCATGCTGATCGGGATGAATGTCGCCCCCGAGCACGAGCATGAATTCAACGAATGGTACAACACCGAGCACATTCCGGCCCTGGGCTCGGTGCCGGGTACGTTGTGCGCCCGCCGCTACCGCGGCACCGGCGGTACCCAGCGCTATGTGGCTCTCTACCACCTCACCTCGCCCGAGGTGGTGCGCTCGGCCGCATGGAAAAAGGCAGCCGACACCCCGTGGACGCAGAAGATGCGGCCGCATTTCCGCGACCATTTGCGCATCGAGTGCCGCCGCTACACCCGCGCGCAGTAGGCTCTCCCTCTCCCCGCAAAGCGGGGAGAGGGCTGGAGTGAGGGGCTACTCGGCGGCCGAAACGCTCGGCTGGTCCCTGGTCAGCGGAGCCTCCGGGGTGGCGATGTCGTAGAGACGCGCGCAGTTGTCCCACAGGATCTTGCGGCGCTGCTCGTCGTCGAGCGGCAGGCTAAGGAATTGCTCGATCGCCTCGGGGAATGCGCCGTCGGAATGCGGATAGTCCGACGACACGACGAAATACTCCGCGCCCATCTTGTTGACGACGTCGACCGCGGGCTCCTCGTCGACATCGAGCGCGATGTAGCATTGACGCTTGAAGTATTCGCTCGGCAGCATCGAGATCTGGCGCTCGCAGCCCGGCCCGAACTTTTCCCACTGATCGTCGAGCCGCCACAGCCACCAGTAGAGCCACCCGGCCGTGCCTTCGAGAAAGGCGCAGCGCAATTTCGGATGCCGTTCGAGCACGCCGCCGGTGGTCATGCTGGCGATCGCGCCCATCAGCTCGACCGGGTTGCGGATCGCGTGCGCGATCGGGTGGAAATTGGCGTGGCCGACATAACGCCGCCCGGCATCGTCCTTCAGCGAGGTGTTGCCGGTCGGGTGATAGCCGATCGGCACGTCGAGCCGCTCGAGCTCGTTCCATAACGGCTCGCAGGCCTCGTCGTGCAGGTGCTGACCGTTGACCGGGTTCGGCGTGCCGATGACCGCGACGGCGCCCAGCTCGGTGACGGACGCGGCGCGCCTCCTCGACGGCGCCGGGAATGTCGTGCATCGCGATCTGCGCCGCGAATTTGAGGCGCTGCGGGTCGGTCTTGCAGTAGTCGGCCGCCCAATTGTTGTAGGCGCGCGCGAGCGCCGCCGCATAGTCCGGCGCCAGATCGTCGTGGCACAGGATCTGCCGGCCTCGCGTGCCGTACATCACGGCGACGTCGATCCCTTCGATGTCCATCGCGGTCAAGGTCGAGACAGGATCGAAACCCCGCGCCCGTGCCACGTTGAAATGCGGGTGGCGAGCACGGCTGCGGCGTCTGAGCTCGCGGCTGGAGGCGGTCGCGCCCCGTGCGTTGGCGTGCGCCGGGATCGCCAGCCCCTGCACTTCCATCCCCATGATGGTGTCGGCGTTGCCCTTGTCTTCCGAACTTTGAGCCAGCTGTCGTTGCTGCCCGCCAAAGAAGCGCGGCGGATTCGCTCGGTGTGGCCCGTCGAGATAGCGAGCCCACAAATCATCGGGCTCCATCATGTGGAGGTCGCTATCCATGATCAAATAACCTTGGCGTGCCATCGTTCTTCTCCCTTACATCAAGAAAACGCCCTTGCCGGTGGTCTGCGTGTCGAACAACCGGTAGGCCTCTTCCGCCTGATCCAGCTTCCACTGGTGGGTGAAGAGGCGATCGACGTCGACGTTGCGTTCGACGACAAAGCGCGCGCAGTCGGCCTGGCCCTGCCACGAAAAGGTCCAGGAGCCGATGATCGTCAATTGCTTGCGCAGCATGTCGGGACTGACGTCGATCGTTACATTGTTGCGCTCTCCAACAAACGCCACGGTGCCCCACACCTTGGCGCGAGCGCACCGCAGCGATGCGGCCCTCGGGCTGGCTCGACGTGTCGAGCGTGAAATCGGCGCCGCCATGGGTCAGATCCTTGATCGCGCCGACCGGGTCGTTCGAGCGCGGGTTGACGGTCTCCCAGGCGCCGAACTCCTTGGCGCGCTCCAGCCGCTCCGGGCTGACGTCGAGCGCGATGACGCGCGCGCCCATCGCGCGCGGCGAGCTGGGTCGCCGACAGGCCGACCGGGCCCTGACCGAACAGCGCGATCGTGTCGTTGCCCGAAATGTTCAGCCGGCGCAGCGCACCGTAGGCGGTCCCGGTGCCGCAGGAGATCGCCGCCCCGGCAGTGAAGGACAGCTCATCCTGCAACGGCACCAGAGTGAAGGCCGGCACCTTCAAATATCGGGCGTGCCCGCCATGCGCGTTGTTGCCGTAGACGAGCACGGGCTCTTCCTGGCACAGCTGCGACCAGCCCGAGCGGCAATGCTCGCAGACGGTGCAGCCTTTGTAATGGTGCACCATGACGCGCTGGCCGACCCGCGCCATCTTCTCGCTGACCTCGGGGCCGATTGCCGCGACGACGCCGCACGGCTCGTGCCCGCCGATGACCGGGTTCGGGTTGACCGGCAGGCCGCCGATCGACTCGCCGCCTGATTTGGGGCGGCGATACTGGTGCAGATCGCTGCCGCACATGCCCGAGGCCTTCATCTCGACGACGACCTCGCCGGGACCCGGCGTCGGGTCCGGAAACTCCATCAGCTCGATCTCGCGCCCGCCCGTGAAGACTACGCCGCGCATCGGTTCCTCCGCTTTTCGTCACGACTGGAGGAACCAGCCTACGCCCTTTCGCGTCCGCCCGGTACTACCCAGGCCCCGATAAGCCGCCCATGAACCGGTGAAAGCGGGCGAGGAAGCCGCGGGTGCGCGGATTTTGCGGGTTTTCGAGGAGCTGTGCGGGTGGGCCGCTCTCCACGATAACCCCGTCGCTCATGAAGGCCACGAGATCGGCCACCTCGTGGGCAAAGGCCACCTCATGGGTGACGATGACCATCGTCATTCCCTCCCGGGCGAGCTGCTCGATCACCCCCAACACTTCGCCGACCAGCTCAGGGTCGAGCGCCGAGGTGACCTCGTCGCACAGCATGACGGCGGGGTTCATCGCCAAGGCCCGGGCGATCGCGACGCGCTGGCGCTGCCCGCCGGAGAGATGCGAGGGATAGGCATCGGCCTTATCGCCGAGCCCGACCTTTTCGAGCAAGCCGCGGGCGATTTCCTCCGCCTCGCGTCTCGCGATCCGTTTGACGATCGTCGGCCCGGCCATGACGTTGCCGAGCGCCGTCATATGCGGGAAAAGGTTGAAATGCTGGAAGACCATGCCGGTCGCCGCGCGAAACGCCGACAGCTCGCGGTCGGCGGGCTTGGTGCGGCTGCCCCCACCGAAACGCATTTCGCGCTCGCCGACTCGGATCCCTCCGCGGTCGGGTTCTTCGAGCAGGTTGATGCAGCGCAGCAGGTCGATTTTCCGGAGCCGCTCGGTCCGATGATCGCGACGACGGAGCCGCGTTCGACCCGCAGCGAGACCCCCTTCAGCACTTGGACCGCGCCGAACGCCTTCCACAGATCGGCGATCTCGATCATGGCGGCCTAATCCGCGTCTTAGTCCGCTCGGGCGAGCCGCCGCTCGACCTGCTGCGCCGCCAATGTCAGCGGAAACAGCACGAGAAAATAGATGATCGCGACCATCGTATAGACTTCGAGCGGACGGTAGGTCGCCGCGGTGATGATCGTGCCTTGGTAGAGCAGATCGGCAACCGCGATCGTCGACACCAGCGAGGTGTTTTTCAGCTGGATTATCGACTGGTTCATGAAGGGCGGGATCATCCGCTTGACCGCCTGCGGCAGGATGACGTGGCGCATGACCTGACGGCGGCGCATGCCGATCGCGCGCGCCGCGTCCCATTGGCCGCGTTCGATCGAGTTGACCCCGCCGCGGATGATCTCGGCGTAGAAGGCGCCGGTGTAGAGCGACAGCACCAATACCGCCGCGACATGCGCCGGAATGTCGATGCCGAGAACCACCGGCAAAGCGTAGTAGAACCAGACGATCTGCACCAGCAGCGGCGTGCAGCGGAAGATCTCGACATAGGCGACAAGAGGCGCGGTGATCATCGGGTTGCGCGACAGCCGCAACAGCCCGGTGGCGAGCCCGATCACCAGCCCCAGCAGGATCGTGCCGACCGTATAGGCGATCGTGACGCCGAGCCCTGTCAGGATCAGCCAGCGGTAGGCCCACAGGAACGAGAAGTCCCAGGTATAACCGACGCCCGTCACCGACGGTTTCCCCCACCCTAACCCTCCCCCGCTTGCGGGGGATGGAATGAAACGAGGTGCGGTTGCGTCCCCTCCCCCGCAGGCGCAGGGCTGTCCGCGGAAATTCGAGGATCAACTTTGCCGTCAAATTCCTCCCTGAATACCCGCCGCTGTAATACCCTCTCCCCCCGCTGGCCGGGGGGAGAGGGAAGGGTGAGGGGGGCCGATGATACACTTTGTGGCGCCGCCCACCTCACCCTCCCGCTGCGCGGGCCCCTCCCTCTCCCCCCTAAAGGGCGGAGAGGGGCTCTTTGTGACCAGTTGCAATTGAGCGACATGGACCTTTTACAACCGAGTTCAATTCCCCGGACAGCCCTGCAAGCGGGGAGGATCAGGGTAGGGGCATTGCGGGCTCACAGCTCTACATCGGAGGGGACGTCCTCGGGCTTGACCCCGTTGATTGCGAGACCGGCATAGAGCCATTCGCGGATTTGCTGGATGCCGCGGTTGTAATCGACCCAGGCGTTGAGAAAATCGCGCCAGCGCTTGTCCGGCTCCATGCGTATCCCCATACAGGTCGGCAATTGCACACGCGGATGGTGCAGCATTTGGAATTCGCCGAGCGCCGGGTTCTTCTTGACTGCGGTCAGCCCCAGATTGACCGCGAGGATCACGCAATCGGCTCGGCCGGTCTGCACGGCGAGGATGCAGTCGTCGCGCGCTTTCAATGCGATGATCGTCGCCTTGGGCGCAAAGCGGCGCGCGGCGATCTCGTGCACCGAGCCGATATCGACCGCCACCTTGACCTCGGGCTTGTTGAGGTCGCTCCAGTTCTGCGGCGTGGAAACCCTTCTTGCCGACCATGCCGAAGCCATGCAGGTAGAAAGCATGCGTGAAATCGATGACGAGCGCCCGCTTTGGCGTCGGGTTTAGCGAAAACGCCAGATCGATCTTGTTGGCCTGCAGGTCGAGCACCGAATTACCGTAAGTCGATTCGAGATATTCGACCTGACCATCGAAAACCCCGGCGATGTCCTTGGCCATCTCGACGCACATGCCGGACCAGGCGCCGGAGGCGATGTCCTTGTTGAAGTAGGGGGCCTCGCCGGGCAGCGCTGCAATACGAAGCACTTTGCCGCGCTTGATCCGGTCGATCGTCGATTCGGCGGGTTGGTCTTCGGCCCGGGCAGCGCCGGCGAGGATCGCCGGGGCGCCTGCCGCTCCGGCGGCGAACAAGCGACGCGACAACATGTGTAGCCTCCTCTTCTTCTTTGGTGCTTGACGTGGCAAAACTACCAAGCCGAGCGCCCGGCAGAAAGCGCCGACGTGGCGCCAACGGGGAGAATGAGACGATGCGCGTCAACAAGCCCCACCTGGAATTCCACCGTGTCGACATGAGTTCCGGCTGGTCGACGCCTCCCGGCTACCCCTCCGGCATCGAGCAGAAGATCCTGACGGGCGCGCTCGACGAACCGCGCCGCACCGGCAGCCGAACCCGCCTGTTGCGGTTTGCGCCGGGGGTGTTCACGACCGAGCCGTTCGTCCACGAATATTGGGAAGAGGTCTATCTGATCGAGGGCGATCTGACGGTCGGCAACGATGCCGAGGGGCTGGGCGGCGAGAGCTTTCCCGCGGGCACCTACGCGTGCCGGCCGCCCGGCGCCGTCCACGGACCGTTCAAATCGAACGGCGGCTGTCTGTTGTACGAGATCCATTACTACGCCGACTAAAGTGGCGGGCCTGCCTCAACTTGGCCCATAAATTGCCACGCGAGCGACCCGAGAATTCCCGTTTTGCACTCCACTTTAGCCGGAACCGGGCCCAGGCCCACCGGTGTTCCACCGGTAAGCACCCGATTGGAGCTTGCCATGTGTCCGATGCCGATTATCGCAGCCGCTGCGCTCCTCGTTCGTCGGGAGCGGGGCCGCCAGGCAGCCAATCCGACACGCATCGCCGAGACGGGCGCCTACTTGCTCGGCAATGCGTCACCGGTGCGGTGTCGCCGACGAACGCGTCGTGCGCGCGGGCAAGGTCATTCGCGAGCTGATCGTCGCCGCCGCCGACGATGCCGAGCGAACAGATTGCCGCCAAGTCCCGCTTTGCCGAGATCTTTCGAGAGACCGCCCGACCCGAGGGCAACGGCCGCACGCCGATGCCGCCGTGCCAACCGTGGTCAGCGCAATTCGAACGGCTCGAGCAGTTCCACGACCAGACCGGACGCAGGTGAGCCCGTGGAACTGTATCTCTTTGCGCTCACTCGTCACCGGCGAAAAGCCGGGGTCATGTTTGCCTCGCAAGAGCGTCGGAAGAGTGGGTTCGGCCTTCCCCACGGATCAAGTCCGTGGGCTGCAGGCCCACGGGATGGTCAACTCGGGGTCTCGGTCCTGCACTAAATCTGAGGATTGCGACCACATCTGGCTGATGCTGGCAGCCAGAAGAACTGGCCTCAGCCGTGGAAGACCGCGTTTTTGCCTCACGGGGCCACAAAAAACTCGCTGTCATTGCGGGCTGTTCCTGGCTGTTTTCTCGCTGTTCCGGTTTATTCGCTGATGATGCTGCCGAAGGGGACCCAGCGCGCGATCGTCTGGCCGATCTTGATCTGAGTGTCGGAAACGCCGGACGCGGATTGGCTCTCGGCCGCGCGCGAATGAGCACCTATCACCCCGGCCAAGCAGGCGACCAGCATCAGACGGCGCAGAATTTTTGCCGCGCAGTCGCGCACGGCGCGCTGGTTGCCCGGTGCTCGCGGACCCCCATATCTGCCGCCATGGATTTCGAATTATCGGACGAGCAGCGGGCGTTTGCGGAAACCGCGCGGGCGTTTGCCCGCGATGAATGGCTGCCGCAGGCGCCCGGGTGGGACGAGCGCAGCGAATTTCCGGTCGCCGCGCTGCGCCGCGCGGCGGAGCTGGGGTTCGCCGGTATCTATGTCGGCGACGAGTTCGGCGGCAGCGGGCTCGGCCGGATAGACGCAACGATCATCTTCGAGGAGCTCGCTGCGGCTTGCGTCTCGACCGCCGCCTTTCTGACGGTCCACAACATGGCATCGTGGATGATCGACCGCTTTGGCAGTCGCGAGCAGCGCGCGCGGTTTCTGCCGAAGATGATGACGATGACGAGTCTCGCCAGTTATTGCCTGACCGAGCCGGGCAGCGGCTCGGACGCGGCGGCGCTCGCGACCCGCGCAGCGCGCGACGGCGATGAGTATGTGCTCAACGGCACCAAGGCGTTCATCTCCGGCGGGTCGGTCAGCGACGTCTACGTGACGATGGTGCGCACCGGCGGCGCGGGGCCGAAGGGCATCTCCTGCCTCGTCGTCGAAAAGGATTCGCCTGGCCTCTCCTTTGGCAAGAAGGAGCGCAAGCTCGGCTGGAACACGCAGCCGACCGCGATGGTGATCTTCGAGGATTGCCGCGTCCCGGTCGCCAACCGGCTCGGCGAGGAGGGCGACGGCTTCAAAATCGCGATGATGGGGCTCGACGGCGGCCGCTTGAATATTTCCGCCTGCTCGCTCGGCGGCGCGCGCGCGTGCCTCGAAGCGGCGCGCGACCATCTGCTCGAGCGGCGGCAGTTCGGCCAGCCGCTCGCCGATTTCCAGGCGTTGCGGTTCAAGCTCGCCGACATGGCGACCGAGCTCGACGCGGCGCGGCTGATGATGCGGCGCGGGGCGGCGAGCCTCGATCGCGGCGACCCGGAGGCGACGATGCATTGCGCGATGGCCAAGCGCTTCGCGACCGATGCCGGGTTTCACATCTGCAATGAAGCTTTGCAGCTGTTCGGCGGCTACGGCTACCTCAAGGACTTCCCGATCGAGCGTTATCTGCGCGACGTGCGGGTCCATCAAATCCTCGAAGGCACCAACGAGATCATGCGGGTCATCATCGCCCGGCGCTTGCTCGGCAATTGATGGCCGATACCGACGAGATCGTGCTTGGCCGAAAAGGCGGCCTGGCGATGCTGACGATCAATCGGCCGCAGGCGCTCAACGCGCTGACCCTCGACAATTACCGCCGCATCGACTCGGCGTTGCGCGATTGGGCAGCAGACCCGTCGGTATATGCCGTCGTTGTCCGCGGTGCCGGCGACCGGGCGTTCTGCGCCGGCGGCGACGTGCGCGCGGTCTACGAAGCCGGCCGCGGCATCAGCGGCGATCCGGACCTGACGGCGATCTTCTTCCGCGAAGAATACGAGCTCATTCGGCGGATCCACCATTTCCCAAAGCCCTACATCGCGATCATCGACGGGATCACGATGGGAGGCGGCGCCGGCATCTCGGTCAACGGCGCCTACCGGGTCGCCACCGAGCGCACCTTGTTCGCAATGCCGGAGACCGGGATCGGCCTCTTTCCGGACGTCGGCGCAACGCGCTTTCTCAACCTTTGCCCGGGGCATGTCGGACGGTATCTCGGCCTGACCGGCGCGCGTCTGAAGGCGGCGGACGCGCACTATTGTGGCCTTGCTACACATGCAGTGAAACGTGATTGCGTCGAGGCGCTGCTCGATGAGCTGAGCCGCGAGCGCAGCTCAGTGGAAGATTGTTTGCGGCATTTCGCCGTCGATACGGGTCCAGCCCCGCTTGAGGCGCTGCGGCCGGCGATCGACCGTTGCTTTGCCAAGGACAGTGTCGAGGCGATCCTGGACGCGCTCACGGTGGAGTCGGCTGGCGGGGGCGCCGACGCGGAATGGGCCGAGGAAACGCGCGTCTGGCCTGCTGACCAAATCGCCAACCAGCCTCAAGGTCACCTTGCACCAGCTGGCGATAGGGCGGGATTATGACCTCGACGCGGCGCTCGCCCTCGAATACCGGCTGACCCAACACGTCATGGCCGGGCACGACTTTTACGAAGGCGTCCGAGCGATGCTGATCGACCGTGACCGCAAGCCGCAATGGCGCCCGGCGACTCTCGCTGAGGTTACCGACGGCATGGTCGATGCGTATTTCGCGCCGATCGGCGATCGTGAGCTACGCTTTGCGTAGACCGCAATGTACATCATCATCCCCGCGAAAGCGGGGGTACACGGCCTCTCGCGCAGGAGCTTATTGCCCTGAATTCCTGCTTTCGCGGGAATGACGGAAGGGGAGGAGGAGACGACCGATGGCGACGATCGGATTTATCGGGCTCGGCAATATGGGGGCGCCGATGGCGGCCAATCTCGTCGGGGCCCGCCACCAGGTAACCGGGTTCGACCTAGTGCCGGGAGCGATGGAGGCGCTGGCGACGAAGGGCGGCCAGGCGGTTCTGTCGGTCGCGGAGGCCGCCGGCGCGGGCGACATCGTGATCACGATGCTGCCCGCCGGGCCGCAGGTGCGTTCGGTTTATCTCGAAGAGGGCGGCGTTCTTGCCAGCGCGCGCCGCGGCGCATTGCTGGTCGACTGCTCGACGATCGATGTCGAGACCGCGCGCGCCGTCGCTGCGGCGGCGAAGGGGGCGGGGTTCGACATGCTCGATGCACCGGTGTCGGGCGGGGTATCCGGGGCGGAGGCGGCGAGCCTCACCTTCATGGTCGGCGGCGAGCCCGAAATCTTCGCCCGCGCCCAGCCGATACTGGCCGCAATGGGCCGGACGATCGTCCATGCCGGCCCGGCCGGCAACGGCCAGGCCGCCAAGATCTGCAACAACATGATGCTGGGCATCTCGATGATTGCAGTGTGCGAAGCGTTTTCGCTCGCCGAGCGGCTGGGGCTCCAGGCGCAGACCCTGTTCGACATCAGCTCCAAATCCTCCGGCCAATGCTGGGCCTTGACGAGTTATTGCCCGGTGCCGGGACCGGTCCGCACCTCGCCGGCAAACCGTGACTACGCGCCCGGTTTCACCGCGGCGATGATGTTGAAGGATCTGCGGCTCGCGCAGCAGGCGGCGGGCGCAACCGCGACGGCTACCCCGCTCGGCGCAGCCGCCGCCAATCTTTACCAGTTGTTCGTCGATGGGGGCGCCGGCAGTCTCGATTTTTCCGGGATCTATCGCTTAATCGGCAAATCCCACGGTAAAATTTGAAACGATAAATTTACAAACCAGCGGTAAGCTTACCATCTTTTCGCCGGCAAGCGAGGCTTGGATGAATACCGCATATCTGGAGGTGATTTCGCTCGTCGAGCGGCTCCACCGCCATTTTCTCGAGGTCGTAAAGCTCGAGCTCGAAGGACTGGGAATCCACGACATCAACAACGTTCAGGGTATGATGCTGTTCAATATCGGCGACGCGGAGATGACGGTCGGCGAGCTCACATTGCGCGGCTGCTATCTCGGCTCGAACGTCTCGTACAACGTTAAGAAGATGGTCGAGAACGGCTATCTGGCGCAGCAGCGTTCGTTGCACGATCGGCGTTCGATCCACGTCCACCTGACCGAAAAGGGGATCAGGCTGCGCGACAGCCTGACCGCGATGCATCGGCGCCATGCCGAAATGCTGCCGCACGCCGCCGTGAGCCTCGAAGACTTGCAGGGCGCCAACGCAGCGTTGCGCCGTCTTGAGCGGTTCTGGATTCGCGCCGGCGACTTTGTGCAGCGCCCGCCGCAATTCGCCGCCTGATTTTTTTGGTGACGCGGCCAGCTGCTGCTGCGAGGCTGCTCGCAGAGCATCGCGGAGGACCGGCATGTCCCAGCTGTTTCCGTTAGCCCCCGGAGTGAGCGTCGCCGGCAGGCTCGACCGGGCGGACATCGATGCGCTCGCCGCAACCGGTGTACGCACGATCATCAACAATCGCCCCGATGGCGAAGACCCCGGGCAGCTTGCGGCCGCCTCGGCGCGGCGCATTGCCGAGGCGCACGGGATCGCCTACCACCACATCCCGATCACCGCCGCCACATTGTCGCGTGCCGATGTCGACGCCTTCGCCGCAGTGTTGCGGGACGGACCGGAGCCGGTCGTGGCGCATTGCCGAAGCGGAACCCGCTCGGCGCTGCTGTGGGCTTTGACCCGCATGCGCGAAGGTGCCGACCCGCTCTCGCTGATTTCCGCAGCGGCCCAGCACGGCATCGACATCGCCGCCCTTCCCGCCATCGTCGCGCGGCTGCGTTAGTACTTTATGAGCAAATTACGGTAAACATCGACCCCCCGGACTGACAGGGGCCAGCATAGGTAAGACTTGTCTGGTCAGTCCTGAGTATCTAAGGGTGGAAGGCGAGCTACGGTTGTAGAGATACTCTAGACGAACGCTGCACAGTTTCTTCGCCCCCTCATTATATAGGATTATCACATTGAGCCTGCGGCGGCCCCCTTGGGAATATTTAGAATTCGCCTTGCGTGTTGTACTTTGATAACCCTCCCTTTGAAACGCATTGGCCCGTATGCACCAAGACGATTGCTCGCCTCCCTAAGCGCGTACACGACCGCCATGGTCGTAGTAACGGTGCCGTTTACCGCGTATGGGATCAGCGTTCTTTACAGTTTTTACGGCATCGGCAGTTCGTTTCACGATGCAGGCTGGTCTGCCTACCTGATCCACGAGGCTGACCTTCAGATTCATGACCCACCTTGTGTCGATGACGGGATGAGCTGGTTCAACTCTCACATTTCGCCACTGTTTCTAGCAACTTCGGCGCTTGGTCATCTCGTCCCGCTCACGAGAATTCAATTCTATGCCGCTTATATCGGCATCTCCCATGCTCTCCCGGCAGTCGCAGTCTTCTGGTTGTTGATATCCGGATATCGCGTGGCGAAGCCCGTGCCTCGCTTTGCAGCTGCGCTCCTCGCCCTGTTCTTCTCGTTCGACGGGCTCGCCTTGGCGATTGCGCGATTTCCGCACTTCACGATGTTCATCGTCGGCACAGGAATGATCTTCCTTGTTGCGCTGGTGTTGAGACGCGTCGGGCTTGCCTCATTGTTCTTTCTCTTGTGCTTGAGCACGCGCGAGGATGCTGGATTTCATATGTTCGCTCTGCTCTCGGTATTGTTCGTCCTGGAGTGGGCGCAAGGCGTAGCCTGGCGAGAGCAGAAATCAACCGCGGTATTCGCTGTACTGGCCTTGCTCTACAGCGCTGGCGCGGTCGCGTTACAGCACTCTCTTTCTAGCAGGGAATATTCCCTACTCGTCAACGAATACTTGGGATACCCGTTCTTTACTCAAGTCAGTCTTTCAACCATGACAACGCGGCTCCTCGGGTGGGTGGCTTATCGCCGCTACGTCGTCATTCCGGCCATCTGCGTGCTTGGCTGGGCGATCGTCCGACGCAACGGGTACATAGTTCTCGGCTACGTGGCTTTTTTACCCTGGGGTCTCCTACATCTGATGGCGGCGAGAGAAATGGTGGGTACACTGCCTTCTTACTACGCCTTCCCTTTCATGTTCGCCAGCTTATGGCCGTTGATCGCCTTATTGGTCGAGCAGCGTCACGCCGGTGGAGATCGGTCCATCTTCGAAGCGCTTTGCGGGTTCGCCTTGCTGACCGCAGCCTCGTTCGCCACGTCCCAGTACCTGCACAATCCGACGCACATCTCTTTTCCGAAGGGCTTTTTCTCGCCGCCTTCCTTTGATCGCCAGGAGACTATGGATCGGGCGCTGGAGCGGCTGGCCGGAGCGCAGGAACTGGGGACAACCCTTATAGACCAGAGCATTCTCGCCCTCGTCCCCGAAAGGTATCGAGCCGAGAACATCCTTTCCGGAGATCATCACCGTGAGCCCGACAGCATTATCTTTTTCGCCGACGGTTTTGAAAGCGCTCTCGCACGAGAGACGGCGGCTCGGGCCGGCCTCGAAAGCGAATACGAGGTCGCCGGCACGCCGATCCGCATCGCGACCCATCACTCACTGCGCAGTCTCGAGGGACTGACTGAATTGAGCCCATCGAATTGACCTCTCTACTGACCGGCTAGCCGGCGCTCTGTGAGGAGGTCGCAACGGTGCGCTGCCGTGCGCCGAACGCAAAGGAAAAACAGGACAGCAGAGATGATCGGAACGATGGGCATCGCCACCGAGAAAACTGCAACGCAAAAAAATTCCCGTTCGCTCCCCGGCAGAAATCCGCGTGACATTCCGTTCCTGATGAGGAACGCAACGGCAATCGACAGGATGCAAAGATCGTAGAGGGGTGAACCGTCACCCACGCAATAAAGAGGATTGCTGTCTTCAAGAGATGAGGGATCGGCCTGGCCCAGACAGCGCATACCGCCGCCGCCACGATAGCGGCAGCGCTTACCGAGGGTTAAGCACGCGGCCGCCCTGCCTGGACCGTCCATCGCTGTAGCGGACGGCCAGAACCCGTCGGGTGACGAGAAAAAGAAGGGCGGCGCAGATGACGGGAGCGAGCGGAGTTGCCGGGAGGAAAAGGACACCCCAGCAGATGAGGATTACGAACCGCTCGCCGGGTTGGAATCCGACCGACAGCCCCTCGCTCGCGACAAAGGCGACAGCAATGGACAGAATGCACAGATCGTAAGCGAGCACGTAGGGGGTGACCATGACCGAACCCGCGCAGAGGAGTGCCGCTTTCAACGGGAACGAGATCGGCTTGGCCCAGATGACGGTTACCGCCAACCCCACAACAACGGCTACCGCCACCTGCACGGCCCACGCAATCGTCACATCTGCGCCCGCCCAGCGGATTAGACTGTAGACGGACTGAAGCCTAAGTTCGACCTGCTGATCCGGGCTCAAACCCGCATTGCGGTCGAATAAAGTGCTGATGAAGGACGGCCACCCGTCCGAACCAAAAGCGAATGCCGCTGCCAGACCGAGTACGATGCTGGTAGCGGTGGCGCTGCCGAGCGCGCGCCAATTACGGGATGCCAAAAGGGCGAATGGGAACAAAACCCCATACTGCGGCTTGCACGTCAACAAACCGAGAAAGATTCCGGAGACCCATGGCAGGCGCTCGGCAAAAATAAGTGAGAGGCCGATCAGAGCTGCCACAAGGAATCCGGTGTGGCCAAGTTGGATATTCTTCATGACCACTGCCGGTGTCATCGCCACAACGGCCGCCGCCGCCCGCGGTATGATCATCCAGACAGTCGCTTGATAGAGGAGAAGCGTAGCAATCACCCATGTCGCGAAGGCGATCAAATACGGTAAAAATCCGAGAGGGTAGACAAAGAACAAAAAGGTCGGAGGATAGATGTATTGATGCATGAATAAGCATTCACCAGGCGGATAGTAAATATCCTGGGCCGCCGCATATACCGTTTGATCGTAGATGCGAGAGGGATCGCCGGATGCGGCGAATTTGGCGCTCACCCAGATCCAGCAAAAATCGATATTGGACAGAGTTCCGTCTGGGAGGACAGCCCAATCCCCACGATACAGGCCCCACGCCAAGAGAACTCCGAGCACATAGGCCGCAACCAAAATAGATCCGAAAAGCCGAAGGCGCCGCTCGGTAAAGATCCAGTCTTCGAACGTAATCAATTTGCTGCAGGCCGACACGATGCCGGGGCGGCTACAGGACACCTGTCCGAGCGCCGCGCTGCTATTATTATGGTGCAAGTCTTTCATCTATACAAAGCCTTCACGCCGTTGCCCCCGCGTCAACGGCGGATCGGCAACGCAAACCGAAGCCGCAGCTCCGTCTCAGGCCCGCCTGGAACGAGTGTTCCGCGTGCACGAGATGTTCCGCCCAATACGGGGCAGTTTAAAGGGCGGGCACTTACCGACGGTTAAGGACAGTCGAATGAAATAGCTCGGCCCTGTACAGAACGCCGATATCGAGAGCTTAATGCCCGCCTCTTGTATGGCGGGCGCGGAGGGCCAGAATCTGTTTATGCAGACCACCAACGAAATCCGCTCCGCTTTTCTCGACTATTTCGCCCGCCACGAGCACGAAATCGTCCCGTCGAGCCCGCTCGTGCCGCGCAACGATCCGACGTTGCTGTTCACCAATGCCGGCATGGTGCAATTCAAGAACGTGTTCACCGGGTTGGAGAAGCGGCCCTATCAGCGCGCCGCCACGGCGCAGAAATGCGTGCGCGCCGGCGGCAAGCACAACGATCTGGAAAACGTCGGCTACACCGCCCGGCATCATACGTTTTTCGAGATGCTGGGGAATTTCTCCTTCGGCGATTACTTCAAGGACCGGGCGATCGAGCTGGCCTGGAATCTGATCACCCGCGAGTTCGGGCTCGCCCGCGATCGCCTGTTGGTGACGGTCTATGCCGAAGACGACGAGGCCGCCGGCTTGTGGGCGAAGATCGCCGGGTTGCCGGAGGCGAAGATCATCCGCATCGCCACTTCGGACAATTTCTGGATGATGGGCGACGTCGGACCGTGCGGCCCTTGCTCGGAGATCTTTTACGATCACGGCCCGTCCATTCCCGGGGGTCCCCCGGGAAGCGCCGATGCGGAGGGCGACCGCTTCATCGAAATCTGGAACCTCGTCTTCACGCAGTTCGACCAGGTGAGCCCGGGCGAGCGGGTCCCGCTGCCGCGTCCTTCGGTCGATACCGGCATGGGGCTCGAACGCATCGCCGCGGTCTTGCAGGGCAAGCACGATAATTACGACATCGACCTCTTCCGGGCCCTGATCCTCGCTTCGGCCGAAGCCTCCGGCGTGGCGCCGGACGGGCCGCATGCGGTTTCGCATCGCGTGATCGCCGATCATCTGCGCGCCTCGGCCTTCCTGATCGCCGACGGGGTGCTGCCGAGCAAGGAGGGGCGCGGCTATGTGCTGCGCCGGATCATGCGCCGAGCCATGCGGCACGCGCACATGCTCGGCTGCAAGGATCCGCTGATGTGGCGGCTGGTGCCGGCGCTGGTGCAGCAGATGGGCGCCGCCTATCCCGAATTGCTGCGCGCGCAGCCGTTGATCTCGGAAACATTGCAGTTCGAGGAGACCAACTTCAAGCAGATGCTCGACCGCGGGCTGCGCCTGCTCGAAGACGAGACGGCGCGGCTCGGCCCCGGCGCGGTATTGCCCGGCGAGGTCGCATTCCGGCTCTATGACACCTTTGGCTTCCCGCTCGACTTGACCGAGGACGTGCTGCGCGGTCAGGGCCGCAGGGTGGCGGTCGAGGGCTTTACGGCGGCAATGCAACGGCAGCGCGAGGAAGCGCGCAGGAGCTGGGTCGGATCGGGCGAGGCGGCGACCGAAGCGGTATGGTTCGCGCTGCGCGAGGAAGTCGGCGCCACCGAGTTCCTCGGCTACGAGACCGAAGCGGCCGAGGGGGTCGTTCAGGCGATCATGCGCGACGGGCAGCGCGTCACCGCGGCTGAGACCGGCGACGACATCGGCGTCATCGTCAGCCAGACGCCGTTCTACGCGGAATCGGGCGGCCAGATGGGCGATAGCGGGGTCATCTTCTCGTCCGATGGCGCCGAGCTGGCGGTGCGCGACACGGTCAAAAAGGCCGGCGATCTGCATGTCCATCTCGGCACTCTGACCCACGGCAGGCTGAAAGTCGGCGAGGCCGTCGAACTCAGGGTCGACGGCGCGCGCCGCCGCCTGCTGCGCGCCAACCACTCGGTCACCCATCTGCTGCATGAGGCGCTGCGCCGGCGCCTCGGCGAGCACGTGACGCAGAAGGGCTCGCTCGTCGCGCCCGACCGGCTGCGCTTCGATTTCAGCCACCCGCGGCCGCTGACGCAGGAGGACATCCGGGCGATCGAGGCCGAGGTCAACGAGCGCATTCGGGCCAACAGCGCCGTGCGCACCCGCTTGTTGACCCCGGACCGCGCCGTCGCCGAAGGAGCGCTGGCGCTGTTCGGCGAGAAATACGGCGACGAGGTGCGGGTCGTCGCGATGGGCGGAGCGAGTGACGACGAGCGGCCCTTCTCGGTCGAGCTGTGCGGCGGCACGCATGTCGGCCGCACCGGCGATATCGGGCTCTTCAAGATCGTCGGCGAAATGGCGATCGCCTCGGGCGTGCGCCGGATCGAAGCTCTGACGGGGGCCGCGGCCGAAGCATATCTCGCCGAGGAAGAGGGGGTGTTGCGCGAGGCCGCAGCGGCGTTGCGCACGACGCCTTCGGAATTGCCGGCGCGCATCGTCAACCTCGTCGAGGAGCGCCGCCGGCTCGAGCGCGAACTTTCCGAAGCCCGCCGGGCGCTGGCGAATGCCGGCCCGGCCACCAAATCGACCGAGAAACGCATCGGCGACGTCGCATTCGACGGCCGGGTGGTCGACGGCGTGCCCGGGCGCGAGCTCAAATCCCTGGCGGACGATCTGAAGCGCCGCATCGGCTCGGGTGTCGTCGCCGTCGTCTCGCGAGCCGACGGCAAGGCGGCGATCGTCGTCGGCGTCACCGCCGATCTGACCGGCCGTTTCGACGCGGTCGAGCTGGTTCGTCTCGGCGCCGAGGCGCTCGGCGGCAAGGGCGGCGGCGGCCGTGCCGACATGGCGCAGGCGGGCGGTCCCGACGCGTCTCGCGCCGAGACGGCATTGGCCGCCGTCGAGCGCGCCATCGCCGCCAAGCTGCAAGCCGCGGCGTAATTCCGGGAAGTTCGGCGCTCCAATTCGGCGGAGTTGCGGGCGTTGTCCCGCTGCCCAAAGCCGTGGAAGGGTGCGGTTTTTCGGGGCAGCAAGAAATTCTGGACGCGGCGTTGACGTTCCCTGCATAATTGCTCGCGGGGACCGGTGTGCAACGATTTGGTTTACGTGTTGGGCAACAGGGGGGACCGCGCAGAATGAGGGGAAACTCTGCGCCGCTACTTTTGTTTTCCTCGATCGTCGCGGCGCTCATGCTTGCGGGGTGCGTGACTACTCCAATTCACCTCGACCCCTGAGCGTCGAGGGCCGCGACGGCGGCGGCCCGATCCCGACCTATGCGATGCTGATGCGGATCGGCGCCGCGGCGCAATCCGGCGGCGATTTACCCAACGCCCTCGGCGTCTACCGGCGCGCCGCCGAAATAGCGGTCGACAATCCCGCCCCTCTGATTGCGGCCGGCGACGTGCTGCTGCAGATGGGCTCCGTCAATGAGGCGATCGTCAGTTACAACGCAGCCTTGGTCAGACCTGGTGACACCCAGGGCGCCCAGGTCGGACTGGCGAGGGCGTTTTTGAAGACCGGCAAGCCTCAATTGGCCTTGACGCCCCTCTCCAAGGCGATGGAGCAGAGCCCGGACGACCCGAAGCTCTTGCTCCTGCTCGGTGTGACAAAGGATCTGGCGGGAAGCCATTTGGAAGCCCAAGCTTACTATCGCGACGGCCTCGTCCGCGCGCCGGGCGACCCGGGCCTAACGGTCCAATCTCGCCTTGTCGCTCGCACTCAGTGGCAATTACCCGAACGCCATAGCCGTGCTGCAGCCGCTTGCGATATCCCCATCCGGCACGGCGCAAGAGCGGCAGACCCTGGCGCTGATCTACGGCCTCACCGGCAACACGGCAGAGGCGACCCGGCTCGGCCGGATCGATCTCGACGACGCCTCGGTGGAGCAAAACCTGGCCTATTACCAATCACTCCGCGCACTCTCGCCCGAAGCCCGCACCCAGGCAATCCTGTCTGGTGGTGCCGCCAGAGCTTCGTCGTGACAAGACCGGATGGTGCTCCTCGCCAGGGCCGAGCCCGGCCACGAGGTATCCCTCGGTCGTACAGAGATTACACCTCTCAACCGTACGTCAGCCCTTCCGCTATAGTGGAACTTTGCCAGGTGGCGAGCCTGCTCCCGCGTACGACGGGGTTCGAGTGACACGCGCCTCCGCTGGCGTTCCGCGGGCGATTGCGGTCACCTCGCTTCTAACGGTACCAGCCGCGCCCCCGTCGCATGAGCGTAGCGTCGCAGCGTTGGCCGGCTTGGCCAGCGCCTGCCGGATTCGATTCGAGGTCGTGCGACGTTCCCCACAGTACCGAGACCGATCTCACACGCCAGCCCGCAACAGCACCACCTCGCCGGCCGGAGGTGCTGCCCAGAAGTTCCCCCAAGCCTCCATCAGCAAGCGCCACTTCTCGAAACGATCGCCGGCGATAGGTGGCCTCGGCCTTGTTGCCGATCGAGACAGGCTGAAACGGCAGGAAGTAGACAAAGTGGCGGATGGGGTGGGATTCGAACCCACGGTGCCCTTGCGGGCACGCCGGTTTTCAAGACCGGTGCCTTAAACCGCTCGGCCACCCATCCGGAATTGGGTTGGAGTTGGTCGAAGCCGCGTCGCGATCGCTGAACATCATGTGAGGCGTCGGCGGGTTCAAGGGGTCGCCTCGCGGCCCCGGGTTCCCGGTTGCCGGGATGACGATAACCGCCATTCGAGCGACCGTCCGCCTTCCGCCGAAGCCGCGGAACGCGAGCTGGCTCGCCCCTGTTTCAAGACTTGCCGGCAATGCTGCGGGAGGAGTGCGGGGGTTCGGGCTGGAAAGCGCGAGCGCCCTCGCCCCAGAGGGTTGTGATGAAAATTCGGCGAAAGCGACAAGATCGGACGGCGGTCGGCAGAACGCCCTCCGCGAAGGGCCCGACGGTTCGGGAAGCGGCGCTGGCGGCGCGCGTCACCGACCTGGAAGCCGAGTTGCGGGCGCGCGACGATTTTCTGGCGATCGCCGCCCACGAACTCCGCAACCCGATGACACCGATCAGCGCGCGGCTGGAGCTGCTGCTGGCGAAGGCGCGCCACATGTCGGGAGACGTTCCGGCGGGACTGGTGCACGGCCTCGAACTGCTCGAAGGGCTGGTAAATGCGTATCTACGGCGGGCGACGACCCTACTCGAGGCGGCCCGCGTCAGTTCCGGGAAACTGAACCTGCAAACCGCCGAGGTCGACCTCTCGGCGCTGATCCGGCAGGTCACGGCGAACATGCTTCCGTTGTCGGAGAATGCCGGCTGCCAAGTTCAACTCGCCATTGAAGAGGGAGTGAGCGCACGATGCGATCCGACGGCGGTCGAGCAGATCTTGGAAAATCTGCTTTCCAATGCCATTCGCTTCGGATTGGGGCGACCCGTCGAGGTCTCGTTGGCGAGCGATGGCGAGTTGGCCCGGCTGTCGGTTCGCGACGAGGGCGTCGGCATTTCGGATTGCGACCAGGCGCTGATTTTCGAGCGTTTTCATCGCTCTCGCCGAGCGAAAGACAATGGCGGGTTTGGCGTCGGCCTGTGGGTAGCGCGCCAGCTCGCGCGCGCCATGCGGGGAGAGATCAGCGTTTCGAGCCGCCGGGGCGCCGGTTCGGCGTTCACCGTCAGATTGCCGCTGCGGCCGAGTGGCGCAGACCATGCCGACTGACCAATCGGGTAGGCCGCTGCTCAAACGCATGCCGACCGGAGTGCCGGGACTGGATACGGTGCTGCGCGGCGGCTTTCCGCGCCGCGGCATCTTTATTGTTCAAGGCTCCCCCGGGGCGGGGAAGACCATCCTCGGCAACCAGATCTGCTTCCACCATGTCGCCCACGGTGGCCGCGCGCTCTTTGTGACATTGCTGGCCGAGAACCATGCGCGGATGCTGCTTCATATCGGGCAGCTCGGCTTTTTCGAAGAAGCGATCATCCCGGACCGCCTTTATTACATCAGCGCCTTTCGTGTGCTCGAACAGGAAGGCCTTCCGGGGCGGTCTTGAACCTGTTGCGCCGCGAAGTGCAGGCGCGCGGGACGAGCATCCTCGTCCTCGATGGATTGTCGGCCATCGAAGAGACTGCGGCCTCTGCCCGAGAGTTCAAGAAATTTATCCATGAATTGCAAGCGCAAGCTGCAATTGCGGATTGCGCGATGCTGCTGCTGACCGGCATGGGCCAAAGCTCGGGCGAGCAGACGCTGGTGGACGGGGTCATCGAACTCCAAACAAAACTTTACGGCAGACAAGCGGAACGTGTCCTGGCAAGTCCATAAGCTGCGAGGCAGTGGGTATCTGCGAGGCGAGCATTCGTTTCGCATCACCGACGAGGGGATTGTCGTCTATCCGCGTACCGAGGCATTGCTGTCGCACCCGTCGGTGCCCGATAAGGTGACCGGGCCGCCGATTTCGACGGGTGTTGCTCAACTCAACCGGATAATGGGCGGAGGTTTCCCGCAGCACTCTACCGCGCTGCTGGTAGGCCCGCCGGGCATCGGCAAGACGACGCTCGGCCTGCATTTTCTCAGCGAATGCAATCACGATAATCCAGGCCTGTTCTTCGGCTTTTATGAGACGCCGGCAGCAATCTGCGACAAGGCGAAAGTGCTGGGGCTGCCGCTCGAACGGCTGATCGCCGAGCGTCACGTCGAGGTCGTCTGGCAGCCCACGACCGAAGGATTGCTCGACGAAACCTGCGACCGGCTCGTCGCGGCGATCGAGCGCCGCGGCGTGCGACGGCTGTTCATCGACGGCCTCCAAGGGTTCGAAAGGCTGGCTCCCGAGCGGGAGCGCCTCAGCCACATTCTTTCGGCCTTCAGCAGCAAATTCCGTGGGCGCGGCATCAGCACTCTCTTTACGGCGGAAGCCGATTTGATCGGGCCCGTGCTAGGACTGCCCTTCAGCGGGCTATCGCTTCGGGGGGTTTCGTGCATAGCGGAAATCATCCTGGTGATGCGCTACGTCGAGCTGCGCTCGCAACTGCACCGGATGATTTCGGTCCTGAAGCGGTCTGATGCTCCATCTCGGCATCGGTCTTCGCGCCGACCAGAACGACGATGATCGAGATCCAGATCCAGGTCATGAACCCGATGATCGCGCCGAGCGATCCGTAAGTCTTGTTGTAGCTGCCAAAACTCGCCACGTACCAGGAGAACAGAACCGACGCGGCAATCCACATCACCGTGGCAAAGGCGCTGCCCCAGGTGACCCAACGCCAGCGCGCCCCGGCGCAGCTAGGGCCGTACCGGTAGAGCGCGGCCAGCGCCAAGGCGGTGAGTACGAAAAGTATTGGCCACCGTGCGAGCTTAACGAGCAGGTCCGTTCCGCCCGGCAGCGGAATAAAGTTCAACACCACTGGCAAAAGCACGACTACTGCAATTGCCAAAATAATGAAGACAATAGAGGCCAATGTAAAGGTCAGCGTGGTCAAGAAATATTTGACCAGCCCACGCTTCTCCTTCTCTTCGTAAACGATATTCAAGGCATCGAAAATTGCGCTGACGCCGGAATTGGTGGTCCACAACGAAACGGCAAGGCTTACAAGAAAGCCGACACCAAGCGTCGTCCCGCCATTTGAGGCGAGCCGCGTCATGTCCTCGCGCAGCAAGTCGATGGCTCCGCCCGGCGCGATGTTGGCCAGCGTGTCGAGGTGACCGGCGATGTCCGCGGGATTGGCGAACAGCCCATAAATCGAAAACAGAGCCGCTATCCCGGGGAAAATAGACAGCAGGAGATAGAAGGTCACCCCGGCAGCGACCAACAGGATCCGGTCTTCCGAAATACCGTGATAGACACGCAGAAGAATGTCCTTCCATCCCTGGCGTGGGATCTCCGAGGGTTTGTCGGCCGATCGGCCGCGGCCGGCCTCCGGCGCCACGCTATCTTCGGTCCGCGATGTCTCCCCGGCGGCCCGGCGCTGGCGGAAACTTGCGGCGAGCAACAGCGCGGCCAACGCAACGGCCCACAAGGATGTATGCTCCGCCCGCCCGATCGGGGCATATGTACGCAAATCAGTGCTGCTCATGCGCCTGGTCCATGCGAGAGGTGGCTCGTCTTTGATCGGCTTGTCGCGCGATCAGCTCGCATTTCGTTTTGCCGCCACGGCGCGCATCCTCGCGACTGCAGGTAGAACCCTGGTTCTCGCCGCAGAGTTCCGCCACGGGGTTGCCGGCGTCACCGTTCGCGAGAAATGGCCGAGGTCTGCGTGCCGGGCCAATTCATGATCGGGACGCTGCTGATGCTGTTTTTCGGGCTGCCCTCGATGACGCGGTCGCTGTAGGCCACGTAGATCAGCACATTGCGCTGGCGATCGACAAACCGGACGACTTGCAGCGTCTTGAAGACGAGACTGCGGCGCTCATCGAAAACCCGCTCGCCGTCCTTCAGTTCGCCGGTAATTTTGATCGGTCCGACCTGGCGACAGGCGATGCTGGCGTCGCTGGTATCCTCTGCGACACCCAGCCCGCCTTTCAGCCCTCCGGTTTGCGCCCGGCTGATGTGGCAGGCGACGCCCTCGACCTTCGGGTCGTCAAAGCCGTCGACGACGATTTTGTCGTTTGGCCCGAGCAGGTGGAACCGGGTGCTGACCGAGCCGGTCGTGCCACGCTCGGGCCGGGCGAAGATCCATAGCCCGAACAGAAGAACGATCGCCACCGCCCCGGCTCCGACAACGAGACCCAATCTTCTCATGACTCCCTCGCCTATGACATTTGAGAAATGTGCGCCGAGCCGCTCATCTTATCGAACACGCAGCCGCCGTGCCCTGACGTAACCGGTTCTTAGGTTGGAACCAAATGAACCAATCGGCGGGCAGCTCGTTAGGGTGCATAGCGCGAGGAGGGCCATGGACAACGCCTTCGAAGAGGTCGAGCGGAGATTCGGCCACCCTTTTTCAACTCATCCGCCCCTGAAGCGAAACAAGACGGGGAAAGGCGGGCGACTGTTGGGGACGGCGACGGCCATGAAACCGGCTTTGGCGGCTACTACGAGGCCGAAGAGCATTCGACGATATGCCCCGTGAGCAGGACAAGCCGGGATTATGGGCGAGAAACGGGGCATCGGAAGATGTCATGCGACGCAACGGACGAAGCAATGATGGCGCGTTGCATCGAACTGTCGCGGATCGCGGTGAGCAAGGGCGAATACCCGTTTGGCACGGTGATCGCGTTGGACGGGCAGATCGTGGCGGAAGGGATCAACAGCTGTATGCGAGACGGCGACGTGACCCGTCACGCGGAGATCATCGCCCTTTCACAGGCGCAGAGGACGGTCGGTCGGGAGCGGCTTCGCCGCTACACGCTTTACAGCAATATCGAGCCATGCGCGATGTGCGCTTATTGCATACGCGAGGCCTGGGTCGGCCGAGTGGTTTATGCCCTCGACTCTCCGGTTATGGGCGGCCTCTCGAAGTGGAATGTTTTGCGTGATGATGGCCTGTCGGATCGCATACCCGAGATTTTCGGCGCGGTGCCCGAGGTCGTCACCGGGGTCCTGCTCCATGAGGCTCAACAAGCTTGGCGGGACTGGAGCCCCTTCGCCTGGGAGATGATCAAGTTGCGCGGACTGCTGACCGCGCCGCGCGCACAGGACGGCCATATACATGTGCGACCCGCCCATAGCCGCTCGCTATGGCATTACTTGCACATCCTGTTCATGCGAAGCCCTCAACCGCGCAGTCAAATCGGGCACCTTAGAGAAGAAGAGCGCAACGATTTGTGAGTTAGCCAACTCGCCCCCGGAGCGTTCAGTTATGGAGCGACTTGCTCGTGGATGACGCTCTCAAAATCACCGATGCTCGGGGGGCTGTCGGCATCATTGGCCGCCGAGGTACCCCGCACGGTCCCTTCCGCCGCTGCCTGCGCCGCGTGATTCACTTCTTCGCCTATCATCTAATTCTCGCCCGGCAGCGGACCCGGATCACGCGAGCAGGCGGCTTTCGTCTCGTCGTGCACCCCACAGTATTTCATCCGCGCTATTTCCTCAGCAGCGAGCGCTTTGCCGAATTCATCAGTCACCTCGACCTGAGAGGCAAGCAGGTCGTCGATGTCGGAACCGGATCAGGGATCCTCGCACTCGCGGCGGCACGCGCCGGCGCAGAAAACGTTATAGCCGCCGACATCAATCCGAACGCCGCGCTGACGGCCGCAGAAAACGCAAGCGTCAATGGTGTCGATGATCGCGTCAACGCTCTGTGCTCCAACTTGCTCTCGGCACTCGCGCCGCGGCCGCTCTTCGACGTGATTCTATCGAGTTCCACCCAAGCATGCAGGCAAGCCGCGTGATCTCGCCGATCGCGGCTGGCATGCCGGCCCAGATTATTGCGATATAGCGGCTCTATTCGATCAGTCTCGCGAGCGCCTAAAACCGGGAGGTCGGCTGTATGTAATGGTTTCATCGGACTCCGACCTCGATCTGTTCGGCGCGTTGATCATGAGAGCGGGTTTCCAAGCGGAGCTTGTCGCCGAGCGTTCGATATTGATCGAGTTTTTTATTCTCTATTCACTATTCACTGCGGACCTGTGAACGGCAACGGCGGGAGCGGTTGAACTAATGCGAACTCGGCGATCAACCGATGGGGCTGACTAGCCATAAGACCCAGGTCGCGAGCGCTAAGAAGGGGCCGAAGGGCAACGCCGAGTGGATGCCGAGCCGGATCCCGCAAAGCCGTGAGCACGCGGCGGCGGCGAGCGCCGAGAGCGCAGCGAGGAGGATCACCTGCGGCAGCGCAACGGCGCCAAGCCAGGCGCCCGAAGCGCCCAGCAGCTTGGCGTCGCCCCAGCCCAGCCCCTCGCGGCCGCGCAATGCGCGGTAGAGCGCCGCAATCGCTATCAAACTCAAGTAACCGAGTGCCGCGCCCAGAGCGCGATCCGTCAGCTGATCGGGATTGAACAGGAAGGCGGCGGCAAGGCCGGCGATGATCAGCGGCAAGGTCAAGGCATCGGGCAATAGCCAGCAGCGCAGGTCGATCCAGCCGAGAGCGAGAAGCCACCAGCCGAGAAGACAATCGAGCCAGGCGCCCTGCCCGCCATCGATGAGTACGGAGGCAAGCGCGATGGCCAAGGCGGCCAGCTCGACCCCCGGGTAGAACCACCCGAGAGGCTGGTTACAATAACGGCACCGTGCCCCGACCATCAGCCAGCTGAGGATCGGCACGAGGTCGCGCACCCGCAGCGTGGCACCGCACGCGTCGCAACGCGACCGGCCCCGAGCGATCGGCGAGCCCTCCGGCAGCCGCCGAATGAGCAAACCGAGAAAGCTGCCGATGAAGGGCGCAACCAGCACGAGGCTCCATTCCGCCGTGCCGGCCTCGGTCAGTCGGTCGAGCAACTCCGTCCCGTACGCTTGCACTCGCCCGCAACCCGTCCTTGAGCTATTGTGCCGACGCGCAGTAGCGCCCGCTCGTGATATAACGCCGTCATGACTTTCGAGCCTATCGCTTCTTCAAGCGATCAAGACGCCGGAGAATTGGTCGCCAAGCTAGGCATGTGCCTTGTCGATAGAGGAGCAATCGACCGGCGCACCCTCGACCGCGCACGCCGCGTCGCCGCCGAGACGGGGGCCCGACTCGACCAGGTATTGACCCAGCTTGGCCTGGTTAGCGACCGCGGGCTCGCCGAAGCCTTCGCGCAGCTGACGGCGGCTCCTCTGGTCGGGGCTGCCGATTATCCCGATGCGCCGCTGTTTCACGATCGGTTGAAGCCGAAATTTCTGCGCCGGGTTCGCGCCATGCCGATTGCGGCGAGCGATGATCGGGCGACCCTTGCCATGGCCGATCCGCTCGACGTCTTCACGCGTAACGCCATTGCGGCGGCGCTTGGCCGATCGGTCGCGGTTGCGGTTGCCGTGCCGATCGAGCTCGAAGCGGCGCTCGATCGGCTCTATGCCGAACTCAGCGACGGTAGCGATGGCGCAGAGATGCTCGACGAGATGGTTGCTGACGCCGAACCGGCCGAAGAAGATGCGGAGCGGCTGAAAGACCTTGCGAGTGAGGCGCCGGTCATCCGCCTCGTCAATCAGCTGATCGCGCGGGCGGTCGAGACGCACGCCTCGGACGTCCATCTCGAGCCGTTTCCGGACCGGCTCCGAATACGCTATCGCCATGACGGCGTGCTGCACGAAGTCGAGCCGCCGCCGTCGCGGCTGCAAGCCGCGGTTATCTCACGCATTAAGATCATGGCGCGGCTCGACATTGCCGAACGTCGGCTGCCGCAGGACGGCCGTATCAAGCTGACGGTGCGCGGCCACGAGATCGATTTTCGGGTCTCGTCGGTCCCCTCGCTGCACGGCGAGAAGGTGGTCTTGCGGATCCTCGACCGAACCGCGGTCGAGTTCGATTATGCCAAGCTCGGCCTGCCTGCCGACATCCGGCAAGGGATCGAACGCGCGCTCGACCTGCCGAACGGCATGGTGCTGGTGACCGGGCCCACGGGCAGCGGCAAGACGACCACCCTCTATACCGGGCTGTTAAAGCTGAACACGGTGGCGCGCAATGTCGTAACCGTCGAAGACCCGATCGAGTATCAGCTGACCGGCATCAACCAGATCCAGGTAAGGCCGCAGATCGGGCTCAATTTCGCGAGCCTGTTGCGCTCGATCCTGCGGCAGGACCCCGACGTCATCATGATCGGCGAAATCCGCGATCTCGAAACCGTGCAGATCGCGGTGCAGGCGGCGCTGACCGGCCATCTCGTGCTGTCGACTATCCATACCAATTCGGCGGCGGCGACGATGACGCGGCTGCGCGACATGGGGCTCGAAGATTATCTGATGACGGCCACGCTGAAGGCGGTCCTCGCGCAGCGGCTCGTCCGCCGGCTGTGTCCAATGTGCAAGACGCCCGATCCGGCGCCGTCGGCGCTGATCGAACGGTTCGGTCTCGAACGCCTCGCTCCGGCCGAGGCGATAACGCTGTTTCACCAGAAAGGCTGCCCCGCATGCCGCGGCACCGGGTTTCGCGGCCGGCGGGCCATCGCCGAGCTTCTGGTGCCGAACCGGGCGATTGACCGCCTGATCTTCGAGGGTGCCGACGATGTCGCGATCGAGCACGCCGCGGTGGAACAAGGTATGCGCCCGATCTTCGACAACGGCCTCCTCGCGGTGATCGAGGGCGACACCACGATCGAAGAGGTCGTGCGCTGCATCCGGAGTGAGGCTTAGGATGCCGTCCTTTCGCTGGTCGGCGGTAAATCCCGGCGGTGATGTCGCCCGCGGCGTCATGGAGGCGCCTGACCGCGCGGCCGTCGTCGAGCGGCTGCAGCGTCAGGGGCAAATCGTGCTGCGTGCCGACTTGGCCGCAGGGCGCGGCGGCTGGGCCGACTTTCTGCAGGTCGAGCTCGGCCGCAGCCGCAGTCTCGACAAGGCCTCACTCGGCGAAGTCACCCGCGAGCTGTCGATCATGCTGGGGGCGGGGCAGGATCTCGATCGCGCGCTGCGTTTCGTCGTGGAAAACACCAGCAATGCCCGGGCCCGGACAATTCTCGGCAATGTGCGCGACAAGGTGCGTTCCGGCAGCTCGCTCGCCGCGGCGCTCGCTGGCGAGCCGCAGAGCTTCTCCAAGATGTATGTCGGCCTGGTGCGAGCCGGAGAAGCGGGCGGCACTTTGTCCGCGACGCTAGACCGCCTGGCGACCCTCCTCGAGCGCGAGCGCAGCCTCAGCGCCAATCTGCGTTCGGCGCTGATCTATCCGGCGCTGCTGGTTGTCGCAGCGATCGGCTCGATCGTGCTGCTGCTCGATTACGTGCTGCCGCAGTTCACCCCGATTTTCGAGCAGGCCGGTGCCGAACTGCCCGCTGCGACCCGCGTGCTGATGACTGTCGGGACGGTCGTCGGTGCCTTGGCGCCCTGGCTATTCGTGGCGCTTTTGGCCGGCGGGCTGATCGCCCGGCAGCTATTGATGCGGCCCGCCTATCGCCTGAAGGTCGATCGCGTGCTGCTGCATCTGCCGGTCGCCGGCGGGTTGTTGCGCGAGACCCTCGCGGCCCGTCTCACCCGCACGCTCGGCAGCCTGTTGCAGAATGGCGTTCCGTTGATTCCGGCCCTCGGTATCGCCAAGGATGCGCTCGGCAATCTCGCTGCCGCCGCCGCGGTCGAAGCGGCAGCGCTTGGCGCAAAAGGCGGCGGCGGGCTCGCCCGGCCGCTCGCCGCTGCCGGCGTATTCCCGGCTCGGACCATCCACCTGCTGCAGCTCGGTGAAGAGGCCGCGCAGCTCTCCTCGATGGCGCTCAAGGCCGCCGATATCCACGACGAGCAAGCGCGCTTGATGATGCAGCGGCTCGTCGCGCTCGCGGTGCCGATGATCACCATTGCGATGGGTCTCGCCGTCGCGGGGATTGTCAGCGCTCTGCTGACGGCGATGCTGAGCCTCAATGATTTGGCGGTGTAGAGCTTCCCGGCCCGATCTGAATCGCTGTAGCGGCTTTACTCTGATCGAGGTCATCGTCACGCTTGCCATTCTCGGTTTCGCGCTGGTTCTCGTTGCCGGCTACAAGCCTCCGTGGAGCAGCGGGCTCGGGCTCAGGGGGACGGCCTCCGAGCTCGCCTCGGGACTACGCCTGGCGCGGTCGGAGGCGATAGCGAGCAATCGGCAAGTGCCCTTCGATCTCGATGTGACCGGCCACGTCTATCGTGTCGGCGCGGGAGCGGAGCGGCGCTTGCCAGCTAATCTCTCGATCGAGCTTTTGACCATCATCGGCGAAAACCGCGGAGCCAGTGTCGGCGACATCCGCTTTAATCCCGACGGCAGCTCAACTGGGGGCAGGATTGCGCTTGCCGACGGCAAGCGGCGCGTGGCCGTCGGCGTCGACTGGCTGACCGGGAGGGTGAGCGTCGCCGATGTGCGCTGACGGCCCGATGGGGAAAAATGGCTTCACCCTCCTCGAGGTCGTCGTCGCGCTGGCAATTGCCGGGTTGGCTTTGGTAGGGCTGTTCCGCGCCGGAAGCGGCGGGCTCTTCGCCGTGGACACCGCGGCGCGCGCCGAGGAGGCCGTTCAGCGCGCCCAGTCGCATCTCGCGGCGGTCGGGCGCGACGCCGCGTTGGTCGAGGGCGAATTCACCGGAGATGACGGCGGCGGCTACCGCTGGGCGCTCCGCGTCTCGCCGCTGACCTCGCGGCAGTCCGTGGGGCAGGACGGTGTATCATCGGTAACCACCACCTTGTTCAATGTGGAGGTCGCAATTTCGTGGCCCGGACATGAGGGTGACCGGTCGGTGGTGCTGAGAACATTGCGCCTCGGCACCGCGGGGACGGGTGGGTGAGCCCGCCGGCGAACGACCGCGCCTTCGCCCGGCAGAGTGGGTTCACTCTGCTCGAAATGCTCGTCGTCGTGGCGGTGCTCGGCTTTCTGATAGTCGGCCTGACGCAAGGCGTGCGCACCGGGCTCACCCTCTGGGAGGCGCAATCTCGGCGGGTGGGCGAAACCGCCGAGCTCGATGCGGCCGCCCGCATCCTGCGCGCCTTGCTGAGCGGGATCGCTCCAACACCGTCTTTCGGCACCACCGCCGGCGCCGCGGGTGGCGAGGAGCTGAAGGGCGGCGCAGCCAGCCTGGCCTTTGTGGGCGATCTGCCCACCGGGCTCGGAACTACCCAGCGCGCCGACATTACGCTCGAGCTGAGCCGCGGTCGGCTCGTCTTGCGTTGGACGCCGCATCGCCACGAGCTGTCCACCGCCACGGTCACCCCGCCCACGGAAACCGAATTAGTGGGCAATGTCGAGCGGCTCGATCTCGCTTATTGGGGTGCGTCCGTTTCTGGGCAGGAAGTGGGGTGGCAATCACAGTGGGACGGCCCGGCGATTCCAGAACTCATCCGAATCCGGCTCGTCTTCGGCGAGAAGGACCGACGCCGCTTTCCGGATTTGATAGCCGCCCCTCAGTCATGAGATCCGCGAGCGATTCGCGTTATACCACTCGGCGCGTGCTGTCGTTACCGCGCCTTGCCCCTTATTTCTTGCGGCACATCCAGCATTCCCGGTGAACTTGCCTTGATCGAGCCATATTCGGAAAATCTTCTGTCGGCGCCAAGCTGAGGGGTGGAGAGCCTTTCTGTACCGCTGCTGTCCTATAGGGATGACAGCGGCGGCGGTGCAGGCTGGATTTAGATCGGCTACGGTCTCGGATCATGTTACGCGAGTTCTTTGCCTGGTGGTGCGCACAGCTTGCAGACTTGCTGCCGCAGGAATTGCGGCGATCCGCGCTGGGCACCGGCGATGCGCTGGTGATTACTCCGATCGGCCGCTTGGGGCAGGGGGTCGAAGCTGTTGCCGTGGATCAGCGCCATAACGGCAAGGAGAGCCCACTCGGCCATTTTGCTCTCGGGGCGATCGGTGTGGCCGACCTGCCTCGCATGGCGGAGAAGACCCCTGTGCTTCGCCTCGGCGAGGCCGACGTGCTGGGCAAGACCGTCAGCCTGCCACTTGCTGCCGAACGAGAGCTCGACCAAGCGCTCGCCTTCGAGATGGACCGCGAAACCCCGTTCACGGCGGAGGAACTCTATTGGAACCATCGAGTCATCGAGGCCGACCGACAAAACGGGCGGTTGTCGGTGCGCCTCTGGCTCGTTCCGAAAGCGAACCTCGATCCGCTACTCACCGATCTTGCTGCAGTCGGAATTCGGCCGCGGCGGGTGGAGATCGCCGACGGTCCGGACAAAGGGACTTACCTGCCGCTCAATGGGGACGGAACTCGTAAACATCACGACTCGCACCGCCTGCTCTGGCCGGCCGCCGCGTGTTGCGCGGCTCTCGCAATGGCCGCCGTGGCAACGCCCTTTGTACGCCAGGAGCTGACCTTGGCGTCTCTCAACGCTCAAGTCGGGGCGGCCCGAGCTGCGGCCGCAGAGGCCGACCACCTGCGCCAGGATATCGATCGCCTGTCGGGCAGTGCCGGCTTTATCGAAAGCGAGCGCGACAAGGCCGGGCGGCCGCTAGTCGTATTGGCGGCCACGACCCGCACTCTGCCTGACGATACCTACCTGACCGAAATGGAGCTGCGGCAACGGAAACTGACGCTAAGCGGCCGCTCTGCCGGGGCCGCCCGCTTGATCGGAGCGCTCGCCGCCGATCCGGAGTTCCGAAATCCCGGCTTTTCGGCACCCGTGACCCGGCTCGAGGCCCTCAAGGCCGAGCTTTTCACGATCAACGCGGAGGTCAGGCCGTAGCCTCGTTTACCGCCATGCCGACTGGCCGGCGAGGCCAGTTTTTGGCGCTGAGCCTGCTGTTCGTCGCGCTGGGAGGCGTCTACTTCGTGGCCGTCTCGCCCTTGCTCGGGCTCTACGCCGAGCGCGCCGCTGCGCTGGACAATCGGCGCATGCTGGTGCCGCGGCTGCGCGCCGCCGCGGACGAGCTGCCGGCTCTGCGCGCCCGAGTCGAGCAGCTGCGTGCGGCTGCCGGCACACGCAAGATCACTTTGGATGGTGCCAGCGATGCGATAGCTGCGGCCACGCTGCAAAGTCGCATAGAGGAACTCGCCACCTCCGCCGGCGCGACGATCGGCAGCACCGAAAGCCTTCCGGCCGAAGCGCGTTCGGGCTATCGCCGCATCGGACTGCGCTACGTCCTCAGCGGATCCTACGAGACGCTGACCAAATTCCTCGCCAAACTCGAGTCTGCCACACCGCCCCTGGTGATCGACAATTTGCATATCCACGGCGTGCTGAGGCGGCCCGGCACGCCTGCGGCTGCGGGGCTCGATGCCGGTCTGGATGTTTACGCTTACCGTGATGGCGAAAAATCCGTGGCGGTCAAGCAATGATCGATCGCCTCGTGCTATTGCTACTGATCGGGGGATGCCTGCTGTTCGGCGCGATCGTAATCATGGAGCTTGCTCCCGCTGGGGCGGAGGATGAGGTGGTCGCCCAGGCGGCGCGGCCCGACGCGGCGAGCCCAACAACTCGGCGGCAGAACCCGAGACCCGAGGAGCTGGTTGCCACTGCCCTCGCTCGACCGCTCTTCAGCAGCACGCGGCGGCCTCCTCAAGACGCTCCCGGCGGAGCTGCCGCCGATTCCGATCTCTCCGATGCGAGGTTGACCGGAATCGTTACGACCCCCCGCCACCGCATCGCAATTTTCGCGGTCAGCGGCGACAAGCCGCTGAAGGTCGCCGAGGGCGACGCCGTAAGCGGCTGGCGGATCGAGAGCATCACGCCCCGCGAGGTCTCGTTGAGCGGCCCGAGCGGAACCAAGACCCTGCAGCCAAAGCTCGATCCGAGTTTAGTCCCGCCGCCTGGGCAACCGCCGATCGGTCAACCCGGCGCACGAGGACCAATCCCGCCGGCTGCCGGCAGGCCGCGCGTTCCTGTGCCGGGTGCGGCCCCAGGCGTCGCGCCGCGCCTTCCAAGTCCTCCCGGTCAATCCTCCCCCCGCGCTACCGCGGGCAGCGCGGCTACGCCAGCAGCGGTAATGTCGATGCTTGGACGTTCTATTCGGCCGCTCGCCCTCGCCGTCGCGGTCGTCGTGCTGGCCGATTGCCAGCCGGCACAGCCGGGTTTGGAGCCATTGGAGCAGCCGAGCAGCTTGCAAGCCGCGGAGCCTCGAATAAACAGCGCGATCCCCAACGATCGCAGCCGGCAACGTCCCTTTGTCGCGTCCGGCACCGAAGCAGCGCCCGTGGTGCCGCCGCCGGGCCCGGGAGTGACCGCCACTCAGGCCGGCGATGTAACCTTAAACTTTGTCGACACCGATATAAGGGAGATCGTACGCACCATTCTCGGAACCACACTCAACCTGAACTACTCGATCGACCCTAACGTGCATGGCACCGGGTCGATCGAGACCGGCACCCCAATGCAGCGTTCGGCGTTGCTGCCGACGCTCGAAACCTTGCTCAACGCGAACGGCGCGACATTGATCGAACGCAATGGGGTCTACGCCGTGGTCCCGTCGTCGGCGGGTGCGACCCGCAACCTTGTCTCCGGCGGGAACGCAATAGGCGCCGGTACCCAGGTCGCGCCATTACGCTACGCTTCGGCCAAGGATCTTGCCAAAGTGCTCGAACCCTATGTTGCAGAGGGCGGAAAAATCGCCGCCGACCCAGCGGCCAACGCGATAATCGTCTCCGGGGACGCCGCGGTCCGCCAGACCCTGGTCGGTCTTATCCAGGCTTTCGACATCGACATCCTGGCCGGTCAGTCCTATGCCCTTTTTCCGGCGGGCGACAGCGACCCGGCAAAGCGGGCAAGCGAGTTCGAGCGGGTGTTGCAGGCTCAGGCCGAAGGCGCGCTCGGCGGCATCGTGCGCGTCGTCCCGATGGATCGGGTCAATGCTGTTCTCGTAGTGTCGTCGCAGCCTCGCTACATCGATGCGGCAAGACAATTCTTCAGGCTCACGAACGAGCTCGAGGACGCCACCGCGCGGACCTGGCATGTCTATTACGTGCAGAATGGCCAGAGCGCCGATCTCGAGAACCTCCTCCAGCGAGCGTTCACGCCGCGCAATGTCTCCCCGACCCCCGGTCCGCCGGGGAGCACTGCACCCGGCGCTGGGCAATTGACGATCGGAGGGGGACAGCCTCCGGGTGGCGGCATCGGTTTCGGGGGCCAAGGCTCTACGGCAGGCCTTGGAGGGGCCGGTGGAGGGGGCGGCGCCACCACGGGCCTGCCGGGCGCGGCCGGAGGGGCCGGAGCCGGAGGTGGCCTAGGTGCCGGGATCCCCCAGCCGGGGGCGGCGGCCGAGGCAGCGCCTCCCGCCACCGAGCCGTTATCGACCGAGACTGGGCCCGGTGGTGCGGCGCCCGAGAACCGTATGCGCATCCTCGCCAACCGGCGCAACAATGCGCTGTTGATCTATGCGACGCCGAGCGAATACACGGTGATCGAGGGGATGCTGCGCAAGATCGACATCATCCCGCTCCAGGTGCTGATCGAGGCGACGATCGCCGAAGTCGACCTCAATGATTCGCTGCAATACGGCACGCAATTCTTCTTCAAGGCCGATCATGTCGCCTTCACCCTGGGTCCGCAATCGAATCTTCCTGTGCTCGGCGGCCTGCCGTTTCCCTCGACTAATCCCTTTTTCACACTGAGCAAATCTCCAAATTTCGCGCTCTCAGCACTCGCCGCAGTGACCAAGGTCAAGGTGCTGTCGGCGCCGCAGGTCATGGTCCTCGACAACGAACCGGCACGCCTGCAGGTCGGCCAGCAGGTACCGGTGCTAACCGGGACCGCGACGAGCACGCTCGCTGCCAACGCTCCGGTCGTCAACAGCGTCGACTATCATTCGACGGGCGTCATCATGCAGGTGACGCCGCGCGTCAATTCCGGCGGCCTGGTTTCGCTCGACATCGCCCAGGAAGTCAGCGATGTCGCGGCCGCGGCGACGAACACGGTCCAAGGCTCGCCAACCTTCAATGATCAGATATTCCGCACGCGGGTGGCTGTCCAAGACGGCCAGACCGTTGGGATGGCCGGTCTGATCCGCGATAATGTCTCGCATCAGAACGGCGGCATACCCTTCCTCAAGGATATCCCGATCCTCGGTACACTGGTTTCGACCCAGGACAACTCGCGCATGCGCACGGAACTGTTGGTGCTGATCACCCCGCACGTCGTGCACGATCAGCGCGATGCCCGTGCGCTGACCGAGGATTTGCGCAATCAGCTGATGAATGCCGGCCTCGTCCCGCAGCAGCTGCAGCGCCAGGGCTCGCCGGGCTTGGCAAATCCGAACAAGCTGTAGTCGGTGCCGCGCCGGTTTCCGCCAGAAATCGGCGGAATGCCGTCGGAACGGCGGGTTCGCGCTGATCATCGTGCTGTGGACGTTGGTGCTGATCGGCTTCATCGTCGCCCATCTGACGGCGAGCGGGCGAACGGAGATCCGCATAGCAGACAATCTCGTGGCCAACTCGGCATCGCAGGCCGCCGCCGAGGGCGCCATCTTCGAGGCCATCTTCAACCTTTCGGATCCGGAGCCGAAACAGCGCTGGCCGGCCGACGGCACACCGCGTCAAGTCACGGTCGGCAGCAGCCGGGTCATCTTGCGGGTCGAGGACGAGGCATCTTGGATCAACCCGAGCACGGCTTCGCCCGCCCTCCTCGAAGCCTTGTTGCGGGTGACCGGCAGCGACCCCGACACCGCTCGCCGCATCGCCACCGCGATAAGCGAATGGGTTGGTTCGGCAACAAACCCGCGGCCGCAAGAGGCGCTTGTCGCGGACTATCGCGCAGCCGGCCTCGATTATGGTCCGCCGAGCGCACCGTTCGAGACGCTCGGCGAACTCGGGCGCGTGCTCGGCATGACTCCCGCCGTGCTGATGGCAATCCGCCCGCATTTGACATTGTTCGGTCCACCCGAGCCGAACCCAGCCACCCTGGATCCGGTCGTGGCGGCCGCGCTCGCCCTAACGTCGGCGACTGGGTCATCGCCGGCTAGCCAGCCGGTCGGCCAACCGAACCAAACGTCACCGGATGCTTTGACGGTGCGGATCACCGCGCTTGCTTCTGGACCAGGCAACGCACAGGTAACCCGGACCGCCGTGGTTCGCACTGGGGCGACTGCGCCGCAGGGCTACGCTGTCCTCGCCTGGGGCAACAGCCTCGATTCAGAGGCGCCCCTCGGCTCGCCTCAGCCGTCGGTCACTCGTTGACGATGGTCGCGGCTTCGCCCGAGCCGCCGGGCTGGCCCGTCGGGCCGAGCGACAGCAGGTCGTATTCGTGCCCGGGCCGCTGGCTCGGGCTGCGGTAAACGAATGGTTTGCCCCACGGGTCCTCGGGGAGCTTCTCGCCCTTCAGGTAGGGCCCGTTCCAGCGGGTGACCCCCGATGGCCGAGTAATCAACGCCTGCAAACCTTGCTCTGTCGAAGGATAGGTCCCGACATCCAGCTTGTAGATGTCGAGCACCCCGGAGAGACGCTCGATCGATTGGTGCGCGATCTTTTCCTTGGCGGAGCCGAGCTGTCGCAGAGCGGCGGGTGCGACGAGGCCGATCAGCAGCCCCAAGATGGCAAGCACGACCAGGAGTTCGAGCAGCGTAAAGCCTCGCTGTCGTCTTCGAGGTTCGCCGGCCGGGCGGACGGGGCCGAAAAGGATGATCTTCGAAGCGCACACTGTGTCGACACCAGAGTTTTCCTAGAACCTTCTTCTAAAACTGGATTTGGACATATTCGTGATGTTGAGCCGCCGCGCAAACGGTGCGGCAGTTCGACGCGTCGAATTAGCTGAGAGCGCCAAGCCAAGCCGCAGACAGCAGATTGCCGCGCGATCATGCGTCGCGGTCTAGCAGCCCCATGGGAGCGGCAGTCCCGGTTGAGTGCAGTCGCGCACCCGGATCCGGCTTTTCGGGCGTTGCGCGTGGAGCGCGTTTTGCTGAGGCAACGAGCGGGGTTGTGTCGCCGGTGATCAGCCGCGCGCCGCGGCCGTAGGTGAGCCAGGCCCAAATCCAGTTGAGGAAGACCGCCGTCCGGTTGCGGAATCCGATCAGAAATAAGATGTGGACGATGCCCCAGAGCACCCAGGCGACCGGGCCGGTCAGTCTGATCCAGCCGAGATCAGCGATCGCCGAATGGCGGCCGATTGTGGCGAGCGCACCCTGGTCGCGATAGCGGAAGGGCGGGGGTGCCGGCTCGCGGCGCACAACACGGGCGACCACCTCTCCGACGTATTGGCCCTGTTGTTTGGCGACCGGTGCGAGACCGGAAAGCGGCTCGCCTTTTGGCTCGGTGAACGAAGGCGGCGTCGCCGATGACGAAGATCTCCGCGTGACCCGGCACCGAGAGGTCGGGAGCGACCTTGACGCGGCCGCTTTGACCGGCAGGTGCGCCAAGCCATCGCGCCACCGGCGAGGCCTCGACACCGGCACACCAGATGACATTTGCCGCTTCGATGCGCTTGCCTCCCGCGAGGACGCCATCTCGGTCGATCGCTTCGATCGGCGTGCCAAGCAGCACTTCGACCCCCATCCGCTCGAGCGAGCGTCGGGCGAACTCGGCGAGCCTCTCGGGGAAGCTCGACAACACGCGCGGGCCAGCTTCGACCAGCAGGATCTGCGCCGTGTGCGGGTTGATGTGGCGAAAGTCGCGGGACAATGTCGAGTGTGCGAGTTCGGCGAGAGCTCCGGCCATCTCGACCCCGGTCGGCCCAGCGCCAACCAGGACAAAGGTCAACAAGCGCTGGCGTATCTGCGGGTCCGTCATGGTTTCCGCCTCTTCGAAGGCGAGCAGCAAGCGGCGCCGGATCGAGGTGGCGTCGTCGATCGATTTGAGGCCCGGGGCCAGTTGCGGCCAATCATCGTGGCCGAAATAGGCGTATTGCGAACCGGTCGCCAGGATCAGATAGTCATAGCCTTGGGAGGTCCCAAAGCGTAGCTCCACACACCGTGCCGCGGTATCGACACCGATCACCTCGTCGAGCAATACCGTGGCATTCCGCTGGTCGCGCAGAACCGCCCAAAT
>CAVOWQ010000023.1:0-42846 GCA_963700195.1 uncultured Alphaproteobacteria bacterium
ACAGCAAACGCAGCCTGGCCGAGGGTGCGGTCAGCCCGTGGTCGCATTCAAGCTCGCGATATTACACGCAGACTTTGGAAAGCATCGCCCGGCACTTCCGCAAGAGCATGCACACGCCTTGGCAGGACCTGCCGGAAAAGATGCGGAGCGCGATCCTCTATGGCTCCGACGGCGAGCCGATCAAGATGACCTATGACGACGGGCTGCGGAAATACACGACCGATCGGCCGTTCGAGGGCGTCCTGCCGAACATGGAGCGGCGCTTCCGCGAGACCGACAGCGCCTGGGTCAAGGAGGAGCTGGGCGCTATCAGAGCGCCAAGACCTGCGAGGTGTGCGGCGGCGATCGGCTCAAACCGGAGGCGCTCGCGGTCAAGATTGCCGGCAAGCACATCAGCCAGGTGGCGGCACTGTCGATAGCCGAGGCCGGTACTTGGTTCTCCGGTGTCAGCGATGAGTTGACCCCGAGCCAGCGTGAAATCGCTCAGCGCATCCTGAAGGAAATCAACGAGCGCCTCGGCTTCTTGAAGAATGTCGGGCTCGAATACCTGACGTTGTCTCGGGCTTCGGGCACGTTGTCGGGCGGCGAGAGCCAACGCATCCGGCTGGCCTCGCAGATCGGCTCGGGGCTGACCGGGGTGCTCTATGTCCTCGACGAGCCGTCGATCGGCCTTCACCAGCGCGACAACGGGCGGTTGTTGGCGACCCTGCAGCGGCTGCGTGACCTCGGCAACACGGTCATAGTCGTCGAGCACGACGAGGAGGCGATCCGCACTGCCGACTGGGTCGTCGATATGGGACCTGGGGCGGGGGTTCACGGCGGGCACGTCGTCGCCGAAGGCACACCCGAGGAGATCATGGCCAATCCGGACAGCGTCACCGGTCAATATCTGACCGGAAAGCGCGAGATCCCGGTGCCGGCGATGCGCCGCATCGGCCATCCGGGCCAGATACTGCGCATCCTCGACGCGCGCGGCAACAATTTGAAGGGCATCACCGCCGAGATCCCGCTCGGCACCTTCTGTTGCGTGACCGGCGTGTCCGGCGGCGGCAAGTCGACCTTGATCGTCGAGACCTTGTACAAGGCGCTCGCCAAGCGGCTCAACAATGCGCGCGAGCAGCCTGCCCCGCTCGGTGGGCTCGAAGGTGTCGAGTTTCTCGACAAGATCGTCGACATCGACCAGTCGCCAATCGGCCGCACGCCGCGCTCAAACCCGGCGACCTATACCGGCTGCTTCACGCCGATCCGCGACTGGTTCACCGGGCTGCCCGAGGCCGGTCTGCGCGCCGCTACCTGCCCGGCCGCTCTCGTTCAACGTCAAGGGCGGGCGCTGCGAGGCCTGCCAGGGCGACGGCGTCATCAAAATCGAGATGCACTTTCTGCCCGACGTCTATGTCCAGTGCGACGTCTGCAAGGGCCGGCGCTACAACCGCGAGACCCTCGAAGTGCTGTTCCGCACGAAGAGCATCGCCGACGTGCTGGACATGACGGTCGACGAGGGCGCCGATTTCTTCCGCGCCGTACCGGCGATCCGCGACAAACTGCAGACCCTGCAGCGGGTCGGGCTCGGCTACATCCATATCGGCCAGCCGGCGACGACCCTATCGGGCGGCGAGGCGCAGCGCGTCAAGCTCGCCAAGGAACTGTCGCGGCGCGCCACCGGCCGCACCCTCTATATCCTCGACGAGCCGACGACCGGGCTGCAGACTTCGACGAGGTCCAGGAAACTCCTCGACGTATTGCACGCATTGGTCGAGGCCGGCAATACGGTGCTGGTCATCGAGCACAATCTCGAAGTCATCAAGACCGCCGACTGGATCATCGATCTCGGCCCCGAAGGCGGCGACGCGGGCGGCCATATCGTCGCCACCGGCACCCCGGAAGACATCGCCTCTAGCGAGGACAGCTGCACACCGGGCAGTATCTGCGCCCCTATCTCGCCCGCCGTCCCGCCCGGCGCCGGCGCGCGGGGTAATCGATCCGCCGGTTCGACGGCAGGCAAAGAGGCCCCCGATGGAGGCGGCGTATACGTACTCGGCCTTGGCGGCGCTGGCCGGAACGGCCATCGGCGGCTTGACGTCGTTTGCAACCTCGTGGACGACCCAGCAGGCGCAGGTTAGGGCGCAGCGGTTGGCCAATGAGAGAGACAAGCGAGAAGCCTTGTTCGGCAGGTTTCTTGAGGAAGCAGCAAAATTATATGCCGATGCTCTGCAAAATAGGCGCGACGACCTGTCTGCGCTCATCGGCATCTACGGATTGACAAACCGCATACGCCTCATATCGGCTCCGCGAATTGTCGACAGTGCGGATGCGCTGGTTGGAAATCATCGTCGACCTTATCTCGCGCCGAACGTAACCTTGGAGGAGATGTGGTCGAATTGGGTTGATAAACATGTGGACTCGCTCGCGACTTCAGCGAAGCGTGCCGTGAAGAATTGCAGAGCTTTGAAAGACGGTGAAAGGCGAGCGGTGAACCCCGCACGCGAACGGGCGCTTGCGGAGTTGCGACGGATGGTGCTCGGCGCACTCGGCGAGCATGATGCGGCGGTATGGCTGTTCTGGGTCGTCCAGCGCGCGGCGAGGCACGGCAGCACAGCGACATCGACATCGCGATCCTGCCGCGGGACGACCTTCCCTCCGGCTTCTCTCTCGCTACGGTTAGCCGCCCATTTTGAGGAGAGCCCGATCCCTTACGACGTTGATCTCGTCAACCTTCGGTGGGCGGAGGCGGCGCTGATCGACGAAGTGCGCCGCGAAGGTGTGAAATGGCGGAGCTAGAGACGCGGCTTGCCGAGGCGGAAGCGGCGCTCGCGACATTGGACGAAGCCATCGCGAGGGAACCGCGCCCTCCTTGATGGAATGCGACGGTGCGATTTTGCGATTGATCTACACTTTCGAGGCGGTGTGGAAGGCTTGCCGGCAGCTGCTTGCGGAATGCGAAGACATCGAGGTCGCTTCTCCAAACACGACGATCCGGGCCGCGCGGCGGCTCGGCTGGCTGTCCGACGAAGACGCGGAGGCTGCAATGAAGATCAACCGCGATCGCAATCTCGCGGTTCACATGTATCGGGGGCGGATCGGCGCGGAAATAGACGAGCGTCTGCGCGCCCATGCCGCGCTGCTCCGGTGTTGGCTCGGCGCCTTGCGGCGGCTGACGGCGAACGGAGACCGATAAGCTGTCCGGATCAGGAGGTTAAACGGATGCCCAGGTCCGTAACGATCCGTCCACTTCACCCGGCCTTTGCCGGAGAGGTTTCGGGTGTCGATTGCCGGAAACCGCTCGCTTCAGGGAAGGTCGATGGAATTCGAAGCCGGCATGAAGGAATATGCCGTGCTGATCTTTCGCGGCCAGAACCTCACCGACGAGGAGCAGATTGCGTTCACCCGCCATTTCGGAGAACTCGAAAGTTACAACACGCCGGGGCATGTTAGGAAACGCGAGGACCAGCGGCTCGGGCCGGGCATCGCGGATTTTTCCAACCTCGACAAGCACGGCAACATCATGTCCGACGAGGATCGGGTATGGTTCTTCAAACTCGGCGACCGGCTGTGGCATTCCGACAGCTCGTTCCGCCCGATCCCGGCGAAATATTCACTGCTTTCCGGGCGGGTTCTTCCCTCATGGGGTGCGAACACCGAATTCGCTGATATGCGCGCCGGCCTATGACGCGCTGGATCACCGCACCAAGACTGAGATCGAGGATCTCGTCTGCGAACACTCGCTGATCTATTCGCGCGAGGCGATCGGGTTCACCGATCTGACGGCGGAGGAAATCGCGGCGTTCGGGCCGGTGCGGCAGCGGCTGGTGCGGACTCATCCGACGACCCGCCGCAAATCACTTTTCCTCTCCTCGCATGCCGGCGCGATCGTCGGCTGGACGATCCCCGAAGGACGCATGTTCCTGCGCGACCTCGACCGAGCATGCGACGGCGCCCGCCTTCGTCTATTCGCATTCATGGCGCCCCCACGACCTCGTCATGTGGGACAACCGCGCGACGATGCATCGCGCCCGCCGCTTCGACCGCACCGAAGTGCGCGACGTTCGCCGCACCACTTTGGCCGGCGACACGGGGACGATCGAACAGGTCGCGTGAAGCAAAATCGCAACTTGCTGGGCTACCCTCACCCATCAAGCCTTTGGGCTTTGAGGTGAATTCGCAATAGCCCCTCTCCTGCACTGCGGGAGAAGGTCGAGACCGCAGCGAGGCGGGTGAGGGGTCTCACTCGGAAGCCCTGAGGTTGCGCTGACGGAACAAATTCTGAAAATCATGACACTAAATTGAACAGAAATAAACTTATGAGCTGCTTAATTTCGACCGGCGAATAAGAATTACCGATGCACGCTACCGAGTTCCTACTTTTACCTCAGCAGATTGCCCGTTGTTTAAGCAAATCTACTCAATGGTACCGTTATTGCTGCACCTTGCTGTGGAAAGTCGGTGCCGGATGTGTCTTCTCACCCATCGCCGGGGTGCTGATCGCCGATTATCTGCTGGTCAAGCGGATGCGCATCGACCTCGTCGCATTGATCGAACCCAACGGTTCGTATTGGTACTGAAAAGGCGTCAACCCGATCGCGGTAATTTGGACGGCGCTCGGGTTTCTCGGCTACATGTTCGTCATTCCGCCGGAATGGATCCGGGTGCTGGTCACATTATTGGCGACCGGCGCAGGCTATTGGGCGACGATGCAGCTCCTGTCGCCCTATTTTACCTGGCTTGCCCGAGCATCGCACCCGGGCGAGCAACGCGAGCCGATCGAAGACCTCGATTGGGAGCTAGCTAGTACTACGTTTCCGAAATAACGTACCCATTGGTGGTCAAGCCGCATCATCGATTTTGTAACGCCAGGTGTGGACGACCGGCTCGCGATTGATGTCGTTGACAAAGGCCTTCAGGCGTTGCGTGAGTTCGTCTTTTGAGCTGACGCGGATGTGGCGCAATACCGAGCGCGCCAGTTTGGAGAAGAAGCCTTCGATGATATTGAGCCAGGACCCATGGGTCGGCGTGAAGGTGAAGGTGAAGCGCCCGATCGGCTGCGCCGCCAGCCAACTCGTGGTCTCGCACGAGACATGAGCGGAATGGTTGTCGAGGATGAGTTCAATCGCGGTGTCCGCCGGGTATGCCGCGTCGAGGAGCGTGAGGAACTCGATGAATTCGCGGCTGCGATGGCGTTCTTTGACCAGGGCATGGACGTGACCGGTGAGCAAGTCGATGCCTGCCATCAGGGTCAGAGTGCCGTGCCGTTTATACTCGTGATCGCGCATCACAGTCGGGCTGGTGCCAGCCAGTGGCGGGCGATCCGGCGCGGTCGTACCGATCGCCTGGATCCCTGGTTTCTCATCGTAGGAGACGATGGCGAGGCTCCCGCCACCGCTGCTGTCTTGGCCCTGGCTCTCGCCGCCTCCCGCTTGGCCGCGCAGCATTGCGACCTGCCGGTAGACGCAGAGGATTTCGGCCATCTTGGGCTCGAACTCCGGATCGCGTCGCTCCAGGTAGTAGCGCACCTTGTGCGGCTTGACTTCTTGCTCGGCCAGGATCTTGCAGACCGTCCCTTGGGCCAACTTGCTCAGGCTGGGATGCCCGGCCGACGGTGCGTACTGGCGGGCATGCGCGGCGAGCAGCCGGGTGGTCCACAGTTCATGGGGATAACCCAGTTCCTTGGGCTTCTGGCACGCCAACGCCACCAGCCAGGTCTTCGCCTCTGTGGTGATGACAGGGTCGCGTCCCGCACGCGGTCGATCATCGAGCGCCGCGATTACCCCCAGTTCCGCCGCCCGCTCAAGGCAGCGTGTCACTGTCTGCTGCGTCACTCCAATCGTGCGCGCCACAGCATAGGCCGATGGCTCCTCCAAATAGGTCAGAATAATCCGCGCCCGTTCGACACGGCTCGTGGGTTCGGTCCGAGACCGAGAAATCTCCAGCAAGCGTTGCCGCTGCTCGGCATCAGTCGGCAGCGCGATCACGCGACGAGGTGCGACCACTGGATCCCCCAATCCAATCCCCCACCCTCTTCTTACCACATCTCGTCCAAAACGAGTAAATCAAACTCAACACATTGATATATTGGAATCTTTACACTAGCCCGCGCTCGATCTGAGTCAGCCTGCACCCGGCGCAGATGACGGATGGCCTTGCGCGCAGTGCAATGCTCGGCGCCGATTGCCTGTGGCGCAGCGTTAGCATTGCCCGCACAATCGCCGGTGTTGAGCTGCCACTTTCCGGAGAAGATCATGAGCGCGCATATGACCCCTGAACAGGTCCGGTCGAAAATCGACCACCCGATCGTCGACGGCGACGGCCATTGGGTCGAATATGATCCGGTGTTCAGCGACAAGATGCGCAAGGTCGGCGGCGATCTCGCCGCGGACGGCTTTCTGAAGGCGATGGGGACGACCCGCGAGAATTTGTCGATGTCGGTTGCCGAGCGCCGTGAGAAGCGCATCGGCCAGCAGGCGTTCTGGGCGCGCCAGGCGGAAAACACGCTCGACCGCGCCACTGCAATGATGCCGAAGCTGCTCTACGACCGCCTCGACGAGCTGGGCCTCGATTTTGTGATTGTCTACCCGACCGCCGGGCTGCGCTTGCCGCGCATCCAGGACGACGCGACGCGGCGTGCCGTGATCCGCGCCTACAATATCGTCTCGGCCGATTATTTCAGCGGGCTCAGCGACCGGCTGACCCCGGCGGCGATCATCCCGATGCACACCCCTGAGGAGGCGGTCGCCGAGCTCGAGTTCGTGACCAAGCAGCTGGGCTCGAAGGTCGGCATGTTCGGCAGCAACATGGCCCGAAAGGTGCCGGCGGCCGCCGGCAACGACCCCGACACCGCACGCTTTGCGGTGTGGTACGACGTGCTCGGCCTCGACAGCGAGTACGACTACGACCCGGTCTGGGCGAAATGCGTGGAGTTGAGGATTGCGCCGACCTTCCATAGCGCCAGCAGCAACCAGGGCCTGCGCCTGTCGCCGACCAATTTCACGTACAACCACATCGGCCATTTCGCCGCCGCCGGCCATGCGACCGCCAAGGCGATCTTCCTCGGCGGCGTCACCCGGCGCTTCCCGGAATTGCGTTTTGCCTTTCTCGAAGGCGGGGTCGGCTGGGCCAGCCAGCTGTTCGGCGATCTGATCGAGCATTGGGAGCGGCGCAGCGCCAAGGCCTTGGAGCGCATGCATCCGGACAAGCTCGACCGCGCCAAATTGATGAGCCTTGTCGAGAAATACGGCTATGGCGACATCGCCGCGGCATTGCGCGAGCGCGGCGGCCTGCCGGACCCCGAACAGGCGTATCTGACCGGCAATCTCGAAAACATCGACGATTTCTCGGCCTGCCAGATCACCCGCAAGGAAGACTGGGTCGACCTCTACGCCAAGCCATACTATTTCGGCTGCGAGGCCGACGACCGGATGAACGCCACCGCGTTCGGCCATAACAATCCGTTCGGGTCGAAGCTCAACGCGATCTTCAGCTCGGATATCGGCCATTTCGACGTGATCGACATGCGCCATCCATTGCCCGAGGCCTATGAGCTGGTCGAGGACGGCCACATCACCGCCGACAATTTCCGCGACTTCACCTTCGCCAACGCGGTCAAGCTGTGGGGCACGCAGAACCCCCGCTTCTTCGAGGGCACCCGCGTCGCCAAGGAAGCCGCCGTAATCCTCGCCGGGGCGCAAACCCCAACCCTCGCCGCCGCCGAATAACCGCCCACGACAGCGACCGCAAAACCAGTGCCGGCAGCATCAAGGTGATGCTGCCGGCATAGTTGCCAAAATTATTGCTGATTGGAGATCGTCGCGGCGCCGCGGTCGAGCTTCGCCAGCTTGACGGAGAATTTCTCGTTGTTGGTATGGGCGGGGTCCCGCAGAAGACCAAGCGCGACGGCCTCGCCCAGTTGGATCGACGTCTCGGTGTCGCTGCGCCAATGAATACCGGCATGAGTGCCGTGGCCAAAGCTGATATTGCGCGCGCAGCTTGTGCAGTTCGCCGTTGATCCAGGGTCACGTCGAGAGACTGGTGTTGCGGTAGCAGATGCTTGACGGCGAGCCGCGCATTATGCTCGACCATTACTCGGCGACCGAAAACTCTATCGAGGTCGAGCCCTTCCAGCTGCAGTCCGACGAGACGGCACAGGTCCGCGACGGTCGTGGCGGTGTTGGGCGATGCCAGCCGGCACGCGCCGGGGCCGCTCGGCCGCCCTCGACCGAAATCGCCGGCGATTCGGAATTACGCTTCGATTTTCTGCAGGGCTCGCGCATCCACCGTCTCAATCTCGAGCACCGCGGCCCCCAAGCTCGCCGGCCATCAACGCTCGATCCTCGGTGCCGCCAGCGAGCGAAACCACGGCATTGTCAACCGCAGCCAGTTCGGCCCCGGCCGCTGGCAGGCGAGCCGGGTCGGGTGAGCTTTAGAACCAGCGGGCCTTGTCGACCAGGTTGCGCAGCGGCTGGCCAGCGAGGAAGCGGCGGCAGTTGTCTTCGATAATTTCGTAGCGCCGCTCGTCGAGATAGGGGCCGTAGCCGGCGGTATGCGGGGTCAATAGCACGCCGGGCGTTGTCCATAGCGGGTGGTCGGCGGGCAGCGGTTCCTGCTCGTAGACGTCGAGGCCGGCGCCGGCGATCTCGCCGGCCCGCAATGCCTCGACCAGATCGTCGAGCCGGGTGGTCAACCCCCGCCCGATGTTGATGAAGAACGCGGTCCTCTTCATTTCCTGGAACCGCGCGCGGTTCATGAAGCCTTCGGTTTCGGGCGTGTGCGGCACGGTCAGGATGACAAAATCCGCGCTGGGCAATAGCGCATCGAGCTCGTCGCCGCGATGCAGCTCGGCCACTCCGGGCGGCGCGTCGCGCCGGCGCTCGTCGACGCCGATTACCCGCATTCCGAACGCAGCGGCGAGCCGGGCGACTTCGCTGCCGATGCCGCCGACGCCGACGACGAGCGCCGTCGCCTCGGGCAGATGGACGACGCCGGTATCCGGCGGCAGCTTCTTCCACTCGCGCTTCAGCTGCTGCGGAATGTAGTGGTGCAGACCGCGCGCAAAGGCGAGGACGAAAGCCATTACATGCGCGCCGATGTGGTCGTTATAGATTTCGCGGAAGTTGGTGATCGCCACCGAATGCGCGATCAATTCGGGTAGTAATAGCCGGCCGGCGGCGCCGCCTGCGGCGCCTGAAGCCAGCGCAGCCGCTGAGCTTGGCGCAACAGGTCCGGGGGAATTACGCCAAAAGCGGCGTCGGCATGGGCGATCACCTGGGCGGCGTGGGTATGGTTTTCGGCAACCACGACCTTGAGCTCGGGCAGCGCGGCGGCGAGACGCGCGCCCCACTCCCGGGTCTTTTCAGTCTGCGGCGGCAACATCACAAATTCGGTCGGCATCGCTTGACCCTCCCCCCGCGTTGGCGCTGATCTCTGGCTAGGCTAGCACGGACAGGCGGGAAAGGCTCTCGTCGACAGACCGCCGACACTGTAGGGTGCGTCGGCGTAGGCTCGCCGGCGACAGGTCCGGAGGGGAAGATGCAGATCACGCGTATCGGGGATTTCGAGGTTCATCGCATCGCCGAGTATGAGGGGCCCTTTATTGCCCCCGAGACATTTTTTCCCGATTTCGACAGGGAAGTTTTGACGGTCGAACCCGGATCATCCCGGCCCGCGGCTGATCGACCCGGCGACCGGCAACCTCCTCTTCAGCTTCCACAGCTTCATCGTCAAGACCGGGCATCATACGATCCTGATCGATTCCTGCCTCGGCAACGACAAGGAGCGTCCGACCCGGCCGCAATTCCATCGGCTGCGCAGCTCCTATGTCGCCGATCTCGCCCGCGCCGGCGTCAGTGTCGAGAGTGTCGACTATGTGATGTGCACTCACCTGCACTGGGACCATGTCGGCTGGAATACGCGGCTCGAAAACGGCCGCTGGGTCCCGACCTTTCCCAATGCGCGCTATGTCATGGCCCGCCGCGAGTTTGCGCATTGGGAGGGGGTGCATCGGAACGGCGAAGACACACCCCATCGGCTCGCCTTCGAGGACAGCGTGCTGCCGGTGGTGCGCACCGGACAATCGGTGCTGGTCGATGATGACTACGCGCTCGAGGACGGGCTGTGGTTCGAAGGCGCGCCCGGGCACACGCCGGGCAATGTCGTGATCCATGCCCGCTCGGGCGACCAGACCGGTGTTTTCATGGGCGACGTGATCCACCATCCGCTGCAGCTCTTGAAGCCGGAATGGTCGACCCTCGCCTGCACCGATCCGGAATTGTCGCGCAAGACGCGGACACGGCTGATCGAGGAGCATGCCGCGCGCGGCACCCGCCTGCTGCCGGCGCATTTCCCCGCGCCCACGGTGGGGCGCATCGTGCGTCACGGCAGCGCCTACAGTTACGCTTTCGAGTAGTCTCAGGCCATGCCGTCAGCCGACACTCATCGTCACCCCCGCGAAAGCGGGGGGCCAGGGCGCGTTCCGCAGGAGCCTGCTGCCCTGGGTTCCCGCTTGCGCGGGAATGACGAGATATGGGAGGAGGAACGAGATGACGCAGAATGACGGGAGGCGGGGCGCTGGTCGAGATGCTGCGCCGCAACGGGGTCGACACGATCTTTGCGCTGCCCGGCGTGCAGAACGATGCGCTGTTCGTCGCCTTCTACGACGCCGGCGAGGCGCTCCGGGTCATCCACACGCGTCACGAGCAGGGCGCGGCCTACATGGCCTACGGCTATGCCCGGTCGAGCGGCAAGGTGGGCGCCTATGCCGTAGTGCCGGGACCGGGGCTGCTCAATACCACTGCGGCGCTCTCCACCGCTTACGCGACCAACACGCCGGTCCTGTGCATCAGCGGCCAGATCCCCTCCGACCTGATCGGGCGCGGCTTTGGCCTGCTGCACGAGATCCCCGACCAGCTCGGGATATTGCGAACCTTGACCAAATGGGCGGCTCGGATAAGCCATCCGACCCAGACGGGACAACTCGTCAACGAGGCGTTCCGGCAATTGCGCGACGGCCGCCCGCGCCCGGTCGCGCTCGAAATGCCGCTCGACGTCATGGCGCTCGAAACCGAGGTCGCGCTGCCGGCCGCCGGCGACCTCGCCGGCGATCACGATGCCCGACCCGGAGCTGATCGACAAAGCGGCGGCATTGCTCGCCGACGCCAAAAAGCCGCTGCTCTTTGTCGGCGGCGGCGCCGTTGCCGCGGCCGAAGAGGTGCTCGCGATCGCCGAGATGCTGCGAAGCGCCGGTGGTCAGCTACACCGGCGGCAAGGGCATCGTCAGCGACCGCCACTATCTCGCCCAATCGGCGCTCGCCGGCCACGAGCTGTGGCGCGAGGCCGATGTCGTGCTGGCGGTCGGCACCCGCCTGCACCAGCCGCAGGTGCGCTGGGGCGTCGACGCCGACCTCAAGCTCATCCGCATCGACATCGATCCGACCGAGATCACGCGTATCCTGAAGCCGTCGCTCGGTATCGTCGCCGACGCCAAGGCGGCGCTTGCCGCGCTTCACCATGCGCTCGAGCGGCGCAATCCGCGGCGGCAGTCACGCAAGGAGGAGCTCGAGGCGCTGAAATCCCGCACCCTCGCCAGGCTGGCGGACAATCTGGGCCCGCAATGCGAATATCTGCGGGCGATCCGCGCCGAACTGCCCGATGACGGCATTTATGTCGAGGATTTGACGCAGGTCGGCTATGTCGGGCGCGTGGCGTTCCCGATCTATCACCCGCGCACCTACATCCACAGCGGCTATCAGGGCACGCTCGGCTCCGGCTTTGCGACCGCGCTCGGCGCCAAAGTGGGGCGACCCGATCTGCCGGTGGTCTCGGTCTCGGGCGACGGCGGGTTCATGTACAACGTCCAGGAACTCTCCACTGCGGTGAAACACGGCATCGACATCGTCGCGATCGTCTTCGCCGATGGCGCCTACGGCAATGTCCGGCGCATGCAGAAGGAGGAATACGGCAACCGGCTGATCGGCGTCGATCTGCACAACCCTCACTTCCCGAAGATGGCCGAAAGCTTCGGCGTCGCCGGGGTGCGCACGACGACCCCCGACGGCCTGCGCCGCGAGCTGGCGGCGGCGCTGAAGCGGCGCGGCACGACGTTGATCGAGGTCGCGGTCGGCGAAATGCCCGATCCATGGAAGCATCTGATCCTGCCGCGCGTGCGCGGCGGCCGCTAGCTGACGAGGCCGATGTTCGACAAGACGAAACTTGAGGCACTGCGCGCCAAGTACGTCGGCGCCAAGGAGACGGAAGTGGCGCCGGCCGAGTTCAGGGAGGCGCTGTCGCTGGTGTTCGGCAGCAACTACCGCCGCGCGATGCCGTTTGCCGGGGTCTCGACCTTCCTGGACTTGCCGTACCGGCCCGAGGCCGCCGACCTGCCCGATTTTGGCGGGCTCGACGTCGCGCTGGTCGGGGTGCCGATGGATCTGGGCGTCACCAATCGGGCCGGCGCCCGCCTCGGACCCCGTGCGGTGCGCGATATCGAGCGCATCGGTCCCTACAATCACGGGCTCGGTGTCGTCCCGCGGGCCGAGTGTAACGCGGCCGACATTGGCGACGTGCCAATGCGCTCGCGCTTCAGCCTCGACAGCTGCATCGAGGACATCGAGGCATTCTACAGGCGCATCCAGGCGGCCGGGGTGCGCCCGCTGTCGGTTGGCGGCGATCATTCGATTACCTATCCGATCCTGAAGGCATTAGGGCAGGAGCGACCGGTCGGTCTCGTCCATATCGATGCCCATTGCGACACAATGGGGGAGATCGACGGATCCAAATTTCACCATGGCGGCCCGTTCCGCCAGGCGGTGCTCGCCGGCGTGCTCGACCCCGAACGCACGATCCAGATCGGCATCCGCGGCCCGGCCGAGATCTTCTGGGGCTTCTCGTACGAATCCGGCATGACGGTGCTGCACATCGAGGATGTCGACCGGATCGGCATCGGCGGCGTCGTGGAGAGGGCGAGAGAGGTCGTCGGCGACGGCCCGACCTACATCTCGTTCGACGTCGACGGCCTCGATCCCGCTTTCACACCGGGCACCGGCACGCCGGAGGCGGGCGGTCTCACCCCGCGCGAAGCCCAGGCAATTTTGCACGGCCTCAAGGGCATCGACATCGTCGGGGGCGATGTGGTCGAGGTCGCCCCGCAGTACGACCCGACCACCAACACCGCTATGGTCGGCGCCCAGATGCTGTTCGAAATCTTCTCGTTGATGGTCCTCGCTCCCAGGTCTTCGCCCCGTTGATTTTCCGCTTCAGCGGATGCGCTACACCAAGACCGCGCTGCTGGCGTTCGGCTTTGGCCTGCTGCTCGGTCTGGTCGTTCTCGGCGCCGAGATCAAATCACTCGCGCGCGTCGCCAGCGGGCTGATGGCGGTCGGTATCGCCGCGATCCCGGTCGGCATGGTCGCCGACTGGCGGCGCGCGATCAAGACTGCGAGGGGTACGCCGAGACGGAGCGTCAAGACTGCGGCGAGACGTGCCGCTCGCCGCCCGCGAAAATCGGTTTCGCCGAAGCGATAGGGTGACGCCGGCGCATCAGCCGTACTAGGATCGGCGGTGGAGCGCGCGGCGAGCGGTGCCGCAACCTCAAACGGGAGAAGACGTAATGGCGAAGAAGAAGATAGCGATCGTCGGCGCGGGAGCGGTCGGCTGCTATGCCGGGGCGCACATGGTGCAGGCGGGCGAAGACGTGACGTTCATCGACCCATGGCCGGAGCATGTCGAGGCAATGCGCGGCGACGGGTTGCGGATCACCCATATCCGCGACGTCGAGCCGTTTACCGTCAAGCCGCGCGCATTGCACCTGACCGAGGCGCAGCAGCTCGCCAAGGAGTCGCCGATCGACATCGCCTTCGTCTGTATGAAATCCTACGACACCGGCTGGGCGACGGCGATGATCAAGCAATACCTCGCGCCCGGCGGTTATGTCGTTTCACTGCAGAATTGCATGAACGAGGAGACTATCGCCGGCATTGTGGGCTGGGGCAAAACCCTGGGCTCGATCGCCAGCTCGATCACGGTCGAACTTCATGCGCCGGGCCAAGTGCGCCGCGCCGCCGGGAAATCGGGCTCGCGCCATACCGTGTTCCGCGTTGGCGAGGTGCATGGCCGCAAGACCGACCGCGCCCAGGAGGTCTGCAACCTGGTCAGCAATGCCGACAGCGCGATGGTGACCGAGAACCTCTGGGGCGAGCGCTGGTCGAAGCTCGTCACCAACGTCATGGGCAACGGGCTGTCAGCCTGCACGGGCATGATCAGCCGCGACATGGCCAAGAATGACGCGATCCGCCATTTCTCGAACCGGCTCGCCAGCGAGGCCATCCGCGTCGGGCAGGCCCTCGGCTATACCTTCGATGAAGTGAGCCACATGGACCCGGAGACCCTGGCCCGCGCCGGCGAAGGCGATCCGGCGGCGCAGAAGGAGATCGACGATCACCGTCTCGCCGAGGCCAATCGCCCCGGTGGCGGCGAGCACCGCCCGTCGATGGGTCAGGACATGGTCAAGGGGCGGCGCACCGAGATCCAGTTTCTCAACGGTTTCGTCGTGCGTGAGGGCGAGAAGGTCGGCATCGCGGCGCCGACCAACGCGGTCCTGACCGACATCGTCACCCGGGTCGAACGCGGCGAATTGAAGCCCGACCCGAAGCACATCACCGATCTGCGGCTGAACTGACGTTGATTGACCGGGCACTGGTCGATCACCGTCATCCCCGGGCTCTGACCCCGCGATCTCGTGCAGCTTCGTGGATGGCCGGGTCGCGCCCAGCGACGAGGCGAGCAATGGAGGAGCACGCGACATGCTCGCTGTCGTCAATACCCTCGAATGCTGTCGCGCCGGTCGAGATTCGCGAGGTGCCCGAGCCGCAGCCGGCGCCAAACGAGGCGCTTGTCGAGGTGCGGGCGTTTTCGCTCAATCGCGGCGAATTGCGGTTGTTCCAGATCCGCCCCGAAGGCTGGCGGCCGGGCCAGGACATCAGCGGGGTGGTCCTGCAAGCCGCCGCCGACGGCAACGGTCCCCGAGCGGGCGAACGCGTCGTCGCGCTGACCGACAATGCCGGCTGGGCGCAATACGCTGCCGTGCCCGCACACCGGATGGCGGTATTGCCGGACAATGTCCGCTTCGAGGATGCAGCGGCGTTGCCGGTCGCCGGGTTGACGGCATTGCGTGCGCTGCGTTTCGGTGCGCCGCTGCTCGGCAAGCGGGTTCTGATCACTGGCGCCGCTGGAGGCGTCGGGCACCTCGCGACCCAGCTTGCGGCGCGATCCGGGGCACGGGTCACCGCAGTGATCGGCAGCCCGGAACGTGGACGGCACCTGCGCGGCGCGGGCGAGATCGTCGAGGGCACCGACAAGGCGCAAGGGCTGTTCGCGCTGATCCTCGAATCCGCCGGCGGACCTTCGCTCGCCGCGGCGATCGCGCATGTCGAGGCAAAGGGAACGATCGTCGTCTTCGGCAATTCATCGGGCGAGCCGACGCCGCTCAGCTTTCGCGATCTAGCCGAGCATCCGAACGCACGAATCCAGGGCTTCTCCTACTTCACCTCCGAAGCCGAGGAGCGCTTTGCGCCGGATCTCGCATTATTGGTCTCGCTTGTCGGTGACGGGTCGTTGAAGCCGCACCTCGTCGAGCGCAGCTGGCGCGACATCGCGCAGATCGGCCCGCGACTGCGCAACCGGCAGATCCCCGGCAAAGCTGTTTTTAGCATCGATTGAATGGAGGACAACCAATGACGATCAAGGTAGGAGACAAGGTCCCGTCGGTGACGTTGCGCTATCTAACCTCGGAAGGCGTGAAAGCCGTCGACTCCGACGAATTCTTTGCCGGTAAGAAAGTCGCTTTGTTCGCGGTCCCCGGCGCCTATACGCGGACGTGCTCTCAGCGCCATCTTCCGGGCTACGTTTCGCATGCCGCCGAAATCAAGGCCAAAGGCGTCGACGCGATCGCTTGCCTTGCGGTCAACGACCCGTTCGTCATGGGCGCTTGGGGCAAAGAGCATCACGCCGACGGCGACATCGTCATGCTGGGCGACGGCAGCGGCGAATTCACTCGCGCCGTCAGCCTCGAGCTCGACCGCAGGAAGGAAGGCATGGGGATGCGCTCGCAGCGCTATTCGATGCTGGTCGAGAACGGCGTCGTCAAGGCGCTGCACGTCGAGGAACCAGGCGTCTTCGACGTTTCCAGTGCCGAGGCTATGCTGAAGGCGCTCTGACGCGCGATGCAGTACGGCGCCCCCACTGCCGCGCTCATAGCGGTGCTTGCCGCATTGCCCGCAGTGGCGCAGCAGCTGTGGACGCCATTGCCGTATCCACCAGACAGCGGCAAGCCGGTCATTTTCGACCCGCAATTCGCGGCAAAGGCAGACAACGACCGGCGTCTCGGCTGTGCGCCTGGATTGCAGTGCCGATGGCAATTACTCGGCGTGATACAGAACAATGGGGCGGTCGAGCTGCGGACTATTGCCTTGACCTGGTGAGTTTCGCAGCAGTGACGAAACGACGGACCTTGTCGAGATCCTTGCCGTTGCCGTTGGCCCGGTCCGTCTTGCTTTTCGAATCGACACCCGCCGGCCGCACCGCGGTAATCGCTGCAGTGACGTTGTCGGCGTCGAGGCCGCCGGCAAGAGTGACCGGCACACCCACAGTGTCGACAATGCATCGGCTGATGCTCCAGTCGTGCACGCGGCCAAGGCCGCCGATTTGCCGGTCGCCGGGCTCATGGCTGTCGAGCAGCAGAAAGTCGGCGACACCCCGATATTCCTTCGCGCATTCGATGCTCGCTTCGTCGACGATCGGGATCGCCCGCATGATCCACACATCCGGAAATAAAGCCTTAAGCGCCTGCGTGTCGCGGACCGAGAACAGCTCGATCGCCGCCCCGATATGGATAATGTCCGGCCGGGTTTGCTCGATCACCCGCGCAATCTCCGCGGGATCTGCCGATAGCGACAGCCCGACCCGGCTCACTCCCGGCGGCAATGCGGCGAATATCGTGCTGGCGCGGTCCGCCGGTAGCTCGCGCGGAAATGCGCCCTCTCCGACGAGCGCCCCAATGTGGTGGACCCCGAGGCGTGCCAGCGCAACGGCTTCCGCCGGCGAGCGAACCTCGTAGATTTGCACAATCATAGCCCAACCCCGCGCCCGAGGCCGATTACGGTGTGGCTGATCTCGGCGCGCATATTGCGTCCTGTCTGCCGATCCCGTCACTGCTTTGAGGCCGAACATGCCGGATGACGACTTCAACGCCTTTGTGCCCGGCCCGCGCGTCCACATCGAGGGGCGGCCAGACGGGCCGCTCTCCGGTCTGACCTTTGCGACCAAGGACCTGTTCGATGTGGCCGGCCATCCGACCGGCGGCGGCAACCCCGACTGGGCGCGCTCAAACCCAGTGCCGGCGCGGCATGCTTGGGCCGTGCAGCGCTTGCTCGACGCCGGCGCGACCCTGATCGGCAAGACGATCACCGACGAGGTCTCGCTCGGGATCGTCGGCGAGAACGCATTCTACGGCACGCCGGTCAACCCGCGGGCGCCCGGCCGCGTGCCCGGCGGCTCTTCATCGGGCTCAGCCGCTGCAGTCGCCGCCGGGATTTGCGATACGGCGCTAGGCACCGATACGGGCGGCTCGGTTCGCGTGCCGGCGAGTTTCTGCGGGCTCTACGGCATTCGGCCGACGCATGGCCGGCTTCCCGTCGCAGGAATGATGCCGCAGGCGCCGAGTTCGGACACCACCGGCTGGTTCGCACGCGACCCCGCCACCTTCGCCAAGGTGGCGAGTGTCATGCTCGACGAGCCGATCCCGTCGGCTTTGCCGGGTAAGCTGATCGTCGCGGTCGATGCTTTAGCCTTCGCCGATCCGGAGGTCGGCGCGGCACTGCAGCCGATAGTCGAGCGGCTTCGCGCGATAGTCGGCGAAGCGCGCGAGGAGGTCATGGCTCCGGCGGGCATCGTGCAGTGGGCGCGGGCGCAGCGCACCTTGCAACCATCCGAGGCCTGGTTGACCTTCAAGGACTGGATCGAGCGGGACAACCCGCGCTTCGCGTACAGCGTCGCGCGCAATATTTTTACGGGATCGCAAATCCCCGAGACCGAGCGACAATGGGCCGAACTGGTGCGGCACGAGGCACGCGGCCGGATGCGTCACCTGCTGATGCCGGGCACGATCCTCTGCCTTCCGACGACGCCGTTCGCTGCCCCCAAGCGCGGCGAGCCGCTCTCGGCCGCAAGCGTCCAGCGCGACCGAATTCTCTGCCTGTGCGCCCATGGCGGGCTGACCGGCGTGCCGCAAGTGAGCATCCCCGGGGCTGAGGTCGGCGGCTTGCCGGTGGGCCTGTCGATCGTCGGCGGTCCCGGCACAGACGCGACGCTCGTCGCGGTCGCTGCGGCCATCACGAGAATGTGATCGACCGGTTCCGGAGCAGCCGGAACAATGTTCCCGTGTTCTTGTCGCTCGCTTATCGAAGATTACGACGGAAACTCGCTGCCTGACCTTCACCGGAAAGTGATCAACCGTTGCGGTAGTTGCCTCCCGGAGTAGGATGTCGGGGCGTTAACATCGGGCAACGTGCCGGAAAGGCGCACCCCGGAGATCGATAGAAGGGAGGATGCGATGCGTTGGAACGATTTCACTACAGCTGCCCTGGCTGCCACAGTTGTCGCTTTTTCGGCGAGCTATGCGTGCGCGGAGGAGTTCACCGCGAACCTGACGGGGTTCAACGAGATCGGATCGATACCGACTACCGTCACCATCACGGCTCTCGGTTCGGCCACGCCCACCGGCTACACCGGGGCGGTGCTGACCGACGCCACGGGCACGCTCCACCTCGATCTCGATCAAAAAGCCGGCACGATCGCATATACGCTGACCTATACGGGTCCCTTCACCTCTGACGTGCAACAGGCTCATATCCACTTTGGCAAGTCGCGTGATTCCGGCGGCATCATCGTCTGGCTGTGCCAGACGGCGGCGAAGCCCGCGCCGGCGTCAGTGGTTGCAATCACACCGTTTTGCACGATTACCCCGAGTCCTACTGCAACGGTGACGGGGACGATCATGGCTGCCAATGTCCTTCCGCTAGCGGGGCAGAATGTACCGGCCGGTGTGTTCGACGCGATCACCGACGCGATCACCTCCCACACCGCCTACGCCAACATACACACAGCAACTTTTCCGGGGGGTGAGATCCGCGGACAGGTCCATACCGTTGAGAAGGACCACGATCACGACCAAAATCACCGATAACGGGCGCCAAGTATCCTCAGGATGAGCCGGCAGCGAGCTTGATCGTCGAGCCAGGTGCTCGGATAGGTGGATATCGGGATAGCCCTCAGGGCAGAGCATGTTGATCGTGTCGGCGGCGAATTAAAATTATTCGCCATCTCGACAGTGTTGCTGCGGTCCTGTACTGTTCGAACAGAACATGAACTGAGGGCACGGCATGACACGAGCATCCATCCAAGCGCGGCGGCACGCGGAGCGGCGGTTTCCGGTACGCGTCCGGATCGCGGTGCCGCCCGAGGGCCTCGGCCGTCAGATCGAGATCATGTACGCTTGGCTCGACGAGACCTGCGGCGCCGAGGGCTGGGGGATGGCCCCCGCCGGGTTCGTCGGCGTACTCAACGATGCGGTCGCGTTTTATTTCGACGACGCCGCTTTCGCGCATGCGTTTGTCGCCCGCTTTTGTTGCGGCTATCGGGTCGAAGCGGTCGAAGGCGCCTTCGCCCTGCGCGACGACACGCCAGCGCCACGGCGAAGCACCTCGGTACATAAGACGCCGTAAGGGACCCACACCGGCCAGGCCGAGGCCCACCTAGGAGGGAGGCCAACGCGGTTTTCCATAGCTTGATGTCATGACCCTGTTTGGTTGAGCCGGACTGGCCGGGACGAGCTTTGTCGCGGCACTGCTGCAGGCGGTAAGCGGGTTTGGTTTTGCCGTGCTTGCGGTTCCGATCTACCTGCTGTTGGTCGACCCGGCGCAAGTCGTTCAACTCGCGATTATTCTCTCGACAGCGCTCTCATTCGCCGTGGCTCCGGGGTTGCGGCGAACCATCGCTCCGGCGCTGTTGTTGGGCCTGGGTCTTGGCAGTCTCGCCGGGTTGCCGATCGGGCTGTTTTCATTCCGCTACACCGACCGATTGCTGGCCCGGTTCGTGGTCGGAATCACGATCCTTGCATTTGCGGTGATGATGGCAGGGTTCCGACGTCGCGGAGGTCGACCCGGGGCGCCTTTCGCCGGGACACAAACTCGCGATCTCGCCGTGGGGGCCGTCGGGGCGTTGCGACCGCGCTGGTCGGGATGGCCGGGCCGCCGGTGCTGATCTATCTGTTGCTGGCCGGGACGGCGGCGCAGACCGTGCGCGCGACGCTTCTCGCATTCTTTGCGCTGTCATACGGGCAACAGTCGCATCCCATGCCGCGACCGTCGGCATCCCTGGCCCCACCTGGGCGGCTGCCGGAATCCTCGCGCCCTTCGCCTTGCTCGGCGGCTTTGACGGGAGGCCGATCGGCGAGCGCATCGGCAGCGACGGCTTTGCCATTTTGGCGATCGCGCTGCTCACCGTCGCCGGGTTTTATACGATGGCCGCCGCGGCTGTCGGGATTGTCGCTCGCCACCCATGAAAATCTCGGCGCGGCCAACATAGATCGTTAAATCTCCATTCGGAGCCGTGACGCGATCGCTAAAAATGAATATGATCAGTCATCGTAAGCGAGGCTTCCGGTCGACCGTTTCGCCCGTTTTGCGGACTAACACGGCTGGCATTCGCGAACGACGTCAACGAAGACTGTGAACGCGCGGGTGAGATTATGATCGGCCCTCCGGGTTTGCCGAAATATGGACGCCGGGTCTTTGCGTTCGCTGCCCCGAAACGGAGCCGATCGCGGCAGCATCAGCACGCGTGGAAATGGGTTACCGGCCTCTACCTCGCCGGAGTGCTGGCGCATTTCAGCCACCACATGGTTGCCCTGCCAGACGGCAGCAACCCCTCGAGCGAAGCGTTGACGAGCGCTCCGCTTAGCCTAGTCTGGCCGGCCGACCTCATAGAAACCTTGATCACGCTCGGCTGATCGAACTCCGCTTTCCATCGATGTTAACTCTACTTCCGGGCGGGTGGGCTACCGGAGTATAAGCGGGAGCCCAACGACAGGGGGAAGAGTTTAATGCAAACAACGGTCATAGTTGCGATCGGCTTAGCACTCGCCTTGGCGGCTGTTCCGGCGGAGGCGGCGACCAGGGGGCCGGGAAAGGCGGCTCCCGCCTGCTCGGCAATCAGTTTTCGACCGCTCCCGCCCGGCATGCCTGATGGCGAGCAGCAGGCGGGCATCTACAAATCACGCAATGGGCGCCTCGAATTGCGCGCCGAGGTCAAGCAAGGAAACCCATCCGACTATTACGTAACGTCTGCGGGCAAGCGGGTCGCTGCCGCCGCGTCCAGCCTGCCGGAAGCTGCCGCGACCTGCGCCGCGGCAAAGAAGATGCCAAAACCCGAAACTCCCGCCTCGTCTTGCACTGGCCAACGGTTCAGGGTCGTCGTCGCCCATTCCGGGGATCAACGCTTGGCGCTGCTTTACGGTCAGGATGGTGGCAGCTGGCATTTCTGTTCCGCCGGCACATTCTAGCCCGAGCACCGCTCATTTAGCCTACCGTCGGCCCGGTAGTCAGAGTCATCGGGCCGCTAGCAGCGCCATTGCAATCAAGTCCACGGGCCAGAACACCGCGGCCGAGAAGCCGACGACGATTTCGGAGACTTCGGTCGCCTCGTTCCCGGTGCGCAGATCCTCGATCAGGTGGTAGGCAAAATCGCCGCTGGCCGCGAGCGCGTAGAACACGAGCGCCGCCAACCACGCTGAGCGATGATGGCTGAGCGAGTCAGACGACTCGGATGTTCTTGAACTGCCACGGATCATCGCGGTCCAGATCTTCCGGGAACAGTCGCTCGCGGCCGTCGAGTGGGGTCCAATCGCCATACACGCCGAGGACATCTCCAAGATACGGTCTAGCGATTTGGAGGACGCGCTCGAAATCCATCTCCTCGGGTTCGACGATCCCCTGGCGCGGCCGCTCGATCGCCCAGATCATTCCCCCCAGCACCGCCGCGGTGACCTGCAGCGAGGTGGCGTTATTGTGCGGCGCCACCCGCCGCGCTTCGGCGATCGATAGGCGCGAGCCATACCAGTAGACACCTTTGGCTTGGCCCATCAGGAGCACGCCGAGTTCGTCGATCCCCTCGGCGATCTCCTCCATCATCAGCCGCTTGTGCTGCTGCAGCTGAAAGTTCTTTCCGGCGAGCTCATGCAGACTCAGCACCGCATCGTCGCAGGGATGATAAGCATAGTGACAGGTTGGCCGGTGGCGGGCCGTGTCACCCTCACTGACGGTCAGGTAATCGGCAATCGAGATCGATTCGCCATGGGTAATCAGAAAACCGTGATAGGGTCCCTCGAGAGGGGTCCAGCTGCGCACGCGAGTGACCGCCCCCGGCCGCAGCAGGTAGATCGCTGCGCCGGAGCCGAAATCGTGACGCCGGCCGTCTGGCGGAAAGTGCCGCTCGTGCGTCCCCCAGCCGAGCTCGGCAGGCTGTGAGCCCTCGCTGATAAATCCATCGATCGACCAGGTGTTGACGAATTCGCCCGGCTTCTTGGGCACGGTCGAGACTTGCGTATCGCGCTCAGCGATATGGATCACCTTGACGCCGAGTGTCTCGGCGAGGTGGGCCCAATCGGCGCGGGTCGCCAATTCCCTATCCTTCAAGCCGGCACTCCTCGCCAGATCGAGTAGGGCCTGTTTGACAAAATGCGACACCAGACCGGGATTGGCGCCGTGGGTCAGCACCGCGGTCGGACCGCGCGGATGACGGCCGCGGAGCGCCAATGCGCTCTCGCGCAGGGCATAATTAGACCGCGCCGAAGGCGGCAGGCTCGGGTCGGTGTAGCCTCCGGGCCACGGCTCTATGCAGGTGTCGAGGTAGAGCGCACCCCGCTCCTGGCATAGTTCGATCAGCGCCACGCTAGACACGTCGACCGAGACGTTGAGAAGAAAATCATCTTTGCCGAGCTGTGGTTCGAGTAGCGCGCGGTAGTTGCCGCGGGTCAGTGCGGTTTGGATGAAACGGATCCCGTACTCGGCTGCGACATCGTGTCCGCGCGGCTCGGCGGTGATGATCGTGATCCGGTCTGCAGGAATTTCGAGATGCCGCAGCAGCAGCGGCAGGACGCCTTGCCCTATGCTGCCGAACCCCACGATGACTAGACGGCCGGGGAAGGCGACGTGCTTCTTATCGAGCATGGCAGTCGAGGCTGATAGGGACATCTGAGCCGCTAACGTCGTCGATCGGTGAGAGGATTACAACCGCCGGCACCTGGGCTAATGTGCCTCCGCTCATGTGGAGATTGGGGCGAATGCGGAAGGTGGTGACGGCGCTCGTCCTGGGCGCATTGCTTGCGGCAGGGCCGGCCCTGGCGCAGGCGAAAAACGGCAAGGGGGTCGGCTACGAGCAGCTAAACCTGTTTAGTGAAGCCTATGACCGCATCCGCCAGGATGCGGTCGAACCGGTCGGTGAAGGAAAACTGATCGGCGCCGCGATCGCCGGTATGTTGTCCGGGCTCGACGCGCGCTCGGCCTACATCAACGAAGCTGCGTACCAGGCGATGCAGACGCCGGCTAACGACGACGAGGCAAGCCTCGGTCTGGTGGTAACGATCGAAAACGGGCAGTTGAAGGTGATAACACCGCAAGACGGCTCGCCGGCGGCGCGGGCCGGGATCAAGCCGGGAGACCTCATCTACGCGATCGACAAGGATCCGACTTACGACTTTACACTCGGCGAAGCCGAGCAGAAGTTGCGGGGTCCGGCTGGCAGCGAAGTCGAACTAAGTTTGCGGCGCGACAATCCCGGGCCCATCGACGTCACGCTCAAGCGCGAGCGCTACAAGCTCCAGACGGTGACCGGCCGCATCGAGGCAGGAAATATCGTCTATCTTAGGGTTGCCGGCTTCGACACCGGAACCCCGGCTGCGCTTACCAGTACGGTGAAGGATTTGCGGCAACAGACCGGCAACAAGGTAATCGGCTTTATCCTCGATCTGCGAAACAATTCCGGCGGCGCTTTTGAGGCGGCTGTCGCGGTAGCTGATGCCTTCATCGACAAAGGCGACATCGTCGTCGTCAAGGGCCGCAAACCTGGCAGTCTCAAGCGGATCAGCGCTACTCCCGGCGATATCGCTCAAGGGGTGCCGATCGTCGCCCTGATCAATGGGGGAACGGCGAGGGAAGCGGAGCTTGTCGCCGCCGGGTTGCAGGACAATCGGCGGGCGGTGCTGGTCGGGACGAGGAGTTTTGGCGAGAGCTCGATCGAAAGCGTGATCCCGCTCCCGGGAAACGGCGCCATCCGGCTCACCACCGCTCGGTTCATGACGCCGAGCGGCCAAAGAATTCAGGGCAAGGGTCTCACTCCCGATCTCACGGTAATGCCCTTGAAGCTGGCGAAACTTCCTCAGAGGGACCGGCTGCGCGAGGCCGATCTGCGCGGCGCCTTGAAGAATACTGACCCGGTGCCCGCGGGCGCCAAGGATTCGGGTGGCAAGGAGCCGGCTCCCTCGCTCGCGACCGCCGACATTGGCTCGGCAGCTGACGAACAGCTCAGCGAGGCCATAGACATGCTGCGCGGCTTGACGCTGGTCAGCGGCCGGGCGGGGTAGGGGCGTGAGCTTTGCCGGGCCGCGGTTTCTGGTGCTCGGGGCGGGCGCGGTTGGCGGGTACTTCGGCGGTCGCCTCGCGAAGTCCAAGGCGGATGTAACGTTTCTCGTACGTCCCGCGCGCGCCGCGGCACTCAATGAGCGCGGGCTCGTCGTCGAGAGCCCCATGGGAGATCTGCAGCTACCCATTCGGGTCGCGACCGCCGATACCCTCAGCGGGGTCTTCGACACCGTGCTGCTGACGGCAAAGGCTTATGATCTCGATCAAGCGATCGCGGCCATCCGGCCGGCAGTCGGGCCGGGAACGGCAATATTGCCGGTGCTCAACGGTCTCGGGCATCTCGACATGCTCGATGCCGTTTTCGGCCCCGAGCGCGTCTTGGGCGGCGTCGCCTACATCGCGGCGACCCTGACCGCGGAGGGGACGATTCGCCACCTGAACCGCGTACATGGCATCGCATTCGGCGAGCGCTCGGGGGCAGTCAGCCGCCGGGTCGAGGCGATCGCCGGAGCCTTTGCGTCGACGCCGGTCGACGCTTCGATAAGCGGCAACATCTTGCTCGATATGTGGGAGAAGTTCGTCATGATCAGCTCCCTCGCCGGGATGAATTGCCTGATGCGCGGGTCGGTCGGCGACATCCTGGCCGCCGACGAAGGCGAGAGCTTGATGCTCGAGCTGCTGGCGGAATGCCAGGCAGTGGCGGCCGCCTCGGGGTTCCCGGCGCGCGAGGAGCATCGCGAACAGTGCCGGGCGATGCTGACCGAGCCGGGCAGCAATTTCAGCGCCTCGATGCGGCGCGACCTCGAAGCCGGTTTGCGCACCGAGGGCGATCAGGTTCTGGGCGACATGCTGCGCCGCGCCCGCGCCAAGGGAATTGACGCGCCGCTGCTGCGGACTACGGTTTGCCATCTCCAGGTCCACGAACGTCGCCTTGCTGCGCGGCGCTAAGGGCTCGACCGTAACCTATCTCATGCACAACCTTGGTTGCCCTGCCTGCCGGGCAGGTTTTGGACGGGCCGTTTGCGATAGTGACGGTGACCCTCTCGCCGCCCCCGCAGCGACGTGCCATATCCAGCGCGCCGAGGGATTCTTGTACCGAGTTTGTCACTGAGGACAAGTCTTTAGAACGTGCTTCAATCATTATTGGACACCCAAGCGCGCGGGCGGGCGACAATCCAGAACCGCGCCGGAATTCGACCGCAATCCATTGGGCCTGCGGACGGCCTTTCGGTTCGAAGTCGTGACCTACAACATTCATACCTGTGTCGGGGTCGACCGCCGCTATGACCCCGGGCGAGTCGCCGCTGTTCTGCGTGAAATCGACGCGGATATCGCTTGCCTTCAAGAAGTCGATTCCCGGCGCGGCACGGGGCGGCATGAGGATCAATGGGCTTATCTCGGTGAGGCGACGGGGTGTCGGGTCGTCCTCGGAGCCGGCGTCCGTGACCAGGGCGGGCGTTTCGGCAATGCCATTCTCACGCGTTTTCCGGTGCTGACGGCCCGCTCGATCGATCTCACTGTCGGCGGCTGGGAACCACGCGGCGCCATCGACGCCGACCTCTTGTTCGGCGACCGGGTGCTGCGCGTCATCGCGACGCATTTCGGTCTGCGCGCCGCGGAGCGGCGGCTACAGGCGAATCGTTTGGTGAGCGCGCTCGGCGGCAGCTTGCCGCCGCACCGGCGCGAGGCGGAGGCGGTGTTGCTGATGGGGGATTTGAACGAGTGGCGCGGCCGAAGCGGTGCGATCCGAGCCTTCGATCGGCAGCTCGGCCCGAGCGCCGCCGAGCGCACTTTTCCATCCTGGATGCCGGTGCTGGCGCTCGACCGGATTTATGTTGACGGGCCGGCGGTGCTCCGCGGCGTCCAGGTTTACCGCAGCCCACTCGCCCGCCTCGCTTCGGATCACCTGCCGCTCGTCGGCAATTTGCATTGGGACGGCCACGCGGAATGGCGGCGCGAGCGGTCTCGCTTATCGAGGCGCCAGTCGAGAGAGGTGAACCACCCGGCAAGCGCGCGGACGATATCCTGACCGGCCGCAACGCCAGTACTAGGCTCTTGGCGTTGCATCGGGCACCGCCGGGGTCTAATCAACCCGAATGCCGCCCAAGAGAAATCCGCTCGGCCTAAACGCCCTGCAGCTCAAGACTCTAACCCTGCTTCAGGAGCTCGCGCGCATCACCGGCAAGACCGGCCCAGCGGAGGAGGCCGGCATTGCCGTGCGCCCGCCCGATCCGCACGGCGATCATTTCCATCTCGGCGACGCCGTCGTCGCAACCCGCGACGCGAGCGGGTTGCGCAATCCCGCCGTCTGGGTGGCGTTGGAGCGCAAAGGCTTGATCCGCTCGATGTACCCGCATGGGGCGGTCGTGACCCCGCTCGGTCTCGACTACGCAACGGGGCTGCGCGAGACAATCCTCCTCAAAAGCGGTCACTGAAGGTCCGCTACCAGCAGAGGCTCCAGGCCACGCCGACAGGACGGTACCCGCTCTCGCGCAGGGCGGCCTCGACGCGCCCGAGATCGGGAAGCCGTCCACCAGTTATGCCGAATTCTTCGGCATGGATGCCGCCGGCGATCAGCAGGCTGTCGATACCCGCTCCGGCCGCGCCGGCAATGTCGGTGCGCAAACTATCGCCGACGGCGAGGATGCGCGAGCGGTCCTCGACGCCAAGAAGGCGCAGGCAGGAATCATAGACCGAGCGAAACGGCTTGCCGTGCCAGCGAACTCGGCCCCCCGCCTCCTCGTACCACTTGGCCAATGCGCCGGCGCACAGGTGAAGGGTCCTGCCGCGCATGACGACGAGATCGGGGTTGGCGCAAACCATCGGCAGATCGCGGTCGAGCGCCGTGCGCAACAGCAGCTCGTAATCTTCAATCCGGTCGTCCCACCCCGCGGGCCCGGTATTGAGGATGAACTGGGCTTCCGCCGGGGCATCGACATATTCGAGGTCCAGTCCCTCCCGGATCTCCAGATCGCGCTCGGAGCCGATATGCAGGCATTGCCGCCCCAGCGCGGCATAAAACGGCTCGTCGCGCCGCTTGAGGCACTGCCAAGCCTCCTCCCCCGAAGACATGACGTCATGGTAGAGCCCCGCGGGCACGCCAACTGCAGTGATTCGCCGGACAACATCGTCGGCACGCCGAGGCGCGTTGGACAGCAGGACGATTCGCTTCCCATTACGGATCAGCGAGCTCAGGCAATCGATGGCTCCAGGGACCGGGGCGACACCGTCATGGATCACGCCCCAAAGGTCGAGAATGAAGCCGTCGTAACGCGGCGCCAACTCGTGCAGCCCGGCAATCAGGTGAACCGGCATGCGTTCCACAACCTCAGAGATGACAACTAACGGCGAAGCATGTCTCAATCTGTAACATTAATATAACGCGCGAAAAATTTACTATCCGCATATTTAAAAGGTCCCTCGTTTACTGAATGTTTCCGAACTTAATGGAACATGCCCCCTAGGCGCACGTTCTATGGGCAGTCAGTCCCGGCGACGCGTCCTGGCCTAGCTGAACCTAAGGGAACGGTGGAGGCCTTGCTTCGGGTCGGGAAACGGACGCTGGTTTTGGTAGGAGACTTTTTGCGCGAGCCCTCGGCACGAAGATTGCTGGGCTTGCTTCGCTTAGATCGGGAGGCAGTGATCGAAATGGAATTGTTGATCGGACCGTTGCTCGAGCGAAATGGGGGGTATAGCTACGATACCTTCACTCGGGCAGGGGGGTTGAGGCGCTCGTTTCGTTACCCGCGCCTTGATGCAGCGAGGTACGACCAGCGCGCTCTGGCGGCCGAAGCGCGGCGCGATTCGCGTTGCAAAGTGCGTATTTGTGAGACGCAGAGCGAGTTCGAGCAGCTCGTCGGAGCGGCGAACGCTGAGAGCGCGCCCGCAGCAGAGCCCGAAAAAGACGATTAGGATCACACCTCCGCCGCGCCGACGCGTTCCAAGGAGCTGCGGGAATGCGCCGCTCGCGCACCGACCGCCTCGGCGACGCAGGTAAAGCCGTCGGCGCGAAGCAATTCGGCAAGACCTTTCTTGATGTCGGTCACGAGACTGGGTCCCGCAAAGACAAGAGCCGTATAGAGCTGCACGAGACAAGCGCCAGCGCGGATCTTCCGGTACGCTTCTGCGGCGCTTCCCACTCCCCCGACACCGATCAGCGGCAATCTGCCTCGCGTCAACCGGTACATGTCGGCGAGGAGAGCCGTCGAAGCAGAAAAAAGCGGCCGCCCGCTGAGCCCGCCTGGTTCTAACACATGAGGGCTGACGAGGCCGGCCGGCCGGTCGACCGTCGTATTGGACACGATCAGGCCATCGATGCCGGCAGCCAAAGCGACCGAGGCGATGTCTTCTCGTTCCTGTGGGGTGAGGTCGGGCGCAATCTTCACCAGCAGCGGCACCCGACGCCGGCTTTCGTCACGGGCTCGAAGTAGTGGGACCAGCAATTTTTGAAGGCTCTCCGGGCGCTGCAGATCGCGCAAACCCGGGGTGTTCGGGGAAGAGACGTTGACCACCAAGTAATCGGTCACCTCAGCCGCCCGGCGAATCCCCGCCGCGTAATCGGCAACGGCGTCGCCGGAATCGCGGTTCTTGCCCAGATTGACCCCGACGATCGCGGTGCGGGGGCGGCGATGGAGGCGGTTGATTGCGGCATCGAGCCCACCGCTGTTGAACCCCATGCGGTTGATGGTCGCCTGATCCTCTTCGAGACGGAAGAGGCGGGGTCTTGGATTGCCGGGCTGCGGTCGCGGGGTGACGGTGCCGATCTCGACAAACCCGAACCCGAAGCCTCGCAGGGCGTCGGTCACTCGAGCATCCTTATCGAAGCCGGCCGCGAGCCCGATCGGGTTCGGAAACTCCAACCCCCACACGCGCTGCGCCAGAACCGGCGGGTCTGGTTGTCGCGCAGCGCGGCCGACGATCCACCGACCCAACCCCGCCTCGAGCGCCCGCAACGTCAAGTTATGCGCGGTTTCGGCCGGGAGCCGGCGCAGAACCGGCCGGATCAACGGATATAAGTCGATCATCGCAGTTGCTGCACTCTATACCCAAATCCTACCGAATACATTGTTGCCCTTCTCCCGAATGCGGCAGAGCTGTCGGGGGGAGAAGCCGGTCTGAAGATCGACTGCGACACACGCTTTTATCGTCTTGGCCGGACCTTGTGCCGGGCACGACGAGTTTAGATCGCGCCGCACACTGCAGAGAACTCTCTTTTCGTGGCGCTCGAAACTTTCCGCGGACAGCCCCTCGTATGCGGGAGAGGAGCCTGAAACGCAGCGAGGCGGTGAGGGCGGACCCGCGAATGTGATAAATCGTAGCTCATGTCCCGACCGACCGATCGAGCGCCGCGGCGAGTGCTGGTGCCACATGCGCCGGTACTGATCGCCGGTTTTCGGGAAGTCCTGTGGCTCGACCCCGACGGCGAGATCGAGGCGCTTGCCCCGGCCGACGCGTGCACCCGAGTGGAACGCGAAACACCGATGCTGTGCCACGGACCGGCTACCGCACGGCGGCTCGATAGACCCGGGTTTCCTGCGCTAGATCTGCTCGAGCTCTTCGCATTTGTCTATCCGGCGCGGTTCTGCGTGCCGACGCCGCGCGGTCTCGCCGAAGCGCTCCACCTGCCGACGCCGGAAAGCTCGCCGGAGGCTTGCGTCACCCTCGCCACGGTCGCGCGCGCTTTGCTCGAAAAGCTTGCGGAAGAGGTCGATCCGGAGGTTCGTGCGATCGCCGAGGTGATGGATCACGGCGGGTGGTTGTGGGGCCCTGCGGTGCTCGCCGCCCTACCGGCCGCCGAGACGGACATGTTGCGGAAAGCCGCCGGCCTGCGTGTGTGGATAGGGCTCGACGAATGGTCCGAGCCGGCCCCGGCGCCGCCGCCCGGCGATGAGCCGGTGCGGCCCGACGAAGCTCGCTCGCGCCTCTCCGAGCTCCTCGGCGCGGTGGCCGAGCGGCGGCCGCAGCAGAGCGATTACGCGGCGGCAGTCACCCCCGCCTTTGCGCCGCGCGAGCAGCCCGACCAGCCCCGGGCGGTTCTTGCCGAAGCCGGGACCGGCGTCGGGAAGACGCTCGGCTATATCGCGGCCGCCAGCCTTTGGGCGGAGAAGAACCGGGGTGCCGTGTGGATCTCCACCTATACCCGCAACCTGCAGACCCAGATCGCCGGCGAACTCGACCGGCTCTATCCCGATCCCGTACTCAAACGGCGCAACGTCGTAATCCGAAAGGGACGCGAGAATTTTCTCTGTCTGCTGAATTACGAGGACGCGCTCGGCGCCGCAATGGGCCGGCCGGGTCGGCCGGCCGGGCATCTGGGACTGATCGCCCGCTGGATCGCTGCGAGCGAGGCCGGGGACCTCGTGGCGGGCGATTTTCCGGGCTGGCTCGGCGAGCTCATCGGACGCGGCCGGGTCGGCTGGCTCGCCGATCGCCGCGGCGAGTGCATACACTCGGCCTGCCCTCATTTTCGCCGCTGTTTTGTCGAGAAGAACATCCGTCAGGCACGGCATGCGCGCATTGTCGTCGCCAATCATGCGCTGGTCATGGCGCAAGCCGCTCTCGGCGGGCTCGACGATGCAACGGTCCCGACCCGCTATGTCTTCGACGAGGGCCACCATCTGTTGGATGCCGCCGACAGCGCTTTTTCGGTGCGCCTCTCCGGCCAGGAAGGGCGTGAATTGCGGCGCTGGATCGTCGGGGCCGAAGCCGGCGGACGCTCGCGCGCCAGAGGCCTGCGGCGCCGGATCGGCGACCTCGTCGAAGGCGACGACAATGGCGCCAAGGCATTGCTCGACGTTCTCACTGCCGCCCGCGTTCTCCCCGGCAACGGCTGGGCGCAGCGCATCGCCGAAGCGCGCGGACACCAGGCCTTCGAGAAACTTCTCGTGCTGGTTCGCCAGCAGGTGCTGGCGCGCGCCGTGCTGGCCGATAGCGGTTATGGCCTGCAGGCGGAGGCGCGGCCGCCGATCGAGGGGTTGGTCGAGGCGACTCTGTCGCTGGCCGAGAACCTGGAACGGCTCGCGGCGGCGATGCTGAAGGTGTCGGAAGCGCTTCGCGCCCGGCTCGAGGATCCCGACGACCCGCCCGAGCCCGGTTTGCGCCAGCGCCTCGACGCGACAATTCGCAGCCTCGACCGCCGCGCCGGACTGCAGCTCGCCGGCTGGAGCCGGTTGCTTCGCGATCTCGTCGAAGGGCCCCGAGCCGATACGATCGAGTGGTTTGCCCTCGACCGGATCGACGGGTTGGAATCCGATGTCGCGGTAAACCGAAACTGGATCGATCCCGGTATCCCGTTTGCCGCACTTGTGGCAAAGCCGGCGCACGGCCTCGTCGTCACCTCGGCGACCCTAACCGATGACGCGGCCGATCCAGAGTTGGCATGGCGCGGTGCCGAGGCCGGCACCGGCCTGCGGCATCTGCCGTCGAGCCCGGCCGCCGCCCGGATCGCCTCGCCGTTCGATTACCCGGCGCAGACCCGGATTTTTATGATTACCGATGTTCCCCGCGACGACATCGGGCAGTTGGCGGCGGCTTACGCATCGCTATTTGTGGCGGCGCGTGGCGGCGCGCTCGGCCTGTTCACTGCGATCGCGCGGCTGCGCGCCGTGCATCAGCGTATCGCCCCGGCCCTAGAGGCGCGCGGCCTGATGCTTCTCGCGCAGCATGTCGATGCAATGTCGACTGCCACGCTCGTCGATATCTTTCGGGCGGAGGAGGATTCATGCCTGCTTGGGACCGACGCGGTGCGTGATGGCGTCGATGTGCCGGGGCGCGCGCTGCGCCTCATCGTTTTCGATCGGGTACCGTGGCCGCGCCCCGATGTCCTGCATCGCGCCCGCAAACCGGTTTTCGGGGGCGTGCACTACGCCGATCGCATCGCCAGACTGCGATTGCGGCAGGCCTATGGCCGGCTGATCCGCCGCGCCGACGATCGCGGCGTTTTCGTCATGCTCGATCGCGCCTTGCCTTCGCGCCTGCTGTCCGCCTTTCCGAACGGTGTTGCCGTTGCCCGTTTGCCGCTATCGGAAGCGGCTGAAGCAACGACCCGGTTTTTGGACCCGTCGGCGGATACGCCTTGACAGCCGGGCGCGGCTCCTGATCTGTGGGAAGGCCGAACTGCGACAGGAGCCCCGCATGCTCGACCACCACCGTGCGCTGATCTACACGATGGTCATCGTGTCGGCGGCCGACAGCGATCTGCCCGACGCGGAGCTGCGCATCATCGACGACATCGTCAAGGACCTGCCGGTGTTCCGTGATTTCGACCGGCGCGATTTATCTCAAGCGCTGAATGACTGCACCGAGCTGCTCGGCCGAGAGCACGGGCTCGAGGAGACATTGAAAGCGATCAAAGCCGCCCTGCCGACAAAATTGCGGGAAACCGCCTATGCCATCGCCTGCGATCTCGTCGCCGCAGACGGCGAGGCATCCCAGGAGGAATTGCGCATCCTCGAGCTGATCCGCGACCGCCTCAATATCGACCGGTTGATCGCGACCGCTATCGAACGGAGTGCCCGAGCGCGGTTTCAGACGCTGTAAATCCGTCCTTGGGCGAAGATCAGCGGGACGTCATTGCGTTTCTGAAGGACCTGTCCTCGTATGGTCCGGGGGCGGACCGCGTCGAGGTCATCGAGACGCATGCTTCTCTGGTCTTTGTCGCAGGCGAGCGTGTCTTCAAGCTGAAGCGCGCGGTAGCGTACCCCTATCTGGACTTTTCAACCGCGGATCTCCGGCGGCGCGCCTGCGAAGCCGAATTGGTCCTGAACCGGCGCACGGCGCCGACACTCTACGAGGAAGTTCGCGGCCTCTTCCGGGGGACTGACGGCGCCGTCGGCTTCTCGCCGAACGGCAAGGCTGTCGATTGGGTCGTCGTGATGCGGCGTTTCGATCAGGCCGCGTTGTTCGATGCGCTCGCCGCGACGGGCGGTCTCGATCGGCACGTAATGGATCGGCTTGCCGACCATATTGCCCAGTTTCATGCTTCGGCCGAGCAGCGCTCTGAATATGGCGGCGCGGCGGAGATGGCCGACCTCGCCGAGGTGCAATATCGCTGCCTCGCAGCCTCGACCCATGCCGGCTTCAGCCCGGATCGAGTGGAAAGGATTCTGCAGAATTGGCAAGAACGGGTCGCGGTCCTGGCGGAGCTGCTCGACCAGCGGCGCGCGGCCGGCAAAGTGCGCCATTGCCACGGCGATCTGCACCTTCGCAATATCTGCCTTTTGGACGGCAAACCGACATTGTTCGATTGCCTCGAGTTTGACGAGACCCTCGCCACGATCGACGTTCTCTACGACATCGCGTTTTTGCTGATGGACCTGGAACATCGCGGGCTCGGGCATTTTGCCAATCGCGTGTTCAACCGCTACCTCGATCGCAGCGAGGAGGATGGCGGGCTCGCAGCGATGCCATTCTTTCTGTCGTTGCGGGCGGCGATCCGCGCCCATGTTACCGCGACCGCGCTGGACCACGCTGCCGATGCCGTTGCAGGTGCGAAGATGGCCTGCGAGGCGCACCGCTATCTGGATCTGGCGGAACGGTTTCTCGAGCCGCAGACGTGCCGCCTCGTCGCCATCGGGGGGCTCAGCGGCTCCGGCAAATCGACCTTGGCGGCCGGCCTCGCTCCCGAACTCGGGTTGCGCCCGGGCGCCCGCGTGCTGCGCAGCGATGTGACACGCAAGCTGCTGCTGGGCGTCGATCCGGAGGAACGACTGCGGGCCACCGCCTATACCCGCGAGGCCTCGGCCCATGTCTATGACGTGCTGCGCCGGAAGGCAGCGATGGGGCTCGCTGCCGGATATACAGTCATAATCGACGCGGTGGCGCTGACGGCAGAGGAACGCAATGCCTTTGCCGAGGTCGCTCGTGCCGCCGCCGTTCCATTTTCGGGGCTCTGGCTCGAAGCGAGACCGGAGGCGATGGCGGACCGCATCCGCGGACGCGTCCGTGACGCATCCGACGCATCTCCGGAAATTCTCGCCGAGCAGCTGCGTCACGACGCGGGGAAGATCGACTGGGTGCGCATCGACACCGGCGGCCGACCGGAGGATTGTCTCGCCGCCGCCCGGCGCCCGCTCGCCGCGGGGTAAAAGCGTTTCAGCCCCACAGACGCGAGGTCGCGATGCGCGCGCCTTCGGCCAGCGCCGCCAGCTTTGCCCAGACGACGGACGGGGCGACGGCGTTGTTGACGAAAGCGAAGGTCGCGAACCCGCAATCGGCGCCGGCTATGACTCGCTCGCGCCCGACAATGTCGGCGTATTGGCAGATCCGCTGCGCGACGAGCCGGGGATGCTCGACAAAATTGGTCGTCGAGTCGATGACGCCGGGGATCAGGATCTTGTCGTCGGGGATTTTTGCACCGCGCAGATCCTCCCATTCATGCGCATGGCGCGGATTGGCCGCCTCGAACGACAACCCGGCCGGCCGCGCCCGCAGGCACACGTCGAGGATCTTGGCTAGCGGGATGTCGTGGGTATGCGGACCTTCGTAGTTGCCCCAGCACAGGTGCATGCGCATCGCTTGCGGCGGGATGTTGGCGGTCGCGTGGTTGAGCGCGGCGATATTGCGCTCGCGCAATGCGCAGGAACTCGACGTCCGAAAGGTGCTGATACTGGTTGTGCCGGGCCGAGCCGAGATCCGGCGCATCGATTTGCAGGATGAAACCCGCCCCGGTGATCGCCTCGTATTCCTCCTTCAGTGCATTGGCCAGCGCATCGACATAAGCGTCTTCGTCCCGGTAGTAGCGGTCCGGCACAAATTTTGTCAGCACCCCAGGTGAGGCGGCGTTCATGAAGGCCTCGGCCGGCTCCACCGCGGCGCAGGCCGCCGCGAGGTTCTGCAGGTCGATTTCCAGTGGCGACCGGTTCGCGTAGGCGACCGGGCCGGTGCAGCACGGCACCGCCTCGCGGCTGAACCATGCGGTGCCGCCGCGCGCCGCGTTGAGACGCTGCATGAAGTCGGGGTGGTCGAGCAGGTCGCGGTGGGCCGCAGTCTGTGGCGGCCGCTCGACCTCGCCGCCGCGGAATGCCGTGATGCCGGAGAGGCGATGACGGACGTAAAAGGTGTAGGAAATCTTGCCGAGCTCGCCGTCGCAGACGCTGTCGATGCCGGCTGCGACCTGCTTTTCGACGATCTCGCGCACCGCCAGGGAGAGACACGCGTCAAACGCTGCCTGCTCGAACGGCCGCCCGGTTTCGCGCGCCTCCAGGAACTCCAGCAGATCGGGCGGCCGCGGCAGGCTCCCGACATGGGTGGTGAGAATCCGCTCGGTGCTCGTCTTCATCCCGGCAATCTCCGTGCTCAATCCTCGGCTCAACACTAGTGCTCAGATACATCCAGATGATTCAATGCCGAGCCTAATCGTCTTGCCCGGCCCACGGGTCCGCGCTGCGCGCGGCCCGAGGACAAGCCTTGTGCCGGGCATCCACGTCTTTGTTTGGGGCGCTGGAAGGCGTGGATGCCCACGGAACCAGTCCGTGGGCTGAAGGCCCACGGGCCAAGCCCGGCCAAGACGATTAAAATGAATCTTCTGTTTGCGTCTGAGCACTAGTGCTCCGAGTCATTCACACGATTCATCAGGCAATGACGCACCATCGCTCATATCAAATCCCGCTACACCGGTGAAAGCCGGTGCCCATGGCCAAAGTGGATCCCGGCCCCCTGTTCCCTGCCAGGGGCAGGCTTCGCCGGGAAAGCGCGGAGGGGAGGTCGAGCTGCATCACCTGAATGAATCTGTGCACTAACTGTTTTTGCTGTTTTTTGCAGCGAAAATAGAGCGATCGGCTTCGCTCCGCCGCGGAAATCCTGGGTTGGAGCGCCGCGGCGGGGCGCAGTAGCAGCGGCAATTCCGCGCTCGGTTTGCTGTCTTCCGCTGTATCGGGAGTGTGGCTCAAGCTCAGGTCCTTAGCGGGGCGTATACCCATAAGGATCTGGACGGTGTGCCGACTGCGCGTCCTCCAATTGCCGCAAGCGATGGTCGAAATCGCTCGCGTCGATCGCCCGCAGAAAGCTTTCGATCATCTGCGACAGCGCGAACCCCTCGCCGGGGGTGATGCCGCCGCGCCCGACCGCGTCGGCGACCGCCTTTATCGCGCCAAGGATGTCGGCCGCGCTGTCGATCGGCGGCAGAGCGAGCTCGACCGAGCGGTCGCGGCGCGGCGCGACGGTGCGGTCGAGACAGAGCCGCAAAGCCGTCGGATCGCCGGCGAGGGCGAGCTCGACCGCCTTGCGGCTCAGCGCCGCTGCTTCGCCATCGAGCAACAGCTGCGCCGCCCGAGTAGACCGGTTGATCGAGCCGCGAGGCCGACCGCCGGGGTTTCCGGACCGCCCCTTCGCAAACGGTCGACCTCGAACCCTCTTAGCCGTCGTTGCTGTTTTCTGCAGCGAAATATCAGTCATCGCTCCACCTCGATCGGTCATCTTGGCGCCCGCCGCTGGATGCCCTCTGGAGACGGATACCATGTGATTATGGCAATTTTGTTGTTGCTGCATGAGCCTCCCACGCGCCGGCGCAGCAGCATGACGCCGGCGATGTTCACCAGAATTGCCTGAAAGCAACCCGGCGAAGGTTCTGGCCTACTCCGGCGCCTGAAGGCGTTTCCGTATTTCCTCAGTGTGCATCTCAAGGCGCGTCAACCGCGTCACGACGTCAGAGATCACCGCTCCCGCGACCGCCGTTGAGGCCGCGCTTGCCGCCGAGCGAGCTTCTCCGACAAGCTTATCCTGGTTCGCTTCGAGATAGACCATTCGGTCCTCCAGAGCGCGCAGGCGACTGTTCACGACTTCGAGCGCTTCCCTGGTCGTGCGCTGTAGGGCAAGCAGTTCCTCAACCTTACGCCCCAGCGACCATAATGCCGCTGGGAAGCTCAGGATTCTCACCTGCCGGGGCTGCCATCGCGTGGTTCTCGAATTCGTTTTAGCAACTCGTCCATAGCCACACGCTCAGCGGCGATATCGTGATCAAGCCGTTCGAGCAGAGCGTTAATCTCATCTAATGACGGTGTGACGCTCGCGTCGCCCTGTACGAGAGTTGATTCTCCGGACGAGGCTTCGCCCCGGCCTGCTAGCCACAAAGAGAGGTATCGCTCTATCTCTGGGCTGCGCCGAAAACCGGCGGTAGCGGCAAACTCGCTCCAGCTCAGAAACGCCCTGCTAAGTTGCGCGCGCTCTGTCGATTGTTCGACAACGGCGTCTGAGAGCGTTGCCATGCGCTTCTCAAGATCCTAAATCATTCGAGCGACCTGATCCCGAGCGGGCTCCTTAGATTCGGTCGCCGGCTGCTGCGGCGCTGATCCCTCGTGTTCCGTCGCCATCTCTCTCTTCCCTTGGCGCGCCCATGAGCGATACCGGTAAGGCACCATATCCGAAAATATAATTCTTCTTCCCCACTCCGTCGAAGCCTGTCATTCCGCCTGAAAAAAGAGGGCCGATATTCCAGAGGCGCCGTGGGAGATCCCAAAGTCGTTCTCCACATTCGAAGGCGCTAACGCGATTGCGCTTTTCTGATGCACAATGCGAACATGATTTACGGCTCCGCTCGCCTCTCGACCGGGGCCCAAGACCTCGCCAGCCAGCTTGCCCAACTCGAGGCGGCCGGCTGTGAAAAGATATTTCGCGAGAAGATCACCATCCGTACCGGCCACCCAGACCGCGCCGCGCCCACAGGCAACCCCCGAGGGATCAGGCCCACCGCGGCGGTGACGGAGGCGGTGCCGACCACTGGCCAGTACCCGGACGCGCGCCCCCGGATACTGCTCCCAGTGAAGAGACCGGCGAATAGTGCTTAGCCCGACCGGGTCGGCCCGCGATGGGCAGACCCGGATGACCCAGGAGGTTCCTCCCATGTACCGCCAGCACTACCTCCCGGCCACCGGCCGGTCCGCCGTCGCGGCTACCCGGCGTCGCTGGTCGCGACGCATGCTCGTGGCCGTCGCCGCGTGCGTGCTCGGGCTGCTGCCCGGCATCCCGAGCCTGGCGCCCGCCGGCCCGGCCGTCGTCCAGGCGGCCCAGCCCGACCAACCGCACGCGGCCGCGCCCGCCGGCGGCTTGGCCGGCGCCGTCCCGCCGACCAGCTCGGGGCCGACGGACTACCCGCCTAACTTCATCGTCCAGTCCACCGGCGCGCCGGACGAGCAGCTCGACGTCGCCGCCACCCTCGACCAGGGCACGCGCCTGTTCCTGCTGCAGGCGCGCTACCAGGACGCGGGCAACGGCCAAGCCGACTACTACCTCGCCGGCCCGCAAGGCGTCTCGCACCAGCCGCTGCGCGCGCTGTTCGCACCGCTGGCCGACTGGCTGGCCGCGCCCGGGCACGAGCACGAGCTCGTCATGCTCGGGCTCCGGACCGACCCGCGCTCGGCCAACCCGGCCCGCTTCGACGCCGCCTGCCAGGCCTTCACCACGGCCCTCGGCCGGTACCTGCTCAAGGCGAGCGACCTGCCCGCAGGCAAGGCGCTGGACGAGCTGACGCCGGACGAGCTGGCCGGCGCTTGGAGAGCCCAGCCGCGGGTGGTGACCGACTGGTCCGCGTGCACCGGCGGGGAGCCGCCGCTCACCCGGTCCCACCCGCAGCCGGCCGCGGCGGTCCCCGTCGAGGACCATTGGATGGCCGATCAGAAGGACATCATCGGCCAGCGCCCGCTGCGGCAGGTGGTCATCCCCGGCTCGCACGACGCCGCCACCTACGACGACTCCAGCTGTCCGTGATAGGTCGAATGCTGGCCGTGGGGTCCAATCGAGGCGGCCTTCACCCAGGCCCAGAGCCAGGACATCACCGCCCAGCTCAACGCCGGCAGCCGCTACCTCGACCTGCGGTTCAGCTACGGCGACCAGGAAGGGTATGGCGGCAAGGACTTCTACAATTTCCATGGCACCTGACGACAATGACGGGACCCGATCCTGTCCTACCTCAGGATGTCGAAGGTGCTGGGCGACATCGACACCTGGATCAACCAGCCCGGCCACGAGCGGGAGATCGTCTGGTTGGACATGTAGGTCTACCGCGAGGACCAGGACCAGAGTCAGAGCAAGGCCATCTGCGATGCCACCCTCGGTCAGGAACTCGCTGCGGGCCAAGTGCTCCAGTCGAGCATGCTGCCGCCCAACACGGCGCTGACCGACATGTCGATGAACGAGATCTGGGCCCTGCCCGGCCACCCGCACATCATCGTCACCGGCTGGTCCAGCTGCACGGGCGACAACCCCATGACGAAGGGGGGCACCTAGGCCAACACGTGCGGGGCCCAGGACGTCTGGGACAAGCTCTCTCCGGAGCTGCACGCTCGGACGGACTCCGACGGGAACCTGGTGACGGGAGCCTACATTCTGGCCGTCCAGGCGACACCCTCTCGAAAGACACTTCGCTGCTTGGTATTCCATCCGCGACCTCGCGCCCCAGCAAAACCTTCCGCTCACAGAGCTCAAATGGTTGGGGGAAAACTCCGACCCCGAACGACATGCGCGCCCGTGCCAACCTCAACGTCGTGGCCGGGGACTTCCTGGGCGATCCAGCCGGCGAGGGGGTCGACAACTGGCCGATCGTGCAGACCGCGCTGAGATTGAATCAGTTCTCGGCCCCGGAGGCGCTGAGCTGGACGTTCCGACCCGGGCGCGTCCAAGCCCGTGACGGTGAGCTGCAACAACCCCACGATCGTCGGCCCCACCACGATGGTCGTCTACCCGGTGGTGCAGGGGCCGCAGAGCCCGAACGTCAAGACGTTCACCACCGACCAGGGCTACCCCGGTGTGCAGGGCAGCGTGTCGCTCAACGATTTCCCGGGAGCGGGCGTCGCCTCGGACGGCAGCTACCTGGTCGCCGCGTGCACGCGGCAGGGCTCGCCATTGGACCCTCCGGGCTCGTCGAGCGGTGTCGAAATCAGTCGCATCGTCATCCCGCTCAGCGCCTTCGGTACGCTGCCGCTGCTGGGCGCCGCGCCCATCCCGGTGATCCCGTCGACTTGCAGTTCACCTGCTTCGGAGCGGGAACCCAGCCGGTCCAGGTCACCGCCTATCCGCCGCAGACGGACCCCAACAGCCCGGACGCGCAGACGTTCGATGCCCGAACGGGCAGCCGACGTTCCAGGCGACGTATAGCCGCCGGGCCAACTACGACGTCGAAGTCGATTGCAGCCGTCGGCGACGGACTCATGGTCGCTCCCGGTGCCCGCCAATACCTTCCCGCCGGCCCTGACCATCAGGGCCGACCAGCGGGATCGCTGGCTGTACTGCGACCGCGCCTCGCAGTTGACGAGCCCGGCGACGCTCAGCCTCGCGGCGCCGCCGCCGACCCGACCACTCAGCGTCACGCGGTACGGGCAAGACGCTCGTCTTGACCGTGCAGCCGGATTACTTCCCGAACGGCGACTACCAGCTGACCGCGACCTGCGCCAGTAGCGACACGCCGCCGTGGACGGCCACGCCGCTGACCCTGTCCAGCAGCCAGATACCCATGACGCTGCGCGCCACACCCAGTAGCGGCCTGCAGTTGGCTATCACCTGTGCCAACCCCGAGGCCCCCGAGGCGAACGGGATCCACGCCGTCGCCTATCCGGCCGCGGCCGGCCCCAACAGCCCGGACGCCCAGACGTTCGATGCCCCGGCGGGACAGTCCACGTTGCAGGCGACGTATAGTCGCCGGGCCAACTACGACGTCAGGGTCGATTGCAGCCTCGGCGGCGGCCCGATCCATACGGTCACGGTCCCCGCCAGTGCCTTCCCGCCGCTCCTCACCATCAGGACCAACCAGACGCACCAATTCCTGTACTGCGACCGCGACCAGCAGTTGACGAGCCCGGCGACGCTCAGCCTCGCGGCGCAGATACAGAACGCGCCCAAGCCGCTCAGCGTCAAAGGGTCGGAGAAGACGATCAGCCTGACCGTGCCGCAGGACTACTTCCCGGCCGGCGACTACCAGCTGACCGCGACCTGCCTCAGTAGCGACACGCCGCCGTTCACGGCCACCCCGCTGACCCTGTCGAGCAGCCAGATACCCACCGGCAAGGTGACCGCCGAGATCACCGGCTGTTCGGCACAGGGCGGCAACGCTTACGCCTGCGCGCTGCAGGTGACGCTGGGCGCGCCGCTGGCGGTCAACACGGTGTTCTCGGTCGGTATCGGCGGCGGCGGGTTCGCCAATCCGAGTGGCGGCGACCGCCCCCAGGTGACCGCCAGCCAGGACTGCCAGGGGCCGCCGCTCCCCTCGCCGTACCTGGCGGCTGGGAACGGCAGCTACACGCGCTACGACGTCAACATCGGCCCAGGCGGGTGCACGGCCGGGGCGGTGATGACCTTCGGCGAGGCGGTCACGGGCGCGGCCAAGGCGACGATCACGCAGCCGGTGACGGTGCCGGGGCTCGGTGCGAGCACGGCCACCTTCGCGCTGCCGTAAGCGGCGGCGACGCCGACCCCGACCGAGGTGGCCCCGCCGACGCCGAGCCCGACCGAGGTGGCCCCGCCGACCGCGACGGCGCGGCCGACCGACACGGTCAAGCCAACTTAATACCGTGTTCGTGTTTGACGATTTGCTGATGGATGACGCCCACTGCTCCAGAAAGCCTGTTTTACGCGGCGTCCTTTTGTAGACCCCATGGATTTCCCTCTGGCGTATTGGTGGCGGCAGTGGTGCAGGTGACCGCTCCGGCCGGATCCTGCCGAGGACCGTCTTCAAAAGACTAATCCGGGCTAAAGGAGATAGCGATCACGGTTGATGGTGTCGCACAGCAAGCGCGCGAGAGCGGCGTCTTCTTCACGGTAAGGTCGCACCTAATGCCGCGGAGATGAGGCTTGACCAATTCTGGCGAGGCCGTATAGGCAGTGCAGAAATTCAGCCTGCGTCGGTTGTACAATCAGCCGATCGCTACCCTGAGAACGATATAAGCGATGACCCGCCGGGGACACGAATTCGATGCCATCGAGCTAGTGCTCCCAGTCATTCGCACGATTCATCAGGCAATGAGGCACCATCGCTCGCATCAAAATCCCGCTACACCGGCGAAAGCCGGTGCCCACGGCAAAAGTGGATCCCGGCCCCCTGTTCCCTGCCAGGGGCCAGGCTTCGCCGGGAAAGCGCGGAGGGGATGTCGAGCTGCATCAACTGAATGCACTAGCTGCCTCAGCCGCACGATAGCACTTGTTGTCAGGATTGCTCTCGGTGCTCGGTAAGGCACGGTTCCTGCACGGG
>CAVOWQ010000024.1:0-24853 GCA_963700195.1 uncultured Alphaproteobacteria bacterium
CAGAAATACGCGACATTGCATGGAAAGCACAGGTCCGGCTGTGCGCGCGGTACCGCCGGTTGGCCGCATTGGGCAAGCCCAGTGTCGTGGCCACCACCGCGATCGCCCGCGAGATGGTCGGCTTCATCTGGGCAATCGCCCGCCTGGTCCAGTCAGCGGTCGAGGACCAGCGCACTCACTCAGCCCATGCGGAAGCGCCGAGATGCTGACAGCGGCCGCAAAGCCCGGTGGATTTGCCGCTGCGCTTGGACGACGCTGACGCGTCGCCCACAACTCCACAGCGCCAACCATCAGCAAGCAACCATTGATGGAAGAGAAAAGAAAGAACAACCCTCGTCAGTCATCCAATCGTGCGCATTGCCGGAGACAGGGCCGCGGTGGGGAACCCTCCTGCCCTGTTATGAGCTGGTCTCCAGACCAACGCTCGTCCTTAGAGTGAGGCAGCCCCGAGACGAAACCACGGTCATGCGGTAACCAACCCGCGCATGAGAGCTTGTTCAACCGGCGTCTTCGGGCCCTGTCTCCGGCTGTGCGCACCTATCAGCCGACCCGTCTCCGCTGCAGCGGAGACGAAAAATTGCGTCCGGGTCCTTGAAAGCGAACATGAGAGCAGGGTGCGGAACCTTCGAGCATCAGCTTTCGGGACCTTTCGATGGGCTGACGCGCTGCGACTTGGGGCGAACTGAGCCGCTCCCGCTGGCGTGGTCGTGTGACCGCGTACGGCGCAACGGGGGACGGTTCGAGTGGGGACAGCAGAGTGTCAGCCTCCGCCCAATTGCCAACCTTGGCGCAAGTGCCAAACGTCAGATTTTATTCACCAGGCCGTTGTCATTGACCCAAAATTGGTGCTTGCGAGTGCCACGCCTATGGTTAAGAGTTGCTCCCGATGCCGAGCTGCAGCATGGTGGATCGGCTACAGAAGGGGGAGCCGAATGGCAAATCGCCAGTCCCGGGGAACGCGACTGTTGCTGGCGATCGCACTCTTGTTCACGGCGATTTGGCTCGGGGAAGCGCGGGCACAGGCGGTCGTCGACGAAGCCCGGCAGGCGGGGCGGTCGGCCCAGTCGTTCCCGGCGGCCGACGAGGATTACTTCCGGGGGATGGATGGCGGGATTGCGCTCACCCCCGACGAGGTCAAGGGGCGCAATATGTGGATCGTCTGGACCGGCGGCGATGACCGCCTGTGGGACGAAATCACCAACCTGACCTTCGGAAATTTCGATCTGCTGAAAATCCTGTCCTCGTACCCAGGGTTGAAATACAGCCGCGACAATCGGTGGAATTATTTCGGGCTGGTCAACGAGCCGTGTTTCAGCAAGGCGGCGGGACCTAACCCGCAGCGCTATGGGCTGTGGCTCGATGTGCGGGACCCCAATTGCCCGGCCGACCCTTTCGAGAATGCGGAGAAATACCCCGGTGTCGCCGTCGACGCGCGCAGCAAGAACATTCCGGCGGGGTCGTATTACGGGTACCCGACCGGGATAGTCGGACTACGGCTATTCCCCAATCCCGACTTCGACGAGACCGCAGCCAAAGAATGGAATGCCGAGCGGTTCTACAACGACCCCGGCTATTACCTGTCGAAGGAGCTGGTGCGCCCCTACCGGGTCGGAATGTCCTGCGGCTTCTGTCATGTCGGTCCCAACCCCGAGAAACCGCCGGCAAATCCCGAGGCGCCGCAATGGGAGAATTTGAGCTCGACGGTCGGCGCGCAATATTTTTGGGTCGACCGCATCTTTGCGTGGAACGCGGATCCGTCGACCTTCTACTTCCAGCTCCTACACACGGCGCGGCCCGGCTCGCTGGATACCTCGCTGGTATCGAGCGACAACATCAACAACCCGCGCACGATGAACGCGGTCTACAACCTGTCGGCGCGGCTGGAGGCGGCCAAACGCTGGGGCCGAGAGACATTGGGGCCGGACAATCTCGCCAACAAGCAGTTCAACGATTTTGTCACCCAAGGGCCGCTGACTTAGTTTTTTCAGCCGCCCGATACGGTGTGGACGCCGCACGTGCTGAAGGACGGCGCCGATTCGGTCGGTGCGCTCGGCGCACTGAACCGGGTGTATTTGAACATCGGCCTGTTCAGCGAAGAATGGCTGCGCCATTTCAACCCGATCCTCGGCGGCAAGCCGATCACCCCGATCGAGATCACGACAGCACGCGCGAACTCGTCCTACTGGGACGCGACCGAGTTGCAGACCCCCGACATGGCGCTCTTCCTGCTGAAGGCGTCCTACCCGCACAAGTTGAAGAACGCGCCCGGCGGCGCCGCCTATCTGAACGACCCGCCCGATATCGTCAACCAGGGCAAGGTCGTTTTTGCCGAAAATTGCGCGGCCTGCCATTCCAGCAAAGCGCCGCAGCCGCTGGCCGCGACCAACCCGGCCGCGTGCATCGGCTCCGGTTATCTCGACTGCTGGAACCGCTATTGGGAATGGACCAGAACCAGCGATTTCAAGCAGCAAATGCGGCAGATCGTCAGTGCCGACGATTTCCTCGACAACAATTACATGTCGAACGACATGCGTGTGCCGGTGACATTGCTGCAGACCAATGCCTGCGCCCCGCTGGCGACCAATGCCATTGCCGGCAACATCTGGGACAATTTCTCCTCGGCCTCTTACAAGGAGCTGCCGTCGGTTGGCGCAATTACCGTCTACGACCCGTTCACCGGGGCGCCGCAGCAGTATCAGATGCCGGCCGGCGGGCGCGGCTACACCCGCGTGCCATCCCTGATAAGCCTGTGGTCGACTGCGCCTTTCCTCCTCAACAACAGCGTCGGCACCTTCAATCCCAGCCCCTCGGTCGAAGCCCGCATGGCTGCGTTCAACGACTCGATCACCAAGATGCTGTGGCCGGAAAAGCGCGAGAAGGATGCTGTTCTGGGCGACAAGATACCGGGCGTGATCGACCGGACCAACGCGACGAGCTGGCTGCGCGTCCCGACCGGCTATCTGCCGGACGTCCTCAAGGACACGCAGGATGTACTGCGGCTGATCGCTCCCAAACTCTTCGATCAGGGCGGGCTAGAGATCGGGCCGATCCCGGCCGGGACGCCGATTGATCTGCTGGCCAATTTCGATCCACTGCCGCAGTCGACAAGTTTCCGCGAGCGTCTGGCGCACGACAAGGCGGTGGTGAAGGTCGTAGTGCAACTCGTGCGTGACCTGAAGGCATTGCCGCCGGGCGCTACCGACGAACAGGCGCGCCAAGTATTCTCTAACGCCGGAGAGCAGCTCTTTGCGCTGAGCAAATGCCCTGATTACGTCGTCAACCGCGGCCATTATTTCGGCTCAAACCTTGGTGACGCCGACAAAAAGGCGCTGATCGCCTTCCTCAAGACGTTTTGACAATTCGCTGTCGGACGCCCAATGGACACTATGCGAGGTATGTCAGGCCGCCAAAGCCGGCGTACTCTCGTCATTGCCGGGTGACACTGCGGTCAGAGAGGTCCAATGAGTGAGCGGGGCCCCTTCGATTACATTGTTGTCGGCTCCGGCGCCGGAGGCGGAACTCTTGCCGCGCGGCTGGCCGAGGGCGGGCGTTCAGTGCTTCTATTGGAGGCGGGCGGCGATCCGCGGCTGCTCTCGGGCACCAATGACGATCAACCCGGCGTCAACCGCCTGCCCGACGATTACGACGTGCCGTCGTTCCATGGCTTCGCCAGCGAGAACGATGCGATGCGGTTTGACTTTTTTGTCCGGCACTATGCCTCGGACGAGATGCAGCAGAAGGACCCGAAATACCGCAAGGATTACCGTGGCGTTCCGGTGGACGGCGTCCTCTACCCGCGCGCCGGAACCCTGGGCGGCTGTACGGCCCACAACGCGATGATCCTGGTCTATCCGCACAACGCGGATTGGGACGGGATCGCTCGCCTGACCGGCGATGCGTCCTGGAACCCCGAGAACATGCGGGAATATTTCATGCGGCTGGAGAACTGCCAATACCGGCCGCTCGAACGCGCGCTGGCGGCGGTGGGGCCGAACCCTTCGCGCCACGGCTGGCATGGCTGGCTGCAGTCGGAGATCGCGATCCCAAAGGCTGCGGTGCGCGATTTCGGGCTGGTGCAGGTATTGCTCCAGTCGGCGCACGAAGCGTTCGACGATATCGGGCAGCCGATCGAACGCCTTCTCGACCTCGCCGAAGCGAAGGCCGATCCGAACGATTGGCGGCTGGTGACGGAAAACGCAGTGGGCGTGCGCTATACGCCGCTCGCGACGCGCGATCATGCGCGGATGGGCGCGCGCGAGCGAGTGCTGGAGACGGCGCAAAAATACCCGGACCGTCTCCGGATCGAACTCGACGCGCTCGTCACCCGGGTGCTGCTCGACCAAAACAACCGCGCGACCGGCGTCGAATACCTGAAGGGCGAGCGGCTGTATCGCGCTCATGGTCAGCCCGCAACCACACAGGGTGAGCTCCGCCTGGCGCAGGCTACGCGCGAGGTCATCCTCTGCGGCGGCGCGTTCAACACGCCGCAACTCCTGATGTTGTCGGGGATCGGGCGCCGCGACGTATTGGAGCCGCTCGGCATTCCAGTGAAGCTGGACCTGCCCGGGGTCGGGAAGAATTTGCAAGACCGCTACGAGGTCGGCGTCGTCAACCGCATGAATTTCGACCGCTGGAACATCCTCGAAGGCGTCACCTTCAGCCATGGCGACCCGGCCTATCGCGACTGGGTGGAGCGGCGCGAGGGCCTTTACACCAGCAATGGCGCAGTGCTGGCGGCGATCCTCAAATCACGCGCCGAGCACCCGCTCCCGGATCTGTTCTGCTTTGCACTGGTCGGGCTGTTCGGCGGGTATTTCCCCGGTTATTCCTCGCTCGCCGTCACCAAGCCCAATTACCTGACCTGGGCGATCCTGAAGGCGCATACCGAAAACCGCGCCGGCGAAGTCGTGCTGCGCAGCGCCGACCCACGCGATACGCCGCTGATCAACTTCCATTATTTCGAGGAGGGCAGCGACAAGGCGGGGGAGGACCTGGATTCGGTCGTCGCCGGCATCCGTTTCGTGCGCAAATTGACGGCAAAGCTCAAAGCCGAGGGGGAGATCGCCGAAGAGGAACAGCCGGGCGAGGCGCGCCAAAGCGATGACGAATTGAAGGATTATGTGCGCACCACGGCGTGGGGCCATCACGCGTCCTGCACTTGCCCGATCGGGCCGCGCGACAGCGGCGGCGTGCTCGGCAGCGACTTCCGGGTGCACGGTACCCAAGGGCTGCGTGTCGTCGACGCCTCGGTATTCCCGCGCATTCCCGGCTTCTTTATCGTCAGCGCGGTTTACATGATCGCCGAAAAGGCCGCCGACGTGATCCTCGCTTCGTGATGAGGCTGTTGAACAGCCTCCCTGGAATTCGCCTCCTTGCCTCTCCATCGGCAATGATCTACGACCGCGCGCAGCGAAGCAGCCTGTCGACTTTGGAGGCATGATGAAGGTCGGGATTTTCCTCACCTGCCAGCACCCGCCGGGGAGCGACATGATCGCCGCCCTGGAAGGCCAGTATGCGATGACGCGACTCGCGCGCGACCGCGGGTGGGACGCCGTCGCGACCGGCCAGCACTATCTCAGCGAGGGGGTGCGTCAGGTCCAGCTGATCCCATTCCTGGCGCGCCTCGCCGCAGAAGCGGGGGAGATGACGGGCATCGCCGGCGTATTGCTGACGACCTTGCACAACCCGGTGGAAGTCGCCGAGTGCATCGCCTCGCTCGATGCAATCTGGCGCGGCAACTTCGTGTTCGGCGTTGGGCTCGGCTATCGCGATGTCGAATTCGACGCCTTTGGCGTGCCGCGCGGGCAGCGCGTGCGTCGCTTCGAGCAATGCCTCGAGACCATCAAACGGTTATGGACCGAAGACAATGTCAGCTTTGAGAACGACATCTGCAAGCTGACCAATGTCACAATGACGTGCCGGCCGATCCAGCGACCCTATCCGCCGATCTGGGTTGCCGCCAACAATGATCGAGCGGTACGGCGCGCCGCGCGCCTCGGTGACAGCTGGTTCGTCAACCCCCACGCCACGATACCCGAGATTACGCGCCAGCTGGCGCTCTACCGTGCCGAGCTCACGCGTTTGGGCAAGCCGTTTCCGCGAGAGCTGCCCTATGCGCGGGAGATCTATTGCGCTAAAGACAAGGCGACGGCGCTCGAAATGGCCGGCCCCTACCTCGCCGCGAAATACCAGACCTATGCCAGCTGGGGACAGGACGAAGTGCTGCCGGGCAACGACACCTTCCACCAGCCATTCGAGGCGCTATTGCGCGACCGTTTCGTGATCGGCAGCCCCGAGGAATGCTACGAGCAGCTGCGTCCCTGCTGGGAAGACGCGGGTGCGAATTTCCTAATCTTCCGCACCCATTGGAGCGGCATGCCGGTCGGCCATGCACTTGCCAGCATGCGCCTGATCAGCGACGAGCTCTTGCCCGCGCTGCATCGGGTCGCGCCATCCCACTGAGCAGCTCCCCTCCCTCACCCGCCTCACATCTGGGCATCAATGTAAATGATTGCTGCGGCCAGGACATGCTGGTCAGAAACTGGGAATTGAGGCAAATTTTGCCCCAGTTTGTCCGCCTATTGAACAGGATGCTGGTTGCATTCTCGCCGGATCGAGAAGATCCCTTGGGGGCTCCCTGGCATACGGGCAGCGTTCGAAAAAATCTGTGCCGCGGCACCCTCATTGCGTTTCGACGGCGACGCTGGTCGAGCCTCGCACGACTTCGTTGGCGTCGCTGAACTCCACGAAGATCCGGCTGGTCTGGGGTAAAAATGGCACAGCGCCGCTTGCGGTCGCGAAAATGGCGAAGGTCGGGGTCGCGTTGGCGTCGATCGTCGTCGTGACGCTGGACCCGATCGATGAAATGCATTGGCCGCTCATCGGGTCGGTCTGGCAAAGGCTAATGCCCAGCGGCAATGTCGCGCCGCCAGTAGTTGCGGTGGCGGTGATCGACGCGCTCACCCCGACATTGACCGTGGCGACGGCAAAGGCGTTCGACCCGGTGGCGCCTGGGATGTGCAGGATACCGTCATTCTGCGCCGTCGCCGCCAGTGCAACAATATCGGGAACCGGCGACGTCGACGCCGACAGCAGCAAGGTGTTGAGTCCGGTGGTGCTCGGCGCCGCGCTTACTCCAGTACAATCGAAGCCCAGCATTACGATTGTCGGGGCAAATGGTGCGTTGGGGGTGAACGCAATGACAAAGCTTTGCGACGCGCCCGCGGCGATCGAAACCGGCGTGTTCGGCGATCCGGTCAGCGCATTGGTCGCGGGGTTGGTCGTCTGGTAGACGAAGCTCGCCGGCACCGTGCTTACCGGCACGATTGCGCAGCCGCTCAAAGCCGACGAGCCGCTGTTGATGATGGTGGCGAACGCAGTAGCGGTATTGCCGAGCTGGACCGACCGGCTCGACGGCAACACCGCCGCCGCCAGCGGTGACGCTGCGCCACACAGAGTGCCGTTGATCTGACACTGCGGTGTGATTTCCAGTTGCTCCTGCTGAGCGTTCAGCTTGGCAATTTCCGCCTGTGTTTCCGGGTCGATATCGATGACGGCATTGGCACAACCGCAAACTTGGCTTGCGCAACAACTGCACTGATCTATCTGCTCGAGTGCCAAAATTGCCCGCAATCCGCTCTGTTTCTCTAGGCCGCCGCACGCGTTTTGCAGCAAGTTGGCTTTGGCCAGCGGATTGGGCGGCGGCGGTGCGCTCTGCCCATTCCCGAGCGTCGTGCACAACGCCGCGTCGCAGCTGTAGCCAACCTGGATATTTGAAGGCGACCCGCTCGTGGCCTGACGGATATCGTTGTGGTAGGCGGCGCAAACCCTTTGGCACAGGGGACTTCCCTTGGTAATGGGGTACTGCGTACTTGGCGAATAGAGCGGACAGGCCTTGTCGCCCGGCACATCGGGTAGACAGCCGGTGGCCGGAGGATCAATCGGCCCGTCTCTCAGGTTGGGATTGTGGGCGGCCGACCAGATATAAGTCACGTCTGCGCGAGGCGCGGCTCCCGCGGTTGGCGCCGGCAAATCGTTCGCGTCACATGGTACTCCGGCCTGCCCTAGCTCGAAGGGGCCGTCGTAGACAGGACACTTGCATTCCGCCAGCTCGTTGCCGGCACTATCCGTTTTTCCGGTATGGTGACAGGGGGCCGTCATGCACCCGGCGTATTTGCCGGCAGGGCACGACGTCGAGTTGGGCGTTGTTCCGGTGGCATAATCCGAGTTCTTGACAGTCGAAAATACAGAAATGAGCTCGGCGGTCGGAATAACCGTGTTGGTGTTGACCGCCCGACAGGCCGGAGCTGCGTTCCACCACATATGTCCGCTGACGGGCGCTTGCGGGCTGCAGAGTTCGCCATCATGGCCGCAGGCGGTAATCGTACGGACGTACAGGTCAAGATTTAGGATTGCATTGATGTTGACAAAATACGGGACAATGGGCGGGTATTGTTCTGTCTTTATCTCATAACATGTGCAGTTTGCCGATTTGCCGTCCTGCGACAAGATGCAAGGCAGCGCCGGGTTAACCGGCGGGCTGCCGTCGGACGGTATGGGGGTGCCGATCGCCGGACCGGAAAAATAGCATAGCGCGTAGGAGAACGCGCGAGCGATCGGCGGTCGACACGCTAGGAAATTCTGCTGAGCGACCCAAATATCCGCATAAGCAGGTCCGAAAGGCGTCGTGTCGAGGTCATTGAAGTGGAACGTGGCGGCGCTGATAGAACCGGGCGACGCATCCTCGTCGGTCTGACCTGCAAGCGGGTTTTCCATCGCCTGCGCAGGTGCCGTAGAGGGAATTGCGGAGAATCGCCCCAGCAAGACGCACAGTACCAAGAGCTTGGATAGCGTCGAGAGGAACTGCTTGCACCAGCCGTCAATTTTCACTCGGATGCCCCTCGATCCCAGTGCGCACGTGTCACGTCAGATTATTGCGGTGCACTCTCACCTCTGTTCTTCTGCCATTCACTCGGGCTGTATGGCTGAATTCCTTTGCCCGGGTTCTTTTCCGAAAGTCGACCCGCAGCATAGGGTTTGCGCGTCCAAAGACCGTCAAATCGCCGCCGGTGTATTGCCGCCCTCGGTGAAATCCCGGTCATGGCGTAAGCACTGAATTTATCAACCTGCCTCGAATTGTCGATCCAGCTGCGGGCGATCACGCAAGCCTCAATGGCCCCAGTGTAGTCGGGGCGGGCAGAGTAGAAGCCCGGCTTTCCCGAAATGTTGCTGCAGGAAGGCCAACGACTGCGCCTTAAGGTCGAGCCCGGTCTCGATCCTGAGCCCCTCGGCTAGGAAGCCTGAAGACTGCGCAGGGTGCCGCGATGCCGCGCAGCACATCTTCGCCCAGCGGCACCAGCGGCGTGGCGGTTTCGGCGGCGACCGCGCCCGAGATCAGCACCGAGCGGCCGAGCGGCCGGCATAGCCCCTCCAGCCGGCTGACCAGGTTGACCGCGGGGCCGATGGCGGTGAAGTCCAGCCGGTCGGCCGCACCGATATTGCCCCACAACATCTCGCCCAGATGCAGCGCCGCGCCGAAGGGCAGCGGCGGCAAGCCCTGCGCTTGCCGCGCCGCATCGAGATGGGCCATGCCGGCGCGGGCGGCGGCGACCGCGCGCAGCGCCGCCTCGCAGGCCGCGGCCGGCGCGCCGGTGACCGGGAAAATCGCCAAGCGCAGCTGAATGTGCTGCTTACCGAGACCACGACAGGGTAAGGTGTTCCATCGCGCGCAGGAGCTACAGCTTGAACGCGCGCACATTCCGATCTTTCCGCTCTTCTGGACCCTCATGCATGTGCTGGACGAAAGCAGCCCGCTGAACGCCTTCGATGCGGCGCGAGCGGTCAAAGCGAACGCGCAGGTTTTCGTAGCGATTGAAGCGCGCGACCCAACGCTCGCGACGACGGTGCACGACATCCGCAACTACCCGGCGAAGGATATACGCTTCGGTATGAGGTATACGGAGGCCGTAACCACCGAAAGTGACGGCACGCCGGTTATGGACCTGGCCACAATCGGGGCACTGGAGCCCGATGTCGGCGACCGCCAGGAACAGGGCTGGACGGAGCGGGAAGCAAACGTGTAGAGCACCGTGACCCTTGAATGCACCGGCTTTGCGGCGAGATGCGATCTCAGCCGACTGCCGTGAATGGTGCCGAGGAAAGGCTCCGGCTCAGGGTCAAACCCGAAATTCGACGCAATAGAGAACGAAAAGAGGGCTTGACGGCAGCAGTCCGATTTACGGAACGCGATCGTCACCGCCGCGCTGGCGGCGAGGAGCAGCGCCAAGACGCCAAAGAAGGCTTTCCGGGAAGCTCGGCCGGAAACCACGCGTCGTCAGACGAGCCGCCTACGCATCCGGCAGAGTGAAGACGGCGCAGGGCGCTACGATACCACGCAGCACGTGTTCGCCCAGCGGCACCAGCGGCGTGGCGGTTTCGGCGGCGACCGCGCCCGAGATCAGCACCGAGCGGCCGAGCGGCCGGCATAGCCCCTCCAGCCGGCTGACCAGGTTGACCGCGGGGCCGATGGCGGTGAAGTCCAGCCGGTCGGCCGCGCCGATATTGCCCCACAGCATCTCGCCCAGATGCAGCGCTGCGCCGAAGGGCAGCGGTGGCAATCCCTGCGCCTGCCGCGCCGCATCGAGATGGGCCATGCCGGCGCGGGCGGCGGCGACCGCGCGCAGCGCCGCCTCGCAGGCCTCGACCGGCGCGCCGGTGACCGGGAAAATCGCCAGCACGCCGTCGCCGATGAACTTCAGCACCTCGCCCCCGAAGGCGTGCACCGCCCCGGCAACGCGGTCGAACCAGGCGTCGAGGGTGGCGATCATCGCCGCCGGCTCCGTCGCTTCGGACAGGGCGGTGAAGTCGCGCAGATCGGCAGAGAGCAGCACGGCGCGGATGGTTTCCCCGGTGCCGCGGCGCAGCGCACCGGCTTGCACCCGGGCGGCACTGCGCCGGCCGAGATAGGCCTCGAGCAGAGCTGCCAGCGCCGCCCGCGCGGCCAGGGCGGCTAAGGGCGCCGCGACGAAGCGCGCGACTTGGCACAGCCGGCCGGCCTCGACCGGGCCGAACGGCCGGGTTCCGGCCCAGCCCAGCACCGGAGTGTCCGGCCCTGGACTGGCCGACCCATGGCCGACCGTGTCCTCCTGCACTGGGCCAAGTCCGGCCAGCCAGTCGCGCCCGGCTTGGCCGAGCTGACCGCCGGCGAAGCCGAGCACCTCGATCACCGCCCCGGTCTGCGCCCGCCACAGCCAGGTACGGCGGGCGATGATCGGATGCGGGACTGCGAGTGTCAGGGCACCGCCGGCCAGCGGCAGGCCGTCGGCCAACAGCCGGCCGCCGAGCTCGGACAGGAACCGATCAGGGCCGAGGGAAGCTTCGGCCTCGTCCACCAGCCAGGCCAGGGGAGGAGGTAGATCCATTGGCAGATCCATGCCGCAATCATGCCGCCACGGCCCCTAGCCTGTCATCCGCGCCGCGGCGATGGCGCAGCCGGGCCCCGACGGTCTATCCTCGGGGCGGGGCCCCGACCCGGCGCCGTCGATTCTCCGCCGCCCGCAGGCAGGCCAATGCAACCATGGAGGAGTCCGATGCAAGAGGCCTTCACCGTTCGCCGCGAGACGCACATCCCGGCGCCGCCCGCCGCGGTGTTCGCCCTCCTGACCGATCCGGAGAAGATCCTCCGCTGGATGGGAACGCAGGCGCAGGTCGAGCCGCAACCCGGCGGGCTCTATCTCGTCAATGTCACCGGGGCTCGCTTCGCGCGCGGCGCCTTCCGCGAGGTCGTGCCGGTGCACCGGCTGGCCTATAGCTTCGGCTGGGACGGCAGCGAAGAGGTGCCGCCCGGGTCGAGCCTAGTCGAGATCGACCTGATCGAGCAGCCGCCGGACGGAACCTTGCTGCGGCTGACCCACACCGGCCTGCCCAATGCCGAGCAATGCGCCGGGCATGCGGAAGGCTGGGCCCATTACCTCGCCCGGCTGGCCGAGGTTGCAGCCGGGCGGGACCCGGGCCCGGACCCGGGGCACGGCCCCACTGGCCGGGAGTGACTGCTTTCCGCTCTCAATATCGCCGCACCTGAGCCTCTCGCATTCACAGCAAACGCCGGATCAGGACCTGCGGGTACCTCTTCGACGCGTGGAGATCAGCTTCAGCCAAGGCGCCGAATGGAAGGCGCTCATCAGCAAGTACATCGCCAACATTCCGCGCCGCGATGACACATCCTGCGTGGCCGAGCAGAGCATATCCGGCGGGCTGCCACGAAGAACAAGCCAGATCTTGCTAGTCGTCCACTAGCTCGGCGATCGCGATTCCGCTCTCCCCCGCCACGGCATAAAAGAGATACACCCGCCCGTTCTCCTCGAAGATGGCGGGATCGCGCAATTGATTGACGTGCCCGTAGGCGGTGCTGCGGATCGACGGGACGAGCGGCGCATCGGCCCCCTCCCAACTGCGTCCTGGTCGGAGGATCTCGATAGCTGGGCCTTCCTTCCAAATGCTCCAGTCGCCGGTAAGATCGATGCGGCTGAGGAGAATTCGCTCGGGAGCATGGCCGACCTCCGTCCAAAATACCCACAATTCGTTGCCGCGCTTCATGACGGCAGAGTGGCGCATGTTGGGATTGAACAGCGTCGGCCCGGGCTCGAAATCATGCAATCCGTCCTTCGAGCGGTAAAACAACCCGGGCATCGCCAGCGCGTATGTCATACCGCCATACTGGAAAATGCGCATGTAGCTGCGCCCGAGAACCTCGGGCCGCGCCTCGAAGTCGATACCGTCCCGCGATACCGCGGCGCGCGTGACCTGCGTCCCAACGTCGTCGAGCCCGTGATAGTACATGATGATCCGGCGGCCTGACCGATCGACATGGACATCCGGCGAAGCGATGTGGGGCGTCGTTACCTCCGAAAGCACATCATGCGAAAGTTCTATGCCCGCCGCCTTTAGCCGGGCCTCGTAGAACGCGAGCTGCTCCGGCGTCGGCTTCGGAGCCTCGGTCAGAAAACAGGATTTTTCGAGTTGCAGGCTGCCTGGCGCATAAATCGTCCAGGGTCCGGTGAGCTGACGGGCGTAGCCCAAGCGAATGAAGCACCCCTTGTGATCGGCGAAATAGAGGTAGTAGTCCCCGAGCCGATGCTCGATCCAGTCGGGCACGCGGATCGCCGATGGGCCTTGGATGTTCCGGCCGATGCTGGGATGCAGGTCTGGCGTAATGATTGGTTGGTCAAGCAGTCGGACTGCGCGCATCCTTGGCCCCTCTCGGTGCAGAATAGTCAGCCCCGAGATGATGCCGCCCTCTTGCTCGGATGCTCAAGGAGCACGAGAAGCCCCATACAGGTGGAGCCCACTTCGCGCGAGAATTTCCGTTGCTCCACCCTTGCCGAACGGCCGTGCGCCAAATTTGTCGGGGCTCGAAACGACTCCAATCATCCGGAAGGACCAAAAGATGCTAGGGGCAGGCTAGTGGGGACGTGCCGAGCTACGAACGTGTATCCGCAAGGCTCTCGAATACGTTCCGCCGGAGCGCCTCGTCATCACCACCGATTGCGGCTTTGATGGCGAGGGATCCTTCAATATGGGGCTCTATGCTGGTTCCCTTGTCGTCGGCAAGGCCGCGATCCGGAAGGAGTTGGAGCGCCGCGTGGCTGCCAAGAACCAGTTCAAGATCATCGGCAATGCAACGTCGCGGGGGTGCAGAACGAGCTACGGATCGGCTTTGCGCGGTCGGTTGCGGTCACGAGCGGCTGGGCGGGACGACGACGCAGGGAAGTTGGCGGTGGTTGAGACGCGCGCAGGCGCTCGACGCGGCGTTGGCCGACAAATGAGCGAGACGGGCGCGATAGAGCACCTTGTTGCCGAACGGCGCCGTCGGCTGCAATGCCAGATGCGGCCGAGCGGAGCTGGTCCGGCGCCTGGGCGCGGGCGCCCTCTGCCACAGTGCGGGCCAGGCCCGGACTGGCGAAGGCGCCTACCTGGATCGCCCATCCTCCCGCCGGCTCGGCGGAATGGCTCGGCATCGCCCGTGCTGACGGTGCGGTGGGTTGGTGGATGGCCGCAGATACCGGCCGGGCCCGCGCCGGCGGCAACACGACGGCGCTGGCCATCGCAGCGGCATGGCACGGTCTAGCAGGGTTGAATGCGGCATTCGGGTCGCAGCCGCCAGCCGACGCCAGTTGAATGCGGGGCTCGGGAGCCTGTTGGACCGAAGCCCGCGACGACATGGGTGCCGATTGCGCCGAGGACGTGCAGGGATGGGCGGGGTCGTAGGCGGCGTCCAGGTCGCAGCCGCCCGCCCCAACCTGCCGTACTACGGCCTCTGGGGCATATGCCTGTTGGGTATATGCCGGCTGGGTATTTGCCGGTTGCTCTGCTGCGTGTAGCAGGGTCGTGCAGGGATGGTTCGGATTGTACGCGGCGTTCACGTCGCATCCCGCCGCCAGGCTGGCTATGGTTGGCCTCTGCGCCCGGCCAGAGCGGGCGGAGGCGATAGCGAAAGGCCCTGACCGCGGTACGTCGGTGCCGAGATTGGGCGTGATCGCGGCGAGATAGTTCACCGTCTCGTCCGGCAGGACGGCTCGTCCGGCCAGGTAGTTGTCGACCCGATCGGGACCGGCGTTATAGGCGGCCAGAAATCCCGGCGCGCCGTAACGGTCGTACATTTCTCGAATATAGGCGGTGCCTGCCAGAATGTTGTTGTGCGGGTCGTACGGATCGTCGCCGAGCTGGTAACGCCCCCGCAGCCCCTCATAGGTTGCGGGCATGACCTGCATCAGTCCCATCGCCCCGACCGGGGAGGTGGCCTGCTGCTCACCGCCCGATTCCTGATGCATCACCGCGCGCACCCAGTGCCCAGGCACCTGGAATCGCGCAGCAGCCTCGCGGATATAGGGGCCCCAGGGATCCTCAGGCGGGCCCGGCGGCGGGTAGTAGCGCTGCGGCGACGCCCACTTCCAGCCGTCCGCGCCGATTTCCATCCGCCCCCCGCCGGGACCATATGCGCTCTGCTGACCGCAGGCGGCGAGAAGGAGGAGCGGCAACAGTCGCAACACCGTTTGGAGGCGACGCGCGCCGATCGATCCGAGCCCCCGGTCAGACCCGTTAGAGCAACGCATTCGGTGCCCACTCTTGGTTGATCATCGCAAGCACGCGTTAGCGACATCGACGCCGCACGACAAGTTTTTCTGTCTTGCTTTTCGGCAGATCAGGGGAAGAGCGCCGTTTTACGGCGAATCGGAGGGTAATCCGTTTCGGCTATTCGAACAGGGTAAAAGCGAGGGAAGCGAATCGATGCCGGGGGAAAGACGCTGAGGAGATGATTTTTGCTCAAGACATCGTTGATGTCCAAGACGACTGTGAGCGCTCTGGCCTAGTTGTGGCGCGCCGCTTGAGCCTGCTCCCAATTTCGTCCGTCGAAAAAGCTGGTCGGCTTTAGCGCCGCCGGATCGATCCCCTCCAGACAGCGGGCATTGACGCTGATCTTGTCGGGGTCCGAGCGCGGCACGTAAAAGGCATGAATGCCGCAATGCCGGCAGAAAGTGTGCTTGGCGGTGTTGGTGTTGAATTGGTAGGTCGCGAGGTCCTCCTCGCCCTGCAGCAGCTCGAATTGCTCCGGCGGCACGATCAGGTGCAGGATGCCTTTCTTTGTGCAAATCGAGCAGTTGCATTCGAGCAGCCCTGCCAGATCGGCGCGCACCCGGAAGCGCACCCGGCCGCAGTGGCAGCCGCCCTCATAGGTCTCGATCATCACAGCGGCTCCGGGACGAGGAGGAACAGATCGGTGTCGCCGGTTTCCTGGCCGGCGGCGGTCAGCATCGCGTGTACCTGACCGCGGTGATGGGTCTGGTGGTTGAAGAAATGACTGATCAAAAAGCCCTTCGGGGCGCGCATCTCACGCCCTGCCGCGCCGCTGAACCACACCAGGTCTTCGCCCATCCAGGCATCGTCGATTTTCGCGGCCCAGCGCGAGATGTCGGCGTCGGCCGTCTCGCGCGCCGCGCTGAGCGCCGCAAAATCCTCGATCAGCCCGGCGCTCTGCTTGATCGCGACATCGGGCTTGGGCCAGTTGTCGAAACGCGACATCCATTGCCGGTCGCCCCATAGGAGATGGTTGAGAGTGCCGTGGATCGAGCCCCAGAAGGCGCCGCGCGGCTGCCGCCGCTCGGCGTCCGAGAGGCGCGCGGCGGCACCGTACAGCCGGCGGTTCATCTCGGCATTGTAGGCGGCCATCGTGCGGACATAGGCGGGCGTGATCATCGCGGCTCCTCACATTCGGTTCAGGCAGCGGCTTTGCTTGCTACCCTCGTCATGAAGATCTATGGGTCAGGCGAAGATCGCTTGTACACGGAGAAGGCCATGGGGAGAAGGCCATGAAGGCGGTGCTGTTCGAGAAGCATGGCGGGCCGGAGGTATTGCAGTTGGCCGAGGTGCCCGACCCGGTCGCCGGACCTGGCGAGGTCGTCGTCGACATCCACGCCGCCAGCGTCAATGCGGCGGATTACAAGGTGCGGCTCGGCGGCGGCGCCTACAGTCGGCAGCGGCGTCAAGCTCCCGCATATCCTCGGCCGCGACTTCTCGGGCGTGGTCAGCGCAGTTGGGTCCTGGCGTCACCGATTTGCGGGTCGGCGACCCGGTGTTCGGGGTCTGCGATCAGGGGATCGAGGGCGCCTACGCGGAAAAGATCGCGATCAAGGCGGCGATCATCGCCAAGAAGCCCGCGCGCCTAGGGCACGCCGAGGCAGCGGCGATGGCTCTGACCAGCCTCACCGCGCTGTGGGCGCTCGAAGACACGGCAAAGCTCAAGCCCGGCGAAACCATCCTGATCCAGGGCGGCGCGGGCGGCGTCGCCGGCTTCGCGATCCAGCTCGCCAAGCATCTCGGCGCGACGGTGATCACGACGGCGAGCGCCCGCAACCACGATTATGTCCGCCAGCTGGGCGCCGATCGGGTCGTCGACTACAACCAGGAGGACTTCACCAAGGTCGTTGCCGACTGCGACGTCGTATTCGACACGGTCGGCGGCGATGTCCAGGTCCGCTCCTATGCCGTGCTGAAGCCGGGCGGCCGGCTGGTGTGGATCGCGCCGGCGCCGGCCGGGTTTCAGCCGACCCGCAAGGATGTGCAGGTGCTGCGCCCCGGTGTCGCCCGTGACCGCGCGCATCTGGAACGGATGCTGGCGTTGCTCGAAGCCGGCGCGGTATCGCCGCCGGCGATCACCCGCTATAAGCTCGCCGACGCGGCGGAGGCGCACCGGGTCAGCGAAAGCCGCCACCTGCAGGGCAAGCTGGTCCTCGAAACCCGCTGAAAGGAGAGACAAATGGCAGGCAATGGACAAATGGTCATCGACCTCGACAAGAAGCGCATGACCGCAATGGCGCAAAAGGACATCGCCACATTGAAGGCGCTGCTGTCCGACGACCTGATCTATACTCACTCATCGGCGCGGCTCGACACCAAGCAGAGCCTGATCGGCAACATGGAGTCGGGGTCGACGGTCTACACCGCAGTCGAGCCCTCCGACGTCAAGGCCCAGGATCTGGGCGACGCGGTGGTATTGACCGGCTCGTGCCGCATCAGCGTCATGTCGCAGGGTCGCCCCAACAGCTTCAGCGTTCGCTTCACCGACGTCTACGCCAACAAAGGCGGCCAGTGGCAGATGGTGACCTGGCAATCCACCCGGCTGCCGGAGTAAGCCCCCTACCCGACAGCTCGCACTAATTCGAGGAGCGGGTAAAGCGAGCGGTGGTGCGCGATCGGTTCGGGTGCGTTGCGAGGCGGCGTCATGCCAATGCGGTCGTGCCAATAGGTCGGTAGACCGACTTTGCTCGTGCCGAACAGGTCGTAGGCGGAGCCAGCCACGAACAAGCACCGGCCGGGCGCTATACCGAGTTCGTCCAGAGCCATCTCGTATGGTCGTGCGTCGGGCTTGTAGAAACCGGCGCGCTCGGCTGTGACGGCGACATCGAATTCGATGCCGGTGCAGCGATCGCCTTGACCGCGAGTTTCTCGGAGCAGTTCGTGACGACGCCCAGCGCCATCCCTTCGCGGCGCAGCGCGCCGAGCACTTCGCGAACCTCCGGCCAGGGCTCGAGCTCGCCGTAGCGAGCGGCGAGCTGCGCCGCCAGGGTCGGTGAACAGCCCGACCTCGGCCGCGGCCTCGGCGACGAGCGTCTCGTAGGGACGGTAGGCGCCAGTCTCGTAGGTGCGGCGCAAATAGGCTGCGCGCCACTTGCGCCCATCTTCCGGGCTCCCGGCGACAATGTTCCACAACGTCCAGGAATCGAGCAGCGCCGTCAGCAGGTCGAAAAGGACCACATCGAACTTGCGCTCAGCTCTCGGCGACATTGCTTGGCGGTACCCACAATCTACAGGGAAATGGACATAGAACAGTTATGGCAAAAGCCGGACCCTGTTGCGGATGCAGCGAAGCCGGTGGAGCGTTCTCCAGCTTCCTTCCATGATCTGCAAGGACTCGGGTATCGACAAGCGAGCGGCGCGTTGCTATAGAGCGCAACCCGCCGCGGGTGCATAGCTCAGTTGGTAGAGCAGCTGACTCTTAATCAGCGGGTCGCAGGTTCGAAGTCCTGCTGCACCCACTTTTTTGGGATGTACATCACAAAGTTGGGCGCAGAAGCCGATATCAGGGCGCATCCGACTTTGGGCCGAACCGGGCTCTAGGCTGTGCCCCGAGCCCGCTTTGCGTCAAATCAGGCTCGAAATTGCGCGACCGGTCAGGATCGGGCATCAACCTGCGATTTTGTCTTTGAGGCCCGTGGCTGCAATTGGTCGATGATCCGGCAAAAGGTTGCCTGATCAGCGGCGCTGAGATTGTCAAGACAGGCGCCGAATATTCCGTTTACCACTTCAGCCCCTTTGTCTCTAGCTTTCATACCGGCGGGCGTGATCGTAAGCCGGTAGCGGCGCAAGTCACTTTTTTCTCCCTGTCGCCGCAAGTAACCGCTCTCTTCCAGCTTCTTGACCAAGAAAGTCATGCTCGGTTTGGGCAAAGACAGCACGCGGGCGAGATCGGCAGGGAAAGGGTGGGCTTCAACCGTAAATAAAATGAACAGGCGCCGCGCATCGAGTTCGAGCGGGGACAGCTCCGGCTCGGCCCTTTCGAGCACGGCCTGAAGCACGTTTGCGTTGCGTAATAGAAGCTCCCAGACCCGCATGTTTGATCCCGCTTGACACGATGGTAGTTCCATAAGGTACTATTCAATATAGAACCGTACCATATCGTATAGTTCCGTATGGTACGGGCATACGAACCAACGGCGCAAGCGTAAACAGCCGTAGCGAAAAGGAGATGTCACGTGAGATACCGACTTTTGGGCAACTCCGGACTTCGGGTTTCGGAGGCGGCGCTCGGCGCATTGACCTTCGGGGAGGAAACGGGCTGGGGTTCTCCCAAAGACGAAGCACGCAAGGTGTACGACGCCTTTCGCGAGGCCGGCGGCAATTTCATCGATACCGCGAACATCTACACAAACGGGACGAGCGAATCGTGTCTCAGCGAGTTTATGAAGGACCATCGCCAGAGCGTGGTCCTCGCCACGAAATACTCCTGTGCTGCCCGGGGCACCGATCCGAACGCGGCCGGCAATCACCGCAAGAATATGATGCAGGCCGTGGAAGCAAGCCTCAAGCGGCTGCGAACCGATTACATCGACCTGTACTGGGTTCACGTCTGGGACCAAATTACGCCGGTCGAGGAAGTCATGCGGGGGCTGGATGACTTGATCCGTCAGGGCAAGGCGCTCTACGTCGGAATTTCGGATGCCCCGGCATGGTGGATCGCGCAGGCGAATACACTTGCCCAACTGCGCGGATGGTCGCCTTTCATAGGCTTGCAGATTGAATACAGCTTGATCGAACGAACCGTCGAGCGGGAGCTGGTCCCGATGGCCAAGGCCCTGAACCTCGGCCTGACGGCGTGGTCGCCGCTAGCCAACGGCATGCTGACCGGAAAGTATCACAGCCACGGCTCGCCCCAGCAGGGCCGCATGAACAGCGACACCATGAAGGTTTTCATGCCCGAGCAACAGCGGACCGACCGTGTCGTCGCGGCCGTCAAAGCGGTGTCGGATCAGACCGGTAGCAGCATGGCGCGGGTCGCACTGGCATGGCTTCGCTACCGCCCCACCACGTTTTTCAATAACTTAAAGCTTAAAAAAAATACGGTTACGCGCGGCTTCGAGTGCTTGATCGAGAAGCTTTGTCACTGGTGGTCTGGTCGAATATTTTACCGAAACCATGGACTGACGGCGATTTCGTCGCCGTCAGTCCACGTATCTACCCGCACCAGGCGGGCGGTGGGAGAGCCCCGGCTACCGCACGGGCGAGAAGGATGCCGGGATCAGCAGCTTATTTTCTTGCCGGACCGGACGGACGCCGGCCTGTGGCGGCCATGCGCCGCCGGGACGGCGGGATTCCTCGCGGACGCGGGCGCGTTCGCCCAGATCCTTGTACACCCAGATGTGGGTGAATTTGTTGAGCGCGCCGAGTTCGCTCGTCCAGCACGCCGCCAGCGGTGAGAACCGCTCCCGCGCCTCGATCGCCTTACCCCACGCTTCCAGCACCTTCGGGATGTCGCCCGGGGCGTAGGTGTAGGTGCGCATCTCGTACACGTTCCCGGTGCCGTGATCACGGCTGCCCAGGGGGCGCATAAACGGCGCCGGGTTCATGATCTCGGCCTCTTGGGCCACGATCAGGTCCTGGCCGCCGGGGAGCGCGTTGCGCGCGGCGTCTTGCGCCATCGCCGCGCGCACCCTCGTGCGGTGTTGCAGGTCGTCATAAGGATAGACGTGGACGACCTGATTGAGCGGACCGAATTCGGTGTGCCAGAAGGCTCCTAATTTGGAGTGCTTCTCGCGCAGCGGGAGGCGCTTCTCGTAGCGCTCCTCGAATTCGGCCAAGGTTCCGGGGCGCAGCGTGTAGGTACGGACTTCGTAAATCATCGGCACGTCCTCCAGGGTGATTACTCGGCTGCTTCCTCTTTGACCGGCTCCAGGTCGTAGCGCTGCATCGCGAAGCTGATCGCTTCATTCCAGCCGCGGCTGCGGATGTCGATGTGCACGTCGTCAGGACCCAGATACTTCAGATTGACCGCGTCGCCCATCGGGGTCCGCTCCGGCCTTTCGGTTTTCGGAATCGGCACGGGCGAATAATTCGCGGCTTCCAGGGCCTTGGCCGTCGCCTGCTCGTCGTCGACATAAAATCCGATGTGGTGGATCCCACGCATCTCGGAGGTTTGTCCAGGGCCCAGTTTCGGAGCACCGGGCTCGCCGTATTTCAGAATGGCGAAGTAAATATAGCCGTCGCTGAGCCAAACACCCTTTTCGCCGGTGTCCCCGGGCCGGCGATATAGCTCGGTCAGTCCGAACTGTTCTTTGTAGAATTCTGCAGTTTTCGCGGGATCGTCGGTCACAAGTGCAATATGCCTGATGCGAGCCATCTGCCATCCTCCCTCGGCGCATGCGCTTGTCAAAGCGCGGGTCTCGCTGTGTAGGCGTTCTCCTGGGTTAACGTCAAGATGATGCCGCGAATTGGCGACGCACGGCGCAGGCGGAGAGAAAATCCGCGCGCCTCTGAATGCCGCGTCGCGGGCGCCGCCATGATTTAGCGACTGGAGCAACGCAGAGTGAGGCAGCTCACACATGCGTCGCTCGGAGCTGTGTTAGTTCTCGTTGCATCCCTAGGTGAGCGACAGCCTGTCGTCACCGATCGGGATTGTTCATAAGAGCGAGGACGATATGCCGACCTTGAGCCCCCAAGCGCGCGCGGATCAAGCGGAGAAGATCCGTATTGATGCCGCAAAAGCGGAAAAACACGTCGTGACGCATCACGACAATGGTGACGAAGCGCTCTATCCGGGGCGCTGGGGTAATTATTCCAAAGGGCTGGAGCACGACGCTAGGGGGGATGTCGTTCCATCTTCCTACGACAGTATGTTGGGCGCGCTAAACACTGGGATGCCGGCCGATTTCGAGGCGATCGCACTGGGCGGCGATGTCCCGCTGGTCGATCCGCAGGCCGGTCTTGCCTATGTGCTCGAAGGACGCGATCCGCAAGCGTTGGTGCTGCCGCCGGCACCGCCCCTCGCCAGCGCCTGGCGAGCCGGCGAGGCGGTGGAGGATTACTGGATGGCATTGCTGCGCGACGTGCCGTTCAGCCAGTATGATACCAATCCGCTGGCGCAGGCGGCGACCGACGAGCTCAGTACGCTGTCCGACTTTCGCGGACCGAAGATGGCGGGGAACGTCACCGCCCAGACGTTGTTCCGCGGCTTTACCCCGGGAGATCTGGCCGGGCCGTACGTCTCGCAATTCCTGCTGCTGCCGTTCGAGTACGGCGCGATCCATGTCGATCAGACGTTCCAGACTTACCTGCCGGTAGGCGGCGGCGGGGCCGATTACATGACCGACTTCGGTTCTTGGCTGAAGGTACAGAACGGCCAGGCCACCGACCCGACAAAACTGCGGTCGCTGCCGTTCGGTCCCAATCAGCCCGATCCGACCCGGCGTTATCTGAAGGATGGGCGCGGGCTTGCCGCCTATGTCCATGTCGACGTGCTGTTCGAGGCGTATTTTAATGGATGCCTCGTAGCGCTTGATCTGAACGCGCCGTTCAATGTCGGAAATCCGTACAATACCACGAAAGGTGAGCAGGGGTTTGGCACGTTCGGCACGCCCTATGCCAAAACGCAGATCTCCGCCATTGCGGCGCCGGCACTGAAGTCGATCTGGTTCCAGAAATGGTTCGTGCATCGCGCACTGCGGCCGGAAGCCTATGGCGGCCTGGTGCACAAGACGTTGTTGCCGACTTCGGATCCAATGCATTTCGCCTATCCGCTCCATGGCGATGTGCTGAATTCCAAAGCAGTCCAGCGGATTGAGGCCAAGTACGGAAGCGGTTTTTTGCCGCAGGCCTTTCCCGAGGGAAGCCCGTGGCACCCCTCGTATGGGCAAGGGCACGGGACAGTCGCCGGCGCGTGCGCGACGATGCTGAAGGCGATTTTCGACGAGGACTGGGTGTTTCCTCAGCCGATGATGGCGAGCGCCGACGGGACGGGGCTCGTAAACTATACCGGACCGGACAAACTGACCTTGGGCGGCGAAGCCAACAAATTGGCGGCGAACATCGCGATCGGACGCAATCATGCAGGGGTGCATTGGCGGTCGGATTACGAGAAGTCGGTGATCCTGGGCGAGGAAGTCGCGATTCACGTGCTGCGTGACCAAAAGGCGACGTATAACGAGCACGCCAGCTGGACGTTCACGCGGTTCGATGGAACCAAGATTACGATCTAACGCAGGACGCGGCGCCCGGCGGACCTTGGGAGGTCCTGGAGCCGGGCGCCGTTCACCAGCCCTGTTTTCATGTTCGCTTTCAAGGACCCGGACGCAATTTTTCGTCTCCGCTGCAGCGGAGACGGGTCGGCTGATCGGTGCGCACAGCCGGAGACAGGGCCCGAAGACGCCGGTTGAACAAGCTCTCATGCGCGGGTTGGTTACCGCATGACCGTGGTTTCGTCTCGGGGCTGCCTCACTCTAAGTGACGAGCGTTGGTCTGGAGACCAGCTCATAACAGGGCAGGAGGGTTCCCCACCGCGGCCCTGTCTCCGGCAATGCGCACGATTGGATTGTTGGTGAGGGTTGCTTCTTGACGGTTCCGCTGGTTTGCTGCGCGATGACTGACGAGGGTTGTTCTTTCTTTCTCTTCAATATGGTTGCTTGCTGATGGTTGGCCCTGTGGAGTTGTGGGCGACGCGTCAGCGTCGTCCAAGCGCAGCGGCAAATCCACAGGGCTTTGCGGCCGCTGTCAGCATCTCGGCGCTTCCGCATGGGCTGAGTGAGTGCGCTGGTCCTCGACCGCTGACTGGACCAGGCGGGCGATTGCCCAGATGAAGCCGACCATCTCGCGGGCGATCGCGGTGGTGGCCACGACACTGGGCTTGCCCAATGCGGCCAACCGGCGGTACCGCGCGCACAGCCGGACCTGTGCTTTCCATGCAATGTCGCGTATTTCTGTGGACAGTGGCTCGAGACGGTCGTGCAGCTTGCGGCTGACCCGCGCCTTGATGCGGTATGTCCAGGCTCCTTCGATCAGCACGCGCCGGGCCAGGGCGTTGCCGGCCTTGGTAATGCCGCCGCGCCCGCCCTCGGCAATTGCTACGCAAACCGTCGCTTTGTGCACATCCAACCCGACATAAGTGATATCGTCCATTCGGCCCGTCCCCATGCATGAGGCTCTGTGCCGGCCATCCGGCACAACCCTCGACAGTGTGCATGCCGAGCGGCGGGCCGCCGATCACTCTGCGAACATCGGGTCTAAGGTCGGACACCCAGGCCCGGCCAACCCTGATGAGCTACGTCTTTTGTGCCAAGGCGGCGGTTCCGCTGATGCGCCGCAACAAGGGCGGCGCCATCGTTAACGTCGCCTCCGTGCGTTCCGTCGTAGCAGGCGGCGGCAACCTGCAGTACGACACCACCAAGGGCCGCGGTCGCGGGCTTGACGCGGGCACTCGCCGCCGACCACTCGCCGGAAGGCATTCGTGTGAACGCCGTCGGCCCCGGCCCGATCTTCACGCCGTTCCATCAGCGCCGCATCGCAGCGGCCGGCGAGACCGTCGAGCAATATAACGCCAAGGCCGCACAAGGCACCATGCTGAAGCGCCCGGGCAGGGCCGAAGAGGTCGCCGCCGCGATCCTGTTTTTGGCCTCCGACGATGCCTCCTACGTCACCGGCGCCCTACTGTTCGTGGACGGCGGTATGACTGCGCTGTGAGGATTATTCAGTCGGCGCGCTCGCAGTCCAACCTTGCCGGTGCGTTGTCCCCACCGGCAATATCCCGTCGTCT
>CAVOWQ010000025.1:0-31590 GCA_963700195.1 uncultured Alphaproteobacteria bacterium
GTGTAAAGATTCCAATATATCAATATGTTGGGTTTGATTTTCTCGTTTTGGACGAGATGTGGTAAGAAGAGGGTGGGGGATTGGATTGGGGGATCCAGTGGTCGCACCTCGTCGCGTGATCGCGCTGCCGACTGATGCCGAGCAGCGGCAACGTTTGCTGGAGATTTCTCGGTCTCGGACCGAACCCACGAGCCGTGTCGAACGGGCGCGGATTATTCTGACCTATTTGGAGGAGCCATCGGCCTATGCCGTGGCGCGCACGATTGGGGTGACGCAGCAGACAGTGACACGCTGCCTTGAGCGGGCGGCGGAACTGGGGGTGATCGCGGCGCTCGATGATCGACCGCGTGCGGGACGCGACCCTGTCATCACCACAGAGGCGAAGACCTGGCTGGTGGCGTTGGCGTGCCAGAAGCCCAAGGAACTGGGTTATCCCCATGAACTGTGGACCACCCGGCTGCTCGCCGCGCATGCCCGCCAGTACGCACCGTCGGCGGGGCATCCCAGCCTGAGCAAGTTGGCCCAGGGGACGGTCTGCAAGATCCTGGCCGAGCAAGAAGTCAAGCCGCACAAGGTACGCTACTACCTGGAGCAGCGCGATCCGGAGTTCGAGCCCAAGATGGCCGAAATCCTCTGCGTCTACCGGCAGGTCGCAATGCTGCGCGGCCAAGCGGGAGGCGGCGAGAGCCAGGGCCAAGACAGCGGCGGTGGCGGGAGCCTCGCCATCGTCTCCTACGATGAGAAACCAGGGATCCAGGCGATCGGTACGACCGCGCCGGATCGCCCGCCACTGGCTGGCACCAGCCCGACCGTGATGCGCGATCACGAGTATAAACGGCACGGCACTCTGACCCTGATGGCAGGCATCGACTTGCTCACCGGTCACGTCCATGCCCTGGTCAAAGAACGCCATCGCAGCCGCGAATTCATCGAGTTCCTCACGCTCCTCGACGCGGCCTACCCGGCGGACACCGCGATTGAACTCATCCTCGACAACCATTCCGCTCATGTCTCGTGCGAGACCACGGGTTGGCTGGCGGCGCAGCCGATCGGGCGCTTCACCTTCACCTTCACGCCGACCCATGGGTCCTGGCTCAATATCATCGAAGGCTTCTTCTCCAAACTGGCGCGCTCGGTATTGCGCCACATCCGCGTCAGGTCAAAAGACGAACTCACGCAACGCCTGAAGGCCTTCGTCAACGACATCAATCGTGAGCCGGTCGTCCACACCTGGCGTTACAAAATCGATGATGCGGCTTGACCACCAATGGGTACGTTATTTCGGAAACGTAGTACTAGCTAGCTCCCAATCGAGGTCTTCGATCGGCTCGCGTTGCTCGCCCGGGTGCGATGCTCGGGCAAGCCAGGTAAAATAGGGCGACAGGAGCTGCATCGTCGCCCAATAGCCTGCGCCGGTCGCCAATAATGTGACCAGCACCCGGATCCATTCCGGCGGAATGACGAACATGTAGCCGAGAAACCCGAGCGCCGTCCAAATTACCGCGATCGGGTTGACGCCTTTTCAGTACCAATACGAACCCTTGGGTTCGAACAATGCGACGAGGTCGATGCGCATCCGCTTGACCAGCAGATAATCGGCGATCAGCACCCCGGCGATCGGTGAGAAGACACATCCGGCACCGACTTTCCACAGCAAGGTGCAGCAATAACGGTACCATTGAGTAGATTTGCTTAAACAACGGGCAATCTGCTGAGGTAAAAGTAGGAACTCGGTAGCGTGCATCGGTAATTCTTATTTGCCGGTCGAAATTAAGCAGCTCATAAGTTTATTTCTGTTCAATTTAGTGTCATGATTCTCAGAGTTTGTTCCGTCAGCGCAACCTCAGGGCTTCCGAGTGAGACCCCTCACCCGCCTCGCTGCGCTCGACCTTCTCCCGCAGTGCAGGAGAGGGGCTATTGCGAATTCACCTCAAAGCCCAAAGGCTTGATGGGTGAGGGTAGCCCAGCAAGTTGCGATTTTGCTTCACGCGACCTGTTCGATCGTCCCCGTGTCGCCGGCCAAAGTGGTGCGGCGAACGTCGCGCACTTCGGTGCGGTCGAAGCGGCGGGCGCGATGCATCGTCGCGCGGTTGTCCCACATGACGAGGTCGTGGGGGCGCCATGAATGCGAATAGACGAAGGCGGGCGCCGTCGCATGCTCGGTCAGGTCGCGCAGGAACATGCGTCCTTCGGGGATCGTCCAGCCGACGATCGCGCCGGCATGCGAGGAGAGGAACAGTGATTTGCGGCCGGTCGTCGGATGAGTGCGCACCAGCCGCTGCCGCACCGGCCGGAACGCCGCGATTTCCTCCGCCGTCAGATCGGTGAACCCGATCGCCTCGCGCGAATAGATCAGCGAGTGTTCGCAGACGAGATCCTCGATCTCAGCTCTTGGTGCGGTGATCCAGCGCGTCATAGGCGGCGCGCATATCGGCGAATTCGGTGTTGGCGCCCCATGAGGGAAGAACCCGCCCGGAGAGCAGTGAATATTTCGCCGGGATCGGGCGGAACGAGCTGTCGGAATGCCACAGCCGGTCGCCGAGTTTGAAGAACCATACCCGATCCTCGTCGGACATGATGTTGCCGTGCTTGTCGAGGTTGGAAAAATCCGCGATGCCCGGCCCGAGCCGCTGGTCCTCGCGTTTCCTGACATGCCCCGGCGTGTTGTAACTTTCGAGTTCTCCGAAATGGCGGGTGAACGCAATCTGCTCCTCGTCGGTGAGGTTCTGGCCGCGAAAGATCAGCACGGCATATTCCTTCATGCCGGCTTCGATTCCATCGACCTTCCCTGAAGCGAGCGGTTTCCGGCAATCGACACCCGAAACCTCTCCGGCAAAGGCCGGGTGAAGTGGACGGATCGTTATGGGCATCCGTTTAACCTCCTGATCCGGACAGCTTATCGGTCTCCGTTCGCCGTCAGCCGCCGCAAGGCGCCGAGCCAACACCGGAGCAGCGCGGCATGGGCGCGCAGACGCTCGTCTATTTCCGCGCCGATCCGCCCCCGATACATGTGAACCGCGAGATTGCGATCGCGGTTGATCTTCATTGCAGCCTCCGCGTCTTCGTCGGACAGCCAGCCGAGCCGCCGCGCGGCCCGGATCGTCGTGTTTGGAGAAGCGACCTCGATGTCTTCGCATTCCGCAAGCAGCTGCTGGCAAGCCTTCCACACCGCCTCGAAAGTGTAGATCAATCGCAAAATCGCACCGTCGCGTTCCATCAAGGAGCGCGGTTCCCTCGCGATGGCTTCGTCCAATGTCGCGAGCGCCGCTTCCGCCTCGGCAAGCCGCGTCTCTAGCTCCGCCATTTCACACCTTCGCGGCGCACTTCGTCGATCAGCGCCGCATCCGCCCACCGAAGGTTGACGAGATCAACGTCGTAAGGGATCGGGCTCTCCTCAAAATCGGCGGCTAACTCAGCGAAGAAGCCGGAGGGAAGGTCGTCCCGCGGCAGGATCGCGATGTCGATGTCGCTGTGCTGCCGTGCCTCGCCGCGCGCGCACGACCCGAACAGCCATACCGCCGCATCATGCTCGCCGAGTGCGCCGAGCACCATCCGTCGCAACTCCGCAAGCGCCCGTTCGCGTGCGGGGTTCACCGCTCGCCTTTCACCGTCTTCCAAAGCTCTGCAATTCTTCACGGCACGCTTCGCTGAAGTCGCGCAGCGGGTCCACATGTTTATCAACCCAATTCGACCACATCTCCTCCAAGGTTACGTTCGGCGCGAGATAAGTGTCGACGATGATTCCAACCAGCGCATCCGCACTGTCGACAATTCGCGGAGCCGATATGAGGCGTATGCGGTTTGTCAATCCGTAGATGCCGATGAGCGCAGACAGGTCGTCGCGCCTATTTTGCAGAGCATCGGCATATAATTTTGCTGCTTCCTCAAGAAACCTGCCGAACAAGGCTTCTCGCTTGTCTCTCTCATTGGCCAACCGCTGCGCCCTGACCTGCGCCTGCTGGGTCGTCCACGAGGTTGCAAACGACGTCAGGCCGCCGATGGCCGTTCCGGCCAGCGCCGCCAAGGCCGATATGTATGCCGCCTCCATCGGGGGCCTCTTTGCCTGCCGTCGAACCGGCGGATCGATTACCCCGCGCGCCGGCGCCGGGCGGGACGGCGGGCGAGATAGGGGCGCAGATACTGGCCGGTGTAGCTGTCCTCGCTAGAGGCGATGTCTTCGGGGGTGCCGGTGGCGACGATATGGCCGCCCGCGTCGCCGCCTTCGGGGCCGAGATCGATGATCCAGTCGGCGGTCTTGATGACTTCGAGATTGTGCTCGATGACGAGCACCGTGTTGCCGGCCTCGACCAATGCGTGCAATACGTCGAGGAGTTTCCTGACATCGTCGAAATGCAGCCCGGTCGTCGGCTCGTCGAGGATATAGAGGGTGCGGCCGGTGGCGCGCCGCGACAGTTCCTTGGCGAGCTTGACGCGCTGCGCCTCGCCGCCCGATAGGGTCGTCGCCGGCTGGCCGATATGGATGTAGCCGAGCCCGACCCGCTGCAGGGTCTGCAGTTTGTCGCGGATCGCCGGTACGGCGCGGAAGAAATCGGCGCCCTCGTCGACCGTCATGTCCAGCACGTCGGCGATGCTCTTCGTGCGGAACAGCACTTCGAGGGTCTCGCGGTTGTAGCGCCGGCCCTTGCAGACGTCGCACTGGACATAGACGTCGGGCAGAAAGTGCATCTCGATCTTGATGACGCCGTCGCCCTGGCAGGCCTCGCAGCGCCCGCCCTTGACGTTGAACGAAAAGCGGCCGGGCAGGTAGCCGCGCGACTTGGCCTCGGGCAGCCCGGTGAACCAGTCGCGGATCGGCGTGAAGCAGCCGGTATAGGTCGCCGGGTTTGAGCGCGGCGTGCGGCCGATTGGCGACTGGTCGATGTCGACGATCTTGTCGAGAAACTCGACACCTTCGAGCCCACCGAGCGGGGCAGGCTGCTCGCGCGCATTGTTGAGCCGCTTGGCGAGCGCCTTGTACAAGGTCTCGACGATCAAGGTCGACTTGCCGCCGCCGGACACGCCGGTCACGCAACAGAAGGTGCCGAGCGGGATCTCGGCGGTGATGCCCTTCAAATTGTTGCCGCGCGCGTCGAGGATGCGCAGTATCTGGCCCGGATGGCCGATGCGGCGCATCGCCGGCACCGGGATCTCGCGCTTTCCGGTCAGATATTGACCGGTGACGCTGTCCGGATTGGCCATGATCGCCTCGGGCGTGCCTTCGGCGACGACATGCCCGCCGTGAACCCCCGCCCCAGGCCCCATATCGACGACCCAGTCGGCGGTGCGGATCGCCTCCTCGTCGTGCTCGACGACGATGACCGTGTTGCCGAGGTCGCGCAGCCGCTTCAGGGTCGCCGAGCAGCCGCCCGTTGTCGCGCTGGTGCAAGGCCGATCGACGGCTCGTCGAGGACATAGAGCACCCCGGTCAGCCCGGAGCCGATCTGCGAGGCCAGCCGGATGCGTTGGCTCTCGCCGCCCGACAATGTGCCGGAAGCCCGAGACAGGGTCAGGTATTCGAGCCCGACATTCTTCAAGAAGCCGAGGCGCTCGTTGATTTCCTTCAGGATGCGCTGAGCGATCTCGCGCTGGCTCGGGGTCAACTCGTCGCTGACACCGGAGAACCAAGTACCGGCCTCGGCTATCGACAGTGCCGCCACCTGGCTGATGTGCTTGCCGGCAATCTTGACCGCGAGCGCCTCGGGCTTGAGCCGGTCGCCGCCGCACACCTCGCAGGTCTTGGCGCTCTGATAGCGCCCGAGCTCCTCCTTGACCCAGGCGCTGTCGGTCTCGCGGAAGCGCCGCTCCATGTTCGGCAGGACGCCCTCGAACGGCCGGTCGGTCGTGTATTTCCGCAGCCCGTCGTCATAGGTCATCTTGATCGGCTCGCCGTCGGAGCCGTAGAGGATCGCGCGCCGCATCTTTTCCGGCAGATCCTGCCACGGCGTGCGCATGCTCTTGCGGAAGTGCCGGGCGATGCTCTCCAAGGTCTGCGTGTAATATTGCGAGCTTGAATGCGACCACGGGCTGACCGCACCCTCGGCCAGGCTGCGTTTGCTGTCGTGCACGACCAGATCGGGGTCGAAATAGAGCTTCGTGCCAAGCCCGTCGCAGGCCGGGCAGGCACCGAACGGGTTGTTGAACGAGAACAGCCGCGGCTCGATCTCCGGGATCGTAAACCCGGAGACTGGGCAGGCGAATTTCGCCGAGAAGATCGTCTGCTCGCCGCTGTCGGCGTCTTCGGTGATAGCGATGCCGTCGGCCAGTTCGAGCGCGGTCTCGAACGAATCGGCGAGCCGGTTGCCGAGCTCGCCGTCGACGATGATGCGGTCGACGACGATCTCGATGTCGTGCTTCAGATTCTTGTTGAGCCCGCGGACCTCGTCGAGCTCGAGCATCTTGCCATCGATCTTGACCCGCTGGAACCCGCGCCGCTGCAGTTCGGCGAGCTCCTTGCGGTACTCGCCCTTGCGCCCGCGCACGATCGGGGCGAGCAGATAGAGCCGGGTGCCCTGCGGCATCGCGAGCACGCGGTCGACCATTTGCGAGACGGTTTGGCTTACGATCGGCAGGCCGGTCGCGGGCGAATAGGGGACGCCGACCCGCGCCCATAAAAGGCGCATGTAGTCGTAGATTTCGGTGACCGTTCCGACCGTCGATCGCGGATTGCGCGAGGTCGTCTTCTGTTCGATCGAAATCGCCGGCGACAGACCCTCGATCGATTCAACCTCGGGCTTCTGCATCAATTCGAGGAATTGCCGCGCATAGGCCGACAGGCTCTCGACATAGCGGCGCTGTCCCTCGGCATAGATCGTGTCGAAGGCGAGCGAGGATTTGCCGGAGCCAGAAAGGCCGGTGATCACGACGAGGCTGTCGCGCGGCAACTCGACATCGATGTTCTTGAGATTGTGCTCCCGCGCGCCGCGGATTCGGATCTGCTGCTGCATGCTTAAGAACTTATCGCGGGATGCTGCTGAGCGCTACCGCGGCCGAAAGACACTGGCCGTAACAGATGAGATCCTCCTGTGCGGATGAGTTGTGGATCCGTAGTGCCAAGGTGTATCCTCCGACCGGCAAAAATAAGCCCCGCCGCGTCGGCGGTAGTGGGCGCATGCAGAACAGTGAGGTCCCGGCATGGACACCAACGCCACCGCCCTGTCTTCACCCTGGTACCGCTCACTTAACCGAGAGCAGTGGAGGGTGCTTTTCGCCTCGAACCTCGGCTGGCTGTTCGACGGGTTTGAGATCTACGCGCTCTTCCTGACCGTCGGTTTTGCGCTGCACCAACTGCTCGATGCGGCGCAATACACGCAGATTCCGCGTTATGCCGGCTACGTTCTCGCGACCACTGTATTCGGCTGGGCCACCGGCGGCGTGATCGGCGGCATCGTCGCCGATTACATTGGCCGCAAGCGCACGATGATGCTGGCGATCCTCGCTTACTCGCTGACCACCGCACTGAGTGCCCTCGCCTGGAACTGGGAGTCGTTCGCGGTCCTGCGCTTTCTCGTCGGGGTCGGTATCGGCTCGGAATGGGTCACCGGCGCCTCCCTCGTTTCCGAATTATGGCCCGATCACGCGCGCGGCAAGGGTGGCGGGCTGCTGCAAAGTGGTGCCGGGATCGGGAGTTTTCTCGCTTCCGGCGTTTGGCTGCTGATCGGCGGGTTGGGTCCCAACGCCTGGCGGTGGATGTATCTGGTCGGGGTCTTGCCGGCCCTGCTTGTATTGTGGCTCCGGAGCGGCATGCCGGAATCGGCGCGCTGGGAAGCGGCGAGCGAGCGCCGCCGCGCTGCGCGGGCGCAGCGGCGCAGCGGCGTGGCGCTAGAGGGTGAAAACGCCGCGCTGACGCGCTTCACCGTGGTCGACATGTTTCTAGACCGCAGCGTTCGGCGACGGCTCATCCCCGCGTTTTTGATGATGCTGTCGGTGACCTTTGGGTTCTGGGGTGTCGCCACCTTCGTTCCGACCTATGTCGGCACCGTCGCCGCCAAGGCGGGCTTGTCGGCGCCCTATTATTCCGCGGTGGCTGGGCTCCTCGGCACCGGCGTCGCCATCTTCGGCTTTATCAGCCTCGGCTTCTGCGCCGATTGGATCGGCCGCAAGCCCACGGCGATGATCTGGTACGCGATGTGCCTGGTCTTGACGCCGGTGGTGTATATGTGGGCTCAGTCAATGGCCGTGCTACTCGCCGCCGTCACGGTATTCGGCTTCTTCACGGGCGGGATCTGGGCTTGGGCACCGGTGTGGCTGCCGGAGCTGTTCCCGACGCGGATGCGCGGCACCGCCGTCGCCTTCTGCTTCAACGCGCCGCGCTGGATCTCCTGTACCGGCCCGTTGATAGCCGGCACCTTGATTGTCAGCCTCGGCGGCTATGGCCCTGCAGCGACGCTCGTCGGGCTGTTCTTTATCCTGGGAGTCGTCGCGGCGCCGTTCCTACCCGAGACCAAGGGAAAGCCCTTGCCTGAAACCTTGTCGCCAACATTGCCGGGGCGAATAGAACAGGCTCCTCAGTCGGCCTAGCGAACTCCGTGAGATGAAGAACATAAAGGCCTACGCGCCAGCGCGAGGCGGTGATTCGCGAGGGGTGACGACAATTTCGAGCTTCTGGGACAGTCGCACCACGGTGATTGGCACGGGTTTGCCGACGCGCTCCTCGGTCATCAGCCGATGCAATTCGTCGACATCGCCGACCGGGATGCCGTCGACTGCGACGATGATGTCGCCGCTCAACAAGCCGGCCGCGCGGGCCGCTCCGTCAGGGGCGCTCGATTGGATTCGCACCCCAGTCTCACGCGCCAGCTCGTGAAAGCGCACCACTCGGCGGGACAGCGGCACGTTTTGTCCGGCGACCCCGATATAGCAGCGGCGCACCTTGCCCTCGCGAATCAGCCGCGCCGCGACGAACTCGACGGTGGCAGCCGAGATCGAGAAGCAGATGCCCTGCGCCATTCCGATGATCGCCGTGTTGATGCCGACGACCTCTCCCGAGGCGCTGACCAGCGGCCCGCCGGAATTCCCCGGATTGAGCGCGGCGTCGGTCTGGATGACGCTGTCGATCAGCCGCCCGGACCGGGTGCGCAGGGAACGGCCGAGCGCGCTGACGACGCCCGCCGTGACCGTGCACTGAAAGCCGAACGGGTTGCCGATCGCGACAACCAGCTGGCCGACCCGCAGGCGGCGCGAATCGCCAAGCCTTGCGAACGCCGGCGCCTCGCCCTCGAAACGCAGCACCGCCAGGTCGGTGTCCGGGTCGTCGCCGACCAGAGTCGCCGCGAGAGTGCGCCCGTCGGGAAAGGTCGCCTGAATCTTGCGGGCGCCGCTGACGACATGGCTGTTGGTCAGGACATAGGCGTCGGGCGTGAACACGACACCGGAGCCGGCGCCGCTGCCGCGTTCGTTCGCTCCGGTGACCTGCAGGTGAAGGACCGCGGGCCCTACTCGGTCGACGGCGCCGATCACGGCGCGGGAATAGGCGTCGAGCAGAGCGATATCCTCGGCCGCGGCCGAGCTCCCGAATGACGGATCGCCCGGCTCGACATCGCCGCCGATCGGATCGTAAATGGGGGTGAGGTAGGTCATGTCATATGCTTCCATGGGAAGAATAAAGTAGGAACATTCTCGGGGTTTGATAAGATGGGGGTCCGATGAACACGACAGGGCGGTGCTCCGATGGCTGGTAGCGTCAACAAGGTAATCCTGGTCGGCAATCTCGGCCGCGACCCCGAGATCCGATCGACCCAGGACGGCATGCGGATCGCCAATCTGGCGGTCGCGACCTCCGAGACCTGGCGCGACAAGATGTCGGGCGAGCGCAAGGAGCGCACCGAATGGCACCGCGTCGTGATCTTCAACGAACGCCTTGCCGAGTTCGCCGAGAAGTATCTGAAGAAGGGCCGCAAGGTTTATGTCGAGGGCGCGCTGCAGACCCGCAAATGGACCGATAATTCGGGCCAGGAGCGCTACACGACCGAGATCGTGCTGCAGCGTTTCCGCGGCGAACTGACGATGCTCGATAGCGCCGGCGGCGCCGGCGGCCCGCCGATCGAAGGCGGCTACGACGAAGGCTACGCCGGCGGCGGCTTCGGCGACGAGCCCCGCACCTCCGGCACCGCCGCCGCCCGCCCGCAGCCGCACCCCGGTCAACGATCTCGACGACGACATCCCGTTCTAGTGGCGGAAATCAGCCGAATAGCACCTTACAGCTGAGCGCCGACACCCCGCCGCAAGAACGTGCCGTGCCGGGATAAAGCGAGTCGCCCGGCCCGATGCCGGGATGGCCTGGGCCGAGGATCTCCTCGCGCGTAACCGGTAATCTCAAGGGACACGCCGCTTGCATTCAATGCTGGCATTGCATACAATGTCTCGCATTGGCACACACCGACAGATCACAATGGCGACGCTGACGATCCGTAATGTCGATGTAAAAGTTAAAGAGCGATTGCGCGTGCGCGCGGCGCGGCATGGCCGATCGATGGAAGCCGAGGCACGGTCGATCCTGAGCGAAGCCGTGACGGGTGATCGCGACCAGCCGGAGCCGAACCTGGCCGAGGCGATCCGTCGGCGCTTTGCGCCACTCGGCGGCGTCGATCTGGAACTCCCGCCGCGTGAGGATGTCGACGCACCGCCCTCGTTCGATCCGTGATCGTCGTCGACACCAACGTTATCTCGGAGCTGATGCGCGGGGAACCCCATCCGACAGTGCTGGCCTGGGTGGCGGCCCAACCTCGCGCGCTGCTCTACACGACCCACATCAATCAGGCCGAAATCCTCTACGGCATTGCTGCCTTGCCCGAAGGGCGGCGGCGCACGGCGCTAACGGCAGCGGCAACGGCTATGTTCGCGGAGGATTTTGCCGATCGTATTTTGCCGTTCGAAGCGGGGGCGGCCGCGCGCTATCCCGAGATCGTGTTCGCGCGTCGACAGGCCGGCAATCCAATCGAGAAGTTTGACGCGCTGATCGCGGCGACCGCGTTGGCGGCCGGCGCCCGCATCGCCACGCGCGAGACTGGCGGATTTGCCGGTTGTGGTCTTACGGTAATCGATCCGTGGACGGCGTCGTGATCTTTCACGAGCGGCTTGCCGAGATCGCCGAGAAGTACCTGCGCAAGGGCTCAAAGGTTTATCTCGAGGGCGCGTTGCAGACGCGAATTGGCGCGGTGTGGCCTTAGGCGCGCGCTGAGGATCGAGAGTTTGAAACGCGGAATCTCGGGTGTTGATGTCTTGACATCAATTCTGGCGGCATCAATGATGCGTTATGCGGACGACTTTGACGCTCGATGATGATCTCGCAGGACTGTTGAAACAGCGCGCGCGTGAGCTCGGCATTCCTTTTAGGGAAGCGGTCAATCGAACAATTCGCGCCGGCATCGGCGAGGCCACCGTGACCCGACGCCATCCCGCGCCAAAGACGATTTCTCATTCATTCGGATTCAGGCCGGGCATCGATCTCGACAAACTCGGGCAGCTCGCCGACGAGCTGGAGGCGGAGGCTTTCGCGGAAAAACTCGATGATTCTGCCCGACGTAAACGTCCTCGTTCACGCGCACAACGCTGATTCCGCGCTTCATGACAGGGCCAGGTTGTGGTGGGATGCCTGTCTCTCAGGCACCGAAGGCATTGGGCTGGCTTGGGCGACAATGCTCGGTTTTGTTCGGATCACGACCAACCGCAGGGTGGTCGCACGTCCGCTGCCGGTTCAGCATCTAATGGAGCAGCTTCAGGCCTGGCTGGCGTTACCGCATGTTCATATTGCGCAGCCGTCCGAATACTCACTTTGCGAGGCTTCGGGCCGAACTCGAGCGTCTTGGGACCGCCGGCAACCTCACCACCGATGCCCATTTGGCTGTGCTCGCAATGGAGCGAGGGTATGTGCTGTATTCGACGGATACGGATTTCGCCCGGTTTAGCGCTCTGCGCTGGGTGAACCCGTGTAAGGAAGCCAGAGGCTCGTAACACGGCGGAAGACGGGGCCCTGTCGTCGAATATGGTCGAGGCACGTAGACATTTATCCGCCGGTCCGGGGCCGCTCCCCCATGACGCGGGGCGCCGATCCCAGTTGCGGGTGGTCGCGCGGCCGAACTGATGATGTCCTCTCGCTTCCTACCTTAACGACCAACATCAAGCGGGTTCGACATGGTTGCTGAGGTGGCTGTTCTCGTGGTGGGTGCAGGCCCGACCGGGCTGCTCCTGGCGTCGGAGCTTCATCGTCGGAGGGTCGAGTGCCGTGTCATTGATGCACACCCCGCGCCGCTGCACTGGGACCGGGCGACAGTCGTCCTCCACGCTCACTCGAGGTCTTCGAGTCCCTGGGAATCCTCGAGCCCCTACTCGCCGCTGGTGTCAAGCAGCGTATGGCCCGACTCCACTCGGGGGGCAATGTGCTCGGTGAAATCGACCTCTCGGTTTGCGGCAGTCGCTACGGGTTCAACATCGGCGTCTCGGAGGAGGTGATCGAGTCGATCCTGACCGAGTACCTCCACGAAAAGGGTGGCAACGTCGTTCGGTCTGCCCGTCTCATCGAATTGGAGGACCACGAGGACGGCCTTCTCGCGACGATCGAGCGTGAGGGTGGCACGGAGCAAGTCTTGGCGCGGTGGGTGGTCGGGTGCGATGGGCTGCACAGCACGACCCGGGAGCTGAGCGGAATTGAGCTAACCGGACACGACATCACCGAGCCCTGGGCCGTGTTCGATGCGACCTTGGCGGGCTGGCCGGACTCGTACGAGGCGAACTACGCCTATCTGGACAACATCCCGGTAATCCTGACCGCACTTGCGCAACGGCGCTGGCGTGTCTACCTGCGGCCGAGCTCCGCGGACTCCGACCTGGTGGCCGACGCTTCATCCACGATCAACCGCTACCTACCCACGATCGGCTTCGACGACATCGCCAATCCGACGCGCTTCCACTGCCACACGAAAGTTGCGAGGCGGTTCAGGTCGGGTCGCATCTTGCTAGCGGGGGACGCGGCTCACGTCTGCTCTCCGGCCCAGGGCCATGGGATGAACAGCGGCCTCCAGGACGCGTTCAATCTCGCCTGGAAGCTGGCGCTGGTGTGCGATGCGCACTGCACACCCGCCCTTCTCGACAGCTACGAAGCGGAACGACGCCCCGTGGCGGAGACGATCACTGTATCCGGAGACGCGGTCGAGCTCGCCCAAACCGTGACCGACCCAGCCGAGCGGCGCGCTCGGGACCAGACGCTTCGCGCGGTGTTTGCCGACCCGACGTCACGGCACCACGAGACGATCGCAGAGGCTGAACTCGACGTTGACTACAGAGGCTCACCGATCGTCATGGGAGACGAGCACGATGTGCTGGCACCCGGCCAACGGCTCCCGGATACGATCGAGGTTGTCCTCGCTGGCGGCGAGGTCTGCATGCTGCACCAGCTGACCAACCGCGAAGGCCATACCGCGCTGCTCATGGGTGGATTATCGGTGCCGGGCGAAAGCCTCGCGCGACTCGACAGTTCCACACGAGCTCGAAGCGGCACGTTCCTCGTGGAAGCGACCATTGTGCTCGCGGCCCGCTCCGACGATCAAACTTCGTACGCACGGCTTGCGCCAGCGGCAGCCGACCAGTTGGGCATCGGCGGGGTCACGCTTCTCGTTATCCGGCCCGACGGACATCGTCGGCCTCCGAGCCGACCGCAACCACATCGAGGCTCTGACGGCCTACCACGCGCTTTTAGCGTCAGGCCGAACTTGACCCTATGCCGGCAAAGGTTATGCGTCGGCCAAATGTAACCAAGGCAGGCGCTCTTCGGGAAAGAGGTGCCTCGTCGGCCGAAGTCGCGCGGCTTGATCGAATGCACCGATGTGGAAATGCGTTTCACCCGTTGGCAAGAGCTCGCCTTCGCAGGTCAATGTCGACCCGCAGCGGGCGCAGAAACCCCGCCACCGACCGGGCGACGAGTTGAACTTGGTAATCTCACCTTGGGTAACGGTATAGGCGCTGCGGTCGAAGGCCGCGAACACGGAGACGGGCGCGCCGGTGTGCCTCCGGCAACTTTCGCAATGGCACCACATGACGGAATTCGGTTGACCCCTGGCGACAAAGCGCACCGCGCCGCACAGGCAGCGGCCTTCGAATTGATCGGTCATGCCAGTCATAATCTGATCACCTCCATTTCGTCTCGGGTGAGCCGCGCTTTCGTCCTGTCATATTCATATCCGTTAAATGTTAAACTGCTCTGGTACACGTGAACAGCGAGGAACAGCGAAGGAACAGACAGCTCTTTCACTGTTCTTTCACCCGCGAGGCCATCCGCATCCCAGGATTTCTGCGGGGAGCGAGGGATCACAGGCTGTTAATTTTGCCGGTAAAACAGCGAAAACAGAAAAACAGTGGGAGCCGAGATCCTTCACTGGACGCCCGCAGCCGGCTTGATAGATGTTATGATCCGGTCTGAAAGTGAAAGATTGCGGTCGGCGTCTTGGAAGCTGTTTCGGAGACTTGAGTGATGTCGCATCCACCCTTCCGCGCCGACCATGTCGGCAGCCTGTTGCGTCCTCTCGAGCTATTGCAGTCGAGATCCGAGCGTGAGGCTGGGCGGCTCTCAGCCGATGAGTTGCGCCGCGTCGAGGATGCGGCGATCCGGGACGTAGTCCGGATGCAGGAGGAGATCGGCCTCCAGGGGGTGACCGACGGCGAGTTTCGCCGCGGTTCCTGGCACATGGATTTTCTCTATCAGATCGGCGGCGTCGCGAAGACCGATCAGAAGCTGCGCATCCAGTTCCGGAACGAAGCGGGTCCGGTCGAGGCGGCGCTGGGAGCCTTTCGCATCGGCGGCAAGCTGACCCTCGACAAGACGATCTTTGCCGAGGATTTCGCCTATCTGAAGTCGGTGGCGCCCGCCGGAACGGTCGCGAAACTAACGATCCCGTCGCCCTCGATGCTGCATTACCGCGGCGGCCGGGCGGTGATCGATCAGGCCGCTTATCCCGACATCGATGCGTTCTGGCACGACCTCGCCGAAGTGTACAAGCGAGAGATCGCCGGCCTCGCGGCGCTGGGCTGCACCTATCTGCAGCTCGACGACACCAGCCTCGCCTATCTCAACGACCCGGCGCAGCGCGCCTATGTTGAAAGCATCGGCGGCGACGGCGAGCACCAGCACCTGATCAATATCCGCCTGATCAACCAGGCGCTCGCCGGCAAGCCGCCCGGCATGACCGTCTGCACGCATATGTGCCGCGGCAATTTCCGCTCGTCGTGGGTGGCCGAGGGCGGCTACGACCATGTCGCCGAGGCGCTGTTCGGCGAGCTCGCGGTCGACGGCTTCTTTCTCGAATACGACGACGCCCGATCGGGCGGGTTCGAACCGCTGCGTTTTGTGCCCAAGGGTAACAAGCGGGTGGTACTGGGTCTCGTCACGAGCAAGCGGCCGGCGCTCGAAAGCAAGGACGAGCTGAAGCGCCGCATCGACCAGGCGGCGAAATATGTGCCGCTAGAGCAGCTCTGCCTCAGCCCGCAATGCGGCTTCTCCTCGACCGTCGACGGCAACGCACTGACCCGAGATGAGCAGATCGCCAAACTGCGCCTCGTCGTCGAAACTGCCCACGAAGTATGGGGCTAACCCTAGAGACCGAAGCTCTCCGGATAGCGTGAGGAGCTGTGGTCGTCAGAAACTCTTATCGCTGTTCAAAGACGCCCCACAATGCGCGTCTTGGTGGTACGACCGATGCGTCTGGTTGCTCGTTGCGCAACATCAGGAAATGCTCCTGCAAGAGCGCCCAGACGTCAATTCCGTCGTCGACCCACCCTTGCTCTTGCGTCGGCACGAACCTGCGGCCGGCGTTGAGCACGAGAAGCCGGCCTCCCGGCTTCAGCGCGGCCTTTATCCTTGCGATGTCCTCGTCCAGGCGCGGGCAATGCTGGAGCACCCAGATGGCCAGCGCGAAATCCGCGCGCACTCCGAAACGCAGCAGCTGATCGAAGGTCGTCGGGTTGCAGACCAGGAACCGCTCAGATTTGACGTACTCTGACGCCAACGCCGATATTGTCGGGCTGATGTCGACGCCCAGCACCGACCAATTCTTGCGCTCGATCAACGGCTTCGCGAGCCGGCCAGGCCCGCAGCCGAAATCCAACGCGGTCGCATCGCGCGGCGGCAGGTAGGCGTCGACGATCTCCATCAGGTACTCGGTCTCGATTTCCCAGCGCTCCTCCGACGTATGCACGCCATCCGGGCTGACCGCTGTCCATCGTGCTTGCTCCATCGAGCCGACGTCAAAGATCGTAGGGTCGTAGGTAAACTTGCGCGCCTCGCTCATTTCGGCCCCTCGACATGCCGACGATTGGCCTCCACCGCTTTGTCGATCACGTGATCAAAGGTCAGCGCGTCCGTCAATTGCCGTTCCCCGTTCTGCAATCTCGGCCGCTTCGGCTTTGTGCTCGCGAAGCCAGAGCTCCAATTCGAGGAGTCGAACCGTCTCGGGAAACGGACGGGATAGACGCCCCGGCGACTGCCCCGGTCACCGACCCGGCTGGTGATGCCATTGCCGAATCGTTTCAAACGCGCCGAGCCCCAAGACGTAGGGCGAGGCAGAGCGGAAGCGCCGTTCTCGTTCCTCGGGCGACAACGCCCACGCCCAGTTTAGCGGGGAATGAAACCCGAACGGCGTCATTGCAAGATCCCGGCCTCGAGTTTCGACGGAAAACCGATACGCCAAATCCTCCGGTGCCCAACGGAACCCCTTCTCCATCAGCGCCACACGGTATCGGCGGCAGATCGCGTCGTCTTCCGGACACCATAATGGATAGCGGTCCGGGTTCGCCGCAAGATATCTCGCCAGCCTCTTCGAGCGAAGGGAGAAGCCGCCGTTCCCTACCCGGCACTCCTCCGGATGGTGCGGCCATGGCGCGCCGATGTAGTCGTATGCGAGGAACTCATCGGTCCAAGCGTCCGAATTTGTGGGGTGGCCGTCCCATTGGATCAACAGAAAATGATCCGTCCGGAGCCACCGCGGCACCTCGTACCACAGGGCTCGCTGGTAGGCGATGACGCTTTTGCCTGCGAACTGCCGATATTTGACGTCTTTGGAGATGACGATCTTCTTTGGGTCGTCCGTCAGGATCAGCACCCGCTCGGGCTCGATCACCCGCAGCGTATGCTCGACCGCCATCCGGGTCAGTTCGTGGGCGGCGCCGCCGTCTATGGCGACGACGGTCAGCGGCACCTTGCGGGGCCGCTGGCCCGCGGCGGCCGGGCCGCTCATCCTCCAATCGCCGGGCTCTTGCGGATCCCGGCCCCTCCTGAGGCCCTTCGGGGGTCGTCGGATCGACTGGCAGAGATCGCGCCGTCAACCCGGCACCGAGGGAAGCAAAGGTCACCCGGATCCGGCGGGCTTGGCCGGGCGATGCGCGTCGTGAGACGAAGACTTGCGGTCGCAACGCTCCCGCGAGCCAGAAAGCGAGCGGCGCTTGATGGACCCAGGACGGCCAAGGAGACTAGTCCAGCGTTCACTGCGAGGCTGGGGAACCGAACGGCACAGCGGACAACTACACCAGGGGCGAAATCATCGTCAACCTCTTGGCGTGGCAACAGCGCCTGCGGAAACCCGCCGTGCTGGCGGACGTAATGCCAGGGAAGGGCAAACGGCACGCCATGTCCGGAAAATCGGGGGCGCGGCGGCGGGGGAGCCCGCCTAAAATTGGAGGCTGTTGGTTCCTAGTTTCGCTTAATTTACATGCCGACCAGCTTGGGAAACCCAAGAGAAGGTACACGTAAAAGTACATTTAGAAGGAGACGCGTTGACATAAGTCACCACCATCCGTATGTTTGAGCGAACGTTCATTCATTCGGGTTGGACGAATGGCACGGATTGAAGGTGACTTGAAGCTGAGGATCGATGGGGCTGCCCTTCGCCTCCTCGCTGAACGGGGGGCTGACGCAACGCCGATGCCGATGATCGCCCAATGTGCCGGCGTCGCCGTCGGCTCCCTCTATCGGTACGACGCGAACAAGGACGAGCTGGTGGCTCGGCTCTATGGGCGGCTCACCCGCCCCTCTCCGACGCAGCCGAAGATATCGCCCAGGGTATCTGGGCGGCGATCGCCAAACCGCGGGATTGAACTATGAGCAAGCAGATCGAATTGCTGCGGGCGCGGCGTTTCCTACCGCTGCTGCTGACCCAGACCACGGGGGCGTTCAACGACAATCTGTTCAAAAGCGCCTTCATCATGCTGATCACCTACGGCGCCGCGGCCGGCCCCGACCCCGGCGTCGTGGCTGCCGTCGCCGGCGGCGCGCTGATAGCGCCATTCTTTCTGTTCTCGGCGACCGCCGGAGAACTTGCTGATCGGTTCGAGCGCTCGCGACTACTACAGATCCTAAAAGCCGCCGAGCTCGTCGCCGTGTTCGGCGCCGCAGCGGCCTTGCTGACCGGCGATCTGGCGCTCTCGATGGTTCTGTTGTTTGTGCTCGGAACGCAGGCGGCGTTTTCCAGCCCGGTCAAATACGCGCTCCTGCCGCAGCATCTCGCGACCGCCGAGCTCGTTGACGGCAACGCCTTGATGGAGGCCGGCACCTTTCTCTCGATTCTCGCCGGCACCATCGCCGGTGGGGTCGCGGTCGCAATCGCCTGGGGACCGGCCGCCTGTTGCATCTTGCTGCTCGTCTGCGCGGGTTTCGGCTTTGCCGCGAGCCTGCGGGTGCCGACCGCCCCGGCCCCGGCACCCACTCTTCGGCTCAGCTGGAACCTGGCGGCGGCAACGACCGGGATTCTGCGCCAGGCATGGGAGCGCCGCGAGGTGCGATTGTCGATCCTCGGGGCGTCCTGGTTCTGGCTCGTCGGTGCCGTGTCGCTGTCGCAGCTGCCGTCCTTCGCCAAGATGACCCTCGGTGCGGACAGCAGCGTCGTCGTCCTGTTCCTCGCCGCCTTCTCGATCGGCGTCGGGGTCGGCTCGACCCTGTGCGGGCGCCTGATGCATGGCGAGGTCAGCGCCCGCTATGTCCCGCTGGCGGCACTCGGAATGACATTCTTCTCGTTCGACCTCGGGCTCGCCAGCCGGGCCGCTCTGCCGGCGCAGGGGGCACTGATCGGGATCGTCGATTTCCTGTCGCAGCTCGGCGGGTTGCGCATCTTCGGCGATCTCCTGGGCCTCGCGGTCAGCGGCGGCTTTTTCGTCGTACCGCTCTACGCGATCATCCAGAACCGCAGCGAGGAGGCGTCCCGCGCGCGGATCATCGCCGCTAACAATGTCGTCAATGCGCTGTTCATGGCCGGCGCGGCAGCCGTCACCGCCGGGCTGATCGCAGCCGGGCTCGATACCCCGGCGCTGTTCCTGATACTCGGCGCCGCCAACGCCCTGGTGACGGTGTGGATCTGCAAGCTGTTGCCGAGAGACGTCCTTCGGATGCTGGCCCGCATGCTGTTTCGCCTCGCTTATCGGGTCGAGATGGCCGGGACCGAAAATGTCGCAGCCGCGGGGGATCGGGTGATCATCGTGCCCAATCACGTGTCCTTCCTGGACGCGCCGCTCGTTGGCGCCTTCTTGCCGGGATTACCGGTCTTCGCGATCGATCCGGCCCAGATGCAGCGCTGGTGGGTCCGCCCGTTTCTCTCCGCGGTCGAGGTCTTTCCGGTGGAGCCGTCGCGGCCGATGGCGGCGAAGTCGGTGATCAAGGCGATTAGGGAAGGGCGCCGCTGCGTGATCTTCCCGGAAGGCCGCCTCAACGTTACGGGCGGCACCTTGATGAAAGTGTATGACGGTCCGGCGCTGATCGCCGACAAGTCGGAAGCGATGGTGTTGCCGGTGCGCCTCGACGGGGTCGAGTTCACCCCGTTCTCGCGGCTCGCCGGGCGCCTCCGCCGGCGCTGGTTCCCGAAAGTGACGATCACGATCCTGCCGCCACGCAAACTCGTGGTCCCCGCCGAGTTGCGCGGACGCGCGCGCCGCCACCACGCTGGTGCCGCCCTCTACGACATCATGTCCGAAATGATGGCGCGGCGGCCCAATCCGCCGAGCATCTTCGCCGCGCTGCTCGAGGGGCGCGCGGCACATGGCGGCGGCCATCGGATTATCGAGGACCCGGCGACGGCGCCGCTTACCTATGATCGCACGATCGCCGCGAGCCTCGTGCTCGGCCGCCGGCTCGCCCGCGACACAGCGCGCGGCAATACGGTCGGCTTGATGCTGCCGAATTCGGTTGGCGCCGCGCTCGCCTTCCTTGCGTTGCAGGCGACCGGGCGGGTTCCGGCGATGCTCAATCACACCGCCGGCGCCGACGGAGTGCTCTCGGCCTGCCGGACTGCCGGGCTGCGCCGGGTCATCACCTCCCGCCGCTTTGTCGAACTCGCCAAACTCGCTGGCCTCGTCGAGCGCTTGGCGGGTGAGGTGGAGCTCGTCTACCTCGAGGACGTCCGGGGAAAACTCGGCGTCATCGACAAGCTCTATGGCGCAATCGCGCTGCGCTTCGCCGCTCCTTTGCATCGCCGTCTCGGCATTTCGCCAAGTGATCCCGCGGCGGTGCTGTTCACTTCCGGTTCGGAAGGCGCCCCGAAAGCTGTGGTGCTCAGCCATGCCAACCTGCTGGCCAACCGGCGCCAGATCGCGGCGCGTGTCGATTTCAGCCCGGCCGATCTCGCGCTCAACGCCCTCCCGATGTTTCACAGCTTCGGTTTGACCGGCGGCTTCTTGCTGCCGCTGCTGTCCGGGGTGCGGGTGTATCTCTACCCGTCGCCGCTGCACTACCGCATCGTGCCGGAGATCGCCTATGCGACCGGTGCGACGATCCTGTTCGGCACCGACACCTTTCTCGCCGGCTATGCGCGCCGCGCCAATCCGTACGATTTCTATGCGTTGCGCTATGTCTTTGCCGGCGCGGAGGCGGTGCGCGGAGAGACCCGCGAAATATGGTCGGAGCGGTTCGGCAAACGCATCCTCGAAGGCTACGGCGTCACCGAATGCTCGCCGGTGATCGCGGTCAACACGCCGATGCATTACCGAGCCGGCACGGTCGGGCGATTTCTGCCGTTGGTCGAGCACCGCCTCGAGCCGGTTCCCGGGATCGCCGACGGCGGGCGCCTGATGGTGCGCGGCCCGAATGTGATGGCCGGTTATTTGCGCGGGAGCGATATCGAAGAGCCGCCCGACGGATGGTACGACACCGGTGACATCGTCACCGTCGACGGCGACGGGTTCGTGGCGATTGTCGGGCGGGTCAAGCGCTTTGCCAAGCTCGGCGGCGAGATGGTGTCGCTGGCCGCTGCCGAGCGCATCGCCGAGACGGCGGTGCCGGAGATCCGGCACGCCATCGTTGCGCTGCCCGATCCCCGGAGGGGTGAGAAGCTGATCCTGGTAACCGAGGCGCATGGCTTCGACCGCACGCGGCTTCTCGAAGCGGCCCATCAGCTGGGCCTGCCCGAAATAACCGTGCCGCGCGAGGTCATCGAAACAGATCACGTACCCCTTCTCGGCACCGGCAAAACCGACTATGCCGCCGTGACGCGGCTCGCCGAAGCGGCGATGTCTGCTCTGCCTCGCGAAACTACACCGGCGGAGCCCACCGCTTTATCGCTCGTTCAAGGCTAGCGCTTGGATGCACACGGATGATTCGGTGCGATGCGGCCCATCCTCGACTTCCCGGCGAAGGCCGGGATCCATTTTTGCTATGGGCACCGGCCTTCGCTGGTGTGGCAGGATTTTGGGTGTGGGCCTTGGTTCGCCCTTGCCGAGCGAGTCTAATAGGTCTGAACACTAGCCCGGGAGGGCGGGATGCATTGGGTGTGGGTCATCATCATCGGGTTTCTCGCCGGCGCCATTGCCAAGCTGTTCATTGCCGGGCCTGGCGGGTTCATCGTGACGACCCTTCTCGGCATTGTCGGCGCAATCTTCGCGAGTTGGCTCGGTCAGCAGATCGGCTGGTACGGGCCCGGCCAACGCGCCGGTTTTATTGGCGCAATCGTCGGAGCAGTGCTGATTCTGGCGATCTATCGGGCCATCGTCGGCGCGCCGCCCTGACCCTCGATCCTCCCAATCAACCGTTTGTTCGCACCTGCGAAATACGGTAATCTTTCAGGCGAATGACTATATAAATGACAGCGGCTGCGCCGCGAAGGCGCAGTCGCTGTTTTCGTCCTTAGCCACCGCACAGAGCGCCCTTGGCCGTCAGCTCCGCACCTCCGTCCCCCCCCGACATCACTCCGGTTACGATCGAAGAGGAGATGAAGCGCTCCTACCTCGATTACGCGATGAGCGTGATCGTGGCGCGCGCCTCGCCCGATGTCCGCGACGGGCTCAAACCGGTCCACCGCCGCATCCTTTATTCGATGAAGGTGAACGGCAACGAGTGGAACCGCGGCTACCGGAAATCGGCGCGCATCGTCGGCGACGTGATCGGCAAATACCACCCGCATGGCGAGCTAGCGATCTACGACGCGATGGTGCGGATGGCGCAGGACTTTGCGATGCGCCTGCCGCTGATCGACGGCCAGGGCAATTTCGGCTCGATGGACGGCGACCCGCCGGCGGCCTACCGGTACACCGAAGCACGGCTCGCCCGCGTCGCCGACACCCTGCTCGACGATCTCGACAAGGACACCGTCGAGTTCCAGCCGAATTACGACGACACCGAGCAGGAGCCCAAGGTCCTGCCGGCGGGCTTTCCGAACATCCTCGTCAATGGCGGCAGCGGCATTGCGGTCGGCATGGCGACCAACATCCCGCCGCACAATCTCGGCGAAGTCATCGACGCGTGCTGCGCCTATCTCGACAACCCGGCGATCACCATCGACGAACTGATGCAATTCGTCCCGGCGCCGGATTTCCCGACCGGCGGGATCATCATGGGGCGCGCCGGCACGCATGCCGCCTACCGCACCGGGCGCGGCGCCGTCGTCATTCGCGGGAAAACCCACGTCGAGGAGATCCGCAAGGACCGCGAGGCGATCGTCTTTACCGAGCTGCCCTATCAGGTCAACAAGGCGAAGCTGGTCGAGCGCATCGCCGAGACCGTCCGCGAGAAGTTGATCGAGGGCATCTCCGATCTGCGCGACGAGAGCGACCGCGACGGCCTGCGCGTCGTCGTCGAATTAAAGCGCGACGCCGAGCCCGACATCGTCCTCAACCAGCTCCATCGACACACCGCCCTGCAGACGAGCTTTGGCGTCAACATGCTGGCGCTGAACGGTGGCCGGCCCGAGCAGTTGACCCTACGCGAGATCATCGCTGCGTTTATCGCCTTCCGCGAGGAGGTGATCACCCGGCGAACGAGCCATCTTCTCGGCAAGGCGCGGGACCGCGCACACGTCCTGCTCGGGCTCTCGGTCGCAGTCGCCAATCTCGACGAGGTGATTGCGTTGATCCGCAACGCGCCCGATCCGGCGACCGCCCGGGCCGGTCTCGTCGGCCGCGCCTGGCCGGCTGCCGATGTCGCCCCGCTGGTCGCGCTGGTCGGCGAACCCGGGCGCGAGGTCGCCGCAGACGGCACCTACCGGCTGTCGGAAGAGCAGGCGCGCGCGATCCTCGATTTGCGGCTGCAACGGCTGACCGGGCTGGAGCGCGAAAAGATTGCCGAGGAACTGCGCGGGCTGATCACCGAGATCGCCGGTTACCTCGAGATCCTGCGCTCGCGCGTGCGGCTTTTCGAGGTGTTGCGCGGCGAACTGCTCGATATCAAGGAGCGGTTCGCGACGCCGCGGCGCACCGCAATCGAGGATGTCGAGTTCGAAGCCGACATCGAGGCGCTGATCCAGCGCGAGGCGATGGTGGTGACCGTGAGCCACGCCGGCTACATCAAGCGGGTGCCGCTGTCGACCTATCGGGCGCAGCGCCGCGGCGGCCGCGGCCGCGCCGGCATGGCGATCCGCGAGGAGGACTTCCTCAGCGAGGTCTTTGTCGCCTCGACCCTCGCGCCGGTGCTGTTCTTCACCTCCTCCGGGCGGGTCTACAAGCTCAAGGTCTATCGGCTGCCGCTCGGCACCCCGCAGTCGCGCGGCCGGCCGATGGTCAACCTGTTGCCGAACCTGGCGCCGGGCGAGACGATCTCGACAATCATGCCATTGCCCGAGGACGAGGAGAGCTGGAGCGACTTCACGGTCATGTTCGCGACCGCCAACGGCTACGTCCGGCGCAATGCCCTGAGCGATTTCGGCGATGTCCGCGCCAACGGCAAGATCGCGATGAAATTCGAGGGCGAGGACGCCGACGACCGGCTGATCGCCGTCGCGACCTGCACCGATGCCAACGACGTGCTGCTCGCCACCCGCAACGGCAAATCGATCCGCTTTCCGGTGGTGATGTACGGGTCTTCACGGACCGCAGCTCGGTCGGCGTGCGCGGCATCCGGCTGCTCGGCGACGACCAGGTGATCTCGATGTCGATCCTGCGCCACGAGGAGATCGCTCCCGATGTGCGCAATGCCTATCTGAGCCTCGCCGCGAGGCGGCGCCGGCAGATGGGCGGAGGAGAGCGAGGCGGCCGCGGAAGCGCCGCTCGAACCCGACGAGCCGAACGGCGAAAACGGCGCCGACGAAGGCGCGATCTCGGAGGAGATGTACGCCGATCTCGCGCAGCGTGAGGAATTCGTGCTGAGCGTGACGGAGAAAGGCTACGGCGTCAGAACCTCGGCCTATGACTACCGGATCACCGGGCGCGGCGGGCAGGGCATCGACAATATGGACCTGACCCGCCGCAGCGATGCGATCGTCGCGGTCTTCCCGGTCGGGCACAACGACCAGATCATGCTGGTGACCGATGGCGGTATGGTGATCCGCTGTCCGGTGCACGACATCCGCATCGCCCGCCGGCGCAGCCAGGGTGTGGTGATCTTCAAGGTCGGCGAGGGCGAGCGGGTCGTCTCGGTGGCGCGGCTTCCCGGAGGAATCCGACGAGAACGGCGGTGCCGAAGAGCCCGATGACGCGCCGGATGATCAGCAAGCCAGTGAGGGGGACGCATGACCGAGCCGCGCGTCGGGATCTATCCCGGCACCTTCGACCCGATCACCAACGGCCATACGGACATTATCCGCAGAGCCGCCCGGATCGTCGACCGGCTGGTCATCGGCGTCGCCCGCAACGACGGCAAGGGCCCGCTGTTCGCGACCGACGAGCGGGTCGAGATCGTCCGTGACGAGATCGCCCATCTCGAAAACGGCGACGCCGAACGGATCGAGGTGCGCGCCTTCGACAGCACTATTGATGGGTTTTGCCCAATCGGTCGGGGCCAAGGTCGTCATCCGCGGGCTGCGCGCGGTTTCCGATTTCGAATACGAGTTCCAGATGGCCGGCATGAACGCCCGGCTGAACCCGGAGATCGAGACCGTCTTTCTGATGGCCTCCGACCGGTTCCAGTTCATCTCGTCGCGTTTCGTCAAGGAAATCGGCGCCCTCGGCGGCGATGTCTCGCATTTCGTCAGCCCGCGAGTCGCCGTCCGCCTGCTCGACCGCTTCGCCGACAACCGCGCCAAACCACGGCGCCGCGTGGCCGCCGCGGATTAGCGCGCGGTCTTCAATTCAAGCTCCCGCGACGGTGAGATCGTCGACCCTGAGGGTCGGGGAATCGGCGCCGGTTTTGAATTCGAGGTCGTCGGCGGCGATGAGGCGGGCGAAGATGTCCTTCAGATTGCCGGCGACCGTCATCTCGCTGACCGGGAAGGCGATCTCGCCCTTCTCGATCCAGAAGCCGGCGGCGCCGCGGCTGTAGTCGCCGGTGACCCCGTTGACCCCCATGCCCATCATCTCGGTCACGTAGAACCCGCTCTCGATGTCGGCGATCAGCTCCTTGGGGCTCAGCGCCCCCGGCTCGATCCACACATTGGTCGCGGCGGGCGAGGGGGGCGAAGCGGTGCCGCGCGCGGCGTGGCCGGTCGTCTTGAGGCCGAGCTGGCGCGCCGAGCGCAGATCCAGGAGCCAGGTCGTCAGCACGCCCTTGTCGACGATCGCGCGGCGGCGGTTGGCGATGCCCTCGCCGTCGAACGGCTTCGAGCGCAAGCCCGCGCTGGCGGTGCGGGTCGTCGATGATCGTGATCGCCTCGGGAAAGATGCGTTCGCCGAGCCGGTCCTTCAGAAAGCTCGTGCCGCGGGCGATCGACGGTCCCGAGATCGCCCCCAGCAGATGCGAGATGAAGCCGCGCGCGACGCGCGGGTCGAACACCACCGGGCAGCGGCAGGTCGGCATTTTCTTCGCGCCCAAGCCGCTTGACCGCGCGCTCGCCGGCGCTCTTGCCGATTTCGGCCGGGTCGCGCAGATCGGCGGCGTGGATCGCGCTCGCGAAATCGTAGTCGCGCTCCATGCCGGTGCCCGAGCCGGCAATGACGCTGGCGCTGATCCCCTGGCTCGACCCCGAATAAAAGCCGGCAAAGCCGTTGGAGGCGGCAAGTGCAACGCTCGATCGGCCCCATCCGGCCTCGGCGCCTTCGGAATTGGTGACGCCCGTGACGGCGAGCGCCGCTTCCTCGGCGGCGCGCGCCCGCTCGATCAAGACCTCGGCGCCGGGCTCCTCAGGGTCGAGCATGTCGAGGCTCGGCCAGTCGCGGGCGATCTCGGAGGGGTCGGCGATGCCGCAATAGGGGTCCTCGGGGACCGTGCGGGCCATCGCGACCGCGCGCTCGACGAGCTCGTCGAGCGCCTGCGGCGAGCGGTCGCTGGAGGACACCATCGCCTGCTGCCGCCCGATAAACACCCTGAGCCCTAGATCTTGGCCTTCCGAGCGCTCGAGTTTCTCGGTTTTGCCGAGACGGCGGGCATGGGACAGCGAGACGCCTTCGAACAGCACCGCGTCGGCGGCATCGGCGCCCGCCGGCGCGCCCGCCCGATCAGATCCTGCAGCAGATCGATCGCCGCCGCTGCGTCTTTGTCAATTGTTTGGTCGCTCATCACTGATCCGACAGATAAAGGGATTCACAACGAGGCGGTGAGACACAGAGATTTTCTTTTCTCACGATCTCACTGCTCATTGTGAAATAATCCGGTCATTTCCAGATCGGCTTACCCGATCCGGGCAGCCCATAGCTTGCCCATTTACTCGTCACCTCGGCGACGATCTCGTCGGCCATGCGGATCGGGCGGCCCCACTCGCGCCGGGTCTCCGGCGGCAATTTGCCGGTCGCATCGAGGCCGATCTTGCCGCCGAGACCCGATTCGGGCGAGGCAAAGTCGAGATAGTCGATCGGGGTGTTGTCGATGAGGGTGATGTCGCGCACCGGGTCCATGCGGGTCGAGATCGCCCACATGACCTCCTTCCAGTCGCGCGCGTCGATGTCGTCATCCACGACGATGACGAATTTCGTGTACATGAACTGCCGCAGAAACGACCAGATCCCCATCATCACGCGCTTGGCGTGGCCGGGATAGGCCTTGCGGATCGCCACCACCGCGATGCGGTAGGAGCAGCCCTCGGGCGGCAGCCAGAAATCGACGATCTCCGGAAATTGCTGCTGCAATAGAGGGATGAAAACCTCGTTCAGCGCTTCACCGAGGATCGATGGCTCGTCCGGCGGCCGGCCGGTAAAGGTCGACAGATAGATCGGGTTCGCCCGCATCGTGATCGCCGAGAGCCGGAAGACCGGAAAGCGCTCGACCGCGTTGTAGTAGCCGGTGTGGTCGCCATAGGGGCCTTCGTCGCCGTACTCGTCGAGCGAGACATGGCCTTCGAGGACGATTTCGGCCTCGGCCGGCACCTTCAACGGCACGGTCTTGCAGTCGACCAGCTCGACCTTGCGGCCGCGCAACAACCCGGCGAACTGGTATTCGGACAGGGTGTCGGGCACAGGCGTCACGGCGGCGAGGATCGTGCCGGGGTCGGCGCCGATCACCGCCGCCGCCGGTAGCGGCTCGGCCCGCTCGGCGCGCCAGCGCTGATGGTGCTGCGCGCCGCCGCGATGCTTGAGCCAGCGCATCAAGGTCGTGTCGCGGCCCGTAACCTGCATCCGGTAGATGCCGAGGTTGAAACCGTCCTCGCGCCGCTCGCCGGGCCCTCTCGTCACCACCAGCGGCCAGGTGATCAACGGCGCCGGCTCGCCCGGCCAGCAGGTCTGGATCGGCAGCGTGCGAGAGGTCGATCTCGCCGCCGCGCAATACGATCTCCTGGCACGGTGCGGCGGCGACCGTGCGCGGGCGCATCGCCATGACAGTGCGCAGCAGCGGCAGCATTTCCAGCGCCTCGCGCCAGCCGCCGGGCGGCTCCGGCTGCTTCAGAAAGGCGAGCGTTTCGCCGATCTCGCGCAGTTGATGCGGCTCGCGGTCCATGCCCCAGGCGACGCGCTCGACCGTGCCGAACAGGTTCACCAACACCGGCATGCCGTAGCGGCCGCCCGTCTCGCGGATGACATTCTCGAACAACGCCGCCGGCCCGCTCTCCGCGAGCAACCGGGTCTGGATTTCGGTCATCTCGAGGGATGGCGACACCGGCGCGTCGACCCGCACGAGCCGCCCGGCCGTCTCGAGCCGGTCCATGAAATCGCGCAGGCTGGAGTAGGGCATGGGAGCTATATGGGGGCGGCCTAAACGGCTCGCGAGCACGTTTCAGGGCGACAACACGTGCCAGACGACCCCGTCTCGAGTGTCGCGGTCTTCGAGTTCGCAGCTCGTCGGCACAATATAGCGGGCGCGTTCGCGCAGCCCGCTCGCCGGCAAATAGCCTCGCCCGGGATCTCCGAGCAGCACGAGACGGCCGCGCCTTTCAAGCGCCTGCAGCCATGCCGCGACGCGAGCCGCCATGGGTTGCTCGTAGCAGACGTCGCCGGCGGTGACGACTTCCCAGCGGGAATCGGCGATGTCGATCACGTCCGCGGTCGTGACGGTCACCGCGACGTCGTTCAGAATAGCATTCATCGCAATCGCGGCGGCAGCGAAATGATCGATATCGGCGGCCACCACACCAGCCGCACCGGCTTTCGCAGCCGCGATCGCGACCAGGCCGGATCCGGCGCCAAAATCGAGCACGAACCGGCCGGCGACCTCCGCGGGATGGTCGAGGACATAACGGGCGAGCGCCTGGCCGCCGGCCCACGCGAATGCCCAAAACGGCGGCGGCACCGCGTTGCGCGCCAGGTTTTCCTCAGTGGCCTGCCAAATCGGGGTGATCTGGGTGGCGAGGTGGAGGCGGATCTCCGGCACCAGCGGCGGAGCGGTGATTACCGTATTGCGGCGGATGAAGCGGGCCGCGTCCAACGCAGATCAGGCGAAGTGACCGGCGACGATCCCGGCTAGCAGGAGCCAGCCGACCGCGCGGTTCGAGCGGAACTTGCGCAGGCAATCTGCCGGGTCTTCGGTCGCCACCCAGGCCGCCTGCCAGGCCAGCTGCGCAGCGGCAGCGGCAAGCCCGACCCAGAACATCACGCCGAGTGCGGCCGCATGGCCTGCCGCTCCCCACAACAGCAACGCCGCTCCGAAAAATGCGAAGAGCCAGGGACGGGTTTGCGACCCAAGCGCCAGGGCCGAGGACTTCACACCGATGCGAGCATCGTCCTCCTTGTCCTGATGCGCATAGATCGTGTCGTAGCCGATCGTCCAGAACACCCCGCCCAGGTAGAGCAGCAGTGGCGGCGCGGCGAGCATCCCGGTGACCGCGGTCCAACCGATCAGCGCCCCCCAATTGAAATTGAGGCCGAGAAACACCTGCGGCCAATAGGTGATGCGTTTCATAAACGGGTAGGTGCCGATCAGCGCGAGAACGGCAAACCCCAGCAGGACCGTAAGCCGGTTGAGGCTGAACAGAACCGCCGCCCCGATCGTCAGCTGGAGCAGCAAAAAGACCACCGCATGGGGAACCGAGACGGCGCCGCTCGGCAACGGCCGCAGGCGGGTACGGGCGACCTGCCGGTCGTAATCACGGTCCGCGATGTCGTTCAGAGTGCAGCCGGCGCCCCGCATCGCGACGGCGCCTATCGCAAAGAGCAGCAGCAAGACAGGGTCGGGCCAGCGCCGCGAGGCGAGCGCGATTCCCCACCAGCCTGGGAACAGCAAAAGCCACGTTCCGATCGGACGATCGAACCGCGCGAGGCGGGCATATGGCTGCAGACGCGCCGGCAGACGGCGCTCGACCCAGTCGGCTTGATGAATGTCGCTAGCGTCAGCGCCGGCTGGCGGCCCGCCCCTCACTCTCCCGCTGCGCGCGGTCCCTCACTCTCCCCGCTCGCGGGGAGAGGGCTGGGGTGAGGGGCAACCCCACTGAGATCAGATGAATGGGTGATCATCTTTGCTGCCAGGATGTTAAACTAATTCGAGACCGCAGAATGATCGAGCGCCGCAAGCCCCGTCTCTACGTTGCGGCCGGACTGGCCTCCGGCGCCGAGATCGAGCTGGATCGGGCGCAAGCCCACTATCTGCGGTCAGTGTTGCGGCTCGGCGCCGGGGCCGCCGTCACGGGCTTCAACGCCACCGACGGGGAATGGCTCTGCCGTGTCGCCGAATTCGGCAAGCGCGGAGCGCGGGTCACGGTGGAAGCTCAATTACGATCCCCAGAGCCCGGCGGCGTGCCCGATCTATGGCTGGTCTTTGCACCGATCAAGCGCGCCCGGCTCGACTGGCTCGTCGAGAAGGCGACCGAACTCGGCGTCTCCGCGCTGTTGCCGGTCTGGACGGCGCGCACCCAGGTCGAGCGGGTCAATCTCGAGCGGCTGCGGGCCCATGCGATCGAAGCGGCCGAGCAGAGCGAACGCGTGTCCGTCCCCGAGATAAAAGCGCCGGAGACGCTCCAGCGGGCGTTGGCCTCCTGGCCGCCGGCGCGCCGGCTCATCCTGTGCGACGAGAGCGGCGCCGGCGAGCCGATCAGCGAGGCGGCAGCACGCCTTCCGCCAGGGCCGGTGGCGCTCTTCGTAGGCCCGGAAGGAGGCTTCGATGAAACGGAGCTTGACGCTTTCGGCAAACTCTCCTTTGTTACGCGCGTCGGGCTCGGCCCAAGGGTGTTGCGCGCCGAAACCGCTACGCTCGCCGCTGTGGCGGTGTTTCAGGCGATCGCCGGTGATTGGCGCCGCGTCCGTGCCCGTTGACCGCTTTTGCTTGTTGTTGATTTAACGGTTGCTTAGTCGGGCTGCCGCCACGTTACCGCTGGAGTTCCGCCGAGGATGACGACCACTCCGAGTACGCCGGGAGCGCCGATCACCCACAAGCGGCAGCTTGTCGAATACTTCGAATCCGGCTGCAAGCCGCCTGCGGCATGGCGCGTTGGCACAGAGCACGAAAAGTTTGTGTTCCGCCGCTCGGATCTGCGCCGGGTCCCTATGAGGGACCGGACGGGATTGGCGCGGTGCTGCGCGAGATGACTCGTTTCGGATGGAAGCCGATCGTCGAAAACGGCAATACGATTGCTCTGGCCAACGACGCCCGATGTTCGATCACGTCGGAGCCTGGCGGCCAGTTCGAACTGAGCGGAGCGCCACTCGAGACGGTGCATCAAACCTGCGATGAGGTGCATGAGCACCTTCGGCAGGTGCGCGAGGTTTGTGACGATCTCGGGCTCGGCATGATCGGGCTCGGCTTCGACCCGAAATGGCGCCGCGAAGACATACCGTGGATGCCGAAAGCAGCGTTACCGGATCATGCGCGACTACATGCCCAAAAAGGGCCGCCTCGGCCTCGACATGATGCTGCGCACTTGCACCGTCCAAACAAACCTCGACTACCAGTCCGAGGCGGACATGGTG
>CAVOWQ010000026.1:0-18956 GCA_963700195.1 uncultured Alphaproteobacteria bacterium
CCGCGGACAGTAGGCGAAGCGCGATTTCGTCCCGCGGGTTTCTATCGAGCGTGTCCGCGATGATGTTGGCCGCCTCGTCAAACCGTCCGGTGCGCAGCAACAACTCGCCGGCATGCAGTGCGTTCTGCCGATCGCCGGGCGCCAGCGACAGGGCGCGCAGTGCAAGAGCCACTGCGTCCTCCGGCTCTTGGAGGGCGAGTTTGAGGCCGGATATCTGTCGCAAGACAGTGCTGACGCCAGGCGCAACGACCGCCGCGTGCATCAGATAGTCGATGGCATCCTCGTAACGGCCTGCAGTCTCGCAGAGACAGGCGGCATGAACGGCGAATTCGAAAGAATTGGGATCGAGTTCGCTGGCTCTGCCGGCATGGAGAATGGCGCGATCGAGCAGTCCGGCAGCGGCAAGCGAACCGCTCGCGTGACGATGGCCTTCGGCCCACTGGGGACGGAACTTGAGCAATCGCTCGTAGGCCGCCGCGGCTTCCTCGTGACGCCCGGAATTGCTGAATACCCAAGCACAGAGATTGGCTATTTCTTCCCGAACGGGTCGCAACTCAAAGGCGATGTGGGCGCATTCGGCGGCATGCTCGCACCATCCCCGGTGCAGCAAGGCTTCGCTGAGCCGGCCAAAGAAGACCGAGAATTCGTCCTCGGGAATTTTGCGCCGAGCGAGATAGACTCGGCAGGCCTCGATGAAATCGGCGGCGGCGCCCAATGGTCGGGCGGTTCCGGTCGCCTCTTCACAAATTTCCTCGAAATTCATCACTATACAATGTTTTCGGGCAGGTGCGCCGTTTACCAGGAATAAATGTTAAGGATTCGTTAGTCAGGATGAAGCGACCGCCGTCAGAAGTTCGTCACTACAACGTCAAAAATTCGTCCATTCCACATGAATTAAGGACTATTTCATGACGCAAAGTGATCAATTTTATATTAATTTAAGCAACAGCGACAAATGTTCTTAATATACGCAGCTGAGTTGAAGCCGGACGGTCGATCTTTAACGTTAAGGTAGGAAGCACCGGCGCTTTACAGGACGGCCGGGCGGCTCGTTCGATGACGGGGCTGTGACAATCGCAACAGAGCAAGCCCCCTTTCTTGGCTGGCATCGGCGCTTCATCGACCTTAGAGTGTCGGCGCGACACAAAAAGGAGAAGCGGCGATGGGGTTTGAATTTGGCATGTTTCACGAGTTTCAACGGACTGCCGGGGTGACCGACGAGGAAGCATTCGCCACCTCGTTCGAAGAGATCGATGCGGCCGAACGCTGGGGGCTCGATGCGATGTGGTTGGCGGAAATCCATGTGAACCCGGAGCGCTCGGTATGCTCGGCGCCGCTGACCCTCGCCGGCGCTATAGCCGCTCGCACCAAGCACATGAAGGTCGGAACCGGCGTCCAGGTGCTGCCGCTCTGCCATCCGCTGCGCCTTGCTGAAGAGGCTGCGACGGTCGATCAGATCAGCCAAGGCCGGCTGATTTTCGGGGTCGGTCGCAGCGGTTTCCCGCGAACCTACGAAGCCTACGGGGTGCCCTACGGCGAGAGCCGAGAACGCTTTGCCGAGACCCTTGAAATCCTGAAACGGGCGTGGACCGAGCAGTCGTTCTCCTATAATGGCAAATACTATAGCTTCGAAAACGTCAAGGTGTCGCCGAAACCCTATCAGAAGCCGTGGCCGGACATCCGTATCGCCGCCAACAGCGCCGATACCTTCCCGCGCATCGCCGAACTCGGGCATGGCGTGCTGGTCGCGGTGCGCCAGGGCACGCTCGAAGAGCTGGAACCGAATATCACAGCGTATCGCAAGGCGTGGAAGGAGGCGGGCCATCCCGGCGAGGGCAAGGTCTTCTTACGCGCTCCGGTCTATGTTGCCGACACCGACCAAGCGGCGCGCGAGGAGCCGGAAGAAAGCATCATGTATTTCTATCGCTATCTCGGCGAGCGGCTCGAGGATTTGGCAACTCGCGCCGGGGTGCAGCAAGGCGATGTGCGGGCGGCGCGCGGCCGGCGGCTGCAGACCATTACCTACGAGGAGGCGCTGCGCGAAAAGCTGATCGTCGGCTCGCCCGAGCGGGTCGCCGACCGCTTGATGGGTCTGCAGCAAACTCTCGGTCTCGACGGCATCCTGTGCGAGATGAACTGCGGCACCAAGATCCCGCACGACCGAGTGATGCGGTCACTACAGCTATTGTGCGAAAGGGTGAAAGCCCAGTTTCACTGAGGACAGCGAGTCACCCCCACCTGTCTCTCCCCGATCGCGGTCCGGGGTCGCCACCTCTCCCGCAGTGCGGTAGAGGTGGGCGCAGCCCGACAGGGCTGGGAGGGTGAGGGTCAGTGCAGCTCGGCCAGATCCATTGCCTCGCCAAAGCGGCGGCTGGCTTCGAAGAAATCGCCGTATTTGCGGTGTCCTGCCGAGATATGGGCGCAGGAGAGCAATAGCCGCTCGCGGTTATGGCTCTGGTTCTTGCCGTAATCCTCCAGCATGCATTGCGGGATCTCCTGGTTGTGCGGGTCATTGCCGATCCGCGTCGCCAGCAAGGCGAGGCGCTTGACCAGTGGCGAGCGGTCCTCGCCGCTGTCGAGATAGGCCTTGGTCCAGGCCACGGCCTGGGGCGGGTCGAGCGCGGCGATCGCCGCCTCCAAATGCCCGATGATTTGGCCGCCACTTAGCCGGTCGGCGCCGCTCGGCGCCTTCTCGGGGTTCGATTTGAGCCAACCGGAGCTTCGCTGGTTCCACGCCGCCTGATTGACCATCGAGCCCGCCACATAGAGGAGCTTCAGCCGCTGCGGGTGCTCGAAATTGTCGTAGAACCAGCCGATCGTATTGCAGTACTCGTAGGTGTGCTGGGGCATCGAGAAATTGTTCGGCCCCACGGTCTCCAGCACCACCTGGGCGGCGGCCAGCTGGATCGCGTCGATGATCCGGCGCGGCGATTTGCCGGCCAGCAACAGCGCGCTGATCTTTTCGATGTAGGTGGGCTCGTGCTGATGGATCAGTGCGTCGATCAGCTCCTCGCTCTCGGCTTCGTTCAATGATCCGGTATTGGCCAAGAGGGCACGCTCGCGCTCGCTGGTGCCGCCTTGCGGAACGGCGTGCAGTTCCTTGCCTTCGATAAAGATCGTGACGACGTTGCAGGCCATTTCATAGACCGAGTGCCAGCGCGGCCCGACCGCAATGTCGAGCGCCCCTGCGTAAATCACGTCGTGCGCGTTCTCCCAGCCGATCGCATTGCCGATCTCGACGACCGACCGCGCGCGGTACGCTTTGTGCCCGGTCGTATAGGAGCGGTTGTAGAGCATGCGGTCCTGCACATCGATCATGCCGGCAAAGACCAGCTGGGCCAGTACCTCCTTGCGATGCTCGGTCTCCTCCATCAGGCCGAGGAAAACACGGTAAGCATCGATCACCTGACCGCGCTCGACCAAGGTCAGCCAGTTGTTGAGACGCTCGCCGAGCGGTCCCGATTCTCTGAGCGGCTCCTGATCCGGCCAATAGACGACCGGCTTTGGCGGCTCCGCGTTCGGCATCTTGTAGCCGCGCGTCGCGTAGTGGCCCGGCGCCTTCAGGATCTTCTGGTTCCAGATGTCGAGCCCTGACGGGATGTACCAGATCGTCTGCGCGAGCGGCAGCCCGGCGAGCTTTTCGGGCAGCATCCTCTGCAGATTGACCGCCGCGCGCGCCGAGAGCAGGCAATGATCGTTGTTGACGAAATTCGGGAAGCCGTCATCGATGCGCTGATGGTACGGCACATGCGTATAGGGCGCGTGGATGCGCACCGCTTCGGCCATGATCTCCGGCAGAGGCCGCCCGCGGCGCAGCAATTCGTAATAGACCCGGCTGCCGCCCTCCTGATCGCGGGCGAGCATGCGATCTTCGAGCTCCTGATAGAGGCGAGCCGCTTCTTGACGGCCGTTTGTTGCTGTTGCGGCTTGCGCTGGCATGAATTTTCGCTCCTCGGTCGCGGTCGGTGGCATGCTGAACAATCTTAGCCACCCCTCGCAGCCGGCGGCAACAGCCTTACCCGCATGGCGCGAGTGCATTTGAGGAATTGAGGCGGATGGTTCCGGACATCTTCCACCGTGATTTCAGGCCGATCCCGTATTGGTGGGAAGCCTACACGCCGACGGCCGGCGACCTCGCCGAGGTGCCGAGAGAGGCGCGCGTCGCGATCGTCGGCGGCGGATATGCGGGGCTGTCGACGGCGCTCGAACTGGCCAAGCACGGCATCGACGCGGTCGTGCTTGAAGCCAATGAGCTCGGCTTTGGCGCCAGCACCCGCAACGGCGGCGCCGTCAGCGGCGGCGTCAATATCGGCAAGAGCTTCACCGGACGGAGCGCCGACGTCGAGCCCGAGCGGGCCGACCGGCTGTTGTCGGACGCCTCCGACGCCTTCGGCCTGATCGACCGGCTTATCGAGGAGGAAAGGATCGATTGCTTCTGGGAAAAGCCCGGCCGCTTTGTCGGCGCCTGGACCAGGAAGCATTTCGACGCGCAGACGCGGCGGCTCGCCGTGCTCAATTCGGCGGCGCAGTCCGGCGCGCACATGGTGCCGCGCGAGCGGCAGCGCGAAGAAATCGCCAGCGACTATTATTTCGGCGGCATGGTCGTCGAGCGTTCCGGCAAACTGCACCCGGCGCTCTATTACAAGGGGCTGCTCGAGGCCTGCCGCCGGCACGGGGTTCCGGTCTGCGCCAGCTCTCCGGTCACCGGCATCCGCCGGAGCGGCGCCGAATGGCATGTCGAGACTGCCCGCGGAGCGATTTCCGCCGGCGATGTGGTGATCGCGACGAATGGCTACACCGGCGGCCTGACCCCGGCGCTCAGGCGACGCGTCGTCCCGGTCGCGAGCCACATCATCGCGGTCGAGGAATTGCCGCAGGATCTCGCCCGATCCTTGATCCCGAAGGCGAGGACCTTGTCCGACACCAAGCGGGTGTTATGCTACTACCGGATGTCTCCGGACGGCCGGCGCATGGTATTCGGCGGCCGCGCGCGCTTTACGCAGGTCGACCCGACGGTCAGCGCGCCGATCCTCCACCGCTATATGACCGATCGCTTCCCGCAATTGCGCGGCGTCAAGGTGACCCACGCCTGGACCGGCAATGTCGCCTTCACCCTCGATGCGCTGCCGCATATGGGAGAGCGCGACGGCCTCCATTATTGTCTTGGCTGCAACGGCAGCGGGGTCGCGATGATGACCTATCTCGGCTGGCAGACGGCGCGCAAGATCGCCCGCGCCGCCAACTATGCCTGCAGCTACGATACCGAGGATTTTCCCGACCACCCGCTCTACACCGGCAAACCCTGGTTCTTGCCGGTCGTCGGCGGCTATTATCGGCTGCGCGACAATCTCGACCGCCTGCTGGCGTGACCCGAAACGATCCGAGAGGAGATCTGAGATGGATTTTGAAACCTACAAAAGCTCGCTCGCCGAGGAGGCGCCGCCCGAGGGGCTGAGCATGGCGGCGCAGGCATTGTGGTGGGAAGCGAAAGGCGACTGGCACCTGGCGCATCAATGCGCGCAGAAGCAGGCGGACACGGAGGGCGCCTGGGCGCACGCCTATCTGCACCGCGTCGAAGGCGATCTGCGCAACGCCGGCGGCTGGTACAACCGCGCCGGCCGCCCGCCTCGACCGCGCCCCTGAAGGAAGAATGGGAGACGATCGCCCGGGCGCTGCTCGGCTAGCCGCACACCGCCGCGACGGCCCTCCCCGAAGGGAGCTCGCTGTTTTCGCTGTTCTTTGCAGCGAATTATCAGCCATCGATATCCGATTCGCCGCAGAAACCCTGGCGCGCTGCCGGCATGAAAGAGGAAGAACAGCCGATAAAACAGCCGAGTAACAGCGAAACAACAGCGAAAAGACAGCATCGGCTGCCAAGTGCCGCGCCCTTTTGCAAAGGTGTGACCTCGTCGGCTTTGCAATCTGCTCCCGAGGAGCGAGTGGCAACTCGTCATATTGCGATAGTAGCACGGCATTGTAAATTAGTCAAGTCTCAACATTAATCCGCTCGCGTGCCCCGGAAGACGCGAACAGTTCGGCGCGTCACCTTACAACTGTACGGCGCCGGCGTACATTCCGACATGGTCGTTCGGAGCGTCCGGCACCGAGGATTGTTGCCATCACCAGCTTGAAAAGCGACCGCGCCGGAACGTGGAGTATATCGGTCAGCGCCAATTGGCGGCTGACGTTTGACGTTCGGCAGAACGAAATCTGCGACCTCGACTTGGAGGACTATCACTGATGAGCAGCGCACCTGCCAGAGTAGGAATGGCCCCGCCACATCCGGGCCCGTTCATCCGCGAGGAGATCCTGACGAACTCGGCTTGACGATCAGCGAGGCGTCGAAGGTGCTGGACGTGCGCCGCGCTACCCTCTCCGACCTCATCAACGGCTACGCGGCGCTGACGGCGGAAATGGCGCTGCGGATCGAGAAGGCATTCGGCGTGAAGATGGAAACCCTCTTAAACATGCAAGCGTGGCACGCCGCCGACACCATGCGCCAACGGGCGGGCGAGATCGCCGTCAAGCCGTACCGGCCGCCTGCTCCCGAACCGTGCTGACCCGCTTCCAACTCGACCTCTGCCCATATTTTGTGTCCGCCCGGTTTAAGCATCGGCGTAACCGATAAAAGTCTATCGTAGCCCCAGGCCGACCGCGCTCGACAGTCTAAACCACGCCGCCCTGTGTTTCCATTTGCCGACCCGGCCAACTATATCACCACACCTTTGCCGGGCTTTCCGGAATGGGGCTTATGCGACTCTCGCTTCAGTAACCTGTACACGGTACACACAATATATAGTTAGCAGTCCGGAGAGTAAGCGACGGCGGCGGCTCGGGATCTCAGAAGGGCCGACGTGTGTTACACAGGCACCTTATATTTATTGAGGAGCGCGTCATGCGCATGACAACTTTGCGTTCGCTCGTTCTAACAACGTTGATCACGGGGTTCGCACCGGCCGCTATTGCCCAGGACAAAACAGCATCTGAAGCGGTTATACAGGCGGTCAAAGCCGGACACGAGAAGTTTTCGCAAGCCTGGAACAAGCATGACGCAACCGGAATTGCGGCGTTATGTACCGCTGATGGGGTGTTCGTTACTCCTGCCGGGATCGCCTACGGTCGACAGGAAATCGAGAACTCGTATAAAAAGCTTTTCGCCCAGATCGCGGCGCAGGGCTTCGTCACACCAGTCGATCAGGTCCAGATGCTGTCCGGCAACACTGCCATTGCTTTGGGCCACTGGACTTTGCAATCCCCGAGTTCGCAGGGTTACTGGACAGAAATTTATGAGCTCCAAGGTCAGGATTGGATCATGCGCCTGCACGCGCACAACATCACGCTCCCAGCGCCGCCGCCTAAATGAGGCTGACCCTCTAATCCGTTCGGCGTAGAGTTGTGAAATTCAAGATTTTCCGCCCGGCGTTGCGGGAGTCGCGGAACGGGTGTTATGTCAAATTGACCTGTACCCGGTCACATGCAAAAGAGGGGGAAACCACAAGATACAGAAACGCCGGGGGCGATGAACCGCAGAAGTGCGGACGCGATCCGCCGTCAACACGCCCGCCAGCTTCACGTCGATTTTGCGCGACCGCATTAAGTAGGTGTAAAAATCGGTCGCCGCAGAACCTGGTGACATGACAGTCGCGACTTCACGACAGCGCCGCAGCCAGGCGTTCCTAGCTCACAGGCGATACCGCCGATTGCCGGGAATGAATGGCGCAAGAAGCGGGAATGATTATGGCGCAACAAGTAGGAGAACATTGTAGTGGATACCATAATAAGTGCCCCAATTCGAAAGTGTGCGTGGTGCGGCAAGCCAATAGAGAATTTGTCGGCTATCAATTGCGGAGAATGTGGAAATCCCGTACGCCCGTTAGGATATATAGTTTCAGGCGTGGGCTTCACAATAAAAGCCTCCTCGCCGTTTCCGGTGGGTGGGGTAACGTGTAGGTAGATTTGCTTCGGCGTGGGGGTAGCTCTGGATCGCTGGGCCGTCGGGCTCTCGGCCGGAGAAGAAAGGTCCAGCACCCTTTATGGCGCCGGACCTCATCATCACCGTGCGCGGTCATCGCCGTCCCCGGCTGTACCGCGCAAGACCAATACCCGATGAGCATCATCGTGCGTTAAATATCCCGGGGGTTTGGGGGCAGCGCCCCCGAGCAATGATGACCCGTGGCAAAGCGGTTCTGGGAGAGGATGCGATGCGTGACACCGACTTGTTTCGGATGGCGCTGGGCATCGAGCCGCCGTGGGTGGTGACGAAGAGCGAATTCGACGCCGCGGCCAAGCGGCTGGATATCCACCTGGATTTCGCCAAGGGCAGCCGGTTCGCCTGCCCGCAATGCGGCACTGCCGGCTGTCCGGCCTACGACAGCGAGGACAAGACCTGGCGGCACCTGAACTTCTTTCAGCACGAAGCCTACCTGCATGCGCGGGTGCCGCGGGTGAGCTGCAAGGGCTGCGGGATCAAGCAGGTATCGGTCCTGTGGGCGCGGCCGGACAGCGGTTTTACGCTGCTGTTCGAGGCGTTGGTCATGGCCATGGTGCAAGCGATGCCAGTGGCCGTTGTCGCGCGAATGATCGACGAGTGGGACACCAAACTCTGGCGGGTGATCCACCACTACGTCGAGGCGGCGCGTGAGCGTGCCGATCATTCCGACGTCACCAGTGTCGCCTTCGACGAGACGGCCTCGCGGCGGGGCCACAACTATGTCAGCCTATTCGTCGATCTCGTCCGCCGCCGCGTTCTGTTCGTCGCCGAGGGCAAGGATGCCGGCACGGTCGATGCCTTCGCCAAGGACTTGGCGGCCCATGGCGGCACTCCCGAGGCCGTCGCCGAGGTGTGCATCGACATGAGCCAAGCCTTCATCGCCGGCACCGCGGAAAGCCTGCCCAACGCCCAGATCACTTTCGACAAATTCCACGTCGTCAAGCTCATCAACGAAGCCGTCGACGCGGTTCGCCGCAGCGAACAGAAAAGCCGCAACGAACTGAAGAGGAGCCGCTATCTCTGGCTCAAGAACCCGCGCAACCTGTCGCAGCGCCAGCGCGCCCAGCTGGACAGCCTCTCCGCCGCGAACCTCAAGACCGGGCGGGCATACCGCATGCGCCTCGCCTTCCAGGAGCTCTACGTCCAGCCCGCCAATAACGCCGAGGCGTTCCTCAAGAAATGGTACTGGTGGGCCACCCATAGCCGCCTGCCGCCGATGATCGCGACGGCACGCATGGTCAAACGCCACTGGAGCGGCATTCTCCGCTGGTTCCACACCAAGATTGCCAACGGCATCATCGAGGCCATCAACAGCCTCGTCCAAGCCGCCAAAGCCAAAGCTCGCGGCTACCGCTCCACCCGCAACCTCAAGGCGATTATCTATCTAATCGCCGGCAAGCTCCAATTCGCGTTACCCACCTGAGTCAGCGAAGAGCCCAATAAAAAGTTTGCTCCTACCGCTTGTATTAGGTTTCGCGACTTACCTGTTCAGCGTGCGTGAACAGGAAATGTCTCTTCTCATTGCTAATGAACAAAAGCTTGCCAGCGCATTAATATCGATGGGCGCTACAGAAAATGCTCTTAGAAAAGCCACAGCCACTATTGAAATTCTGACGCACATTAGTATTAATGAAACCATTCCTGCAAAAGATTTGAATACTGCCATTCTAAATTATGACTTTGCATTTAACTTGTTGGGTACTAAGCTAGCTCCATTCGAAGAGGCAGCTCGTGATTATGCACGGCAGCCCACTGGACCTCTGAGCCAGCTGACGCAAACATGGCATAGATGCTTTATAGATCCGTATCACGCAGGCACGGTTGCAGAACCACTTAATGCGGGCTACTGGTACCGTATACAGAAACAGATGGAAAATTGTAGTTCTGACCAGTGTCCGCGCAGCGTCGCAGAGAAGATAAGCGAGATAACCTGGGAGATATTCTCTGGAACCTGTTTATGTGGGCAACCGGGATTACAAAGACCGATTACATGGTTTTACGAAGAAGAGCAGTCTATTATGGCAACTCGAGACCTCCACCGCGAGCTGGCATTGGAAGGGGGAAGAAATCTTTCACCTATAAACGGTTCGCTACTAGCGCCTAAGAATCCATATTGTTGGGGCGCCGTCTGGTAGACAAAAGTAGACATGATGCGCCCATTCGGTGTGGTGCGTTGCATAAATTAAGAATTATGACGAAGGCGCTTGCCTTCGAAAAATCAGACGCTTAGCTTCGTCATAAATGAGTCTCAAAACGAAACCCGCAAAACGGCTGATCGGCTACGCGCGAGTCAGCACGCAGCAGCAAGACCTTGCGCGGCAGACGAAGGCGCTGAAGCGCCTCGGATGCGCCGTGATCTATTCCGACAAGGCGTCGGGCAAGAGCATGGCCGGACGCCCCGAGCTTGCCCGCGCCCTCGATGACCTCGACACCGGCGACGAGCTTGTGATTGCCGAATGGGACAGGGCGACGCGCTCGATGTGGGACGGCTTGCAGATCATCAAGGCCGTGATCGACGCCGGAGCCTCGATCAAGGTTCTCGACCGCAGCTATATCGACCTCACCACCCCTATGGGGCGCGGTTTCATGGCGATGATGTCGGCGATGGCCGAGGACGAACGCTTGCGGATCATCAAGCGCACCCACGAAGGCCGACAGATTGCGCGCGCCAAAGGCGTCCGGATGGGGCGCAAGCCGAAACTCACGCCGCACCAGATCAAGGAAGCACGGCAGCGCATCGCCAAGGGCGAGACGACGCGCGACCTCGCCAAGAGCTACGGCGTCAGCGTCAGCACGATTTCACGGCTGACGACCTAAGCGACGAGTTCAGTTGACGGCGACGGCGCTCCGGCGCATTCCGCAACGCTGGAAAACAGACCGACGGGAAGGGTGCGCGATGCCCTCTGATGATTACAGCCGCATACTTAATATAGTTGGCCTCGTGGTCAACCTTGCCGGTATATTGATCTTGTTCCGCTGGGGCATGCCATTCCGTGTCGAAAGTCATGGAGAGGTGATCCTAGCCACTGGCGCTGTAGACCCCAGAGGGCTTGCACTTGATAAAATCTTCGTGCGTTGCGGCTGGGTGGGGCTTATCCTTTTGATTATAGGAGTTGTCCTACAAATTATTGGGCAGCCTCTTTACCCTCAACACCTCTGCCGCCCCCGCTTCCGGGGACAAACCCCTAAAGACTGGCCGGAAACAGCGAGGGCGGCCGACAATCGCCATGTCTGACGAGGAACCCTCACCGCATTTTGTGTCCGGCATGTCAAGAAACGGCACTGGCCTGTAAAGTCTATCGCAGCGCCAGCCGACCGCATGCGCCAGTCTAAAACCGCGCCCGCCCGTGTTTCCACTCTGGAGCCACTGCGAGCATTTGGCAGCGACTTCGTGGCGCTTTCCAGATTGGAGTTTATGCGTCTTTCAGAGCGCCCCGGAGAAGGCGCAGAACCACAAGATATAGACAAAAAGGCCGCGCGCTCCTCTCTCTTTCGACCCTTCAGCAGCGGCGATGACAGCAGCAACGGCCCGAACGACCGACGCGATCAGCACTAAGTATAGCTGATACTGTTCCGGGAAGATTCGCCATCTGATTTCCGCGACCAACTGCACCCGGCTAACAATCCCGTCACGCAGACGAATCAGATCATCATTCGTCCCTTGGTAGAGCCGCCGTAGATCATCTGTGGTGTACAGCGTTAGCTCCCGGGTGTTCCGCCCTTCTTTACGGTGCATCTTTAGCCGCACGCGCAGAACGTCGAGCCAATTCATCAGGTGGACGGTCTGGCCGGGGCGGGGCACGGGCATAGCCGACCATTTTGAAAAGACGCCCCCGGACGCGCAAGAACAGAAGATATTGATTGACCCCCCAAGCCTCACCGGCAAATGAAATGGATTTGTGTCAGCTTATTCGTGATTGCCTGCCTAGTACACGCAGCATGCTATGGCGTTGGAAAATCCGAAGACCCACGCGCGATCAAACGAAATCGAATTTATGCCATCATAGCTATTGCGTGTTGGGCGCTTCTGTTCATTCTCTTGCTAGCAATCACCGCGCCAGTTTACGCCGCGCAAGAGTCAGGTACACCGATACCAGTTCCCGCCCATGATCCTAATGTCGAATGCGAGCAATTCGCCCGCGACTGCAACAACGAAGCTTGTCCGAGCGGGAAACGAGTCAAAGAGACCATTGTTTTGCGCCAGCGTACACCACGCGGCGGAATTACTGCATAGGGAACCTTCAGCAGAGCTACGACCACCTGAAAGCCGTTATAGCCCACCACCCCGGAGAGTTTAAGACGTGACTGCATCAATCACAGCCGAGGCCGCTACGACCCATTATCGCTTTGCGTCGAAGCTGGATTAGCTGCACAGCCACAACCGAATGTGCCCCGTTTCACTATTAACGCGAGCGAGCACAATGGCCGGTAGAAAACCCCGCCGTATTTTTCCCTGAATGTTCGTAAATCTTCCATAATCGCGCTTATCCGACTTCCGCTTTGTAGGCGCAATATAGAGATGACACCCCTCTGCAAAGTAGAGGTGACACTCCCCCGGATTCTGGGGTCCCGGGAGGTGCGCGGTGGCGGTGGTGTCGATGAGCAAGCCGGAGTTCAGCCGTCTTGACGTGCTGTTGCGGGTTCAGTCGGGTCGCCTGCGTGTCAGTGACGCCTGTGTGCTGATCGGCCTACAGCGGCGACAGGTATTTCGTCTGCTGCGCGGCCTCAAGCGGGACGGCGCCGCGAGCCTGCTTTCCAAGCGCCGCGGCCAACCCAGCAACCACCGGCTACCGGCAGAGGTTCGCACTCTCGCGTTGTCGATCGTGCGGGAGCGGTATGGCGACTTTGGCCCGAGCTTGGCGGCGGAGAAGCTGGCAGAGCATCACGGCTGTTCGGTTTCGCGCGAGACCTTGCGCGGTTGGATGATTGCAGATGGGCTGGTGGCAGGTCGCCTACCCGGCGCATCGGCAGCGTGGGCACGCTGCGCGGCAGCGGCCGCCCAACAACCTCGAGGCGCCGGGTCTGCCGTCGAAGGGGCGGGCGCCGCGCCGCGGTGCTGCCGCGGCTACGGCCTGATCGCCACCGCTGCCGCCTGTGTCCGACGTACCAAGAGGCCTAGCCGGCACCATCGCGCTGTGGCGAGGGTGGGTTTTTGAGGGATCGGGAGATCTACTCCGATGGTTGAGAAGATGGTGGCTAGGCAATCACCGAGTGCCGGGAGCCGGCCAGTTCCGATCGGCCCCCGGTTCATCGGAGTGAGTCTCCAACCGGCTATTCCTCGGCGGGTTGCTCCCCAGCAGAGCCCGCTTCGGCTTCACCAGTCACCGATAATATTATATATTAGCTCAATCCCGATCCGGCGAGGCAATCAAATGCGCTGCTCAACTTCCGCAAGGATGCAGTTCAGGCCTTTGCCCCTCGTTTGGTCGTGGTGGCGTGTCGCGCTCGCCGTGTCCGTCGCCAACCCGAGTGTCATCTCTACTTTGCGACCGGGTGTCATTTCTATCTTGCGCCGACACATCTACTCCAACGGTTTGTGTAGCCACTCGATTTCCCCGTTTTCTTTCCGCCTAGAGTAGAAGCGAATTCTCTTTGTTGAGGTGGTATGGGAGCACCCAAGGCGGGTAGGTCACATTGATCGAGATTTCCGCGTAGAGCAGAGCCGATGGCGTTGCAAACAAAACGTCGCCCAATCAAATCTCGTAAGCTTCATCAGCCGTCAAAGTGCGCTTGTTCCACTCGCGCAGCGAGCTTTCCAGCCCCGCTCGCATCTGTCCACGGGTGTCGTATCACCGCCTAATCCAATTTTCGCACACCAGAGTGTCGCTTCAATCCGAACGTCCTCTGGAGTGTAGAATGTGGTGTCCGTCACTTTGAAGATGCTCGAAAACCGATTTGATGCCTCTGCTGGTGGAGCAACGGCGCGAAGTAATGGAACCCTGGGCCGCCTTCCGCTATGCCACCGTCAACCCCTCAACCTAGGAAGTCCCGTTAATAATATCTTGTCTATCTAGGGATGTATTTCGTTAACAACGTGAGACAATTACTCGCCGGGGCGATTGTAGGCATGGTCTTCCCCCGATTTCACGAGAGGTGGCAGAGATGAAGTTAGATCCTGAGGAACAGATTATCGCGGCCGCATTCGAACAAGCTGAGCTTGACGACGCCAACGAGCGCGGTGTTGCGGCTCGGATAGAATTCCGGCCAGAGGGGCACGCGAAGGTGACTTTCACCATTTCGCGAGAGTTCATAGAGACGGCCAGGGCGCTCGATTGGACGACTGGGGAACTCGTCGCCGAGGCGATCGGGATAGCCATCCCCCCGGTGCGTTCGACTTCGCCCGTCCACTTCGCCCGCGCTGGCACTGACAGCCCGCCACTGCCCCCCATCACCGGTTGAGATTTGGGCTCGTCGGACCCTTCGCCGCCGCGACCGCTTCGATTTCGATCAGCCATTGCGGCGCGACGAGCGCCTTGACGATGATTGTCGCCGAGCCCGGCCGGGCGTCGCCGAAATGCTTTGCCCGCGCCGCGCCGGCTGCGGCGACGTCTTCCGGCCGAACCAGGTAGGTAGTGATCTTCACCAGATCGCCGACCCCCATCCCGGCGTCCGCGAGGATGGCGATGATATTCCGCCAGCAGGCCTCGGCCTGGGCCTCGATGCCTTCGGGCACGGTGCCGTCGGGCAGCACGCCGACCTCGCCGGAGATGTAGAGGAGCCGGGAGCCCTCGGGCACCTCGACCGCGTGACTGTAGGGGCCGAACGGTGCAGCCACCGTGTGTGGCGTGTGTCGGATGTTCATCTGTCGGGTTCCTCGCGATGCGTCAGGAATTAAAGCACTTTTGCGCAACTGGGTGGAGTGTAGCCTCCCTCTCCGCCCTTGGGGGCGGAGAGGGCCGGGGTGAGGTGGGGGATACCGAGCGGTCGCCGTCGCCCACCTCACCTTCCCACGCCTGCGGCGTGGGGCCCCTCCCTCTCCCCTAAACCGCGAGGGGCGGCGCGGGCGCTCGGATTGGCGACGTCGGTGTCCGCGGTCGGGACAGGTTTATTTTAATATGAGTTGGCGACACTCTGATCTCAGCCTGAAAAGACAGGTAAAACAGGCGGTGACATTCCAGAAATAGTGAGATGACGGCAGGGTCGGTTTTCCGCTGAAGGCGGTTGGCAAAGACCCAAGCACACATCACATCCGATGCGAGCGGGTCGTACCTGCGGGCTCGAAGAAGAGTTGAAGTCGATTGATGAGTACGCTGTACCGACGAGATTTTGTGCTGGCGGATGTTTGCGATTATTTCGCATCCGGACGCCGGCAAGACCACCTTGACCGAGAAATTGCTGTTGTTTGGCGGGGCGATCCAATTGGCGGGCGAGGTGAAGGCGCGGGTGACTGGCGGCGGGCGCGCTCGGATTGGATGGCGATCGAGCGCGAGCGCGGCATCTCGGTCTCCTCGGCGGTGATGAGCTTTGAGCATAAGGGGCTCGCCTTCAACCTGCTCGACACGCCGGGCCACCAGGATTTCAGCGAGGACACCTACCGCACCTTGACTGCGGTCGACAGCGCGGTGATGGCGCTCGACGCCGCCAAGGGCATCGAGGAGCAAACCCGAAAGCTCTTCGAGGTCTGCCGGTTGCGCGACGTGCCGATCATCACGGGTTTTATCAACAAGCTCGACCGCGCGGCCCGCGACCTGTTCGACCTCTGGACGAGATCGAACAGTCGCTGGCGCTCGACGTGACCCCGGCCTCGCGGCCGATCGGCATGGGGCGCGATTCTTTTGGCACCTATGACCTCTTCGCCGATGCGCTTTATTGTTCGAGCGCGGCGCCCACGACTGGATCACCGAGCCGGTGCGCTGCAGCGGCCTCGACGATCCGAAACTGGCGCGGCTGTTGCCGAAGGCCGCGCTCGCCAAATTGCGCGAGGAGGTCGAGATGGCGAAGGGTTTGTGCGCGCCCTTCGACCCGCAGGCCTATCGCGAGGGCCATCTGACCCCGGTCTATTTCGGCAGTGCGCTCAACAACTTCGGAGTGCACGAATTGTTGGCCGGGGTCGGCGAATTGGCCCCGGCGCTGCGCCCGCAACCGGCTAACCCACGGCCGATTCGCCCGAGGAGTTCTCAAGTCGCCGGTTTCGTCTTCAAGGTGCACAGGCCAATATTGACCCGCAGCACCGCGACCGCATCGCCTTTGTGCGGCTGGCCTCGGGGCGTTTCGCAGCGCGGCATGAAATTGAAGAACATCCGCACCGGGCGCCTGATGTCGGCGCAGGCGCCGGTGTTTTTTCTCGCCCGCGAGCGCAACCTCGCCGAGGAGGCCTGGCCCGGCGACATCATCGGCATCCCCAACCACGGAGCCTGCGGATCGGCGACACGCTGACTGAGAGCGAGGCATTGCGCATCACCGGCATCCCGAGTTTCGCGCCGGAGATCTTGCGGCGGGTCAAGGTCGAGGACCCGATGAAGACAAAGCATCTGCGCCACGCCCTCGAGGAATTGGCCGAGGAGGGGGTGACCCGCGTCTTCAGTGCTTTCCGGCGGCGACTGGATCATTGGCGTCGTCGGCGCATTGCAGCTCGATGTATTGACGCTCGGCTCGCCGCCGGTATACGACCTCGCAACTCGCCTCGACGGCGCGCCCTTTCAGGCGGCGCGCTGGCTGAGGGCCGACGACCGCGCCGAGCTCGAACGCTTCCGCGTGAAGAATCCTCGGCCAGCGCCGAGGACCAGGGTGACAATGGCGTTCCGTGTTCCTCGCCCGCAACGCCTGGGATTTGCGCACGACGATCGGGGAGTGGCCGAACATCCGGTTCAAAGAAACCCGCGAGCAGAGCTAAGCGAGGATCAGCCGTTGCAAGACTTCAATGCCGCCATTCGTTCGGGGGCCGGGTCGTCTCACTGAGCGGAAACGGAGCGGGAGCGGCAGTGGTGCGGTTTCAGGCTTCTCGGCGGTCTCGGTCCTGCGGGCTTGGACGGCGTGCTTCAGCCGGTAATAGGAGCGGATGGTAGTGGTGGTATTCGAGCTGCAGGACAGGTTGCCGACGACGGCGAGGGTAGCTACGGCTCGGTGGTCAGGAAAGCCGTCGCGACGCCGAAGCCGAGCAAGGTCGGGACAACCAGATGGTGTGGAATGCGGATCCGCTTGAGCGATACGGTCGGGACCTTGCTGATGATCAACAGCGCAATGCCGGTCACCGTGACGGCGTTGAGATAAGGCGAGCGGAACAGCCAGTCGCCCATCGAAGCTGAGGAACATCGGCACCATGACGAGGCCGGCTCCAGCGGTGCTGCTGCCCGCTGAAGAACGGCGCGACGTAGGACAGCATCTCGTGGCTGGCCTCGGTGTTGAAGCGCGCCAGACGCAGCGCGCAACACACCGCAAAGAGCAGCGCGATCGCCCAGCCGAGACCGTGCAGCTCCGACAAGGTCCACAAGTAAAGCACCGCGGCCGGAGCCACCCCGAAGCTGACGAAGTCCGACAGGCCGTCGAGCTCGGCTCCAAAGCTGGAGGTCGCTTTGAGGAGGCGCGCCATGCGCCCGTCGAGCCCATCGAAGATGCCGGCGGCGACGATCGCAAAGACCGCCATCTGGAAATTATCGCCCATCGCAAAGCGCATCGCCGTCATCCCGGCGCACAGCGCAAGCAACGTCAGGACGTTCGGGACCATGCGGTTGACCGACAAGCCGGAGAGCCGCCGCATCCGCACCCGCGACCGCCGGCTTCTTGCCGAACGCATCCTCAAGGTTCTCCTCCCGTCGTCAGGCCGCCGCGTCATTGGGCTATCCCCTGGCGCGCCGGCTCCTCGGCGAGCCGGTCCGCCAGAACGGTTTTGCCTCCAACCATGCGCTGCCCCGCGACAACCATCGTGCATAAGGCGGCGGGCAATAAATGTCGACCCGCGAGCCAAAGCGGATGATGCCGATCCGTTGGCCGCTCGCAACCTGCTGCCCGTCATAGAGGCCGCAGACGATGCGCCGTGCGACGAGTTCGGCGACCAGCACAAAGGCGATGTCGGGACCTTCCGGCGGCGCGATGCGAATCGCCAGGCGCTCGTTGTGCTCGCTCGCCTTGTCCAGGCTGGCATTGACAAAGCGGCCCTTGGTGTAGCGCATCGCCGCCACCCTGCCGCCGACTGGGGCTCGGGTCACGTGCACGTCAAAGACATTGAGAAAAACGCTGATCCGTACGACCGCGATATCGCCCATCGCCAGCTCGGCGGGCGGAGTCGCCCGCGGCAATTCGATACGACGATCTCATCGGCGGGGCTAATCAGCAGACCCGGTCGGGTAGGGGTCACCCGCCACGGATCGCGAAGAACTATACCATCCACAGGGTTCCTGATCGCCCCGATCCAGCCGGCGGGGGCCCACAACAGGAACAGCAGCAAGGTCGCGACCACCCCGGCGGCGACAAATTTGATTCCGTCCGGGTCGAGCGGAGCGAGGAAGCGGCGCAGCACGAGGTTCGATCAGCTTCCCTCACGGCGCCAGGCTGCGAGCAGCCCGCCGACTATCAGCAGCAGCGCCGCGATGCCCGGCAGAAGCGGCGTTTCGCTAAAGCCGGTCACCGTGTAATCGCCATTGGCGCGGAACCCCATCCAGTTCCGCCCTGGTGGCCGTCCGATCGGGAGATCGCTGGATTCCAAGAATTCCGTCGGAACCCACCCAGAAGACCCCGCCCCTGGTTGCCGCCGCAATCGGGCCCAGTTTTTCGGGAGTGGTGCGGACATCGGCGAACTCGATCGGGTTGAGCGGCCCTGCCGCTGCCATGCTGCGGCCTGTTGGTCACGCGGTAGAGCCCCATCTCGCTGATCGGCAGCCTGCCGGAACTTCGGCTGCTGCTCTCCGGCGTCAAGCTAAGGCTCCGGCTGGAGCCGTCGGGCGCCGCGACAGTGATCGGCCGGTCGTCCGGTTCCAGCGATTGCCGGGTGACAACGAGGCTGTCGCCTTCGACCATCGCGCGCAGGTCG
>CAVOWQ010000027.1:0-27353 GCA_963700195.1 uncultured Alphaproteobacteria bacterium
CCGGCGGACCTTTGCGATCATCTCGCACCCCGACGCCGGCAAGACCACCTTGACCGAGAAATTGCTGCTGTTTGGCGGGGCGATCCAATTGGCGGGCGAGGTCAAGGCGCGCGGCGACCGGCGGCGGGCGCGCTCGGATTGGATGGCGATCGAGCGCGAGCGCGGCATCTCGGTCTCCTCGGCGGTGATGAGCTTTGAGCATAAGGGGCTCGCCTTCAACCTGCTCGACACGCCGGGCCACCAGGATTTCAGCGAGGACACCTACCGCACCTTGACTGCGGTCGACAGCGCGGTGATGGTGCTCGACGCCGCCAAGGGCATCGAGGAGCAGACCCGCAAGCTCTTCGAGGTCTGCCGGCTGCGCGACGTGCCGATCATCACTTTTATCAACAAGCTCGACCGCGAGGCCCGCGACCCGTTCGACCTCTTGGACGAGATCGAACAGTCGCTGGCGCTCGACGTGACCCCGGCCTCGTGGCCGATCGGCATGGGGCGCGATTTTCTCGGCACCTATGACCTCTTCGCCGATGCGCTCTTATTGTTCGAGCGCGGCGCCCATGACCGGGTCACCGAGCCGGTGCGCTGCAGCGGCCTCGACGACCCGAAACTGGCGCGGCTGTTGCCGAAAGCCGCACTCGCCAAATTGCGCGAGGAGGTCGAGATGGCGAAGGGTTTGTGCGCGCCCTTCGACCCGCAGGCCTATCGCGAGGGCCATCTGACCCCGGTCTATTTCGGCAGTGCGCTCAACAACTTCGGAGTGCACGAATTGTTGGCCGGGGTCGGCGAATTGGCCCCGGCGCCGCGCCCGCAACCGGCTAACCCACGGCCGATCTCGCCCGAGGAGTCTTCAAGTCGCCGGTTTCGTCTTCAAGGTGCAGGCCAATATCGACCCGCAGCACCGCGACCGCATCGCCTTTGTGCGGCTGGCCTCGGGGCGTTTCCAGCGCGGCATGAAATTGAAGAACATCCGCACCGGGCGCCAGATGTCGGTGCAGGCTCCGGTGTTTTTCCTCGCCCGCGAGCGCAACCTTGCCGAGGAGGCCTGGCCCGGCGACATCATCGGCATCCCCAACCACGGGAGCCTGAGGATCGGCGACACGCTGACTGAGAGCGAGGCATTGCGCATCACCGGCATCCCGAGTTTCGCGCCGGAGATCTTGCGGCGGGTCAAGGTCGAGGACCCGATGAAGACAAAGCATCTGCGCCACGCCCTCGAGCAATTGGCCGAGGAGGGGGTGACCCGCGTCTTCAAGCCGCTTTCCGGCGGCGACTGGATCATTGGCGTCGTCGGCGCATTGCAGCTCGATGTGCTGACGGCGCGGCTCGCCGCCGAATACGACCTCGCGACCCGCCTCGACGGTGCGCCCTTTCAGGCGGCGCGCTGGCTCGAAGCCGACGACCGGGCCGAGCTCGAACGCTTCCGCGTGAAGAACCCCTCCGCCAGCGCCGAGGACCATGACGGCGTGCCGGTGTTCCTCGCCCGCAACGCCTGGGATTTGCGCACGACAATCGAGGAATGGCCGAACATCCGGTTCAAAGAAACCCGCGAGCAGAGCTAAGCGAGGATCAGCCGTTAGACTTCAATGCCGCCATTCGTTCGGGGGCCGGGTCGTCTCACCGAGCGGAAACGGAGCGGGAGCCGGCAGCGGTGCGGTTTCAGGCTTCTCGGCGGTCTCGGTCCTGCGGGCTTGGACGGCGTGCTTCAGCCGGTAATAGGAGCGGATGGTAAGCGGGATCGAGCTGACATAGACGATGCCGACGACGGTGAGGGTCAGCCACGGCTCGGTGGTCAGGAAAGCCGTCGCGACGCCGAAGCCGAGCAAGGTCGGGACAACCAGATGGTGTGGAATGCGGATCCGCTTGAGCGATACGGTCGGGACCTTGCTGATCATCAACAGCGCAATGCCGGTCACCGTGACGGCGTTGAGATAAGGCGAGCGGAACAGCCAGTCGCCCCATTCGAAGCTGAGGAACATCGGCACCATGACGAGGCCGGCTCCAGCGGGCGCCGGCGCCCCGGTGAAGAACGGCGCGACGTAGGACAGCATCTCGTGGCTGGCCTCGGTGTTGAAGCGCGCCAGACGCAGCGCGCAACACACCGCAAAGAGCAGCGCGATCGCCCAGCCGAGACCGTGCAGCTCCGACAATGTCCACAAGTAAAGCACCGCGGCCGGAGCCACCCCGAAGCTGACGAAGTCCGACAGGCTGTCGAGCTCGGCTCCAAAGCTGGAGGTCGCTTTGAGGAGGCGCGCCATGCGCCCGTCGAGCCCATCGAAGATGCCGGCGGCGATGATCGCAAAGACCGCCATCTGGAAATTACCGCCCATCGCAAAGCGCATCGCCGTCATCCCGGCGCACAGCGCAAGCAACGTCAGGACGTTCGGGACCATGCGGTTGACCGACAAGCCGGAGAGCCGCCGCATCCGCACCCGTGACCGCCGGCTTCTTGCCGAACGCATCCTCAAGGTTCTCCTCCCGTCGTCAGGCCGCCGCGTCATTGGGCTATCCCCTGGCGCGCCGGCTCCTCGGCGAGCCGGTCCGCCAGAACGGTTTCGCCTCCAACCATGCGCTGCCCCGCGACAACCATCGGGACATAAGGCGGCGGGCAATAAATGTCGACCCGCGAGCCAAAGCGGATGATGCCGATCCGTTGGCCGCTTGCAACCGGCTGCCCGTCATAGAGGCCGCAGACGATGCGCCGTGCGACGAGTCCGGCGACCAGCACAAAGGCGATGTCGGGACCTTCCGGCGGCGCGATGCGAATCGCCAGGCGCTCGTTGTGCTCGCTCGCCTTGTCCAGGCTGGCATTGACAAAGCGGCCCTTGGTGTAGCGCATCGCCGCCACCCTGCCGCCGACCGGCGCGCGTGTCACATGCACGTCAAAGACGTTGAGAAAAATGCCGATCCGGACGATTGCCGCATCGCCCATCGCCAGCTCGGGGGGTGGCGTAGCCGAGGCAATCGACACGACGATCCCATCGGCCGGGCTGATCAAGAAACCCGGCCGGGTCGGGGTCACCCGCCAGGGATCGCGGAAGAAATAGACCATCCATAATGTCACGACCGCCGCGGCCCAGCCGGCGGGAGCCCACAACACGAAAAGCAGCAGGGTTGCGAGCACCCCCGCGGCGACAAATTTGACCCCGTCCGGGTGGAGCGGAGCGAGGACCCGGCGCAGCACGAAGCTGGTCAGCTTCCTTCGCGGCGCCAGGCTGCGAGCAGCCCGCCGACGATCAGCAGCAGCGCTGCGATGCCGGGCAGAAGCGGCGTTTCGCTGAACCCGGTCACCGTGTAGTCGCCATTGGCGCGGAACCCCATCCAGTTCCGCCCGGCGGCCGTCGCGATCGGGAGAGACCCGGCGGATCTCGGGCATCGCACCGGAACCCACCCAGAAGACCCCGCCGCCGGTCGCCGCCGCTATCGGGCCCAGTTTTTCGGGAGTGGTGCGGACATCGGCGAACTCGATCGGGTTGAGCGGCCCTGCCGCCGCCAATGCCGTGCGGGTCCCGTCGGTCACCCGGTAGAGCCCCATCTCGCTGATCGGCAGCCTGCCGGAACTTCGGCCGCCGCTCTCCGGCGTCAAGGTAAGGCTCCGGCTGGAGCCGTCGGGCGCCGCGACAGTGATCGGCCGGTCGTCCGGTTCGAGCGATTGCCGGGTGACAACGAGGCTGTCGCCTTCGACCATCGCGCGCAGGTCGTTCTCTTCGAGATCGGGTTCCTTCATCAGCCAATAGGCGAGGCGCCGCAGCAACTCCGCCTGCGGCCCGCCGCCCTCGAAACCGCGCGCCCAAAACCACATCTGGTCGGACAGCAATTGCGCCACCCTCCCCTTTCCGACGCGGTCGAGCACGAGAAGCGGCTCGCCATGGTCGCCGCTCATCACCGTAACTCCGCGCTGCACATGCGAATCGACCTGCCGGAACCAACGCCCCCAGGACGGCTGGCCGCCCGGCGGCCCCGCCCCCGGCAGGTCGTCGGTCACCGGATGGCGGCGGCCGAGATCGGTCAGCTGAGGCTTGAACCCCTCCTCGTACACATCGCCGGTGGGGTCGGTCGGCAAGATCGTCCCCAGCGGCGTGCGGGAAAGGCTCATCGGGGTGCCGAAGCTCGGGCCGGCCGCTTCGAGAAAGGCGCCGCCCTTGCGGACATAGCGCGCAACGTTTTCGAGGTAGGCCTGCGGAATGACTCCCCGGCGGCTGTACCGGTCGAAGATGATCAGATCGAATTCGTCGAGCTTGACGTCAAACAATTCGCGGATCGGAAAGGCGATCAGCGACAATTCGCGGATTGGCGTGCCGTCCTGCTTTTCCGGCGGCCGCAGGATCGTGAAGTGGACGAGGTCGACCGAGGGATCGGATTTGAGGATGTTGCGCCAGACGCGCTCGCCGGCATGCGGCTCGCCCGAGACGAGCAGCACCCGCAAACGGTCGCGCACGCCGTTGACGACGACGACGGCGTGATTGTTCTCGAGTGTCAGCTCCCGCGGCCCGGGCTCGACCGCGAGTTCGAGAATGTTGGGTCCGCCGTGGTCGATCGGCAAGGTCAATGGAACATCGCGGCCGACCGGCACCGTTACCTGTCGCGGCGGACCGCCATCCTTGCGCCACGTCACCACCGCTTGGCCTTCTGCCTCCTCCTGCTTGCCGGGGGAGCTTTTTGGAAGGTCCTCGACCCGGACCTTCAGCTGCAGGTCCTTGCCGACGAGGCCGAAGCTCGGGGCTTCGGCGACGACCAGCCGGCGGTCGCCCTCGTCGGGCAGGCCGGAGAGCAGAACGTGGAGCGGCGCGGCGATCGTCTCGGCGGCCGCCTTGACGTCACCGGTGGGGACGTCGTGCACTTGCCCGTCGGTGATCATCACGACACCGGCGAGGCGCTGGCGCGGCACGTCGGACATAGCGCGCGTGAGGGCGGTGAACAGGCGCGTCCCGTCATCGCCGGCGCCCGGCTGCGGCTTGCCGGCCCGAATGACGCGGACATCGAGGGCGCGCTCGCGAGCCAGGCGATTGGTGAGCGCCGCCAGCGCGGCCTCGGTCGCATGCTGACGATCGCCGATCCGTTGGCTCGGCAATTCGTCGACGATGATGATCGCGGTATCGCGCTGCGGGTCGCGCTTTTCTTCGACCACCGACGGGTTGACGAGGGCGGCGAGCAGGATCGCGACGGCGATCATGCGCCAGAGCACGCCTCGCGCGCCGCGCAGAACCCCAAAGGCGAGAAGGAGCGAGCCCGCGGAACCGAGCGCGGTGATCGCGTACCACGGCAGGAGCGGCGCGGCGGCGAGCGAAAACGCATTACCGGTCATTGACCCAGGCGCTCCAGGATGGCCGGCACGTGGACCTGGTCCGATTTGTAGTTGCCGGTCAGCACATACATGACGAGGTTGACGCCGAACCGCATCGCCATTTCGCGCTGCGGCTCACCGCCTGGAACGACGGCGAAAGCCGGGCGGCCCTGCGCGTCGACTGCCCAGGCCCCCGCCCAGTCGTTGGCGCCGACAATGACGCTGGAGACGCCGTCATTGACCCGATCCTCGACCGGCTCGACCCACAATGACCCGACATTCCAGCGCCCCGGGAATTCGTGCATCAGGTAGAAGGACTTTGTCAGCACGTGATCGGGCGGGATCGGCACCAACGGCGGCATTTTGATCCCCGCCACCAATCGGCGAAGCCGTTGCGCCGAAGAATCCGCGCCGCCCACCGGGCCGGGGGTCTGGTCATTGGCGTCGCGCGTATCGAACAGGATCGTGCCGCCGGTATCGAGATACCGGTTGATCCGCTCGACAGCCTTTGGCGACGGCGCTGCCTGGGTGGATACGACCGGCCAATAAAGCAGCGGAAAAAAGATCAGCTCGTCACTCTCGATATCGACCGCGAGCGGTTCCGCGGTTTCTACGGCCGTCCGCCGGTTCAATGTCGCGGTCAGACCGATGAGACCGGCCCGGCTAACCGCGTCGGCCTCTTGATTTCCGGTGCGGACGTAAGCCAAGCGAAGCTCGGACGCCGCCTGAACCACGAAGGCGTCGTCGGCGCGCGCCGTAGAAGCGGCGCCGAGCAGCGCGGGGAGCAAGACCGCGGCGAGCCGCGCCGGCCGCCGTCGCAGCAGACCGCGCAATCCGTAGGCGATCAGAAGATCGGCGAGCGCGATAAGCAGCGCCGCGGTCAATAGCGGTGGGCGCAGATCGATCTCCCGGCCGGCCGTAAAGCTCTCGCTCAGGGTCTCCGGCGGCAACTTCTCGATCGGCTTCAGTTCGGGGATCCCGGCCGAGAGGTTGAGCGCGCGCCGGGCATCGGCGGTACCGTAAAACCCCGGCGGATGCCGCGGCGAGGCTGTTGCCGTCGTGATCTCGGTGGCGGGGATCGGCCGGGCTGTGGGCGGCGCCCGCTGAAGTCGGCCAAACCCGTCGAGGGTCTCGATCGGTGCCAAAGCCTCCTCGCCGGCTTCCGTCACCCCCTGGCTCATCGACTCGATCCGCCGCAGCATCTCGACGAAAAGGCCCGACAAAGCGAGGTTCGACCAGTCGGCGTTCGCGGTTGTATGGACGAGAACGATCCAGCCTCGTCCGTGCCTCTCCGCAGTAACCAGCGGTGTGCCGTCGACCAGCCGCGCCCAGGTCTTGGCGGCGAGGTCCAGATCCGGCTCGGCCAGTACCTGGCGCGATACCGTGACATCGGCTGGGACGGCGAGCCCCGCGAATGGGCTTTCCGGCGCAAACGGGGCGAGCTTTGCCGGCTGCTCCCATGAGAGGGCGCCGCCGATCGTGCGGCCGCCGCCGTGACGCAGCCGCACCGGCAACAGTTGGTCGCCCTGCTCCGCAAGATGCGGCCCGGCGAAACGCAGCAGCAGCCCGCCGGCTTCGATCCATTTGCCGACAGCGGCCTCCTCCGCCGGCGAATCCGGTCCGGTATCGGCAAACACCAGCACGGCTAACTCGCGTTTCAAAAGATCCGTCGCGCTGCCGCGGCGCAGCTCAGTAAACGGGCCGAGCGCCCGTTCGAGATAGTAATTCTCTCCGAGCAGCGGCTGACCTTTGCTATTCGGCGGCGCGACGATCCCGACCGGGCGCCGGCGCCACCGCTCGTCGATCAGCAGCACCGAGCCGGCGGATTGATCGCCTTCGATCTCGATCCGCGTCATGCGGTTGCGCAGCTCGCTGGGCATCGCCAGACGAAGCTCGGCCGCCTTTGCCCCCGGCTCGATCGTCGCCGCCTGCCGCGCGAGCAGGCGGCCGTCGTCCCCGCTCGCGCGCACTTGAAAAAGACGCGGCGCGGGCGCAGGCAACGACCGCAGCGCGACCCCGACATCGTTCGCCTCGGCGTCCCCGGCAGCAAGCATGACTGGGGCGTCGGCGGGCTGCGCCGTCAGATAGCGCAAACTACCCCGTTTGACGAGACGAGCTGCCAGCGCCTGATCGCCGCCATCGTCTGCGACGCCGTCGCTGAGCCAGACGGCGGAGCTCGCCTCCGGCAAGGAGAGTGCTTCGAGGCGACCCAGCGCGGCGCGTCGGTCGACGGGCCAGGGTTTGGGCTCCAACGCCTGAACCGCCGCCGCCGCATCCGCTGCGCGCACCGGGCGCAAGGGTGCAGCCGGCTCGTCCACCCCGGTCGGTGCGGTCGTGACCAGCACCACCTGCCGGTCTTCGCGTTCGGCCTCAGCCAGCAGCTCGGCGAGCGCCGCCTGGCGGGCCGGCCAGTCGTGCGCTGCGGCCCAGCCGTCATCGACCACGAGGACGATCGGGCCTGTCGCCGCGAGCCGCGCCTGCGGATTGAGCAACGGGTGGGCGACTGCCAAGATCACCAGCGCGGCCAACAGTATGCGGAGCAGAATCAGCCACAAGGGGGTCCGTGCCGGCGTCTCCTCGCGCGGCACCAGCCCGAGCAGCAGCCGGATCGCCGGAAAGGCGACGCGCCGCGGCGCCGGCGGCGTGACCCGCAACAGCCACCAGATGATCGGCAGCGCCGCCAAGGCCACGAGCAGCCACGGCGATACGAAAGCGAGGGAACCGAGCGATAACATTAGTTAGTGAACGCCTGCCCGGGGGCCGCCCTCACCCCACCCAGTCCTGGCGGGCTGGGTCCCCCCTCTCCCGCATTGCGGGAGAGCGTGCCCAGCGAAGCGAGGCGGATGAGGGTGTTGCCGGGTCATTCTCACCGCCGCCGGTCGTCGGAGAGCGCGGCGTACAGCGCCAGCAAGGCGAGGTGCGGCGGGCGATCGGTGCGGTGAAAGCCGAAGCTCCAGCCGAGGGCTGCGGCGATCGCGGCGAGCCCCTCGCGATGGCGCCTGAACCGCTCGGAGTAAGCTTCGCGGACGCTCTCGACGCGGCTGATCACGACCTGGTCGCGCTCCTCGATCCCCTCAAAACGCACCCGTCCGTCGAACGGCAGGTCTTCCTCCGCCGGGTCGACGACCTGCAACAAATGGCCTTTCAGCCCCCCCGCTGCAAAACGGGCGAGCGCATTGTTGACGGCGTCGGGCGGCGACAGGAAATCCCCGACCAAGACGAGTTGCGCCGCGCGCGGCAGCGGCTCGAAGACGGGGAGGCTTTCCGCATCGCCCTGGTCGCGGCCGATCAGCTCGACGACCCGCGACAGCGCAATCCGCCCGCTCATCGGAGCCATGCCGCTGCCGAGCATGGTCAGGCGTTCGCCACCACGGATGAGGAGGCTCGCCAACGCGACGAGAAGCAGTTCGGCCCGGTCGCGCTTGGTTGGCCACTCGGCGCCCGGCACGTAACCGACCGAACTGTAATCCATCGACGCCGAGGCGTCCCGCCACAGCCACACGCTCTGCGCAGCTTCCCATTCGGTTTCGCGGACGTAGAGCCGCTGCGACTTGGCGCTCTCGCGCCAATCGATGCGGGTCGCCGCGTCGCCCGGTTCATATTGGCGGAATTGCCAAAAGGTCTCGCCCTGGCCGACCCGCCGGCGTCCGTGCACTCCCTGAGCGACGGTGACGGCAACCCGCTCGGCCGCGACGAGAAGCGGCGGCAGGACGGCCGCGGCCAGCTCCGCCCGGTCACGCAGCGGGCCGGACGCCGCGGCTCGGCGCGACAACAAACCCGCGCCGGCAAGCCTTTGGGTCAGACTCAACGGAGCGGCGCCGAAATCTGCTCGATGACCCGAGCCACCGTGACACCTTCGGCGCGGCCGGCAAAGCTGACCGCCATGCGGTGCCGCAGAACCGGCGGCGCCAAAGCCAGAACATCGTCGATGGACGGGCTGAACCGGCCGTCGATCAATGCCCGAGCCCGGCAGGCGAGCATCAGGGCCTGGCTGGCACGGGGTCCCGGTCCCCACGACACGAAACGCCTGATCCCCTCGATCCCCGTCTCATCCGGTCTGCCTGAACGGACCAGCGAAAGGATCGCCTCGACAACGCTTTCACCGACCGGAATGCGGCGCACCAGGCGCTGCGCCGCCATCAGCTCGGCGACATTCATCGCCGGCCGCGGCCGGTCCTCGAGGATTCCGGTCGTCGCAATCAGCATCTGCCGCTCTGCGTCTAGATCGGGGTAATCGACGTCGATCTGCAACAGGAAGCGATCGAGCTGGGCTTCCGGCAGCGGATAGGTGCCTTCCTGCTCGAGCGGATTTTGCGTCGCCAGCACATGAAATGGCCGCGGCAGTGGATGATATTGGCCGGCGATCGACACGCGGCCCTCCTGCATCGCCTGCAGCAGCGCCGACTGCGTGCGCGGGCTCGCTCGGTTGATCTCGTCCGCCATCAACAGCTGGCAGAAGACGGGACCCGGGATGAAACGGAACGAGCGCCGCCCGCTCTCGCTTTCTTCGAGCACCTCGGAGCCGAGAATGTCGGCGGGCATCAGGTCGGGCGTGCATTGGATGCGCTTGTCGTCGAGGCCGAGGATCGTGCCCAGGGTCTCGACCAGCCGGGTCTTGGCGAGACCGGGGACGCCGATCAACAGCGCGTGGCCGCCGCACAACAGCGTGATCAAGGCTTGCTCGACCACTTCACGCTGACCGAAGATGATTTCGCCGATGCGCTCACGCACCAGGCTGAGGCTTCGGCCCAGGGCTTCGACCTCGGCAACGAGATCAGTGGAGGGGACGTTGACGGATGCAGTGGAAGTCAAGCAGACCGATCCCTCTTCAAACTCTAGCACGGGTGCAAAGCTGACCCAAAACGCCGGTTCCGGCAATTCCTCTCCTGCAGCCATCACTTCTACTGGAAGGCGGCCGCCGATCGATTGCGGCGATCTCGAGATGCGGATCGCGCGCGACGGTACCTGGTTTTATCGCGGATCTCCCATCGGCCGTTTGCCTCTCGTCAAGCTCTTCGCCTCCGTTCTGCGCCGTGAGGCGGATGGCCGTTATTGGCTGGTCACCCCGGCGGAGCGCGGCCGCATCGAGGTCGACGACGTGCCCTTTCTCGCCGTGGCGGTGACGGTCGAGGGCGAAGGTCGCGACCAGCGACTGATATTCCGCACCAATCTGGACGAATTTGTGACGGCGGGACCCGACAACGCGCTGCGCGTCGAAACGACTGCGAGAGGCGAGCCGGCGCCCTATATTCTGGTACGCGACGGCCTCGAAGCCCGGCTCGCGCGGCCGGTGTTTTATGAGCTCGTCGAGCTCGGGACGGAGGAGCCGATCGGAGAAACGACACAATTCGGGGTGTGGAGCAGGGGAGTATTCTTTCGGCTGGGCGAGCCTGCGCCGGATTGGGAGTGAAGACGCATCTCGTCCGGGGGATCGAGGCCAAATCATTGAGATCGACAAATTCCTTTACGCCAGACTGGGTTATCGGACGTTTCTTGCAGCTCGGGCGGCCGGGACGCAGAGGGTTTGGCGGGGCGGCCGACCCGGCCGAAGCCGCCGCCCTCAGGGAGGCGACCCGCGGTGATCACGATCTCAATCCCGGGATGACGCCGCCGAGCACCGCTTTGCGCCCGGCTGCGGTGCTGGTCCCGCTCGTCGACCGCCCCGAGGGCATGTCCGTGCTGCTGACGCAGCGCACCGCGCATTTGACGGCGCATGCCGGGCAGATTTCGTTCCCCGGCGGACGCATCGAGGAGAGCGACGCCGATCCGATTGAGGCGGCGCTGCGCGAGACCGAGGAAGAGGTCGGGCTGACGCGGGACCATGTCACGGTGATCGGCCGGCTCGATACTTATGTGACCGGGACCGGCTTCGAGATCACCCCGATCGTCGGGATCGTCAGAGTGCCGTTTCCGGTCGCTATCGACCCGTTCGAGGTCTCCGAGGTGTTCGAGGTGCCGCTATCCTTTGTTGTAGACCCGCAAAACCACCGCCGTACAACGCGCGACTTCGAGCATCGGACGCGCGTGTTCTTTGTGCTGCCGTATGAGGGCCGCAACATTTGGGGAGCGACGGCCGGGATGCTGGTAAATTTGGCTGAGGTGCTCGCCGGTTGAGGAAGTCATGCTCAGGGTCTTCCTCACGGTCGTACTGCCGCTCCTCCTGCCCACCGCGCTGTATCTGCTGTGGGTCGCCACTTTCGGAGCCGAGCAAGGCGGGAACGCAGTGCGGTGGACGGCGGTCCCATGGATCTGGCTCGCCGCTGCCGGTGTCGTGCTGTTGGCGATCGTGCTCTTCGTCGTAACCGTCCATTTCGGCTCGCCGCAAGAGGGGGTCTACGTGCCGCCGCGCTGGGAAGGCGGCCGCATCGTACCCGGACACATGGAACCGAGACCCGGTCGATGACCGATACTGGCAATTTGCTCCGCATCGAGCCGCAGCCCTGGATGACGGACTCGGTGACACTGAGCGTGCTCGAAGCGCTCTCCGCCGGCGGGGCGCAGGCGCGGTTTGTCGGCGGCTCGGTCCGCGACGCCTTGCTCGGGCGGCCAAAGGTCAGCCGAGCCGACATCGACATCGCCACCCCGGCGCCCCCGGAGCGCGTGATCGAGCTGTTGGAGAAGCGCGGCATCAAGGTCGTGCCGACCGGTCTCGCCCACGGCACCGTGACCGCGATTGCCGGGACCCCGCCGCGCCATTTCGAGATCACCACCCTGCGGCGCGACGTCGAGACTTACGGCCGCCGCGCCCGCGTCGCCTTCGACGCCGACTGGGCGGCCGATGCGGCGCGGCGCGATTTCACGATCAACGCGATCTTTCTCGATCCCGACGGCACGGTGCATGATCCGGTCGGAGGCCTCGCCGATTTGCGGGCGCGCCGGGTGCGGTTTGTCGGCGACCCCGCGACCCGCATTGCCGAGGATGTGCTGCGGATCCTGCGCTATTACCGGTTCGAGGCGCGCTTCGGCACCGGCCTAGGCGATCCGCAGGCGCGTGCCGCGTGCCGTGCCATGGCCTATCTGTTGCCCAATCTGTCCGCGGAGCGGGTGGCTCAGGAGCTCGTCAAGCTGCTTGAGACTTCCGACCCTATCTCGGCGTTGCGGATGATGTTGGAGGACGGTGTGCTCTCAGTGATCCTGCCGGAAGCGCGCCGGCTCGATCGGTTGCGGCACATGATCGCGATCGAGCCGGAACCCGATCCGCTGCGGCGTCTGGCCGCGCTGATCGAGGTCGACGGACCGGGAGCCGTCGCGCTCGCGGAGCGCCTGCATTTCTCGAATGCGTGGCGCGATCGGCTCCACGGTCTTGCTTCGCCATTGGGCATCGACCCGCCGGCGGACATGGCCGCTCAGCGGCGTGCGCTCTATCGGCTCGGCGTGGAGCGCTACCGCGATATCGCCCTGCTACTGGCGGCGGAAGGAGCGATGAGCCGGGACCGGCTCGCCGAACTGCTGGCCCTAGCCCGCGATTGGACCGCCCCGACGTTTCCCCTCACCGGCCGAGATGTGACCGCGCTCGGGATTGCACCCGGCCCCGAAGTCGGCCGCTTGCTCGGCGCCGTCCACGATTGGTGGGAAACAGGCGACTTCACGGCTGACCGCGGCGCTTGCCTTGTCTATCTTCGTGCGCTCGTGCCACCTGCACCTGCCCATTGATCGCGCAAAAATCGCAGGGAAGGGGATCACGTCCGCTACCTGCGGCGTTAGTCAGATCGCGGACTAAATGGCCAGGTTGGCTAAACCCAGCCGGACTACTGCATTTCCGATTTTACCTGAGGTGTGCCATGTCAATGTCCAGAAGGTCGGTGCCTGCAGAGCTGGCGACCCGTACCGATTTGACACCGGAAGCGACCAATGCGGTCACCAACGCCCTCAACCCGCTTCTGGCCGATGTGTTTGCGCTCTACCTAAAGACCAAAAATTTTCACTGGCACATGAGCGGTCCCCATTTTCGCGATTACCACTTATTGCTCGATGAACAGGGCGAGCAAATTTTTGCGATGACGGACGAACTCGCCGAGCGTGTGCGCAAAATTGGCGGAGCCACTTTGAGGTCGATCGGGCAAGTCGCTAAGCTGCAGCGCATCAAGGACAATGATGAGGAGTTCGTTGCAGCGGTCGACATGCTGCGCGAATTGATGGAGGACAACAAATCCTTGACCGCAAATATGCGAGAAGCGCACGAGATCGCTGATCGGAACAACGACTCGGCTACGACCAGCCTGCTCGAGAATTTTATCGACGAGACGGAACGGCGGACGTGGTTCCTGTTCGAGGCGACCCGGGTCACGAACCGGCCGCATGATTAGCGGGAGTGATGGATCGGATTTTTTGTTTGAGCGCGCGCTTCCTGCGAGCTTGACCAGCGGGGCGGTCGCAATTCTTGCGACTGCCGATCCGGCGGCAAAGGCCTCGGCCAGCCGCCGGCTCGCCGAAATCTGGGATGCCGGAGGGCTCGATGTCGGCGATTCGCTACCGCCGCCGCGCCCGTCGAGGCCCGAGCGGCCGCTGCTGCGCCCGCCGAAAGAGATGCCGAAGCGGCGAGCCTTCGGCTCGCCCGCGGGGCGCGTCGCGCTTCTTCACGCCCTCGCGCACATCGAACTCAACGCGATCGATCTCGCCTGGGACATCATCGCGCGGTTCTCGCGCGAACCGGTGCCCCGCGGCTTTTTCGACGATTGGGTCGGGGTGGCTGCGGAGGAGGCCGTTCATTTCGAGCTGCTGGTGCAGCGGCTGGCCGATTTCGGAGCCCATTATGGCGACTTGCCGGCCCATGACGGGCTGTGGGAATCGGCTGCCGCGACAGCCGATGATCTGCTTGCCCGCCTCGCCGTCGTGCCGCTCGTGCTCGAGGCGCGCGGGCTCGATGTGACCCCCGAAATGGCGGCGACGCTCGAGCGCGTCGGCGATCCGGAAAGCGCTGCTGTGCTGCGCCGCATCTATTGCGACGAGATCGACCACGTCGCGGCCGGGGTGCGCTGGTTCGATGAACTCTGCCGCGCCCGCGGCCTCGGTCCGGAGGAGACGTTCCGCGAGCTTGTGCGGCGCTATTTCAAGGGCGAGTTGAAGCCGCCCTTCAACCACGAGGCGCGCGCCGCCGCCGGGTTCCCCGCGCGCTACTACGAGCCGCTTCTCCGGGACGGCGCTCCGCCTCTTCGTGGATGATCCGGGCGAGCTCGGACTGGCGCCCCAGCAGCTCGCGAAAATCGACGATGTCGAGGATGAGCAGCGTGCATGGCCGCACCGCGACGATCGTGGCATTGCGGGGACCGCCGGTGACCAATGCCACCTCGCCAAAGAACTCGCCCGGCCCGAGAACCACCGGTTCGGGCTGTATCTGCACTTGCGACCTCACCGGAGGCAACAAAATACATGCAGTCGCCGGGTGCGCCGCGCCGCATGATGGTGGCGCCGGCGGGATAGTCGCGCGGGCGCAACAGGCGCGCCACATCGGCGATGACTGCGGCGCCGACATCATGAAAGAACGGCACCTTGGCGACGAGATCCCAGGTGCGCAGGAACTCGCGCCGGCGTGTCTCCTCGGCAAAGCCGGTGGCGAGAATGCCGGCCCACAGCGCAAAGACGAGAATACCGCTGACCATGACGATGCCCGCCAGCATCCGGCCGAGCGGGGTCAGCGGCGTCACGTCGCCGTAGCCGGTGGTCGTCAGGGTGACGATTGCCCACCACAGCGCGGCGGGGATCGAGCTGAACACCTGCGGCTGCGACCCGCGCTCGATCAAATAGGCGAGGCACGCGGAGACGAGCAGAACGATGCAGAAGGCGAGGAGAACCGACAGCAGGGCGCTCCGCGCACCGCTGATCACACGCTGCAGCCCGGCAAGTCCCGGCGCGTAGCGGATCAGCTTGAAAGCCCAAACAAAGCCGGGGAGGCTACCGACGTCAGGGCCGAAGACAACCGCCAGCACCCCAGGCAGGGTTCCGAGCAGATCGCAGAGCCCACCCATCGAGCCGGCCCAGGCCAGGCGCGAGCGCCATCGGCCGCGCAGCTCGGCGCCCGGAGCCGCTGGCGCTACAGTCAGTCGCAGGACATATTCGCCGACGAAGAAGGCGCAAACGATCCAAAACCCGGCATCGAGCTCGCGGGACCACTCCAGCCGAAAAGCCTTCTCGGTATCGGCTATCATGACGCCGATTCCCGCCGCCACCATTGCATGGTGTACAGCGCGAAAAGCCCGGGCGGAGCCAGAGGCCTCGGGATCGAGGAGCCGATACAGGCGCTCGCTGCGCATATGGCATCTTAGGCCCGGCCAGCTCGGCCGGAATAGAGCCCGTCTATCCCGGCAGTGTTTCCCGCACCGGGCGATTGCTGTATTACGGGCGGCAGCTATCGGGGGATGGTGGCAATTTTTCCCAACAATCGGCGAGCCCTTCTCGCCTTCTCTCACGATGTAATGATAGCGGCGGTGTCCATCGTCGCTTCGCTGTATTTGCGGCTCGGCAACAGCATTCTCGACTATGAGCCGAAGCTGACGGCGATCTATGTTGCCGGCTTCACCTTGATTGCCGCGGGCGTGTTTCTGCTGACCGGACTTTATCGCGGCATCTGGCGCTTCGCATCCCTCCCCGATTTGTTCAACATCGCCCGCGCGGTGAGCCTGACCGTGCTCGTCTTCTTGCCGGTCATGTTTGTCCTCACGCGGCTCGAGACGTTTCCGCGATCGGTTCTGCTGATCGACTGGTTCGTGCTGATCGCGCTGCTCGGCGGACCGCGCCTGGCCTATCGGCTGTTCAAGGATCGCGGTCTCGACCACATCCTCGAACGCGTCAAACACCAGAGCGTGCCGGTCCTCTTGATCAGCGCCAAAGACGGGGCCGACATGTTCATTCGCGAGATGCGGCGCGACCCGCGTGCGGTCTATCGGGTCGTCGGAGTTCTGGCCGACACGCCCTCCCGGGTCGGCCGGGAGATCTACCGGGTTCCGATCCTCGGCACGATCGACGCGCTCGACACTGTGGTCAAACAGCTCGATCGCCGCGGCAAGCGCCCGCAAAAGCTGATCATTACGGCGCAAAACCTGCCCGGCGATCAGATCCGGCGACTGCTCGACCGGGCGGATGCGCTGGCCATCCCTCTCGCGCGATTGCCGCGGCTCACCGATTTCGAACGCAATCTCGACAATCCCGAGCGCGCCCTCGAACCGATCGCGCTCGAGGATCTGCTCGGCCGTTCCCAGGCGGTGCTCGACCGCGACGGCATGGCGCGGCTGATCCGCGGCCGCCGCATTCTCGTCACCGGCGCGGGCGGAACAATCGGCGCGGAGCTGGCTCGGCAGATCGCGCCCCTTTCACCCGGCCGGCTCATCTTGCTCGACAATGGCGAATTCGCGCTATACGGGATCGAGATGGAACTGCGCGAGCGGTTCCCGGGCCTGCGCCCCGTTTCGCTGTTGCGCGACGTGCGCGACCGCGCACAAATTGACGAGGTCGCCGCCGCCGAAAAACCCGAGATCATCTTTCATGCGGCGGCGCTGAAGCACCTGCCGATGGTCGAGGCCAACCCGATCGAGGGAGTGTTGACCAATGTTGTCGGCAGCCGCAACGTCGCCGAGGCAGCGCGGGCGTACGGAACCTCGCTCGTCGTGATGATTTCGACCGACAAAGCGGTCAACCCGGCGAGCGTGATGGGCGCCACCAAGCGTCTGGCCGAGAGCTTCTGCCAGGCGCTCGATCTCTACGAAGCGCGGCGACGGGCGCCTCTGAGCCGCGGAACCCGCTATGCGACCGTGCGCTTCGGCAATGTGCTGGGCTCGACCGGGTCGGTGGTACCGCTGTTCCAGCGCCAGCTCGCCGCCGGCGGGCCGCTGACCGTCACCGACCCCGAGGTCACCCGCTTTTTCATGACCGTGCGCGAGGCGGTCGAGCTGGTCTTGCAGGCCGCGGCGCTCCCATCCGAAAGCGCGGCCCCCGAGAGCGAGGCAACCGACACCCGCGGCAAGATCTTCGTGCTGGACATGGGCGAGCCGGTCAAGATCGTCGATCTCGCGCAGCAGATGATCCGGCTCGCGGGATTGCGGCCCGGCCGCGACATCGGCATCGAGTTTATCGGATTGCGGCCGGGCGAAAAGCTGCACGAGGAACTGTTTCATCCCGCCGAGCCGCTGATCCCGACCGGGAACCCCGCGATCCGCCTCGCGGCGCCGCGCACAGCCGACTACGCGATGCTCGCCCGCTCGATCGACGAGCTGGAGGAAAACGCCCGCGCACGGCGCGAGGAGCGATTGCTGCAACTACTCGGACGGCTAGTCCCCGAATACCGCCGCAATACCTCCGGGCCGAGCGCCGCCGCCGCATCCGGTGGTTGAACTGCACGGATATCCGCGGCGTCAGGGGGTGCCCGCAGTGCAGGAGAGGGTTCCGTGAGAATTGGCCTGTTCTACCAGATCCAGGTTCCCAAACCCTGGACCCCGTCCAGTGAATTGCAGCGCATCCATGAAGCGCTCGAGCAAATTCCCTACGCCGAGCAGCAAGGCTTCGAGAGCGTCTGGTTTTCGGAGCATCACTTCCGCCCGGTGTGGTCGCACAACAGCGCCCCGGATCTGACGCTCGCGGCGGTCAGTCAGCGCACCAGCACGATCCGCCTCGGCATTGGCGTGGTGCTGGCCCCGATCCACCACCCGCTGCACGTCGCGGCGCGCATGGCGACGCTCGATATCTTGAGCCATGGGCGCGTCGACGTCGGTCTCGGCCGGACCGGCTACCCCTACCAGCTCACCCCGTATGGGACGGATTTGCAGGACACCCGCGGCATGTGGCAGGAATTTGCCGATGTGCTGCCGCGCATCTGGACCCAGGAGGAGATCTCGTATGACGGGAGGTACTACCAGATCCCGCGCCGGGAAGTGTTGCCGAAGCCGGTGCAACACCCACACCCGCCGCTGTGGTCGGCCTGCGGCAGCGACGAGACGGCGCGCCAGACGGGGAGCCTCGGGATGGGCGGGCTGTTCGGCAGCGAAGGGGGCCCGGACCGCGTCGAACAGCTGATGGCGCTCTATCGGGAGGCGCTGCGGACGGCCCCCGGCAACGGCTCCAACGGCGCAATGCCCGCTCCACGCGCCGCGCTGATGACGGCCGGCTATTGTCACGAGGATAGGCGGGTCGTGGCCGAGCGCGGCACCGAACTGGTGGCGTGGTACATCGAGCAGCAGCGCGAGCGCGCCCGCCTGGTGTGGCGCGACTATGACCCGGCCACCGTGCCGCCCGATTACCAGGGCTATTACGCGCGCGACCAGCGTCTCGCCAGCGGCCCACATCCGGGCGAGCCCACGCCCCGGGAGGTCCGCGAGGAAGGCAAGAAATTCTGCGTCGGTACGCCGGCCGACTGCATCCGCTTTCTCGAACTCTACGAAGCCCTGGGCATCGAGGAAGCCATTCTGCTGTGCGCCGTCGGACCCGCACAGCACGAGGAGGTGCTTCACACCCTCCGCCTCTTCGGCGAGCAGGTCATCCCGCATTTCCAGGCCAAGGAGCCGCGTGCCGGGGTGGCCTAGCCCTTCAACGTGCTCGCAGACCGCCGCGGTGGCGGAGAAACGGAAGCGACCGTCGAGGTTGAAAGCGCTAGGCCGTGTAGGGAATCCCTCTCCGCCCTTTAGGGGGAGAGGGAGGGGCCCCACGCCGCAGGCGTGGGAAGGTGAGGTGGGCGACGGCGACCGCTCGGTATCCCCCACCTCACCCCGGCCCTCTCCGCCCCCAAGGGCGGAGAGGGAGGCTACACTCCACCCAGTTGCGCAAAAGTGCTTTAATTCCTGACGCATCGCGAGGAACCCGACAGATGAACATCCGACACACGCCACACACGGTGGCTGCACCGTTCGGCCCCTACAGTCACGCGGTCGAGGTGCCCGAGGGCTCCCGGCTCCTCTACATCTCCGGCGAGGTCGGCGTGCTGCCCGACGGCACCGTGCCCGAAGGCATCGAGGCCCAGGCCGAGGCCTGCTGGCGGAACATCATCGCCATCCTCGCGGACGCCGGGATGGGGGTCGGCGATCTGGTGAAGATCACTACCTACCTGGTTCGGCCGGAAGACGTCGCCGCAGCCGGCGCGGCGCGGGCAAAGCATTTCGGCGACGCCCGGCCGGGCTCGGCGACAATCATCGTCAAGGCGCTCGTCGCGCCGCAATGGCTGATCGAAATCGAAGCGGTCGCGGCGGCGAAGGGTCCGAGCGAGCGCCAAATCTCAGACGACCGGTGATGGGGGGCAGTGGCAGGCTGTCAGCGCCAGCGTGGGCGAAGTGGCCGGGCGATGTCGAACACACCGGGGGGATGGCTATCCCGATCGCCTCGGCGACGAGTTCCCCAGTCGTCCAATCGAGCGCCCTGGCCGTCTCTATGAACTCTCGCGAAATGGTAAAAGTCACCTTCGCGTGCCCCTCTGGCCGGAATTCTATCCGAGCCGCAACACCGCGCTCGTTGGCGTCGTCAAGCTCAGCTTGTTCGAATGCGGCCGCGATAATCTGTTCCTCAGGATCTAACTTCATCTCTGCCACCTCTCGTGAAATCGGGGGAAGACCATGCCTACAATCGCCCCGGCGAGTAATTGTCTCACGTTGTTAACGAAATACATCTCTAGATAGACAAGATATTATTAACGGGACTTCCTAGGTTGAGGGGTTGACGGTGGCATAGCAGAAGGCGGCCCAGCGTTCCATTACTTCGCGCCGTTGCTCGACCGCACCAGCATGGTCCGCGCCTAGTTACGAAGTTGATGGATTATTTACAGTTCTTACCGAGGCTGTAAGGCGTTTCGATTCTCACCGTAGACCCACAAGTGCCGCAGGGGCATCAAATCGGTTCTAGCTAGCGACAACATCGGCGGGCAGGCAGGCCGTGTCGGCGCAAGATAGAAATGTCACTCGGCGTGCAAAGTAGAGATGACACTCGCGGTCGCGACGGGCACGAGGAGCGTGACTTGGACTGCATCTCCGCAGGGAGTTGAGCAGCGCATTTGATTGCCGCGCTGGATCGGGATTGAGCTAATGTTGTCGGCGACCGGTGAAGCGGAAGCGGGCTCTGCTGGGGAGCAACCCGCCGAGGAATAGCCGGTTGGAGACTCACTGCGATGCACCGGGAGCCGATCGGAAGGGTCGGCTCCCGCCACTTGGCCGTTGCCGAGCCATCATCTCTTCTCTTCGAGCATCGTAGTAGATCTCCCGATCCCTCAAAAACCCACCCTCGCCACGGCGCGATGGCGGCCGGCTTGGGGGCGATCGGCCGGCGCTGCGACAGCACTGTGGCGTGGCGCCCGCCCCTTTGATGGCAGACCCGGCGCCTCGAGGTTGTTCGGCGGTCGCTGCCGCGCACCGTGCCCGCGCTGCTGGCGCGCTGGATAGGCGGCCTGTTGTGCCTTGATCTGCTGCAATACGGCCGACAGCCGCTTGTTGTCGACGATCGCGCCGGGCGGCACTGTCTGGATCTTGTCGAACACCTTGAAACCGAGCGTCGCTCCGTTGAACTGAACCGCGAACCGGCCGTCCGGGTAGTTCACGACCTCCACCTTCTGGCGCACCAAGCCACGGGTCAGCGGCGTCGGGTCCAGGATCAGCATCATCCGGTCGTAGTGCAGGGTCAGATTGCGCGTGACCGTGCGCTCTTCCCGCCAAGCCAGGATCTCGTCCAGATCATCGGCTTGTGCCAGCGGTCGATGCAGGTTCTTGGGATTCGCCGGATCACGGCCAAAGCGCGTGTTGTAGACGGCGATGAACCCAGCCAGCCATGCGTTCGCCGCGGCAATCGACGATATCCCCGCCAGCCGCAGCTCCTTGACCATCCGGTCCTGCAACGTGCCAAACGCGCGTTCGATGCGTCCCTTCGCCTGCGGGCTGTTGGCACAGATGATGTCGATGTTCAGCGCCAACAGCGCGCGACCGAACTGCGTCACACCGTCGCCACCGGCAGCCTCCTTGCGGTTGACCCGGAAGATGCCGTGCTTGTCACTGTAGAACGCCACCGGCTTGCCATGCTCCTCCAGATAGGCGCGGGTTGTCCGGAAGTAATCAAACGCCGATTCCGAGGCGACGAACCGCAGCTGCATCAACCGGCTCGTCGCGTCATCGACGAAAGCCAGCAGCGTGCACGGCGCGACCGCGATCCTCGAACCAGGCGTGCTCCGAGCCGTCGATCTGCACCAGTTCGCCCAGACAATCGCGCCGCCGGCGCGGCTGATGCGGCGCGGCGAGCCGATGCCGACGGTCCTGCCACAGCCCATCGGCGATCATCCAACCGCGCAAGGTCTCGCGCGAGACCGAACAGCCGTGCTGCTCTGACAGTTTCTCCGCCGCCATGGTCGGGCCGAAGTCGGCATACCGCTCGCGCACGATCGACAGCGCTAGGGTGCGAACCTCGGCAGGCAGCCGATGGTTGCTGGGTTTGCCCCGGTGCTTGGACAGCAGGCTCGTGGCACCGTCCTGCTTGAGGCCACGCAGCAGACGAAACACCTGACGCCGCTGTAGGCCGATCAGCACACAGGCGTCAGCGACACGCAGACGACCCGACTGAACCCGCAACAGCACGTCAAGACGGCTGAACTCCTGCTTGCTCATCGACACCACCGCCACGGCGCACCTCCCGGGACCCCAGAACCCGGGGGAGTGTCACCTCTACTTTGCAGAGGGGTGTCATCTCTATATTGCGCTTACAGGCCGATGTCGCATAGTCGGCGTTATGGAAAATCAGTCGGGCGCTTGGTCGGTCGCCAAGAACAGATGTTCGAGGTCGTCGGCGTCGGCCCCGGTCGCGGCGCGGACGTGCCGAAAGCCGGTAAGAAGTCTTGCGAAACCTCAACCTTTTGCAATGCAGTGAATTCTCGAAAATCGGACGCCCGCCACGGATTGTTGATCTTGCCTATGTCGGCACAGCATTCTCGGCCGGTTGGGCAGCCGTATTAGCACCATCAATAACGGGCTTTACTTTGTTAACTTGGGTCATGATTTCTAGCATGCGCAATTTCGGCCTGATCATATTCACGCCCTTCAAGCATAACCTGCAATTGCCTTAAAATATTGCTCTCAAGTTCGTCTATTAGATAATGGTATGATGAGACAGGTTGCCTGTCTATGTACTCAGACCGATGAGGCAGTGCAGCCTTCAAAATTTTCCGAAGAGGATTCAGATTTAAGACGCTCGTTGGATCGTCAATCCCTACACACAAAACCCTTGCACGGGCATATGCGATATATAAAATGGTCTGGTATGCGGAGAAGTAAGCCCACGCAAGAGGGGATATGAATATTTGCTCTGCATTCATGTTTCCCGTCTTTACGTCGTCTTCGGGTATATGAGATACAAACATCTCAAATAATTTGCGTAGTTTGAGAATCAGGTGGGCGTCCTCTTCGCCGCCGCATCGAAGTTAACGATACCCATCATGGTAGCGATGCTTTTGTACGCTCCTAAACCGGTGCTGACTCGCGTCCATATGCGCTCCACAGCCTCCAGCCGGCGTTGGTCAAGCAGGGCCTGCCGCTGTGCCCGTCCGCTTAGAATGCCGTCCCGCAACGCCGAAATCTCAGTTTCCTTCGTGCGTAGATCGCTCTTGAGCCGTTCCTCGCTGGCGCGCAGGTCGGCGCGGATGTTCTCTAATTTCAGGTCAAACGTGTGCTGAACACTGCGCTCGATCCTTGCCTTTAGCCAATTCTTGCCGGCGAAGACACCAATGGCCATCAAGACGGTAATAATGGCCGGGATCCACTCCAGCAAATCCCGCGCTGTCATTTGCGTGCCTCACCCCTTTTCGAGCCGTGAAATCGTGCTCTGACTGACATTGTAGCTGCGGGCGACGCTGCGCTGCGTCTCGCCAGCTTCGAGGCGCTTGCGGGCCTCTTTCTGCTGGTGCGGGGTGAGGATCGGCTTGCGGCCGAATTTGACGCCGTTGGCCTTGGCGTCGGCCCGGCCGCGCGCGGTGCGCTCGAGAATGCGGCGGCGTTCGAGCTTCGCGGCAACGCCGAGGATGGCGAAGATGATCTCGGCAAAGTCGGACGTGGTATCGAGGAACGGCTCGGCCAGTGAGCGGATACCGGCCCCGGCGCGCTGCATGTCGCGGGCGATAACCAGAAGGTCGGTCGTGTCGCGCGAGAGGCGGTCAACGGCCGGGGTGATCACCACGTCGCCGGGGGCGAGGGCCTTCATCAGCTTGGCAAGCTGCGGCCGGTCGGCCGTGGTGCCGGTGATCTTCTCGCGGAACACCTTTTCGCACCCGGCCGCCTTCAGTTGGCGCACCTGTCCGGTTTCGTCTTGGGCGGCGGTCGAGACGCGGGCATAGCCGTAAATCATGCTTTCATTGTGCATCAGAAATCTGCATCGAAAAAGCCCAATTCGCATCAAGGCCGTCGCGATGATGCAGATATCTTGACTTCTGCGACCTCGGAGCGTGGTGACTCACACGCTACTCTACCCGGGGTGTTACAGATTGTAATTAACCGTAAAATTTGGTTGACATGTGGCCTTGATCTCGCCTTTTTCTCGGGCGCGACCCAGCTAGAGAAGAAGGAAACACGATGCGTGGGGAGCATTCGAGGTGAAGGGTCTCTATGTCTGCGCAACCGTACTCGGCCTCATTCCTACGGCGGCCCTCGCCACCGAGGCTGCGCCGAAGGGAGGCGTCTGGCTGAAGTGCGCTGTGACCGTGCGGCTTTTACCCCGGGAGATTTCTTTAGACCCCGACGACGTTTATTTTGTGATCGACAACAAGGCAGCGAGAATTCTACGCCTATGCCGCAGGTAGCTTAGATCTGGAGCCGAATGTGGCGTTTAATCGGACCAGCATCACCTGGAGCGAATCCCACGGTAGCTACCACGACAGTTACACGATCGACCGAAGAACGCTCGCATACTCGCAAAGGTCCACCTCTCGGTCTGGCAAGTCTACCGGGAGCGGGCAGTGCGAGACCATCCATCCCCTGTACGTCCAGGCCCCGGTCTCGCCTCAACCGTCACCGCCTCCACCGTCATCGCCTCCTTTGCCATCATCGCCTCCTCTGCCATCATCGCCACGCGTGACCGCGGCCCTCGCCACCGAGGCTACACCGCCAAAGGGAGGCGTCTGGCTGAAGTGCCATGTGAGAAATGACGCTTCAGACATATCCTGGCCTCCCGATGACCCCCGCAGGTACAGCGACCTTTATTATGTGATCGACAACACGGCGGCGAGACTCTACAGATATGGAGAGAGTACGAGTAGGTTAGTTCTGGTGCCAAACGCGGTGTTTGATCAGACGAGCATCACCTGGAGTTATACCAGCGGTAGCTACCACGGCGATTACACGATTGACCGAAGAACGCTCGCATTCTTTCTAAGGGCCACCGATTACAAAAACGGCGATTTTAACATGAACGGGCAGTGCGGGACCATCCAGCCCATGTACGTCCAGGCCCCGGCCCCTCCACCCCCTCCGCCGCCGCCACCGTCGCCCGAACAGCGCAGGCAGGAGATCGAGCAAAACCAGCAGAACTATGAATACACGAAAGCCCACGCGGCTTGTTATTCACAGGCGCACTATCAATGCCTCCACACGGCTCGCCTGTGCACTGAAAGGTGCATAAACATGAAGTTTCACATACCTCCAAGCAACGCTGAGATAGCCGCGGGGAACGAGTGTAGCCGTGATTGTGACAGCACGGAAAGGGAATGTATCTCCGACATCAACTGCCCTTGATTAGAACGTAATATACCAAGAACTGTCGAGCAGAGGGGAAACCGATGAAGCTACTAGCAGTGATCACCGCCGGTGACTCTGGCGTTGTCAATAACAGCACAAGCGGCGGAGAAGACCACCCACGTTGGTGGGCTTGGGAGCGCCTATTGGCCGCCAAGCTTGTTCTTGAGTATACCAAAGCCAAGCCTGACCAAGAATGAAGTGGCCATCCAGCGTGCTGAGGACTTCCTAGAGGACCTCGCAGCCAAGCCCGAGTAGGAAGCGTGTTGGGGACTCAACGAGATCTGCCGCCACATCCGGCGGTGCCATATGTGCAACAAAATGGGGCTCCGCTGGAATAATGGCCGCATCCTTCATCAGAACCGCAGCATGCCCAGGCTGAGTTCCCTTCGGTCCCCTCACACAACCAGTCGCCCTGGGGACAGCTGTGTCCTTGGACTTTGTATAGGGAAGGCAACTGAGAACTTAGGAAGTGCGAAATCGCCATGTCCTGATGAAGGGGATTAGATGCCGTTTGGGCGAAGGTTGACGGGACCAGCGCGAAAACTACGCTGAGAACCGCAATAATCCGGAACAGCATCGATATTGATTGGAACATTAGCTTTTCTTCCCTCTAAACCAATCATCCTCCGCGTTGCAAGATCGCTAAACACGTCCCGGCATCCGCAAGTTCCCGCTCGGCGGCGGTAATCTTGATTGCCCGCACTTCGGCGCGCGGTAGGCGAACCTGCAATGGAACCGGCGCGGCCTTCGCGGTCTTGGGGACCTTCGACGGTTGCCGCGCGCTGTGGGCCGAGGTGGCGGCGTACTGGTAATCTGCAAGCCGTGAGCCGGACTGCGGGAATTTCCATAACATCCGTTCTGCGACTACCGCAACGCGGGCGGAAGATCTTGAATTTCACAACTCTACGCCGAACGGATTAGAGGGTCAGCCTCATTTAGGCGGCGGCGCTGGGAGCGTGATGTTGTGCGCGTGCAGGCGCATGATCCAATCCTGACCTTGGAGCTCATAAATTTCTGTCCAGTAACCCTGCGAACTCGGGGATTGCAAAGTCCAGTGGCCCAAAGCAATGGCTGTGTTGCCGGACAGCATCTGGACCTGATCGACTGGTGTGACGAAGCCTTGCGCCGCGATCTGGGCGAAAAGCTTTTTGTACGAGTTCTCGATTTCCTGTCGACCGTAGGCGATCCCGGCAGGAGTAACGAACACCCCATCAGCGGTACATAACGCCGCAATTCCTGTTGCGTCATGCTTGCTCCAGGCTTGCGAAAACTTCTCGTGTCCGGCTTTGACCGCCTGTATAACCGCTTCAGATGCTGTTTTGTCCTGGGCAATAGCGGCCGGTGCGAACCCCGTGATCAACGTTGTTAGAACGAGCGAACGCAAAGTTGTCATGCGCATGACGCGCTCCTCAAGAAATATAAGGTGCATGTGTAACACACGTCGGCCCTTTCTGAGATCCCGAGCCGCCGCCGTCGCTTACTTTCCGGACGGCTAACTATATATTGTGTGTACCGTGTACAGGTTACTGAAGCGAAAGTCGCATAAGCCCCATTCCGGAAAGCCCGGCAAAGATGTGGTGATATAGTTGGCCGGGTCGGGCAAATGGAAACACAGGGCGGCGTGGTTTAGACTGTCGAGCGCGGTCGGCCTGGGGCTACGATAGACTTTTATCGGTTACGCCGATGCTTAAACCGGGCGGACACGAATATGGGCAGAGGTCGAGTTGGAAGCGGGTCAGCACGGCGCGGGAGCAGGCGGCCGGTACGGCTTGAAGGCGATCTCGCCTTCCCGTTGCCGCATTGGGCAGGCGCCGTGCCAAGTCTGCATGTTTAAGAGGGTTTCCATCTTCACGCTGAATGCCTTCTCGATCCGCAGCGCCATTTCCGCCGTCAGCGCTGCGTGGCCGTTGAAGAGGTCGGAGAGGGTAGCGCGGCGCAGCGTCCAGCACCTTCGACGCCTCGCTGATCGTCAAGCCGAGTTCGTCAAGGATCTCCTCGCGGATGAACGCGCTCGGAATGTGGCGGGCCATTCCTACTCTGGCAGGTGCGCTGCTCATCAGTGATAGTCCTCCAAGTCGAGGTCGCAGATTTCGTTCTGCCGAATGTCAAACGTCAGCCGCCAATTGGCGCTGACCGATATACTCCACGTTCCGGCGCGCTCGCTTTTCAAGCTGGTGATGGCAACAATCCTCTGTGCCGGACGCTCCGAACGACCATGTCGGAATGTACGCCGGCGCCGTACAGTTGTAAGGTGACGCGCCGAACTGTTCGCGTCTTCCGGGGCACGCGAGCGGATTAATGTTGAGACTTGACTAATTTACAATGCCGTGCTACTATCGCAATATGACGAGTTGCCACTCGCTCCTCGGGAGCAGATTGCAAAGCCAACGAGGTCACACCTT
>CAVOWQ010000028.1:0-47921 GCA_963700195.1 uncultured Alphaproteobacteria bacterium
TCGGTGAAGGCGCCGACTTAGGCAGCGGCGCGGGTAGCGCCGGCGGCCTGCCAGTTCCAGGGCAAGAGTTCGGCAATGCGTCGCGCCGGATGGTCGGCGATGCGGGCGAGCACGTCGGCAAGGTAATGCTGCGGGTTGAGGCCGTTGAGCTTGGCACTTTCAATCAGCGCATAGATCGCGGCGGCGCGGCGGCCACCGGCATCGGAGCCGGCAAACAGATAATTTTTACGGCCAATGGCGACGCAGCGCAGGGCACGCTCGGCGGGATTGTTGTCGAGTGCCAAGCGGCCATCGTCGAAGCAGCGCACCAGTGCAGTCCAGCGCGCCCGCATGTAGCGGAAGGCTTGGGCGAGTTCGGATTTGCGCGAGAGCTGGCGCACAGTGCTTTCGGCCCAGGCCGACAGGGCTTCGGCAATCGGTTTCGAGCGCCGCTGTCGTTCTTGTCGTCGCCGGTCGGGCAGTGAACCCATGATCGTCTTCTCAACCGCGTAAAGCTGGCCGATGCGATCGAGTGCTTCCTTGGCGATCGGCGAGGCGGTCGCGGCGTGAACATCGAAGAATTTGCGCCGCACATGCGCCCAGCAGGCGGCCTCGACAATCCGTCCACCAGTGAACAACTCGTTGAACCCGGCATAGCCATCGGCGTGAATGACACCACGGAAGTCCGTCAGATGGGCCTGTGGATGTTCGCCCTTCCGGTCAGGCGAGTAGAAAAACAGCGCTGCCGGCGGCCGCGCGCCGGCAAACGGCCGCTCATCGCGAACGTAGAGCCTGCCCTCGCGAAAGCGGGGGTCCATAGCCGGCCGGTCTTGGTCTTGCCGGTGCCTGGTGCCAGCACTGGCACCGGTGTGTCGTCGACATGCAAGGTGTCGCTGGCCAGGACGTCGACGGCGAGGGCATCCACCAGCGGCTGCAGCGCCGCCGCCGTAGCGCCAACCCAACCCGATAGAGTCGAGGTCTCCAGGCTCACCCCGCCGCGGGCGAAAATCTCGGCCTGACGATAGAGCGGCAGATGATCGTCGTACTTGGAGACGACAATATGGGCCAATAGCCCCGCGCCGGCCCGGCCGCGGGCGATCGCGTGGTCGGGCGCCGGTGCCGCCACCACGGTGTCGCAAACCCGGCACGACAGCTTCTCGCGAATGTGCCGCACGACTTTGAACCGGCCCGGCACGTAATCGAGGGTCTCGCTGACCTCGTCGGCGATCTTGCGCAACGCGCCGCCGCAACCAGGACAGGTGCACGGTGCGGGATGCCGTATATCCTCTCTGGGCAGATGTTGCGGCAGCGGGCGGCGAGCCGGCTTTTGTGCTTCGGCCGCGGTCTCGACGGCTGCAGCGACAGCCGGCGATGCCGTCGCGAGCCGCTCCGCCTGGTCGGTCTCCAGCGCCTCGAGGGCCAGTTCGAGCTGCTCGACCTCGCGCGCCAGCTTCTCCGAGGAACGGCCAAACTCGGCCCGCCGGTAACGCGCCAGCTGGAACTTCAGCCGCGCGATCTCGGCCTGAGCGGTCGCCGCATCCAGCGCCATCGCGGCGATGATGCGCTTCAGCGCAGTGAGGTCGTCGGGCAGATTGTCGGGCGTGATCGGCACGCTCGCAGTGGATCAGATCCACCGCGGCATAGCTCCGCAAACCAATAGCTAGTCAATTTGCCGCAGTCTGATGCCAGGGCAGCTCAGCCGGCCAGCTCTGGCCGCCACGTCCGCCGCGGCATCCGCCAGTCGATCCCCTCGAGCAGCATTGACAGTTGTGCCCGGCTCAGCACCACAACGCCCTCCTCGGCCCGCGGCCAGACAAATCGGCCACGCTCCAGGCGCTTGGCGAACAGGCACAGCCCGTCGCCATCCCACCACAACAGTTTGACCAGATCACCGCGGCGGCCGCGGAAGCAAAACACGTGACCCGAAAACGGATCCTGCCCAAGCACTGTCTGCGCCTGCGCCGCCAGGCTGTCGAACCCCTTGCGCATGTCGGTGGCGCCTGCCGCCAGCCATACCCGGGTGCCCGCCGGCAGACCGTTCATCGCAGCAGTTCGATCACCTGCCGCAGCGTCTCCGAGCTGACCTCGCCGCGCAGGCGCACCCGTGCCCCACAGCCAAACGCGATCTCGATGACGCCCTCGCGATCCGGCCGCCGCGGCCGACCGTCATCAGGTCGACCGCCATCAGGCGCGATCTCGACCGGCACCATTGCGCCGCTTTCGACCACCGCTTTCGGTAACAGCTGCCGCCGCCATCTGAACAGTTGGTTGCTGTTCACATCATGACGTCGCGCCACGATCGACACCGACGCCCCCGGCGCCTGCGTCTCCGCCACCATCTGGCGCTTCAACGCTTCTGGGTACTGTCGACGCTTCGTCGCGCCCGGCTGCTGCTTAGTGTCCACTAAACCGCTAGTGGACACTTGTTCTGCTTGATCTGCCATCCGCTGATCATTGCGCCAATCGGCGCTCAGCGGCAGGCGCTCCTCACCGAGCGCTTACTCCACAGCAACGATGCGGAGAGTTTTTTCAGCCGCATGCGCCGCGCGGAGATCGGCCATCATCATCATCTCTCGGGTCCGTACCTGATACGCTTCGCGCAGGAAGCCTCATGGCGCGAGGATCACCGGAAAGAGCCGAATGGGGTGCAGGTTGACCGCGTCGTGGCGCTGGCGATGCGGAGCAAGCCGAGCGTCGATTTCTGCGGCTATTGGCAACGGGGCTGGCGAACGTGAGCAAATTGACGCCAGGTAAATTATGAGCTTTTTAGGCCGCCTCTTCTGTCTCAAAATCATTCTGGATGTCTGCGGGAATCAGGTTAAATATTTGCGACATAAGGGGCGGAATAACTGGCTTACGCGCCCCATGCTTCCCGTGCCAGAAGCACGTTACGTGCGCTTCAAGATCTCTCTTCTTCACTAAATCTCGGAGCGTCGCGAGTCTCTGCACATCACCAGGCGCAGGCAACAATATGGAAAGCAAGAATGTAAGGTGATGGATTAAATCATTGCCAGGAATAAGCTTGTCAGTGGACAGATACCATAAACCGCCTTGCCCAGCCTTCTCGCCTTTTTTGATCGCCTTGGCTGGCTTAATATTCAAAATATGCGAAATCTGATCAGGATCGAGGCGATCACCCGCGAAGCGTAGCGTTGCAAATGCTTTGATTGCGTCAGATTGCTCAGATCTCACGGCGGATGTCTCCAAGCCACTCGCCCTTCTCGTCCGTGACCGAGCCATCATCGTATATAAACACCCGATCGGTAGCACCAAGGTTGTTTCCCGCCTTGATCTTGTGGATCGCTGCCCGCAGCTGCCAGCGTTCGATGCCAAGCTGATCGCTAACGGCCTTAGTCGGGTTTCGTCTCTTATCCCAAATGAGGCGAGGCATCGGGGAGTGTGTAGCGCGTTCATTGATGCCCGGTAAATGCCCTCGCGCTTTCAGTTATTCCGTTCCGTTATTCCGATTCTCCGTCATGGATCTGTCCAATCCGCGGCTAAGAAGCCCGTCCAATCCCCCTTAGGTGTCAAGCTTCCACCTCACGCCGCGCCCGATCCCGATCTGTTCGACCGATCCCCGCTTCCGGAACGATCGCAGCAGCGCTAACGATTGCTCTCCGATTGCTTTGCGCATGGCCGCGTCAAATCCCTTTGCGTCGATGATCCGGCCTGCAATGTCATCTGTCGTCAACAGCGCGCCATCTCCGTCCCTGAGCGCGTCCATGCAGAGTCGCGACAGCTCATGCGCGCGAAATACCGGGTGCGCCGGGCATAGGTGCGCTTCGATTTGATCTCGCCGGGGTCGCGATCGGGCTGAAACAGCCGCAGCACGCCGTCAATGTGTGTAAGGTCTGCGCGATGCTGTTCCAGCTTGCGTTCCAGCTTTTCGATGAGCCCGGCGATTAGCGCGCGCTTCTCGCGGAGGGCGGAAATGACGTGTGGGTCGGCCATCCACATATGGTAGGATGGCGACCGGCTGCGCTAAATGCTGTTGTGGTGCCGTTTGCTAGAGAATACCGAAACTTTGCACTGTCGTGCTTTCCCGCACGCGATAGCTGCGCGCGGCTTCGTCACTGCAGCACCTCTGCGCGCCCGCTGTCTGCATAGTTCAAGAATTTCGCAACACCCGTTCCGGAACGGCTCGGTTGTGGCTGACCGGTGCGACCTGACCGACGCCGAGCCCGAAGGAGGGCGGATCGGTTGTCTGTTTGGGAAACGTCGGTAAAGGAGCTATACGAAGACCCGGTTTTCGGTGATCCAGGAAGCGGGAGAACATCCATGCGGGCGATGAGCGCGGCCGGGTTCAACGGTTATGAAGACCTGAAGCAGATTGACCTTCCAAAACCGGAGGTTTCGGAAGGGAAGGTGCTTGTGCGGATGACGGCCGCGGGCGCGACGCCTTTGGATCACACTATCTTGTCCGGCCAATATCACGGAGCGAAGGCGCCACTGGTTCTGGGGAACGAAGGAGCGGGCGTCGTAGAGGAAGGAGGCGGACCGGAGTTTCCGGCCGGTTCGCGGGTGATGTTCACCGGACCTTATGGTGTTTTGGAAGATGGGACCTACAGCGAATGGCTCGCTGTGAGAAAGCAGCACCTTTGCCTGATTCCCGAGGGTATCGATGACGTGAGCGCCGCCGGGATTCCAGTCGCGTATCTTACGGCGCAGATGACCCTAAGGGCCCGTCACGAGATAAACGCGCGAATTGGGCGATGAGGATCTGGTGAGATGGTGTAGTTCCACTCGCCGTGGAACTCGGCGCGTTGGATGTTGATGGCGGCCATCTCGGCATCCGATACGACAACGCCGTTGGGATATTGGCCGGTGTCGAGTTGGCAGCGCACGGTGAGGCCGGTTTTTGTAGTGGTGGCCGAGATCAGCTCGACGATCACGCGATAGCTGACGAGTGGTTTGGCACGCCAGTTCTGGCTGATGAAGGAGAAGAGGCGGTGCTCGATCTTGTTCCACTTGCTGGTACCGGGCGGCAGGTGGCTGACCACGATGTCAAGGCCGAGTTCGTTGGCCAGCTTCTGCAATTCGCGTTTCCACAGCCGCACCCGCGAGCCGTTGCTGCCGCCACCATCGGCGGTGATCAGCAATCGGGTGGCGTTGGGGTAACGCGCCCGACCGACGGAATGCCACCACTGGCGGATGCTATTGACGGCGAAGGCGGCCGTGTCGTGGTCAACGCCGACACTCACCCATCCGGAATTCGCGGCTAGGTCATAGATCCCGTAAGGCACGGCGCGGCCGAGTTCCTTGATCAGCAAATCATGGACCCGGACCTCTTCCGGGTTGCCCTGGGGGCGATATTCGCGGCCGTTGTTGCGGAAATCCCCGACCAGTTCCTTTTTCTTGGTGTCGACGGAGATCACCGGCTGCTGTTCAGCCAAAGCGGTGGACACTTGGGTGTTGATGTAACCGAACTGCGCATCCCGGTCGGGGTGGCTGTCGCCCTCCGTGGTCTTGCGGTTGCCTTGCAGACTGTAGCCCGCCTCATTGAGCAAGTGGCCGACCAGGGTGCGGCTGACCTCGTGACCCTGCGCTTGCAGCGCCTGCGCCAGGCGGCGCACGCTCTTGCAGGTCCACCGCAGCGGCGATTCCGGATCCCCGCGGGTTGTCGGCTCGACCAGGGCTTCGAGATCGGCAAGCAGCGTCGGGTCCCCCGCCTTCGCGGGGGCAGGCTCTTGGAAATCGTAGGCTTGCGCCCGGCTCCCGGCCGTCGAACCCGTGCCGACGGCTCATCCTCCGCCAATTCCTTCAGGCCCCGCCCGATCGTGCTCGGCGCAACCCCAGTTGCCATCGCGACCGCCGCGATCCCACCATAACCCGCGGCGAATGCCTCCGCCGCCGCGATCAGACGACGGCCTCGTTCATCGAGAAAAGGGGCCACCGCCGAAAACCGCTCTCTGATGGGTTCGATATCGATCACCACCACAACATACGGTATTCAAACCTGGTTGTAAACCCAATATATAACTCTAGCAAAAGTCAATTCGATAATTTGTGGACGGGCCCTAAGCCTCGCTGGTTTCCAGGCGGGCAAAACTGTGCTGGCGCCTGCAATCGGAGGATCGGTCGGCAACGCAGTGACGCAATTGGCGCGTGCCTTGGGTGCAAAACACGCGATCTCGAGCACGACAAGTCACATAAAGGCCATGGAGGCGAAGGCGCTCGGATTCAACGAGGTCATCGATGGCTCTTCCGAGACTTCTAAGCGCTGGAGTGCGCCGTATTACGGACGAGCACGGCGCGGATATCGTGATCGATGCCATTGGAGGTGAAGTCTTCAGCGGGGCGCTGGCGACGCTTGCGCCCGGCGGCACCCTCATCACGCTTGGCTATTCAGCAGGCCGCAAAACGACCATCGATGTCACCGACGTGATCTGGAAGAGCGCCACGATCAAAGGCTTCCTGCTGTTCGCTCAGCCGCCGGCAGCTTGGGAGCAAGCGTGCAAGACCATCGTCCGGCTGCTTCAATCAAGCGCAATCAAGCCAATCGTGGCTAAGACCTTCCCACTGGCCGAGGCAGCGGATGCTCTACGCTACCTTGTCGAGGCGCGCCCGTTCGGCAGGGTCGTCCTCACTATCTGACGGCTTTGCTAGCCTTCGCCCTTAAGGCTAAAGCCTGTAAGCCATGCACGAGGGCTCGCACCCCAAACGTCGACCGCAGCCCTGACGGCGACAGCTGTTCAAGCTTTCCGATCCGGCCAATGCCTGCAGTTCCGGACGGCAAAAGGGGCACCAACCGTCCCGCAAAAAACTGACAACCACAGGAGCGGGATCGCTCGGTACATCGTCGATCGGAACGGGATCGTGGTGCTCTCCTACGTGGACGCCGACTAAACCACGCGGTTGGAGCCGACCGAGATCGCCGTGGCTTTGGCGCCTCTTCGCGCGAGTGAGAATCCAAGCTCGTCTGTTTGATAGGCTATAGGACATTCCGGCTGGGAATAATCGATAATCCACGGCGGCTGCTACCACTCCAAGGTCTCGATCCGTAAGTGTTCGACGACGCATGCCAGCGTCGTGACCGATTGCAAGGAGAGATCCGATGAATCGAACTCGCGAACAAAACGGTCTCCGTCAACGGGATCGGAAACACCGATGCACACCCGATCGCCCGACGCTCGACCGAACTTCTTGCCTATGCCCTCGCCAAGTTGGGCCTGCTGCGAAACGACGCCGACTATCACCTGCTGCGTGCAGCGATGGTGATCATTTTCTTTTTCTTCGGCTACCAGAAGTGGTTTGCCTACGAGGCGCAGCGACTAATCCCCTTTATCACCAACGGCCCGCTGATCTTTTGGCTCTACCCGTTGCTCGGCATGCGCGGTGCCACGCTGTTTTTGGGCTTGTCAGAATGGACGTTTGGCACGCTGCTGTTCCTCGGGTTCTGGAACAAGAGGCTGGGCATTTTCGGGGCGCTGGGGTCAACCGCCACGTTCGTAGGGACTGTCACCATCATCCCGTTCATGCCCGAGGGCTGGGATGCGGCCGCCGGTGGGTTTCCGGCCATGACCGGTAATGTTCCATTCCTGATGAAGGATGTCGTGCTCCTGGCGGTGTCGGTCTATCTGCTGAAGCAGGACGTCCAAAGGGTAGTGCTTGCCACTGCCCTTAATGAGTGAGCGAAACGCTTAGGTCGCCCGCTCAACATTCACACAATAGGTGCGCTCATGATCGAGCTTTACTGTTGGCCGACACCAAACGGTCACAAAATCACAATGTTTATTGAAGAGGCCGGGCTCGACTACACCATTCGAGCGGTATGTCGAAGAGACGAACCAACTCTATGGCGTCCTGGATCGATGGCTCGCCGGCCGCGTTTATCTCGCGGGGGACGATTGCACAATTGCCGACATGGCGTCTTATCGGTGGATCGTGCCGTGGCAGCGTCAGCAACAGAACCTCGACGACTTTCAGAACCTGCGGCGCTGGTTCGAGACGGTGCGCGCTCGACCGGCAACGATGCGCGCTCATGAGAAGGGCGAACCGTACTCAAGTCGCCCGGCGGTTACCGAAGAGGGCAAGAAGATCCTCTTCGGTCAGACGGCGGTGCCGTAGCAAGCCGGCTGAGCCGGCGCTCTCGGCGGTTCTCACGCACCTTCCTGTGACAGATAGTCCTGGAGGAAGCTCATGCCTCAACACGAACACTTCGATGTGCTGGTTCTCGGAAGCGGACAGGGAGGCCAGTTGATCGCCTGGCATTTCGCGCAAACCGGGCAGCGCGCGGCGCCGGTGGAGCACCGGTGGGTCGGCGGCTCGGCCCGCCGCTGGCGAACGTGCCGGCTCGCTAGGCGAAAAGGGAACACCGAAACGCACGTCGGTGGATGCCGCCACCGACGCACCCGCAATCCGAAGGAGAGTGCACGATGGCACGCAAGCTTACAGGCAAAGTCGCATTGGTAACGGGCGGCAGCGCCGGCATCGGTCTCGGCATCGCCAAACGCTTCGCCGAGGAAGGCGCGCGCGTGTTTATTACCGGCCGCCATCAATCCGAACTGGACAAGGCAGTCACTGCGATCGGCGGCAATGCCGCGGCGATCCAAGGGGATACCTCCAACCTCGCCGACCTCGACCGCATCTATTCGACCGTCAAGGCGCAAGCCGGGCATATCGACGTACTGGCGGCGAATGCTGGGGTTTACGAATTCGCCGCATTGGGGGAGATCACCGAGGAGCATTTCGATCGGACGTTCAACACAAACGTGCGCGGCCTATTGTTTGCCGTGCAGAAGGCGCTGCCCCTTCTCACGAAAGGTTCCTCGGTGATCCTGACCGGCTCGATGGTGTCGATCAAGGGCTTCCCCACCTGCTCGGTGTACAATGCGTCAAAGGCGGCAATACGCTCATTCGCGCGCGGCTGGATCGTCGACCTCAAAGGACGCGACATCCGCGTCAACGTGTTGAGCCCCGGTTATACGGCGACCCCCGGCCTCTCTCATTTCATGACGGATGAGCAAAAGGCCGAGGCCATCGCATCCGTTCCGCTCGGCCGGATCGGCACGCCGGACGATCTCGGCAAGGCAGCGGTGTTCCTCGCTTCCGACGACAGCGCCTACGTCACCGGCATCGAACTCTTCGTCGACGGCGGCGTGGCACAAATTTGATCAAATGCGTTGAGGCATCTCAATTCGTCAGGAGGCCGTGATGAGCAACGACACTCGAAAGATACGCTTCGGTCTTTGGTATGACTTCCGCAACCCGGCACAGTGGCGCCAACCCGCCGACCGCCTCTACCGCGAAATACTCGATCAGATCGCGTGGGGCGAAAACAACGGGTTTGATGATGTCTGGCTGTCCGAGCACCACTTCATCGAAGACGGTTATCTTCCCTCGATCTTGCCCGCCGCCGCGGCGATCGGCGCCCGCACCAACCGAATCCGCATCGCCTCCGGCGTGCTGCTGATGCCTTTTCACAATCCGATACGCCTTGCCGAGGACATTGCGACCGTTGATGTCATCTCGGGCGGCCGTTTCGAGCTCGGTGTCGGAATCGGCTTCAAGCGCGAAGAGTTTGCGGGCTTTGGCGTGTCTTCCAAGGAGCGCGGCGCGCGCACCGACCAATCGCTCGACATCGTTCGCCGCGCTCTTTCGGGCGAAACCGTCACCTTCAAGAGCGAGTTTTTCGATTTCCAAAACGTTAGGGTGACGCCCGAGCCGATCCAGAAACCGCACCCGCCTATCTGGCTCGGCGGCTTCACGCCGGCGGCGTTGCGCCGCGCGGTCCGCTTCGGCAATGGCTTCACCGTACCCGGGGCGAACCGAGACGTGTATGACCGCTATGTCGCCGAGCTGAAGAAGGAGAACCGGCCGACCGATAATCTTCGTTTCGCAAGCGGCGTTTGGTTTCTAATCGTATCCGAGGATCCGGAGAAAACTTTTGCCGAGGCAGCCGATCACGTCATTTATCAGGTCAATGATTACTCGGTATGGCTTCAGGCCGGCGGCCTTCAGCCGCTCGCCCCGCACCTGAATGATCAAGAAGCACTGAAGCAAAGCGGACTGCTGCAGGTGGTCGACCCCGACACCGCGATACGCATGATCCGCAACTTGGCAGACACTGTGCCGATCACGCATTTCTACTCATGGACGCTGCCACCCGGAATGCCGCCAGGCTGGGCGCAAACCCACCTAGAATTATTCGCCGCGAAGGTCATTCCCGCATTCCGCTGATCTCGAACGCCCGGGGCAAGGAAACGGCCGGTTTCGGCGCAACCCTGACGTTTGCCCGCGCTCCAGCGAAAAACAGCAGGTCCACCCATCTTTGCCCCTCGCCGCCGCAGTTCTTGCGAAAAGTCGCTTTCGGGCGATCGCGTCGTTCAGAGCACAGCGTGAGCTGCCAGCTCGATCTCAAGGGTCGGGACCAGATCCGCGCAACCTGCGCCTACGATCGAAAGACAGTCGCGCGGCTCTACCCGTCGGCGGCGAAGCGCAGAAACTCACGCTTCATTGCATCGATACGGGCGAGATATGCTGCGACGTCGTGATCGCCGCAACGCTCACCGGGCATCAAGCGGAAGCCGCGGCGCGCGAATGCCGTCGCTGGAACTGTGCCGCACAGATGAATTATTGCGGCGAGCTCCTCCCTTTGCTGACGGCTGATTTTCGTCTTTCGGCGATGGCCAAGAATTGCTGTGACTTTGCGGTCCAGGAACACCGCCGTAAATTCTGTGGCGTCGCGCGGCACGACCCGAGAATGGAACGCGGTTGCGGAACATCCGTTCTCAACGACGGTATGGTACAGAATGCAATAACCTTGCGCCTCCGCGAACGCCGCGTTGGTCATCTGGTACATTCCAACAGCGCTCGAAGCAGGTTGGTAGACCGCGAACGGATCCGAGGTCAGAACTCCACCGCCAATAGGTCCTCGCAATCGGATTACCGGCGCTCTCGACCTGAGCGAGCGCGGCCAACAATTCAGGTGAGATTGAGGTGGTGGAGTATTTCTGAAAGAGCGGTGCATAATGCCGCCAGGTTTCAATTGGTGTTTTATTGAATTCGCTGGAGATGGGGGCAAACACCTCCGTCGGCTTATGCAGCATTTGATAAACCAGATTCACGACGAAACAGACGGCTAGGAAAGCGATGCCAACGAGGACCACTCGCATCGGCGTCGCAAGTTTGCACAGCACCTGCAGCGCTCGTTTGCAGGAGCTGTGAATAGTACGGACAAAAGATCTCCTGTCCCGGCCCATAAGCTAACTTTTTAGCGGGAACGCGACGCCTGCTGTTCTTAGCCTTCACGCTTTCGCGGCGGTAGCCACGCGAATTGTCCGAGATATTCGCTCGAAAGTCACGGCATCTCGATGTGGCTCGCACGGGGCTCGGCGATCGAATCGACAATAGCGCTGATCACCGCGAAGGTGGCGACCTCTCCATCAGTGCCGGCAAAATTACTTTGGACGCACTATCCGGCGCATCCTCCCACAGACGCGGGGGTTCCGGCTTCATCGCGTTCGGGGGCCCGGGCCCGGAAAACCATCGCGGCCTCGCAAACAAGCAACCGCGATGGGTGGAATCCGGAAGCTGCGCAGGACGCCACTCAAGGTCGGCCTTCGGTGGCGAGGAGTCGATGCGGCGTGGGCCTATATCGCGAGAACTCCCCCGTCGACGTGAATTTCCGAACCTGTGATATAGGACGATTCGTCGGAAGCAAGAAACAGAATGGCGTACGCCACCTCGTCGACTTCTCCCGGCCGGCGCATCGGAATGAGGCGCATGCGTTCGGCCCGCACGGCGGGATCGGCGGTGCGACCAGATGTGCGCATCGGCGGCATGACACCGGGATGAACTGAGTTGGCGCGAATGTTGTCTTTCGCGTGTTGCACCGCCGCCGATTTGGTCATCAGCCGTACCGCCGCCTTTGACGCATTGTAGGCCATGTGAACGTGCTCGCTGCCGATGATGCCGGCAATCGACGACAAATTGACGATCGATCCGCCGCCATTGGCCACCATAGCCGGGATCGCGTACTTTATGCCGAAGAAGACGCCGGTTGCGTTGACCGCCATGATCCGGTGCCAGGCTTCGGTGCTGTAAAAATCCTGCTCGGCGCTGCCCGAAATCCCGGCATTGTTGACCAGCACATCGAGCTTCCCGAAATGCCTGGTGGTGGCGGCCACAACGGCGGCCCAGCCTTCCTCGTGGGTCACATCAAGCGGTTCGAACCACGCGGAGGCGCCCATGGCATCGGCCATCCGCCGGCCTTCGTGCTCCAGCACGTCGGCGATCACCACTTTAGCGCCTTCGCGCGCGAACATACGCGCCGTAGCCGCGCCCATGCCGGATGCCGCACCGGAAATGATAGCGACCTTTCCCGCGAGTTTCATAGCACCTCCTTTTTGCCAAAACGATGATGATCAGTGAGGCGAATGTCTATCCTTTGGGCGAATTCCTGCGCCGTCTTGCACGACCGTTCTGGTTCGAGTCGTTCTGCGCTGCCAACGGATCGACGAGCCAGTCTGATACTTGCTCCGCTTGCCTCCAGGGGCCTGGCACCCTTTCTCTATCGGTAACGCGGGATCTTTCGCCCATTCGCCCATCGACCCGTCATAGAGCGTCAAATCGTCAAACCCAAGCTGATGCAGGAGGAACAGATCGACGGTGGCTGAGATGCCGCCGCCGCAATAGGCGATGACGCGCCGGTCCTTACCGACCCCAGCTGCAGCGAATTTCGCCGCGGCGTCAGCAAGCGGGGTGAAGATCTTGCTTTGCGGATCCACTAGGCTCGCCGCCGGGACATTGACGCTCCCTGGTATGCGACCGGGGCGGCCGTAGCGGCTTGGCTCCAGACCCTGGTGAAACTGCGGGCCGAGCGCGTTGACGATCACAAAGCTTCGATCATTGGTCGCTGCGAGCACCTTGTCCTTGCCGATGAACCAGCCGGGTCTAGGTCTGGCGGTGAAGACGGCCGGCGGATAGCCCTTGGCCGGACCGCGCTCGACCGGAAGATCTTCAGCCAGCCACTTGTCGAAACCGCCATCGAGCACCGCAGCACCGTCGAAGCCGAGCGCCTTCAGCATCCACCAGAACCGCGTCGCCCACATCATGGTACCGATGCTGTAGAGCACGACGCGAGCACCCTTCCCGATGCCATGGCGACCGAATGCGGCCTCAAGCTGCTCTGTCGGCGGCACCATGAAGCGAAGCCGCGTGTTGTTGTCGGAAAATTCGCCCTGCAAGTCGAGAAAGTCAGCGCCGGCGATGTGCGCCGTCTCGAAGTTGGTGCGACCCGGGACCGCGATATACGGATCATCGCTCTCAGGTGGCGGCGGCTCCAAATAGGTGGTGCAGTCAAAGACCCGCAAATCGCCCACGCTCAGTTCGCGCGCCAGTGCTGCGGTGCTAATCAAGGCGTTCGGCTCGCGCATCTATACCTCCTTGGAGGGAATTGGATTAAGGAATGTGCTGCGTCACACGGTGTCGCGCATTCCAAGGTCCCGGGGTGGCTCAGGTCTTTCAGCACGCGCACAGATGCCGTTCGATCAACTCGTTGACCCGCGCCAGGGCTTCAACCTCGGGCAAGTGGCCACAGCCCGCGAACATCAGGAGCTTCGCATCCGGCACCGCTCTGGCGAGCAGCTCTGCGTTTGCTGCGGCGGGCGTCACCCGATCCTCCTCGCCCTGGATCATCAATAACGGCATCGTCAACCCGGAGCCGAGTGGCGTCGTATCGTCACCCGCCAGGAAGCGCGCAGCCTGCATGAATCCCGCCGGGTTGGTCGCGCGCAACGTCTGCTGCACGAGAGCGATCGTCTCCGGCGAGGCGGCCGCCCCGAGCAGGGCCGAGACCCGTTCACCGAAGGCGTAGCTGCCCCGTTCGATCATCGCGGCCCGTGCCTTTATTGCCTGCGCACGCTCCTCAGGCGAAGCAGCGCGCGCAATGCTCGTGCCAGTAAAGATCGCGCGGTCGATCCGTCCGGGGTAGTGATAAACGAAACTCTGTGCGACGCGGGTTCCGAACGAATTGGCGACGATGTTGAACCTGGCAACGCCGAGCGCTTTCAGGAAGTCGTCAAGGGCATCGGAGTAATCGCGACCGCTAGGCGTCTCGGCCCGCAGATTGTCGCTCAGCATATAGCCTGGAGCGTTCCACGCAATCAGGCGAAATCGACTGGCAAGGCCGGCCAGTTGATAACGCCAGTGCAGCGAGTTCGCGCCGATGCCGTGCAGCAGCAGCACGGGCGACAGCTTGGATTGTCCCGCCTCCATGTAGCTGAAGCGATCGCCGGTGTAACGATACCGCGATGCCGCCGGGATTTCGGTGAAGCGTAGTTCCGGGAGAGAAGGGATTTCTCGCATCGCGTTTGTCCTAATTCAGAAGTTTAGGGCGCGCCGTAGATGTTTCAGCTCCCGAGAGCGCGAGTCCTCTCGGCATCTGGCCGGGTGAGCATATGCCCACAGCCGGACTTATTCGCCAAGCCTCGGTCGAATAAGGGCTGTACCCGCGGTTGCGGGCATCGGATCTCGCCCTGCAAACAGTACATGTGCGCCGGCGGCGCAAAGACCGTGGTCGCGCATCAGCACCAGGTTGCTCTCTCCGCCTTGCTCAAAAGCAGCCCATCTCCTCGACCCGCGTTGAGACATTGGGGCTCGTCCGGGACTGTCGTCTGCTGTCCCAGAGACTTGAGCGCAGTCAAGATCAATGTCGACTGCGCTCCTCCGATCATCCGTTACCGATGACTGTCGTCGCCCGACGCCTCGCGATCGGGATGACCCGGCAGGCCGGCCTGGGTGCCGTTCAACCCGACGTCCAGGAGCGAGCGATCAAGTGGCGAGCAGCTCCAGCTGGTCGCATCGTTCACGTCGCCGGTGCCGTTGTAATGGGCTTGCTCTGGGTACTTGCACAGCGGCATGGTGCGCAGCACAGTCGACCCAATGACGTCGCCGTCATATTTCGTCGCGACAATCCCGTCCGGCGCGAACGCCGTGCTCAACCCAATTCTCGAGCGCGGTGATCGTGTCGAACTTGTTGGGGCCGACACCGTTCGTGCAGTGCTCCATACCCGGGACCATGAAGAGCCGCACCTGCTCCTGCAGCTCGCGATAGCCGCCGTTGAGCCGCGCGAGGTCGCGGTAGTACCAGATGGTGCGATAGGGCGAGATGATCGGGTCGCTGTAGCCGTGATAGATGATCATCTTGCCGCCCTTATCGAGAAAGGCACTCAGCTTCGCGGGATCATCCGGTATGTCGGCGGCAAGCCGGTCGTACAGCAGTTCGAGCGCGGCCGGATTGACCACGCCGTTGCTTTCCACCAGAGCGCTGTTGAGATTGACCGACGCGTCGTAATAGCCGAGCAGGGAGATGACATCGACGGCCAATCCCCAGTTCCCCGGGGCGGGGCTGGGGATTGCGGGGAACGGCCCCCAAGGCTGCGCCGCCGTCGGGGAGGGTGCCGGCGTCGCCAGTTCATCGTTCAGAAGAGAATTGCCCGGCGCGGCTTCATAGCTTATCGGCGATCCCGGATAGACAAGGCCGCCTCTCACGTCGCTCACCGGCGCGATGATCAGCTTGAGGGCATTCGCTTGCGCCTTGGTCAGGGTGCCCGCAACTAGAGTGTCCGGCTTGAACGCGCATTTGGCTGGGTCCTGGATTAGCCCGTCCGCCACGCCATCTACCTTGTCGCATTGCGCCAATTGCGCCGCGTCGATCGCGGCAAAGGTCGGAAGGCGGAACATACGCATCGAGCAGCGCCCTCGTGTTCTTCAGCGCCCACAGCGAAGTGCCGAGGGGATCGAGCCAGGGCGCACCGGCGATGATCGCGTCGTAATCGTTCGGAAAGCGGGTCGCCTCCTCAAACCCCATTTTGCCGCCGTTCGAGCAGCCGTCGAAATAGGCGCGCGAGATCGAGGCGCTGTAGTAGCTCTTGACGAGCTGTTTGGTCGCCACTGTCGCTTCGTGCACCGCACGGTAGAAATAGTCGGTTAAGGCCGGAGTGTTTGGCACGCCGGGCGAGGTGTATTCCCAGCTCAGATTTGTGTTGACGTGGCCGGTATCGGTCACCCCCGTGGCGTAGCCTTTGGCGAGGAACAAGGTCAGATCGACCGGATTGGCCGATGAGTTGAAGCTCCCCGCCAAGCCGCCCACTCCGTTGAACAGCAGTTTCCTGTTCCAATTCGCCGGCAGCTGCACTTGCACGCCGGCAGAACCAACGCCAGCCGCCTCGCCGCCTGCTGCTCGCCCAGAACTCGCGCGCGCGTGGTCGAGGGCGGCCTGGAAATCGCGCGGATCGAGGCGGATCAGCAATTGCCCGGCGTGGACATATTGGTTGTCCTTGACCAGAATCTGCGCGACGAAGCCGGCGACGTGCGGCGATATCGGCGTGATATCGCCGCCGACATAGGCGTCGTCGGTGCTCTCGATAAAGCGGCCAGTCGTCCACCAGTAGCGGCCGTACCCGGCGCCACCCGAAGTCACGGCGAGCGCCAGGCCGGCGACCGCCAGGGTCTTGCCACGCAGCCGCGGCCGCTTTCGCACCGCACTGTCGGTCGCCACGCGCTCGAGCGCGACGGTATCCATCACAGTCTCCATTGTCTGCGGCGTCGACCCCCCGACTAGAGGACCGGATGCCCGGCTGATTGAACTGGTGGCGGCGGTGCCGCGCGGCGCGCGTAGCGCTGCCGTGTGCGTGCATCGGTTGCCGGTCCCGCGGCGCAACGGAAATCAGGAGGGATAAGCGGGCGGCCACGCTTGCGGTCGACCAGCACCGGCTCGGCTTCCTGTCCGGTCCGGCTGTCGACGATCACGACGCTCCTGCCTTCGGGGACGAAACGCTGGTTGCCCCAGGCGAGCAATGCCCACAGCACTGGGCGGAAATCGCGGCCGCTCTCGCTCAATAGATATTCGTCGCGCGTCGGCCGCTCGCTGTAGCGGCGGCGCTCGAGCAGTCCCGAATTGAGCCGGCGGGCCAGGATGTTCGGCGAGATCCCGAGGCGTTCCCGGAACTGGTCGAAACCGCGCCAGGCCGCGTACGGCGTCCGCGAGGGTCAGGATGCTCCACCACTTGCCGATCCGCTCGAGGCTGCGGGCGATCGGGCTTTGCATGTCTGCGAAGCTCCTTTGCCGCATCGGCGTGCGCTCCACTTCGCCTTGTATGAGCGCCTATATAGGAGCATATACTCTGAATACCAGGACAAGGAGCCCGCAGGCGACCCGCTCTCCGCGACGGGTTTTCACGACACGCGCAATTGTGGGCAGCTTGGCAGAACTTTTTCAGTCGCTGAACGATGTGACAGCACTTACAGACTGGCGCAATGCAAGAATTCGGCCTCGGCGAGCTGCTGTCGCTGCGGACGCAAGAGCGAGATCACGAGAGGCTCCTCGAGGAGGGTGCCGTAGTGCCCGGTGGGCGGTCGCAGCCCTATCCGAGGCCGAAATCGGTCGCGGCGACCGCATGCAACAGGCTCCGCATGTCCGCGGTGCGATCGGTGCCGAACGCCGCTTCGAACCGGTGCTGCGCCTGCCGCCATCCTTTCATCCCCTCGCGGAAACTGGCCTCGCCGGCCTCGGTCACGCGCAGCTCCTTGCTGCGGCGGTCGCGGCTGCCCTTTTCGATGGCGATCAGGCCGTCGCGCTCCAACGGCAGGATGTTCCGGCCGAGTGTGGTTCGGTCCATCACCATCTCCGCGGCAAGGGCGTTGATTGTCATCGGGCCTAATCGCCGCAGCATTGCGAGAATCGAAAACTGCGTCGTGCGCAACCCGCTCGGCGTCAGGAAGTGATCGTAGAACTGCGTAATGTGCCGTGCGGCTTGGCGCACCGCGAGACAGTTGCAGTGCTCCGGTCCCGAATGAAGCCGCTTCGCCATCGCAATCCCCTTCCTTGACATCCGTGTATCTACTCCCAAATATGTGCGCATGCTCTTAATTTCAATGCCTTGAGCGCAGCATCGCACATGCCGGAAACCGGGAGGTGTGAGCGGGTACTGCCGGGACCTATGAGGAGGAGGCAGCGGTGACGGAAATCCCCTATCGTATAGCCCTGATCGTCGGGGCAGGTTCGGGTATCAGCGCGTCGTTCGCGCGAGGGCTCGCAGCGGTCGGCCTTCGCGTCGGACTGGCGGCGCGCAATGCCGAGAAGCTGGCGCCTCTTGCCGCGGAAATCGGCGCCGAGACCTTCGCCGTCGACGCGGCTGATCCAGCTGCGGTGGCCGGCTTGTTCGCAGAGGCGGATAACCGGCTCGGCGAACCCGATGTCGTGCTCTACAACGCCAGCGCCCGCGCGCATGGTCCGATTGCGGAGCTCGACCCGGAAGCCGTGCGCAAAGCGATAGAGATCTCGGCATTTGGCGGGTTTCTCACCGTCCAGCAGGCGGCCCGGCGCATGATCCCGCATGGCCGCGGCGCGATCCTGCTAACGGGCGCCAGCGCCAGCGTGAAGGGGTATCCGCACTCGATGGCGTTCGCGATGGGCAAATTTGCTCTGCGCGGCCTGGCGCAGAGCACGGCGCGCGAGTTGGGACCAAAAGGCATCCACGTCGCCCATTTCGTCATCGATGGCGGCGTGCGCGCCGCAAGGCGGCCGGATCCGGCGGACCGTCCCGACAGTACGCTCGATCCCGACGCGATCGCCCACACTTATGTCGAGATACTGCGGCAACCGCGCAGCGCCTGGTCTCTGGAAGTCGAGCTGCGGCCCTGGGTCGAGACCTTCTGAAGGCCGGCCAAGATGACCGAGCAGTCTCCCACCTATGTCGGACGCTCGCTGCGCCGACGTGAGGATCGCAAATTCCTCACGGGGAGAGGGCGCTATGTCGACGACATCAAACTGCCGGGCACGCTTCATCTGGCGATCCTGCGCTCGCCGCATGCGCATGCTCGGATCATCGGCATAGATCTCTCTGCGGCGAAAGCCGCCGCCGGTGTGCGTTTGGCACTGGATGGCGCCGATCTCGGCGGGAAAATCGGCGACATCAAGCCCAACTGGATCATTCCCGGTACGGTGGTGCCTCACCGTCCGGTGCTGGCCGTGGACAGGGTTCGCTTTGTCGGGGAATGCGTCGCGCTGGTGGTCGCCGAGACGCGCGAGGCGGCCTACGACGCACTGGAACTCGTTGATGTCGCCTATGAAGCGCTGCCTGCCGTGATCGACGAAGAGGCAGCCATCGCCGAGGGCGCGCCGCAACTCCACGAAAATGTTCCGAACAACATTACGACCTATTTCAAGACTGGCGGAGGGGATTACACCGCAGCGGTTCGCCAAGCGGACCAGGTGCTGCGCTTACGTCTCCTCAACAACCGGGTCATTCCGACCTGCCTCGAAACCCGCGCCATTCTTGCGGCACCCGGTGTCGATGGCGGGGTGACGATCTATCTGCCCAGTCAGGTGCCGCACATGCACCGGCGCTGGATCGCCGAGACCGTCGGTATTCCGGAACATCTGTTGCGGGTGGTAGCGCCGGACATCGGCGGCGGCTTTGGGGCGAAGATGCACCTCTATCCCGAGGAGCTGCTCTGCGCCTGGCTGGCCCGCGAGCTGAAATCTCCGGTCAAGTGGTGGGAGTCGCGGTCGGAAAGCCACCAGGCGACGAGCCATGGCCGGGCGCATACGGAATTGATTGAAGTAGCCTTCCGCAACGACGGTCGCGTTCTTGGGATGAAAGTCGAGACGCTGGGCAATGTCGGCGCCTATTTGTCGAATATGGCGTCGGGCGGCCCAACGATGTCCGTTAGCTACGGGACCGGCACATACAAGATCGAGAATTTCGAGGCCGTGGCGAAAGTGATCCTCACCAACACGGTGCCGGTCGATGCTTATCGCGGCTATGGCCGTCCGGAGGCCGCCTATATCGCCGAGCGGGCGATCGAAGCAGTCGCTCGCCATCTGGATCTCGATCCCGTCGAGGTGCGGCGGATCAATTTCGTGCCGCAATTCGACTTTCCATATCGCCCTTACGACAGCCGGTCCGTGATCTATGACAGCGGTGATTACCACGGTTGTCTCGACAAGGCGGTCGCGGCATTCGACTACACCAGCCGACGCGAGGAGCAGCAGCGTCTGCGCAGCGCCGGGCGTTATCGCGGTATTGGCGTCGCGGCGTATACCGAGATGTGCGGTATGGCCCCGTCGCGTCGGCTCGCCGCCAACGGCTTTGATCGCGGCGGCTGGGAGAGCGCGCGCATCGCAATCGACTCGAGCGGCCGCGCGACATTGTATTCGGGCTCGATGAGCCAGGGCCATGGGCACGTGACGGCGCTGGCGCAGATCGCCGCTGATGCCCTGCAAATGCCGGTCGATGACATCGACGTCGTGCAGGGTGACACGAAGCAGGTCCAGGCCGGGCACGGCACGTTCAATTCGCGCTCGATGCCGGTCGGCGGCTCCGCCGTCCACGTCTGTGCCGGACGCATCGTCGAGAAGGCGAAGAAGATCGCCGCCGAGATGATGGAGGTGGCGGCCGAGGACCTCGCCTATGAAGGCGGCAGCTTTGTCATTCCCGGAACGGGGGTGGCGCCGCTCGCTTTCGCCAAGGTCGCGCGGATGGCCTATGTCGGTCACGTCCTGCCGAAGGGCATCGAACCGGGTCTGGACGAGACCCTGTTTTACGATCCGACCGGCATGGGCGCTCCGTCGGGCGTGCACATTGCCTATGTCGAGGTCGACCCCGACACCGGCATGGTCGAGATCCTCGACTATGTCGCCGTCGACGACGCCGGGACGATCATCAATCCGTTGCTCGCCGCCGGACAGATCCATGGCGGCGTGGTCCAGGGCATCGGGCAGGCGCTTTACGAGGAGGTTTGCTACGACCGCGACAGCGGCCAGCTGCTGACCGGCTCCTTGCTCGATTACGCCGTTCCGCATGCAAACTCGCTGCCCGCCATCCGCTCGCAATTCCAGGAGACCCCATCGCCGACCAACCCGCTCGGCGTCAAGGGTATCGGCGAAAGCGGCGCGATCGGCGCGCCGCCGACGATCGTCCACGCCGTACTCGATGCGCTGGCGCCCTTCGGCATCGCGCATCTCGACATGCCGCTGACGCCGCAAAAGATCTGGGCCGCGATCGAGAGTGCACGGGCGGAACAAGATCGTTACCCCCTTCCGCGCAGGGCTGTCCGGGGAATTTAACTCTGTTGCGAGGATACCGTCAGTTCAACCAACGAGTAGTGGGGCAAAGCTTGGGATCTCGGAAAACAGCCCCTCTCCGCCCTTCAGGGGGGAGAGGGAGGGGCCCGCGCAGCGGGAGGGTGAGGTGGGCGGAGCCGCGAACTCGCTCGTCGGTCCCCCTCACCCTGCCCTCTCCCCCCGGCCGGCGGGGGAGAGGGTAAAGTCGGCGACGGTTTTGCGAGAAGTTCTTTGGCTGACTTTCGGAGGCTTCGTCCCTGGACTTTCCCCGGGCAGCCCTGCGCTTCCGCGAGAATGACGGAACGGCTGAGTTTCAATGGAGGCTGCTATGCCCGGCCCGCTCATTACCCAGCAAACAATTCAGGTCGAACACGTTCGGATCGAAGCTGCGAAGCCGTTCGAAGCCGTCAAGGCGGCGCTCGAAGAGCTGGTGCCGCAGCTCGATCCCGCAATCCCACAGGCATTGCGGCAAGGTACTATCGAGCGTGCAAAGGAGGCGCTGCAGCGCGGTCCGGAGCTCGCGATCTTCAGCGCCAGAGATCATGGCGGATTGCTGCGCATCGCGGGCGTTGCGCGCAAGGCCGTGCAGTACGAGATCGGCAATCCGCTCACCGCCACTAGGATGACCCGGCACCAGCTGCCGGCGTCCCTCTATGCGCCGCTGCGCGTCGTGCTCTACGAGAACGAGGCTGGGCATGCAGTCTTCGAATACGACCGGCCCTCGTCATTGTTCGGCCAATTCGAGGACGAGCGTGTCGCGACGGTGGCACGCGAACTGGATGCCAGTCTCGAACGCGTCCTGGCCCAAGCCCTCCACTCAGGAGAAGAGCGATGAGCGCAGGGACGTTTTTAGTGACCGGAGCGATCGGCGAGATAGGGCGCTACACGGTCCGACGTCTTCTCGAGAAGGGGCACGCCGTCCGCGCGCTGGTCCACAAGGAGGGAGTGAAAAAGGTCTATGCCGGCATCCGCAACCCGGATGGCGTCGACCTGCCGGGGTTATGCCGGTCAAGTTCCGACCTGACAGATTCCACTGCTGTCATTGCGGCGGCGCACTGCTGCGGTGACGTGACAGTGTTGATCAATAACGCCGGGACTGGGCGGGTCGATACCAGTGCGCTCGATCCGGCGGTGACCGACAACGCGCGCGAGATTTTCGAGACTTGCGCGAATGATCCCGTAGAAATTAGGAACTGGAAATGCGTATCTTGAACATTGTTACCTCACCAAGAAGAGAGCGATCGGCATCCATTGCTATCGTCGATTCATTTCTTTTCGAGTACAAAAAGAAGATCAAAGGACTTGTGATCGACACATTGAACGTTTGGACCGAGTCGCTTCCGGAATTTGGTTCAGAAGCGATAGGCGCTAAATACAAAGGTGTCTCCGGAGAGGCGATGACGCGATCGGAAAGAGCTACATGGGAAAAGATTAGAGAACTGGCATCACGCTTTGAAAAGGCGGATCGCGTCGTACTTAGTGTTCCGATGTGGAATTTTTCCTTTCCTTATAAACTAAAGCAACTGATCGATCTCGCTTGTCAGCGGAAAATGCTTTTCACGTTCGACGGGAAAGAATATGGACCAGCGTTGAATATCGATAAGGCATTTGTCGTGTATGTACGGGGACAAAGCGGGGAAGCCGGCTTTCAGACAGTCTCTCCGCCCGGCTTTGAATATGTAACCAAGTACTTAGAATTTTGGCTTCACTTTATTGGCGTGCACAGTATCACGGCAATGACCGTTGAGCACACGTGGGATGGGCGAGCGCAAGACATGATAGACGACGGAAAGAAGCAAGCAGCAGAGCTGGCGAAGCAGTTTTGAAAGCTATGAGGTTCCGCAGATTTGCAGTGCACTGCGGAGGAGCCGCCCCCGGTCGAGCAAGGTCACGAGGAAGTGCTCGCCGACGAGCGAGCCGAGGCGCTTAAGCGCAGCCTGTCAACCGGACAGCCCTAATCACAGAGTCTTCGATTGAGTCGATCGCCCCAGAACAGGAGGTGAAATCATGGAAGAAGCCCCTGTCCTCCGCGAGGAGAAAGGACCGGTCTCGGTCCTGACAATGCAATACCGGCCGTACAATCTGCTGGGTCCGACCCTGCTCGGCGCGATCGCCGACGAGATCGCCGCGGCCCGCGATGCCGGCAGCCGAGCAATCATTCTGCGCAGTGGTCTGCGCCATTTCTCGGCCGGCGCTGACGTCGCGCAGTTCAGCGGGCGAATCGAGCAGGGCGGCCGCAGCCAATCGGCGATCGGCGGCGTCGATTTCCTGAAATTGCTCGAATTGCTGCCGATCCCGATCGTTGCCAGTGTGCACGGCGTGTGCCTCGGCGGCGGGTTCGAATTGGCGCTCGCCTGCGATTACATCGTCGCGGCCAGTTCGGCCAAAGTCGGCTCGGTCGAGGTAGCGCTCGGGCTGCACCCGCTGCTTGGCGGCATTCAGCGCCAGGTGCAGCGCGCCGGCGCAATGCGCGCCAAGGAAATCTCGATGCTCGGGCGCCGCTACGACGCCGGCGACATTGGAGCGCTGGGGCCTCGTCAATCTCGTCGTCGCCTGACGACGCGCTCGAGGAGGCGACAATGACGATCGCCCAGGAGTTGGCGCATGGGCCGACGGTCGCGCATGCGGCGACCAAGCGCCTTGTGCACATCGCCGTCAATCAGGGGGTGCTCGCGGCCGACGAGGCGATGGCCGAGATCCAGAAGCCGATCTGGGCCTCCGAAGACCTACAGATCGGTCTGGCCTCGTTCCGCGAGAATGGTCCTGGCCTCGCCAAATTCACGGGGCGCTGACGTGAGCGGCCCGCTTTCCGGCATCCGCGTCGTCGATTTCTCGCGCGTGCTCGCCGGTCCGCTCTGCGCCCGCACATTGCTGGACCTTGGCGCCGAGGTCATCAAGATCGAGCCGCCGCGTCCCGACGTCTCACGCTTCGCGTTTCCGTCGACACCCGGAGGCATGTCGGGCTATTACGCGCAGCAGAACGCCGGCAAGCGCAATGTCAGCATCGACCTCAACGTGCCCGGGGCCCGCGAATTGGCGTTACGGCTGTGCGACACCGCGGATGTCGTCGTCGAGAATTTCCGCGCCGGCACGCTACGCTATTTCGGGCTCGACTACGAGACCTTGGCGGCCCGCAACCAGCGCCTGATCTATGCCTCGATCACCGGCTATGGCCAGGGCGGGCCATGGCAAGGCCGGATGGCTTACGCCCCGACGGTGCAGGCGGAGGCAGGGTTCACCCACAACAGCTTGCGCCATTACGGCGAGGTCCTCGGCGAGCCGCGCACCGACAGCCTGTCGCATGCGGATGTCTATGCGGGACTGCAGGCCGCGGTTGCAATCCTTGCGGCATTGCACCGGCGGGAGACGACGGGCACTGGTCAGTATATCGACGTCGCAATGGCGGCGACATTGATGGCGGTCAACGAGCGCGCGCATGTCGATCTGAACGATGCCGAGCTCGGCGACGAACCGGCGATCCTCGGGGCGACCGACTGCCCGTTCTTCACGGGCCCGGGCGGCGAGCACTTCACAGTGGCGACGAGCCTCGTCGGCTCGCGCACATTTCCGTCCTATTTGCGGGCGATGCGACGCGCCGATCTGGCGGACGACCCGCGCTTCGCAACCGCGGCGGCGCGCCGGACGAATTTTGCGGAACTGCACCGCATCGTGCAGAACTGGATTCTGACCTTCGCCGATATCGCCGCCCTCGACGCCCAATTGGACGAGGCCAAGATCGCGTTCGGCGAGGTGCGCTCCTTAAAGCAGCTCTCCGAAATGGAGTGGGCCGAATATTGGGATGCGGTTCAGGAGGTCTCCGACCGCAACGGCGGCAGCTACCGCCTGCCGGGCCGCCCGTGGCGCTTCTCGGACGAGAAACTCGATCCGCTCGGTGAGCCCGCCTTTCAGGGCGAGCACAACCGCCTCGTTCTTGCCGAGCTCGGCTTCAGCGACAACGAAATCGACGGCCATGTCGCCTCCGGCGCGCTCGTCAGCGCGTCGCTCCCGAAAGCGGTCATTGCGGATAAGCGCCAGCTCGTTTCCTCGCCGGCGACTAACATCCGGCGACACCTGGAGCACGAAAGATGACTCAATCCGAGACGCACAACACGCAGCCTTCCGTGCAAGACGTAGCCGTCATTGTTGGCGGCGGTCCCGGCATCAGCGCAAGCTGCGCCAGGCTGTTTGCGCAGAACGGCATGCGGGTCGGCATCGCAGCCCGGAACCCGGACAAACCGGTGCTGCAGAACCTCGATAGGACCCATGGCGTGCGCCGATACGCGTGCGATGCGAGCGAACCCGTGGCCGTGGCGATGCTGTTCCAGAATATTGTCCGCGACCTTGGAGCTCCCACGCTTGTCGTGCACAACATCGATGGCCGGGTTCCCGGCATTTTTGGCAAGGAGATTACCGAGGCCGAACCGAGTATGGCATTCGACACGCTTCGGAACTCGGCGTTCAGCGCGTTTCTGGTGGGTCAACAGGCCGCCCGCCTCATGCGCGAAAACGCACCCAATGCCAACGGTGCAAAAGGGACAATCATCTTCACGAACGCCAGCGCAGCGCTTAAGGGCTATCCGACGAGCGGCGCCTTTGCCATGGCATGTCATGCCAAGTCCGGGCTTGCACAGAGCATGGCGAGGGAGCTAATGCCGCAGGGTATCCACGTTGCCAATGTGCCGATCGATGCGGCGATCGGTTGGACTCATGAAGACGGTACCCGCGCGCACCGTCGGGCGGGTACGACGGTCGACGACAACATGGCTGACCCGGACCGCATCGCGGAAACCTATCTGCAGCTGCATCGCCAGCATCGATCGACTTGGGCGTTCGAAATCGTGCTGCGGCCGTGGCTGGAGAAATGGTGACCCGCATTTTCCCGAAGGTAACTCTTAAGCCCCGTAAACCAGAAGGAACTCGCTATGACCCTTTCCCGTGACGTCATCGATCGCCTCTCTTATGTGGAGGGTGTTCTCAACTACCTCGCGCCAATGGCGGAAAGGCCGATGAATTTTACGTACGATCCACCTCCCGGCGTGCCGCGGTCGACCGGCGAGCCCGAGCCGCATCGCGTAATGATCCACGATGCCCGGCCGTTAGCAGGGCGCCTGTCGCTCGACAGCGAAGGTCTCGCTGTGGTCAAGCACAACAGCGCGGTCCGCGACTTTTATGACGAGGAAGAACTACGCCGGGTCTATTACCCCGAAGCCGAGCGGCTCGTCGCCGAAGCCACTGGCGCCACCAGGGTATTGGTGTTCGACCACACGGTGCGTCGTCGTGTCTGGGGCAGCGTCGACCGATCGGCTGGGACGCCGCGCCAACCGGTCACAGCCGTCCACAATGACTATACGATCAAATCCGGCCCGCAACGCGTCCGCGAGCTGATGGGCGAGGAGGCTGAAGAGCTGTTGAGGCACCGGTTCGAAATCATCAATGTGTGGCGCCCGATCCGCGGGCCGCTGCGCGATGCACCACTCGCCGTCTGCGACGCGACGACCGTCGCCTTTACGGACTTTGTCCCCTCTGATCTGGTCTATCGCGATAGAACCGGCGAGATCTACCGCGTCAGATACAACCCCGCCCACCGCTGGTTCTACGTACCGGAGATGCAGGTGGACGAAGCGATCCTGATCAAATGCTACGATTCGGCCCCGGATAAGGCACGCTTCACCGCCCATTCGGCCTTTGAAGACCCGGCCGCTCGAGGCGAGGTGCTGCCCCGCGAAAGCATCGAACTGAGGACTATAGTTTTTCACGTCTAGAAGAGCGAGCAGCATCGCGGCTACGAGAGGATCTTGAGGGCGGCGCAATGCCTTGGCCGCCGCCGATGCTTGTCGCGCTGCTCGGGATGCGCATTTTCGCGTGCCTGGGCGAGGCAGCGCGCTTCCAGCCAGGCGTTGAGCTCGGCGTAGTTGACAAAGTGTAGCCGCGGTGTGAACAGTCGCTCGCGCATTGCCAACCTGGTTCTCGACCTGGCCCTTCTCCCAACCCGCCGCCGGCGTGCACGCGACGGGCTCGACGAGGTACGACGAGGTTCGTCTCGGCAAGGTGTCGAGCGCGGTTCAAGAAGCACTGATCAGCGCATTGGGCGTCCCGCCGGAGGACTTCTTTCAGATCATTCACATCCTTCGAGCACATGAAGTTTGGCGAGGGGCATGTGTGGTCTCCTTTGCTAGCGGTGACGATGAGCAGAATTGAACCGGCGGGGGGTCATTCGAAGCCAACAGAGGCGCGCGGCTCGGCGATGTGCAGATGGCCGCCCGCGTTACTGAACACGATCCGCGCCGGCGCCTCGCCGGCGGCGCGCGGGATGGAAACCGCGGCCGACTGTCCCTCCGCCAATACCGTCTCGAACCGTTCGACTGCGGCTTTGTCCCTCGCGCCCTGCTGAGTGGTTACCACCACGTGAAAGCCGTCGGGCTCGTCGATGTAGTAGACCAGGGCGGAAGAATGCTCACCGAGCTTCGTCCAATGGCCGGTCACGGGAGCTATGTCCGCCGCCTGGACCGTCACCACTCCCGCAACGGCGAGCGCCGCAGCCGCTAGAAGAGTCCTCATGTCATTTCTCGCTGTTCGGGCATTTACCCGCCACCTGGCGTTATCGAGGCACTCGCGCAGGCATACTGTCGTAAAGCCGATGCCGTCGATGCACTGCGCCGATTTAAACACCGCATAGGCCGCGCAATCCTCATCAGGGCAACGCCGGCGTCATATGAAGGGGGCGCAACCACGATCGGCCCTGGGTGTCTCGATGAGTTCGGTCCAATGCAGCTAGGTCTTTACCAAGCGCACGATCTTTTCGGCCGCCAGCCGTTCGATCTCCGCCAATTCGAGCCCGAGTTCCGACAAGATCGCCGCACTATGCTCGCCGATGCGCGGCGCCGGCCCTTGAATTCGTGCGGGGGTACGATCGAAGCGGGCCGCGGGTTTGGGTTGGCGCACGAGGCCGATGTCCGGATGGTCCAACTCAATGATGAGCTCCCGCGCCACTACCTGCTCGTTAGCGGTCACCTCATTGCGCCGCAGCACTGGCGCCGACGGCACATCGTTCGTGTCGAGTCGTGACAGCCACTCCACAGTCGGCCGCTCCTTGATGATCTCCGCCATCAGCAGGATCCGCTCGGTGGCGTTGACGGCCCGGCCGCCGGGCGTGTTGAACCGCGAATCCTCGGCGAGGCCCGACCTTCCCGACGCGGCACAAAAACCCTGCCATTCGGAATCGGAGATGGTGCCGACTGTGATATAGCCGTCTGCGGTCTCGAAGATCAGATCGGGGCGCGCGGTAGGATCTGCGGTTGTCGTCTCACGGCCGACCACCGTGTACTGGGTCATCGCCTCCGGCCAGAGATAGGCGATCATCGTGTCGAGCATGGCGAGCCGGATGTGCTGACCTTCGCCGGTCCGCTCACGGGCATAGAGCGCCGCGCACACCGCCTGAGCGGCAAAGATCGCCGTGGTCTTGTCGGCGACGATCGTGCGGATCATCTGCGGCCGGCGGGTCTTGCGCTCCGCCTGGAGGTCCGCGAAGCCCGACAGGCCCTGTATGATCGGGTCGTAGACGCGCTTCCCGGCATATGGCCCGCTCTCGCCGACGCCGCTGATCGAGACATAGATCAGCCGCGGGTTCAGTTCGCGCAGTGCAGGCTCGCCGAAGCCTAGCCGTTCCATCGTCCCCGGCCGAAAGTTCTGCACCAGCACGTCGGTGCGCGCGATCAGCTTGCGCATGATCTTTGCCGCCTCCGGCCGCTTCAGGTCGAGCGCCAGCGAGCGCTTGCCGCGGTTCGAGGAGACGAACAACGCCGAGAATTCCTCCGACGCACTGATCGACTGCCGGCTGCGCCGGGTGATGTCGCCGCCGAGCGGCTCGATCTTGATGACCTCGGCGCCTTGATCGGCGAGGAACATCGTCGCCAATGGCCCCGAGACCACGCTGGTCAGATCGAGAACCTTCACTCCCGCCAATGGACCCGGCATGTCTGCGCATTCCATAGGTTCGTTTCCCGAACTCCGTCGGAGCTGTGATCGCAACGACAAGATCGCTTTCTCTGGGCCCTGGGCGCTGCTTTCGTGCTCCCAAGGATCTTTTCGATCCGATCGAAGCTACAATATAGTAAGTGTGATTTAAAAATCTATTAGGGAATGCAACGATGAGCGAAGCCGGGAAGAGCGGGGTGGCGCTGCTGGTTGGCGCCGGAGACGCGATTGGCGCGGCAGTGGCGCGGCGATTCGCCGCCGGCGGCTACTCCGTCTGCGTGGCGCGGCGCGATCCCGGGAAGTCTCGGACCCTCGTGCAGCAGATCTCCGCAGCTGGCGGCATCGCTCGAGCTGTCGGTACCGACGTGCGCAGTGAAGAGGCAGTCCAGGCGCTCTTCGCGCAGGTCGAGAGAGAGTTGGGACCGGTCGAAATCTGCCTGTTCAATGCCGGCGCCAACGTCAAGGCTCCGCTTGTCGAGACCAACGCCAGGCTATTCTTCAAGGCCTGGGAACTTGCCTGTTACGGCGGCTTTCTGACCGGGCGCGAGGCGGCGCGCTACATGGTGCCACGCGGCCGCGGCACGATCCTGTTTACCGGCGCCACCGCGAGCGTGCGCGGCGGCGCCGGCTTCGCCGCGTTCGCCGCCGCGAAGTTCGGCTTGCGCGCGGTGGCGCAGTCGATGGCGCGCGAGCTCGCACCGAGGAATATTCATGTCGCCCATCTGATCATCGATGGCGCAATCGACAGCGAGGCGATCCATCGGCGGCTCAGCGCCGCCACCGGAACGATGCCCGACCTTGCGCCGGACGGCCTGATCCAGACCAGCTCGGTTGCTGAAGCCTACTGGGCGCTCCACAACCAATCGCGCGACGGCTGGACGCACGAGCTCGATCTTCGGCCCTACAGCGAGCGGTGGTAGCGATGGCCGACACACCGGTGCAACGGCTGGTGTTGTGGGGGGTCGGCACCAGCCGCACGTTGCGTCCTCATTGGGCACTGCACGAACTGGGTCTCCACTACCACTGCCGGCCGATCCTGCCGCGCACCGGCGAGACCCAGACGCGTGAGTACACCGAGCTCAATCCAAGGCAGAAGATCCCGTTGCTGCAGGACGGAGATTTCAAAATCGCCGAGAGCCCGGCGATCGCGGCCTATCTATCGAATACCTACGGCACCCGCGAGAACGCGCTGATCCCGACCGAGCCGCGCGAGCATGCGACCTGGCTCGAGTGGTGCTTCTACGCCGCGACCGAACTCGACGCGACCAGCCTCTACGTCATGCGCCGCCACGGCGATCTGAAGCACATCTACGGCGAAGCACCGGTGGCGCTCGAAAGCGCCGCCGCTTATTTCGCAACACAGCTGCGTCATGCGGAGCAAGCGCTGCAGGACGGGCGGCCGTTCCTGGTCGGCGGCCGGCTTACCACCGCCGACATGTTGCTCACCACCTGCCTGGCCTGGGCGGTAAGCTACGGGGTACCGATCACCGCAGCGTGCCAGGCCTATCTCGAGAGGATCACCTCTCGCCCCGCTTACGGCGCCGCTTTGGCAGCCAATGCGCCGCGCACGGCGTAGCCGCCTCAGCTTGTCGCGTTCTCTTTCGCGATACGCCTGGCGCCCGGGACATCGGCCAGAGGCAGATGCCGCGGGCTCTTGGCGTCGGGGCCGGGACGCACGCGGACCTGCTTCGGCATGAGCGGCTCTCCGCATTCGGAGCACACCATGACCGGATCGAAATCCTTGCCGCAGAGATCGTGAGTGTGCAGCAGCGGGCGGCCTTTCTTGCCGGCCATGTAGACATCGCCCCAGTGGACGATCGCCATGACGATCGGGTAGAGGTCGATCCCTTTCTGCGTCAGGCGATACTCGTAACGCAGCGGCCGCTGCTGGTAGGGCACCTTGACGAGCACGAACTCGTCGACGAGCTTCTTCAGCCGGCTGGCGAGGATCGGGCGGGTGATGCCGAGCCGCTCCTGGAAATCCTCGAACCGGCGCACCCGCAGAAAGCAATCCCGCAGAATCAGCAAGGTCCAGCGGTCGCCGATGACCGAGACCGTGCGCGCCATTGAGCAATTTTCGTCGCTAAGCTCGTTCCAACGCATCCACTCTTCCACCAACCCCCGTTGAGTCCCTCCCGTGATGATATAACGCAGCGGGTTCAATATTCAAACTACCGAGGGTATGGCGCCGCCCAGCTTCCTCGGGGCGAGGGCGTCAGGGCTGGTCAGGTCGGAACGATGGCCGTCTTCACGCCGCGAGTCGCCAGCAATTGAGCGAGCTCGCCGGTTTCGAACATCTCGCGGACGATGTCGCAGCCGCCGACGAACTCGCCTTTGACATAGAGCTGTGGAACTGTCGGCCAGTCGGAGAACGCTTTGATCCCCTGGCGCAGCGCCGGATCGCCGAGCACGTCGATACCTTTGAACTCGACGCCGAGATGGCTCAGCAACTGGACCACAAGGCTGGAAAAACCGCATTGCGGGAAGACCGGCGTGCCTTTCATGAACAGCACGACATCGTGCCCGCCGATCTCGCGCTCGATGTGCTCTTGTACCGGATCCTTCATTGCTTCGATCTCCTGCTTAGTTGCCTATCGGGCAAGACGGTCGACCCGCCCTGAATTAGCCCGTGCGCGGGCCCGCTGTCTCGGCGGAAAGCCGGGACCCACCCACCCGCTGCTCGTGCCAGCCGAGAGATTTCGCGGGGAAGTATTGAATATTGTCTACCGCCACCACGTCTTTTTCCTCTTTAGGAACGGTTGGCGTAGTGGTCCGCGCCGAGAAAATGCAGGGAAACGTACGGCTCGTCGCCGATGACCCAGCTGTCGTGCCCCGGCGCGATGGAGAAGACGTCTCCCGGGCACATTTCGGTGATGGCGCCATTGTCCATTGCGGCCGTCGCGCGCCCCGAGAGGACGATACCGACATGCGCGATCGAGCAGCTCGACGCGCCGGTCGTCGGGCCGACATGGAGCGACCATCTCCAGCCTGATTCGTAGGTCGCGCGGCCGATCGTCATGCGGCCGATCCGAACAATCTCGAACTTGCCCTTCTCGAAAGTGCGAACTTCGTCCGGCTGCTCGAACCGCTTCAGGATCACGTCTATATTTGCGCCATTGTTTCAGGATCGCTTCCTCGACATCGCGCAGCCGGTCTTTGCCGAAGAAGATCTCGTCGCTGACAAAGAAGGTGGGCGAGCCGAACGTACCGCGGGCGACCGAACGCTCCGTATTGTCGAGCAGCTGGGCCTTGACGTCGGGGTCCTGAACCAGCGCCTCGAAGCGGTCTGCATCGAAACCGGAGTCGAGCAAGGCAGCCCGCAATACCGCCGGATCGTCGAGCTTTTTCGGTTCCGACCACATATGCCGATAGATCTCGTCGACATAGCGCTCGAACACGCCGAGCCTCTGGGCAGCGATGGCGCCGCGCATGATGGTCAATGTATTGACCGGGAAGGACGGGTTCTGCCGGAAGCAAGTGATCGCGTGACGCCTGATAAAGCGCGCTGTCTCGAGGCGCTCGTAGTCGGGCTTGTTCCTGACGCCGGCCAGGCTCTCGGCGGGCGATCGGTTGCCGGTCAGTTTGAAGACGCCCCCCAGCAACACCGGCACATACTCGAACTTCGCGCTGGTCCTCTGCTCGATCTCGGGGATCACCAGATGCGCCAGATACGCGTTGGGGCTCCCGAAATCGAAGTGGAACTCGACCTTAGACATCGGTTCACCAATTCTCTGCAAAGGGTCGGATCTCGCGCTCGAACGACCAGGCGTCGCGCGGCTCCTGGTAGATCTGCCAATAGGCCTCGGCGACCGAGGCCGGCCGCATCAGCCGGCTCGGATCGAGATTGGCGAGGGCCGCCTCCCCCTCTCGCTCCTTGATCCGCTCGCGCACCCAGGCGGTGTCGACGCCGGCATCGATGACCAGATGGGCGACGTGGATGCCCTTCGGCCCGAGCTCGCGCGCCGCGCTCTGCGCCACCGCGCGCAGGCCGAATTTGGCGCTGGCAAAGGCGGCATAGCCGACGCCGCCGCGCATTCCGGCGGTGGCTCCGGTAAAGAAGATGTTGCCGCGGCCGCGCGGCAGCATCAGGCGCGCCGCCTCGCGGCCGGCCAGGAAGCCGGCGTAGCAGGCCATCTCCCAGACCTTGCGGAACACCCGCTCGGTGGTCTCGAGCAGCGGGAAATTGACATTGGCGCCAATGTTGAAGACGCAGACTTCGAGCGGTGCAGCCGCATCGGCGTCCTGGAGGAATGCGGCGATTTCCTCCTCCTTGCGCGCATCGAGCGAACGGCCGAAGACCCGTCCGCCTGCCGCTTCGATCTCGGCAACCAGCGGTGCCAGTTTGTCGCCGTTCCGGCGTCCGGCGAAGACCGTGAACCCCTCGGATGCGAATTTCTTTGCAATCGCAGCACCGATGAAATCGCCGGCGCCGATCACCGCCACGGTGGCATTCCTGTAGTCCAAGCCAGTCTCCTATACCTGTCCAATGACCCGGTGGCCAGCCGCGTTGGTAAGACGGTGCTTGAGGATTTTGCCGGTCGCGGCGGTTCGGCAGCGCATCCGCAATGATGATCTCGGAGGGCCGCTTGTAGACGCAAGCAGCATCGTCCTGCACCAAGGCTGGATGGTCTGCGCTCTGGCGCGCGAACGGCTTTATGACATCGCTTATCCGCTCCGGAAGCTCGGCCAGGATCTCGTCTGCTTCGGGTCGCGCCGCCGCGCTGTTCATTCCGCCTCGTTACCTCGGTCTTACAAAACGATGTCAGCCATAATAGGTGTTAATTTGACACTGTCAATCCGCGAACTGCGTTTTAGATGCACTTTCCGCGCGACATTCAGCCCATGCGCCGCATGCCCGACGCTTGACGACGGGGCGTGGCGTGATCGCATCACGCCAAGAACTGAGGTTGACAAGTGTGTTTTCAACATCCATCTGCGGCGAGAAGGACGCATTGCCGGAGAGTTGTGCTTCTCTGAAATCGAAAGGACCGGCGGGATGAGGATCGGGACGATCGGAGCAGGTGAGGTCGCGCTAGCAGTCGCGCGGGAGGCGCTTGCCCGAGGACATGAGATTGTCTTGAGCAGCCGGAGTGGTCCCGCCGCGCTCGCCGATAAGATGACCGAACTCGGCAAGGGCGCTTCGGCGGCGACCGTCGAGGAAGCGGCCAGTCTGGATTACGTGCTGCTCGCCGTACCGTGGAAGAACGTCGAGGCGGCTTTGCGTGGCCTGCCCGAATGGAACGGCCGTGTCCTGATCGACGCCACCAACCCGTTCGCCGAGACCAGCCCAAGGCTGATCCTAGCCGACCTTGGCGGTATCGGTGCCAGTGAGATCGTAGCCGGTTTCGCGGCAGGGGCGCGCATCGTCAAGGCCTTCAATTCCATTCGCATGGCCCATTTCAATGAGGGGCCCGTCAAGGGTCGGGGCAAGCGCGTAATCTTCGTCTCGGGGGATGACGAGGAATCCAAACGCGTCGTGAAAGGCCTGATCGGCAGCTTCGGCTTCGCGGCCATTGACCTAGGAGGCCTCGCCACTGGCGGACGAATTCAGCAGGCGGGCGGACCGCTCGCCGGGCTGGACCTGTTAATCGCGGCCTGACGCCGCTTATCGCACGGGACCTGAGCTTTTCACCGCACGACGATCCGTGTTTGTTCAGGAGGCGAGCGGCAGAGACTGGTTCGGCACGGCATCCTGCAATATCCGACCAAAGCGCGCGATCCCTTGTCTCGTGGATAATCAATATAGAGGAGAGAACATGCCCTCCACCTACAAAGCAATTGAAGTGACGTCGCCGGGCAAATTCAACCTGGTGGAGCGAGAAGTCGTCGCGCCGAAGAGCGGACAAGTTCGCATTCGTGTGCAGGCCTGCGGCGTTTGCCATTCGGATTCCGCGACCGTCAGCGGACAGTGGCCCGGCATGGTCTATCCCCGCGTTCCCGGCCACGAGGCCATTGGCCTTATTGAGGAGGTTGGACCAGGAGAGTCCAGATGGAAGGTTGGGCAGCGGGTCGGCGTGGGTTACTTCGGCGGTGAAGATGGCACCTGCGAGCCCTGCCGCCGCGGCGATTTCGTGAATTGTCTCAACCCTATCTATCCGGGCACGACAACCGATGGAGGATACGCGGAGGTGCTCATCGCCGAGTTCTCGCGCTCTGGCACTTGTCCCCGATGGTCTTTCGTCAACGGACGCAGCTCCTCTCGTATGTGCTGGAATCACCACGTTCAATTCGCTCCGCAATGCTGGCCTGCGGGCAGGAAACACGGTCGCAATTCAAGGTATCGGCGGCTTGGGGCATCTTGGAGTGCAGTTCGCCAACCGGATGGGATTTCGAGTGGTCGCAATCGGTTCGAGCGCCGACAAGGAGCATCTCGCAAACAAGCTCGGAGCACATGTTTATATCGACGCGAAGGCTGAGGATGCGGCCGAAGCTTTGAAGAAGCTCGGGGGCGCCGATGCCATTCTTGCTACCGCTCCCGCAGGCGAGGCAATTGCATCGCTCCTGCCCGGTCTCAAGGTGCGAGGAAAGATTATCGTGGTTGGCGTCGCTCCCGACCCCATGCCCATCAGCGCAGTGCCTTTGATTTTCGGGGCGCGCAGCGTGCTCGGCAGCCTGACGGGAAGCGCTATCGAGATGCAGGACACGTTGGATTTCAGCGTATTGTCAAACGTGCGGCCGCTCATCGAGGTGGTGCCGCTTGAGCAAGCGCCTGAGGCCTACGCTCGGATGATGAGCGGGAAGGCACGTTTCCGCATGGTCTTGAGCATGGTTTAGAGGCCCGCTCGCCGACGAACAGATCCAATGCAAGCACCTCTTGGAGCATGTGCTGAAACGGTTTCAGGCGATTTCCAGCAGCGATGACTGATCAACGGGTGCGACGTAGCCCCTTCTTCACCTTCACCGCTCGCGCCAACCAATGCGATGCATTTCATCGCAACCCAAGCTAGGACCAGCAAGCCATGGGCACAACGGAGCAACAGAACAAGGCGTTCGTCTTGGAGGCTTTCGAGACGCTTTTCAACAAACGGGACTACGCCGCCGCCGAGCGCTACTGGTCGCCTTCCTACATCCAGCATAGCGCGCATATCCCGCCGGGCCGCGAAGGCCTCTTCGAGCTCGTCAAGGCGGCCCCCGACACGCTCCGTTACGAGAACGGGCTCATCATCGCCAACGGCGATTACGTGATGCTCCACGGGCGCTTCTCGGGCATCGGACAACCGGCGAACTGGATCGTGGTGGACATCGTGCGCCTCGAAGACGGCCAACTGGCCGAGCACTGGGACGTGATCCAGGACGAAGCATCCAAGGACTCGTCGAAGAGCGGCTTGCCGATGTTTGGTACGGCGTTTCCCTCCTGATGACTTGCCTCGGACGACGATGAGAACGCGCATAACCGAGCTCTTCGGAATAAAGCATCCGATCGTCCAGGGCGGCATGCATCGCGTCGGCTATGCCGGGCTGGCCGCCGCAGTGTCGAATGCCGGCGGGCTCGGGATCATCACCGGTCTGACGCAGCCGACGCCCGAGGATCTGGCGCGCGAGATCGCCCGCTGCCGCGACATGACGGACCAGCCGTTCGGCGTCAATCTGACCTTTCTGCCCTCATTCGCCGCACCACCCTACCCGGAATACATCCACGCGATCGTCGAAGGCGGCGTGCGGATCGTCGAAACCGCCGGTCGCAACCCGGCGCAATATATCCCGGCTTTGAAGGCGCACGGGGTCAAGGTCATCCACAAATGCAAGACCTGATCGAGAGCTTCGGCTTCGCGGCCATCGACCTCGGAGGCCTCGTCACCGGCGGACGAATTCAGCAGGCGGGCGGACCGCTCGCCGGCCTCGACCTGTTTATCGCCGCCTGACGCCGCTTATCACAAGGGACCTGAGCTTTCACCACATGACGATGCGTTTTGTTCAGATGGAGGACACCTTCATGCCTATCTCAGCGACGCCCTATCGTGAGCCGCGGTTTGCAGCGGTTAACGAAGGAGAAACACCCATGCAGATTCCGCAAACAGTACGCGAAGTGATCGAAAAAGGACCGCTCGCTCATTTGACCACGCTCAATCCCAACGGCAGCCCGCAGGTTACCGTCGTGTGGGTTGGAATTGAGGACGAAGAGTTCGTGATGGGCCATCTGGCTATGCACCAGAAGGTCAAGAACATCCGGCGCGATCCGAGAGTTGCGTTGTCCCTCCTCGGTTACAATACGACGCAAGGAATGCGGGAATACGTGGTGATCTACGGCACTGCGCGGGTGACCGAAGGCGCCGCAGTGCCCCTTCTGCAACGGCTGGCTCCTATTTACCTCGGGCCGGGAGCGGAATATCCGCCGGCCTCCATGCGGAGCATTGCGGGTTACGTCACCAGGATCACCCCGGCACGCTTCTCTGGGATTGGCCCGTGGGCTCAACAAGCCACTGGCTGACCATGAGTCATTCTTAGTTCCGCAGCGACGGCTTTTACCGGCGCAATTCCATCCCCGCTTGACATTCGCGAGGACGGTCCTATCTCCATCGGCAAGATACGAGTAATTGCGCGTATTTTTGCCGGCAAAAGGGTTGGCCCAATGAAATCCAACTGGCCCCTTGAGACCGCCGGCAACCCGAACACGATGTTCTGATCAAGGAGAAAGCCCATGTCCGAGACCAACAAAGACATCGCCGTCGCCTTCTACAAAGCTGTGACCGAAGGCCGGGTCGAAGATGCCTTCCGGCTTTACGCTGGCACCCCCTATCGCCAGCACAATCCGCTGATCGAAGACGGCATGGAAGGCTTGAGGAAGATCGTTACCTGGCTCACGGATGCTCGCTGCGAGATCAAGCGTGTCTTTGCCGACGGCGACTACGTTATCCTTCACAGTCATTGGCACGGCCTGTCCGATAATCCCCGCGGAGAGGCGGTGGTGGACATCTTCCGCCTGGAAGGCGGCAAGGTTCTCGAGCACTGGGACGTGATCCAGCCGATCCCTGAGACCTCGGCTAACACCAACACGATGTTTTAAGCTTGAGAGAACCTCGATTAACGGCCGTGTACTTCGGCTCGTCGCGCGAAAAGCCATAGTTTCCCGCATGAGCGTGGCCGCGGCTATTCACACCATTGACGATGACGAGTGGATGCGCGCTGGCGCTCGACAGACTTCTGCGCTCGAACCCTACTCGACCGGCGGCACGATCAACCTGACCGTTTCGAGCCGCCGGGCGGAATGGGCGAGCCCGGGAATTCTGCCATCATTCCCGCAGTGACCGACGCGATATTTGCGGCAACCGGCAAGCGCCTGCGAGAGCTGTCGATCATTCAGCGCCGCTTATGGAGCCTGACACATGCCTGTGAGCAATTTATTCAGAATGGAGGACACCTTCATGCCTATCTCAGCGACGCCCTATCGTGAGCCGCGGTTTGCGACGGTTAACGGAAGACGCATGGCTTACATCGATGAAGGAGTTGGTGACACGATCGTCTTCCAGCATGGGAATCCCACCTCATCCTACCTTTGGCGCAACATCATGCCTCATTGCGAAGGGCTCGGACGCTTGATCGCTTGTGATCTGATCGGGATGGGAGGCTCGGACAAGCTGCCGGACTCGGGGCCTGAACGCTACAGCTACCACGAACAGAGGGACTATCTGTTCGCGCTGTGGGAACAGCTCAACCTTGGAGACAAGGTGATTGTGGTGCTCCACGATTGGGGTTCCCTTTTAGGTTTCGATTGGACGCGCCAGCACCCCGATCGGGTACAGGGAATCGCCTACATGGAGGCGATCGTTCAGCCCATAACCTGGGCGGATTTTCCTGAAGATGCGCGATCCGTCTTCCAGGGATTTCGTAGCAACGACGGCGAGATGATGGTGCTGGAAAAGAATCTCTTCGTTGAGAGCGTCTTGCCGGGAGCCATATTGCGCAAGTTGAGCGACGAGGAGATGGCAACGTATCGCGCTCCCTTCGTCAACGCAGGTGAGGATCGTCGCCCAACGCTCACGTGGCCACGCCAAATTCCCATCGAGGGCGAGCCACCGGAAGTAGCCCGAGTGGCCACTGATTGTGGTAGGTGGCTGGCCGAGAGTCGAATTCCTAAACTTTTTATCAACGCAGAACCGGGTGCGCTATTGACTGGCCGCCAGCGTGAATTTTGCCGGACCTGGCGCAATCAGACCGAAGTGACTGTGGAGGGAATCCATTACGTTCAGGAGGATAGCCCCGACAAGATCGGTGAAGCTTTGGCAGCGTTCGTGCGCTCTCTAAGGAACCTCTGACGAATGAAGAAAGTGAATCGTCGGGTGTCCAGGTCGCTTGAAAAACTACTCACAGCGAGAGACCGACATTGAGAACGCGCATAACCGAACTGTTCGGAATAAAACATCCGATCATCCAGGGCGGCATGCATCGCGTCGGCTATGCCGAATTGGCCGCCGCAGTGTCGAATGCCGGCGGGCTCGGGATCATCACCGGTCTGACGCAGCCGACGCCCGAGGATCTGGCGCGCGAGATCGACCGCTGCCGCGACATGACCGACCGGCCGTTCGGCGTCAATCTGACCTTTCTGCCATCATTCGCGGCGCCGCCCTATCCGGAATATATCCACGCGATCGTCGAAGGCGGCGTGCGGATCGTCGAAACCGCCGGTCGCAACCCGGCGCAATACATCCCGGCCTTGAAGGCGCACGGGGTCAAGGTCATCCACAAATGCACGTCGGTGCGTCATTCACTGACGGCCGAGCGGATCGGCTGCGATGCGATCAGCGTCGACGGGTTCGAGTGCGGCGGCCATCCGGGCGAGGACGACATCCCCAACATGATCCTGCTGCCCCGGGTTGCCGAGGAGCTGAAGATCCCGTTCGTGGCATCGGGCGGCATGGCGGATGGGCGCAGCCTCGTCGCCGCGCTCGCGCTCGGCGCCGACGGCATCAACATGGGCACGCGGTTTATTGCCACGAAGGAGGCGCCGGCGCACGACAACGTCAAGCAGGCGCTGGTTGCGGCGAATGAATTGCAGACGCGCCTGATCATGCGGCCGCTACGCAATACCGAGCGGGTGCTGACCAATGCGACCGTCGAGGAAATCCTCGCAATCGAACGCGACAAAGGCGCTGCCACGACGATCGAAGACATTCGCCACCTCGTCGGCGGAGCAGGGAACCGCCGCGTCCTGCAGGACGGCGAGACTGGATGCGGGCGCCTGGAGCTGCGGCATGGTCGCCGGGCTCATCCACGACATTCCGACCTGCGAGGAATTGATCGACCGGATCATGGCCGAGGCCGAGGCGATCATCAGAAGCCGTCTCGAAGGCTTGCTGGCCGCATGAGATTTTCCAACGGAGGGAAACATGGACGCACTGCCCGAATTGCTCGAAACCATTGAAGACGGCATCGCCACATTGACCTTCAATCGGCCGGAGCGGATGAATGCGCTGTCGACGCCGATCATGGAGGGCTTGCTGCACGGGCTGCCGCGGCTGGCTGGCGACCCGGCCGTCAAGGTGGTCGTTCTGACCGGCGCCGGCCGCGCCTTCTGCGCCGGCGGCGATGTCAAGAGCATGGCCGAAGGTGGCGAGGAGCGCAGTATTGCCGAGGCGACGAGCCACCTGCGGTCGCGGATGGAAGTGTCGCGCATTCTGCACGAGCTGCCCAAGCCGACGATCGCGATGATCAACGGCCCGGCGGCGGGCGCCGGGCTCGCCTTGGCGCTCGCCTGCGATCTGCGGACCGCCGGCACTTCGGCGAGGCTGGTGACCGCCTTCGTCAGGGTCGGCTTCTCAGGCGATTTCGGCGGCAGCTACTTTCTGACGCAGCTCGTCGGCACGGCCAAGGCACGCGAGCTTTATTTCACCGGCCGGCCGGTCGAGGCCGAAGAGGCATTGTCACTGGGGCTCGTCAACCGCGTCGTCGCCGACGAGGCGCTCTGCGACACGACGATGGAGCTTGCCCGCTCCTTGGCGGGTGGGCCCGCGGTCGCCCTCGGTCTGATGAAGCGCAACCTGAACTGCGCCGAAAGCGGCGGCCTCCCCGAGCTCCTCGATCTCGAAGCGGCGAACCAGGTGCTGACCGGCCGCACCGAGGATCATCGCGAGGCGGCCAGGGCGTTCGTCGAAAAGCGGCCGCCCCTTTTCGTCGGCCGGTGAGACGGCAACCGATATTGGCGGAGGCGGCCGAGCCGCTCTTCAGGCGTGTTCGGGAACCGTCTCGGTGACGATCACCTCGATCTGGCCGACCGTCTCCTTGCCGAACACGATCGGGACAGCGGCGCCGATCGCGGCAAAGAGCAGCATCGTGCCGAAGAAGATCGTCGGCGAGCCGGTATGCGGCGCCATGAAAAACGGCACCAGGCCGCCGGCGAAAAGCTTTCCGCACGATTCGCCGAAGAGGTGGCCGCGGCCGCGCAATGCCGTCGGGAACTGCTCGGACAAATAGACCCGGGTCGCGCTGAATGCCGACACCACCGTGAAGCCGATGATCAGGCCGCCCGCGATCATCAACACGCGGGCGTATTCTCCCGCCGTATGCGAGAGCAGCATCAGGCAGAACCCGGGCAGCGACCCGGCCATCACATAGAAGATCGTCCAGCGCCGGCCGATGATCTCCATCAGCCAGCCGGTGAACCCCTTCCCGACAAAGCTCGTCGCATAGATGATCGAGGTAATCCCCAGGCTCACACTGACGGCATAACCCTGGTTGGTCAGCGCCTTCGGCAACAGTGCCGCAGTCATAAAAGCAGCGGAGGCGGCGCAGGTGCCGGTAATCACGCCGACCGCGGTCCACCGCAGCTGGCCCTTGGCGAACAAGTGCCCAGTAGGGCGGCAGCTTCTCGCGGGCGGCTTCGCGGACGTCGCCGAGCTCCGCCACGGTCAGCGGCGGCACACGATTGCCGGACCGCCTGATGATCTGGTTGACGATGTCGACCGCGATCCGCGCCTCGCCGCGCCGCAGATGCCAGCGCGGGCTCTCCGGCAGCAGGAAATAGACGATCGCCGGCACGACCAGCACCGCCAGCCCGCCCGGCAAGGCCAGAAACCGGAACGCATCGGGATTGCCGGCGAGCAGGCCGCCGACGAACGGCAAGACGGTGAACGAGGAGGCCAGCGCCATCTCGTAGATCGCGCCGTAGGTGCGGCGGTGCTGCGCCGGCATCAATTCGGCGGCGATCGGGAACACCGCCGACCACACGCCGCCGGCGCCGAGGCCGGTCAACGACCGCAGGATGAGCAGCTGCTCGGCATTCTGCACCAGCGGGATCAGAAGCGTGAAGAACGTCGTCGCGATCACGCCGATCACCAGCATGGCCTTGCGGCTCAACTGGTCGCCGACCGCCGAGAAGCCGAAGCCGCCGATGGTCCCCATGATGGCGGGGCCGAGGAGCAGCCACTGGATGTCGGTCCCGGTCAGATGCAGCGGCGCCTTGGCCAGCACTATCAGCGAGCCGGTCATAAACAGATCGTAGCCCTCGATGAAGCCGACGAGGGCGAGGATGAAGATGATCAAGACCTGGTAGCGGCTGAACGGAATGCTGTCCATCTTGCGGCCGAGCACCCGGCTGGCCGAAGAGCCCGACATCTCCATCGGCGATTGGGCGGTCATGGTGCCTCCCCGGGTTGCGGCAACCCGGACACCATGCGACGACCCGAACGAGCGAGGCTGGGGCCACCGCTTGCTGCCCGCGGGCTGACGCGTTGCGCCTGTTCACCTGCGAGGTCGGTTTATCCGACCCTCATCGGTCCATGCCTAACACCGCGATGTCGATGTGTCATCGGCAAAGTGCGGCATCGCCGGTCAAAAAAGAAGGCCGGATCTGTGCGTCGGGCCTACTCATCGCAGATGCCGCGACTGTCAGACAGCCAAGGAGTTAAAACTAGGAGACCCCGGTTTCGCGCCAGTCAAAAGCACGCGGCGGCGGCCCGCCTGCGCCAATCGTCGATCAACGCGAGGGGTAACGGGAGGGCGCTCAGACCTCCGGTCGTTCCTCGATCGCGTCGACACGGTCGGGGTAGAACGCGAGATAGCCCTCGATCGCCGCGACCGCGGCGTAGGGGGCCTCGTAGCTCCACGCTGCGTTGGTAGAGCGCTCGCCCCCGAGAGGAATGCTGAAATAGGCGCAATCCCCCTTGTAGGGGCAGTAGGTCGCGTGTTCCGTTTTCTTGAGGAGCGCCATGTCAACATCCTTGCGCGGGATGTACTGGACCGCCGGGTAGTGCGCTTCGCGCAGCGTCAGCGCATCCCGCGTGTCGGCCACCACGCGTCCGGCGACGGCGACCACGACACGATGCGGATTGCGCTCGATCGCGATGGGATGATCGGGGCCCGGAATTTTGGCGGATCTTGTTTTCGGTTCGGCATGGTTTGGCATGGCAATAATCCTCCGCTGCTGGCCGTGAGGTCAGGCATCCAGAAACAAAGTGGCGTGCTTCACGAACAGCTCCGGATATTGGTAGGGCGCTCCGTGGCTCGCGTCCGGATAAAGGACGAGCTGTGCGTTCGGGATGTGCTGCTGCAGGATGAAGGAGTTGATCGTGTAGACGATCAGGTCCTTGTTGCCGTTAACGACGAGCGTCGGCTGGTTGATCTTCTTGAGGTAGTTGTAGGAGCCTTCGCGTGCGGCACCCCACTTTAGGATCGCCTCTCTCTGCCGCGGGCCGACCCTCTCGTTCACCTCGGGATCGCGGTCCACCTGACGGCGATGCTTGCGCTTCAGGAACTCCAGCCCTGCAGCCTGAGCCTTCTCGGACGGACCAAAATGAACCGCAAGCCAGAGTTGCTCCGGCGGGTCATAGGTGGCGCCGAAGATCTGCTGCGCCTCCGGCGTCTGCGACGCCATTCCTTCACCGCCACGTGGACCGGTGCCGACCAAGATCAGCTTGCGAACGAGTTCAGACGCCTGCAGAGCGATCTCCTGGGTGACGAAGCCGCCGATCGAGATGCCGAGCACATCGACCTGGGTCAGGCCAAGCGCTTTGATGAAGGCGACTGCATTGGCTGCCATCTCCTCCACTGTAGTCGGCACCTCGCCAGAGCTCGACGAGACCCCAGCATTGTTGAACAGGACCACCTCGCGGTCGCGGGCGAGGCCATCCGTCACCGCCGGATCCCAGTAATCCATGGTGCCGATGTAGTGTTGGTTGAACACGATCGGCACCCCACCGGCCTCGCCAAAGCGCCGATAGGCGAAGCGGATGCCATTAGCTTCGACAAACTGCGTCGGCGCAGTCTGGTGAGTGTGAATCATTATGGTCGCGCCCTTACTATTCGGTCGATCCCGCCCTGGGGCACGAGCGCTGGGGATGCCGGCCATAAGCGACGGGTCGCCTTGGATAAAGTTGGAGAAGTCCTGCGTGGGAACGCCGAACAGGGCCGTGTACGCCTTATTTTGCGCAATCTCGATGGAACGGATCGGGGCCCCGTCCATCCTGCTAAAGGCCTTGAGATTGCCGCCGTCATCGAGAAGCGCAACGTTCCCGGCAACGCCAATATTTCTGGCCTTCGCCACCGCCGCATCCATCAATTCTGTGCTAGCTCGGAAGAGATGCTCTGTTTCTTCAGCACGTTAGCCATCGGAGTCCCTCCACTTGAGGTGTATCGCGAGTTGATCGGGTGTCGGTTCGTGATATGCGACTCTCTTGCGCAATACCGGTCGATGAAGCGTGAACGGGAATTGCCTTCAGCCGGCAGTCTTTCCGCCGTCAGCCGTAAGAATCTGGCCGGTTACGAAGGACGCCTTGTCGGAGGCGAGGAAGACGATAGCGCGGGCGATCTCCTCGGGTGTGCCGACGCGCCCCAGCGGCACGCCCGATACCAGTGCTGCCTTCCTCTCTGGCGTTCCGGTGAAACGGTTGAGCAAAGCGGTCTCGGTTGGAGCGGGAGCTACGGCGTTGATGCGCACGCCAAAGGCAGCGGCTTCGAGGGCCGCGGACTTCGTCAGGCCTTCCACGGCGTGCTTGCTTGCCGCGTAGACAGACGCGCCCCGACCGCCCGCGTGGCCGTCGCTGGCGTGTACGACCCACTGATCGCGATCCGTGTCGAACTCTGCACCCGTGACGCGGGTGTCGAACCGGATGTCACGGCTGAGACCGAGCTTCTTGTCGACGTGGCGGAAATAGGCGCACAACTCCTCCCACGAGGGATAGAGCTCGCTGTAGTTCTAATCCCGCCAAAGCCCCTCACTGGAGAACTGATACAGCGGCCCGTACGAATCGACCCGGGCGCCCGGATAGCAGTTCCAGTACCAGATGCCGCCGATGTCGGACCCAGCCTCGAATGCCTTCACATTGTAACCGAGCCTGCGCAGGTGATCGAGCTGGCGGAGGCCCGCGAATTCGGCGCCGACCACCAGCACGTCCAACTCTTCGACCACCTTTCCGTTCGCCGTTTTTGCGAGCTTCGTTGCATTCATCTGGGACTTCTTTCCTGGTTGATCGACAGATGAACTCTCCCAAAGGTTCGAAAAATGGGCCGCGCTTCCAAACATTTCGGACGCCATTGTCCCAAACGACGTGGGGGGAAGGCCGCCCGTTAACGGGGTCGTCACACAATTTGTACAAGACTGCACACTAAATCTGTCCCTCAAGCGCTTTGACGCCGTCGGGGACAGGGACCCAGCCCTGCGTACTCTTCATCCAGATGAAGATGCTTGGTCGGAGCCAGCTGGTGTCATCAAGCGTGCCGGGTTTGAGAGAAAGTACGTCCGGTGCCGACTTCACAGCATGATAGATGCGGACGCCGCACTCCGGGCAGAATACGCCCGTAACCTCACCGCCGCTATCGGCAGTACGCGTAAATTGCCTGGTCGAGCCGGTCACCGACAGGCTATCCTTCGTCACCGCCATGGACATGCCGAAGGCGCTGCCGGATTGGCGCTGGCATTCTGTGCAGTGGCAGGCGGCCACGCGTATCGGTTCCGCCGTCAGTACGTAACGCACGGAGCCGCATTGGCATCCGCCAGTGTAGGGTGCGGGCATGTTGTTTACTCCTGTATTGGTCAGCTCAAAGGGTAACGACAATCTTGCCGAATTGGCCGCTCTTCTCGAGATAGCGGTGCACTTCCACCATATCGTCGAACTTGAATATACGATCGATGACCGGCTTGAGCGCGCCTCTCGCGAGGCCCTTGACGACGTATTCCACCGCGGCGTTCCGGCGTGCCTCGTCGCCTACCACTAGCCGGATGCTATACCCCTTGACTGGCGGCATCTTGGGGATCATTTCCAGCACCGGTATCTAGGTGTCACCCTCGCTCAATGCGCCGTAGATATCGGTTACACTCTGATCGGTCAGTGCTGAGATCAACTTGGAAAAGTCCGGGCCGCCGACGGGATCGAAGGCAACGCGCGCGCCATTGCCGTTCGTGATGTGCATCACTTCGGCGACCACGTCTTGCTCCTGGGTTGCAATGACATGCGCTGTCCAGCCTCGTGCAGCCGCTTCTTCTTATCCGAGGTGCGCGTCAGCGCAATGGGGGTCGTTTCACCCACATAATTAGCGAGTAAATCGCCGCCAAGCCAACGCTGCTCGACGCTGCGGGAATGACGACGAAGTCGCCCGCTTTCACTTGAGCATCGAAGATGAGCGCGCCGTAGGCCGTTATGAACATCATCCAGACCGACGCCGCCTCGACGAATGAAAGCCACTCCGGGTGTTACACCGTTTCCAAATTTCTGGCTATATGGGTCAGGCAGCGGCATCGATTTGATAGCGCCATCGATGGATCACCGGGTCGCGGTTGAGGTCGTCAATGAACTCGATGATGCGTTGTTTCAGTTCGTGTTTCGAGGTGACGCGGATGTGACGAAGTACCGAGCGCGCGGCTTTGGCAAAGAAGCCCTCGACAAGATTGAGCCAGGAGCCGTGCTTGGGCGTGAACACGAACTGAAAACGTTCGTTAGGTCGGGTCGCCAGCCAAGCCTTGGTTTCTTTGGAGATGTGTGCCGAGTGATTGTCGAGGATGATTTTAATCGCCGTCGCCGCGGGGTAGGCGGCGTCGAGCAGACCGAGAAATTCGATAAATTCGCGACTGCGGTGGCGATCCTTGACCAGGGCGTGCACTTGGCCGGTCAGCAGGTCGATGCCGGCCATCAGGGTGACTGTTCCGTACCGCTTGTACTCGTGATCGCGGCAGATCGTCGGATGGGTAGCTGGCACCGGAGGCAGGTCGGGGGCGGTGGTGCCGATCGCCTGGATGCCGGGTTTCTCATCGTAAGAGACCACGGCGACTGCCGCTTCGCCGGCACCGCCAGCCGCCCGGCGCATCTCAACTTCGCGGTAAATGCAAAGAACTTCGGCCATTTTCGGCTCAAACTCGGGATCGCGCCGCTCCAGGTAGTAGCGAACCTTATGGGGCTTCACCTCGTGCGCCGCCAGGATCTTGCACACCGTTCCTTGGGCCAGGTTGGCCAGGCTCGGGTGGCCGGCATCCGGCCCGTAATTGCGGGCGTGCGCCGCCAGCAGACGGGTCGTCCACAGCTCGTGCGGGTAACCGAATTGCATTGGCTTCGCGCAGGCCAGCCCGACCAGCCAGGTTCTCGCCTCGGCCGTTATCCTCGCCTCACGGCCGGTGCGGGCGCGATCGTCCAGCGCCGCCAACACCCCCAGTTCGGCGGCGCGCTGCAAGCAGCGCGTTACCGTTTGCTGGCTCACCCCCATCGCGCGCGCCACGGCATAGGCCGAGGGCTCGTCGAGGTAGGCCAAAACAATGCCGGCCCTCTCTACCCGGTTTGCCGGTTCGGTGCGCGATCGAGCCACCTCAACCAGCGCCCGGCGCTCATCTGTATCCACCGACAAGGCAATAATCCGTCGCGCGGCAACCATGGCTCCCCCTCGCCACGTCATGCTACTTCATACCACATCTTGAAGACTCAAAACCATCCTGTTACATCATATTGATAATTTGGAATCTTTCTACTAGTCCAAAGTCTGT
>CAVOWQ010000029.1:0-33160 GCA_963700195.1 uncultured Alphaproteobacteria bacterium
TGCGATTGGCGCAATGATCAGCGGATGTCAGATCAAGCAAAACAAGTGTCCACTACCGCTTAGTGGACACTAGCCCAACTTCGCCGATTTGACCCGCCGTTCGGCGATTTTCGCTGGGCAAGTCATTGAGCAGCAAGAAGCGCCGGGGGGCCGAAAATGTCGCAAATCGGCTGTAGTGCCGACCAAGCCTATTCGCACGGCCGCCAATGTGCCGATAATTGGCGGCCATCATGTTCTTGCGCTGCAAAGTTCGCCGGAAGGATGGCAAGCAACATCGCTACTGGAGCGTTGTCGAGAACACGCGGATTGCCGGCGGGCGCGTGGTGCAGCGGCATGTGCTGTACCTGGGCGAGATCAACGACACGCAGGAGGCGGCGTGGCGGCGGTCCATCGAGGTGTTCGAGGACGGCGCTCCGCAACCGCGGACGCTGTCGCTGTTTCCGGAAGACCGTTGTGCAGGAGAGCTGGCGGACGCCGCGATCGTCCACGTCAAGCTGTCGCAATTGCAGTTGCAGTTGCGCCGGCCGCGGCAGTGCCCTGGCCGATCTGCTAGGCGAGGATGCCGGGCTGGCCGAAATCCACCAGCTGTATCGCTGTCACGACCGGCTGCTGGTGCACAAACAAGCGGTCTTCGATCACCTGGCGGGACGGTGGCGTGACCTGTTCAACCGCAGCTACAACGTTCCTGCTCTATGATTTGACGAGCCCATACTTCGAGGCCGATCTGCCGTTTCCGGAAGGCGGCAAGCGCCGCTTCGGGTACTCGCGCGAAGTTACAACTCCTTGCTCGTCTCTGCCCCTTGGTTGTTCCCGCTAATATGGCCTGCGGACGACCGCAGCCCCATGGGGTCCGACGCAGCCCGCTCGGTAAGGCCCGTGCGCACAGGTAACCTGATGGTGATATCCATGACCGTAATAATGCGGATATGGCTTGCGAACTCCCACAGCCCCATTGGGACCGACGCATCCCGCTCGGTAGACCCCGTTGGCGCAAGCGGCGGCATGACTCGGTTGTGCGATCATGAACGTGCCAAGTGTTACCATGACGGCGAGCATCGCTGTGCGATATATGGCGAAGCCCAGCGCAGTGTGTTTCATTTTGGGTACCTTTTGGTTTCAAGGAGCGGGGGTTTATTCTTTCACTTGCTTACAAGCAAATAGCTTAAGTCCGCCGAGGGACCTTACCGGATTTCGGACCGTCAAAATATGTATAGTCGGGTTCGGGAAATGCATATTAGAAGAATGCTGAGATGAACGAGTCATAGGCGATCCGCCCATCGCGGACCCGGGAATCCGGGCAATGTCGGCGAAATAGGAACCTCCCCATGGCGCAATCCATTCAGCCAGGCCGGTTTGGTCATAGCGGCGGGCCCGACGATGCGTCGCGCGCAAAAAACAGGAGAATGAGCCGATCCTCGAACCGGGGCTGCCGATCATCGTCGCAACCGTCTTCGCGGAATGCCGCTCGATGTATCGCGCCAACGGCCCGGTCGAGATGCGAGGTCGAGTTCGACGCCGGCATTGCCGCGATGAGCGCAAGTGGCGATTACGGCCCGATCAAGGGCGCGCAAAGCATCGTCGGTCACGCCGATCTCGCGCTAGGCGACCGGGTTGAGCCGATGCTCGAGGCACTGATCCGCGCCGGCGTCGGCCGGCTTTCGGGGGTGCGCTATTCGGTCGGCTAAGACGCCGACCCGACCATCGGCAACAGCCGATTGGGCACGGCGTCCCATATGTATGCCCGGGCCGAAATCCGCGCCGGGATGGCACGGCTCGCCGCGCACGGGCTGGCGCTCGATGCCTGGTGCCACCTTCCGCCACTCGGCGATGCGATCGCGCTGGCGTGGGCGGTGCCGGAGGCGACGATCGTGATGCGCTACGTCGGCGGCGTGCTTGACTATGGTGCCTATGCAGGCAAGAAGGACGAAGTCCACACCCCGTGGCGGGCTAGCATGGCGGAGCTGGCCAAATGCCCGAACGATCCAATCCAACCGCGACGCTCGCCGGATGCGTACGGTAAGCTTGCCATCACATTGACATAGCTGTGTGACACAATTTCGCCGCAAAGGGGCAACTACGGGTGACGACGCAAACGCTTCTACATTACGGGCGGTCACCCACCGGCCATCTTTGCGCGCTCAAGGAGCGCCTCCTAGGGGGCTCGAGAGGGCCGTGCCACCTCTGCCGAGAGCTACGCTGTCGTCGAAAAATTAGCGCTTGTGCCGTTCCGATGCCGCGCAAAGAGACCCTCTATTTCTCCAATGGTAAAGCCCCCAACCCTCGTCCACGTCCATCTCTTGCAGAGTTCTAAAGGTGTCGCCGGTTTTCCCGAACTCAGCCAATTGAGGTCGCTGCAATGTCCCTAGCAAGCCCGATCAAGGATTTTGTTAAGCGGAAGCTCCTTGAACGAGGCTTCTACTACATCAAAGGCCTGAGAGAGATCGCCACGTTAGACGAGTTCAAAGAACAGGCTCTGGCTATTCAACGCCGCTCCCGCAAACAGACGCTCGACGACGTGGCGCAGCTGCGCAAGAAGTATGAGCAACCTATCATTGGCGAAGTGCCGGTGGATCGGCTCTTGGAACTTCTTGCGCAGATCGTCGATCCCACAAATTGTCATCTTTTTTGCGGAAGCCAACTCACCCATACCCTTCAAGTGCTCGAAAGCATGGAGAAAGCTGGAATTACCGACAAGGAGTTTCTCGCCACAACGCTCATTCACGATCTTGGGAAACTCGCCGTCCTCAACGGTGAGTGCTGGGAAAATCTTGAGGGAGGCGGCAAGGTACCGCTCGGGGAAAACGTGCCGGGCAGCGGCTTAGCAAACTGCACCTTCTATTGGGACCATGCCGATGTGGTCCATGCTAGGTTCAAGCCCTATGTTTCAGAAAATATGCAGTGGCTACTGAATTGGCATTCCATTCAGCCTTCATGCGAGCCGCTCATGAATGCGAAAGACCGCGCTTTGTATGCCAAGTATTACAAACCGTTCACGCGCCATGACCGGACGTATATCTTCTATTACCTTCCGAAGAAGCGTCTTAGCGATTACCTCTCGCTGCTGAAGGAGTTCTTTCCTCTTCCGATACTTTTTTCCCTTTTCGCGTTGATCAACTTCGGAGTAGCGTCGATCCCAGAGTTCGTAAACACTGGCCTTGGGTCGATGGCGATGTGAGTATTCGCAGTACACCATCGGCTGGTTGTGTGCAACCAGGGGTTGAGCAGCCGCAAGAAGACCTGCGGGTTTTCCGGCGGCGGGCCGCCAGCCTCGGACAACGTGGGTGGGATACGTGCGGCCGGCGCCGGTGATCCAATTCATTCAGCGACGAATTCATCGGCCCTCTGAAGCGGCAGGGGATCATGATCAGCCGGATGCAGGTATCCTCTCCATCGCGGTGCGCCTTCGCCGAGGAGGTAGATGACGTTTTACGCATGACCGTTGGTGTGAACGACAAAGCCTACTTAGTAAACCGCCAGCCCACAGGGTTTGTGGCGGGCTGATGCGCCAGCCCCAATCCGGGCCCGGTCCTCACGGCCGAGCGAACTCGCGCCTTTATTAGGACACCACGGTCGGCGGGATTCCCAAGGCCACCGTGTCCGGCTGCGGGAGCAGATCCCGCGTCGTTCGTTGTTCGAAATGGCGCCCGAGCAGCGACAGCGAATAGCAGATCGCGAAATACCCGAGGGCCACTGCGACGAGCACGTCTGCGGTGCTGCGCCCGGCATTGGATTCGCGGATCGCCATCCCTTGGCCCAACAGCTCGACAAAACCGATGATCGAAGCGAGCGAGGATTCCTTGATCGTGCTGACATAAACGCCGATCGTCGGCGGGATCATCACCCGCAACGCCTGCGGCAGGACGACGTGGCGCATCGTGCGGTAATAAGTGAGGCCGAGCGCTGCGGCGGCTTCCCATTGCCCCTTTGGGATCGATTGGATGCCGGAGCGGACGATTTCCGCCATATAGGCCGAACAGTGCAGGCTGAGCGCAAAGATCGCGGCGGGATAGGGCGGGATGTCGATGTCGAGCGCCAGCGGCAATGCATAGAAGATGAAGAACAGCAAAATGACGAATGGGGTCGAACGCACGACCTCGATATAGAGCAACGCGACCGCCCTCAATGGAAGCAGGCGGGCGCCGCGCATCGCGCCGAGGACGACGCCGCCGAGGCTGCCGAAGACGAGCGCGCCGAGGCTCAGTTCCAGGGTGACCCCGGCGCCCTTGAGGAGGAGCAGAAGATAGGCGCCGAGATGGCCGCTGGCGATCATCGGCCGGTCAGATGCCGAGCGGCGCGTGCGCCGCCCGCCCGCTGATGACGCGCCACACCACACCGATCAATTGCGCGCAGACGATGTAGAAGAGCGCGGCGATGGCGAACAATTCGAAATAGCGGAACGTCGCCGAACCCACCGACAGCGTCTGATAGGTCAATTCGCCGACCCCGATGATCGATGCCTGAGCCGAGCCGAGCACGACCGAGACGATCTGGTTGCCGAGGGTCGGCAAGACGATGCGGAACACCTGCGGCACGACGACGAGGCGGAGGATCAGACCCCGTCGGAGGCCGAGCGCGCGCGCCGCCTCGTACTGGCCGGCGGAGATCGCGGCAAAGCCGCCGCGGAAGATCTCGATCGTGAACGCGGTGCTGTTGATCGTCAGCCCGAGGACACCGGCGGCGAAGGCACTGATCGGCACACCGTTCGCAGGCAGGGCATAGAACAACACATAGAGCACGACGAGCAGCGGAATATTGCGCACCACCTCGACAAAGCCGGCCGCGAGGCCACGCCCGAGGCGATGGCGCGAAATCCGCATCAAGGCCCCAGCCAGCCCGACCGGGAAACTCATCAGGATCGCCAGCGCGCTGATCTCGAGCGTGCGAACCGCGCCCCAGCCGAGCACCGGCAGATAGGGCAGCAATACCCGCAGATTGAAATCGTAGAGTGCCCCCACGACGCGGCGCGTGAATGCTTATGGACTCTTCGGCGGGGGCTTCACGAAGGGCGCCGGCTCCGTCCCGAACCACTTGACCCATAGGGTGTAATTGGTGCCGTCGTCGTTGATCTGGTGGACGAAATGGTTGAGCCACATCCACCAGACGAAGTCGCCCTGCGGCAATCCGATCGCGTCGTCTTCCGGCTCGCCCAGCGCCGCGGCCGCGCGGTATTTGCCGCCGCTCTTCTTGACCGTCCAGCTGACGAGCCCATCATTGCTGCAGGTCGCATCCACCTGGTTGGCGTCGATCGCGCTGATGATGTCGGCGAGCCCAGGAAACTCGACGATGGTTGCCTTCGGCACGTATTTGGCGAGTGCTTTCGCCGCGGTCGAGCCGCGGCCGAGGGCGATCTTGATCTCCGGCCTGTCGAAATCTTTGAGTGTGGCCAAGTCCTTGCGGTCGGATCGGATCATCAAGGTCAGCACGTCGGTGGTATAGGGATCGGTAAAGGCAACCGTCTTCAGCCGCTCCAGATTAGGCGTGAAGGTGGCGATCGTCATATCCGCCTTGTGGGATTGCAGCATCGCCACCCGGCCCGCGACATCGGTGCGAATGAACTCGGCGGTGACCCCAAGCTGCTTCGCCAACTCATTGGCGATATCGATGTCGTAGCCTTGCAGGTTGCCAGTCTCGTCGGCAAACTGGCGCGGCTCGTTCCCGGTGTTGACCGCGATGCGCACCGTTCCGCGCCGCAGAACGTCGTTGAGGATGCTGTCCGCGGCCCGCGCGGGCAGCGCCGCGGCGGTCAGCACGAGCGCCAATATCAATGCGGAAAGCCGCTTCATTCCCCGCCCCGGTCAATTTCTGCGTAACCCGAACCTTAGCAAGCGCCGGCGACGCACGGCAAGAAGCGCTCTCACCCGCTCGTCCAAACCGTCTCCTCTGTCCACCCCAGCTGCGCGAACTCGACGGCGCGAAGAGGTGCCTCCCCTGCGGAGAAGAATTCATCGAGTTGCGGCGGCGGGACCGATGTGCCGCTCAGCATGGCGTGTGCCTGGCCCCGGTGGTGAATTTGATGCTGAAAGAGATGCAGCAGAAGCTTGTCCATGCGCTCATGCTGAATACGCGTGCCGCGATGCACCTCAACGACTCGCTCCAGACGATGGTCGTCCAGGCGCTCCACGGCGGCGATCAAGCGCCTATCCACGTCTGCTTGCGCCTGCCGGAGACTATCCATTGTCGCGCATGGCTCCGGGTCTGCCCAAGCCGCGGGCCCGAGCGTGCCGCCCTCCATTGCATCCACATAGAAAAGGTCGACGACCAGGATATGGTTCAGGGTAGCTCGCACGCTTGGGAAGAAGCCGGTGCGTGGGGCGATGAATTCAGATTGTGAAAGCTGAGCGCAGGCGGCGAGCAGACGATGGTTCGCCCATCCATTGTTATAGGCCATGGCCCGGTAAGATAGGATAGCATCAGTCATCAGCACTCCTGGAGAGTGACGTTTGTCACGGGATCAGCTTCATCGCTTCTTTGTTGCGGCACATCGTGACCGGCTAACCGCCTCCTTGCACCGCTCTTGCGCGGCATAAAATGGAGGAAGTCCGGTTTCACCAGACTGCGCCGGACGGAACGGGATTCAAACTCTCGGTCCGCTCTATGTTCGGCTATTGACCCGATAGAACGGCTGGTCGAGCATGGTCTCGTGCCAGGTACCGTACCACGCTTGGACATAGGGCTTGATCTTCCGAAGAAAATCGGCGTGCGCCCGTTGCTCGGGGGTAAGGCCCGTGGCACAGAACGCACGCACCTCGCGATAGAGACCCTCCACGTCGATCGTGCGCGGCTGATGATCCTCGACCACGATCTTCCCGCCGATGACGACAGTGGCGACGTCCGCGCCCATGGCACGTTCCACAAAAGCGTCGGCGATGTCGAATTCCGGGTCGATCCAGGGATCGCGCGCCACCCGGTCGAGATCGACGAGAATTGCATCGCCCTTCATGCCGGGAACCAGCGCGCCGACCTCGTCCGCGAAGCCGGTCGCCTTGGCACCGTTCAACGTCGCGATCTCGAGCGCCTCGTAAGCGCTCAACGCGGGCGTCGCCAGATCGAACGTATGGAGGCGGTGCACCTTGTGCATCATCCGCAGCTCCATCACTGCGTCCTCGTCGTCATTGATGGTCTTGTCATCGAGCCCCATGGCGACATTGACCCCGGCGGCGCGCAACGGCATGACCGGCGTGATGCCGTTTCGCATGTGGAAGTTGCAGCTCGGGTGACTCGTGACGGAGACCTTGCGGCGCCCCATCAGCTCTATCTCGGCCTCGGTCACGTGAATCGCATGACCATAAACGACATTGCGCTCCACCAGACCGAGATCATCGAGCCAGAACACCGTCGGCTTTCCGTGCCGGCGCAAGCCATAAGCCTTGTGGACCGGCGACTGCAGCAGGTGCATATGGATCATCACGCCGCCGCGCTCGTCGGCTTTGGCACGCACACGACGCAAGAACGCCTCGCTTGCACCATGCGCCCAGCACGGCGCCAGCAAGATCCGCGTGTCCTTGCTGTTGTAGGTTTCGTAGAGCTCATCGAAGAGACGGAAATAGGAGTCCGTCAGTGCTTGCTTGTCAAAAAACACCAGTGGGCGTGCTTCGGCCCTCAGATCGGATGGCAGCGTTTCAATGAATTCTTCCCCACCCATCGCGAGCTTGCTCTCATCGCGCACGCCGGGCGAGAACGCGAGCCGGATCCCGGCCGACAGATACGTCTTGATCGCAATGTGCGCGCGTCTGGCGCCTTCGACGCCGTCATCGTCGAAACCGTTGTGGTGCAGCAGCGTGCAGCCGCTGCGGAGGTGGCGGAGTGCACAGATTGCCGCGGTCAGCTCGGGTGGCAGGATGGGCATGTACGCCCAGTCGAAAAGAGCGTTCTCGAGAAAGTCGTTGCGCACACCTTTCTGGATCGGCGAGAGGCCACGCCCGTGGCTATGCGCGTCCACCAGACCGGGCAGGAGCAACTGAGTGCCATCGCCGACGATAGTGGCGCCGGGATACCGAGGCGCGATTGCGGCGAACGGGCCCGTCTCTTTGACGCTGCCGTCGATGATCGCAACTGCGCCGGCCGGGATCACGCCAGATGCCCCGAGGCGCGGATCGGTAATTGCATATGCTCCCCGCATGATGACAGTGTCGGTCATAACTTGCACCCCTTGCAATTCGACACGCCTGCAAGCGCGAACCCAGATGAACCGTCGACAGCAGCACTCCGAAGAAGCCCTTCCCGAGTTCGAGACGGTGCTGGCGCTCAATCGCGTTCATGCCGCGTAAGGTCCCGCCTCCACGGTGCGGGTCGCCATCCAATCGTCGGCGCTGCCGAGGCGCTTCCGTGAGCCACAACGTTGCAGGTTATCCCTGGATGTGAAGCCCGGCGAGGGCGACGCGTCAAACGTAGCCTTGGCAGCGCGTAAATCGGCAGTCGCGAAACCTTCGGTGAAGCCGTCGTATACCAGCGCGAGAACCTGTCCGGCCTCGCGGCTCCGACCCTGGCTTTCCTTCAAGCCGGCAGCGCTCAACGCGGCTCGCAACTCCCAAGAGAGGGCGCCGTGATCCAGGGCTGTCGACGGCTTCGAGAAAGCAGTCTTCCACCGCCAAAAAGGGACTGCATCGCAGGCAGCCTAAAGCGGCCTATGCCCAAGGTCAACTAAGGCGGCTCGGCATCGATCCGCTCTAAGTGCCCGATCTTTATCGAGGGTCGTTCGACGACCCATCGGCGCGACAGCGGCTGGAAACCAGCAGCCTCAGCCGTGCGCTCAATGATTTCGATGGTCCCGTCACCGAATTTGGCGAGCGCATCACGCAGGTTGGGGCTGTTGTAGACGCTATCGGCAAAGAGATCCGCAGCCAGGGGAACAGCCGATGGATCGCCTCGATGACCAAGCGGGCGCCATCGCTGACCGTGTCATCGAGCGTGTGCGTGATAGCCATGGCGATGTGCTACTGTTGTCGAGCGAGCATTTCCTGCGCGAACTCGCCGCCAGCTGGCTCGGTCTTGACGCGCAGGGTGGCCGGTACCACCGCGAGCCTCAGTACACTGGGCCACGGGCACAAACTGGCCGAGACCGCAATCAAGCTTCGGAACGATAGCCGTCATGTCGAGCTAATGTAAAGACCCGGCCCCGAGGGAGATAGGATAGAATGAGCGAACAGAGCACAGTGCGTCCTCCTCGGTCACCGTCGGCCGAGGCGGGGGATTTGCTTGAGCAATATGGGTGTGGTCCGATCCGGTTTTCCGGTCATAACGACGCGCTCTACGAGCGCCATCTGTTGTTCGACGATGTCGTCGATCCGCTGGCCGCCGGCGGGCGCGAGCGCTTTGAGGCCGCGGCGCGGTCGGTCAGGGACGTGCTGTCGCAACGGTGGGTCAGGACCGAGCGCACTTACAATCGTCTCAATCCGAAACGCATCTATTATTTGTCGATGGAGTTTTTGATCGGGCGCTCCTTGGCCAACAACGTCACCAATATGATGCTCGATCCGTTTGTACATCGGGCTACCCAGCAAAGGGATCTCGACTGGCTCGGTCTGATCGAGGAAGAGCCTGATGCCGGGCTCGGCAACGGCGGGCTGGGGCGGCTGGCTGCGTGCTTTCTCGAACTCGATGGCGACGATGCAATTGCCGGCGATGGGTTACGGGCTGCGCTACGAATACGGAATTTTTCGGCAATCGATCGAGAATGGCTGGCAGCGCGAACATCCGGACAACTGGCTGCGCCGGCATGACCCGTGGGAAGTTGCCCGCCCAAAGGAAGCGGTGGAAATCAAGCTCGGCTCGTCCTTTGAAATGCGCCGCGGGCACCTGGAGATCGTCCCCGGCCGAGCCTCCACCGTGATCGGCATGCCATTTGATCGGCCGGTTGTCGGTTATGGCGGCAAGACCATCAACACCCTGCGGTTGTGGTCCGCCGCGTCGCACGATTATTTCGATTTTCAGGACTTCAGCAGCGGTGATTTCGTCGGAGCATTGGTCGGCAGTCTTGCGGCCGGCACCCTGACACGGGTGCTGTATCCCGATGACAGCACCGAGGTCGGACAGGCGCTGCGGTTCGTGCAGGAATATTTTCTGGTGGCCTGTTCGCTGGCCGATCTCGTGCGCCGCTTCCATCGCCGCAATGGCGATTGGCATTTGCTTCCCGACAAGGTCGCGATCCAGCTGAACGACACGCACCCGACCCTGGCGGTCCCGGAATTGATGCGAATTCTGCTCGATGACGCGCATCTTGGCTGGGACGAAGCCTGGGACATTACGCAACAGACGTTGGCCTACACCAATCATACGCTGTTGCCGGAAGCGCTCGAAAGATGGCCCCTGCACTATTTCCAGCAGTTGCTGCCGCGACAGTTGGAGATCATTTACGAGATCAACCGCCGGTTTCTCGATACTGTGCGAACCCGCTGGCCCGGCGACGAGGCGCGTGTCGCCCGCGTGAGCCTGATCGAAGAGGGCGGCGAGGACAAGGTCCGGATGGCCAATCTGGCGATCGTCGGCTCGCACAGCACCAACGGCGTGGCCGCGATCCACTCCGCGTTGCTGCGCAAGCTGACGGTCAAAGACTTGGCCGAGATGTATCCCGAGCGCTTCAACAACAAGACCAACGGCGTCACGCCGCGGCGCTGGCTGTTGTTGGCGAACCCGGAGCTCGCCGGGACGATCACCGACGCGATCGGCGACCGCTGGGTGACCGATCTCGACGAGCTGAAGAGGCTTCATCCCCTGGCGGATGACACGGCCTTTCGCGCAAGCTTCCTCGACGCCAAGCGCGCGGCCAAATTACGCTTTGTCGATTGGCTCAAGGCAAGCTGCGGCATCACGGTCGACCCGGACACGATCTTCGACTGTCAGATCAAGCGCATCCACGAATACAAGCGGCAACTGCTCAATGCGCTTCGGATCATCGTTCTGTACAATCGGCTACAGGCGAACCCGCATCTCGACATGATGCCGCGCACCTTCTTCTTCGCGGGCAAGGCGGCGCCGGCCTATCACTTGGCCAAGCTGATCATCAAGTTCATCAACAACCTCGCCGGCACGATCGACGGCGATCCGGTGACACAGCGGCCGGCTGAAGGTTGTGTTCCTGCCCGAGTACTGCGTATCTCTGGCCGAGCGGCTGATCCCGGCGGCCGATGTTTCGAACCAGATCTCGACCGCCGGCTACGAGGCCAGCGGCACCAGCAACATGAAGTTCATGATGAACGGGGCATTGACCATCGGCACGCGCGACGGCGCGACGATCGAGATGGCGGAGGAAGCCGGCGAGGATAACTTCTTCCTGTTCGGCCTGACCGCGGACCAGGTGGAAGGCAGCCGCGGCTGGTACAATCCGCACTGGCATTACGACCACGACCCGGAGACCCGCGCTGCGCTGGACATGATCGCCGCCGACTACTTCAGCCGCTACGAGCCGGGGATCTTTGCGCCGCTGCGCGACGCGCTGTTGACCGGGGGCGACCATTACATGCACCTCGCCGACCTCCAATCCTATCTGGAGGCCGATCACCGGCTCACTGCATTGTATGCCGACAGCCATGAGTGGGCGCGCAAGGCGATCTTGAACGTGGCCGGCTCCGGCAAGTTCTCGAGCGATCGCACGATCGCGCAATACGCCGCCGAGATCTGGAACGCGAAACCCTGCCCGGTGTCTTAGACTTAGAGAGGATCGCCGATGACCATTTCACCCCTGGCCGGCAAGCCGGCGCCCAAGGACATGCTGATCGATGTGGCCCGGCTCGAACGCGAGTATTTCGAGCGCCGGCCCGATCTCGACGACCCCGAACAACTGGTCAGCTTCGGCACCAGCGGGCATCGCGGCTCGCCGCTGCGACGGCATCGTTCACCGAAGCCCACATCCTGGCGATCACCCAGGCCATCTGCGACTACCGGCGCGCCCAGGGCACCGACGGCCCGCTCTATCATGGGCAAGGACACGCATGCGCTTTCCGGGCCGGCCCAGCGCACGGCGCTCGAAGTCCTGGCGGCCAACGGGGTCGAGACGATCATCCAGCGCGACGACGGGTTCACGCCGACGCCGGTCATCTCGCGCGCGATCCTCGTCTACAACCGCGGCCGCACCGAGCATCTCGGCCGACGGCATTGTCATCACGCCGTCGCACAACCCGCCGGAGGACGGCGGCTTCAAGTACAACCCGACCAACGGCGGCCCGGCCGACACCGACGTGACCCAGTGGATCGAGAACCGGGCCAACGAACTTCTGCGGAACGGCAACGCCGGCGTGAAGCGAGTGGCTTCGCCACGGCCTTCAACGCGGACACGACGCACCAGGAAGATTTCGTCCTGCCCTACGTCAACGACCTGCGCAACGTCGTCGACATGGAGGCGATCCGCGCCGCCGGCCTGAAGCTCGGCGTCGATCCGCTCGGCGGCGCCGCCGTGCACTACTGGGAGCCGATCAACGACCGTCTACGGCCTGGATATCGCCGTCGTCAACCCGAAGGTCGATCCGACCTTCTCGTTCATGACGGTCGACCACGACGGCAAGATCCGCATGGACTGCTCGAGCCCCTACGCGATGGCCAGCCTGGTCGGGCTCAAGGACCGCTATCGACGTCGCCTTCGCCAACGACCCCGACTCCGATCGGCACGGCATCGTCACGCCGTCGGCCGGGCTGATGAACCCCAACCATTATCTGGCGGTGGCGATCCGCTACCTGCTGACCCATCGCCCGCACTGGCCGGCACAGGCCGCGGTCGGCAAGACGCTGGTCAGCAGCAGCATGATCGACCGCGTCGTGCACAAGCTCGGCCGGCGCTTGTCCGAGGTGCCGGTCGGCTTCAAGTGGTTCGCGCCGGGCTTGTTCGACGGCTCGTGCTGCTTTGGCGGCGAGGAGAGCGCCGGCGCGAGCTTCCTGCGGCACGACGGCAGCGTCTGGACGACCGACAAGGACGGCCCGATCATGGACCTGCTGGCCGCCGAGATCACGGCCCGCACCGGCAAGGACCCGGGCGAGCACTACCGCGAGCTGACGGCGGAGTTCGGCACGCCGTACTACACGCGCATCGACGCGCCGGCGACGCCCGAGCAGAAGGCGAGGCTGGAAAAGCTGTCGCCCGAGGCGGTCAAGGAGTCCGAACTGGCCGGCGAGCCGATCACCGCCAAGCTGACCCGCGCCCCGGGCAACAATGCCCCGATCGGCGGGCTGAAGGTCGTCGCCGCGCAGCGGCTGGTTCGCGGCGCGGCCGTCCGGCACCGAGAACATCTACAAGATCTACGCCGAGAGCTTCAAGGACGAGGCTCACCTCGACGCGATCGTCGGTGAAGCTCAGGCGATGGTGGACAATGCGGTAGGCTGATCCACCCCACTCCGCGGGATGGGCGGCGCGACTGCGCGAGCTGGGGGGCTACGTGCACCGGAACGGTCATCATTTCATGTTCGAATTGGCCGGGCCTCGTTCTGGGACGCGCCGGTCGCGCTGCGTGACAACAAGACGACGCGCGACGAGGCGGTCGAGACCAGTTGATGGGTCCCCGGGCTACGCCGCGATCACAGCGTGAGCTGGATGTGAAAGGCGAAGACCCAAGTGTTCGGATGCGTCGATGTCGCGCCGGGGCGGATGTCATATTGGACGCCCGGCCGGAAAAACAGTGAAGGTGTGAGCTGGAAGGCGTAGTTGAGTTCGACAAGCTGTTCGCTGGTCTGGATCGGCAATCCCGCCTTCGCCAACCGGAACTGAAATCGTGAATTGATCGTCATCCGCGCCCAGCCGAGGGACAGCACGTCCAACTCACGGCCCGGAAACACGCCGCGGGAAACAACTCCCGCATCATAAGAATGTTTGAATTGCGCAGTGTTCTGGTCACTCACGGCAAAGACACCGAAGAGCGCTATTCCATCGGTATTCCCTGGGCCCCACTTGATGATTTGCTGTGCGGCCTCGGCGTAGAGACCGAACAGCCCCTCGTCGAAGATCTTGGGATTGGCCAGATCGGCTCTCGCTGACGAATCGTAATAGCCGCCGAGGTTATAGGTTCCACCATAATCTCCAGGGTTTTTGCCGATCTGGTATTTGAGCTCTACTGGCGCGATTACACCGGTGTTCCCGGTGAAGTTGAGCTTGAAACCGTCTTGTCTCAGCGTATAGCGGGGGTTCGAATCGACGGCGGCGGCTTGAAGCTGGAGTTCGTCGGTCATGTGCCACTTGATGCGACCGGTCCATCTGCCGGCCGGCCCATCTGCCCATCCGCTGTTGCCAAACAGCGTTATCGGATGCCCGCAGAGTTCATCGTTGGTGAAGTTGCAGAGATAAGGTAATACCGCAAAATCGTTGCCCATCGGATAGAAGCCGAACTTCAGGGCCACCTCCTTCGCCAACAGGTATTTTTCGACACTTATCTCGTTGAACCGCAGATTTTGCCCTTGCCCAAAAATCGACTGGTAAGGGAAATAGCCCTCAGTCCTGTTGGTGAGGTTTACCCCGGCGCGGTCCGTCATCGCGTAGCGCGCGACGGCGTCCGGCCAGACGCCCAGTTTGTCGAGATCAAAGCTCAAGCCGAAGTCGACTTGCTGGGCATAGGCGGTGCCCGTACCGTGGATGCCGGCCGTGTTGGATGCCGTTTGGCTGATATAATGTGCAATGAAATCGATCCCCTTCTCCGCCCATTCCTTGCGGAGCGGCAACTCGCCGAACAACGGGATCTGGAGGTTGTAGTCGAGCTGGGCTTGAGGAGATATTACGGCGGGGTTGGTCAAAGGCGTTATAGCGGGCAGCAGTGACGTCGGCGGGAAGGGCATCACCAAGGGTGCCGCGGATGGGTTGGTCGTGTCGCTCGTCACGGGCGGCGTCGGCGCGCTCGGGACGGCCGCCGGCGCGGTTTGGGCCAAACCGGACTGGGCGGCCAACGCGGCTGCGAGAAAACAAATGCATGGGATCATCCGAGCCGACCATCGCACGCGGCGGCGGCCTCCTGGTTTCGTCTGCCCCGCGCGGTCGATGGGTGGCTCGCCAAATGTTGTGAACTTGTCGCGTGACAGTCTCGGATTGATACGATGGCGGTGGCCTGGCAACGCAAAACGTGCGCCTCGTGATCCAGATGTCCCGCGGCGGCGTTCTTGCAATGTCGGAACTCCGACAATAGCGTGGTCCGCCCGGGCTCCTGCCGGGCGTATGATCCGGAATTATCGCATGACAGGAACCAATCAGCAACCTAAACGCGCATGGTCCGCAGCCCTCGCGCACACCATCACCAGGCCAGTGATCGTCGTGCTGATGGGCGTCTCCGGATCGGGCAAGAGCACCGTCGCAGCCTTGCTCGCGGCCGCGCTGGGCTGCCAGTTTCAGGAAGGCGACGATTTGCACCCGCCCGAGAATGTCGCGAAGATGCGCGGCGGGACACCCTTGACTGACGCGGACCGTCTGCCCTGGCTCCGCAAGATCGCCGAGGAAATCGACGGCTGGCGGGCGCGGGGCGAATGTGGCGTGCTGACCTGCTCGGCACTGAAGCGATCCTACCGGGACATCATCATCGGCGACCGCCGCGACGTGGTGTTGGTCTACCTGAAGGGATCACGCGATCTGGTTCAGCAGCGCATGGCCGCGCGGCACGAGCACTTCATGCCCATTGCCCTGCTCGACAGCCAGTTCGCGACACTGGAGGAGCCCACGCCAGATGAGCGCTCGATCGTCGTCGATGTCGGCGGCAAGCCGGCCGAGATCGCCCATGAAATCGTGCGCCGGCTCGAGGAGCGGCAGCATAAAACCGGCGGACCCGCACCGCCCGCCGCGACCGGCCCGCGACAGGATCGATGACCGTGAAGGCCGCCACCCTCCGCATCCCAAGGGTGCGCTGGGGCATCGGCGTGCTGCTCGGGACTGGGGTGCTGATCAATTATTTCGACCGGATCAACCTCTCGGTCGGTGCACCGCAGCTGCAGCAGGAATTTGGCCTGACCGCCGGTGAGCTCGGCTGGCTCTTCAGCGGGCTGTTCTGGCCCTATGCGCTGATGCAAATTCCGACGGGCATGATCCTCGACCGCTTCGGCGTCACTCTGGTCAATCGGTTGAGCACGTTTCTCTGGTCCGTCGCGTCTATCGCGACCGCTTTTGCCAGCGGGTTCCGCGGCATTCTGGCGGCACGCGTTCTGCTGGGCGCCGCGGAAGCGCCGAGCTTCCCGGCAAGCTCGAAGGCCACTGGTTATTGGTTCCCTCGCCAGGAACGCTCGTTTGCGACATCGCTCTTCGACGCCGCGGCAAAGTTCTCCAACGTGATCGGCATCCCGTTGGTGGCGCTGGTGGTGGTTCGGTTCGGCTGGCGGTGGGGCTTCGGCATGACCGGAGTGCTGAGCTTCCTCTATTTCCTCGCCTTCCTGATCGTCTACCGCGATCCCAGCAAACATCCGCGCCTGAGCCCGGCCGAGCGCGAATACATCCGCACTGGCGGGGCCACTCCCGAAGGCCCGGCCCAGAGCGGCGAGATCGCCATGCTCGGCTATCTTCTGCTCAATCGCAAGGTCTGGGGGCTGACCATCGGCTTCGCGGCCTACGGCTATTCGTTCTATCTGTTCCTGACCTGGCTGCCGAATTACCTCGAGCAGTCAATGCACATGAGCATCATGAAGTCTGCCGGATACGCGGCAATCCCTTGGATGTGCGCGACGGTCGCGGACCTCGTCGTCGGCGGCTGGCTGATCGATCACCTGATCCAGCGGGGCTATGACGAGACGCCCGTGCGCAAGAGCGTGCTCGTGCTCGGCATGCTGCTTGGCCTCGCCGTGTTCGGCGCCACGTTCACGACCGATGCGGTCTGGGCGATCCTTTGGATCTCGGTGGCGCTGAGCGGGCTCGCCGCGGCGGCGCCGGTGGGTTGGTCGATACCGTCCCTGATCGCGCCGCGCGGCGGTACCGCCACGATCGGCGGGATCATGAACTTTTTGAACAACATGATGGGTGTCGTGGCACCGATCACGACGGGCTACATCGTCGGGGCAACTCGTTCCTTTACCGGCGCATTCCTGGTTGCCGGCGTGATGCTGGTCGTCGGCGTCGTCGGCCTATGTCTTCATCCTGGGCCGGCTGGAGCCGATCGCGGATCCGCCTGCCGCGTGATGCGCATAACTGGCCACGCCGCATTGGCGTCCTGCGGGTGCGCAGCGATCGGCGGAACTGCGAGGCCGGCACGGTGCCTCCGGGCCGATATCTTCCACGCAAATTCCGCTCTCTTCCTCGAGCACCCGGATCGCAGCTCGTTCGAATGTTTCTCCGCTTCACGCGGGCCGCCTGGTATCGCCCAGTAATCCACGCCCGCGAGTGCGTCATTCGTTGTGGACGAAGTGCAAGAGCAGGAACCTCCCGAAAGGATTTAGAACCAAGAGTTTGGCATATCGGCGTAGGCGCATCGCATCGCAACCGCGGGTGTGTCCGCCTCGGATTGTTGCGCGACCGCAGTCAGCAACCCGGGCGGTCGAGCTCGAGGAGCGCAGGTTGCCATCGACGAGGGCGAGAAGCTCTTTCACTGCGTCGCGAAAGCCCGCTCTCTAGATGCGCCTTAGTCAGCCGCCACGATAGCAAACTCGCCGTCGGGCTTCGCCCGGAGTCGGGCGCTCGTTTTTATCCAGTATCAGACCGCGGCGCTTTGCCCCGTCCCCGTCGACTGCGTGGCGTAGAGCTTCCCGTCGCGCAGTTCGATGCGGCCAGCTCGCCTGTGCCGCGCGATGACGCCGCCGACATGGTTCGGGCGAGCCCCCTTGCATGCAGCGGCGATTTCCTGCTGTGTCTTGCCATTGGCCAAGGCAAGAACCTGCTCGCCGAGGGTCGCCGCGGTGCGCCTACCGCCAGCGGGTTTCGCAGTCGTAGTCCGTCGGCGCCCGTGTTGCCGCGCTGGAACAGCCGCCTTTGTTGCCGCAGTCGGTGTCGCGGCCGAGGCCGACTCTTTTGAGTGCCGGCCTTTGCTGTAGCGCGCCAACACACGCTCGGTTGCGTCCAGCTCGCCGAGCTGGCCGGTGAGCTTCTCGCGCTGTGCATCGACGCGAGCGAGCGCCTCACTGACCCGCTGCTTCTCTTTGGTGATCTCGTTCAATATCGACATTCTGCACCTTCGAGAGAGAAGTAGAAAGTTGACCAGGATTGATCAATCTTTCGGCCTCTATCACTACGATGCAGGCGGTGCAATAGCAAAATGCACGGATTTATTTGGATCAGCAATTTGTCTCCAAGGAAGCGATCCGGAATGCGGTCGCATTCCGAACGGTTTGACCAGATAAGCGAGCGCCGCCGCTTTTAACGCCTGAGCCCGCGTCCTCGTCATTGAAAGCCGTGATGGGGTGATCGGGACGTGATGGCCTTCGGAAACCAGTTGGTTCTGCAGTTCCAGCCCGTTCAAGCCAGGCATCTGCACATTCAACACCAGGCACGCTGTTGCACAGAGTCGGCCCGAGGCGAGAAAGTCTTCCGCGGAAACGAAGGTCTCGACGGGAAACCCGAATGATTTGATGAGACGGCGGACGGCCCTTCGCATCGATTAGTCATCATCGACGCTCATCACAATAAATTTGTCGCTTATCAACCCGGTCCTGCACTCATCGGAAGGGTGAAGCCGCTCGGTGTCCCAATGAAGATAGTCGCGCCAGCTTGCGTGCAGCTAATTGGCGGAAAGGTTCGGGCCGTGGCTGGCGCCTTCTGGCGGCGAAGAAATTGCGCCGGTAGTCAAATGGGCCCGCGGGCGCAGCGAGGCGATCCAGCCCGCCGCATGTGCTGACGAAAAGCAGATGCGATTTATGAAGCAATCAGCAAACAGTTCCCGGTGCAGTGTCGGTCATCGGCCTGGCCGGATGCCGTCGGATAATCTCGCATTATTAGGACGGGAAGGTGATGACGCCAAAATCCTCCCCGAATATCGCACGATGCGCCATCGCATAGGCGTCCATAAACACCTGCGTCGAACAGGGCGCCAACTCCGTCTGTAACTGGGCGCGCAGCTTGTTATCCATTAGGCCGAAGGCGCCAGTGAAGTCGACCGGGTGGCCGTTTAGTAGCACCCATTCAGGCTCTGTCAAACTCCTATACCCCGCTTACAAAGCAGCGCACGCCTTTGAAAATATCGCCACAGGAGCCCTTAATTTTGTGTCACCGGCCGTCCCAAGATAGAGGGCCTCGGCTCGGAATTCTTCCCATGGACCACAGGATGGTGGTACCCAATGTTCGTGATTTGAGTAACCGTCAATCTGGATGCATCATGATAAGCGCCGGCCTCTGGCAGGGTCGCGGATTCCGGAGCATCGTTGGAATGAGTGTGCTAGAGAATAACGCTGTCGTCCGGTAACCGCTTTCGATAGAACTGGTCGCCGCCGCTAAAGCGAAAGCGATCCCGCCGCAGTTGTTAATCTTAACGGGGAATCGATCCGATGCGCATTGCAGTGATCGGGACAGGGTATGTGGGTCTAGTTTCGGGGGCGTGTTTTTCCGAATTCGGCGTGTCCGTGACCTGTGTCGACACGGATGCGGCAAAGATTGCGCGACTCCGGCGCGGCGAGATGCCGATCTACGAGCCGGGGCTCGAGGCCTTGGTGGCGGCCAATACGTCGGCGGGGCGGCTGTCGTTTACGACCGAACTTTTGCCCGCGATCGAGGGGGCCGATGCGGTGTTCATCGCGGTCGGCACGCCGTCGCGGCGCGGCGACGGGCACGCCGACCTCAGCTATGTCTTTGCCGCGGCCGCGGAGATCGGCCGGTCTTTGGCCGAGGCCCGCGCCGGGGGCTATACGGTCGTGGTGACCAAGTCGACGGTGCCGGTCGGCACCGGGCGCGAGGTCGCCGCGATCCTGCGCCGGGTCTGCCCGAGCGGTGATTTCGACGTCGCCTCGAACCCGGAATTTCTGCGCGAGGGTTCGGCGATCGAGGATTTCATGCGCCCTGATCGCGTGGTGATCGGCGCCGACGGCGACCGGGCTCGGGAGGTCATGCGCCAGCTCTACCGGCCGCTTTATCTGAGCGAGACGCCGATGCTGTTCACCGACATCGAGACCGCCGAGTTGATCAAATACGCGGCCAATGCCTTTCTCGCCACCAAGATCACCTTTATCAACGAGATCGCCGATCTGTGCGAGCGGGTCGGCGCCGACGTCCAGGACGTGGCCCGCGGCATCGGGCTCGACGGCCGCATCGGCCGCAAGTTTCTGCATGCCGGGCCAGGTTTTGGCGGCTCGTGCTTCCCCAAGGACTGCCAGGCCTTGGTGCGCACCGCCAGCGAGGCCGAGGCAAACCTTTCGATCGTCGAGACGGTGGTGCAGGTCAACGAGGCCCGCAAGACCCGCATGGCCGATAAGATCATCGCCGCCTGCGGCGGCACGGTCGCCGGAAAGACGATCGCCGTCCTGGGCCTCACCTTCAAGCCCAACACCGACGACATGCGCGACAGCCCCAGCCTCGCCATCCTGCCGCGCCTCGTCGCGGCGGGCGCGGCGATCCGCGCCTTCGACCCAGCCGGGATCGACGAGGCGAGAAACCTGATGCCCGATCTCGTCTACTGCGAGGACGCTTACGAAGCGGCCGAAGGCGCCGATGCGCTGGTGCTCTTGACTGAATGGAACGAGTTCCGCGCCCTCGACCTGCCCCGCATCGGGCGGCTGCTCGCAGAGCCGCTAGTCATCGATTTGCGCAATATTTATCAGCCGGCCGAAATGGCGGCCGCGGGGCTCGGCTATGTCAGCATCGGCCGGCCGCGTCAGCTCGGCCGCGCCTGAGTACAGGTCCCGTCACTTGCTGCCCTCAGCCCAACCCCTCGCCCCGGCCTGCGGGGAGAGGAGTGGGGTGAGGGGCTTTTTTTCGTCTTCGCCTAGGATCTGCTGATGAGCTCTGTTCGAAAACGCGTTCTCGTGACCGGCGGCGCCGGTTTTCTCGGCTCGCATCTCTGCGAGCGGCTGGTCGCTCGCGGCGACGACGTGCTGTGCGTCGACAATTACTTCACCGGCCGCAAGGACAATATCGCCGCGTCTGCTCGGGAGTCCCGCATTTCGAGGCGATGCGCCACGACGTGACGCATCCCGCTCTATGTGGAGGTCGACGAGATCTACAACCTCGCCTGCCCGGCCTCGCCGATCCACTACCAGTTCGATCCGGTGCAGACCACCAAGACCAGTGTCATCGGCGCGATCAACATGCTCGGCCTCGCCAAGCGGCTGAAGGCCAAGATCTTCCAGGCCTCGACCTCCGAGGTCTACGGCGACCCGACCGTTCATCCGCAGCCCGAAGACTATCGCGGCAACGTCAATCCGATCGGTCCGCGCGCCTGCTACGACGAGGGCAAGCGCTGCGCCGAGACGCTGTTCTTCGACTATCACCGCCAGCACAATCTGCGAATCCGCGTCGTCCGCATCTTCAACACCTACGGCCCGCGCATGCACCCCAATGACGGCCGCGTCGTCTCCAACTTCATCGTCCAGGCCTTGCAGGGCGAGCCGATCACCCTCTATGGCGACGGCACCCAGACCCGCTCCTTCTGCTACGTCGACGACTTGATCGACGGCTTCCTCGCGCTGATGGCCGCCCCCGACGACGTCACCGGCCCCATCAACCTCGGCAACCCGGTCGAGACCTCGGTCGCCGAGCTCGCCGACATGATCATCGCGATGACCGGCTCGCGCTCAAAAATCATCCGCCGCCCGCTGCCGATCGACGATCCGGTCCAGCGCTGTCCCGATATCGGCGAAGCCGAGCGGATTCTCGGCTGGCATCCCAAGACAGCCCTGAAAGACGGGCTGGCTCGCACGATCGACTACTTCGACAAGCTGGTCGGCTCGAACGCTGGGCAAGGACACTAGGTTTCCCTATAGGAGGCGTTTGTGAGGGTTCTGGTGTTCGGGGCCGGAGGGCAGGTCGGCCGCGAGGTTTGCCGAGCAGCTTGGCCCTCAAGGTTCGAGCTCATACCTCTCGATCGGAATGCAACCGACATCACCAAAGCAACCGCCGTAAGCGCCACGATCGCTCGGGAACGACCCGATCTGGTCGTCAATCTCGCCGCTTATACCGCCGTCGACCGCGCCGAAGGCGAGCCCGAGGCGGCGTGGGCGGTCAATTGTGCCGGAATTGCGCATATTGCGGCGGTGTGCGGCGAGAACGCGATGCCGCTGGTTCACCTCTCGACCGATTACGTGTTCGACGGGCGCAAGAGGGAGCCCTACTGCGAGGCGGATTCGGTCAACCCGCTCAACGTCTATGGGAGCAGTAAGGAGGCCGGTGAGCGCGCCGTGCGGGCGGCGGCGCCTCGTCACATCGTCTTGCGCACCGCCTGGGTGTACGGGGCGTACGGGGCGAACTTCGTAAAAACCATGCTGCGGCTCGGGGCCGAGCGGCCGGTCCTGCGGGTCGTCGCGGACCAGCGCGGCTGTCCCACCGCCACCGCCGACATCGCAGCCGCGCTGATCGCGATTGCCCGCCACATCGAGCGCGGCGGGACCGAATGGGGCACTTTTCATTTTGCTGCGGCCGGCAGCACCAGCTGGCACGGATTTGCCGAGGAGATCGTCGGTTTGGCGCAGACGCTCGGCGCGTGGCCGCGCGGATCGGGGCCGCGGGTCGAGCCGATCACCACCGACCAATATCCGACAAAGGCGCAGCGGCCGATGAACTCGGTGCTCGATTGCTGCAAGATCGCCGCCTTCGGCATTTCTCCGCCGCCGTGGCAGTCGAGCCTCCCCGCGGTCGTTCGAGAGCTCGTCGGGGCGGGAAACCGATGAAAGGTATCATTCTGGCTGGGGGTCACGGCACCCGCCTCTATCCGGCCACTCTGGCGCTCAGCAAACAGCTGTTGCCCATCTACGACAAGCCGATGGTGTATTATCCGCTGACGACCCTGATGCTGTCAGGTGTCCGGGACATTCTGGTCATCACGACCCCGGCGGAACTCCCTCGCTTCGCCAATTTGCTGCGTGACGGCGGGCAATGGGGCCTCTCGATCCGCTATGCCGAACAGGCGAAGCCCGAGGGGCTGGCGCAGGCCCTCGTCATTGGGCGAACCTTCATCGACGGCGACCACGTCGCGTTGGTCCTGGGGGATAACATCTTCTACGGTGACGGGCTTCCCGCCATGCTTCGGCACGCGGCGACGCCGCGCTCGGGCGCCACGATCTTCGCCTACCAAGTGCGCCACCCGGAAGCCTATGGCGTGGTCGAATTCGGCGCCGACGGCGCCCCCATCGCCATCGTCGAAAAGCCGCGGCAGCCGCGTTCTCATTGGGCTGTCACCGGTCTCTACGTCTACGACAATTCCGCCCCCGAGATCGCCGCCTCTCTAAAGCCCTCGGCCCGCGGCGAATTGGAGATCACCGACCTCAATAACGTTTACCTGTCTCGGGGAATGCTCAAGGTCCAGCGGTTCGGACGCGGCTACGCGTGGTTTGATACCGGCACCCACGATTCACTGTTGGAGGCATCCGAATTCGTTCGCACGATAGAGCTGCGCCAGGGGTTGAAGATCGCCTGCGTCGAGGAGGTCGCCTATCGCATGGGCTATATTGACGTGGACCAACTTCTCAGTCTTGCCCGGGATATGAGCAAGAGCGGGTACGGCAGCTATCTCGAGCGGCTCGTCGCGGAACCTTGCTGACCCGGCAACCCTCAAATGATCTTTCGCGCCCGCAATTCCTCAAGCGGCGTGTCGAGATACACTTCGAGGAAGCCAACAGGCAAGGAATGTGCTTCAACACTCAGCCGATAGCAGCGGCCGGGCGAGCTGCGCGTCTTGGCTCAATGCAGCTTCGGTGTCTTCAGGAACCGCGTCCGGTCGGCCGACAGGATGCGAACGGTCAGCGTCTCGTCATCCCGTACCACCTGCATCACGACCTCGCTGCCGGCGGACCCCCCGGCCCACACCTTCCGCCACAGGCCGGCGAGGCTGGCGACCGGATCATCGCGCACTGCCAGAATGCGGTCGCCGGGGCGCAGCCCGGCTCTGCTTGCGGGCCCCTTCTCGGTGAGCCCGGCGACCACGATCGCGTCCTCTACCTCGGCGGCGAGGAGCCCGAGCCACGGGCGGGCCGGCCGGTTCGGCCGGCCATAGGTCAGCATGTCGTCGAGGATCGGGGGCAGCAGCTCGATCGGCACCACCATGTTGACGTCGCGGCGCAGTTCGCGGCCGCTGGCGTGCTGAACGTGCAAGGAACCGATGCCGATCAGCCGGCCATCGGCGCCGATCAGCGCCGCGCCGCCCCAAAACGGGTGGGCCGGAGCCGTAAATATCGCACGGTCGAGGACATATTCCCAATATCCGGCAAATTCCTGCCGAGCGACGACCCTCGCCGACAGCGCGTGGCGCCGGCCGCCTTCGGCGGCCATGATGGCGCGGTCGCCCGCGCCGACCCGCACCCCGATGCCGAGCTCGATCGGCGACACCTTCAGGCGCCCGAGCGCCTGCACGATACCAAAGCCGGTCTCCTGGTCATAGGCGAGGACATGCCCTTGCACGGCACCGCCGCCCTCCGAGGTGAGCCATATCGTCTCGGCCTCGGTGACCAGATAGCCGATCGTCAGCACCAAGCCGTCCTCGCGGATCAGGACTCCGCTGCCGGCGCGCTCGGTGCCGAGAGTCCCGGCGGTGGAGGCATCCTCGGGGACGGTCGCGCGCAGGCCCAAGACGGCGCTCAGCGCACGGTCCAGATCGAACGGGCAATCCGCCTGCTTCGGCTGGATCTCGCCCGGTATCTCCCAATCTACGGTTCGCGACATTTCAGCGGCTCGTTCATAGCGGGTGCTCGTATCATAACCACAAACGACCCGGCTGGGTTCAGCTCTTTTCGACACACTCCTTCCCAGGAACACCGGCGCGTCCCGTCGGTACCCCCGTTGTTGCGCCGGCTACAATCAGAAATATAGCCGATAATCGCTTGTCGCTGTATCAGCAGCAAATCTACTGCGAGAGCTCCTCTCCAAGTTGAAACGCCTGTCGGCCCGAGCCATGCAGCTGCGCAATGGTTGTCGTAGCAGGGCCCACCGGTCCCGCGGCCGGCGGGGGTGCCCGGCCGGCTCGAAGGGCCGTCCTGCGCTCAGCCCGACGATCTGGTGAAGGCCATCAACCATCGCGTCTCTCCATCGCGCCGGCAGCTTAGTGCCGGACATGCCATCGGCAGTGAGTATCCGATGCGAGTTTGGCCCTGACAGAGAAAGTGCAGGTACGGGCGCTGGTGGGTGTGGCCCGATACGGGTCGGCGAGGCTCGTCTCAAGCTTTCTAGGCTGGAAGGATCGTCGTATCTGCTTGACACCCCGCGTATACTTAATTATGTCAGCAGCACTCTCGGAGTGAGAGTGCTAATTCCATTTTGGTTTGCGTTAGAGGAGGTATTCATGAAATTCCGTCCGTTGCACGACCGCGTGCTGGTTCGACGCGTCGAGGGCGAGGAGAAGACGGCGGGCGGCATCATCATCCCCGACACGGCGAAAGAAAAGCCGATGGAGGGCGAGGTGGTCGCCGCCGGTCCAGGTGCGCGGGGCGACGATGGCAAGCTCCAGCCGATGGACGTCAAAGCGGGCGACCGGGTGCTGTTCGGCAAATGGTCGGGCACTGAGGTCAAGCTCGAAGGCGAGGAGCTGATCATCATGAAAGAATCCGACATCATGGGCGTGCTCGACCAGGGCGCCGCCGCACAAAAGGTCGCTTGAGGAGAGAAAGAGAGATGGCTGCCAAAGAAGTCAAATTTCATGGCGACGCGCGTGAGCGCATGCTGCGCGGCGTCGACATCCTCGCCAATGCCGTCAAGGTGACGCTCGGCCCGAAGGGGCGTAATGTCGTCCTCGACAAATCGTTTGGCGCGCCGCGCATCACCAAGGACGGCGTTACCGTCGCCAAAGAGATCGAGTTGCCCGACAAATTCGAGAATATGGGCGCTCAGATGGTGCGCGAGGTCGCATCGAAGACCAGCGATCAGGCGGGCGACGGCACCACCACGGCGACCCTTTTGGCCCAGGCGATCGTGCGCGAGGGAGCAAAGGCGGTCGCGGCGGGCATGAACCCGATGGACCTGAAGCGTGGGATCGACGTTGCCGTGGCCGCGGTCGTCGAGGACATCAAAAAGCGCTCGAAGAAGATCTCGACCAACGAAGAGATCGCACAGGTCGGCACGATTTCGGCCAATGGCGAGCGCGAAGTCGGCGAGATGATCGCACAAGCGATGCAGAAAGTCGGCAATGAGGGCGTCATCACGGTCGAGGAGGCCAAGAGCCTCGAGACCGAGCTCGATGTCGTCGAAGGCATGCAGTTCGACCGCGGTTATCTCTCGCCGTATTTCGTGACCAACGCCGAGAAGATGATCGCCGAGCTGGAGAACCCTTACATCCTGATCCACGAAAAGAAGCTGTCCGGCTTGCAGGCGATGCTGCCGGTGCTGGAGTCGGTGGTGCAGAGCGGACGGCCGTTGCTGATCGTTGCCGAGGATGTCGAGGGCGAGGCTCTCGCCACGCTGGTCGTCAACAAGCTGCGCGGCGGTCTCAAAGTGGCTGCGGTCAAGGCGCCGGGTTTTGGCGACCGCCGCAAGGCCATGCTCGAGGATATCGCGGTCCTAACCACCGGGCAGGTGATCAGCGAGGATCTCGGCATCAAGCTCGAAAACGTCACGCTCGACATGCTGGGTCAGGCCAAGCGGGTGCGCGTCGAGAAAGAGAACACAACGGTCATCGACGGCGCCGGCAAGAAAGAGGACATCGAAGGCCGCATCGCGCAGATCAAGCAGCAGATCGAGGAGACGACCTCGGACTATGACCGCGAAAAGCTGCAGGAGCGGCTGGCCAAGCTTGCTGGTGGCGTCGCAGTGATCAGAGTCGGCGGCTCGACCGAGATCGAGGTCAAGGAAAAGAAGGACCGGGTCGACGACGCAATGCACGCGACCCGCGCCGCGGTCGAGGAAGGTGTCGTCGCCGGCGGCGGGGCCGCGCTGCTGTATGCGATCCGCGCTCTCGAGAACCTAAAACCGGCCAACAATGACCAAAAGGTGGGCGTCGACATCGTCAAGAAGGCGTTGTCATACCCGGCCCGCCAGATCGCCGAGAACTCGGGCACCGACGGCTCAATCATCGTTGGCAAGCTGCTCGACAGCACCGACCCGAATTACGGGTACGATGCGCAGAAGGGCGAGTTCACCGACATGATCCGGTCCGGGATCATCGACCCGACCAAGGTCGTGCGGCACGCGCTGCAGGATGCGTCATCGGTAGCGGGTCTGCTGATCACCACCGAAGCGATGGTCGCCGAGAAGCCGGAGCCGAAGACCCCGCCGGCCATGCCGCCCGGCGGCGGAATGGGCGGCATGGACTTCTAGTCTAAACACTCGCTCGTCGCCCGAACCAAGCCGCCCGCCCGCGGGAAGCCGCGGATGGGCGGTTGTCTTCGCGTAAGGAACCTTGAGTATCAGCGGGGATCGGCGGCCACCGCGGTGCGGGTCGCGACAGCCGGCTCGCTGTGATGGATTAGAGCGGCGCTGGAAGGAGGCAAGTCGGCGGCGCGGTCGAAGGTTGTGACGACGAGCATCTCACGCTTGCCGCGGATCTCGATCTCGTGATGGGGAAATTCCGAAAAATCGAGACCGGCGCGAGCGATGGTCTCGTCGGAGACGACGAGCTCGCAGTCATATTCCTTGGTCAGCGCTTCGAGCCGGCTGGCGGTGTTGACGGCGTCGCCGATCGCGGTAATCGCGGCGGCGCTGCCGTAGCCGATCTCGCCGACGATCACCGGCCCACAATGGATGCCAATGCCGATGCGCATTGGACGGTCGAGCTCGGCCCGCAATGACACGTTGAGCTCGGCGAGCCGCTCCGACATAAGCCGCGCGGCGGCTAGCGCCTCGCGGCAGCCGGCCTGGGCACCGCGCTCGATGCCGAAGAGCGCCATGACCCCGTCGCCGATGAACTTGTCGACGCGCCCTCCCGTGCTCTCGATCGCGCGTCCCATCGCCGAGAAATAGCGGTTGAGGACAAATACGACATCGTAGGGCAGCCGGCCCTCGGCGAGCGCGGTAAAGCCGCGGATGTCGGCGAACAGGATGGCGATTTCGCGCTCGCTGCCCTGCACGAAATCGACCCGGTGCCTCCCGTCCACTGCTCGCGCGAAAGGCGGCAGCAACGGTGTGACCTCGACAGGGCCGCGCGGCCGCAATTGGCACGCGAGCCTGATATTGGGCGGCGCGCCAATTCGCTTCAGTACGCGTTGCTCCACCGCATCGGGCGGATCGATGCTGTGGATCTCGCCGCGCACCCGCACGCGGCAGGTCGAGCAGCGCCCGCGGCCGCCACAGACATGGGCGTGTGGGATGCCTCCGATGCGGCTCGCCTCGAGCACGCTGGTACCGGGCGTCACCTCGGCGAAGCGGCCGTCGGGGTAACCGATGCGTACGAGACCGTGACGCCGCCGCCATGCCCGGCGGATGAACCGGGCGAAGAGGACCGCGGCGACTATTCCGCCAAAAAACCAGCTGAGGCCATTGGTGATCGCCTGCAGAGCATGCTCAGCCTCCGGCGAAGGCAGGGTCATTTGCGCGAACGCTTGCCGTGTCCAATCTGGATTGGCGGCGAGCGCGGCGACATGGCGGCCGGCTTCGATCATGCCGAGCAGAGACAGAACTGGAACGAGCACAGCCAAAACGAGCGCCGCCTGCTGGAGGCGCGCGTACCACGGCCTGACCCTGAGCCAGAAATGCATGCCGATCATCGCGTGAGCCCACGCGACGACGAGGGTCAGCATTTGCAAATAGCCGTTATCGGGCGACCGGACGAAATAAACCCAAAGCAGATACGCGTAATAGCCTGTGTCGGTATGAAAGAAATTGTCGGCGATTCGCGTGCCGACGACATGGCGTGCGAGGAGGATCGGGATCGCAAAGCCGAGGACGATCTGGCTGAGCTCGGACGGTTGCAGCCGCAAGCTGCGCCGCTGCCACAATGCCCATAGAGCCAGCCCGTAATGAACGAGGAAGCTGCCGTAGAGCAGCACCTGCGCCGGGCGGTTCGTCCAGATGCGGAAGATGTACCACAGCACGTCTTCCATCGCCTGGAGCGAGATCAGGCCGACGGCGTGGTTGAGGAGATGCATCGTCACATAGGCGAGCATCACCAGACCCGAAGAAAGCCGCAGTTGACGGATCATCGAGGAGCCCGTGGGCGGCCGCGCTGGATTACGAAACCTCTTGTCACGCGGGCCTGATTTCTTTATCGGGGCGCGCCGCGGGAAGGTATAAACGAGCCGTCATCGGAGGACGCGCTGGTATGCTGGAGATCCGACATCTCGTCAAATCTTTCGGCCCTCTGATTGCCGTCGACGATGTCTCCTTTGCGATGCCGCAAGGCGAGGTGCTGGGTTTTCTCGGCCCCAACGGCGCCGGCAAGTCGACGACAATGAAGATGATCACGGGTTTTCTCGCGCCCACCGCCGGCACGGCAATAATTTGCGGCTACGACATTGCGACGCAGACGATCGCCGCGAAACGGCATATAGGTTATCTTCCCGAGGGCGCGCCCGCCTATCCGGACATGACGCCGGCCGACTTTCTCGACTTCATCGCCCACATCCGGGGCTTCTCGGGCGACGAAGCGACGCGGCGCATCGGCCGCGTCGTCGAAATGATCAGGATCGGCGAGGTCATGCATCAGCCGATAGAGACACTGTCGAAGGGGTTCAAGCGCCGGGTCGGGGTCGCCCAGGCGCTGCTGCACGATCCCGATGTCTTGATCCTCGACGAGCCGACCGACGGGCTCGATCCCAACCAGAAATACGAGATGCGAGTTGTCATCGCGGCGATGCGGCCAAACAAGGCGATCATCATCTCGACGCATCTGCTCGATGAGGTCGAAGCGGTATGCAGCCGGGCGATCATCATCGCTCACGGCCGCATCCTCGCCGACGGAACCCCCGCGGAGCTCGCCCAGCGCTCGCGCCACCACAACGCCGTTCGCCTCGGCATCGCTGGGGGTGCGGACGCAAATGTCAGGGCCGAATTGGCGGCGCTGCCGGGAGTGGCGGCAGTCGAGCCGGCCGGCAGTGGCGCCGGCGACGGGCTCATCGTCTTCCCGCGCGGCGGACACCCCGTGGTCGGCGCAATCGCCGATCTCGCCCGCGACCGCGGCTGGACGATCACCGGCCTGCAGGTGGAGCGCGGGCGGCTCGACGACGTCTTCCGCGAAATCACCACCGCGCCTCCCGAGCCGATGCCCGCTGCGGCGTAATCCAATGCGTAACGTCCTTACCATCTTCCGCCGCGAGCTGGCCGCCTATTTTGCGACGCCGCTGGCTTATGTGTTCATCGTCATCTTCTTGGTGATGGCGGGGATATTGACCTTCTTCGTCGGCAACTTCTTCGAGCGGGGTCAAGCCGATCTGCAACCCTTCTTCACCTTTCATCCCTGGCTCTACGTCGTGCTTATCCCGGCACTGTCGATGCGCCTTTGGGCCGAGGAGCGCCGAAGCGGAACAATCGAACTCTTTCTGACATTGCCGATCCGCATGACCGAGGCGGTGGCCGGAAAATTCCTCGCCGCATGGTGCTTCGCGGGGATCGCGCTGATCCTGACCTTCCCGTTCTGGATTACTGTCAACTTTCTCGGCCACCCGGACAACGGCGTGATCCTCGCCAGCTATATCGCCAGCTGGCTGATGGCCGGGGCTTTTCTTGCAGTCGGCGCCTGCATCTCGGCGATGACCAAGAACCAGGTGATCGCGTTTGTGGTCACCGCCGCGCTGGTTTTTGTGCTCACCGTCGCGGGCTCGCCAATCGTCCTCGGGGTCTTCCAGGGCTGGGCGCCGGAATGGCTGATCCGTGGGGTCGCGCAGTCGAGCTTTCTCGGCCATTTCAGCGCGATCACGCGGGGCGTCATCGATCTGCGCGACCTGGTTTATTTTCTGTCGATCATGATCGCCTTCCTCGCCGCCAACGCGATCCTGATCGACCTCGAAAAGGCCGAGTGAGATGCTTTTGGTGGAACCAAGCGCGGTGCGGCCTTCGAGACGGCTGCTCCGCAGCCTCCTCAGGATGACGGGTTTTGTTGATGCCATTAAAGGCCTGCGTCATCCTGAGGAGGCCGCAACACGGCCGTCTCGAAGGCCGCACCGCCGCAATGCAGCGGGTCTGTGATGGCCGTACCCGATCGCCTTCGCGGCTTTTTTGCCTCGCGGCGCGCTGTCGCCGTCACGGCGCTCGTCTGCATCGCGCTGATGCTGATTTCGGTCAACGTCATCGCGGCCCGCCTTTTTGCGTGGCGACTCGACCTCACTGGCGAGCACCTTTACACGCTGTCCCGCGGCACGTTGCGAACGCTCGCCAGGATCGAAGAGCCGATCACCTTGCGGTTCTACTATTCGACCCGCCTGGCCGACGAAGTCCCGTCTTACGGGGTCTACGCGCAGCGGGTGCGCGAATTGCTCGACCAGTACGTCGCGGCGGCGCACGGCAAGATCCGCCTCGAAGTCTACAACCCGCTGCCATTCTCGGATGTGGAGGACCGCGCGGTTGCGTTTGGGTTGCAGGGAGTGCCGCTCGACGTCGGAGGCGAGCAGGTCTATTTCGGTCTCGCCGCGACCAACTCGACCGACGACCAGCAGGTCATCGCGTTCTTCCAGCCCGACCGCGAGCGCTTTCTCGAGTATGATCTGACCAAGCTGGTCCACAGCCTGGCGTTTCCGAAAAAGACTGTGGTCGGCTTGATCAGCACGTTGCCGCTCGAAGGCGACATGATGGCAATGATGCGCGGCCGTCCCGCCGAGCCGATGGCGGTCATGGAGCAGTTGCATCAACTCGATACGGTCAAGCCGCTGGCCGCCAACATCGATGCGATCCCGCCCGATGTTGACGTGCTGATGCTCGTGCATCCGCAAAACCTGGCGGACAAGACATTGTTCGCAATCGACCAGTTCGTCCTCAAAGGCGGCAAGGCGCTTGTCTTTGTCGATCCCCTTTCCGAGCTACAGGCCTCGCATCCGAGCCAACTCAATCCGCCCGGCTCGCCGACCGCCAGCAATCTAGAACGGTTGTTCAAATCCTGGGGCTTCGAGGTGCCGGCGAATACAGTCGCAGGCGATCGCCGCGACGCGCAGCGGGTCGGCGTGCCGGGCTCGCGCGGCGGAACGCGGCCGCTCGACTATGTCGCCTGGCTGAACCTCAAGACCGACAACCTCAATCGCACCGACATGATCACGGCCGATCTGAGCCATGTGATGTTGGCTTCCTCCGGCATCATCGAGCCGACCGGGGGAGCCAAGACGACGATCGAGCCGCTGATCACGACATCGCCCGATTCGATGAAGATCCCCGCCGAAAAGCTGGCCGGGCTGCCCGATGTCGCGGGCCTGCTCGCCGAGTTCAAACCGGACGACAAACGCTATATTTTGGCCGCGCACGTTACCGGCTCGGCGGAGAGCGCGTTCCCCGACGGACCGCCGAAGCCGTCGGAACCCGCCAAGCCCGAGGCCAAGGAGGGTGAGAAGGTCCCGCCGACACCGGCGGCTGCAGCGCCCGCAGCCGAATCGCTGAAGCAATCGGCCAAACCGATTAATGTCGTCGTGGTCGCCGACACCGACATGCTCGATGATCGGTTCTGGCTGGAGAAGCAGGAGTTCTTCGGCCAGCGGGTGCTCACCCCAACCGCCGACAACGGCGATTTTGTCGCCAATGCGATCGAGGTGCTGGCGGGTGGCGACGATCTGGTCGGCCTGCGCAGCCGCGGCACTTCGGCCCGCCCCTTCACGGTCGTCGAGCGGATCCAGAGCGAGGCGCAGGCGCGTTACAGCGCCGAGGAGCACGTTTTGCAAACCAGGCTCAAGGACACCCAGGCCAAGCTGGCCAGCCTCACCGGCAAGGACCAGGCAAACATGCCGGCGAACCTCTCGGCGGAGCAGACAAAGGCGATCGAGGAATTTCGCGCCGACATGGTGCAGACCCGCCGTCAATTGCGCAGCGTGCAGGCCGCGCTGCGCAGCGATATCGGGCGCCTCAAGACTGGGCTCGAGTTTCTCGACATCGCGCTGATCCCGCTCATCGTCGCCGCGGTCGCCATCGTCCTCGGCGCGTTGCGCCTGCGCCGCCGCAGCCGGCGCATCACGGAGGCGTGAACCGTCGAGCAGTACGTAACGTGCCGCAACCCTCACCCACCCGGCCTTGGCGGGCTGGTTTCCCCCTCTCCCGCGGTGCAGGAGAGGGGCTTGGAGTTGAGCGCGTTGTAATCCCTCTCCCGCGCCGCGCGCA
>CAVOWQ010000030.1:0-178944 GCA_963700195.1 uncultured Alphaproteobacteria bacterium
CAACGGCCGCACCCCGCGCACCCTTGGCGGATGCGGCGCACTCGGCCGGCATCCAGATCGACAACTTCCACTATTCCCCGCCGACGCTCGTCGTGGCCTCCGGCACGACGGTGACTTGGAAAAACGACGACGACAGCCCGCACTCGGTGCGGGAGAAGGACGGGAAGTTCAAATCCGCGGCGCTCGACACCGACGATACGTTCTCGCAAACCTTCACCGCGCCGGGCGAATATCAATATTTCTGCTCGATCCACCCCTATATGACCGGGAAGATCGTCGTGAAACCTGCCGGCTCGTCGTAACCCTCAGTTGCCGAGATGGAAGAACTCGACCGCGTTGCCGGCCCAGATCTTGCGCTTGTCGGGTTCCGGGATGTCGGCGTAGATCTTGTCGATGATCGGCCGCGAATTGGGCCATTCGTTCTCGATGTGCGGGAAGTCGGTCGCGAACATGATGCGGTCGACGCCGACATGCTGGCGCTCCTCGATCGCGACCCGCTCGTACTGCACGCTGAAATAGACGTGCTCGCGCACGTAATGGCTCGGCAATTCCTTCAACGGCTGGAAGCCGAGATATTCCTGCGCCCAGCCGAGATGGCGCTGGTACCACAGATCCATGTGCTCGAGCCAGAACGGGACCCAGCCGAGCCGGGTCTCGGCAAAGAAGATCTTCAGCTTCGGATGGCGCTCGAACACGCCGGCCAAGCACCAGCTGCGCGATGCTGACCGACGGCGCCAGTCCGAAATTGCACAGCCATTCGAGGAACGGCCGCCGCAGCCGCTGCATGATCACCGGGTCTTCCTTCGGGTATTTGAAGGTCGGCTGCGTGGCGCGCGCGCCGGTGCGGTAGAACTGGACATGCACGGTGACCGGCATCTCCATGTCGACTGCGGCGGCCCAGAACTTGTCGTCCTCCGGCGTCGGGTAGCCTTTGGCATTGGGCAACGCGCCCAACAGGACGCCTTTGAGGCCGAGCTTCTTGCAATGCTTCATCTCGGCGATCGCGTCGTCGACATTGGTGATCGGGATGACCCCCATGCCGATGAGGCGGTCGGGCGCCACGGCGCAGTATTCTTCGGCGAGCCAGTCGTTGTAGCCGCGGATGACCGCCTTGTAGACCTCGTCATGCGCGATGTTGCGCCAGAAGACGGGGCCGGCGACCATCGCCGCGAACAGCACCTCGGCGTCCATGCCGTCCTGGTCCTGCTCCCGGACGCGCTGCTCGGGCGAGCCGGTGCCGGCGGCGTCGGCGACCTTGAGGCCAAAGGGCTGCCAGGTCCCCTCGGCGCGGCCGGCGCGCAGATCGAGGAAATTGGCTTCCAATAAGCGGCTGCCCCTCGATCATCAGCGCGTCGCCGCCATCCGGCAGATGAACGGTGTGCGGCGCGCGGTCGCGGTATTTCTCCGGCACCCGATGGACCCACCGCTCCGGCGGCACTTCGAGATGCCCGTCGCCGACATCAGCTTGTATTGCGCGCGCCATTGCTTTCTCCCTCTGTTCTGTCATTGCGAGGAGCGCAGCGACGAAGCAATCTCGATCGCCAGGGAATCACCCGGCGCGAGATTGCTTCGCTGCGCTCGCAATGACAACTGGATCACGCCTCGTATTGCACCAATGCGCCGGGCGCCGGACAGTAGTCGAGACACTCGCCGCAGCCGGTGCATTTCATTTCCTGCACCTCGTAGAGGTGCCGCGGTTCCAACAGCATCGGGCGGATCGCCGATTCCGGGCAGACCTCGCGGCAGAGGCCGCAGGAATTGCAGATCGCGTAGTCGATCCGCACCTTCATCTGATGCCGCCGACCTGGTGCAAGCAGGTAATCCAGCGCGTCCTCGACCGGTTTCTGCGTTTCCGCCGTCGCGCAGAGGAAATCGATCTGGAACTTGCCTTCCATGAAATGCATCAGCTCCTCGTCGCGCTGGCTCAGATGCTCGTGCCGGACCAGCGGATCGTCGACCCGGTCGAGATAGGCCATGATGCCGATGCAGGCATTGGCTTCCTGGTAATAATTCTGCGCGGCGCGCGCCAATGGATGGATGTGCGGGAACATCATCGACAGGCCGAAATAGGCGGGCAGCGGCTGGGTATTGGCCTGCGCGATGTCCATCAATTCGCGTTCGTCCTTGATCCAGCCTTTGCCGAGCAATACGTCGGCGTGCAGTTTGCTGTGCTTGCATTCGTCCCAGATCTGGCGGGCGCGCATGCGCTGGAGATCGATGTAGCGCTCCTGGTCGGCGATATCGACCGACAAGAGCTGCCCCGACATCTGCTTGATCGACATGTGGACGCCCTCGGCGGCATAGCCGCGCAAGGCGCGTTCCTTCTTCCAGGCCTCGTCGTTGCGGCCCAGCTCCTCCTCGATCTCGCCGAGCGTGCGCTGCAATGAAATTTCCCAGCCCTTGAGGCATTTCTCCCGGGTGAGCCGCAGCCGGAACTCGGCCCCCGGCGCGCCCGGCATCGTCGGCCACACCCATCTGTCGAGAAACTGTTCGAGGATCGGATGCATCGGTCAAGCCTCCTGCCAGGCTTCGGGCGGCGGCGGCACCATCGAGCGGCCGCTCTCGACCTCGACGATCGAGCCTTCCGCCGGGCAATACATCAGGCACGCCGTGCAGCCGGGGTAAGTGCATTTCTGCAGATCGATCTCGATGCGGTGCAACGGCTCCAATGCGACATAGACCGCGTTGATGTCGATCTCGCGGCAGACGATGTAGCACATCCGGCATTCGGTGCAGCGCTGGTGATCGATCTTGAGACTGGGCATGCCGGCCTCCTTCAATCGGTCACTTGCCGGCGCGGCGCCGGCGGCGCCGGCGCCTCTTGCCCCAGCACGAAGGCGCTGAGCTCGCCGAGAAATCGGCCGTAGTCGCGTTTCGCGACGGCGCAGGCCCAGCGGCACAGCTCGGCCTCGACCGGCTTGGTCAACGAACTCTTCGACGATGCGCCGGCCCATATTGATGTGGCTGCGGTTTTCGACAAACTGGCTCTCGAAGACGCCTTTGAGGTCGGGGTCGGCGATCGCTTCCGTCAGTCCCTCCATCCAGGCGAGCTCGAGGACCTTCGGTCCCAAATTCAACGCCGCGATGCGGATCGGGTGAGGGTAGGTGGCCAGGTTGCGCAGCGAGAAGACATAATAGGCCAGCGCCGAATCCAGCACGAAACAGCCGGAGGGATGGCGAAAGGCGTCCTTCTGTGTGGCGGCGAACCCCTTGCGCAGCAACGCGTCGAGATAGAGCATCTCGTGCGTCGACTCGTCGACGATCTGCTTCGAGAACAAGTATTTGATCGGAGGGCGGGAAGTCGTTGATTTCGAGACCCTGACCCCACCCGCCATAGATGTAATAAAACATCCGCTCGAGCGTCCACAGCCGGCCGATCAGGCGGTGCGCCGCATCGTCGTCCAGGCCATCCCGGCGAATGGCCTGAATGACGTCCTCTACGGGTGTCGCGCGGCTCTCGTTCCGGCTTTTCTCGATCAGCTCCCGCGCCAGGTCTTTTCCCGGCAGCTCGGGCATGGTGTTAGAGCTCGACCTGAAGTGAATCGCCCTCAACGGGTTATCCGTCATTCCCGCGAAAGCGGGAATCAGGGCGGCGCGGCCGCGGCAGTTGTCCTGGACCCCCGCTTTCGCGGGGGTGACGAGAACCCAAGGGATGAGCGCGCTTCACAGATCTTACGGCTCGAATACGGCGAAGCACTTGTTCGAGTTGAAGATGTAGCTCTGCACGTAGGAGGTTTCGGTCGGCCGCCGCCCGAGCTCGTTCATTGCGCCGACGAGGCACATCCAGTTCAGGACCTCCTGCTGGCCGCTGTCCTCGATCGCGCTCAGCGGCCGCTGCCGCCAGGTCGCATAATCGGCCGCCTGCAACGCCTCATAGAGCGCGCGGTCGGCTTCGACGTCGGGGTAGAGCAGGTAATGTTTGGGCGTCAGGAAGGCGTGCGACCAGCTGGAGGAGGCGATCAGCGCGACCCGCCACGGGCTCTTCTCGACGACCCGGGCGCAAGCCGCGCCGAGATCGAAGCAGCGCCACGGGGCAGGGGAGGGGGGATCGAGCTGGTCTGCCGACGGGAACTGGCTCAGCCCGCGCGCGCCGGCCTGCTGTGCGACGACCCGGCTGCCGTAGCAATTCACCTGGAACGGCACGACCGGGTAGGGGAAACCCTTGCGGTCGTAATCGAGGAACAACAGCGTGTTGAGAAAGGCGTGGCCGAGCTGGTGATGCAACGGCTTGTAGGCGTAGGAGACGTCGAACCCGGCCTCGATCATGCCGCTGGCGATGAACTTCCCGGCATCGCGATGGCCCTTGTACTCGAAGGTCTTGTCCGTCGGCTCGTTCCAGACGTTCGGGCCGCGATAGTATTGCCACGGCTTTGTCGTCAGCAATTCATAGGCCAGCACGCAGAACGGCGGGATGATGTCTTCCTTGAAGTTCTCGTATTGGTCGTCGCCCCAGATCACGACAAAATCAGGATCGAACTCGTCCAACACCCGCCGGGCATTGCGAAAACCGGTGAGGAGCGCCTCGCGGTGGTGCCGGGCGGCGGTCAGCCCGGCGTCGGCGCCGTATTCCTCGCGCATTGCCGCGGGCCAACCCGACGGGTCCCGCATCCGCTCCGGGATCGCCGGGTCGTCGAGGGCACGCTTCAGAATGCGGCCCAAATTCTCGTCGGTTCCGGAGAGCGGCGGAAAGTGAGTGACGCCGAGGCCCAGAACCTGTCCCATGCCATCCTCCCTTGAGTACGCTAGAGGCAGGATAGGCTGTGACCGCGCTGGGAACAAGCATCGAAGGCTGCCGCAGGAAAGCCCCTCACCCGACCCTCTCCCACCGCTCGCGGGTGAGGCAGGGTGGGGGAAGCGGGGCGAGGCGAACGGAGGGTGAGCGGCACTCCCGACGATTCGGGGCGGATCACGGCGGAAGGCACCGCGAACAGGGGCGGGGAGGGCGGAATCCGCGGTGAGAGGCCGCGATCGTTGCGGGGTTCGGCTGGCTTGTGGCAAGAGACGAGCCAAGGGTTGCAAGCAGCGGTGAGTTCTCTCGATGACGTCTCTACGCGTGAGCCGTCGGCTGATTTTTGGGGTTCCGTTTATTGCCGCGTCGGGCATTGCCATGCGGCGGGCGGGAGCGGGCGAGGGTGACTTCTACGCATTCCTGTCGGGGGTGCGCCGTGACGCTGCGGCACAAGGCGTTCGAGCGTCGACGATCGAGGTCGCGCTGCGCAACACGCAATACCTGCCGCACGTCATCGAGCTCGACCGCAAGCAGCCCGAACGCACGATGACCTTCGGCGAGTATCTCGAAAAGGTCGTCACGTCCCAGCGCATGGACGGCGCACGCTCCCAGCTGGCCGAAAATCGAATGCTGCTCGACGGGATCTGGCGGCGGTTCAATGTCGAGCCGCGCTTTGTCGTGGCCCTCTGGGGGATCGAGAGCGATTTCGGCAAGGTCATGGGCAATTACGCGGTGGTCTCGGCGCTCGCCACGCTCGCCTATGACGGACGCCGCAGCTCGTATTTCCGCGGCGAGCTGATCTCGGCGTTGCGCATTCTCGATCAGGGACACATCCGGGCGGACAATATGACGGGGTCCTGGGCGGGGGCGATGGGGCAGTGCCAGTTCATGCCCTCGACCTTTCTCGGATACGCGGTCGATTACGATGGTGACGGCCGCAAAGACATCTGGAACGACCGGGCCGACGCGCTGGCCTCGATCGCCAATTTCATCTCGCGGCTGGGTTGGCGCGGCGGCGAGGGCTGGGGGCGCGAGGTCATGCTGCCGGCCGGGTTCGACGCCCGCTACACCGGGCTCGAAGTCAAGCGGCCGACCGGCGAGTGGAGCCGGCTCGGGGTGCGCAGCATCGATGCCGGCCCGCTTGCCGGCCGCGAGGGCGAGGCCTCGCTGGTCATGCCGGATGGCGCCGGCGGGCCGGCCTTCCTCGTCTATGACAATTTCCGCACGATCATGAAGTGGAACAAATCCACCTATTTCGCGACCGCGGTCGGGTATCTCGCCGACAGCATGGCGCGAGGCTGATTGCTGCAAAGTCGTCAAGGACGGATCTTCGTCCGGGCGCGGGGCGTTCTCGGTCCGGAAGAGAGAGTGAGCGAAAATGGCGGATCGGAAAATCGGGAGAGTTTTTATGGCGCGCTCGATTGCCGCCGTGATTGCGGCGGTCTTGCTCGTAGCCGGGCTCAACGGCCACCCGGCGGCAGGCGCACGAGGCCATGCCAAACCCAAAGCCTACCGCCGCCGCCCAGGTCCCGGCGAACCCGACCGCGGGCATGGAAACACAGGCGACGCACGCCTTTGTCATCGAGGTCGAGACCGGGACGGTGCTGCTCGACAAAGCCGCCGACGAGCGCATGCCGCCGGCCTCGATGAGCAAGATCATGACCGCCTATGTCGTTTTCGACATGCTGAAGCAGGGGCGCGCCAAGCTCGACGACGAATTGCCGGTCAGCGAGCGGGCCTGGCGGCTGCAAGGCTCGAAAATGTTCGTGCCGATCGGCGGGCGCATCAAAATCGACGATCTGCTGAAGGGCGTGATCATCCAGTCCGGCAACGATGCCTGCCTCGTCCTCGCCGAAGGCCTCGCCGGGAGCGAGGAAGCATTTGTCGAGCTGATGAACCAGAAGGCGAAGGAGATCGGGCTCAAAGACAGCCATTTTGCCAATGTCGACGGTCTGCCCAGTCCCGACCATTGGATGACCGCGCGCGATTTGGCGACTTTGTCAATCCGGACGATCGAAGACTTTCCCGAGTACTATCACTACTACAGTGAAATGGGATACGAATACAACAACATCAAACAAGGCAACCGCAACCCGCTGCTCTATAAAGGGGTCGGCGCCGACGGGTTGAAGACCGGCCATACCGAGGAGGCGGGCTACAGCCTGACCGCTTCGGTCAAGCGCGACGACCGCCGCATCATCCTCGTGCTCGGCGGCCTGCCGACGATGAAAGCGCGCGCCCAGGAAAGCGAGAGGCTGATCGAATGGGCGTTTCGGGAGTTCAACGACTACAAGCTGTTCGCTGCCGGCGACAAGGTCGAGGATGCCGAGGTGTGGCTCGGTTCCGACCCGAAGGTGCCGCTTACCGTCGCCAATGATCTGGTCGTGACCCTGCCGCGCAAGTCGCGCAAGGACATGAAGGTCACGGTCGACTACGACCGCCCGCATTCCGGCGCCGGTCAAGAAAGGCCAGGCAGTCGGCAAGCTGGTGGTGACCGCTCCCGATGTGCCGCCGACCGAGGTGACGCTGGTCGCCGGTGCGGATGTCGACCGCATGGACCCCCTCGGCCGCATCGCGACCCTCGCCGGCTATCTGGTGTGGGGCGGCCGGCATTGACGTGACGGATCCTGCGCGGCCGGTTCATCTCGATCGAGGGCGGCGAAGGCGCCGGCAAGTCGACGCAGGTCGGATTGCTGGTGGCGGCGCTCGACCGAGCGGGGATCCCGGCTGCGGGCGACCCGCGAGCCCGGAGGATCGCCCGGCGCCGAGGCGATCCGGCGGCTGTTGCTCGAAGGCGAGGGCGAGCGCTGGGATGCGATCAGCGAAGCCCTGTTGCTCGTCGCCGCACGGCGTGATCACGTGGCTCGCGTCATCGCCCCTGCTCTCGCGCAAGGCGTATGGGTGGTGTCCGACCGGTTCGCCGACTCCACGACGGCCTATCAGGGCTACGGCAGAGGAGTGGCGCTCGAGGATCTCGCCGCATTGCACCGCTTCGCCCTCGGCGATTTCGCGCCGGACCTGACCGTGATCCTCGATCTGCCGGTCGAAATCGGGCTCGCCCGCGCTGCCGCGCGCTCGCCCGCCGACCGGTTCGAACGCCTCGACCGCGAGTTCCACGAAAAGCTGCGCCAAGGGTTCCGGCAGATCGCCGCCGACAACCCTACCCGCTGCGTCTTGGTCGACGCCTCGGGCGATCCGCAGACCGTGCACCGCGCGGTGGTCGCTGCGGTCGAGCAACGGCTCGGCGTCGACTCGGTTAGCTCCGCGACCCGGACCGCCGCAAAAACGTGGACGCATAACGCGCTGGATCTCGAACATTTTGCGATCCATAAAGGGTCGGAAGTCACGTTCGATCCCGCAAAGAACGCTCGAAACATTCATGATCGGGGTCTGTCCTTCGATACGGCTGTCTCGGGATGTCGTTGAGAGATTTCGTGCTCGGAGAAGGTTGGCAGACGCGGTTGGATGCGGCGTTGCGTGACTGGCTTCAGACGATTCGCCGGGGAGTCGCATGCGTCGGCACGTTCGGGAGCAGCGTCGCAGGGGCGCGGGATGAACGCGATGGCGAAGCGCAGGCGTGCTCGCACCGCGGGAGAATCCCGACCTCTTCGGCCACGAGAATGCCGAGCGCGAGCTGCGCCGGCTCGTCGAGGCGGGACGGCTGCCGCACGCGATCCTGCTGAGCGGGCCGCGCGGCATCGGCAAGGCGACGCTCGCCTTTCGGCTCGCCCGCTTCCTGCTCGCCGGGCCCGCGACATTCCCGCCGGAGCATCGGCGGCACGGGGAGGGGCTCGCGGTCGATCCCGAGAGCGGCGTGTTCCGCCGGGTTGCATCCGGCGGCCATGCCGATCTGCTCACCGTCGAGCGCGCCTATGATCCGCGGCGCCGCCGGTTGCGCAGCGACATCATCGTCGAGGATACGCGCGCGATCGCCGGTTTTTTCCGGCTGACCGCGGCCGAGGAGGGGTGGCGGATCGTCATCGTCGACGGCGCCGAGGAGATGAACCGCAACGCCGCCAATGCGCTCTTGAAGATCCTCGAAGAGCCGCCACGGCGGGGGCTGCTGCTGCTGGTCAGCCACAGCCCGGGCCGGCTGCTGCCGACTGTCCGCTCGCGCTGTCGGCACTTTCCGCTGGCTGCGTTACCGCGGCCGCTGGTCTTGCAGCTGCTCGGGCAGTACCGCCCCGAGCTCGCTCAATCAGACGCCGAGGCGCTGGCGGGGCTGGCCGAAGGCAGCATCGGCCGGGCGATCGAGCTCGCCGACGCCGGCGGGCTGGCGCTCTACCGGTCAATTCTCGGCATCCTTGCGCAGGTTCCGCGGGTCGAGGTCGCCGAGCTCTATGCCTTCGCCGACAAGCTCGCCCGCCCCGACGCGGAAGAGGCCTATCGAGCCAGCGAGGAATTGCTGTCGCAGTTTCTTGGCAGGATGGTCGTTCTTGCCGCCGGTCGGCCGTTCGGACCCGACGAGCTGATCGCCGGCGAAGGGGAGGTGATGCAGCGTCTCGCCGCTTGCGCCGATCCGGCGCGCTGGGCGGATCTGCGCGACCGGATCGACCGCGATTTCGCCAACACCGACCAGCTCAACCTCGACCGCAAGCAGGCCATCCTCGGCGCGTTCTTTGCCGTCGAGGAACTGGCGCGATAGACGAGAACGGCGCCGGCCGCCCGGTGGATCGCGATCGGAACGGGCCCATATCTGGGGTTTGGAGACAGCCATGACCGCCGACCGGCCCTTCTTCGTCACGACCCCGATTTACTACGTCAACGACACGCCGCATTTGGGGCACGCCTATACGACGGTGGCGTGCGACGCGCTGGCACGCTTCATGCGGCTCGACGGGCGTCGGGTGAAGTTCCTGACCGGCACCGACGAGCACGGCCAAAAGGTCGAGCAATCGGCGCGCCTTGCCGGCATCTCGCCGCAGCAGTTTACCGACCGGATCTCCGGGGCGTTCCGCGATATGACGCGGCTCCTCGACATCAGCAACGACGATTTCATCCGTACCACCGAGCCGCGCCATGTCCGCGGCGTCCAGGCGCTGTGGCAGGAGTTGGAACGCCGCGGGGAAATCTATCTCGGACGCTTTGCCGGGTGGTATTCGGTGCGCGACGAAGCCTTTTACGACGAAGGCGAGTTGGTCGACGGAAAGGCGCCGACCGGCGCCGAGGTCGAGTGGCTGGAAGAGGAGAACTACTTCTTCCGGCTTTCCGCGTGGCAGGACCGGCTATTGGCCTATTACGATGCAAATCCGGATGCGGTCGCGCCGCGCAGCCGGCGCAACGAGGTCGTCAGCTTTGTCAAGTCGGGCTTGCGCGACCTGTCGATCTCGCGAACCAGCTTCAGCTGGGGAATTCCGGTTCCGGGCAATCCCGATCACGTGATCTATGTGTGGCTCGACGCGCTGGCCAACTACATCACCGCGGTCGGCTATCCGGACACCCAAAGTCCGGAGTTTTCGACTTTCTGGCCCGCCGATCTTCACGTCGTCGGCAAGGACATCGTGCGGTTCCATGCGGTCTATTGGCCGGCTTTTCTGATGGCTGCCGGTCTCGAGCCGCCGCGCCGCGTCTTCGCCCACGGCTGGTGGACGGTCGAGGGGCAGAAGATGTCGAAATCGCTGAACAATTTCATCCCGCCGAAGCAGCTCGTCGAGACTTACGGGCTCGATCCGGTGCGCTATTTTGTGCTGCGCGAATTGCCGTTCGGCAGTGACGGCGATTTTTCGCACCGCGCCGTCGTGGGCCGGCTCAACGGCGATCTCGCCAATGATTTCGGCAATCTGGCGCAGCGCGTGCTGGTGATGATCAACCGCAATTGCGGTGGCTGCGTGCCCGATCACGGCGAGCTGGGCGCTGCCGACACGGCATTGCTGAACGCTGCGCAAAACCTGCTCGGGACAGTGCGTGGGCATATCGCGGAGCAGGCTTTTCACCTGGCGCTCGAGGCGATCTGGCGGGTTGTCGGCGAGGCCAACCGCTATGTCGACGAGCAGGCGCCCTGGGCGCTCAGCCGCAGCGACCCGGCGACGGATGCGCACCGTGCTCTACACGTTGGCCGAGACGCTGCGCCATCTGGCGATCCTGGTGCAGCCCTTCGTGCCCGGCGCGGCGCGAAAGCTCCTCGATCAGCTGGCAGTGCCGCAGGCGGCGCGCGATTTCGCCGCCTTGGCCGAGGCGCCGCTCGCCCCGGGAACACGCTGCCAAAGCCGGAAGCTATCTTCCCGCGCTTTGTCGAGGAGGCGGCCCCGTAATGGCAGAGGGCAGGGGCCCCATGCTGGTCGACAGCCATTGCCATCTCGACTTCCCCGATTTCGCGGCAGAGCGGGATGCCGTGATCGGCCGCGCCCGGGCGGCCGGGGTCGAAACGATGCTGACGATCTGCACGCGGCTCGACCAATTCGACGGGGTGCGCGCGATCGCCGAGGCCTATGACGGGATCTGGTGCTCGGTCGGGGCGCATCCGCACGAGGCTGCCGATCACGCCCCGCTGCTCACCGAGCAGCTTCTCGCGCTGACCGAACACCCGAAAGTCGTCGGCATCGGCGAGACCGGCCTCGACTTTCATTACGATCTGAGCCCGCGCGATATTCAGGAGCGCGTCTTCCGCGTCCACATCGCGGCGTCGCGCGCCAGCGGTCTGCCGTTGATCATCCATGCCCGCGAGGCGGATCGCGAGATCGCGCGGATCCTCGAGGAAGAGCGGCCGCCGCCCGGGGTCTTGCATTGCTTCAGCAGCGGCCGGGCGCTCGCCGAAACCGCGATCGCGCTCGGGTTTTATGTTTCGATCTCCGGGATCGTGACGTTCCGCAATGCCGAAGAGCTGCGCGCGATCGTGCGCGACCTGCCGCTCGATCGGCTGCTCGTCGAGACCGACGCGCCCTATCTCGCGCCGGTGCCCTATCGCGGCAAGCGCAACGAGCCGGCCTTCGTGGCGGCGACCGCGGCAGCCGTGGCGGCGCTCAAGGGCGCTCGATCCGCAGCGCCTCGCGGCGGTGACGCACGACAATTTCTTCCGCCTCTTCACCAAGGCGACGCCGTCCGCAGGATGAGGGTCACCGTCCTCGGCTGCGGCGCCTCGACCGGCGTGCCGGCGATCGGCCCGAACTGGGGCCGCTGCGATCCCGCCGATCCGCGCAACCGCCGCCGCCGCGTGTCGGCATTGGTCGAGATCGGGGACGTTGTCATCCTGATCGATACCTCGCCCGATCTGCGCGAGCAGCTGATCGACGCCAGGGTGTCGCGCTTGGACGCCGTGATCGTGACCCATGCGCATGCCGACCATCTGCACGGGATCGATGATCTGCGGTCGGTCAACCGGCTGATGCGGCGGGCGATCCCGCTCTTTGCCGACGCGAAGACCTTGAGCCGAGATCGGCCGGCGCTTCGGCTATGTCCTCGAGCCGTCGCCGAGCCGGGCCGATATCTACAAGCCGACCCTCGAGCCGCACGAGATCGGCGGCCCCTTCGAGATCGCCGGGATCCCGGTCATTCCGTTCGCGCAGGACCATGGCTTCAGCACGACGCTCGGTCTGCGGATCGGCGGCTTTGCGTACTCGACGGACGTCACCGAACTCGACGACGCGGCGTTCGCCGCGGTTGACGGGATCGAACTGTGGATCGTCGACTGCCTCAGGCGCGAGCCGCATCCGACGCACTCTCACCTTGCGAAGACCTTGTCGTGGATCGCAGCGCGTGCGTCCGCGGCGCGCCGTGCTGACCCATATGGACCAGAGCCTCGATTACCGCGAGCTCAGCGCCGAATTGCCGAGCGGCGTCGAACCCGGCCAGGACGGCCTGGTGATCGAGTTACCAGATCTGTAGCTAGCGGATTCGGGAAACGCAATTTTCCCGTTAAACTCTGTCGGCACACTTTACATGCGCGGCGGGGCCCAGTCCGGGAAAGAGGGCTCTATTGAACCGGGCAGAATGACTGTCAAAACCCGACTTTCCGAGAATTCGCCGCTTCTTGGGAGTGGCGCAAGCGAAGGGCGTCCCCTGCAACTGGCTTGGCACGACGCCGGGTTAACGAGATGGCTGTAAGAAATTTCGACGAACCGGGTGAGCCAAATTAGTCCACGCCAATTAAAGGGTTGAAAAAATTGTAGGAATTTTGGTGGCACGAGGATTGCTACTTAAGCGTTGGCATGAGCCAATGATACAATAGGGAGTAGTTAATGAACCTTAAGCACTATCTGATGGCCAGCGCGATCCTGAGCGCTGCCACACTTGCCGGTGGACTGGCCAGCGCCGCCCCGTGCCCGAATATCAACGGGGTTACGACGTGCAACGTCGTCATCACCGCGGGGCCAGGCGGCTCCTTCGCGACAACCATTCCCAACCCGAACCCTTATGACGGTTCCGATGACAACCTCGTCGGCATCATCAACAATTCCGGGAGCACGATAACGTCGCTCAGCTTTGTCGGCAGCGGCAATGGCGGCGGCTTGTTCGCTTTCGACGGCGACGGCCTGCAGTCTTACGTCCGAGCCGGACGGATCCGATCCGACGGGGTACGGCGGAAGGGTGTCGACCACCGCTAATTTTGACCTGAGCGGTGCCGCCGACTTTTTCACCAACATCCACACGACGACCGTGTTCGACGACAGCGGAACGGTCGTTTTCGGCGCGAACGGGATTCCCAATGGAGGCTCTGCGTACTTCTCTCTGGAGTTGGCACCGAGCATCAATATCACGCCGGTGACCCCAACCCCGGAGCCTGCCAGCCTCGCGCTTCTCGGCGCCGGCCTCGCCGGTCTCGGTTTGGCACGCCGCCGCCGGAAGCTCGTTTAAAACTGCTACGTTTTGGCAAACACGGGCGGCTGGTGTTCAGCCGCCCATTCTTTTGCGCGCCGAGCATGATCGAGCGCAGACCCGGGCGGCTGAGATCGGACAATCGCGGGTGGGCCGCGCGCCGCCAACGCCATCTTGCCCGCCATTCGCGTCCATTATGTTTCCTACTCGGCATATGATTGTCTGCTCCCCAACCCCGAGCAAAAGCTACCGCAAGCCCTTGATTATTTGTAGTCGCAAATCGAGCCGAAGGTCGGACTTTCCGGGAAGCGGGTGTTCATTGGCGAGTACGGTTTTCCTGCCGACCGCTACACGCCGCAGGAACAGGACAACCTATCTCGGCGGGTGATGCGAAGCGGGCTCGAATGGGCATGCCCGTTCGTCCTTTACTGGGAAATGTACAACGACGAGGTCAGGGATAGTCGACAGCGCGGATTTTGGCTGATCGACAATGAGGCCGCCGCTGGCCAGCTTAAGAAATTAATGTAAAGAATACCGACACATCATAGGTAAAATTTCTTTACCAATAAGTGCTTTAAAAACGGGTAATAAAGCCGGTTGGCACGAGAGTTGCGTATTCCTCTTTGTGTCACATCAGTCATCCATGACTAGGGAGTTGTTAATGAATATTAAGCATTATCTGACGGTCGGCGCGATCGTCGGCGCTGCCGCGCTCGCCGGCATCGGACAGGCAAATGCGGGACCGTGGAATGGAGCATTCGGCGCCAGCGGGGTGTGCCCTAACGTGCTTGGAGCCGATGGCGGGAACGGCGCCGGATCGGGCTCCGCGACCGATTGCAACCTGTTTGTGACCTTCAACGCGAATGGGTCGATCACGACAACCAATGGCCCCCAGATCGATTATGAGGGCGTCGAAGATGCGTTGATCGGCGTCATCAACAACACCGCCAGCACGATCTCGTCGTTCAATATATCGGCACCGGGCATCTTCGGATTTGAGGGCGACGGCATCGAGACCTATGTCAGCAATCATCTGCCGCTAGTCGCGGGTAATCCGGACACTTCCGGTTACGGCGGTCCGCAAGCGTACTTCACCAACATCAGCGGGAATACCGGCACAGTGAACTTCGTCGGCGGAATCGCACCCGGCGGAACTGCATTCTTCTCGCTGGAGGAGCCCATCGACGTCAGTGCTCCGCCGATCATCACCACGGCCGCGCCCGAACCTGCCAGCCTCGCGCTACTCGGCGCCGGCCTCGCCGGTCTCGGTTTTGCGCGCCGCCGCCGGAAGCTTGCTTAAAACTGCTACAATCTCGGTGACACGGGCGGCTGGTGTTCAGCCGCCCGTTCTATTTCACGCTGAAGTTCGGTGGAGTTCGGTCAGTCTGCCGTGCGGTGGCTGCAATGATGCTCCCCGCACCGCGCCGCGCATCGCCGATTCGCGACCCATGCCTCGAAACAACCGAGCGGCCCGGCAGCCGCTTTTCCGGACGGGGTCTTTTCTGTCAATTTCCGCGCCGGAAACACCCTGGAGTGCCTAGAAATTGTTCAATTCGTCGAGGTAGCGAGCGACCATTGGCCAACGCGGCGATCCAGGAAATACGGGAATAGGCGGATCGGTGCACAACTGACCGGTTTGCCGCGTAATCGCTGGGATTATCCGATAGGTGGTATGGCGCTTGCTACCCTGGAAGAGAGGGTAAGTGGTGGCAACAGCTCGATAGGAGAACCGCAGGGTCAGGTCTTCTAACTAGCGCGAAGTGAGGATTCGAAAGGCTTTGAAATGAAGCATATCAAATACAGAATTGTCATGAGTACCGCCTTGGTTTCGATGTTGCTCGGCGGTATCGGTTCTGCGTGGGCCGAGGAGAACACCGAGCAACCGCCAGCGGAAGAAAAGCCGGCGGCCCCGACCGCGATGACGACCCCCGCTTTGACCGGTCCTCTTGCGGCCAATCCCAACCCAATGAATTTTGACTTGGGACCGCTCGGTCCAGTCTACCTGACCGGTGTCGTCACCCCTCTCGTATTATGGCAGAACAATCCTTTTCCCGCTGACCAACGGTCGCTCGGCAGTTTGAGCAATGGTCAGTTTTCCTTTCAGAAGACTGATGGTCTTTTCCAATATTACGTTCAGGTTGGTGCCTATACGATACCCGGTCTCGGCGCCCCCTATTTCAATACCCCTAAGGCGACCGGAGACTTCTTCGGGCCGCTGCCGTTGGCATGGGCTAAGTTGGCGCCAACCGATACCTTCTCGGTCCAGGGCGGTAAGCTCCCGACACTGATCGGTGCAGAAAACACCTTTACATTCCAAAACATGAACATCGAACGCGGGCTTCTGTGGGCCCAGGAACCGGCCATTAGTCGCGGTGGCCAGCTGAACTATACCGCCGGCCCTGTGGCGTTTGCATTTTCGCTCAACGATGGATTCTACTCAAACCGCTACACGTGGTTATCTGGTTCCGCGACTTATACGCTCGACACCTCCAATAACTTCGTCTTGGCGGCCGGCGGCAATTACGCACACACCGATAAACTGACAACTACGACACCTTTTTTTCAGACGACTGCAACGCCTTTGTTTCAGAACAACGAGACACTTCTTACCTTTGTCTATAATTACAATGCTGCGCCCTGGACTATAACACCTTACTTCCAGTACACCCATGTCCCTGCCGCTTCGACGATCGGTGCATTTACGGACGCATCGACTTATGGCGGGGCGATCTTGGCCAATTACAGCTTTGGCGAGGACTCCCCCCTGCCCGGGTTCAGCATTCCCATTCGCTTCGAATACATCTCCAGCACAGGAAGCACCGCGAATGGCGCCCCAAACCTGCTCTATGGCCCGGGCAGCAATGCGTGGTCGATCACCCTGACCCCGACCTATCAGTACAAGATCTTCTTCGCGCGCGCAGAAATCTCCCACGTCGGGGCGAGCAGCACGACACCTGGATTGGCGTTTGGCAGGGAAGGCACGAACACCACACAGACCCGCTTCTTGTTTGAAACCGGCGTTCTGTTCTGAGCTGGGCAAGGGCGATCGAGACGGCGCGGTCACGCGCAATCGGCCAGCGCGGCCATCGTGTCCTGCGGCGATGGAGCGCGCTCAATGTGGCGGCGATGCCAGAGGGCGTAGAAGAGCAAGTTCCAAGCGGCGCGGGCGGTTCGCCTACCGGCGGGGGCGGCGAACAGGCGCTCCACCGCATCGGGGCGGCAGATTTCACGCACTGCGCTTGAACGGGCGACGAGGGGACCGAGGTCAGCCCCGCGACGCGCGATCCACTGCGCCACCGGAACCGTGAAGCCGCGCTTGCGGCTGAAGGGCTGCATGTCGGGCAGACGATCGGCAAGCCAGCGGCGCAACAGCCATTTGCCGAACCCGCGCCTGACCTTGAGCTCGTCCGGCAGGCGAAAGATGAGCGCCGCCAGCTCGGTATCGAGATAGGGCGTACGGCCTTCGGTGCTGTGCGCCATCAGGCAGCGATCGAGCTTGATCAGCAGATCGTTGGGCAGCCAATCGGCGCAATCGACCGCTTGCGCGACCTGCAACGGAGTTCGCCGGTGGCCGCTGTTGCGGATCTCGGCAGCAGCGATGCCGTCGCGCCAGCCGGCGATCTCGCTTCGCAATATCCCGAGCCCGTCGAGCACGCCGCGCGCCCGCGGCGCGCGCCCGCCCGCCCACCATGGGCGCATCGCGCTGCGATAGCGTCCATACCCGGCGAACAACTCGTCACCGCCCTCACCTGTAAGAATCACTTTGAGACCGGCTTCATGCGCGGCACGGGCAAGAGCCCAGGTCGGCAGGATCGCATAATCGGCGGCCGGGTCGTCGACCGCCGAGACGACTTCGGGCAGCAGTTTCCAGAAGTCAGCTTCATCAAACACGAGCTCGACATGCTCGGCCCCGACCGAAGCAGCGGCGGCGCGCGCGGCCTGCCGCTCGTCAGCGACCTCGCTCGCTGCGAAGCCGATCGTGAACGCCTTGACCGGGCGCTCGGCAAGTCGCGCCATCATCATGAGCACCACCGTCGAATCGATGCCGCCCGAGAGAAATACGCCGAACGGCACGTCCGAGCGCTGGTGCAGGCGGACACTTTCCATAAGAGCGGCGTCCAATCGGGCGAGCGCCTCTGGCTCGCCGAGCTGCAGCGGTCCGCCCTCGGGCAGCGCTGCGCGGCGCCGGCGCTCGACGATGCGCCCCCGTCGCACCACCACCATCTCTCCCGGGAGCACTCGATTGATCCCGGCGAAGATCGTCTCACGGCCCGTGGTAAACTGCATCTGCAGCAGCTCGTTGCGCGCCGACCGGACGAGCTGCGGGGCGACGATGCCGGCCTCGATCAACGCGCCCGGCTCCGAGGCGAAAGCAAAGGCGCGCGGCGTTTCGGCGTAATAGATGGGCTTGATGCCGAACGGATCGCGGGTGAGGATCAGATGGCCGGCCGACGGGTCGTGCAGCGCAATCGCGTACATGCCCCGTAGATGCGCGGCGAAGTCGAGCCCGTATTGCCGATAGAGATGCAGCGGGAGCTCGCAATCCGACTGCGTCGACAACGCCGCCGAACGGGCGCTGCCGAGGTCGGAGCGCAGTTCGAGATAGTTGTAGATCTCGCCATTGGCGATCAGCGCCGCGCCACCCGGTTCGTAGAGCGGCTGGTCGCCGGTCGCAAGATCGATGATGGCGAGCCGGGTCTGCACCATCCCGACGTCCCCCGATCGGTATCGGCCATCGCCATCCGGACCCCGGTGGCGCAGCGCATCCGCCATTGCGCGCAGCGGCGCCGGCGGCGGGGCCGCGCCGTCATATGTCATCAGCCCGGCGATCCCGCACATCAGCGCGTCACTTGATCGAAGAACCTGCGGTAACCGGCAACGACGATCGGCTCGGTGAAGTCGGTTTCGTAGGCCCGGCGGCCCGCTTTTCCGAGTTTCGCACGCAGCGCGGGATCCGCGCAAACGCGCTCGATCGCATCGGCGAGCGCTTGCGGGCCGCCGCCGCGGCTTCCGGGGAGCGGCACCAGGATGCCGCTTTCGCCATCCCGGATCAGACCGGCCGGCCCGTCGCTCGCCGTGGCGACGACCGGCAATCCGGCGGACCAGGCCTCGATCACGACATTGCCAAGCGGCTCGTGCAACGACGGACAGACGAGAAGATCGGCCGCCGCCAACAAGCGCGGCACGTCCTCGCGCCAGCCGAGGAAACGGACCCGGCCGGTGATCCCCAGCCGGGTGGCGAGGCGTTCGAGGCGCGCCAGCAGCGGGCCGTCCCCTGCGATCCACAGCGTGATCTCCCGGGTTGCGGCGAGAGCCTCGAGCAACAGTTCGAACCCTTTGTTTGGGTGAAGCCGGCCCAGAGCCAACGCCAATGGCGCCCCACCCGCCGCCATGCTGCCTGCAGCGGCCGTCGCTGCAGCCGCTGAATCGGGAACAAAATTTGGCAGATAGGTGACCCGTTCGCGCGGCCAGCCTCTGGCGATAGCATAATCCACAATGGCGCGGGTGTTCCCAATCAGATGATCGCAGCGGCGATAATATTTCAGATCGTAATAACCGCCGAGGCGGGCGACATGCACAAAGTCGCCGCGCGGACACAGCCGAGTGGCGCGGCTCATCCAGGTCAGAACGATATCGGGGCGCCAGGCGGCGATCTCGCGACCGAAGGCCAATCGGGTCGCCAGGTCGAAGATGCCGCCGAACGCGAGTTCGCCGACCCCGACCCCGGCGGCGCGCAGGCATTGCGCCCGGCTGGAATTGCGGCGGATCAGCACCCGTTGCGGCTCGCCGGCGCGCTGCAGCGCCGCGGCGAGCCGGATGAAAAAAGTCTCCGCTCCGCCGTACTCCGCACCGGCGATTGCCTGCAGCACCCGCCGGGTCATCTCATCAGCGCTTCGAACCTGCCCGCGACGGCGTCCCAGCTGGATCCGCCTTGGGTCGCGAGAGCGGCAAGATGCCACTGCCGCCACAACGCGTCGTCGCGCAGCGCCGCTATCGCCGCCCTCGCAAATGCGTCGTCATTCTCGGCAACACGACCCGTGGCGCCATCGATGATCCGTTCGGGGGCCGAGCCCAGGGGCTGTACGATCGCCGGCACCCCCATCGCCTGCGCCTCGGCGAGCGCGAGACAGAACGTCTCCCCCGGATCGCCGCGGTAGAGCATGACCCTGGCGCCGGACAGGGCTGCCGCCAACTCTGCACGGCCGACCGGCGCGAAACGGCGTATCCGGTGCGCGGCGAGGCCGTCAACTCGCGCCAGAACCTCATCCATCCGCGGCGCTCGGGTCGAGCCGTAGACCCTCTCTCCGGCATAAATGTGCAATTCCGCCGGGGGCACTGCCGGCGCGATGCGCGCAACCCAGAGGTCGAGCAGCCAATCGAGCCCGCGCAGCGGGTTCGAGGTAAAAATTGCTCGCGGCGGTGGCGCCTCGCGTGGCGCTGCCGCACGAAAGCGGTCGAGCATCCCATAGGGTATGATCTCGCGCCCGCCGCAGGGCAGCCAGTCCGGCACCGTTGTTGCGTGGTAGGCTCCGGTTGTAATCAGGATCGGGCGGTACCGGGCGAGCCGCCACAGATTGCGCGGCTTTTTGAGATAACCTGCAGGATTGTGCAGCCAGAACAGCCGGCGCCCGGCTTTTCGAACGAGACCGATGACCCGGTGGCCGCGATTACCAATGTAAAGATCGCAGGCCGGCGGAATTCCGTCCGAAAGGGGCGCCCAGTGCACACCGTTGTGGCAGAGGGCGGCGGGGCAGCGATTGCGCACCGCAACCCGATGGCCGCGCCGCGCCAAGGCTTCGGCGAGCGCCGCGAACGCCGTCTCCGCCCCGCCGAGCGGCCCCCGCTCCGCCGTCGCCCCGTCAAAAGGGACGCCGTCATCGGCCATCACCACCTCAGCCATCGACTGCCCTCACCGAGAAGAGCCCCCCTCCGCCCCTATGGGGAATCGTGCTATTCTCGGTCAGGAAACGGTCCTCGGGCAAAGCCATCCGAGGTCACATAGGCCGCGCGTTCGACTGGCCGCAACAGCGTTGTCTCCGGCTCGTAGAAACCTAGTTCGTATCCTACGCTTGGTCATGCCGCAAACGGAGTTGAGATAATGACCGCCACCAGTCTCAAATACGCGATGGCAATTGCCTTCATGGGACTGCTCGCCGCGCCGACAATCGGCGCGGAATCGCAAGACGAATTGGGCACATTCCAGGCCCTTATCAACTTTTTCCATCCCAATAGCCCGGGATGGACGGCGGAATATCTACAGAGCGTCACACAGAAGCTCGAAGACACGGGTGTCGTGACGAGACAGCAGGCCTTCGACCTCCAGGGCAGAGAAACCCCCTTCAAAACAAAGCGTTGTCCTACCTTTTAATAGAATTGGTAGGAGATATGTTGCCTCAACGTGTGGGGTAGATTGCGCGTACCAGACCAGCTGCTGGCCTCACGGGGGTGTCGATTTCCGGGGCCAGCGGGTCGGTGTCATCGGCATAGGGTCTTCCGCCATCCAGTCGATCCCGCTCATCACGCAAGAGGCGGCTCACCTCTTCGTTTTCCAGCGCACGCCGAATTTCAGCATCCCCGCCATAACGGGCCGCTCGATCCGGTGTACGAGTGGCAGGTGAAATCGAACTATGCCGAGTTCCGGCAGCAGGCGCGGGAATCGCGCATCGGCTTCGTCGCTCCGCGCAACGATTATGCGGCGCTATCGATCTCGGAAGAGGAGCGGCAGCAGGAATACGAAGCCCGCCGGCGCCGCGGCGGGCTGGGCTTCGGCTTTTCGTTTACCGATCTGTTGACCGACGAGCCGGCGAACGAGATCGCCGCCGAGTTCTTCCGAGACAAGATCCGCGCCACCGTCCGCGATCCGAAGGTGGCGGAGATGCTGGCGGCCCGCGATAATCCCATCGGTACCAAGCGGATGTGCGTCGACACCAACTATTACGACACGTTCAATCGTGAAAACGTCACGTTGGTAAACGTGCGGGAAACGCCAATCGAGGCCATCACCCGGCGCGGACTGCGCACCCGCGGCGCGGAATACAGGCTGGACGCGATCGTCTTCGCGATCGGCTTCGACGCGATGACCGGCGCGCTGCTCAACATCGACATCCGGGGCCGGCGCGGCGAGACATTACAGCAGAAATGGGCCGCGGGGCCGCGCACCTATCTCGGGCTCGCCATTGCCGGATTTCCGAACCTTTTCACGATCACCGGCCCGGGCAGTCCCTCGGTTCTGAGCAATATGCTCGTCTCCATCGAGCAGCACGTGGACAGGATCACCGGCTGCATCGCCGATCTGCGGGAGCATGGCCGCGAGTGCATCGAAGCAGCTTCGGAGGCTGAGGAAGCTTGGGTGGCCCACGTCAACGAAGTCGGCAACGCCACGCTCTATCCGCGGGCCAACTCCTGGTACATGGGGGCAAACATTCCCGGCAAGCCCCGCATCTTCATGCCATATATCGGCGGCGTCGGTACCTATCGGCTGAAATGCGACGAGGTCGCGGCGAACGGTTATCAAGGCTTTTATATGACCGCCGGCCAGCAAACGGGCTCCCAAGCCAGAAACGGGGTAGGTCGGCAACAGTTGCAGACGACCTTGTGTCAACCGCCGGTCAAGCTGGCCTGCGGCTCGAGCAGCGCATCGCCAAGGGCGACCTCGCCGCCTGCCGTCACCTCGGCGTAGACGCCCATATTGATGTGGCCGAAGGCGCGTCCGAGGGCGGCGACGATGTCGAGGTCGCGTTTCGCGGTGGCGGGATTGACCTGGGTTGCCGCACATCTGGTGATCGGCGAGATCACCCGCAGCCGCGCGGCTCCGAGGGTGATTTCGGAATCGATCCAGTCCTGCTCGCTCCACGCCGATGCCCCGTCGAAATAGACGTTGGCGCGAAATCGGATCGGATCGACCGGCACGCCCATCGCCGCTTCGAGCGCCGCGATGCTCGCGCGGTTGATCAGAGAGACGTATTTATCGGTCGTCGCATTCGGTTTGCGGCGCGCATCGGCAAAGGCGTGCCCCGGCGCCTCGACGACGCGCAGCGGTCCATTCACGGCGGGCCCGAGGAAATCGGCGAAAAATTCTGCGACCAGCCTGCATCCCTCGGTCTCGGTCATCCGCTCGCGCAGCAATACCCGGCCGTTTTCGGCGATCGTCAGGACGCCGCTTTCCGCGTCGAAGCGGGTCTGCAACTGCGCGAGCTTTTCGTCGCGCATCAGCATGACGAAATGGATCTTCGACAGCCATTCCGGGCGCTGCGGATCGAAGTGTGTCGAGCCGAGCGCGATCGCAAAGCGCCGATCGTGCGGCAGGCATTCGCCTGGCATCAGCGCCACGCGGTCCATTCGCTCGGCGCTCAGGCCCTTTACCGGGTAGCGGTAGATCGCGCTAACGGTGGCGGCCATGCCGGCACCCTACCTTTTCGCCAGTCCGATCGACAACGCCTTCCTATGAGAAATCCGACGCCGTCACGTTTGAGTGATCGCCCCGGCGGAACTTCGCCAGCTGACAGATTACTGATACGCTGGGATTCTGCCCGGAACCCTGTTGGAGAGGGATATGGCAATGAAGTCCCGCATCTCATCGATTGTCTTGGCGGCGAGCGCAGCCGCCGTGCTGGTATCGTCGCCGGCCTTCGCACAGCAACAGGCGGCGCCGGGACAAGGCGCTGCTACGAAGGAAGAGCTGGCGCAGAATTTCCAGGCCGAGCATGAGATCGGGCGGCGCTACCATTTCGACCCCAATGACCTGCCGCCGCCGAAGACCGGGCCGATCGTCGCCGACCGCTCGCTAATCGTGCCCTATGACGGGCAGAAATTGGAGGTGCCGCCGGGCTTCACCGCGGCCCCGTTCGTGACCGGGCCTCGTCAATCCGCGGCGGCTGCTCGTGCTGCCCAATGGCGACGTGCTGGTCGCCGAGCAGAGCGCCGGCTATCTGACCCTGTTGCGCGACGACGGCGAGGGCCGCGCCAAATGGATCGACCGCCATGTCGAGGACCTCAACCGGCCTTACGGCCTGGCGCTGCGGGGCGACGAGATCCTCGTCGCCGACCAGGACGCGCATCTGGCGCGTGCCGCACGTCGTCGGCGCATTGCGGGCCGGCCGCCCGGTGCCGCCGCAGAAGGCCGACGACGTGCCGCCCGACCAGCGCAAGCCGGTGCCGGGGGCCTATGGCGCGGAGCTGCTGACGAAGAAGGGCGTGTTCGGCATCGTCCAGGGCCACCAAAACCGCCATCTGGCGATCGACCCGAAAACCGGCGCGCTCTATGTCGGGGTCGGTTCGTCGGGCAATCTCGGCGTCGAGCCCGAGCCCAAGGCGACGATCCAGCGCTTCGACGCCGACGGCTCCAATCAGACGACCGTCGCGTCGGGCACGCGCAACCCGACCGCGCTCGCCTTCCACCCGCAGACCGGCGAGCTGTGGGCTGTCGTGCAGGAGCGCGACGGGCTCGGCGACAACCTGCCCTCCGATTACCTGATCCGCGTGCAGCAGGGCGGGTTCTATGGCTGGCCCTACGCCTATATCGGCAAGCATCCGCAGCCGGGATTTGCGCAGCTGGCGCCCGATAAGGTCGAAGCGACGATCACGCCCGATCTGTTGTTCCAGGCCCATTCCTCGCTGCTCGACCTCGTCTTCTACGAGGCCGACCAGTTCCCGGCCGAATACAAGGGGAGCCTGTTCGTCGCGCTGAAGGGTTCGTGGAACCGCTCGATCCCGACCGGCTACAAGGTAGTGCGGGTGCCGTTCAAGGACGGCCGGCCGGAAGGCTATTACGAGAATTTCGCGACCGGCTTCTGGGCATCGGGCGAAGAGCGCGCCGAGGTCTGGGGCCGCCCCGCCGCGCTCGCCGTCGCCAAGGACGGCTCCTTGCTCGTCGCCGACGACACCGGCGGCACGATCTGGCGCATTTCCTACAAGGGCCCGCCCGCCGAGCACGCCGGCGGACCTGCCGAGAGCACCGGGTCCGAGGCGAAGAAGCCCCCGCGGTGATGATCGATCTCGACACCTTGGAGGCCGCGGCCTCGTTCGTTCATCGGGTAGTGCCGCCGACCCCGCAATATTGCTGGCCGTTGCTGTCCAGGCGGCTCGGCGCCGAGCTCTGGGTCAAGCACGAGAACCACACGCCGATCGGGTCTTTCAAGATCCGCGGCGGCCTCGTTTATCTCGACGCGGTCAGGCGGGCGCAGCCGGATATTCGGGGTGTCGTAACGGCGACCACCGGCAATCACGGTCAGAGCATTGCGCTCGCCGCCGCGCGGCTGGGGGTCGATGCGACGATCGTCGTGCCTCACGGCAACAGCATCGAGAAGAACCGGGCGATGGCGGGGTTCGGTGCGCGGCTCGTCGAGGCCGGGCACGATTTCCAGGCCGCGTTCGAGCACGCGACCGAATTGGCCGAGCGCGAAAGGCGGCATTTCGTCCATTCCTACGATCCGCTGCTGGTGCGCGGCGTCGCCAGCTACGGGCTCGAACTGTTTCGCGCGGTTCCCGATCTCGATGTGGTCTATGTCCCGATCGGGCTCGGCAGCGGCATCTCGGGGGTGATCGCGGCGCGCGACGCGCTGGGGCTTCGCACCGAGATCGTCGGCGTCGTTGCGGCCAACGCCCCGACTTACGCGCTGTCCTTCGCCGCCGGCGCGCCGGTCAGCACCAATTCCGCCGACACGATGGCGGGCGGGCTCGCCGTGCGGGTGCCCGACCCGGAGGCGCTCGACATCATCCGCCGCGGCGCCGCGCGCATCCTCACCGTCTCGGAAGCGGAGATGCGCCGCGCGATGCGGATTATGTTCAGCGACACGCACAATGTCGCCGAGGGCGCCGGCGCTGCGGCGCTGGCTGCGGCGCTGCAGGAGCGTAGCCGGGTCGCCGGCAAGCGTGTCGCGGTCATTCAGTCCGGCGGCAACATCGACCGCGCCTTCTTCGCCGAAGTGCTGGCGGAGGAAGATGACGAAATGAAGGCGACCGCGATATGGAAGCGGCTTTCGGGGCGCGCACCAAATCGCGCTGACCCAACCGGAACCCCTTCTGCAGTCCAATGTTTGCCGGGTTGGTTGATTGTGGCTAACCACGATACGGCCTTCGCCGGAGCCTTTGGAGCGCCTGATGGTTTGGCGGGTATCGAAAATCGATCCGACGACGAATGTCGCCGCCGAGGCGGTGCTGAAGGCGTTCGAATTCGGCGCGCCGCTCTGGACGCCCCTCGGTGGAATGTTACCGGGCGGGTGTCGAGGCGTGGCGGCGCCAGCATCCGGATCAATCCGCCGAATACACCGCAAAGCAGGCGGTCGCCGTGATCCTCGCGACGCATGCGAAGATCCGGATCGAGGAATAGCTTCTGCTTGACATAATCGACGCCCTCCCTTTGCATCGCGGGATGGCGCAACCTTTACAGCCCGGCGCAAAGCACAACGCTGAACGCGCCGAGCGCGAGAAGCGCTTGGCAAAGGCGTTGCGCGACAATCTGCGGCGGCGCAAGGAGCAGGCCCGCGCCCAGCAGCGGCGTGCCGCACCGCCAGCCAAAAAAGGCGAGGGGGCCGACGGCGAGCCGCCGGCTTGAGCGGCGCTTCGCGGTCAAGTAAAAGCAGCCGGACGGCGGCGTGACCGCCAATAGATAGGCTGCTGCCTGCCGCCGGTCTGGGTGGCGGCGGGCGTACAACCGAGGCGATGGACAAGATCTGCATCAAGGGCGGCGTGCCGCTCGAAGGCGTAATTCCGATCGGCGGCGCCAAAAACGCGGCCTTGCCGCTGATGGCCGCGTCCCTGCTGACGCCGGAAACCTTGACCCTGAAGAACGTCCCCGTTCTCGCCGATATCGCCACGATGGCGAACCTGCTGGTTCAGCACGGCGTGTCGGTCATCCGAGGCGAGGAAGGCGCAGATTCGGGACACGTCCTCGAATTGTCGGCCGGGCACATCACTTCGAGCACCGCACCCTATGACCTCGTTCGGAAGATGCGGGCTTCGGTCCTCGTGCTCGGGCCGCTGGTCGCACGCTGCGGGCGCGCGCGCGTCTCGCTGCCGGGCGGTTGCGCGATCGGCACCCGGCCGGTCGACCTGCACATAAAGGGATTGCAGCGGCTCGGCGCCGAGGTCGAGCTGCGCGAAGGCTATATCGATGCGCGCGCCCCCAAGGGATTGCGGGGCGCGGAGATCGCCTTTCCGGCGGTCTCGGTCGGCGCCACCGAGAATCTGCTGATGGCGGCCAGCCTGGCGGAGGGCGAGACCCTGCTGATCAACGCCGCGCGCGAGCCGGAAATCACCGATCTGGCCGAATGCCTCGTGGCGATGGGCGCGCGCATCGATGGGATCGGCACCGACCGCCTGAGGATCCTCGGCGTCCCGCGGCTGCACGGGGCGACGCATTCGATCATCCCGGACCGGATCGAGACCGGAACCTACATCATGGCCGCCGCGGCGACGAATGGCGAGGTCAGGCTGACCGGGACCCGCCTCGATCTCGTCGCGGCAGTCGCGCGCATTCTCGAAGGCGCTGGTGTCGAAATCGCGGAAACCGCCGACGGGCTGACGGTGCGGCGATATGCCGAACGCCTCGAAGGCGTCGACGTGATGACCGAACCCTATCCGGGGTTTCCGACCGATCTGCAGGCGCAGATCATGGCGCTGATGACGGTCGCCAATGGCGCCTCGATGATCACCGAGACGATTTTCGAGAACCGGTTCATGCATGTCCCCGAGCTGGCGCGAATGGGGGCCAACATCAACGTCCATGGCGCCTCCGCCTTGGTGCGCGGCGTGCCGCGGCTGATGGGGGCGCCGGTCATGGCGACGGATTTGCGGGCCTCGGTGTCGCTGGTCGTCGCCGGCCTCGCCGCGGCCGGGGAAACCGTGATCAACCGCGTCTACCACCTGGACCGCGGCTACGAACGGCTCGAGGAAAAGCTCGCCGGGTGCAATGCCCGGATCGAGAGGCTGCGGGATGGCGCCTGACGAAGGCGCGGCGCTCAAACTGCGCGCCGAGGACGCCGAAGACCTGGCGGTGATCTCGGCCTGTCTGCAGGACGCGCTCGTTGCGGTTCGCGACCTCGCTTATGCGCCGGAGGAGCGCAGCTTTCTGTTCGTCGCGAACCGATTTCGCTGGGAAAACGGGCTCGGCCCGGCGCCCGGCGAGGTTCCCTATGAGCGGGTCTTGTGCGGGATCACCTTCAGCGAGGTGGCGGCGGTGTCCTACAGCGGGTTCCGCCGCAGCGATGACGGCCGGATATTGTCGTTGCTGGCGATCCGGCCGGAAGACGGCGCAGTCCATCTCGAATTTTCCGGCGGCGCGGCGATCCGGCTCGAGGTCGCGCGAATTCTCTGCCACGCCAGGGACCTCGGCGATCCGTGGCCGACGCCATGGCGGCCCCGCCACGATTTGGATGAAGCTTCGTGACCGATGAGCCGAGCCCGTCCGCGACGATCCCTTGATCATGGCATTGCCGAACGGGCGGATCCTCGGCGAGGTGATGCCGCTGTTGCGCCAGATCGGCATCGAGCCGGAGCCGGCCTTCGACGATCCCGCCTCGCGCCAGCTTCGCTTCAGCAACCAGCGAGCCGGGTCTCGATTTGATCCGCGTGCGCAGCTTCGATGCCGCCACCTTTGTCGCCTTCGGCGCCGCTCAGCTCGGCATCGCCGGCAATGACGTGCTGATGGAATTCGACTATTCGGAGATCTACGCGCCGCTCGACCTCGATGTCGGGCATTGCCGCCTCGCCGTCGCGGCGACGGCGGACGCGCTCGGGCAGGCCGACGTCAGACGATCGAGCCATGTGCGCGTCGCGACGAAGTACCCGGAAGTTACCCGCCGGCATTTTGCGGCGCGAGGGATCCAGGCGGAATGCATCAAGCTCAACGGCGCGATCGAGCTGGCGCCGCGTCTGGGGCTCTGCCATCACATCGTCGATCTCGTACAGACCGGCGCCACCCTCAAGGCCAACGGTTTGATCGAGATCGAGCCGATTGCCGAGGTCAGCTCCCGGCTGATCGTCAACCGCCCGGCGCTGAAGACCCGCCCCGAAGAAGTCGGCGGCTGGATCGAGCGCTTTCGCGAAGCGATCGGCGGCAGAAGCCCTCACCCACCTCACTTCGCGCCGGCCCCCTCTCCCGCAGTGCGGGAGAGGGTAGGGGCCCCTCGCACCGCGAGGGAGGGGCGAGGTGACGGGCGGGCGGGGGACGCTGATGCCGGTTACGCTCTCCACCCGCGACCCCGGTTTCGAGGCAGGGTTCCGACAGCTGCTCGCGGCAAAGCGGGAGAGTGCGGCCGATGTCGACGCCGCGGTCGCCGAGATCATCGAGGATGTCGCCGCCCGCGGCGATGCGGCGCTGATCGATTACACGCGCCGCTTCGACGGGATGGATCTCGCGGCCGGCGACCTCCGGCTGACGGCGCGGGAGATCGCCGATGGCGCCGCTGCGGCGCTACCCCGAGACCGTCGCCGCGCTGCGCGTCGCGGCGGAGCGGATCGAGAGCTTTCATCGCCGCCAGCTGCCCGCTCGCGATCGACTATGTCGACGAGGTCGGTGTGCGGCTCGCCGCGCGCTGGCGCCCGGTCGCCGCGGCCGGGCTCTACGTCCCGGGCGGCACCGCCGCCTATCCCTCTTCGGTGTTGATGAACGCGATCCCGGCGAAGGTGGCCGGGGTCGAGCGGCTGGTCATGACCGTGCCGACCCCGCGCGGCGTGCTGAACCCGCTCGTCCTTGCCGCCGCCCAGATGGTCGGGATCGACGAGATATATCGGGTCGGCGGTGCGCAGGCGATCGCGGCGCTCGCCTACGGCACGGCGACGATCGCGCCGGTCGACAAGATCGTCGGTCCGGGAAACGCCTATGTCGCGGCGGCCAAGCGGCGGGTCTTCGGCAAGGTCGGGATCGACATGATCGCCGGCCCGTCCGAGATCCTGGTCGTCGCCGACCGGCACAACGACCCGGAATGGATCGCCGCCGATCTGCTGTCGCAGGCGGAGCACGACGACGCGGCGCAGGCGATCCTCATCACCGATGACACCGGTTTTGCGGCCGCGGTCGAGGCGGCGGTGGAGCGCCACCTGGCGCAGCTGCCGCGGGCGCAGATCGCGCGCGCCAGCTGGCAGGCGCACGGCGCCATTCTGATCGTCGCCGATTGGGACGAGGCGCCGGCGCTGATCGACCGGATCGCGCCCGAGCATCTCGAGCTCGCGCTCGACGAGGCCGACGCGTTGGCCGAGCGGGTGCATCATGCCGGGGCGATTTTTCTCGGCCGCCACACGCCCGAGGCGATCGGCGACTATATCGCCGGACCCAACCATGTCCTGCCGACGGCCCGCAGCGCGCGCTTTCGCGTCGGGTCTCGGGGTTCTCGATTTCCTGAAACGCAGCTCGCTCGTCCGCTGCGACGCGGCGAGCCTCGCGGCGCTCGCCCCGTCGGCGATCCGCCTCGCCGAGGCCGAGGGGCTGGACGCGCACGCGTTGTCATTGTCGATCCGGCTCGATCGGGCGCGCGCGGGGTAGCTCGACAAGCTATGGGCGAGCAGGACGCCTCGCGTATCGCCGACATCACTCTCGACGAGCATACGGTCGTCCGCCGCAGCCCCGACATCGAGCACGAGCGCGCAGTGGCGATCTTCGATCTCCTGGAAGAGAACCATTTCGCGCCGGTTTCCGGCTGCAGCGGGCCTTACCATCTGCATTTGGCGATCGAGGAGAACCGGCTGAGCATCGAAATCCGCTCGATGGCGAACGGCTCGAACGAAACGATCACTCTGCCGCTGGCGCCGTTTCGCGGCATCGTCAAAGATTATTTCATGGTCTGCGACAGCTATTACGAAGCGATCCGCCGTTCGAGCCTGGCGCAAATCGAGGCGATCGACGTCGGCAGGCGGTCCTTGCACAATGAGGGGTCCGCGCTGCTGATCGAGCGGCTCGCCGACAAGGTCGAGATCGATCTCGACACGGCCCGGCGCCTCTTCACCCTGATTTGCGTGCTGCATCTGCGGGGGTGACTGGGTGACGGGGCCGCCCCTCGTGCTCGCCTCCGCATCGCCGCGCCGCCTCGAACTGCTGCGCCAAGTGGGCCTGATGCCCGACTGCATCGATCCGGCCGATATTGACGAGACCCCCCGCCGCGGCGAGTTGCCTCCCGCACATGCGATGCGCCTCGCGCAGGAAAAGGCGCAGGCGGTAATCCCGCGCCATCCCGGCGCCTATGTCCTGGCCGCCGACACCGTCGTCGCCTGCGGCCGGCGCATCCTGCCGAAAACCGAAGACGAGGCGAGCGCGCGGTCCTGCCTCGAACTGCTTGTCGGGTCGCCGCCACCGGGTTCATGGCGCCATCGCGCTGGTGAGCCCCGACGGCCGATTGGTGTCGCGCCGGGTCGACAGCCAGGTCGCCTTCAAACGGCTGAGCGAGGCCGAGATCGGGGCCTATCTGCGCACCGGCGAGTGGCAGGGCAAGGCCGGCGGCTATGCGATCCAGGGCCGGGCGGCGGCGCTGATCCGCTGGATCAGCGGCTCCTATTCGAATGTCGTCGGATTGCCGCTCTTCGAGACCGCCCAGCTGCTCGCCGGCCGCGGCTATCGACCGAGTTGGCTCGCGAGCTGCTGATATCGGCGGGCCCTGGCGAGTGGCGCGCGGCGCTGCTCGAAGACGGGCGTGCCCGTCGAGCTCTTCGTCGAGCGCGGCGACCGCAGTGAAGCCGGGAGCATTCATTTCGGCCGGGTGCGCCAGCTGGTGCCGGCGCTCGGGGCGGCGCTCGTCGATATCGGCGGCGACCGGCCCGCCTTCCTGCCGCAGAGCGAGGTTCTCCCGCGCGGCAAGCGGCTGCACGAAGGCGAGCGCGTCGTCGTGCAAATCCGCCGCGAGGCCCAGGCCGGCAAAGCCGCAAGGGTGACGATGGCCGCGATTTTGCGCGGCCGGCTCGTCGAACTGATTGTCGGCCGGCCCGGTTCCGCAGATGGCACGGCGCTCCTCACCCAACTAGCCCCCACCCTAACCCTCCCCCGCTCGCGGGGGAGGGAACTGGACCTCCCTCCCCCGTGAGTAACGGGGGAGGGCCGGGGTGGGGGCTGAGGGTTCTCGAACCGGCGCCGGTCGACGCCGCTTGCTGCCGAGGCGGCGGCATTGGCGCGGCGCTGGTATGACATCCTTGATCGCGCTTCACGGCTGGACCCGCCGGCCCGGCTCGACCCGGCGGCGTCTTTTGCCGCCGCGCTCGCCGGGTCGCTGCCGGGAGCGCCCGACGAGATCCTCGTGGACGACCCTGCGGCCATTCCCGAACTCCGCGCCGCTTTTCCGAACAGCGCCGTCGCGCACCTGCCGGAAACCGAGTGGCCGATCGATCTCGACGCGGTATTCGACGAGGCGCTGTCCGCTACGCTCGCGCTCCCCGGCGGCGGTTCCGTGCATTTCGAGGCGACCCGAGCCGGCATGCTGATCGACGTCGACACGGGAACTCCGGAAACGGGCTCGCCGGAGCGCACCGGGATGATGGCCAACCTCGCCGCCGCCGCGACGATCGCCCGGCAGATCCGGCTGCGCAATTTGGGCGGCGGCATCGTCGTCGATTTTGTCGGGCTGGACAGCCGGTCGGCGCGCGAAAAGCTGCGCGCGGCGCTCGCCGAGGCGCTCGCCCCCGATCCGGCAGCCCCGCAGCTCCTCGGCTGGACCCGGCTCGGACATTTCGAGCTGGTGCGGCCGCGCCGCGGCCGCCCGCTCGCCGAGGCATTGCTCGAGCCGCGCCCGGGCGGCGCTCTCGTCAAGACTGCGGTCACGGTCTCGCACGAGGCGCTGCGCGCGCTGCGCCGTGCCGCGCGGGCGCAGCCCGGCCGGCGATGGCGCCTCACCGTCGCTCCGGAGGTCGCGGCTGCGTTGGCGGGGGCCGCGGCCGACGCCGTGCGGCAAGCCGAGCAGCGATTCGCCCGCAGCATCGCGATCGAGGCCGATCCCGGCTATGAGCGCGAACGTTTTCAAATCTCGGCGCTTTGATTATATCCGCTCGGCAATGGCCTCCATCTCGTCGATCGAGCGACCCGCACCGCGCCCGTGCCCGATCTGCGGCAAGCCGCCGATGCCGCAGTATCGGCCATTCTGCTCGGCGCGCTGCGCGCAGATCGATCTCGGCCGGTGGCTCAAGGGCAATTACAGCATCCCGACCGAGGAGGGACCCGACGAAGGGGACGGCGAGGAAGCCGGTTGACCATGCGGCGGGAGCCCGCGAGCATGCGCCGATGAGCGCCTCTCCCCAGTCCAAACATTACAGGGTCATCTACGCCGACCCGCCCTGGACCTTCGCCACCTATTCGCGCAAGGGCAAGGGGAGGAGCCCCGAAGCCTATTACGACTGCATGTCTCTCGCCGACATCAAGGCGTTGCCGGTAGCCGAATGGGCTGCAGACGACTGCGTGCTGCTGCTGTGGGCGACCGACCCTCTGCTGGAAAAGGCGTTCGACATTATACAGGCCTGGGGCTTCACTTATAAGACTGTCGGGTTTTACTGGGCTAAGCTGCGGAAACCTGAGCTTTTTTACAATGATCGGAGCTTCTTCACGGGGCTCGGCTTCTGGACGCGGGCAAACCCCGAGCCTTGCCTGCTCGCGACGCGCGGCAAGCCGCATCGCAGCCGGGCCGATGTCCGCAAACTGATCGTGTCGCCGCGGCGCGAGCACAGCCGCAAACCGGACGAGGCCTACGAGCGCATCGAAGCCCTGTGCGAAGGGCCCTATCTCGAAATGTTCGCCCGAGCCCCCCGGCCCGGCTGGGACCGGTGGGGCTACGAGGCCGATGCGTCCGAAACCGGACAGCGCCGCTGGCGCGCAAACAGCTATCCCGACGCGCCCCAGGCCGCCGAGTAGCGCAGCCTACCCGAGAACCCGCCTCGCTCGCTCGGCCCCTCTCCCGCGTGCGGAGAGGGGCGCACCGGGTCCTGCAGCGGGGAGGCGGCTCCAGGGTGGTGGGTGAGGGCCTTCACCAAGGCTTAAGCGCCCTCTCGCAGAGTGCGACCGGCGAGAATTGGGACCGGAGCGGGCATCGTGATCGGCTGGGCATTGCGTTGGGTATTGCTGTGCTGCGGTATCGTCCTCCTCGGTGTCGGGCTGCTGGACCGCGGCACAGCGCTGTTGCCGGACATTGCCTCGCCATCCCGACGGGAAGGCGCAGCCCGCCATCTCGGCCCCGCGCGCCTCCGCCGCGGCCTCCAACACGATCGTCTACACGGCAAACGAGAGGGGCCACGTCGTCCTCGACGCCGCGGTCAACGGGGCTCCGGTCCGCATGCTCGTCGACACCGGCGCCAGCCTGGTGACGCTCACCCCGGCGGATGCCCGCGCCGCCGGCATCAATCCCGCCAATTTGGCGTACAGCGGACATGTTCAAACCGCCAATGGCACCGCGCGCATGGCGCCGGTGACGCTGCGCGAAATCCGCATCGGCCAGCTGTCGATTTATGATGTGTCCGCCGCCGTGCTCGAACACCTTAACGTTTCGCTGCTCGGCATGAGCTTCCTCAGCCGGCTGCAGGGCTACGAAATGCGCGACGGCAAGCTCACGATCACTTGGTAGACGCCGATCCCCAGCGGCAGAGGCTGATCCGGCGGGCGTTCCGGCTGGAATGGCTGAGCGTCGGCTGGATGGCGGTCGAGGCCGCGGTCGCGGTCGCCTCCGGCGTCGCGGCGCACAGCATCACGCTGGTCGCGTTCGGGCTCGACAGCGTCATCGAGCTCGCCTCCGCCGGCGTTCTCATTTGGCGCCTGTCGCACCGAGCTGAGGTTCGGCCGCGAAGTCTCCGAGGCGGCGGAAAGAATTGCGCGGCGGATCGCCGGCGGCCTGCTGTTCGCCCTCGCCGTCTATGTCGTCGCGGCGGCCGGCTGGAGCTTGTGGCGCGGCGAGGGCGAGGCGTTCTCCTGGCCCGGCTTGGCGATTGCGCTTCTGTCGATCCCGATCATGCTCATGCTGGCACGCCGCAAGCGCGCCTTCGCCGATCAACTCGGCAGCGCCGCATTGCGCGCCGACGCCGCCGAATCGCTGGCCTGCCTCTGGCTGTCGGTCGTCGTGGTGGTCGGCCTTGTCGCCCAACTCGCCTTCGGCGCCTGGTGGATCGACGCCGCCACCTCGCTCGCCATCGTCTGGTTCCTCGTGAAGGAAGGGCGCGAGGCCTGGGAGGTCGAGGAGGACGACTGACAGCCAGCGCCCTTTTGGGCGTTTAACCAGCCACAATTATGGGTGGACTGATGCGAGGTCGCGCCGCTGGCAGCGAAACCCACGGCCAGACCGATCATTGGGGGCCGACCAACAACGGGTCTCTCAGCGATCAAGCGAGTAGGGGTATCAGATAGACGCCACGTATGGGTTCGTGTTAAACGGCCTCCTTAGCTCGAAAGTCGCATAAACATTCGTATGGAAAATCAGAATGCCGGCGACGATCCGCTATTGCGACAGGTGCACTTTGACCGACTGCAAGAGATCGATTCAGCGTCTGCGGCACCCATGAAATCGAAGAGAACCGGCCCCGTCTGGTTGGGCGTGATCTCATACAGCGTTCCCAGTGGGCTTTTCACTGCCGCATGGAGGTTGTGAGCCGGGTACTTTGCTAAGCGTCGCTTACCCTTGTCGTCAATATAGAACCGGTTGCCATGGGCGACACCGTTGCGCAAGTGATAAACGAGTTCAAGGATCGGTGCTCTATCGAAGTATCTGTGCTTGAGGAGTTCGACGCTGAGCGTTAGCAGGGAGCCCGTTGCCCAGAGGCGTAGGAAATCGCCTTGGAGACTGTGATCCTCGCGCAGAAGGTCGAGATAGTAGCGGAGATCGAGCGTATGAGCCGTGCCATCTTTCCGTTCGAGCTTGCCAGTGGGATGCGCGGGCGATAGGGAATTAATGGACTGTGGATTTACCGCAACGTGGTGCGCCACTACAAAGGCGTAGTAACCTGTCTGGCGAGATTGTGAGCCATCCGCGCGACAGCAAGTTTCCTAGGATTGACGGTCATTTTACACAGGGCGGCTATCCGGCCCGGAAGGGAAAGCCCTTCGCGCGCATGTAGGGTCAGAGAGTCGTCGTCTACCATCACGAACTGCTTTTCCTCTCCGACTGGTGGTCCCTCTGGGGGCTCCGTGACGATGGGGTCGCGCTCGCGCTTCCATTTAAAAAACAGGTCGCGGAACTCGCGCGCTCTTTCCGCGTGCACATAAACGGTCGCCATAGGTTGGCCTCACAGTCGCGAAATCGTACTCTTGCCGACGTGGTAGGTGTGCGCGAGTTCCGCAAGCGTCGCGCCCTGCGACCGCCGCCGGGCGGGCCTCGGCCTTGTGTGCGTCGGTCAGATGACCCGAGGAGATCCTAACATGCCAAAGCAAAATTCGCCGATGAACATGATCTGCACGCTCGCCTTCGTGACTGCGGCTGCGGGCATGTGCAGCGCCAACAACGCCAACGCTCAATACGGCCCACCTGACGCGCCAGCGCCGATGACGCACTCGGAGCGCGCCGGGCACAATGCGCCGGGATGGATAACACAATCAGAGGCCGATCAGCGCACTTCACAAGGGCAAATACATTGCGGCGCTGGTGGACCCACGCGGCGGATGGTCGAGAGAACCCCTTGTCCCATCGTTGGATGGATCGACGGATCTGTGATGCCATAATGGCGGTTGACGATTCGCCGCGCGAATTCAAAATCATATCGGATACAACATTGCACTACCGTATTGGAGCAAAGAAAATTACCCCACGGGATAGATCATTTAAAGTTTTGCGAGGATCTCGTCGCGGCCTTAACGCCTCGCCCGAACTTCATCGAACAAGACAATGCAGAAGAAGCGAAGCGGCAGCAGCAGGCCGGGCCGGGCCGGAGGATCATCTATGCCATCTTCCAATGCATATCGCGATCGAATCAGAGCGAGATGATGGGCGCACCCCGCGTCACGTTTGCGGGTGTCACGAATGCCATGACGTTCCAAACCCTGGCGGACTGTCATGGCTATATAATACGCATAGGTGGCGCCATCGGCGCCGAAACATCAACCGATGGGCGATTTTGGGTCTTAGATAGAAACGGACGTAGCGGTGACATGTGGTTAGAATGCCGTGGGAGGCAGATCGAAACCTGGGAGCCGATGCGATAACGGACTGTGTTGCTGCACGCTGTGTCTACGAGAGCCGTAAGCGCCACGAAGATCGTTTCGATCTGACATCTTGTGTTTCTTGCGCCTTCCGGGGCGGCTGTCAAAGCCGCATAATTGCATATTACGGAAAGCCCGGCACAGTCGCGGCCAAATGTTCTCGTCGACTTCAAAGTGGAAACACGGCGGGGCGCGTGTTCGACTTGCGGGACGGGTCGGCCTGGCGCTCGGAATTACTGTGTCGGCTGCGCCGTTGCTTGGCGCGCGCGAACACAAAATCTAAGGTTAGGCTACGCGCCGGTAAAATCCCGCATTCCGCTAGCCGGTCATCAATGCTCGCTAAATCGTTGGCTAAGTCGGACGACGCGCTGGTACTGTTGCGGGAGCAACCGCCTGGACATGGGCCTGATTGGTGCACTCAGCGGGGTACACGGTCAAGCGGAGCGTAGCCGGTCTTGGAGCCGTGGCTTTGATAATAGGTGAAAAAATCATGCGAGGTCGGGGGGCAACCACTGCGATAATTCTGACTCTCGCACCTAGGGGGGTAACAACAACGCGGCCAGACCACCGTTTACTGACTGGATTATATGCCACACGGGAGAACCCTTGGGGCCATACACGTCCTGATCTCTCATCCTGATTTAAAAGCCAAATCACGTGATCCTTTGGAAGATGGCGCAATGTTCCCTCCACGGCAAAAGAATAGTTTTGACCGAGAGGTTGAGGATCTTGAAGTGTCTCTGGCCTCTCTCGCTGTTGTGGGACTGTGATTCGAATCTGTCCACTGAAAAGCCGCTCGATTAAGCGCCTGCCCCACGCCCAGCCGCGCTCAGCCGCAACAGCTTCACCAATTCCTGACAACAATGGTGCGCGCCTATCCTGCTAAGCGGGAAATCGTGCTGACGCTGACGCCGTAGCTCTTGGCGAGGGCGCGCGTCGGCTCGCCTTTGGCGAGGCGCTGCCGCGCCTCCTTGATCTGGTGCGGGGTGAGTTTCGGCTTACGCCCCATCCTGACGCCCTTGGCGCGGGCAATCTGTCGGCCTTCGTGGGTGCGCTTGATGATCCGCAAGCGTTCGTCCTCGGCCATTGCAGACATCATCGCCATGAAACCCCGCCCCATAGGGGTGGTGAGGTCGATATAGCTGCGGTCGAGCACCTTGATCGCGGCTCCGGCGTCGATCACCGCTTTGATGATCTGCAAACCGTCCCACATCGAGCGCGTGGCGCGATCCCATTCGGCAATCACAAGCTCGTCGCCGGTGTCGAGGTCATCGAAGGCGCAGGCGAGCTGCGGGCGTCCGGCCATGCTTTTGCCGGATGCCGTTTCTGAATAGATTACGGCGCAACCGAGGCGTTTTAGCGCCTTGGTCTGCCGCGCAAGGTCTTGTTGCTGCGTGCTGACTCGGGCGTACCCAATCAGCCGTTTTGCGGGTTTCGTTTTGAGACTAATTTATGACGAAACTAAGTGCCTGAATTTCCGAAAGCAAGAAGCTTCGTCAAAATTCTTCATTTAGGCCCGGCGCGAAAACAGCTAACGCTGCGGCAGGCGGTTGATTGACAAATTAGGCATAATTGTTATATTAGCATATCCAACCTCAGCGTCTCGGTGACTGAAATTTTTGGAAACATAATGACGCGTGCTTTCGTGGTCGCGACCTACCGCCGATTTGCCTTGCAGAGCGTCGGTTGCGGCCCGAAGGGAGGGATCGCTCCTGATCTTCTCCTGATAAAACAGGAGAAACAGGTCGAGGCTCGGGCCATCCCCTCTCGAAAGAGCGCGAGCTACCGCGGTTTTCGATCGCGTCGGCGCATCCCACCGATGCTGTTGGTCGGTTTGGCGCGCATCACCCCCACCCCGACCCGCCCCCATCGAGGGGGCAGGAGTGCGCTTTCAGGCCTTCCCCTTGATGGGGGAGGGTTTGGGAGGGGTGAGCACCGCGCTGCAATTTTGTCGGAAACCGCTTCGAGTTACCGGAAGTCTGTCGATAGTGCGGGTGATCGCGGGTTACGGGCGAGATGACCCGACTTGATCCAGAGGCGGCAACCCTGTCGTCCCGCTCTGGCTCGCAGCGACGAGCCCGCCGGTAGCCTCAGCCAAGAGTATTTGGTGAATTCCTCTTCGCCCTCCGAAAAGCCGCCGTCCAGAACGAGCAGCTCGATCCCGTCAGGGAGCGGCGTCTCGATTATGGCGTCGGGTGCCCAGCGTTCCAGGCGGACGCGCTCCGAGGAAATCCTCGAACAGCGACGCCAGTTCGATACCCGGCAGACCCGGTGCCGGTACGAAAGAGAGGGCAGAGGTGTCGATGCGCACCGGCGTTCGGTCGTCGGGGTCGAATTGCCAGAGCTTGACGAAGAGCGTGCAACCGGGCTCCGAGCCGGGCGTATGGCTGCTGGTCGGCGGGTTGCGGACATAGCTGCCGGCGGGATAGTCGCCGTGCTCGTCCTGAAAGACGCCGTCCAGCACCAGGAACTCCTCGCCGCCGCCGTGGGTGTGCGGCGAGAAACGGCTGTGCGGGGCGTAGCGGACTATGGAGGTGGCGCGCGCCACCTCGTCCCCGATGCGGTCGAGCATGCGGCGGTCCACGCCGGGGATCGGCGAGGGCGTCCAGTCCAGCCGGGCCGCATGGACCGCCGCGCGAGCGCCGAAATCCGCGTTGAGGTTCACCAAGAGCCTCCGATCTTCACCCCCGGCGCCATACCCTCACCCGGCTCGCTGCGCTCGCCACCCTCTCCCGCAATGCGGGAGAGGGGCTGTAAGCCCACAACTTCAAAGATCCTCTCCCGCAATGCGGGAGAGGGGGGACCAAGCCCGAAGGGCTTGGTGGGTGAGGGCAAGGTTCAATCACGGGGGTCAGATCGCGTAGAGGTTCTCCGGCTTGGCCGGGATTTTGCCGTGCTCGACCTGTTTCACCGCTGCGATCAGCTTGACGTGGGTCGGGGCGGGGCGGCCGACTTCCTGGCCTTTGGCGGCGATCAGGCCGTTGATGAAGTCGATCTCGGTGCGCCGGCCCTTCAGCATGTCCTGACCCATCGAGGGCCGGGCCAATTCGCTGCGGGTGTTCGACTGCAAGGCGGCGAGGATCGCCGAATTCGACCTCGTCGAGCGCGGCGCGGTCGCCCTCGGCGGCGCGGGCGATGGTTTCGGGCTCGTGCATGCGGATGTGCTCGAGCTGATAGCCGAGCGCTTGGCCGACGCGCACCCCCTCGCCGGCGAGCCGGATGCTGAGGCGGCGGATCTTGTCGTCCCGGTTCGAAGTCGTTGCCGGACAGCCCGGTGGCTGCCGCGATGCCGTTGGCCATGCCGTTGACGCACAGCTTCGACCAGCGCTCGCCCCACAGGTTGGTCGTCGCCTTGACGCTGTCGATCGTGCGGATCAGATGGTCTGGCGAGGGCCTATCTCGTGCCGGGCAAGCTGGTGGATGCGACGCTGTAGTCGCCAGACGCAGCCTCGGTTCAGCGCCGCAGGCTGAAACGGATCGTCACCGATACCTGCATTTCCTGCTCGGGCATTCCCGCCGGGAAGGGCGGCAAGGTGGCGCCGCGCATCATCTCTTCGACCGACTGGTCGAGATCCGGGTGGCCGGAGCTCGAGGTGACGGCATAGTCGAGCACGCGCCCGCGCCGGTCGACCGAGAAGCGGAGCACCGCGCGTCCCTCTTCACCGCGCTCGCGGGCGGTGTCGGGATATCGCTTATGGCTCTCGAGCCAGGCGCTCAACAGAGCACGGTATCCGGCGCTCGCCTCGGGTGACGGGACTGGCGCCGGCACCGGCGTCGGCGCCATCGCCGTCTGCGGCGGCGCCGACGGGGCTGGCGCGGCGGGAAGTTGAGGCGGCAGGCTCGGGAGGTAAGCCTGGCTCGGCTGCGTCACCTCCTGATGCCGCGGGAGAGGCTTTGGCACCTTCTTGGCGACGTGCTTCTGCGGCGGGGGCGGAGGGGGCGGCGGCTCACTCGTCGCGACAGGCGCCTCGGGCTGGGGTGGCGGCGGCTCGGGAGGAGGTGGCTCAGGAGGCGGGGGTTCGGGAGGCGGGGGTTCGGGAGGCGGCGGTTCGGCCGCAACGACTCGGCGGCTCGGGCGGGGGTGGAACGGCTTCCGGTTCTGGCTCTGGCGGGGACGGCGTGGTTTCGGCCGGTGGCGCCGCCTCCGGTGTTGGCGGCGGCGGTTCGAAAACCACCTCGATCCCGCCTTTCGCAATGGGCTCCGGCGGCGGAGGGGGGGTGTCGGATAGAAACTGCACGAGCAACGCCAGACAAACCGCGTGCCCGGCTAGCGACAACGTTAAAGGAAGCTTGATGCCGCTCACTTCGGGCCGGCCGCCTCGGCAACCAGAGATACCTTCGAGAACCCGGCCTGATTGACCAAGCCCAACGCGTCCATCAGCTGCGCATAGGTGTTCGTCTTATCGCTGCGCACATAGACGATGCGCGTCGGATCCTCAGCGGCTAGCGCGGCAAGGCGCGGCTCGAGTTCGTCGGCATTGACCCGCTCGTCGCCGATGAACACTTCGCCCTCGCGGTTGAGGCTGATGACGACCGGCTTCTTGGGTTCGGTCAGCGTCGTCGCCTGCGACTTCGGCAAATCGAGGGGCACGCCGACGCTCAGCAGCGGGGCGGTCACCATGAAGATGACGAGCAGCACCAGCATGACGTCGACCATCGGCGTCACATTGATCTCGGCGAGCGGGGCGTAGCGGTCCTCGCCGGTTTCACCCGAGGGGGGCAGCGTTAACGCCATCGTCAAGCTCCCGCGCCGCCGCGCGCGAGAAGACCACCGGATCTACCGATAAGGCCTTGCATGCGTCCGGCAAAGCGCCCGAGATCGACCGTGATCTTGTTATAGGCGACAACTGCCGGGATCGCCGCGGCGAGGCCCATTGCGGTGGCGAACAAGGCCTCGGCGATCCCGGGCGCCACGACCGCAAGGCTGGTGTTGTGCGCCGCCGCGATCCCCTCGAAGCTGCGCATGATCCCCCAGACGGTGCCGAAGAGGCCGATAAACGGCGCCGCGGAGCCGAGCGTCGCAAGGAACGGCAGGCGCAGCTCTAGCCGACGCAGCTCGGCGTTGAGCGCCAGCCGCATCGCGCGCTCGATGCGTTCGCGGCGTTCACCCGCCGTCTCGGGCTGCGGCCGCGGCTCGGCCGCGCTCTCGGCGAGGCCGGCGGATATCACGAGGCCGGCCGGGTCCCGCCCTTCTGTCGCCGACAGCTCTTGCGGCGAGCGCGCCACGGCGGCCCGCACCTCGTGCTCGCGTGCAGCTCGGCTCGCTGCTCCGAGCCGCCAAAGCTTGTCGATGATCACCGCCCAGCTCCACACCGAAGCCGCGAGCAGCAACAGCAGCACGCCTTTCACCACGGGGTCGGCATTCATAAACAGCTTGACGATCGAAAGAGTCGCGGCGGGGTCGTTCACGATCGGCCTCTAAACTTCACTCCAGGAAACCGGAGCTTGAAGCAGCAAGAATGTGGCACCGCCGCGGCATTAGAAGCGCTGGCTGAGCCACCGAGAAAGGGGCGGGAGTCAGGCTAGACTATCCATCCCTGTCCGCCAAACTTCATCCTTGCCTGCCGAGCCATCCGCCTCGGCGCCGTGATCACCACCGATCACATCCACAGCGAGAAGGAGGTCAGGGCGCTGCTGCTCGGCGTCGCTGAGAATGTCTCAACCTGGGGGTGCTGATGTCGATCGGCTGCCGATCAACGTGTTCGGGTCGCTGACCCGCCGCCTGCTCACCGAAGTCGCCCACGCCGACCGCTGCGGAACCGCTTGGCCCGCTTGACCATTCAGGGGGGATCGCGGGTTGCCGTGCGGTTCGTATGTGGTGACTTGCTCTATGTGGATATTACTTGGATTGTTTTTGCCAGGTGAAGTCATAAATGCAATTAACACCGCTCAGCCGTGCGCGTACCGTACCGGTGCCGTCTATCCTGCCGTTTAGCATTCTCTCAGTTGGCCGGGCGCCGGTATTAGGCAGAACAGAGCGCATCGCCAGTTCGCCCCGAGATCCGAGCGTTCCTTCGAACTCCGCGGGTTTTCCGGGAATGGCGATGGAAAACCGCGGCTGGCCGTTCACAATAGAGAGCGGCCCCGGTATCCGGTCTGGACATTGGGCCATCCGTGATGTTCCCGTCGCGATGTAAGTTTCGGCCAGTTTCGTTGAAGAGACGAACTCATATGTTCCGTCAAATGCGGCTCCGGCAGTCGAAGACGGCGGAGTTTGAGCATCTGCGGCAGCAAGCAAACCGAAAACTCCGACCACCCCCAACCATCCAACGACCTTTTCCATAAGCCACCTCTCGATTTTCCCGAGTAGCAGCAGTTTCACCCTGGGAAGCCTTGGCCGCGCTGATTACTGAGGGGGCGGGCGAAGATTCCCGCGTGATTCGTACGTGGTGACACGCAAGGAGCCGAGCACGTAATCGACGTCTGTCGCCTCTACAGGGCGCCGATCATCGCGGCAAATGCTCGCGTGGATCACGTACACGCGACCGATACCCCAGCGCGGGCCGCGCTTTTCGACCGCCATGCACTTGCTGGAGGCAACCGAGAATTCCATTGTGGTCAAATCTCCATTATCGAGAAAATTGCGCCATCCAGTGCCCTTTCTCGTCATCTGATTTCATGTCGGGGAAATCCTCGCGCAAATCGCCGTATCCGGTTTGGACAGCGCAGAGTTTATGCTGGTGTCCAATGCCACTGACGTAATAAGGATCGAATACCATGACGTCAGCTTCGATTGTTAGATTTCCTAGATTGGTCATGACCAAGTCATGCGCAATTCGACAATTCGAGTTCGGGCCATTAGGCAGCAACCCCGGCGCTGTCTCTTGCGGTGTGCCGGTTTTGCAGGTGCCGGCCGCAGCAACCCCAACCCGGGAGTCGCGGCACGGGATGTCCGGCCACTTGTCTTCCTCGACCCGCGGATTGCCGAAATAGGGGACGAATTTTTTCTCAGGAGGGGTGACCGGCCGCGGCGCGGTGACCGTAACCTCGGGCAATGGCGCCAGTCTTTGTTCGTCCGCCGCACCGGCCGGCGCCGAGCAGGCGATCGCTGCCAGGGCCCCGAGCGCAGCCAATCTCAAAATCGCCTTATATCCTATGGGGTCGTTTACGAGAACACGATCATCTCGCGCCCGAATCGTCAAACCGGTGCCGATCAAATCGGGCCGTAAACGCGTGGCTCATCATTTTGTCTTTCTTGCGTATTCCGCATGCCGCCCCATCGAGCCGCAACTTTTTGCTCCCGACGGAGTAACATCGGAACTATTTGCCGTATCCGACCCTGTATCGGCCAGGGCACAAGCATTGAGCCCCAACTCGGATCGCGAGAGCCGGGTCGATAGAACACGAACTCCCATCCTTTATTCTTACGCAAATACTTGCCATTTGCAGCGTCTCCGCCGGCGGCGCTGCAATTTTTGGTTGGAGAATGTTGCCATCGTTCCCCGCTAAAGGCGGTGGCTGCGTGCGGCCGGCTTTCGCTTCAACAAGCTCCGGCAATGAAGGCGATGCCATTGGCGGAGACCCTGCGCATCCAGCCGCACCTGATAAGACCGACAGAATCAGGAGGGTTGCACCCAAGCTATGACCGTGTGGTGTCACAGTCGATACCCTCCGTTGTCGTAAACACGAGCGAGCTATGAACGTGCGGGCTTTCATTCCAGAGCCGGCTCTGGCCTCTTTCCCTCCGGGTTCGTAGAACGTGAATAAGCGATCGCCTGGAGAGTGCTCCACGAGGGCCGCCCAAAAACTTCCAAATTACTCCAAAAACTTCCAAATCCAGCCGCGGTTCGATCTTCTCGCTTCCTTGCTGGACGAGCGCTACACTGCAAACCCTTGGGCAGGCTACGGCAGCCGGGGAAACGAGCGCATGGACGGGCCCCGTGCAGCCAAAGTCCTTCTCTTCGAGGGCTTTCGGCTCGATCTGACGGGTGGCGGGCTGTTCCGCCTCGATCACACGGGGACGGCGACCCCGGTCTCGATCAGCTCGCGTGCATTGGATCTGCTCAGCCTTTTGGCAGAGCGGCAGGGGCAGCTGGTCTCGAAAGATGCAATTATGGAAGTCGTCTGGCCCGGAATGGTAGTCGAAGAAGGCAACCTGACCGTCCAGATCTCCGCATTGCGCCGTGTTCTCGACGAGAACCGAGAAGCGGGCAGCTGCATCCAGACCGTGCCCGGACGTGGATACCGCTTTGTCGCCCCTGTCACACGGGTCGAGCCCGCAGGCCGACCGGAAGGTAATCCATTTTCCGGCAACGGGAGCGGTCGTTCGATCGTCGAGAATGCGAAATCACAAGATCCGGTCACGCGCGCCCGGATCGGCAGCATGCCAGGAGCGATATTGCGAGCGCACCATGGGCGTCGCGGCCACATCATGGCTGCCGTCGTCGGCACCCTATGTTTCGTCTCGGTCGCCGTCGCAGTTGTGCGCTGGCATTCGCCGTGGTCCGGAGAAACACGCCCGGTGCCTCGGCTGTCGATTATTGTGCTGCCGTTCACCAATCTCAGCGACGACCGGGAGCAACAATACTTCGCTGACGGCATCACAGAGGATTTGACGACCGAACTCTCGCGGATCGCGCCGATGTTCGTGATCTCCGACCGCACGGCATTCGGCTATCGTGATAATCCGAACGCTGCGAAGCAGATCGACCGCGAACTCGGCGTTCGCTATGTCGTCGAGGGGAGCGTCCGCCGATCGGGCCAAGAGGTCCGCGTAGACGCTAAACTGATCGATGCCGAGAGCGGGGCGCTTCTATGGGCAGAGCGGTTCGACCGCGATACGGGCGATTTCTTTACACTGCAAGACGAGATGACGAGCCGGATCGCCATCGCGTTAAATTTAGAGCTGTTGGCCGCGGCGGCGACGCGGCCGGTCGAGCATCCCGACGCGTTGGATTATCTTCTGCGAGGGCGCGCCGTATACTTGAGAGTGCCGGTACGTGACGGCCATGCGGAGGCAATAAGCCTTTTCGAGCGGGCGTTAGCGCTCGACCCGGGATCCGTCGAAGCGCAGAGCCGGCTGGCAATGGCGCTCACGGCCCGCGTACTCGACGAAGTCTCGGACACAGCCGAAACCGACATCTCCCGAGCAAGAGAGCTCGTCGACCAAGCCCTGGCGGCATCGCCTCGCGACCCACTTGCCCACTTTGCCAAGGGCCTGTTGCTCCGTGCCCAGCATCGGTACGAAGACGCCGTTCCCGAATACGAGGCAGCAATCGCGTTCAATCGCAATTGGGCGAGCGCGTACGCCGACCTCGGCTGGTCTAAGTTCTGGGTCGGATCCATCGAGCAAGCAGTATCGCTGATGGAACGAGCCGTCCAACTCAGCCCTCGCGATCCGCAGATTGGTAACTGGGAAAGCCGGATCGGGCTCCTCTATCTGGTGCAGTCCCGCATCGATGACGCGATTCTCTGGCTCGAAAAGGCGCGCGTCGCTGCCCCGGATATACCCTGGGTTCACCTTCGCCTCGCCTCCGCCTATAGCCTCAAAGGCGAGACCGAGCGGGCCGCCGCAGAACTCACCGAAGTCCAGCGTATCGGGAGCGGCCGTCACGATTTGAGCATCGCCCGGCTCAAGGCCGGATTTTTGGCACCGAGGAAAATCGATCCCCTCTTCGAAACCACTTTTTACGCCGGCCTGCGCAAGGCTGGGGTGCGCGAGCAATGAAGACCGTCGCGTGAGGCGCTGCCGACCAACCTGATTGGCCGCTGGCAGGGCGCTGTGGATGCAGCAAATCGTCATGAACGGCTCGATTTTATAATTGTGAACCCGCCGCGCCCCGCCGGTGCTCCGCGGCGGGCGCAGAGCCGGCTAGAACCGCTGCGTCACCCCGGCGAGAATAGTCCGGCGCGGACCGAATTGCGGCGCAAAGACGCCGAGCCCGGTGCCGCTGCGAATTTGGTAGATCTCGTCGAGCAGGTTGATGATGTCGAAGCGCAGCTCCAGCCCCTTGTAGAGTCCGGTGTCGACCGGCTGGACGATGCTGAAATTAACCTGCTGATAACCCGGCAGAGCGGCCCCGTTCGGTAAGGTGCTGTCGGCTCTGAGACCGCTGCCGGCGGTAAGGTCGACCGAAAAGAGAGTGTTCCAGGTGGGGACCCTGTATTTGATGCCGGCAGAGGATGTGTAGGTCTGGTCGTGATCGGTGTGAATAGCATTAGTAGCTATTGTGGCTAAGTCCTCGGCGGAAAAGTTGAACTGGCCCGATGCGATGTTTTTTGCAAGCTCTTGCGACGCGGAGAAATTGCCGTAAAACGACCAGCTGCCGATATCATAGCTGAGGGTCAGTTCGACGCCTTTGACCCATCCTTTCTGGTAATTGAACGGGGTGAAGAGGATCGGCGCACCGAACTGCCCTTCGTCGATCAGGTTGCTGGCGAGTTTGTAATAAGCATCGATGCCGGCTTTGAGCCCGGGCAGAACAATTTGCGTGGCGCCGACATCAAAGTAATGCGACCGTTCCGCCTTGGCGACTGTGTCGAGCGTGCTGGGCGAAGCGCCGGTCGTATTGGCAAAGAGCGCGATCGTCGGCGAGGCGATGAGCTCGAACGGAGGCGGTGTGAAGTAGCGCGAATAGCCGGCATGAAATGTTGTCGCCTCGGTCGGCTGCCACACCAAATTAGCACGGGGGCTCAATTGACGCTCGCTGACAAACTCGGCGAACTGGTCATAGCGCGCGCCGAAATTTAGGGTCAACGACGGAATTATTTTCCATTCGTCCTGCAGATAATAGCTGTAGATCCATCCGGTCTTGCTTCCGGAATCGAAGATCGTCTCCGGCACGTCGGTGGTTTGCACACCGTTCTGGTCGACCGGCAGAACATTTGATGTAGAGCTGAACGGCGAGCGCTCTCGCTGGATGTAAAAGCCGCTGCGAACGGTGTGGTCGGGCGAAGCCCGCCAGCTGCCGTCACCCTGCACGCCGCTCGCCCAGTTCTGCCGGTACGCGGTCTGGGCGATGCCGTTGAACAGAAGGTCGCCCGTGGGATCCCCCGGAGAGAAGTAGACGCTGCTGAATCGGTTGAACCCCGCGATCTGGAAATCGATATCGTCGACATGCTTCTGCCAGGCGAGGATCTGGAAATTATTGATCTGCAGCTGGTTCTCGTTGAGGGAGGCCGAGGCGAAGTCGCTGGCGCCGTTTACAGTGAGCCCGAGGCTCGGGGTCTGACCGGCGACTTGCGGGATCTGGTATTGGCTGCGCGAGGCACCGAGAATGGCGGTCAACCGCGACGTCGGATCGATAATGCCGGAGACATAGGCAAACCCTTTTGGCTGGCTGGAGTTGTCGTGGATCGCGTTGAAGGTTGGGGCGGGGTTCTCGATCCCCTCGTTGTTCCGCAGGTACTCGCCGGTCGCGTAATAATCGATCTGCCCAACCCGGCCGCCCCATTCGGCGCTCGGCTGAAACGTGCCTTGCTGCCCGCCATAGAGCGTCGCCGAGCCCCCCGGATCGAGGGTCCCGGTCTTGGTCTGGATATCGATGACGCCGGTGGTGCGCAGCCCGTATTGCGCGGGAAGGCTGCCGGTGATCAGCGACACAGAATTGGCAAGTCTGGTCTGCAGCGATTGTCCGAAGACGTTGATCCCCTCCGGCAGCTGAACCCCGTTGATGCGGAATTGAAGATTGGCGTGGTCGTTGCGCACATGGAGCTGGCCGAACGAATCCTGAGCGACGCCAGGCGCCTGCAGCAAGAGCCTGTTCAGCGGCTGGTTGTCGCCCTGCGGCTGGGTCTCGATCGCCGGCCGGCTGAAATCGTAGACGGTCGCGCCAAGGCTCGGCTGGATTTCGCTGCGGGCAATGTCGAGCTGCTTAGCGATGACGTCCATGTCCAGCGATAGGCCGCCTTCCGGGATCGGCGTTGCTCCAGTCGCTGGGGCCGGTGCCTCCCCTGTCGATGGGGCTGGGGTCGGTGTTTCCTGCGCCGTGGCGGCGGCGCCGACGAAGAGCCACGGGAGGGCAATGGAAAGGAGAGCGGACACGCGCCGCGCCTCCGTGCAAACCGGATTGGCCATCAAGTTCCCCTTGTGTTTGGGCTGCAGCAGCGTTGCTGCTGCGGTCATTGGGTAGAGGGAGCCTCAGGCCGCAGGCGGTGCTCGGGATCGGAAGAGCGAATACGGTGTGAGAGGAGCCTCGACCGTTGCCATCCGGGTTTGAGGCAGCGGTGCGTTTTCGGGTGGCTTTGCCGCGTAAATATCGACCGGAACGGCGCCGTGGTGGCTGACCGCGAAGCAGATTTCGCAGTCGTGATCGGCCAACGCCGGCATGACCGGCGCGGTGGGTGCCACCAGGGTCGTGACGGCCCCGGCAGACCATACATGAAAGGAAGCCGGGTGATGATGCCAGGCAAACACAACAGCCTGGAGCAGGACCGCAAATGCGCCGAAGAGCGCGCAACCTCGGCGCCGCCTCTGTCTGGCGCGACCGAACCGAACTCCTGTGGAGAGGTGCACCCCCATCTCGATCCTGTGTCCCCCGCCTCGATCCGCTGAACGCGTCCGGGCGGCGATACACTATAACATTATCGGGAGCCTGCGCACCCCCTTTTCGCGAAACGAGGGTCTGGCCTTATCGTGAATGAACGGCATAGGATAGGATAAGTCGGATCAGACTTGCCCCTGTCGCGATCCCGGTTCGTTTTGCGGTTGTCGACGGCAAGTCCAAGGTTTGGAGGAAATGAGGCTGAGGCTAGTTACGATCAGGTGCGCGACGGCCGCGCTTGCCTCTTGTGGCACCCCGGGTTCGGATTACGCAGGGGTCGCTGCCAAGCTCGATCAGGCGCGCGCCGAGATTGCACCGCCTCTCGGGGCGACGACGTACACGCTCGACAGTCGCCGCTTGCTCGATCAGCCAGGAGACGAGAACCGCAGCCTGGCGCAATCGCTTGGACAACTCCCTGGGGTTGCGCTCGGGCCGCATGGCCAGCTGCGCGTGCGCGGTCAGTAGCCGCCGCATGCCCCGTAACAGGACCGCTGTGACGTACCGCGGAGTGTGCGAACCTCTTTCCCGAGAACGAGGTCTGGTCTTATCCTGAAGACGCCATAAGGGAGAAAGTCCGATGAGAGGGGCCCTCGTCGCGATCGTGTTACTGGCTTTTTTTTTCGTCACCGGGGAAGCGCGGAGCGACGGCGTAGACCTCGAGGTGATCCTGGCCGCCGATGTTTCGCGCAGCATCGACGATGCCGAGTTCGATCTGCAACGCAAGGGCTACGCCGCGGCACTGAGCGATCCGCGCGTGCTCGCGGCCATTCACGGTCGCCCGGGCGCGGCCATCGGCGTGAGTTTCATCGAGTGGTCGGGGGACGAGGATCAGCAGGTCGTCGTCGATTGGACCGAAATACGCGACGAGGAAGACGCCGGCAGCATGGCCGCCGCGATGCTCGCGGCGCCGCGGTCATTTATGGGCCGCACCTCGATAAGCGCCGCCATTGATTTCGCGATGGCGCATTTCGCCAAATCGAAATGGCAGGCCAAGCGGCGCATCCTCGACATCTCGGGCGACGGCACCAACAATTCGGGCCGCGCGGTCACCGAGGCCCGGGATCAGGCGGTCTCCCAGGGGGTCACCATCAACGGGCTGGCGATCATCAACGACAAGCCGAATTTGGGCTACTCTGCCCACACGCAGCCGCCCGGCGGCCTGCCGCTTTATTATCGGCAGAACGTGATCGGCGGAACCAACGCCTTCCTGCTGGTCGTCCAGGACTTCAATTCGTTTGCCGACGCGATGGCGCAAAAGCTGGCAAAAGAAATCGACGTCGCAGGACCGGCCGGCGAAAAGCGGGTGTCGTTCCTATATTCGCGCTAGAATGTCACAGGCCCCGACGCAGAAGGATCGTAACGTGAGTGATTTCGCCGGTGATGTAGCCCGGGGGCGCCGCCATCTGTTGCGCTCCGCTGCCGCTTGGGTCGGAGCCGGAGCCGCTCTTATGGCCGCGCGATCCGCCGGAGCATGGCAGATCGAAGAGATCGCACCCGAGAGCCCTCTCGGGGTGGCTCTCGCCAACCGTTGCGGCGGTCCTGCGGACCACGCAGCTTTGGTCGCGCAATTGCAGGCGCAGCTGGCAAAGGAGCCCTCCGTCAATTCGCTTAGGGCAACGTGCCCGATCTGCGGTTGCCCGGTTATCGTAAGCCGTTAGCCGGTCACCAGGGTTCGAGGAGAACCTGAGAAAGATCGCTGCGGCGAAATCCCAAAACGAAGACGGATGGCCCACTACCGAAAAGCCCTCGCGGCGGCAACCGTACTCAATATGGCAATTTCTGCTGTGGAAGCCGTGGCCGGATTTGAAGCCCACAGCCTGAGCCTGATGATGGACGCTATCCACAACTTGTCCGATGAGATGGCGCTTATTTTTCTCTATTTAGCCTTCGTCCTTTCACAGAGCGTATCGCGAAATCTTCTGCGGACTGCCAATCTCTTCAACTCACTCGGCTTGATCGTGATCAGCAGCCTTCTCGCATGGCAGGCCATGGAGCGATTTCAGAACCCTATTCCCGTTCAAGGGGCGATCCCGCTACTGGTGGGAATCGCGGCTGCCGCCGCGAATTGGGGCGTGGCCTGGTTTCTTTGGGAGCCAGGACGCAACAATCCAGCGATCCGTTTGGCTTATATTCACAATATGGGTGACGTTTACGTCTCCCTCGCTCCTGTGGTCGCCGGATTGTTAGTAATCTTTACAGGGCGATCGATTTTCGATCCAAGCGTCGCGGGCATTATAGCGATATGGATCATCCTCTCTACTGTGCGAGAGGTTTTCGGATCGCGCGAAGAGTTGATATGGCCCGAGAAAATCGTGTGTGGTCATTCTGATCACGATCAACGCGGCCTTGCGACAGGTTAGGATCGACCACGCCCGTTTGTCGCCGCGTATAGTATCGGGAGAGCGCGTGGGGCGGCACGCCGAGCGTCGGCGTTCCGCCCCTTGAGCGCTTTGCGGATTTCAGGCGGCCGCCAGCGGACCGTGGTCGTCGCAGTGGTCGCCGTGCGGATGATGGAGGTGGCCGCCGACGCGGTAGTCCAGGTGGTTGCCGTGGGGAACTGCCTCGTGACCGCAGCCGGGGCCGTGCACATGGCCGGAATCATGACCGCCGCAGCGATGATCCGAGGTGCAGCGATCGGGGTTGTCGGTGGAGACGTCGATTACGTGCTCGTCGACATGATCTCCATGCGGATGGTGGAGGTGACCATCGTGCAAGTAGTCGATATGCCCGCTGTGCCGCACGGCGGGGTGCCCGCAATCCGGACCGTGTTGGTGAGCGTGGTCCGGATGGTTGGGCGAGGAGCAAGTAGTCATCGGGGATCTTCCTTTCCTTGTCCAGGATCCGCGGACATGGCGGTGCGGCCCTCGGCCGCGTGGTCGATAGCGTTGCGGACCAACGGCAACACGTGCTCGTCGGCAAGAGCATAGAAGATATGTTTGGCCTCGCGCCGCCGCTTGACCAAACGCACCGTAAATAGCGTCTTCAGACGTGCCGACACGGTGGTAATTTTCTCGCCCTCGTATTCAGCCAACTCCGACACGCACGCCTCGCCCTCTGCGAGCCGCAGCAGAAGCCGCAGCCGTTCTGAGTCGGCGAGCGCCTGGAACATGTCGGCCGCGGCTTCGATCTGCCCCCGCGATGGGAGGTGAACTGGAGGACGGAGCGGATGCCCGCCATGCGCCACAGGTGCGTTCAAGGTCTCACGATATTCCGTCAATCCATCGAACCATAGAATATAGCTAGCGATGGGCTCGATGCAAGGGCCTCTCAACGTCGCGACCCTGATCGCCAGCTGCCCGCGTTGAGGCTAGGTGATCGGCGCAGGGCCTCTTACACTGCTCTCTGATGATCAACCGCCGCGATCTGTTCCCGCCGATCGAGCCGTACCGCACGGGCACTCTGCGGCTCGATGCCCGCCACACGATGTATTGGGAGCAGTCGGGTAATCCGCGCGGTGTCCCGGCGCTGTTTCTGCACGGCGGTCCCGGCGCCGGCGCGACGCCGGTGCATCGGCGGTTTTTCGATCCCGAATATTGGCGGATCGTGATTTTCGATCAGCGTGGCGCCGGCCGATCGACGCCGCTCGGCGAGATCGCCGACAACACGCCGGCCCATCTCGTGGCCGATATCGAACATCTGCGCTCCTCGCTGGGCATCGACAAATGGCTGGTATTTGGCGGGTCCTGGGGCTCGACATTGGCGCTGCATTACGCCGAGACCCACCCGCTTCGCTGTATCGGGCTCGTGCTGCGCGGCATCTTTCTGTGCCGGCGCGAGGAGATCGAGTGGTTTCTTTACGGCATTCGCAGAGTGTTTCCCGAGGCATGGCGCGCCTTTTCGGGATTTCTCCCCGAGGCCGAACGCAGCGACATTCTCGCCGCCTATTACCGGCGCTTGCGAGACCCGGACCCGCGCGTCCACATGCCGGCGGCGCGCGCCTGGAGCATCTACGAGGGCGCCTGCTCGACCTTGTTGCCCAATCCCGAGACGGTGGCCGCCTTCAGCCAGGACCGGCTCGCTCTCGGCCTGGCGCGAATCGAAGCGCATTTCTTCAGTCGCCATCTGTTCACCGGCGAATGTGATCTGATCGCCCGTGTCGGGCAGATCCGGCATTTGCCGGCAGTTGTCGTGCAGGGCCGCTACGACATGGTCTGCCCGGTCGGCAGTGCGGACGAATTGGTGCGCGCCTGGCCCGAAGCGCAGTTATGTAATCGTTCCCGACGCCGGCCATTCGGCGATGGAACCGGGAATTCGCGAGCAGTTGATCCTCGCGACGGAACGAATGAAGCGGATCTGAATTTGCCGATTGGGTTTTGCTTGCGCAGCATGATTTGCGTTTTAGGATAAATAAAGCGCGAGTCTCGACCGAGCCGTGATCGGGGGGTGGGGAAAAGCGTGAGCAAGAAATCCGATATAGCCGGCTAGGGGTGATCTTGCTCTTGGCGTTCGGCATTGCGACGTCTCCTCCCGCGACCGCGCAAATCGCCTTGGGGTCCTTCGTCACACTGGGGTCACCCGCAGATCCGCCGAGCATCGGGACCGGCGCCGGGGTTTTCGAAATCAACCCCGACCCGAAGAAACCCGGCGCTGCGCACGAGGCCCAACTGCAGGGCGAGTATCGGTTCGGGGATGTGCTATGGATTATTGCGCCGTTTGTCGGCTTGATGGGCACCAGCCGCCGGCGCGTTCTACGGCTATGCCGGTTTCGGCTTCGACGTGAATTTTGGTGCGAACTGGGTTGTGACCCCGACCTTCGCCGGCGGGTACTGGTACCGCGGGGACGGTCTCAATCTCGGGTCCTGGTGGGAGTTTCGCAGCGGCGCCGAGTTCGATTATCGCTTCGCGAACCGAAGCCGCCTCGGTCTTGCCTTTTATCACATGTCGAATGCCGGCCTGACCAAACAGAACCCGGGGGAGCAGGCCTTGCTGCTCGTACTATACCGTGCCGCTTCGCTGATCTTGGATCCTGCGCACTGACGTCTCCGCGAGGCGGCGAGATCAATCTCTGATGTCTTCGTGGACGATGCCGCGGCTCGCGCCGACTACCCGCGCCGCGCTGTGGATCCTGCTCAGCGGGATCTGCGCGGTCATGATGAACGTATTGATTCGCGTCGCCGCTCAGTCGATGCATCCGTTCGAGGTCGCGTTCTTTCGTTGCCTCTTCGGGCTCGTGCTCGTGCTTCCCTGGATCATCAAAGGCGGCCCAGCTCTATTGCGCAGCCGCAACGCCGGTTTTTACCTGCTGCGCGGAGCGGTGGGCCTCGTCTCGATGGTGACCTGGTTCTATGGGATCACCGTCGTACCGTTGGCGACTGCTACCGCCGTCAACTTCACGGCCCCCCTCTTCGCCACGATAGCGGCGGTGTTCGTCCTGCATGAGGACGTCCGGCTTCGCCGCTGGAGCGCGGTCGTCATCGGCTTTCTCGGCGTGCTTGTGATCATGCGGCCGGGCGGCGAGCGGCTCGACGCGAACCTCCTGATCCTGCTGATGTCGGCGGCGAGCGCGGCGATGAACAATATCACCGTCAAATTTCTCGCCCGTACCGAGCCGCCGGGCAGGATCGTCGCGATGTTCATGATTTATTTGACACCGTTGTCGCTGGTGCCGGCCCTGTTCGTCTGGCGGTGGCCGGATCCATCGACGCTCGGCGCGCTCGTCGGGCTCGGTGGTCTCGGCACGATCGCACATCTTTCGGTGGCGCGGGCGCTTGCGGCAGCCGATGCCAGCGCTTGCGCACCCTTCGAGTTCGCCCGTCTGCCCTTTGCGGCGCTGATCGGCTTCCTGTGGTTCGGCGAGGTCACCGATGTGTGGACCTGGGTAGGAGCCGCCATCATCGCCGGATCGTCGGTTTACGTCGCGTATCGCGAGGCCCGGCTCGCCAGGCTGGCGCGCCGCGGCGAGGGGCGTGCACCGAGGTCGCCTCGCGCGATAAGGTTTCCGGGCGCGGATCATCGGCAGGAGGAGCGCATGGAGATCGCAGGGCAGGCGGCAATCGTCAGCGGCGGAGCCTCCGGTCTCGGCCGGGCGACGGCAGAGGCGCTGACCGCGGCAGGGGTCAAGGTTACGATTCTCGACGTCAACGAGGCGTCGGCGACCGCCGCAGCGCGCGAGATAGGCGGCTTCGCCATCGGCTGCGATGTGACCGACGCCGCTGCGGTCGAAGCGGCCGTTGCGGCGGCGCGCCAGCGGCACGGCCCGGCGCGCATCGCTGTCAATTGCGCCGGCGTCGGCACCGCCGGGCGGATCGTCGGACGCGACGGGCCGCTGCCGCTCGATGCGTTTCGGCGCGTCATCGAGGTCAATCTGATCGGCAGCTTCAACCTCCTGCGGGTCGCCGCGGCGGAGATGACCACTCTCGACCCGCTCCCCGACGGCGAGCGCGGCATCATTGTCTCGACCGCTTCGGTCGCGGCCTATGAAGGTCAGATCGGACAGGCGGCCTACAGCGCCTCGAAAGGCGGCATCGTCTCGCTGACCCTGCCGGCGGCGCGCGAACTGGCGCGCTATGGAGTGCGGGTGGTGGCGATCGCCCCGGGTCTCTTCGAGACGCCAATGCTGCAGGGGTTGCCGCCGAACGTCCAGGAGAGCCTCGCCGCGAGCGTGCCGTTCCCGAGCCGGCTCGGCCGGCCCGCTGAATACGCCGCGCTGGTCCTGCACCTGTGTCAGAACCCGATGATCAACGGCGAAGTGATCCGGCTCGACGGCGCGTTGCGCATGGCGCCGCGCTGAGGGGAGTGTCGGGTGCGCTCACGGCAGAGGCGGCCGGCGGTCCCTTTCGGGGGCGATCTCGTCGATCGCATGCGCCAGGCGGATGTCGAGCTCGCTGAGGCCGCCCGCGTCGTGCGTCGACAGGATCACCTCTACTCGGTTGTAGACGTTGAACAGCTCGGGGTGGTGGTCCATTTTTTCCGCCAGGAGCGCCATTCGCGACATGAAGGCCCACGCTTCGGAGAAGTTCTCGAAATGGTAGGTCTTGCGGATCGCATCGCGATCGTCGACCTCGACCCAGCCATGCAGCTCGTGCAGCGCGGTGTGGCGCTGTGCTCCGACCAGTCTTTCGACCATTCTAACCTCCGTCAGTAGCGGGAGTGATATCATGCCGGACCGTCTGCCGCCATCGCTCGCCGAGATCGAGGCATTGGCGGAACGTGCGCTGGGAACCATCCCGCGGCAGTTGAAACGCCAGCTCGGACGCGTCGTGATCCGGGTCGAGGAGTTCCCCGACGAGGAGACCGAGGCGGCGATGGGCCTCGAAAGCCCGTTCGATATTCTCGGCCTTTATCGAGGCGTGGCGCTACCGTACAAGAGCGTCAGCGATCCGCGGCCGGACCTCGATATGATCTTTCTCTATCGCCGGCCGATCCTCGATTACTGGTGCGAGAGCGGCGAAGATCTGGGGCATCTGGTGCGGCACGTGCTGATCCACGAGATCGGCCACCATTTCGGCTTCAGCGACGAGGACATGGAGAGGATCGAGTTCGTCGGATTGAGCCAGATCAGTCACACGGAGTTGGCGCATCTGGATGGAGCAGCTCGGCGTTCCGCAAATCGGCCCACAAGGCCGTCGGGATCGGATAGTGCACGAGCTTTGCGTTAGCCTCGAACTCATCGACATTGCGCGGCCCGGGGAGGATCGCCGCGACGGCCGGATGAGCAAGGGGAAACTGCAGCGCCGCGGCGACGATAGGCACCTGATGATTTTGGCAGATGGCGTTTATCTTTTTGACCCGGCCGACGATCTCGGGAGGCGCCGCCCGATAGTTCCAGGTGTCGCGGCCGGCAAGAACTCCGGTATTGAACGGTGCCCCCACAACGACCGAGATCCCGGATCGCAGGCATTGGGGGAGCAGGTCATCGACGGGAGTCTGCTCGAGGAGCGTATAGCGCCCCGCAAGAAGAAAAACGTCCCAATCACCCCAGTCGAGCGCCTCAAGCAGAACTTCCCCTTCGTTCACCCCAATCCCGATCGCCCCCACCTGGCGGGATGAGCGCAATCGCTCGAGCGCGCGATATCCACCGTCGCGAAACGTGCGCATGATCCTGGTATGGCCCTCTTTGCCATGCTGCCGCGCACCGATGTCATGAATGTAAAGGATGTCGATCCGCGCCAGGCCCAGGCGCTGTAAGTCGTCCTCAAACGAACGCATGATCCCATCGTAGGAATAATCGAAGACATCCTCGAACGGCATCGGATGCCGCAGCGCACCGGGAACACCGCCAGCCGTCTGCGGTCGCAGCAGCCGCCCTGCCTTGCTCGACAACACCCAATCTTCGCGCGGCAGCTCGCGCAGGGCGTCGCCGACAATTCGGCACGCCTTTCCGAAACCGTAGAAAGGCGCAGTGTCGAAATAGCGAACACCGGCCGACCACGCCGCCTTTACAACCGCCTCTCCGTCATCTCGAGTGACTGGGATCCGGTGTCCCCCGAGGGTTCCAGTGCCGAGCCCGAGAACCGTCAACCTGAGGGGCGTGCGCCCCACCTGGCGTGTCTCGAAGCCCTTCATACGCCTCTCCGTCCATGCGATCTGATATCATATCAGATTACAACCAGCCGCTGTACTCCGAGTTCCAGTCGGTCGCGCTCCGCGAGGGATCCTGTCACATGATCCTGACTTTCGGGTCAATAAACGCCGATCTTATCGTCCCGGTCCCAAAATTGCCCCGGCCCGGGGAGACCGTGCTGGGCGGATCCTATGAGCTTCTACCGGGTGGCAAGGGTGCCAATCAGGCGCTGGCGGCGCGCCGGGCCGGAGCCGAGGTCATATTCGCCGGCGCCGTCGGCCGCGACAGCTTTGCCGCGATCGCGCTTGCTTCGCTCCGCGGCGAGGGCGTCGATACGCGACTGGTACGCGAGCTCGAACTCCCGACCGGCTGTGCCTCGATCATGATATCGCCTGCGGGCGAGAACATTATCGCCGTGGCCCCCGGCGCCAATATGGGTGTGCGGTGCGATTGGGTGCCCGAGGATTTACTCGACGCCAAGACGACCCTCGTCGCCCAGCTCGAAGTCCCACCCGGCGAAACCCAAGCGCTGATCAGACGCGTCCGCAGACGCGGCGGCCGATGTGTGCTGAACCTGGCGCCAGCGCTGCCGATCGATCTCGCGCTGTTGCCGGAAATCGACCTCCTTGTCGCGAACGAGAGCGAGGCCGCGACGATGTCTTCTGATCCGATGGAGATTGCCCGCCGGCTGCGGCAAGGGCTCGTGGTGACGCGCGGTGCCGCGGGCGCCGGTGCGTTTCTCGCCGATGGCAGCCGGCTCGATTTGCCGGCACTCGCGATCGACCCGGTCGATACGACGGGCGCCGGGGACACGTTTGTCGGGGTTCTCGCGGCGGCGCTCGACTCGGGAGCGGGCCTGGAAGCTGCGTTACGGCGGGCCAGCGCCGCCGCCGGCCTTGCCTGCCTCGCCCGCGGCGCTCAAACCGCAATGCCGCGTTCAGCGGCAATTGACGCGGCAATGGCGGATTTGCCACCCGGTTAGGCCAGGGGCGCGCAATGCTCCTGAAACTCGGCTAGTATGTCGATGTAGAGCCGACGCTTGAACGGGACAATCAAATCCGGCAGGCGAAATGGCGCAACCCATTGCCAGGCGTCGAATTCCGGATGCTCGGTGGCGAGATTTATGTCGCTGTCCCGGCCGGTGAAGCGCATGACGAACCATTTCTGGCGCTGGCCCCGGTAGCGCCCGCCCCATACGCTGCCGGCGAGTTCGATCGGCAGATCGTAGTGCAGCCAACCCCGGCTTTCGGCGATGATCTCGGCCTTGGCGGTGCCGATCTCTTCCTCCAGTTCTCGCAGAGCCGCGTCGCGCGGGGTCTCACCCGGGTCGATCCCGCCTTGCGGCATCTGCCATGCCGGCATCGTCGGCATGTCGAGGCGGCGCGCGACGAACACCTCTCCCCGTGAGTTGAGCAGCATGATACCGACGGCCGGCACGGTAGCCGAGCGGCTCGCCGTCCTCTGTCGGCCTTCTCATCCGATATCGCCGAGGCCGCGCCGTTGGCGTATCGTCAGTTGACGACGCGGCCGTTGAACATTGAGATGCCGCGCAGCATGTCGACCGCCCTGGCCAGCTGGTAGTCGGCGGGCGTGCCCATGATCGACGGATCGACGGATGTCTGCTCAGGGGAGCCGTCTCCGGAATCGTCCTTCTTCAGATCCGTCGCCGTGGCAACCTTGTCGCCCTTCTCCCCCTTCTCGGGTGGCTTCTCGATTTTGGCGGCTTCGACGACGATGTCCGGATCGATTCCTTTAGCCTGAATCGATCGCCCCGAAGGCGTGTAATAACGCGCCGTCGTCAGCCGCATCGCCCCGTGGCCGGGGAGCGGGATGATTGTTTGCACCGAACCCTTGCCAAAGGATTTCGTTCCGAGAAGGATCGCGCGGTGGTGGTCCTGCAACGCGCCGGCGACGATCTCGCTGGCCGAGGCAGACCCGCCGTTGATCAACACCGCAAGCGGGAGACCGCTCGCGATGTCGCCTGGGCGGGCGTTATAGCGCTGGGCATCCTCACTGCGCCGGCCGCGGGTGGACACGATCTCGCCCTTGTCGAGAAAGGCGTCCGAAACCGCAACCGCCTGGTCGAGGAGCCCGCCCGGATTGTTGCGCAGATCGAGGATCACCCCGGAGAGCTTGTTGCCGGCCTGCTGCTTCAGGTTCTTCATCGCATTGTTGAGGCCGACATCGGTCTGCTCGTTGAAGCTGGTGATCCGGATGTAGCCGATCGTGTCGCCCTCGAGGTGGGATCGGACCGACTGGATTTTGATCGTTGCGCGGGTCAACTTGACGTCGAAGGGGTCCTTTCCTTCGCGCCGTATGGTCAGCTTGATTTCGCTGCCGATCAGGCCGCGCATTTTCTCGACCGCCTCCGGGAGGGTCATCCCCTGGACGGGATCACCATCGAGGTGAGTTATCAGGTCGCCGGGCTTCAGGCCGGCGCGCGCCGCCGGCGTATCGTCGATCGGCGAGACAACCTTGACGAGGCCGCTCTCCATCGACACTTCGATCCCCAGCCCGCCAAACTCGCCGCGGGTCTGAACCTTCATATCGTTGAAGTTCTTTGTATTCAGGTAATTCGAATGGGGATCGAGCGAGGTCAGCATGCCGTTGATCGCCAATTCGACCAAGGTGTCGTCGCTGACGTCGTCGACATATTCGGCGCGTACCCGCTCGAACACCTCGCCGAACAGATTGAGCTGCTTGTAGGTTTCAGCCGAGTTGGCCGGAGGCGCTGCGCCGACGTCCTGGCGCAGCGAGAACACGAGAAGAGTGGCGGCGACCACCACCATGAGACCCGAACGCTTCATCCATTCACCCTATCGTCTCGGGCCCAAATCGGCACGATGCACGTGCACATAATATCCGGCAGCGAGGGCGATGATCAAGCCGAGCGGGCGGGCGCGGCGAAATGGTCCGGTTTGATCCGGAAGTTGTAAGCGCAGGGGAGCGACTTACGAGGCGCGCCGGGTGGAGCAGGTGGCAGTGCCCGATTGTCCCTTGGCACACGGGTCCTCCTCGGCCGCTCTTAGTGCTCATAGCCATTCAGATGTTTCAGCGACCCCCCTTCCTCGCTTTCCCGGCGAAAGCCGGGATCCAGTTCTGCCGTGGGCACCGGCTTTCGCCGGTGAAGCGAGCTTGCGCGAGGTGCTTCATGGCCTGATAAATCGTGGGAATGAAATCTCAACACCAGCTGTTTTTGCTGTTCTTTGCAGCGAAACATCAGCGAAAAGGAAAAAATTCTGAATTGAAAATGCCAGAACTCTACCGCCCCTCTGATCCCTGTGCTCCGAAATCCCTGCAAGCGCCGGCCAAAACGAACCTTGCTACCCTGTTCCACCTATTATCAGGTCCAGATCAGGCTGGGTTTCCCGCCGGTTGAAGAACGTGGGGGGCCGACCACCGATGTTACCCTGATAATCGGCCACACTCACACCCGTGATAGCTCCCGAATCAAAGCCGACAGCAGAGATTAGCAGCTTATTGAGAATTTGTCAAAATTATTGTGTGAGCATTACCGCAAGGCGACCGCGGTCGGCCGAAACGCTCAGCGCCAACCATCACCGACTGGCGATACCCTCGCCACTCCTTCACAGTGCGCGGCGAGACAGCACGATCACGCCATTGGCGTTCGGCCAAACCCCGGAGCGTGATCGGGGCAAATCTTGCACTCAAGATTGTCAGCATCGAGGGATCGGACTTCGGAAAAATTAGGAATTGCACAAAGAATTAGCGTTTTGATCAAAAGCACTTCTCCTTTGCATAAATTGCCGCCATAAGTTACCGTATGAAATACGGCTATGCGCGGGTATCGCCCGGCGGAAAAAGCGATAGCGTCGAGGCCCAAGCGCGGCAACTGACCAAGGCTGGCTGCAAGAAGGTGTTCCGCGAAGTGGCGAGCGGAGCCAAGACCGACCGGGCGCAGCTTCGCCGCTTGCTCGACCAGCTCGACGCCGGCGACGTGCTGATGGTGACACGGCTCGACCGGCTGGCGCGATCCACCCGCGACCTGTTGAACACGCTCGCGGCGATCACCGAGCAGGAAAGCCGGCTTCCGCTCGCTCGGCGACGCATGGGCCGACACCACCACGGCGCACGGCCGCTTGATGCTGACCGTTCTGGGCGGGCTGGCGCGAGTTCGAGCGCGACTTGATCCGCGCCCGCACCAGCGAAGGACGCGAGCGGGCCAAAGCGCGCGGCGTCAAGCTCGGCCGCAAACCGAAATTGACCGAACACCAGAAGCGCGAGGCGATCCGCGCCGCGACCATACGGCGAGAACCGCGTGCGCGAGATCGCCCGCAGCTACAACGTCAGTCACAGCACGATTTCGCGGCTGGCGTAGTAACGTCCCGCAATCCGCCCGGCAACCAGAGGGAATATGCCGGATCAGGGAGTGCCGCGCGACCGTTTAGAAGAGCTGCTGTCGGGTGTCGATCCGGAACAGCTGCGACAGGTCATGCCTCGTCGGCGGCGGCGTCATCACGATGATGTTCACCGATATCGTCGACTCGACGCGGGTCAAGCGCAACGTCGGCGACCTGACTTATTTCGCGGCGCTCGATCGACACAACAGCGCCGTCCGCGAGTGCATTGCGCGACACGGCGGCCATGAGCTGAAGACGATCGGTGATTCGTTCTTTATTGCGTTTACCGATCCCGGCGAAGCGGTCCAGTGCGCCGCGGAGATTCAGCAGAACTCTCTCCGGAGACGCCGATAATCGTCGGCAATGGCTCGATCAACGTCAGGATCGGCGTGCACACCGGGACACCGATCGTCTATCGAGATGACGTCTCGGGGCGGACCGATCTGAGCGGCACCGACGTCGACAAGACCGCACGGGTCGAGAGCATCGCCCGTGGCGGCCAGGTGTTGATTTCCGATCAGACGCGCACGCTCACCGATCTTATGGAAGTCTACGATTGGGGGTTTTGGGAGCTCAAGGGACTGGGCCAGCAGCGCATCTTCGAGGTTCTTTATCCCGGCAAACACCCAGAAGTCCCCGCGGGGCGCGTGCGCCTCGAGCCGCTCCGCTTTGCCACATCGTTCATCGGCCGCGAACGGGAAGTCGCAGAGCTTGTGGAAGCCCTCAAGCACCATCGTCTGGTCACGGTTACGGGCATGGGCGGAATGGGCAAGACTCGACTTGCGGATTTCGCCGCTCGCCGCGTCAGCGACACCTTCGCCGACGGCGTCTTCTTCGTCGAATTGGCAAGGACAGCCGATTCCCGAAAGCGCGGTCGTCTCCGAACTAGTTGCGGCCTTTGCGGTCAATCCGGCGGGGTTTAAGGACGAGGACGACGCGCTGCTCAGGTTCCTGCAGAACCGGCAGATGCTGATCGTGCTGGACAATTTCGAGGCAGTCCCCTCGGCAGCACCGCTAGTCGCCAAACTGCTCCTCGGATGTCCCCATGCACATTTTCTATTGACTTCGCAGACGTCGCTAAACCTCGACGGTGAGCAGCTCTATCAAACGCCGGCGATGGGTATTCCTGCTGACGCGGCGGATGTGAACTTGCTCGCCGCATTCGACGCTTTTGCGCTGTTTCGGGAGCGCGCTCGTGCGAGAGTTCGACTACTGGGATTTGCGCTCTCCGGCCGAAATTACGACAGTCACCGAGATTCTGCGCCTAGTCGACGGCATTCCTTTTGCGATCGAGCTGGTCGCCGCCTGGGTAGGAAGCAAGACATTGCCGGAAATCAGGACCGGGCTCGACTACCGTCTGGATTTGCTCAGACGCAGAGGAACCAGCACGATCAGCCGTCATCAGAGCATGCAAGCTTGTTTCGAGTACTCGTTCGTTCTTCTCCCCGACGATGCGAGAGAGGTTTTCCCGAAGCTCTCCATCTTCGCAGGCGGGTTCTTTGACGAAGATGTCGAGGCGGTCTGCGGCATGCCCGATCCCGCTGAGCTTCTGGTCTCTCTCCACGAACGAAGTCTGCTCGCTCGGCAGGAAGTCCTCGCCCGCAGCCGCTATTCGATGCTGGCAACGGTCCAAGAATACGCCGCCGACAAGCTGCCCGACGTCGCCGCCACGCAGCTGAAACGCGCACACGCTCGCCATTTTCTGGGAGTTCTCCACGCCGCCGCCCACCAACTCGACACGATAGGCTATGCAGCCGCTCTGGAGCGTATCGCTATCGACTTCGCCAATTTCGAGGCAGGGCTCAGGGAAAGCCAGGCAAGCAAAGACCATGGCGCAGTCTATGACTACGCCACCGATCTTGCGGGTTACCTTCGTATAAGGGGCCGCCACAACGATTGTCTGAGTTTGGCGTTGGCGGCGCGCGCGACCGCCGACAACCTTGGCGCCGAGGTTGTGGCGCGCGCAAATGATAACGTCGGCGGCGCCTATGCAAACCTGCAGACCGGCGACCGCGGCGACAACCTGCGGCGCGCGATCGAGTACTCCGAGGCGGCACTGCGGGTGTGGACCGAGCGCGATTTCCCGCAGGAGTGGGCGGCGGTCCAAATCAACCTTGGTCAGGCCTATGCGATGCTGCCGACCGGCGACCGCGGCAATAACTTGCGGCGCGCGATCGAATACTACGAGGCGGCACTGCGGGCGTTGACCGAGAGCAATTTCCCGCGGGATTGGGCCGGAACACAACGCAGCCTCGGCGTGATGTATGCACTGCTGCCGAGCGGCGACCGCGACAATAACCTGCGGCGCGCGATCGAATACTACAAGGCGGCACTGCAGGTGTTGATCGAGCGCGATTTCCCGCAGGAGTGGGCCCAAACCCAAGTCAACCTCGGCAATGCCTATGCGATGCTGCCGAGCGGCGACCGCAACAATAACCTGCGGCGCGCGATCGAATACTACGAGGCGGCACTGCGGGTGTTGACCGAGCGCGATTTCCCGCGGGATTGGGCAGCGATCCAGAACAACCTCGGCGAGGCTTATTTGCTGCTGCCGCTCGGCAATGACGGCGACGATTTGCGGCATGCAATCGAATGCTACGAGGCGGCTGCGCGCGGTTTTGGCGCAGCCGGTCTGGCGAACGAGGCAGGCGGCGCGAGATTTAATGCGCGACTACCGAAATTAGCCCGATGGTTGAAATTGATTTTCCGACGTCCCGACTTCGCCCGCATTCTCGGTACCCTCCTTCGCGGTACCGACCGTGGCTGAGCATGATTTTCCATATTGCAGCATTTTTAGCACGGCGGCGCGCGCGCATGACCTCTTCGAAGAGGTTTGCGGGGAAACGGCCCGCGCCGGTGCGCTAAAAATGCTCTGCATTATCCGACCGCCGCAATGAGAGTCATTCGGCCGCAGACGCGGCCCCTGCTTAGGAGCGACTTCCCCTCAGAGCGCTACAAGCAAAATAGATTGGCCCGAACTCACAGACGCTCCAGGGCGTTCTTGCGAAGGCGACAGGGGGCGAAAGGGTTGCGTTCGTTAGCGTTCGGCTTGTTGAGACACTACGTGATCTGGTTCAATCTGCCGCTTGCCGTCCAGCAGTGGAGGAGATCAGCGAGTGGCCGGTCATTGCGGCCGGCTTCTTCAGATGGAGAATATCGAGCAGGGTCGGGGCGATATCCGAAAGACGGCCGTTTTCGAGACGACCGGTCTCCGCCGGGGGGTTCACCACGACGAACGGCACCGGGTTTAGCGTATGCGCGGTGTGCGGCTCGCCGGTTTCAGGGTCGCGCATCATTTCCGCGTTGCCGTGGTCGGCGGTGATGACGAGCGTGCCGCCGGCCTGTTCGACGGCCTCGGCCAGTCGGCCGAGGCAAGCGTCGATGGTCTCGACCGCTTTGGTCGCGGCGTCGATACGGCCGGTATGCCCGACCATGTCTGCATTTGCGTAGTTCATGACGATCACGTCGAACCGTCCCGAGCGGATCGCATCGACGACTTTGTCGGTAACTTCCGGCGCCGACATCTCTGGCTGCTTATCGTATGTCGCGACCTTCGGCGAGGGGACGAGAATCCGTTCCTCACCAGGAAAGACCGTCTCGCGGCCGCCGTTGAAAAAGAACGTGACGTGGGCGTATTTTTCGGTTTCGGCGATGCGCAGCTGGGTCAGCCCGGCCCGTGACACGACCTCGCCAAAGCTGTCGTTGAGGTTCTCGGGTGGGAACAGCGTCGCAAGAAATCGGTTGAGCTCCGTCGAGTACTCGACGAGGCCGAGAGCGGCGCAAAACGCGATCCGCTTTTCCCGCGCGAAGCCGGAGAACTCGGGGTCGAGAAGAGCGGCGGCGATCTCGCGGATGCGATCGGCGCGAAAATTGGCGATCAGCAGACCGTCGCCGTCACGCATGCCGGCGTAACCGGCAATTGCGGTTGGCGCCACGAATTCGTCGGTCTCGCCTCGCGAATACGCGGCTTCGACCGCCTGCAGCGGATCATCGGCGCGTTCGCCCGCACCGCTGACGATCGCGCGATAAGCTTTCTCGACCCGGTCCCAGCGCTTGTCGCGATCCATCGCGTAATAGCGGCCGCAGAGTGTGGCGATCCGCACATCGCGGAGGCCGGCGACATCTTCCTTAAACTGCTTCAAATACGACGCGGCTGCCTTGGGCGGCGTGTCACGCCCGTCGAGAAAGGCGTGGACCGCGACCGGCACTCCGGCTTCGGCGAGAATGCGGGCCAGAGCGGCGATCTGGCGCTGGTGCGAATGAACCCCGCCGGGCGACATCAGCCCCATAAGGTGGGCGGTCCCGCGGCTCGCCTTCAGTTTGCCGATGAAATCGCGCAATGCCGGCATGGTGGCGAGCTTGCCCTCGGCGATCGCCGCATCGATGCGCGGGAGGTCCTGCAAGACCAACCGGCCAGCGCCGATATTGGTGTGGCCGACTTCGGAGTTCCCCATCTGGCCGTCGGGCAGGCCGACATAGTGCTCGCTCGCCTGCAGCTGCGCATGCGGCCAGCGCGCCTTCAGTCGGTGCCAGTTCGGCGCCCGGGCGCGCTCGATGGCGTTGTCGTCGGCCTTCGGACGCTCGCCCCATCCATCAAGAATGCACAGCACCAGCGGACGGGGGCGGGAATTCATCGCGGGAACCTCGAGCAAGGAAGTCTATCTCTATACGCGAAACCACCCGCGAGTAGGTAGCGTTCCGAACGTGTTTTAATCCCGGTGGTATGGGTGCCCGGCGAGAATTTGCTGAGCGCGGTAGAGCTGTTCGAGCAGCATCCCGCGGACCAGCAGATGGGGCCAGGTCATCGATCCGAGCGAGAGGATCACATCGGCGCGGTCGAGAACCGTCGGGTGGAGACCATCGGCCCCGCCGACCGCGAAGGCGAGCTCGGGCGAACCCCGGTCCCGCCAGGCGGCGATCCGCTCGGCCAGATGCGCGGCTCGACCATTGGATGCCGCGCTCGTCGAGGGCGACAAGTGGAACCCCGGCCGGTAATGCGCCGAGGATCAATTCACCCTCGCGGGCTTTCAGTTTCACGGCCGGAAAAGGTCGCTTCTCGTCCACCTCGACTATTGCGGGGGGCGGCACGATCCTCGCAGCATAGAGAGCCTGGAGTTCCTTGAGCGGGCCGCTGCGCAGCCTGCCGACAACGAGGAGGCGGAAACGGATCGAGGCGTTCCGGCTACAGGCGAGCGGCTTCGCTGTCGAGCATTGCCGAGCCCCACATTTTTTCGAGATTGTAGTAGCTGCGGATTTCTGGACGGAACAGGTGCACGATCACATCACCCGCGTCGATCAGCACCCAGTCGCCCTGCGTCTTCCCCTCGATCGAAATCCGGGTGCGCCGGGAGAGCACTTCATCAAGGTGCTCGGTCAATGCCAGCACCTGGCGCGTCGAACGGCCGCTGGCGATCACCATGTAGTCGGCGATCGTCGTTTTGCCGGCAAGATCGATCGTGATGATTTCCTCTGCTTTGCCGTCCTCGAGCGTCTGGAGAACGAGATCGAGGATGCCCGGACGCTCCTGGTTGGCATCGGTGGGTCGGGTGAAGGGCATTAGGGCAGTGATGGTGGACAATTCGGGTCTTTGCTCCTTTAGGGTGTGCAATTGCATTTTTTGCCGCTCGGACCGGATCCTGGTCGCCGAGCGGGCATCGAGGGGGGTGTGAAAAAATACCCAAGCCGGCGGCTCCATTTCGGAGAGCCGGCGCGCCTCACGAAGCCGCAACACGGTGTCGGGCAAACCGCTTCGCAGCCGGTCCGGAAAGCGCTTTTAGAGAATAGGAAGGGCGATCGAACACGGCAATGGGCACGGTCCGAAAGATCTCGGGCCAGCGCTCCCATTTGGGGATCTGGACGAGGTTGTCGCCACCCATCAGCCACACAAATCGCAGCCGGGGAAAGCGGCGGCGCAGCATCCTCAAGGTGTCGGCGGTATAACGCGAAGATCCCAGCCGGTTTTCGAGATCGGTAACGAGGATGCGGCGGTCGGCTTCGGCAAGCCGGCGAGCCCCCTTCAACCGGACCGGGAACGGGGCCATGCCGTCGACCGGCTTCAACGGGTTTTGCGGCGAGACGAGCCACCAAATCTGGTCCAGGTCGAGGAGTTTGAGCGCCAGCTCGCTGATGTGCCAATGCCCGCCATGGGCCGGGTTGAACGAGCCGCCCAAGAGCCCGATCCGGCGGTGCCGCCGGGTATTCGGCCGCCTTTCCACCTGATTGCTCAGGGGCGCACCTGCCCCGTACCGCGCACCAAGTATTTGTATGTCGTCAGCTGCTCGGCGCCGACCGGTCCCCGCGGCGGCAAGCGTTGAGTCGAAATTCCGATCTCGGCGCCCATGCCGAACTCGCCGCCGTCGGCGAATTGGGTGGAGGCGTTGACCAGCACGATCGCGCTGTCGACTTCGCGCAGAAAGCGTTCGGCCGTCGCTTGGTCCTCGGTGATGATCGCATCGGTGTGATGCGAGCCAAAGCGGGCGATATGCTCGATTGCGCCATCGAGACCGTCGACGACGTGAACCGCCAGGATGGCGTCAAGGTATTCGGTGCGCCAATCCGTTTCGGTCGCCGGCTCCAATCCTGGATCGATCGCCAGAACCTCGGGGTCGCCGCGCAGCTCGCAGCCGGCCGCCCGCAGATCGGCGAGGATCGCGGGGAGCTGCGCTTTCGCTGCGGCGCGGTCGACAAGCAGAGTCTCGGTGGCCCCGCAGACCGATACCCGCCGCATCTTGGCGTTGAGCACGATCTCGCGGGCCTTCTCCGGGTCCGCAGCCGCGTCGACATAGGTGTGGCACAACCCCTCGAGATGCGCGATGACCGGGATGCGGCTCTCACGCTGCACCCGTTCGATCAGCGATGGCCCGCCGCGCGGCACGATAATGTCGATCACGCCGCTCATCGCCAGCATCAGCCCGACAGCGGCGCGGTCGCGCGTCGGTACCAGCTGGATGGCTGCTTGCGGCAGGCCGGCGGATCGCAAGCCCTCGGCCAGCGCCGCCACTAGCGCCCGCGACGAGAAAAAGCTCTCGGATCCGCCGCGCAGGATAGCCGCATTGCCGGATTTGAGCGCCAGCCCGCCGGCGTCTGCAGTGACATTGGGCCGGCTCTCGTAAATGATGCCGATGACGCCGAGCGGGACCGCGACGCGCTCGATGTGGAGCCCGTTTGGACGGGTCCATTCGGCGAGAACACGGCCGACCGGGTCGGACAGCGCGGCAACGGCTTCCAGTCCAGCCGCGATCGCCTCGACGCGTTTGGGGTCGAGCGCAAGCCGATCCCGCAACGCGGCAGACAGCCCCTGCACTCCGGCCTCGTCGAGGTCGCGGGCATTGGCCGCAAGGATGTCGGCTTCACGGGCTCTGACCGCCGCCGCAGCATTATTCAGCGCCGCGATCTTTGAATTGGCGGAAGCAAGACTGAGCGCAACGGCAGCCTCTCGGGCGCGCCGACCGATCATTGCCATTTCAGCGGCCAGATCCGATCCCGATCTGGTCGTCGGGTCGCGTATCAACGTCTCGGTCGTCATCGGGGTTCGGTCACCACCAGATCGTCGCGATGAATGATCTCATCCCGGCCACGGTACCCGAGGATCTCGGCGATTTCACTAGTCTTGTGACCGGCAATTCGCCGGATATCGGCGCTCGAATAAGCCGAGAGGCCGCGGCCGGCCTCGATGCCGGACGGGGTGCGGATGATCACCGCGTCGCCGCGCTCGAAGTCGCCCTCGACAGCGACTACGCCGGCCGGCAAAAGGCTCGTCCCGCGCAGCAGGGCTCGGGTTGCGCCGTCATCGACGATCACCGCGCCGGACGGATTGACCGCACCGGCAATCCACGCTTTGCGCGCCGACCGCGGCTCGCCCCGAGGCAGGAACAAGGTGGCCCTGTCGCCCGCCTCGAGGGCCGCGAGCGGCCCCGGCGCGGCCCCGGTGCCTTTCCCCTTGGCGATCAGCATACGGCAGCCGGCGCTCATCGCGATGCGGGCGGCGGCGATTTTTGTCACCATCCCGCCGGAGCTGTAGCCGAGCGGCGCCTCGCCCGCCATCGCCTCGATTTCAGGGCCGATCTCGCAGACCAGCGCGATATGGCGCGCGTTCGGGTCATTGCGCGGGTCGGCGGTGTAGAGCCCGTCGATGTCCGACAGCAACACCAGCATATCGGCGCTCGTCATCTGCGCGACGCGCGCGGCGAGCCGGTCGTTGTCGCCAAAGCGGATCTCGGCGGTGGCGATCGTGTCGTTCTCGTTGACGACCGGAACTGCGCCGAGCGCCAGCAGCTGGGCAAAGGTCGCGCGGGCGTTCAGATGGCGGCGGCGTTCTTCCGTATCGTCCTGCGTCAGCAGGATCTGCGCGACGGTGATGCCGTGGCGCGCAAGCGCCTCCTGGTAAGCGTGAGCGAGCCGGATCTGTCCGGTGGCTGCGGCAGCCTGCTTCTCCTCCAGCCGGAGCCGCCGTCCGGCGAGGCCGAGATGCCGCCGCCCGACGGCAATTGCTCCCGACGACACCACGATCACCTCCTGACCGCGCGATCGAAAGCGGGCGACGTCGTCGGCGAGCGCACTAAGCCATGGGCGGCGCACCTCACCGTTTTCGGTAGCCAGCAGCGCCGATCCGATCTTCACGACAAGCCGCCGTGCCGCGGCGAGTGCTTGGGCAGAAGTGGGAGGCGCTGCGGTCACAACGCATGGACGAGAGAGCTCGCCTCCGCTGCGGCTTTGTCCTTACCCGCACGCTCCGCCGAAACGGCGGCGAGCACCGCCTCGACCACAACCGGAACGCCCGTGCCGGTTGCGCCGGACAGCGGGTGGACCTCGGTGCCCGGCCGGACGGCCTGCTGTAGCTGGCGGCGTTTCGCGCCGATCGTCTCGAGATCGAGTGCATCGCACTTGTTGAGCCCGACGATCTCCCTTTTTTCCGCAAGACCGTGACCATACTGGGCGAGTTCCTCGCGGATCGTGCGGTAGGCGCCGACGACGTCCTCGATAGTGCCGTCCACCAGGTGAAGAACGACCGCGCAGCGCTCGACATGGCCGAGGAAACGAGTCCCGATGCCGGCCCCCTCGCTCGCCCCCTCGATCAATCCGGGTAGGTCGGCCAAAACAAACTCGTGGTCGTGCAGCCGCACGACGCCGAGCTGCGGCTTCAGGGTCGTGAACGGGTAGCCGGCAATTTTGGGCCGGGCCTGAGAGACCGCGGCGAGAAAGGTCGATTTGCCGGCGTTAGGCAAGCCGACGAGACCGGCATCGGCGATCAGCTTCAAACGCAGCCAGACCCAAGCCTCGCGCCCCGGCCAACCGGGATCGGCGCGCCGCGGCGCGCGATTGGTCGAGCTCTTGTAATGGGCATTGCCGAAACCGCCGTCGCCGCCCCGCAGAAAGACGAGCTGCTGGCCGGCACGGGTGAGATCAGCGAGCACCAAGCGGTTATCTTCATCCATGATCTGGGTGCCGGCCGGAATCCGCAAGACCAGATCTTGGCCGTTGCGGCCAGTGCGCTCGCGGCCGGCGCCGGGGCGACCGTCCTGCGCCCGAAAATGCTGCCGATACCGGTAATCGATCAAAGTATTGAGGTTCTCGGCAGCGACAAAGACGATGTCCCCGCCTTTACCGCCATCGCCGCCGTTCGGGCCGCCGAACTCAATAAACTTTTCGCGGCGAAAGCTCATTGCGCCGCGACCGCCGTCACCACTCTTCAGGTAAATCTTGCACTGGTCGAGGAATTGCATCTTAGAGAAACGAAAAAGGGGAACAGCCGGGCCGCTCCCCTCTGGCTCCGGTTCGCGTCGTGGAACGGCTATTCGGCGGCTTCTGCCGCGGACGGCTCCGCAGGCACGACCGAAACATATGTCCGTCCGGCCAGCCCGGTGTGAAACTTGACCGCGCCTTGCGAAGTGGCGAACAGCGTGTGGTCGTGGCCGATCCCGACATGCGCACCCGGATGAAATTTGGTGCCGCGTTGGCGCACGATGATGTTGCCTGGAATGACGATCTCGCCGCCGAATTTCTTGACGCCGAGACGCCTGCCGCGGCTGTCGCGGCCGTTGCGCGATGAGCCGCCTGCTTTCTTATGTGCCATCCGCTGCTCCTACCTCGTCCTGCGAACCGGTTCTGCGTCTGATATCGGTGATGCGCAATACGGTCTGCTGCTGGCGGTGCCCTTTCTTGCGGCGGTAATTGTGCCGCCGCTTCTTCTTGAAGACGATGATCTTGGCCGCCCGCGTCTGCTCGACAACGGTGGCGCTAACCGAGGCGCCATCAAGAAGCGGGGTACCAGACGAGACCTCGGCGCCCTCGCCGATCATCAGCACCTCGCCGAGCTCGATCGTGGCGCCAGGCTCCGCCGCGAGCCTTTCGACGGAGATGACGTCGTCCTTGGCGACCTTGTACTGCTTGCCGCCGGTCCGGATGACTGCGAACATGATACCCGCCGATATAGTCTGCCGCACCCGGGACACAACCGTCGTGGGGAGGGCGCGCACGCACCGGACCGAAGCGCCCCGTCCGCGAGCGGCGCAATATAGGTTCGCGGCTCGGACTGTCAACCAACTTACGCCGCGGCTTTGACGGCATTCGACGCGCTCTCTAGACTAGTGCGCAACAGAGGCGGCCGGCATAAGCCGCCGCCTTATCGACGAGGAGCGTCCAGGAGTATGGACACCGGCATCATTGGCGCAAGCGAGGACGAGGCCCTGCAGTTTCACGCCGGCGGTCGTCCGGGGAAGCTGTCGATCGCGCCAACCAAACCCTTGACGACACAGCGAGATCTGACGCTCGCCTATTCTCCCGGTGTGGCGTTCCCCTGTCTGCGCATCCAACGCCAGCCTGGCACCGTCTTCGATTACACCTCGAAGGGCAATTTTGTCGCGGTGATCTCGAACGGCACCGCCGTCTTGGGCCTGGGCGATCTCGGCGCGCTCGCCGCGAAGCCGGTCATGGAGGGCAAATGCGCATTGTTCAAACGCTTTGCCGACATCGACTCGATCGACCTCGAAATCGATACCCGCGAGGTTGACGAGTTCGTCAATTGCGTGCGCTTTCTGCACCCGGCGTTCGGCGGCATCAACCTCGAGGACATCAAGGCGCCGGAATGCTTCATCATCGAAGAGCGGCTGCGCGAGCTCCTCGACATTCCGGTGTTCCACGACGACCAGCACGGCACGGCGATTATCGCCGCGGCCGGTTTGATCAACGCCCTGCACCTGACAGGCCGCGAGCTCCATAGGACGAAAATGGTGGTCAACGGCGCCGGCGCCGCTTCGATCGCCTGCGTCGAGCTGCTGAAGACGATGGGATTGCCGCCCGACAATGTCGTGCTGTGCGACACGCGAGGCGTCATCTACCACGGCCGCACGGAAGGCATGAACCAATGGAAGTCGGCTCATGCGGCCGAGACCAAGGCACGTACCCTTGCCGAAGCGATCGAAGGCGCCGACGTCTTCTTCGGCCTTTCCGCAAAAGGAGCGGTCAACCAGCCGATGGTTCGCTCGATGGCGGACAAGCCGATCATTTTCGCGATGGCCAACCCCGATCCGGAGATCACCCCCGAGGAAGTGCGCGCGGTGCGGTCCGACGCGATCATCGCGACCGGCCGCTCCGATTATCCCAACCAGGTCAACAATGTTCTGGGGTTTCCGTACATCTTTCGCGGCGCCCTCGACGTGCGCGCCTCGACGATCAACGATGCGATGAAAATCGCGGCAGCCGAAGCCTTGGCCGAGCTCGCGCGCGAGGACGTGCCTGACGAGGTTGCCGCCGCCTATTCCGGCGAGCGGTTGCTGTACGGGCCCGACTACATCATCCCGGCGCCGTTCGATCCGCGGCTGATTTGGGCGGTGCCGTCAGCGGTCGCCAAGGCGGCGATGGATTCCGGCGTGGCGCGCAAGCCGATTCTCGATATGGGCGCCTACAAGCGCAGTCTGCGCGCTCGCCTCGACCCGACCGCCGCCGGGCTCGAGCTCATCTTCGAACGCGTGCGCGCCGCGCCGAAGCGCGTCGTCTTCGCCGAGGGCGAGGAGGAGAAGACGATCCGCGCAGCGCTGCAGTTCGCCGAGAGCGGCTACGGCACGCCGGTGCTGGTGGGCCGCGAGGAACGGATCAAACTGACAATGGCCGCCATGGGTTTGACTTCGCCGCAGGGTCTCGAGTTTCACAATGCGAGACTGTCGCACCACAACAAGCGATACACCGACTTTCTCTATGCCCGCCAGCAGCGCCAAGGGATGCTCTACCGCGACTGCCAGCGGCTGGTAAACCAGGACCGTAACGCTTTTGCCGCCTGCATGGTGGCCTGCGGCGATGCCGACGCGATGGTGACGGGGGTTACGCGCAACTCCTTCGATGCGCTCGACGAGATTTCGCGGGTCATTGCGGCCGAGCCCGGGTCCGTGCTGTTTGGCCTGACTGTGCTGCTAGCGCGCGAGCGCACAGTTCTGCTCGCCGACACACTCGTCCATGAGGCGCCGAGCTCGGCCCAGCTCGCCGACATTGCCGTACAAGCGGCGGCCAAAGCACACGAGCTCGGCCTCGTTCCACGGGTGGCGTTGTTGTCGTATTCCAATTTCGGCAATCCGATGGGGACGGACGGGGAGCGCGTACGCGATGCCGTGGCGCTGCTCGACCGGCGCGGTGTCGGGTTCGAATACGACGGCGAGATGAGCGCCGACGTTGCGCTCAACGAGCGCCTGATGCGCCACCTCTATCCGTTCTGCCGGCTCGGTGGCCCGGCCAACATCCTTGTCATGCCCGAATTGCACAGCGCAAATATCGCGGCAAAGCTGCTGCCCGAGCTGGGCGGAGGCACGGCTGTCGGCCCGCTCCTCCTTGGGCTGTCGCACCCGGTCCAGATCGCCAACATGGGGGCGACGGTGTCCGACCTCGTCAATCTCGCCGCCCTTTCGGCGCACGACGCGATCCGCTGATCGCGAAATCGGCGCACGGCCGCCGAAGCGATCGGGGCCGCGGAAGATGATCGCAGGGCGGCCACGGAGCCTCTATCACATCGCTCTAGTGGCGTCTGCGGTCTCTGCTCCGGGCCTAATCGTGCTTGGTGCGCTCGCCGGATGGGGTCTGCTTCCGGTCCTCGCGGCAGTGATTTCATTCGCCGTCCTATGGGTATCGATCGCGCTTATCGTCGGCCGCTCGGTGGCCGACCTCACCCTTGTGCGCGACTTTATCGACAGTTTTGGGCTCGACGGGAAAGCCGAAATTGCCGCGCGGGATGTGGCTGGGGGGCTTGCTCCGTTGGCGCGCGAGATCTGGCTCGCGATCGCCCGGCTCGCCCGGCTCTGGCGCGAACGCCTCCGTGTCGCCGACGAGCAGCTGGCGGCCGCCGAGGCGGTTATCGCAGCGGTGCCGGACCCGCTGATCCTGCTCGACGAACGGCGGCAGATTGTTCGCGCCAATGCTCAGGCGGCGCCGTTCATCGGTGTCACGCCCGAGCGGCGCGATCTTGCTGCTGGATTGCGCAACCCCGCGGTGCTGGCTGCAGCGGATGCGGTACTGCGTGGCGAAAAGGCTCGGGTAATCGACTTTTCGCTGGCGGTTCCGGTCGAGCGTCAGCTCCGGGCGCGTTTTGCCCGCATCGACCATCCGTCGCCCGACGGCGCAGTCGCGGTATTGAGCCTGCATGACATCACGGAGTTGAAGCGGGCCGAGCAGATGCGGGCCGATTTCATCGCCAATGCGAGCCACGAGCTGCGCACTCCGCTCGCGACTTTGATCGGCTTCATCGAGACGTTGCGCGGGCCCGCGCGCGAGGACGCGGAAGCCCGCGACAGGTTTCTCGCGATCATGCACGGGCAAGCCTCGCGCATGGCCCGGCTGGTCGAGGACCTGATGTCGCTGTCCCGCATCGAGCTGAACGAGCATGTGATGCCAAAAGACCGGGTCGCGGTGAGCCCGTTGCTGCGCCAGATCGCCGAGACCCTGGAGCTGCGCGCTGCCGAACGCGACATGCGCATAGGGCTGATGGTGCCGCCCGATCTCCCGGATGTGCTCGGCGATCGCGACGAACTCGCTCAGGTCTTCCAGAACCTGATCGACAACGCGATCAAGTACGGGCGCGCCGGAACGGAAATCATGGTTCGCGCGGCGACCGGCTTGCGGACTGCCCGGGGAGGCAGCGGTTCCGAGAACGCAGCGGTCTCCGTGGCCGTGCGCGACCAAGGCGAGGGTATCCCGCGCGATCACCTGCCCCGCCTGACCGAACGCTTCTATCGGGTCGATACGGCACGCTCCCGCGAGATGGGCGGCACCGGGCTCGGCTTAGCCATCGTCAAGCACATCCTCAACCACCATCGCGGATTTCTCGAGGTCGAGAGCACGCCCGGCGTCGGCTCGGTCTTCACCGTGTTCTTGCGCCCACATTCGGCCGCACCACCTCCGCGATCGGAGGACGCGTCCTGAACCACCTGTCGACGATCCCATTAGGGGACCCTTCTTTCGCCTGTTTTCCGTGTTTTATCTGGTCGAGATCAGGGATCGGCATCTCCTTCAATCGCAATCCTGCACCCCAATGCCGACGGCTGCATGATGAGAATATAGCAATTGTATGATAATCTATATCAAAAACCCCCAACTCGCGGAACCACAACTCCAACTTGTATCCCTCCCGCCCCGTTGTTGGTTTGTCACGGAAGTGCAACAAAACTGTCTTAAAAGATGTGGAATACGCCGTTAAGAAAGTCGCGACCCTCTAGGGTCAGCCTTTGGGCTGTCGATGGAGAAAACCGTGAACGCCTTTCGCATCGCATTTTTTGGAACGGCCGGCGCTGCCGCGATAGGCCTCGCTGCGCAGGCGGCTGAAATTTCCGGTGCCGGCGCCACATTCCCCTACCCGATTTACGCGAAGTGGGCGGAGGCCTACGCGGCCAAGACGGGAACGAAGTTGAATTACCAGTCGATCGGTTCGGGAGGCGGCATTGCGCAGATCAATGCGAAAACCGTCGACTTCGGCGCCTCGGACATGCCGTTGAAGCCGGAGGAACTCGAGAAGAACGGTCTCACCCAATTTCCGCCGGTGATCGGCGGCGAGGTGATGGTCGTCAATCTGCCGGGCGTCCAGCCGGGCCAAATGACGCTCGACGGGCCGACAATCGCCAGCATCTATCTGGGCAAGATCACCAAGTGGAGTGATCCGGGCATCGCCAAGCTCAATCCCGGCATGAAACTGCCCGACACCGCGATCGCCGTGGTCCACCGTTCCGACGGCTCCGGGACCACCTTCATTTTCACCGATTATCTGTCGAAGGTGAGTCCGGAGTGGAAGGACAAGGTCAGCGAGGGCACCTCCGTCCAATGGCCGGTCGGGCTCGGCGGCAAAGGCAATGAGGGCGTCGCCGCGCTGACGTCGCGAACGGCCGGCGCCATCGGTTACGTCGAATACGCCTATGCGCTGCAGAACAAAATGGTTCACACCAAACTCGTCAATCACGACGGCGCGGCATTGGAGCCCGGCATCGAGGTGTTCCAGGCCGCCGCCGCCAACGCGGATTGGAAGAGCGCGCCCGGGTTTTATCTGATCCTCACCAATCAGCCTGGTAAGGAGACCTGGCCGATTACGGGTGCGACCTTCATCTTGATGCACAAAAAGCAGGAGCACCCCGACCGGGCGAAAGAGGTGCTTGACCTTCTTCGACTGGGCCTACAAGAACGGCTCCGCCCTGGCGAAATCGCTAGACTATGTTCCGATGCCGCCGAATGCCGTCGCGGTCTTCGAAGACAGCTGGAAGCAGATCCTCGGACCCGACGGCAAGCCGGTGTGGGACGGACGTTCGTCCTGACGTTTGGGTGGAGGCCTCGCGGTTTTGCTGAAAGGCGGCGCTAACCTTACCCACCCAGCGCTTCGCGCCGGGTCCCCCCTCTCCCGCGGTGCAGGAGAGGGGCTTTGTACTGAACGCGTCGTAGCCCCCTCTCCCGCACCGCAGGAGAGGGTGCCGAGCGCAGCGAGGCGGATGAGGGTCTTGCTGCGGCCCAGGTTTTCTCCAGCGTGGTGCGCCGGTTGTCTCTCTCGGGAACGCGAATTGGGTGACACATCGTGGCGGCTGAGACGGCAGTCGTTGAACGCGTAGCGGCGTCGGGCCGGCGCGCCGGTACGATCGGCGACGTCGGTCTTCCGGTCGCTGACTTTTCTGTTTGCGGCGCTTGTCCTGCTGATCCTCGGCGGCGTCATCGTTGCGCTGTTCGACGGGGCGCTGCCGGCTTTCCGAACTTTTGGCCTCTCCTTCGTCGTGACCGAGGTTTGGAACCCGGTCACCGAGAAGTTCGGAGCGCTCGCCTCAATCTACGGAACGCTCGTGACCTCCGCCATTGCCATGCTGGTCGGCATCCCGGTGGCCTTCGGGGTTGCGATGTTCATCACCGAGATCTGCCCGCTGTGGTTGAAACGGCCGCTCGCCACGATGATCGAGCTGTTGGCGGCAATTCCCAGTATCATTTACGGCATCTGGGGCCTATTTGTATTCGCGCCGTTCGTACAGCAATACATCGAACCGGCAATCATCGATACCTTCGGGCAGATCCCGGGAATGGGGATGCTGTTTGCCGGTCCGCCGCTGGGAATCGGCATCCTGACCGCGGGTTTCATCCTCGCCATCATGGTGTTGCCGTTCATCTCGTCGATCATGCGCGACGTGTTCGAGACCGTGCCGCCGATGTTGAAGGAAAGTGCCTACGGTCTTGGCGCCACTCGCACCGAAGTCGTCTTGCGGGTTGTCCTGCCGTTCACTCGTATTGGCGTCGTCGGCGGCATCATGCTCGGCCTCGGACGGGCGCTCGGCGAGACCATGGCCGTCACCTTCGTCATCGGCAATGCGCATAACATCAGCGCCTCGATCCTGCAGCCGGGGACCACGATATCGGCATCGCTCGCAAACGAATTCACCGAGGCCTTCGGCGATCTCTATCGGTCTTCGCTGATCGCGCTCGGTTTCATCCTGTTCGTCATCACCTTTATTGTGCTGGCAATCGCAAAGTTTATGCTGCTGCGGCTGCAAAAGCGGGCGGGAACCTGATGCCATGAATGTCTACGCCCGCCGCCGCATCGCCAACGGCGCGGTCATGACCCTGTCGGTCGTGGCAACTGCCTTCGGACTTCTTTGGCTGGTCCTCGTTTTGTGGACATTGCTGGAGAACGGGATCGCCGCGATAAGCCCGGCACTATTTTCCCAGATGACCCCGCCGCCCGGCAGCGCAGGCGGCTTGTTGAACGCGATCTTCGGCAGCGTCGTGATGACTTTGGTCGGGACCCTGATCGGGACGCCGACAGGCATTCTGGCCGGCACCTTCCTTGCCGAGTACAGCCGGGGCAGCCGCTTTGGCGAGGTCGTCCGCTTTATCAACGACATTTTATTGAGCGCGCCGTCGATCATCGTCGGGCTCTTCGTCTATGAGCTGATGGTCGTTCCGATGGGGCACTTCTCGGCCTGGGCCGGGGCTGTGGCGCTCGCCATTATCGTGATCCCGGTCGTCGTGCGGACCACCGAAGACATGCTCAACCTGGTCCCGAACTCGCTGCGCGAAGCGGCTTCGGCTCTCGGCTCGCCAAAGTGGAAAGTGATCGTAATGGTCTCTTACCGCGCGGCGATCCAGGGAATGGTGACCGGCGTCATGCTCGCGGTCGCGCGCATCGCCGGCGAGACGGCGCCGCTGCTCTTCACCGCGCTCAACAACCAGTTCTGGAGCACCGATCTCAATGCGCCGATGGCGAACCTGCCGGTTGTCATCTTCCAGTTTGCGTTGAGCCCTTATGCCGATTGGCAGACGCTGGCATGGGGCGGTGCGCTGCTGATCACAATCACGGTCCTGGTTCTCAACATCAGCGCCCGAGCCCTCGCTTCCTGGAGCACGTTCAAGCAATGAGCCCAGCCACTGTGCGGCAAGCAATGCCGATGTCATCAACCGATTTGCAGCGGACGGAGGCACAACCCGCGTCCCGTCACAAGGTCCTGATCCGCAACGTCGAATTTTACTACGGCGCGTTCAAGGCTCTGAAGAACATAACGATGCCGCTGCACGAGAGAAGGGTCACAGCTTTCATCGGTCCGTCCGGCTGCGGCAAGTCAACGCTGCTTCGCGTCCTCAACAGAATTTACGAGCTCTACCCCGGCCAACGCGCGACCGGAGAGGTGATCGTCGACGGCGAAAATATCCTGGCGCCGGGGCTGGATCTTAATCTGCTGCGGGCGAGGATCGGCATGGTCTTTCAGAAGCCGACGCCTTTTCCGATGTCGATCTATGACAACATCGCGTTCGGCGTCCGGCTCTACGAAAGCCTCCCTCGGCACGAGCTCGACGAGCGCGTCGAATTGGCATTGCGTCGCGCCGCCCTTTGGGAGGAGGTCAAAGACAAATTGCAACAAAGCGGGCTCAGTCTTTCGGGCGGCCAGCAGCAACGGCTGTGCATTGCGCGCGCGGTAGCGGTCCGGCCGGAGATCCTGCTGCTCGACGAGCCCGCCTCGGCATTGGACCCGATCTCGACGCAGCGCATCGAGGAGCTGATCGCCGAGTTGAAAGCGGACTACTCTATCGCGATCGTCACGCACAATATGCAGCAGGCGGCTCGTACCTCGGATTACACCGCGTTCATGTACCTTGGCGAGCTGATCGAGTTTGATGAAACCGAGCGCATCTTTACCCGTCCGAAGGAGAAACATACCGAAGATTACATCACGGGCCGGTTCGGTTGATTTGCCCGGTTCGGTTGATTTGCCCAGTTCGGTTGATTTGATCGAAAGTGAGGGTTTCGCGATGGCTTCAGAGCACATTGCTAGGGGATATGAAGAGGAGCTGCGCAGGCTCAACAACACCGTCGCCGAAATGGGCGGACTTGCCGAAAGCCAGCTCGGGACGGCAATCGAGGCGGTGATGACCCGCGACACCGAGCTTGCCGCACGCGTTGTCGAGGGCGACGTCAAAATTGACCAGCTCGAACGCGAGCTCGACAACCTCGCAATCCGGCTCCTCGCGCTGCGTCAGCCCGTGGCGCGCGATCTGCGGGAGATTTTCTCCGCGCTGAAGATTGCGAGCGACCTGGAGCGGACCGGTGATTACGCCGCCAACGTGGCCAAGCGTTCGATCGCCCTCAGCCAGACGCCCGCAGTCCGGCCGGTCTATGCCCTGCCGCGCATGGCGCATTTGGCGCAAATTCAGATCAAGGACGTGTTGGACAGCTATGTACAACGCGACGCCGACAAGGCATATTCCGTGTGGAAACGCGATACCGAACTCGACGAAATGTATTCGAGCCTTTTCCGCGAACTGCTCACTTACATGATGGAAGATCCGCGCAGCATAGGCTCGTGCACTCATCTTCTGTTTATGGCGAAGAACATCGAGAGAATCGGTGATCACGCAACCAACATTGCGGAGAACTTGTACTATTTGGTGAATGGGACGCCGCTGGAGGAGGCGCGGCCCAAGGGCGATGTGTCGAGCCTCGAGGTCATGACGCCGGATCGTGCCCCGCAATGATGAAGCCGCTCATCCTGATCGTCGAAGACGAAGCGCCGCTCGTCACGATGCTGCGCTACAACCTCGAAAAGGAGGGCTTTCAAGTCTGCGAAGCCGGCGATGGCGAGGAGGCGCTCGTGCAAATCGCCGAGCGCAAGCCCGACCTCGTGCTGTTGGACTGGATGCTGCCGCTGGTTTCGGGAATTGAGGTTTGCCGCCGAATCCGGCGGTCTCCCGAAACCCGCTCGCTGCCGGTCATTATCCTAACGGCGCGCGGCGAGGAAACCGATCGGGTGCGCGGACTGGATAGCGGTGCCGACGACTATGTGGTTAAACCGTTCAGCCCAGGCGAATTGGTCGCCCGGCTGCGAGCGGTGATGCGGCGCGCCCAGCCCGGCGGCACACAAAACCTGTTACAATTCGCCGATGTGGAATTGGATACGGCCGCGCATCGGGTGTCGCGCGCGGGCAGGCCAATCCATCTCGGCCCCACCGAGTTTCGCCTACTTCGTTATCTCATCACGCATCCGGGGCGGGTCTTCTCGCGCGAGCAATTGCTGGATGCGGTCTGGGGCCATGACGTCTATGTCGAGGCGCGAACGGTCGATGTTCACATCCGCCGCCTGCGCAAAGCGCTGAACACCGATGATGCCGTCGATGTGGTGCGCACGGTCCGCTCGGCCGGCTACGCTCTGGATCATCCCATTCGATAGCGTGAGCGGTTTCCCAAATTTGCACCGCGGTAGAAGACCCTCACACCCGTCCCGCTGCGCTCGCCCCCCTCTCCCGCGGTGCGGGGAGCGGGGGGACCGAGCCCAGAAGGGCTTGCTGGGTTAGGGTAGTGCTATCGCCCTCCGCAGCCCGACCAGGCCCCTAGCCCAACTTCGCCCAGCGAGGGCTGGGGTCAAGCGGTTGGCGCAAGAGAGCGAGCTCTGCGTCTTGGCCCAAAGCCGCGACCGCGTCGCCAAAGAGCGAGCGATATGGCGGCGCCAGTTGCCCGGGCTCACTTTACATGCTTCTGGCGCGGGGAGCGCGGCGAACCTGTTCCAGAGGTGGCTGTCAGTCTGAAATCAGCCATTCAATCATTGAACGCCGACATCGAAACCGATTTCTCGAGTGGAGATGTTAGGCCGGGTTAGTATAGAGATAGCGCAACGCACCGCCAGCGGCTGCCAGGAATTAAATTGGTTTCGCTTCACTCAACGACGTCTTACGCCTCCCGGCTCATGATAAGCGCGCACGTGAATCACGCGAGGATCACGCACGGAATATGTGCGAATTTTATTTTGGTCAGTTTTATACAATCGAAAGTAGGATAAAAGAAGTGCTAAATCGTATTGAAGTGCTTGGGCTCGCTGATCGCATTGATGGGGCAGAATTGGTCAGGGCATTTCAGAGAGAGTTTCGGCAGGAACTTCGGATGCGCGGTAGGGCGGTGCATAAAGAGCCCTTCCACGACCCTGATCTCGATCGACTGTTCGTGACAGGAGTGATGTCAGCCAGCCATAACCCAAGCGGTAAGGGCTGGGATACAGAGCATTTGCGCCACTATCGGAAATTTTCTTCCACCTGGAGCAAACGAGCCCGACGCCGCAGCTTCGACGCTCGGATCTACCGAGATGCAATCGCTGGAATCCTACTAACGCGCGCTAGTTTCCTTCCAGAATAGCAACTTTTCCAGCTGATCTTGCCATCACAGCTCGGTGAGCCGCGGCAAGACTTCGTTCGAGAATAGGGTCAGGTTGCTGACGGTTTCGTCGTGATCCAATAAGCCGCCCTGACCCATCATCAACAAATGCCCGAAGCCACCGACGTGGTCATAGAACGCGCGCAACTGGTCGAAGACGTCGTCCGGCGTGCCGCCGAAGACGAGGCCAGCGTCGATCGCGTCGGCCACCGTCATCGTGCGCGGGTCGATGTTGCGGCCGTCGCGCGACTGGATGCGGCCGGCGCGAAACCCGGCGCCGCTCGCCTTGATGGCTTGTGCGCTCTGGGCCGCCGCGGCGTAGCCCGGCGGGTTCATGAATTGCGGCGCGACGATGCCCGAGGTACGGCTGTATCCGAGGATCTGGTCGGCGCGGCGCCAGCCCTCGTCGCGGGTATTGCCGACCCCGATCAGCGCCATGTAGGCGAGCCGCTCGGGTGTCATCTGGCGGCCGACCTCGGCCGCTTTCTTGCGATAGGCCTCGAAGATCGGCGGGGTGCGCACCCACCCGGTGTTGAGCACGCCAATGGTCATGCCGCGCTCGGCTGCCTCCATCGCGCTGCCGGTGCTGCCGACCGGCATCCATACCGGCGGGTGCGGCTGTTGCCACGGTCTGGGCCAGACATTGACCGACGGTAGTGGAAATGCGTGCCCTCCCAGTTGAACGGGCCGTCATGGCTGGTCATCGCCTTCAGGATCAGGTCGTGCGCTTCCCAGAAACGCCCCACCAGGTCGGCGGGGTTGGTGTTGGCGGGAGAGATCTCGAACGGCACGCCTTTGACGAAGCCCATCTCGATGCGGCCGCGCGAAATGACGTCGAGCATCGAATATTCCTCGGCAACGCGGATCGGGTCGTTGCGATTGCCGATCGGCATGCCGAGCGCGAGGAGCCGCACCTTCTTCGTTTCGCGCGCCAATATAGCCATCGGGATCGTGCACACCGAGTCGGCGCAAGTCGCAGTCGCGTGGTGCTCGTTGGTCATGATGTTGATGCCGAGCTCGTCGCACAGCGCCCACTCGTCGAGATAGCGGTGATAGAGATCGGCGCCGACTTTCGGGTCAAAGAGCCGGCTCGGGATTGTGACCCGATAGGAGTCGCCGAGCTGCGGCCAGGCCGGGTGGTAGGCCATCTCGCTGAAATGCCAAACCTGCATCACAACACCTCCGCACGCGCGAAACGGCCGATGGCGTCGGCGACCTCGGCAGGACGCTCGATCTGCGGGTGATGCCCCGCGCCGCGGATCGTCTCGAACCGGGCATTGGGCAGAGAGCTGCAGAGCATTCGGCCGTAATCGGGTGTGACGATGCCGTCGTTTTCACCCCAGATCACCAGGGTCGGCACGCGGACTCGATGCAGCCATTGGCGAAGGCCGGGACTGTGCATATAGGGCCGCCAAGCATAGAGTGCAGTCGCCTGCCGATCGCGCGCGATCGCATTGAGTTCGTCATCGCGGAGCCGAGCGTAATCCGGTGCCATGCGTGGCGGATCGAAGAAGCTGCGCCGCAGCAGTTCCTCGCTCGGAAGCGCGTAAATGTCGGCGATGTCGCGCTCTTCGCGCCCGCCGAATTTGACGCCGACCGAGTCGATCAACACGAGGCGATCGATCCGCTCGAGGCAGCGCACGCACATCTCCAACGCGATCCAGCCACCCAACGAGGCGCCTGCCAGTGTCACCTTGCCGAAATCTGGGCATTCGAGCAGGTCGAGATAGAGGTAGGCGAGATCGTGCACGGTGCGGAAACCATCCGGCCTCTCGGAATTGCCGAAGCCGGGATGCCGCGGGACGATTAGCCGCCAGTGCCGCGCCAGTCTGTCGATGAATTCACGATGTTGCGCGAAATAGTCGCCGCCGTGCAAAAACAGCAGCGGCGGACCATCTCCGGCTGTCAGCAACTCGATCGAAACCCCACCGATTTGGATGCGCTCCATGTCGTCCCTCTCTCGGGCCGCTTGAGATGATCGTGATACCGCGTAGCAGATGCTCGCCGAGATTTATTCCCCGCTGCGGCATTTTGTCCTAAGCTGGTGCGCTTGGCGGTTGCTCCATGCGACCGCGCCCATCATGCGGGGCCTGCGATGAACGTCGAGACCATTCTGCGCGCCAAGGGGAGTGCTGTGGCGACGATCCGGCCGGATGAGACGGTCGGCGCCGCCGTGAAGGAGCTGATTTCCCGCAACGTCGGCGCCCTCGTCGTCAGCGAGGACGGCGAGACCGTCGACGGGATCATTTCGGAGCGCGACATCGTGCACGGCCTCGCCGACCACGGAGCCGCTCTGCTGTCGCTCAACGTCGCCGAGATGATGACCCGGCGGGTGGTGACTTGCGAGCTGTCGGATACCGTCGACCAGCTAATGGCGGAAATGACGAACCGCCGCATCCGCCACTTCCCGGTGGTCCAGGACGGCCGGCTGTGCGGCATCGTCAGCATCGGTGACGTCGTCAAGAACCGGCTCGACGAAGTCGAGTACGAGGCCCGCTCGATGCGCTCGTTCATCGCCGGCGCTTAACGCGCGCGGTAAAGCAATCAGCGGCCGATCGCGTAGCCTTGCATGCCGCGGGGGTTGGCCGCGGCTTTGAGGATCCGGCCTTCTGGCGTTTCCTCACGGGCGCAGCCCGTAAGACGGCCTTCCGACCACGGTTCGCCGACGCGTAGGCGGTGGCCGCGTTGCGCGAGCGCCTCACACGTTGCTTCGGGAAAGCGGCTCTCGATCGCCACTACGCCGGGCTGCGCGGCGCGCGGATAGAAGGAGCTCGGCGTGTGCTCGGTGTGAAAGGCCGGGCAGTCGATCGCCTCCTGCAGGTTCATGCCGTGGTGGGCGTGGTGCAGGAACATCAGCAGCGACCACTGGTCCTGCTGGTCGCCACCCGGCGTACCGAAGGCGAGATAGGGTTCGCCGTCCGTGAACGCCATCGACGGGGACAAAGTGCTGCGGGGGCGCTTGCCGGGCGCAAGACTCGCCGGCAGCCCCTCTTCGAGCCAAAACATCTGCATCCGCGTGCCGAGGCAACAGCCGAGCTCTGGGATCACTGGCGAGCTCTGCAGCCAGCCGCCGCTCGGGGTTGCCGAAACCATGTTGCCCCAGCGGTCGACCACATCGACGTGGCAGGTGTCACCGGCGACGAGGCCGTGCTCGGTGACGGTCGGCTCGCCGATCCCGCCGCTTGTCGGCCCGCCGATCACGGCCGCTGCCACCTCCAAGCCGCCGACCAGCACCCGCGGCATGCGGCCCTCAGGACTGCCCGGACGCAATTCGAGCGAGGCGTGCTTGGTCGACCAGCTTGCGTCTCGTATCGTTGTAAGCCGTGCTGAGCAAAGTGTGCATCGGCACGTCGACAAAATCGGGGTCGCCGTACCAGGCTTCGCGGTCGGCAAAGGCGAGCTTGGCGCATTCGACGACGATATGCACAAAATCCGTCCCCAGCGGATCGAGATCGTCGAGATCCAGGCCTTGGAGCAGCGCCAATTGCTGGAGCAGAACGGGCCCCTGGCTCCACGGCCCCCCCTTGGCCACGGTGTAGCCGTGATAGTCGAAGGTGAGCGGCACCTCGACCGGGGCCTCCCAGCGCGCCATGTCGTCGCCGGTCAAGAGCCCATAATGGCGGCGTCCGGAGGCGTCGAGCACCTTCTCGCGACGGCAAAAGCGATCGATCGCCTCGGCGACAAAGCCGCGGTACCACGCCTGGCGAGCGCGTTCGATCTGACCCTCGCGGCCGCCATTGGCGGCTTCTGAAAGGATGCGGCGGTAGACCGCCGCGAGAGCGGGATTGCGGAACAGCCTTCCCGATTCCGGCGGCGCACCGTTCGGCAGGTAGATCGCGGCAGAACTCGGCCATTCGCGCCGGAACAGCTCGGCGACCATGGCGACCGTCATGCCGATTTGATGGACTGCAGGATAGCCGTTCTCGGCATAGCCGATCGCCGGGCCGAGGATCTCGGCGAGCGGCATCGTCCCGTAATCGCGCAGCAGCCGCATCCAGGCCCCGAACGCCGCGGGAACTGCGGCGGCCAATAGCCCGGTGCCGGGGATCAGATCGAGGCCGAGGTCGCGAAACCGGTCGATCGTCGCCGCGGCGGGGGCCACACCCTGGCCGCAGATCATGTCGCAGCGACGGTTCGCCTCGCTCCACACCAGGATCGGCGCCTCGCCGAGCGGACCGTTCAGGTGCGGCTCGACCACCTGCAACGTAAAACCGGCGGCTGCCGCCGCGTCGAATGCGTTGCCGCCCTTCTCCAAAATGCTCACGCCGACGGCGGAAGCGATCCAGTGGGTCGAGGCGACGACCCCAAAGGTGCCGCGGATCTCGGGCCGGGTGGTAAAGGCACGCATCGCGTTTCTCCGAAATGGTGCCGCAATGCTCGTCCAGGCCGTGTTTCGCGTCAAGCGAAGCTCCTCGCAGTCGCAATGGCCGCCGGGCAGCCTATTTATCCTCGCGTAGCGGACGCGTCGGGCGTGCCGATCTCAGGTGTTGCGCGAATGGGTGTCAGCATGCCCTTGGATGTCCCGGCAGACACGACTTTGAGCGGCGAAGAGTTCTTTCGCACCGAAGGTGCCTATACCAGCTTGGGCGCACCGATACCGGGCGGGCAAGTCGGGCGCTGGATCCTGCGCGAGGGCCCCCACATCGACAGCGACGTCGAACTGTTCGACGAGCTGTGCTGGCACCTTGTCGGCGACGGTTTGCCGTTGTTCCGCGCCACCCTCCACATGGGGACATTGCATCCGCAGATCCGGGGCATCGGGGTGCGCTGGCTGCGCCCGCTGAAGGTCGTCGAGGAATACCGGATCCTGCAGGGCAACGAAGCGACCGACGAGTTTTTGCGCAGCCCGATCCGCGCCACGATAGAGCGCGGAACGCCGTTTCGCCGCCGCCTTACCGAGGACACCCCGGAATATCCGTTGCTCTCCAAGCTCAGGGATTTCGGCGTCACCGATTATTTCGCGCTGGCGCTGAATTGCAGCTTCCGGCGCTTTCCGGTCGTGACTTGGGCCACCGACCGGCCGGGCGGGTTCAGCGACGCCGATATTGCCGCGCTCGAAGATCTCAATCCAGCGCTCGCCGCGATCATCGAGCCTCGCGCCGTCCGGCGGATCACCGAGAACCTGCTCGACACCTATCTCGGGCCGCAGGCCGGGCGACGGGTACTCGCGGGGCAGATCCAGCGCGCCCAAGGGGAGCAGCTGCGGGCCGTGATCATGATGGCCGACATGCGCGGTTTCACGGGCTTGTCCGACCGGCTGCCGGCGGCGGAAGTGATCGAGCTGCTCGACGATTATTTCGAGGCGATCGTCACCCCGGTCGGAGCGCGCAAAGGCGAAACCTTGAAATTCATGGGCGATGGTGTGCTCGCGATTTTTCCGGCCGCGGACGACGACGACTTCTCGGAATCGAGCGTGCAGGCGCTGGAAGCGGCTCTTGAGGGGCTCGAGCGTCTCGGCGACATCAATAAGGCGCGGCGCGAAGCCGACCAGCCCGAGATCAGAATCGGTATCGGCCTGCATCTGGGCGAAGTCGTCTTCGGCAATGTCGGCTCGGCCGACCGCCTCGATTTCACCGTAATCGGTCCGGCGGTGAACCTCGCCTCGCGGATCGAAGGCCTGACCAAGCGGCTGTTGCGGCCGATCCTGGTGTCGAGCGCCTTCGCCCGGATCTGCCCGCGCCCACTCGTCTCGCTCGGCTTTCACCCGGTACGCGGTCTCTTCGAGCCAGAGGAGGTGTTCGGGCTGCCGGAATAGGGTAGCCGCGAACCGTTCTGTCACACTGGCGAATAATCCGGTATTACGCGCTGGCCGCGTGCAGTCGAGTGCGTGCATCGAAGTCTTCGGCGACGCGGGCGTCGTTGTCCAATAGGGCACCGGCGTCGACCTTGGCGAACTCGATCGCACCCATCGCTGCGAAGGCCTCCTGGACCTGCGGTCCCCATAAGCCGATATCCTTTACGGTTGGGACGATGCGGCTGAAAATCCGGCTGCGAAAGATCTTCATCGGCTCGGATTCATCGACGATCCTGAGGCACTCCTCGACCGGCAGGCCGAGCCGCTCCCACACCTCGCGCTGATTGAACCGGTCGCGCATGTGCCAGCACGCGGTGACGACGAAATCTTCGCGCTCCTTGCGCTCGGCATCGCTGAGCTGCGGATAAAAGTCGCGCAGCGCGAGGCGTCCGAAGGCGACGTGCCGAGCTTCGTCCTGCATGACGTACGCATTGACCGCCGCCGCGAGCGGGTTTTGGGCCTGGTCGCGAATGCGCTGGAACGCGGCCAGTGCCAGACCCTCGATCAAGATCTGCATCGTCAGATAGGTCATGTCCCAGCGGCTGTCGGTAAGCCCGTCCTCCAGCAGGGCCTTGAGACCGGGGGTGATCGGATAAGCGAGCTCGAATTTTTCATGCAGCAGCCGCGAGTAGGCCTCGACATGCCGCGCCTCGTCCATGACCTGGGTGGCGGCATAGAACTTCGAGTCGAGGTCCGGCACGGTCTGTACGATCTTGGCGGTCGCGATCAGAGCGCCCTGCTCGCCATGCATGAATTGCGAGATCTGCGAGGCTTGTAGGTGATGACGAACCCGGCGGCGCTCCTTCTCGTTCATGCGGTTCCACAGGTCGGTGCCGAAGATGTGGACCACCCGATCGTCGAGCATCATCGGGTTTTCGGGATCGAGGTCGAGCGACCAATCGATCCGCTCGGCGGCGTCCCATTGCTGTTTCTTGCCCTTGGCATAGAGCTGAAGCAGGGCCTCCCGCGGCTCGTCGTACTCCCAGGTAAAACAAGTCTCAGTGTTGCCGTCGAACTTCCATTCGGTCTGCTCGACCGGGAGCACATAACGGTAGGTTGTCGACATCGCATCCCTCCGGGCGCACGCCACCCCTATATGGGGATCAGGAGTCGCGATTGAGAATCTCGACGAGTCCGGCGGCGGGATCGACGCGCAGCTCGTCGCCGGTGCGGAAGATCTCGGTCACATTGCCCTCGAAGCGGTCGACCAGCGCCACGCCCCCGAACGCCGCTCCTTGCGCCAGGATCGGGTTGACCCGGTTGAAGATCAGCGCCTTCGGCACGACGCGGCGCGACGCCATCTCGTGCAGCATCCAGGCGGTGGCAACCCCGCCTTTGGCGGTGTCGAGAACCAGGATGCGATCGGCATAGCTCTGTCCGGCGAGCTTATGGCTCGGGCGCGAGAATACGCCTTTATCGCGGTCGAGATCGTAGCGCGCGCTGAAATTGTCGGCAGCGACGAGCGCAGTTCCGGTGACCGCCGGGCCGATGCCTTTGTGGCATCGCGATAGGATTGGCATCAGAGCACGTGCCCGGCGACGGCGGAGTCGACGCAGCGCTCGAGGCTGGCCAAAGTTGGCCGGTAGCCATAGCCGCCGATGATGTTGACGAGCTTCGCAGAGTTCGTCATCAGCCGCGTCCAACCGTTCGCCTCGGCCATCTCGCGGGCATAGCTCTGGTAAAAGCAGATCCCTTGTGCGACGACCGCGCCCGAGGCTTCGATCCGGCTCGTCAGGCCCATCCGGTCGGCGGCGTGCTTGATCTCGGGCGACGTCGCGACGATTACGGTCGTATCGTGATGCGCCTGGCGCCCATCCAGGGCGCGCGCCACCGCCTCGATCTCGAACAGCGACAGCTGCGGCGCGCCAAACACCACGACGTCGAGCTTGTCCTGCGGCGCGGCGTAGCGGGCGAGAAAAGCCTCGATGCCGTCCCGTCCAACGCTGATTGCGGGCCGCGGCGATCCCGCAAAGACCGCCTCCTCCGCTGTAATGCCCGGCATACGGAATAGCGCCACTGAGCCAAAGCTCGCCAGGGCAGCGCCGAAATGCTTCAGCGCATCGGAACCGGGAACAGTCTCGACACCCTCGATGACCGGGACCTCCCAATAGGAACCGCAGGCCTCGCCGACGATGCCGCCCAGCGCGCCCCATTCGCTGAAATCGCGCGGCGTCGCGGTGAGGAGGAACCGCCGGGTGCCGCGCCGGCACGCGTCGAGATGGTAGCCGTAGCGAGGGGCGCGGCCGGTCATCCCGGCAGCCAATGCCGAGGGCCCGCCTTCGAAATTGCTGCGCGCGCCGAGCACGCTGTTGGAGTAGATCACGACCCCGGTGTCGCCGTAAGCCATGTGCTCACCGCGCACCGGCGCCATGATGGTCTGGTAATTGATGCAGGTGTCCGTCATCAGGACGCCAAAGGCGCGCAGCGCCTCGATCGCCCGCCGCTCGAGCGCAGCCATCTTGTCGGTCTGCCCGAGCCGGCGGTAGACCTCGAAATCGAGCCCCCGCGGGTCGGTGATCGTCGGTATCCGGACCCGCCGCTCGGCCTCGGGCGCGCCGGCGAGGCTTTCGAGGAACCGCACACCGGCCTCGCCCAAGGATTCGGTGTCGGCCATGACGTGGGCCTGCGATACCGGGACAAAATCCACCGCGTCGAAGAACTCGCCGACCGCGATCTGGTGCGATATTCCCCAGCGCCGCACGGCCCCGAGCTCACCCGCCAGCATCGCCCTTTCTTCATCGCTCAGCCGCATGTCAAACCACGATTCGCAATCATAGATTGAACCCTAAACGACACGTCGCTGCACCTGCAGCAAATCAGCAGCGAAGCTTCTCCTGAAGGTTGTAGCGCGATCATCGGCCCGCTCGCCGCCGCACCAACAGCATGCAATGTAAAGGTGGCGTTTTTGGGACCGCGATAATCGCAAACCGTCACCCGTCGGGGAATCCGGCCGGCAGCCATTCGAGCCTTGGCTCTCGTTAGTGGGACTCCGTAGGAGCGGGGCGTCGTCCGCGACGGATGCGCCCCAACTAAAGTTTAAGTTTAGACCGATTTCACCGGTTCGAGTAACCGCTCTCAGGCGCTTGTCTCGTTCGGAGGCTCACCTCGCGCTCGCCCGGCGCGAGGCGCTGCGACTTAGCGGAGATAGAAGCTTTTCAAGCTTTGGTGAGCCCGTCGGGATTCGAACCCGAGACCTACTGATTAAAAGTCAGTTGCTCTACCGGCTGAGCTACGGGCTCGGTGCGGTGCAATGAGGATAAAGTGGCAAGGCCGGGCGGGTCAATCGCATGGATATGAAGGAGGAGCCGGACGCAACCTGCGACCGTCCGCATGACGTCAACATTCCGATTACCCGCGCGAAGCGGGTTGACGGCCCGGTCCTAAAAACCGGGGAATTCATTGTTATCCGGGCCCGCAACCTTGCTCGATGACCGCAAAAAGACTAGAAGAGCGCGGGCCTTCGTGGCGGGGCGTGGCTCAGCCTGGTAGAGCGCCTGCTTTGGGAGCAGGATGTCGGAGGTTCAAATCCTCTCGCCCCGACCATTTTCGGGGACGCCCTCGGCAAAGGTTTGAACGGATCGGAAAGCAGGTCGATGGCGCGGGCGCGAATTTTCAAACCGGCAAAAACAGCAATGCAATCCGGAGCGCGGGCCCGAAAATGGGTGCTAGCCTACGAACCGGCCACCCGCCGGCAACCCGAGGCGCTGATGGGATGGATCAGCGCCGACGACACGTTGAACGAGGTACAGTTGCATTTCGCGACGATGGAGGAGGCGGTCGCCTTCGCGACCAAAAACGATCTCGATTACACGGTCATCAAGTCGCAGGACAGCACCGAGAAGCCGAAGAGCTATGCCGACAATTTCCGCTACGACCGCATTCGCAGCTGACCCGCTGTAGCGTGCGTAGCGGACCGAAACGGACACAATGACCCCGTAGCTCAGCTGGATAGAGCACTCGCCTTCTAAGCGAGTGGTCGCAGGTTCGAATCCTGCCGGGGTCGCCATGATCGCCCATGCTGCGCGAAAATCGCGGCGGTCGAGCTTGGCGGATCAGCCCGGTTTAGGCGACGACCCGTGGCTTCAGTTCGAAGCGAGCCCGCGGCAAATCGAGGGTGGTTGCCAGACCATCCGCCAGCGTCGTCTCGGCCCTAAAGCCGAGCTGCCCCGCTGCGCGGCGCGGATCGCCGACCGATATTCGGACTTCACCCGATCGCGCCGTGCTGTAATACGCGGTGATATCGGTTTGATACAACTCAGCCATGGTTTCGGCGAGGGCGCGCACGCTGGTGCCGTCGCCGGTGCAAATGTTGAAGACCGGGGCGCTGGTGCTCGCTGCCTTCAGGGATCGGTCGAGTGCAAGGACAGCGTCTCCGACATAGGTGAAGTCGCGAATTTGCTCTCCGTCGCCAAAGATTTCGACTGGTTCGCCGAGCCTGAGCCGATCGCCAAAAAGCGCGATAACTCCGGAATACGGCGACCGAGCGTCTTGCCGGGGGCCATAGAGGTTGAAGAAACGCAATCCGACGGTCGGGATTTTGTGAACCGCGCCGGCGACGCGCGCATGCAGCTCGCACGCGCTCTTGTCTGCGCCGTAGGCGCTGAGCGGCGCCGCCGGAGTATCTTCGCCGATCGGAACAGTACTGCAATCGCCATAGATCGCCGCCGATGAGGCGTAAACGATGGGAATTTCCCGGCGGTGCCGCAGACGCCGCGCTTGGTTCAAAATGTTGAGCGTGCCGGTGAGGTTGACTTGGTGCGTGCGCAACCACTCGCGGTTAGAACGCAGGACAGAAGCAATTGCCGCTAAGTGAAAACAGGCATCGATGCCCTCGAAGGCCTTTTCGACGGCAGTCGGGTCGGTGATATCGCCGCGCAAAAATTCGATCTGCCGCGGTAGGTTCTGTCGATTTCCACTCGACAGATCATCGAGAATGCGCACCAAATGCCCCTGCCTCAACAACGCGTCGACGAGGTGCGAACCCAAGAAGCCAGCACCGCCCGTGACGAGAAAGCAGGCCATCAAAGATCCTTAGAACTCGCACAAAAGCAGTGCTAACGGAATCAGGGGTTCACTCGGAAGCATCGGGGCGAACACCGATCGGCCCTCGGGGATTCCTATCGGCGTGCCACCCATGCGAATTTCGCCCATTAACGGCGACCGCTTCAGTCTTGTTTTGCCCCGGTCGGCCCACACGCATAACGCTGTTTTAGTCGGTTGCAAAGCGGAATCAGAGTTAAACCGCAATTATAAACCACGACTTTAAAAAGTGCTAAGAAACGGTAAACATCGGCACTGATCGAGGACGCACGGGGCTTCAAAATTCAAAGGACTCGCTTTGATCCCAGGTTAACACAACTGAAGCCATTCATGCGGATCGTGGCGGGCCCGAGGGGGTTTGGAATTTTCGACGTCGAGGGGCGGCAATGCGATATAAAATGATGCGCCGAAGAAGACTTCATGCCGCCCTGCTCGTCTTGCTCATCTATTGCGTTCAGACCTTAGGCGCTTCGGGGGCTGTGGCAGGACAGAAATTCCGAGCCGACGAGTGGGTCACCGAATGCGATTCCGCTCCCGGAGCGGGTGCTCCGGAATGCTCGATCACGGTGCCGTTTTGGCAAACCCGAGGCGCCCCGAAAGGCTCGTTCGCTCTGGTCGTCATGCTTCAGACTGGGAATGTGGGGATTGTCGGCGAGCCTTTTCCGACCAAGGCAGTGCTTCGAATCGATAAGAACCCGCCGATCGAGTGCAGGGAAGCACGTTACTGCGTTTTCCCGAGCACGCAGGCGCTGGCTGCTGTAAAGCAACTCAAAATCGGATCGCTTGTTCTGATCGACGTCTACACGGAAAAGGGGGAATTCAGCTTCAGTCTCACTCCGAAAGGGTTTCAGGCGGGAATGGCACAGATCCGCGCTTGGGGTTACCGGACGGAATAGCTGAAGGACACCGCCGCGGGGTCCTCGCCGGCGCGAAACCGAGCGCAGGTTCGGATGCCGGTCTGCTGCTTAGTGGTGCAGGATTGCGACAAGCGGTGCGAGCACAACAGCCCATCCGAGCAACGACAGTCCAAAGACAACAAACAGGGCAGGGCCCACCGGCAGCCGATCTCTGCCGAACTCGACTCCCTCAATTACTCCATAATCGCGGTAGGGAGAATTGCTGTGGATCATTTTTTCCAACGGATTGGATGAGTGTCGCGGAGGACTGTAAGCAAAACCACGAGGGAGGCAAGAAACATCGTTCGAGATTTTCCCCAATTTTGCTGAAAATTTGACTATACAGCAACAGAAGGCGGTAAATCTAAAAGATTCATTAACGAATATTGAGTCCCTCTTTGCAAGCGATGATCGCCCAACCGCCCCAAACCGGCGCGTTCGGACGAGTCTTTCCTGCCGTTCGCTAACCGCAACATTTTCCTGAGGACAGGATCTTGACGCTGCCTCGGACAGGCCCTTGACGGGGCACGGGCAAGATGAACCCGACTGACGAAAGGTGCGACTAAAGTCGAGGAGCCCGGCCTCGCTGAGCCAATCACCGGGAGGGGAGATCCGATGGACGCCATTATTGCCCCGAGATCTGCTTCGCCGTCCGAGAGATCGACAGATCTTGAAGCCCCACGCCTCAGCAAGAGAGCATCGCTGCTGCTGATCCTGGTGCTGTCGCTCGGATTGTGGGTGGCGATATGGGCAACCGTTGCCTCGCTGGCTTCGGTGGTGGTTGGCTAACCAGCCGCCTCGGAGCGCGGCATGCCGGCTTCGGCCATCAGGTGCAGCGCGATCCGACAGCTCGCACGGCCGTCCCCGTAGGGGTTCGCTACCCGGCTCATCCGCGAATAGGCGTCAGGATCGTCGAGCAACGCCGTCATCTCGGAAAGGAGCAGCTCCTCGTCGGTGCCCACCAACCTGGCAAGCCCCAGTTCCATGGCTTCCGGGCGTTCGGTGGTTTCTCGGGTAACCAGCACCGGTTTCCCAAAGGATGGCGCCTCTTCCTGAAATCCCGCCGAAATCGGTGACCACAAAATGGCAGCGCTTCAGCAGAAGCACCAACTCGGGATAGTCGACCGGGTCGGTGAGGAGCACGTTCGCGTGCCGGCGAAGCGGCTCGATCGCCTGGCGGACACTGGGATTTCGGTGTACCGGAAAGACAACCGCGGCATCGTCTCTGTCGGCGATGCGCGCCATCGCGCGGCAAACGCGGGCAATCCCCCCGTCGAAGCTTTCGCGGCGGTGGCCAGTCATCAGAATCAATCGCCTGCCCGCGAAATGCGCAGGCAGAACGGCCGCGCACCGGGAGCGCAGGTCTGGCCGGTTATCCAGCAGAGCGGCAATCCGCAGCAGAGCATCGATCCCGGTATTGCCGGTGACGAAGATCCGATCGCAACCGACCCCTTCCCGCCGCAAATTCTCGCGCGCCCGTGCGGTCGGGGCAAAGTGCAAATCGGCGATGTGGGTTACGAGCCTCCGGTTCACTTCTTCGGGCCAGGGCGAATAGATGTTGTCGGTGCGCAGGCCGGCCTCGACGTGAGCCACCGGGATGCGGTGGTAGAAGGCCGCAAGCGCCCCGGCAAAGGTCGTGGTCGTGTCGCCCTGAACGATCACCCGATCGGGCCGAAAGACATCGAGGACCTCACCGACTCCGGATAATACGGCACCTGTCAAATAGGCGAGATCCTGATTTGGCCGCATCAAATCGAGATTCCAGTCCGGCCGTAGATCGAATAATTCGAGGACCTGAGTCAACATCTCGCGGTGCTGTCCGGTGACGCATATCTTGCAGTCGAAACTCGGCCGTCCCGACAATTCCAAGAAAACCGGCGCGAGCTTGATGGCCTCGGGCCGCGTCCCGAAAACAAACAACAGCTTCATGATCCGCGAGCCGTCGTACGTCGACGCAGTCAACACGGCCACGCGAGGCTAGGCATATTGATGAGTGAGCCCGGTCGCATCGATGACGACGCGGCGCATCAACTCCTCGCGCGGGATCTTCCGAAAGGGCGAATGAGCCACCAAAAGGGCCACGATGTCGGCCTGGCGTACGGCCTCGATCGTCTCGCAGAACGACACGTTGGGAAGCGGGGCGAGTTCCTCGGGGAGCCCGGTCAGGTTCGGATCGGCCACCAGGATGCGGTCCTGCCCGGCGCGCGCCAATTGCTCCGCGATCGCGATCGCCGGGCTCTCCCGCGTGTCGTCGACGTCGGGCTTGTAGGTCAGACCCAAACAGGCGACGACGGGCCGCTTGAACCGCTCGGCTCGTTCCCGGATCTGCGAGACGACAAACCTCGGCTTGGCGTCGTTGACTTCGCGAGCCGTGCGGATCAGCCGCGTTCGCTCCGGCGCCGACGAAATGATGAACCACGGGTCGACGGCGATGCAGTGCCCGCCGACCCCCGGTCCCGGCTGCAGGATCGAGACGCGGGGATGGCGATTGGCGAGCTCGATGACGTGCCACACATTGAGGCCGAGCTGGTCGCAGATCAGCGACAGCTCGTTGGCAAAAGCAATGTTGACGTCGCGCGAGGCATTCTCGACGAGCTTGACCAGTTCTGCCGTCGCCGCATCGGTGCGGAACACCTTCGCTTGCAGAAAAACGCGGTAGACCGCTTCGGCATGCTCGGCGCAGGCTTCGGTCATCCCGCCGACGATGCGATCGTTCTCGATCAGCTCGCGGACCATCCGCCCGGGAAGCACTCGCTCCGGGCAATGCGCCACATGCACATCGAGCGGCTCTGCATGCCGCGTCGGTGGAAAGCGCAAATCCGGGCGCAGCCGCGCCAGACGGTCGGCCAACCGGCCGGTCGTGCCGACCGGGGAGGTCAATTCGAGGATCACGACATTGCCGGAGACGAGAACGGGCGCGATCGCGTCTGCCGCCAAGTCGATATAATCGAGATTGGGTGAGCGATCCTCGCGGAACGGCGTCGGGACCGCGATCACAAAGGCATCAGCCGGCTCGGGCTGCGCCGTGGCGCGCAATTTCCGCAATGTCGTCGCCGCACGCAGCAGCATGTCGAGATCGGGCTCGGAGAAATAGGTCTGCCCGGCATTGACTGCCTCGACTACCCGCGGGTTTATGTCGACGCCGATCACGTCGATGCCGCGGCTCGCCAAGGTCGCGGCAGTCGGCAAGCCGATATAACCGAGACCGACCACGCACACGGTCTTGATCGGGTAGTCCATCACTCGGCGCCTGTAAAAGGAAATTCTCGCTCGGACACTACCGCGGAGCACAATCTGCGACACCGCGCTTGATACGCGAGTAGGATCAACTTGGCAAGCCGTTCCATATCTTATCGTGGTTAATAAACTCGGCCGGCCCGGACGGTAAAACTGAACGCGCCTGCCAAAAATGAATTTCCTGAATCTCCATCAGTCGGGCACTCCGCGCGTAAACCTCTGCGCTAGTGCTCAGAACCATTCGGATGATCCAGCAGATCCCCCTCCTCGCTTTGCCGGCGAAAGCGAGGATCCACTTCTGCCGTGGGCACCGGCTTTCGCCGGTGAAGCGGTATTGAGCGAGGTGCTTCATCGCCGGGTCAATCGTGTGAATGACTCTGACCACTAAAAAGGGGATCAGCGGTCGAGAGGCGTCGACCGAAAGGAATACCGCAAAATCTGGGTGGCATTTTCTTGGTTAACCGGATAGTCTGATAGGGTTCTCTGCATAGGATGCGATGGAAGGGCACTCCATGCCGAACCCCCCGGGACGCCCTGACGATCGAGGAGCACTTTTTTGCAGATGACGGGCGCGTACCGAACAACCGGCGGCTGCCGCTGATCGTTTACCGCTCGGCGCTGGAGGCCGGTCCCCGGTGCGCCGCCGACTGCGAAAGGTTGTTCGCCGATAACGGCTGGAGCGGCGCCTGGCGCAACGGGATCTACGCGCACCACCATTATCACAGCACCGCGCACGAGGTGCTCGGCATCGCGGCCGGGTCGGTTCGGGTGCGGCTCGGCGGCGAGGACGGCACGACGGTAGAGCTGCACGCCGGCGATGTCGTCGTGATCCCGGCCGGCGTTGCCCACAAGAACGAGGGCGCCAGTCCCGATCTCGTGGTGGTCGGCGCCTATCCCGGCGGAAAGAGCCCCGACATGTGCAGCCCCGCAGCGCAGCACTGCGAGCGCGCGCTGCGCAATGTCCGCGAGGTGCCGTTGCCGGCCTCCGATCCGGTCTATGGCAAGCCGGGGCCGTTGATCGAACGGTGGGGCGCGCCGTCAATCGCGGCTGACGGCGGGAGCGTCTCGTCGAGCTAGAGGCAGCGCCCGGAATAGAGGACGTCGTGCGCATTACTGGATGGCGCGTCCGGCGGCTCGACGAGCCGACGGATTTCGACGAAGTATCCGGCAGCGCACATTCCACGGGCATTGAGCTCATCGGCGAGCCAGTCGCGCCGGATCTGCTCGGCCTCACCGTCGTCGTTCTCCGTCATCACCGTATTGGTCTGCGCTGTGAAGACAAACGTGCCGGCCGGATCCGCAGCGAAACTCACGACCCGGACCGGGTCGTTGCAGCCACCCAGCAAAGCGAGACAGACGAGAGCGAGCACACGCACCGGGTAGATCCTCCGGATCGGTAATATTGCCAGTCTTCCCTCATTCTTCGTTCCGAGGCAAGCCAAGCGAGAGCCGGAAGCGATCGGACGATCCGATCTCGGCTCGGGATCCGAACTGCTTCCGGTCGGCGCTGCTCGATTTTTTTAAGTTCGGCATGCCTGTCATATCGGTCATTGAGGAAATGCCGCGGAGATGTCTCCCAAAAGGTCTGCCGTAAAACATTCGTCGACGCTGCTGCCGCGGGTTCGCGGAGCCGCTCATGATTGTGGAACCAGTCGCAGACCGGCGGTGAGGCGATCGCCGGTTGATGAGTTGAGCCACACCGGCTTTTACGCGAAGATCGCTCGAAAGTTGGTTAATGCTGCATAGGGAACGGACACTTCGACATGAGATCCAGTCTGGGCGATCCAGGTGCGGACCGAATTCTGACCTCGGCTGTTAGAAGCGGAGAGCCGGAGGGGTCGCCTTCTCCCGACTATCATTGCTCCAGCGAACGCTGCGGCCAACACCTCGTGCAGAGGCACGGAATTGCACCGCCGATCTTTATCCACTCAAGTTGGCGCGTTTCACACACCTGGTTCTGGCTCAAGTTTCGACACGAACCCTCTACCATTTGCTTTTACGAGCCATTCCACGAGGGTTTGGCGACAGTTACTCGATCCGAAGCCGGGACCGTAGCACCGGAATCGTGGGACTCAGGACATCCGCACGGCCAACCGTATCTCCTCGAATTCGTTCCTCTAATTCGAAACGCGAGCGGTGTTAGACTTTTTGCCCCCGAAATTCCGTACCAATGGTTTATTCCGATTAAAGGTTTCGCCGGTCATCTCCGTCCGCAAGAAGCTAAATACTTGGCTCTGCTTGTTCGGCATGCCAACCGCCTTAACAGAACCCCGGTCTTTGGCTTTTGCCGCTCCCTCGGGCGATTGCATCGCAATCAAGAGTCAATTCCCCGGAATTCATATTTTCCAGTATCGGAATCCGTGGACGCAATGGATGTCTTTTTTATACCATAGAAATCAACAAAATAGCTATTTTATCGAGAAAATACTAATCCTGATGATGAGTGCTGAAGATCCGTTCCTCTCAGCGATTGTTAACCGCTGCCTTGTGCACTCGATCGCGCGAGGCGATCGGCGCAAGATTGAAGGCCTCTGTCAATTAAGTAACTCACCACAACAAATGGGCAAAGAGCTCGCTGAACTTTTGTCTGAACAAGAGTTGTTCAGCATTCACATGGCATTTCATATATATCTGTATATGTGGGCACGTTTGAGCGCCGATCTGGTCGTTGATGCTAGCAAGATCGCCAGAAATCCAGATTACCGGATGCTCGTCCATCACCAGATAGCCTCGGTTACCGGGTTGCATCTCAACCTTGATGACGCTACCGACACTCAGCAATACTATCCATTTGATGCGTCGCTTATAAACTGGCAGGAAATCAAGGAAAATCTAACTTTTGCAGTATTGACATTGGATCATCTGTTCGACCGGCAGAACCTGTTACGCATCGGAACAGAGTTGATCGATGAAACTCTTGCAGAGGCCCAGATAAGCGAAAGATATTTGGCCAAAGCTCGCAACCACATCAAGACGCTGGTGAGCGAACGTGATTCGATCAAGGCCGCGAAAGACACGCTCGTTACGGAGTCTGACCGGCTTTCGGGTGAGCGCGATGCCGCGATTGCCAACATCGACCGGGTTACCCGGGAGTCGGTCGTCGCGGCTACCGAGCGGGATCAGCTGATCACTGACAAGAACCGGCTGGAGGGCGAACTCGCTCAAGCAGCGATCACGGCTACCCAGTCGGCTTCCCAAATTGCGGAGCTCCGCTCCGAGGTCACCCGTCTCTCGGCAGAGTCCGAGAGGTTGGCTGATGAGCTGTCCCGAAGCGAGACCGCACGCAAAGCCGCACAGCACGAGATCGAGCAACTCCTCACCCTCGGCAGCAGAGTGTCGGCGGAGAAAAACCGGCTTGAGAATGAGGCGGCCGTCGCGATAGCCGCCCATGCGGCGCAGAACGAACGATGGTTCAATGCGGCAGCTCAGTGGCCGGGCAAAGATGTCCTGATCAGTCCTTTATCCTCTCGAGCCCGCTGGTCCTACAGATTGTACTCTCTCTTACGCGCCGGTTCGGCCGATTGTCTGGATTCTCGCTCGCACAGGAAGGAGTCTTCAAGGACCCGAGCAAATCGGGCACGCGATGCACGCCAATGGGAACTCGCCGCGCGTTTTTTTGCGGATGAACTCGATCGGGACCCATACGCCGCTGCAATATGGGTTCAGTTTGGCCACGCACTCAAAGAGGCCGGTAGAATTCCGGAGGCGGAGGCGGCGTATCGTAACGCGGTCCGCCTCCGCGGAGAGACTCTCGACACACTCTTGCCGCTCGGTCATGCGCTGACGCTCCAGGACAAGTGCGCCGAGGCCGCACAGATCTATGCCCGGGCGCTGGACCTGTCACCGCCATTCGCGCTTCGGTCGGCGATCCTGAACCAGCTGGATGTTTGGGGCTCGCCGATCGGCGACGCTCGCCCCCAGGTATGACCCTCTTTCCCTCCCCCGCAACTGTCTGGCGAAGGACCGGGATTGGCATCTGCTCCGGTTCGCCGATCTATCGAGGGCTTGCAGCCGTGCCCAGGCGCTCGCCATGATAGCGGCGCGCCCAAGTTCCCTCCCACCACCAGCGGTTTTCGAGATACCACGCGACCGTCTTTCGCAGCCCGCTGTCGAAGGTTTCGCGGGGCGTCCAGCGCAGCTCCCGTCCGATTTTGGTGGTGTCCATGGCGTAGCGCCGGTCATGCCCCGGCCGGTCCGCGACAAACGTGATCAGCTGCTCGTGGGGCCGATGCACCGAACCCGGCAGCATTTCGTCGAGCAATCGGCAGATCGACGTGACGACGTCTAGATTGGTCCGCTCGGCATTCCCACCGACATTGTAGCACTCGCCCACTCTGCCCTCGCTCAGGATCGTGAACAGGGCACGGGCGTGGTCCTCGACATAAAGCCAGTCGCGGACATTGGTGCCCTCGCCGTAGACCGGGATCGCCTCGCCGTGCAGCGCTTTCAGAATGGCGAGCGGGATCAGCTTTTCCGGAAAATGGTAAGGTCCGTAATTATTCGAGCAGTTGCTGACCACGGTCGGCAATCCGAAGGTCTCGCGCCAGGCCCGAACCAGGTGGTCGGAAGCCGCTTTTGACGCCGAATAAGGTGAGTTGGGCCGATAGGCGGTCGTTTCGGTGAATTTTCCGACAGGTCCTAGCGACCCGAAGACTTCGTCGGTCGATACGTGGTGGAAGCGGAACTGTTTGGCCCGTTTTGCCGGAAGCCGTTTCCAATAGGCGAGCGCCGTTTCCAACAGAGCATAGGTCCCCCCGATATTGGTCGCGATGAACGCCGCGGGACCGTCGATCGAGCGGTCGACATGCAATTCTGCGGCGAGGTGGAGCACCGCATCGGGATCGAATTCTCGGAATATGTCGGCAATCGCCTTGCGGTCGCAGATGTCGGCCCGCCGAAAGGCATAACGCGGATTAGCCTCGATTGGGCGCAAAGACGTCAGATTCGCCGCGTATGTCAGTTTGTCGACATTGAGGACGGTGGCGTCGAGTTCGCCGACCAGCAACCGGCAAACCGCCGAACCGATAAATCCGGCCCCGCCGGTGACCAAAACTCTCATTGCCGATTCCGACTGCCCCAATCCATCCGGTTACGGCGCCAGCCGCCCTACCCCAGGGTTGAGCGCCCTGCATCGGAGACCTGCGCAGATCGGCCTAGGTGGCCGGTTCGCGCCTCCGATAGATTGATCTGGGAAACGTATATCTGATCGACCCTGCCCGGGTCCAACTAGAGCGGAGGGTGCGTTATGCAGTACCGGCGAATATCGGCCGATTGTCATCTGGACATGCTCTGGCTCCCGCCGGACCTGTTCACGTCGAACGCCTCGAGCAAACTCCACGACAAGATGCCCTACGTCGCCGAGAATTCGGACGGGGTGAAGCGCTGGACCGACAATGCCGGTGCCGAGTACGGCCTGTGCGGTGGCGTCGGCGCGACCGGCACGCCGTGGGTCCCGGGCAAGCAATTGCGCGCCGACAAGATGGCCGAGGCCGGCCTCTACAGAGACTATTTCGAGAAGGGTGACCGCCGTCCAGGCGATCCGCATCTGCGCGTCAAGGACATGGACCGTGACGGCGTCGATGCCGAGGTCATCTACGGCATCCTCGCCGCCTGCGCCAAGATGAAGGACCCGGAAGCGGCCGACGAGATGCTGCGCATCTACAACGACTTCATGCACGCCTTCTCCAGCACCTATCCGAACCGCATGATCGGTCTGGCCTGCCTGCCCTACAACAACATCGCGGGAGCGGCCAGGGAAGTGCGCCGTGTCGCGAAGCTGGGCATGAAGGGCGTCGAGCTGTCCTGTTCTTGGCACATGACGCCGATGTGGCACCCGATGTGGGATCCTCTCTGGGAGGCGGTAAACGAGACGCAACTGCCGCTGCACTTCCACACCTTCCCGGCGACCGACCCCGAATTGCGCAAGTCTCTGGACCCCGCCATCGCGCGTCGCATGACCTATAGCGGCCTCTGCCGGTTCCAGATGACGCTGGCGACGATCCTGACCGACCTGATGGGTGCGGCGGTGTTCGAGCGCTTCCCGAATATTCGCGTCGTGTTAGGCGAGAGCGGCATCGGCTGGATCCCCTACGTCATCGACCGCATGGATTTCGAGTACAAGGACCAGTATCAGGATCTCAAGCTGAAGAAATTGCCGAGCGAGTACTGGCGCAACCAGTGCCGCGCGACCTTCCAATACGACCGGGTCGGCACCAAGCTGATCGAAGACATGGGCGTCGAGACCCTGATGTGGGGCTCAGACTTCCCGCACCCCGACGGCGTGTGGCCGGAGTCGAAGAAGTACATCGAAGACCAGTTCAGCCACCTGCCGGCCGAAGTCACCTACAAGATGACCTGCGAGAACGCCGGCAAGTTCTACGGCCTGATGAACTAGCCGCCCATCGCGGGGTGCGGCATGGTCCGCCGCACCCCGCCATCGGGCCGGGTGCCTTTCGCGTACCCGGCCTCTGTCCGGCACCCTCCACCTGTTTTTACAGAAGAAGAACAGGACGCCCTGTTTCCGCGGCGGCCGTCAGAGTGTCCCCGGGATCTTGTTCAACAGATGCAGGAACAGCCCGGCGGCTAGCGGCGCGCAGGGGCCGTCCTCGATTACGATCTGCCCCGCGCGAGCAACCTCGAACTTGCTGAGGAGACCAGCCGGGGCCGTCCCGACCACCGGCTCCAGAGCCTTGAAGCAAGCCGCTCCGGCGGTGTCGCCGGAATTGGCGGCGATCGTCCCCGCCGCCGAAGCGTCCATCTCGACCTTCTGCTGGATGACAGAACACCCGGCCAGGGCGCAGAAAATGGCCAATATCGTGATTACCTTGCAAATCATATTACCCTCTAAAGCGTGGGTGGCCGGTTTGACAATGACCACATCTGTTGGATGCAATTGGTAAGAAATGTGGGAGTAGTACTCGCGTGACCCCTTCGCACTGGCTCGAAGCGCCCGCTACGCTGTGGAAATTCCAAATAGGTGTATAGCACGTAAATAGCTATTTGTCAATATAGATATGCTATAATAGCAATCAAGCATTGCCACGGTATGCCGGACGCGAATGAGGGCCACGGCTGGCGAGCCGCGCCCTCAGTCGACCGAAGCCTACGTCGTCGCGAAGAGGTTCCGCGATCTCTCGGAAATAGTGGAGAGCCTTAAGGCGCGAACGGGTAATATCGCAGCGAGGCCATGAAGATCCCCTCGTTGGTGTTGGGCCCACCACCAATGCCGGCGAAGACTTGACGCTCGGTGTACGAACCCTGACCGCCAACCCGCAGCCTGCCGAAATCGCCTTTGTAGACGTCCCACCAGAAGCCGCCGGTGACCTGCCAAACGCGGGAAGTATTGGCCGCGCAGTTGGTCGACGCCGCCGCCGCTGACACTGCCTCGTGCAGGCATGCGGTATTGTTGTAGAGCGGATTGCCATAGCCGAACGGCAGTGTGCCGTTGACCGTGAACGAGGTTTGGCTCGCCTGCTCGATACCGGCATAGGCGTAGAGATCGATATAGTCGGTCGGATGGCCAACGAGGCCGAGGAGCGCCTGGAGTTCCGGGATCGGCACCAGCACACCGGTCGGCTTGACCGCCACATCCGGCAGCTGTGCTGCTCCGTAACGCCCGATTCCGTCGCCGATCAGGAAGTCGGCCTGGAAGTCGAGAAGTTTTGGGATAACCGGAAAGAGGGCGCCCACGCCACCGCCGCCACCGAAGATCACGCGGTTTGAGAAGTTGGCGCGGCTGCGAAACGCGCGACCGAGGCCGTAAGCCTCGAAGTGCCCCCAACCGGGATCGACGGCGACTTTGGCTACGAGGTCCGGCCCGACATCCGTCGAGTAGTTGGCCGTGGAATTGAGGTTTCTGCCGCCGGGGTTGGTGTCCGTCGTCGGCACCAAGGGCGCGTTCGGCCCGTTGAAGATGGACGCCTGCGGGCTTTCGGCTGCCAGGCCGGCGGAGACGATGCCAAAATTCTGGACTATCCTGGCCTCCGGGTTGCGCAGCCACGTGAACCCTGGAACGTATTGCGCGTCGATGGTCAGTGGGACATTCTCCTGCCCGGCCTTCAGACCGTCCTTGAACATCGTCAGAAAGCTCCAGGACTGCCCGCCGAGGAAGGACGTCCCCCAATTTTGCTTATCGAGGGTAGCGTAGGCCAGCCGCAAACGCAGACCATAACTGTTGCTCTCGGCCGAGTTTGCGCTCACCCCCGCGCTCTGGAAATCCGTCTCGAAGGTGGCGCCCAATTTGGTGAACTCGTCGACACTCGCGCGAGCCTGTAAGCCGAGCCGGCTCTGGTGTGCGCTCTCGCGAAACTCCGAGAGGTGATAGTTGGGGTTGTTCGGCATCGGTATGCCGGTGTTGAAGTCTGACGCGATGTCCGCCGTTTCGTTACGGGTCCGGAAGATGCTGGCCGCCTCGATGAACGTGCTTGCCATGCTGACATCGATGCCGGTCCCGAAAATTCCACGCTTGGCGGCGGCCACCGCGGCTGGCAGAGGCGGCGGTGCGCCGGGTCCACTGGGCACCGGCGGCGAGAGCACGCCGCCCGGCGGCGGCACCGTCAGCCCTGGCGCCGCTGGTGGAGGCGGCGGCGCCTTCGGCGCGGCCTGTGCCGCTTTCAAATCGTCGAGCTGCTTTTGAAGGCCATGGATTTGCGACTGGTACTCTCTCTGAATTTTTCGGATCTCATTCTGCAGCTGTTTGATCTGATCGTTGCTGACTGTCTGCGCCGGGGCCGACATTGGCAGAACGGCGCACGCCAAACCAGTAACCAGCCCGCCGACCACCCCCTTTCGGGCGATGTTTCGCTCGACAGTCATTAGAAATCTCGCGAAATTAACGTCGTTTGAGGGACGTTAACGGGCGTCTACGACAGTTATATGAAAGCCTTAAGAACTCTTGCTGACGTTGCAAAATTGCATCGCCAATCGTGAGGCGCGGCCGCGGAGCGCGCGCGGACTTGCCAAAGTCTCGCCTTTCCTTGACGGCGTCTCGCATTAAAATCTGGGGCGGACCATTGACTGTGAAGATTTTTTGACAAGGGCACTAGCGGGGCGCGGTCCATGTTTGACATTGCGGCGGCTCGAACCAGCGGACCAGCCGCGACAAGGAACCGACGCTCATGCTTGTCCATCTGCCGCCATCCTCACTGTTCTCCATCTCGTTGCTGGTCGTCTGCCTCTGTCTCGTCTTAGCCTTCGAGGCGACCAATGGCTTCCACGACGCGGCTAATGCGGTGGCCACTGTGATCTATACGAATTCACTGAAATCCGTCCCGGCTGTAGTATGGTCCGGGATCATGAACTTCATCGGTGTGATCATTGGCGGCATTTCCGTCGCGTACGCATTGGTCGAGCTGCTTCCGCCCGATGTGCTGTCGCCGCCGAACGGCTCGCCCGCAGTGCCGATGCTGGTGTCGCTTTTTATTTCGGCGTGCTTCTGGAATTTAGCGACCTGGTATTTCGGCATTCCAAATTCCAGCTCGCACTGCATTATCGGCGCGCTTGTCGGCGTCGCGATCGGCAATGCGCTGCTGCTGTCGCGCGGGCTGGGCAGTGGCGTCGACTGGAGCCAGGTGTGGAAAGTCCTGGAGGCGCTCGCTTTGTCGCCGGTGCTCGGCTTCGTGCTCGCCGGCGGCCTCTATTTTGTCGCGCGGCATCTGATACGCGATCGTCACCTATACGAACCCCCGAAAGATGGCCAGCCGCCGACATGGTGGATCCGGGCTGTTGATCCTGACTTGCACGGGTGTCAGCTTTGCGCACGGCACCAATGACGACCAGAAGAGCATCGGCTTGATCATGCTGACGATCATTGGCCTTTTCCCGGCGACTTACGCGCTGAACCCGACAGCCGATCAAAAGATCGTTCACCTCGACCAGGATGCTCGAGCGGCGATCCCGCTGATCCAAAAATTCGGCGATGACGAGAAGGAGGTCGCCGTCCAAGCCGCCCAGCATCTCCAAACCTATCTAGCGGACAAGGCCGGTCCACAGGGCGCCTCCGCCGATGACCGGCAAGAAGATTTCGGGCGGTATTCTCAGGGTGGCCGATCGCGCGGCCGCTGCAGCCGATCACAATAGCACGCCGGTGCCCGAGGATGAGCGCAGCTCGGTGCGCAGCGACGCCTATCGCGTGATTGCAGAGATGAAGGAGGTCGAGCGCAGCAAAAAGGCGAGCCCGCAGGAGAGGGCGCAGGCGGCGACGATCCACCAGCGTCTGAGCGGCGCCGTCGAATACGCTCCATGGTGGGTACGGATCCTCAGCGCTCTCTGCCTCGGCGTCGGCACGATGTTCGGCTACAAGCGCATCGTCCACACGCTCGGCGAGCGGGTCGGAACTACCCATCTGACGCCGGCCAAGGGCGCCTCGGCCGAGCTGATCGGGGCCGCCTTGATCGGCACCGCCGGATTTTCGGGCATGCCGGTCAGCACCACGCACATCGTTACCGCCGGGATCGCCGGCACGATGGCCGGCGACCGGGGCGCATGGGGTGGCGGCCTCAATAAAATCATGGTCTGGCGAAATCGTGACGGCATGGGTGGTGACCCTGCCCGTGACGATCGCGATCGCTGGCGGGCTGTTTTATGTCCTCGCCTAGCGAGGCTAGTGCTCAGAACCATTCAGATGACTCAGGAGATCCCCATCCTCGCTTTCCCGGCGAAAGACGGGATCCACTCCTGCCGTGGGCACCGGCTTTCGCCGGTGAAACGGTGTTGATCGAGGTCCTTCATCTCCGGGTGAATGGTATGAATGACTCTCAACATTAGCTTAGCCGGCAGAAAAGAGTGGCTCGTCGCGCGTCCACCGGCACCTATCTGGCGGAGCGCGACGCAGCATCTTGTTGAGCTCAGCCGACTTCGCATCCCTTTGCTCGGCGGCCGGGCTCGTCTGCCGGGTGTTGCGCGTTAACCTCGCCGAGGATACGAGTGAATTGATTTCGCAAGGAGGACTGAAGCGATGAGCGATCTGGTGTCTATCGCCTTCCCGACGGAAGCGGCAGCGGAAGAGGTCCGCAAAAAGCTGCTCGACATGCAGCAGGAGTATTTGATCGAGCTCGGCGATGCCGTCATTGCGGTGAAGCAGCCGAATGGCGGGGTCAAGCTCAACCAGCTTTTCCATCCGACGACGACCGGTGCCGTAAGCGGTGCATTCTGGGGCACATTGATCGGCATGATCTTCCTGATGCCGCTGGTCGGGACTGCGCTCGGCGCCGCCGGCGGGGCGCTCGGCGGCGCCCTCACCGATGTCGGGATCGACGACAAATTCATGAAAGAGGCGGCGCAGACCCTTGAGTCTGGCAACGCCGAATTGTTCCTGCTGATCCGCAAGATGACAACCGACAAGGTGCTCGCGGCGTTGCAGGGCGTCGGCGGTACAGTGATGCGCACCTCGTTCGATCACACGAAGGAGGAGGCGCTGAGGCAGGCCTTGGCGGCTCACACGGCGGCCAACCCCGCCTCCTAGAGGGCCTCCTCCCTCCCGTTACCGGAACATCCTTCCCTCGGGCGGCAGGCCGAGGAGGATCTGGCCGACGGTTTCGAAATGCACGGGCCGGCCTTGGCCCTGTTGGGTCCCGGCGTGGATGTCGCGCAGGCGGCGCTCGAACGGGTTCTCGTTGAAGACCGCGGTGGCGCCGGCGGCGTTGTATACGCTCGCGACGACGTCGCGCGACTGCTGGATTGCCCAGGTCGCGGCGAGGCGCAATTGCCAGTGCCGTTCGGGCGCGAACTCGCCGTCGCGCTCGGCGTCCTCCCACATATCCTCGAGGGTCGCGTGGATCGAGGCGCGCGACGAGCGCAGCTTCGCCTCGCATTGCGCGACCTCGGACTGGATTACGTTGTTCTCGCGCAGTGTCTTGCGGGCGCCGCGCGGGATCTTGTCGCGCGCCAATTCGATGAACGCTTCGAGCGCGCCGCGGGCGATGCCGAGCGACACGTTCGAGAACCCCATCGCATAGATCATACCGCTGGTGAACCGGTAGAGGAGGCCGGGCTCGCGCCGTTCGGCCGGGTTGTCGCGCGAGAAGGTGTATCTCTGCGGCACGAACAAATCCTCGACCCGGTAGCTGTCGCTGCCGGTGCCGCGCAGCCCGATGACCTGCCAGTTGTCGATGATCTCGGCCTTTGATTTCGGGAAGAGGACGGTGCGGACATGCTGCCGGCCGTTCGGGTTCATGCGCGGCGTGCCGTCCGGCTCGAAGACGGGCACATGCGCGCCGAGCCAGGTAGCGTGCCGGCTGCCGGTCGCAAACCCCCAGCGGCCGGTGACCCGGATGCCGCCCTCGACCGCGACACTGCGCCCCGCGCCCGGCAATTCCGGCCCCCAGGCGAGGATGCCGCGCGCCGGGCCGAAGACCTCGCGCGCCACCGCCGGGTCGAGATAGGGGCCGACATCGAGCAGCCGGAATTCTGCCCGAGGCACCAGGCGGTCGAGGGCTCGGCCTTGGCGATCTCTTCGAGCACCTGTACGTAGGTCAGCGGGCGGAGCTCGGCGCCGCCCAGCGAGCGCGGGATCAGCAATTTGAAGAAGCCGCCCTCGATCAATGCCTCGACAACCCGTTCCGGCAATTCGCGGCGCGCCTCGATCTCGTCTGCGGCCTCCTTGAGCACCGGCGCGAGCCCACGCGCACGTTCCACGTAGTCGACGTCGCGGGTCTCGATGCGGGGCAGGTCCAGCAAGTTCGACGGCATTTTCTTCTCCAAAAATTCGCCCCTCAAAGTACAGTGGACAAAATACATCGAGCGCTGCGGAAGAAGCGACGATTTCCGCGCAACCCACCATCGCGACCCGCTTACGCGGCGATGGCGCGCCACCAGCGCCGGGTCAGGAGCATCGCCGCAATGCCCTCGGCGCCGATCGTTACCGTGGCCCAGGAGGCGCCGACCAGGCCGGCAAGCAGACCGAGGTGAATAAAGCCGATCATACCGATCCCGATACACACGGAGAGCACGCCGAAGATGCGGCTGCGCATCTCGGGCGGCGCTGCGAGGTAGACGAGCGTCGCCTGCATGATGCTGAAACCGGAATTGGCGACACCCGTCACCAGAAGCACGGTGCCGGCGAGCAGCGGATTGGGCGCCAATGCGAAAACCGGCAGCATCAGCAGGTAAGCGAAGACGCCGCCGATGTAGAGGCGCGCGAATGTCCTCGGCTTGGCTAGAAGGGCGATCGCGACGGCGCCGCAGAACGCGCCAACCCCGTCCATGCTGGCGAGAACTCCGATCCCGGCGGCGCCGAGACCCAGATTGTCGTGGCCGATTACCGGGATCATGCTGGTGAACGGCCAGCCAAATGTGTTGTAGATGACGGTGACGACCAGGGTCCCGATCAGGCGCCGGTCGCGCCTGACGAGCATGAAGCCTTCGAGCATGCGTTCGAGGATGCTCGCGACGCCGGCGGGCCGCACGCTGTTGCGATGATGGATGCGCAGCGCAGCGGCGACCGCGACGAGGTAGCACGCGACGCTGACCGCAAAAGCGCCGCCAATCCCGTATGTGGCGAGCAACACGCCTCCAACCGTAGGGCCGAGCATGCGGCTCGCATTGTTGGCGCCGACATCGAGTGACATCGCCGCGCTCATCCGGTCCGGTCCGACGACCTCGCCGATCATCGTGCGCCGCACCGGGTTGTCGGTCGTCCAGGCAATGCCGTTGACAAAGCTGGCGAGCGCGACATGCCACACTTCGAGCGCATCGCTCCAGGCGAGCATCGCCAGGACCAGCGAGGTCAGCAGCATCGAAAAGACGACGAGGATCAGCGCGGTGCGCCGTTCCAGCCGGTCGGCCAAGGTGCCGACGACGGCGCCGAACAGCGCCATCGGCAGCATTCGCAGCATCGTCAGCATCGCGACGATGAACGGCGAGCCGGTGCGCTGATAGGCGAAAACCGCGACCGCCAACATCTCCAGCCAGCGCACCGCAAAGACGACAACGCCGACGAGCCACAGCCGGCGAAAATCAGCTTCCCCGAAGAGCCATGCGTGGGGTGTCGCCCGGACCGCCGTTACCGTCACTACTCCTCCGATCGCCATTTTTTCGGATTTGCGGCCGCGCCGAGCGGGCAACCCATTAGACCAGATTTCGACCGGATTGGCGTGGTGTCATTGCGAGGAGCGCCTCGCGCGACGAAGCAATCTCGACCCAAAGAACGCGCTGCGGCCCGAGATTGCTTCACGTTGTTCGCAATGACAATCCTACGGTGGTGTCCGATTTGATCGAAATCTGCGGTGGATCACATCATCCCTGAATTATCTGGGCCAAGTCTTGCGACACCTGTGGGGCGTCCGGCAACACCGCTTCGAGCTTTCGATCGTCGAGTCGCATGTGGCGCTCTAGTAAGGCCGCCAGCACGGTGCGAAAATCGGTGGTGACCGCGAGGTCGCGCCGCTGATAGAGCTGCGCCGGGGCGAGACCGGGCCAATCACCGTAAACCCGGCCGCCATTGACCGTGCCGCCCAATACCCAGATGACGTTGCCGTGGCCGTGATCGGTGCCCCGGTTGCCGTTCTCCCGAAAAGTGCGGCCGAATTCGGACAGGACGACGACGACGGTATCCCGCCAGGCCTCGCCCGATCCGCGGGCGAGGGCTGCAAGACCCTCGCCGAGCGGGCGCAGATGATCGGCCAGTTGCCCGTTGTGGTTGCCCTGGTTGATGTGGGTATCCCAACCGCCGAGCCCGATTGCTGCTACCCGGACGCCGGGGTGACGGCGGATCAGCAATGCCAACCGGGTCGCCTGCCCAGGAAAGCCGGCTGGCGGAGGCGCGCCATTGTCGGCGATCTGCCGCTCCGTGCTCAAGGCGCCGACCAATTCCGTGCGCGCCGCCCGGCCTTCGCGATACGACCTGGCGAGGTCGTCATTGCCGGAATATAGCCGATCGAACGCGGCGGCGATTTCCGGCTGATCGATCGGCAATGGCCGGGCGCCCTTTGGGCCGAGCGGCAAGGTAGCGACGGGTGCCTTGCCCGCCAGAATGCGCGGAACGGTCGGGCCGATGCTGATCGCGTCGGTCGCACCGCGCGGACCTGGCAGCGCCAGCAGCAGGCGGTTCATCCAGCCGTCGCGGGTGGTGTCCTGCCCCGGAGTGCCGTTTTCGAGATAGAGCTGTGCGTCGAAATGCGATCGCGTCGGGTCGGGCGAACCCGCGGCGTGAACAAAAGCGAGCCTGCGCTCGGTCCACAACGGCATCAGGCTCGTGAGGGCCGGGTGCAAGCCGAAATGCCCGTCGAGCGCCAATGCCCCGTCCGGCTTGCCCGGCGGTGCAATCGTGATCGATTGGCGCTCCTGGTAATAAGACCCGTCGGCACAGGGAATCACGACATTGAGGCCGTCGACCGCGCCGCGCAGCAGGATCACGATCAGGCGCCTCGAGCTCTCATCGGAGATTGCCGCCCAGGCATCCGGCCCGAAACAGAAGGGGGCTGCCGCAGCTCCTTTGATGAAATCGCGCCGGTGCACTGGGTCCGCCTATCGACGCATAAAGTCGGGACTGCCGAGGATCAGGGCGGCGCGCAGCCCTTTGGGCGCTTCTTTAATGACACCGCGGCTGTTCTCGCTCATGGTCGAGCCGAAGATCGCTTCGAGATGCGCATCATCGACCGCCTCTGGGCTGCCTCGGACCAATGCGGTCGCGAAGCTGACGCGGCGGGTCGTTGCATCGGGGCTCAGCCAGGCGTCTTCGGTGTTCTTATACCCGTCCGGCGTCAAGCAGCCGAAGAGGGGCATGCCGAGCTGATCCATGGCGCCGAGCAGCGGGCGGACATTGCCGAGCGGCACCCCCGCAGCGCGCACTGCCGAGATCACAAATTGGTAGGGCGTCTTGTATTTCCCGCCCTTGCTGTCCCAAAATTCGTTGCTGGCGAAAAGCGTCCTCAGCACCTCCTTTATATTGCCGTCGGTCTCGACGAACCGTGCCGCGAGCCGGTCGACCAACCCTGGGGGCGGCTCGTCGGTGACAAAGTATTGCGCCAGCTCGAACGCGATGTGATGGGCGGTCGCTGGGCTGTGAGCCAGGATGTCGAGCGCCTCCTCACCCTCCGCCTTGCCGCGCGACTTCAGAGGCTGGCCAAGGAAAACCTTTGGACTGTAATCGTGGCGCGCGCCTTCGAAGACCGCGGCGTATTCGGGAAACGCGCGGGCATTCGGCGAATTGACGCCCCACCCGGTAAAGACCCGCGCCAATGTGACGACGTCCTCCTGCGTGTACCCGCCATTGGCGCCGAGCGTGTGCAATTCCATGACTTCGCGCGCGAAATTCTCGTTCAGTCCCTTCTGTCTGCCGCGGGCGCCGGGGCTGCCCGGCGCGGTGCTGAGCGCATTGTCGAGATAGACCAGCATTGCCGGGTGCTTTGTCGTGGCGAACAGCAGGTCGCGGAAATGGCCGAGCACAAACGGGCGGATCGCCTGCTCCTCATAATTTCCGATCCATACATCATCCAGCCCCTTGCCGGAGAACACATTGAAATGGTTGAACCAGAAATCGACCATGACTTCATGCAATTGCCGCGGGCTGAGCAGGGCTCTAAGGATGCGCGCCTCGCTGGCGTCCCGCACGATGATTTGCACCCGTTCGCGCTGAGCCTTCTCCAGCTCCGGGTTGGGCTTAAAGCCACGCAAGCTGCGCAACGGCCCGTAAAGCTGGCGCAGCTGCACCGGGTTGAGCTTCAACGTGTCGAGCGGGACGAGGCGCCACCGCAGCTCGATCGGTTCCGGGATAGATTCTGGGTCGAGCTGCTCGGCAATATACCGCTCCACCCCGATCGTCTTGACGTGCCGAGCCTCTTCGAGGGTCGGGCCGAAGGCGAGGCGGTTCAGGAGATGGATGACCGTCTGATCCGAGACCGGCTCGGCGCCGAACGCCAACAACGGCGGCAGAGCCATCAGCAGCCCCGTCGCCGCAGCGAACCGGTGAAAGCGCGATCGCCCACGCGCCCCGTTACTCATCGGGTCCCGCCCCATCCCCGATTGCAGGCGGCTGCAGGATAGTCAAACTCGGCCCCGGCGCAAGCCGACGAGCGGTTTCGCTGCCCGGGCCCGGTTCGATTTACGGTGGCGCGCGCACCGGGACTTCATCGCGGATTGGTTTCGGCATGCCGGAATCGCGGACGGCTGCACGTCGTGGTACGCGCACGAAATTGAGCAGGCGGGATAGGCTGGCGAGCGCGGCAAGCGCGGAAAAACCGGCGGCGATCAGGATGGCCGTGGTCGGGCTGGTGCCGCCGCCGGGTCCGGCGTAGCCGAAGACCAGCGCCACCAGCGCGGCGCCGATCGTCTGGCCGAGCAGCCTGGCGGTCGCTTGAATGGCGCCGGCGCCGCCGCTGCGCTCGCGCGGCGCGTTGCTGACGATCGCGCGGTTGTTTGGCGACTGGAAGAACCCGAACCCGAATCCGCAGACGACGATTCGCCAGACGATGCTGGCATCGCCTGGTTGAGGCGGGAGCAACGCCAGCAGAATAAAGCCGAGGCTCAGCACGCCGAGCCCGATGCCGCCGAGAATTCCGGCGGGATAGCGGTCGGCCAGCCGGCCGGCGATCGGCGCGATGATCGCAACCGTCACCGGCCACGGCGTGATCAAGAGTCCGGTTTCGACCTGTGAGCGCCCGATCACGTCCTGGAAATAAAAGGGCAGCGCGACAAACACGATGCCTTGCGCAACAAACGCGCAAACCGACGTTGTGACCGAAAGTGCGAAAACTGGCCGCCTGAAGAGGTCGACCGGCAGCAGTGGCATGGCCAACGAGTTTTGCCGGCGCACCAGGACATAGCCGACGAGGAGGGCGCCGGCTAGTTCGCTAAACACGAGCAGAGCGGGGTGATGGTGGCCGATCCCGTTGATCCCGCTGATCAGGAAGGCAAAGGCAAATGCGCTCAAAACGGCGCTCGCCAAGTCGAAGCGATGATCGGAGGGCGGCGTCAGCGGCAACAGGCGCCACGACATTGCGAGCGCGACGAGACCGATCGGGACATTTATCGCGAAGAGCCAGGGCCACGACGCGACCGCGAGGATCGCCGCGGCGACGCTCGGGCCGGCGGCCGACGATATCGAGACGACGACCGAAACCATCGCGATGCCGCGGCCCAATTGCCGGCGCGGATAGGTGAAGCGCACGAGAGCCGTATTGACGCTCATCATGCCGGCTGCGCCCAGCCCCTGCAGCGCGCGGCCCAGGGTCAGCATCGCCAAGGAGTGCGACAGAGCGCTGACGAGCGCAGCGCCGGTGAACACCACGAGGCCAATCATGTAGATGCGGCGGTAGCCGAAAATGTCGCCGAGCGAGGCGAAGGGCAGCAGCGAAATGACGACCGCCAGCTGGTAGGCGTTGATGACCCAGATCGAATCGGCGGCGCTGGCGTGGATTTCCTTCGCAATCGCCGGCAACGCAATATTCGCGATCGCGCTGTCGAGCACCGACAGCGCCATCCCGACCGCAAGGTTTAGGATCGCCCAGTATCTCAGTGGGAGCGGGAGTCCGTCTTCCGCCGCGTTCATTATGCGGCTGACTTATGCCGCCGCACCCGCCCGCGCCAGCCCCGGCAACGCAGCCACGGCGAGCGCGCATATCGAGAGCCGCTCATCCAACCGAAGCGTTCTGGTCGGGGACGGGATCGCCGACGGCTGCGACCGCCGGGCGCGTCTTGGCCTCGCCCGCCTCGTGGCGCCCGGCACCCTCTCCCATTCCCTCCCCCCGCAAGCGGGGGAGGGTCAGGGTGGGGGCTTGGTGGGTGAGGGTCAGTTCAGGCCGTAGAAGCCCATTGCGCCGCCCGCCATTACCTGATGCTGAACTTCGGGGGAGGCGCCCGCCAGGCGGTCCCTTATCATTTGCGGGGCACCCGGGAAGAAGCCGTCGCGATGCGGGTAGTCGGTCGCCCACAGGATCTTGTTTGGCCCGATATACTCGGCGAGGACTTTGAGGCTGCCCTCGACCGGCTCGAAGGAGATCCAGCAATTGCGCCGGAAGAGGTCGCTCGGCCGGCTCTTCAGACCTGAGTCGTTGAAGCCCTGATCGTCGAAATGGCGGTCCATGCGGTCGAGCCACGGCGCGATCCACCCGCCGCCGGATTCGAGGAAAGCGACGCGGAGCTTCGGGTGGCGCTCGCACACTCCGCCCCAGATCATGCTCATGCAGGCGAGCATCATTTCCATCGTGTGTGAGATGATATGCTGCGCGCCGCGGCCTTCGAAACGGTCGATGCCGACTGTTGGCATGCCGCTGTTGCCGCCCTCGTGAATGCCGATCGAGAAGTCGAATTCCTCGGCCGCGCTCCACAGCGGATCATAGGCCGGGTCGTGCAGTTTTCTGTCATTGTAGGGATTGGGCCGGATAAAGCCGCCGCGAAAGCCGAGATCGCGTCGCGCGAAGCGCATCTCGGCGATCGCGTGATCGATCGACTGCATCGGCAGCATCGCAATGCCGAACAGCCGGTCCGGATAGGGCTTGCAGTAATCGGCAAGCCAGCGGTTGTAGGCGCGGCACAGCGCGCTCGCCAGCTGCGGATCGTGCACGGCGCCGGCAAACAGCCCCATGCTCGGGTAGAGGAATGCGGCGTCAATGCCGTCCAGATCCATGTCCGGGATGCGCTTGTGCGGGTCGAAACCACCCGGGCGGCCCTCCTCGTAGCTCATCATTTCGGCCGAGACGACGCCTTGTCTCGCCCCGACCCCGCCAATGCCGCCCATCCCTTGCTGGCTGCCGAGGATCTGGTCCTCGACGAGGAGGCGTTCCTTGCCGTCCTTGTCGATGACGAGCTTTGGAGCCCGGTCGCGGAAGGCCGGGTCCATATAGTCATTCCAGAGCGTCAGAGGCTCCAGGATATGGCCATCGGAATCGATGACGTTGTATGCGCGGGCCATGACCTTTCTCCTCCGTCAGTGGTACCAGTCCTTCTCGAAACGGGCATAGCAATCGCGCTCACCCGGCATCTTCACCCAACCTGCCAGCAGCCGCGCCGTCGCGAGCAGCAGCCGATCGCGCAAGTGAGTCGAATTGTGATCGTATTCCTCGAAGGTCGAGATCGTGATCTTCTGATTATGCGGATCGTCCTGAAAGCGGCACGCCGCCAGCGCTACCGTCGACTGGTACGCCTTGCGGTCGGCTCCCGACTGCAGATAGGCGTTGGCGAGTGCCGTGGTCCGCGGGAAATCCAGCGCCATTATCGCCTCGTCGAGATCCCGCAACAATGTGTCGGGCGAGCGGCCGCTGGTGTCTATCCCGGCGGCTTCCTGCTCGATCACCGAGCTCTGCAGCTTGTTCTCATGCGCCACGTCATTGATGAAATTGGCCATCAGATAAAGTACGCGAGGCTGGTACGGATTGTCGCTCGTGCGAAACCAGTTGTTCGCGACATTGCAGTAATCAAACGGATGCTGGCCATTGGTAAACTGCCGCGGCACCGTGGTGCGCAGGATCAGCTCGGCGGCGCCGATCTGGATCGTGTCGCCGAGGCTGCGGATCGATTTGCCGTTCTTCAGGTGAGCGGTAACCAGGTTCCATACCGTATCGGCGTCGGCTTCCATCAGCTGCCGGACCATGTCTTCGACCTCGGTCGGGCTCAGTGGCGTCCGGTTGGTCTGCTTGAGGCTGGCGCCGCCATCTGGGAATTCGCTCGCCATCCTCACGCAGACGGCATCGTAGAGCGAATAATAGAGTGGCCCGATCGCCATATCCGGGACGCCCATGTAATAGACCCCGTGCGAGCGCTCCCAGCCGATGAAGTCGGCGAGGTCGGTGATCGAACGAGCGCGGATCGCCTTGTGGCCGGTATTGCGCGCCTTGCGGCCGATGACCGTGTCCTGCAGATCGATCAGCCCGAGAAAGTTCAATTGATCGGCCAGCAGCGGCCGCGCCTCTTCCTCCTCGGCGAGCCCAAGGAAAAGACCATAGGACCGCCGTGAGTCACCGCTGACCGTGGCGATCATATGCGAGTGCAGCCGCTCCTGGAGGGTGCCCGTCTCGCGGATCGGCTCGTGGTCCTCCTGCCAGACAACTGGACCGTAGCTCGGCGGCGGCACATTGATGCCCTTCATCGTGGCGTACCGGCCCGGATATTTGCCCTGCAGCTGGTTCCAGATGTCGAGCCCCGCCGGGATGTACCAGACGCTCTGGAGCAGCGGCAGCAGCCGATACTTCTCCGGCAGGTACGGCATCAGATAGGCCGAGGCGCGCAGCCCGAGGATCGTGTGGTCGTTGTTGATCAGGGTGATCTGACCGTCCCGCATATTGATGTGGCTCGGAACCTGCACGAACGGCGCTTCGGCAGCGGTCACGACGCTGAGCGCGTCGCCGACCGAATGCCCATCTCGCGTCATGCGAAAGAACAAATCGGTGGTGCGCGGCTGGTCGCGTTCGAGGATCGCCTCGGTCAGCATGTCGAAGTACTTGTCTTCCCGAATCTCGTTTCGGTTCAGCAGCATTGCGGCGATCCTTTTTTACGACGGCAACCCCAGTATCACTGAACCTTGCGGTCCCGCGGGTTGCTGATAAAGCAGCCCCGACGCAACAAACCTGCAGGGGTGAACTCCGAATCCCGCTCCGTCAGGCCAGACCAAGCAACGCCTCTTGGTGTCTCCACAATTGTAATCACATACGGTGAAGGGACTGCCGCCGCGCAAGGAGCAATCAATATTCGGATCGATGCCGACGTGTTGGACTGGTTCCGAAACAAAGGCAGGGGTTACCAGGCGCGCATCAACAATGTTTTGCGCGCCTTCGTCGAGAGTCGCAGACGCACCGATGGTTGAATCGGCTCCCTATCGCTTAGCATAACAGCCACTTAGCGGAGATCTGGTGCGAATGTCCGCAAACCACTCAACCGAGCCGTTTGGGCTTCGATCGAGAAATGACCGCTATGTGGGGCAAACCGGCCCCCGGCCGCCGTTCGAGCCCATGAACCCTCAGTGCCGAAAACGAGCCGCGCGGCCGTAGGATATCACGCAGGCGGTTGAGGCTTTCGCTCCGGCAGGCCGACGATCGTTTGCTTCGTTTGCGGTTCGCGATCATCATCGCGCCGGGTAATCTGCGACCGTGTTGCGGCAGAAATTATGTGCTGGTGTTTGGGCTGCTCGTTCCGGACCGGACGCGAAGATCCCACATCGTGAAAAAGGGGAAGTGGACGATGAAAGCTGGTGTGGTTTATCCGCAGACCGAGCTTGGCGGCGATACCGGGGCGGTCAAGGCGTTTGCCCAGGCGGCGGAAGCCCTGGGTTATGACCATATTGTGATCTACGACCATGTCCTCGGCGCCGTTCATGCCGGCAGAGAACCGAAACTGACCGGCCCCTACAAAGAAACCGATCCGTTTCACGAGCCGTTGGTCACCTACGCCTATCTCGCCGGCATCACCAAGAAGCTCGAATTGGTAACGGGCGTGATCATCCTGCCGCAGCGACAGACGGCGCTCTTCGCCAAGCAGGCAGCGGATGTCGACCTGTTCTCGGACGGCCGGCTTCGCCTGGGTGTCGGGGTCGGCTGGAACTGGGTGGAATATGACGGTCTCGAAATGTCCCGGCATTTTCGCCGCCGCGGCCGGCGGCAGGAGCATCAGATCGCCTTGCTCCGCAAGCTGTGGGAAGAGCCGGTGGTCGATCATGAAGACTCCGACCACCGGATCGACAGAGCCGGGATATTGCCGCGCCCGAAACGGCAGATCCCGATCTGGCTGGGAGGTTTCAGCGAGGCCGCGTACGACCGGGCGGCCAGGATCGGGGATGGATTTCTGTTTTCGGGCCGGACGCAAGCCGAGGCGGTCCAAATCAAGGCGAGGATCGTCGCTCAGCTGCGCGAGCTCGGAAGGGATGCCGATGCATTCGGCTTCGAGTCCATCCAGCAATACAGCCGCGGGGACAACCAATGGCCGGGCGATATTGCGGCGTGGCGCAAGGCTGGAGGGAGCCACATATCCGTCGTGACGATGGGCGCGCACCTCAACACGGTGGACGGCCACATCGAAGCCATCAAGCGTTGGCGTGACGTCTACAACTCGGTCCGTTAGGTGTCGGGCGGACTATTGACCGGACCCCCTCACCCTTCCCTCTCCCCCAATGGGGGAGAGGGTTGTGAAGGGTTGGCGAGGCCTAGCCGAGCCTTACCGAGCAACCCCCACGAGCTTGTGGCCATCGGGGTCACGAAGATACGCGAGATAAGCGCCATTTGGGCGCTTGCCGGGCGGATCCTCGATCGACGTGCCGCCATTCGCAACGCCGGCTTTGTGCCACGCTTCGGCTTGCGCCGCATCCTTCATGACAAAGCCGATCGTGCCGCCATTGGCGTGGCTGGCCGGTTTGCCATCGATCGGCTTGGAGACCATGAAACGGCTGCCATTGTGCGAATAAGCCAGGCGGCCGCTCGCGTCCTCTGTAGCAGGTTGAGCGCCCATTGCGGTAAAGAGGGCGTCGTAGAATTTCTTTGACCGGGCAATATCGTTGCTGCCGATCATGATGTGGCTGTACATTTCGTTTTCTCCTTTATGTGCATTGCGCGCTCCCGCGCCTCCGTCCGTAAGCGGAAGGCGGCCTGCGGGCCGGACAGTATGACGGGTCGACGATCGGCATAGGAGCAAAATCTCTCCCACTCTATCGCCGAGTGCGGCCGCCTTTAACCCCAAGACGTTCGGGCAGCGGGGGAGCGGCCCGCTTTGGGGCGTTTGGCGGTTCAGCAACGTCTGCATAGATCTTGCGCGGGCCGACGAAGGGCGCAACCAACGCGGGTGCTTTTGCTGCTGGTTTGCCGCCGGAGCAGCAGCGGCCCGTTGGCGCTTCAATGAATGGTTGCAAGCCGCCGCGCCTGCTCGGTGCTCGCCCGCTGCGCTTTAGCCGGTCCAAAGCGGGGAGGACGACGGTAGGCGCTTGCCTCTCGGTGCCAACCCAGACGATGCGGGCTTTGCCCGCGGCGCCAAGCTCGCTGTCAACCTTCGCCCACCCCGGCAAAATAAAGCTTCGGGTCGGCGGCGCGGATGTGGGCTTCGGGCAGGCCGAGTTCGCGTCGGACGAGGTTGGTGCCTTCGACCAGAGAGACGCATTTGTAATAGGCGATGCGGCGGGAGAGGCCCTCGCGGCCGAAGCCGCAATCGGTGGTGACGACGAGCCGCTCGGGGGGGATGTATTCGAGCGCTTTGCGGATCAGTGCGGCGACGTGCTCGGCCGGCTCGACGACGGTGTTGCAGTGGTTGACGACGCCGATGCCGATCTTCTTATCGGTTTTGTGTTTTGCGAAGAGCGGCAGGTCCTTGCCGTCATTGCTGGCGCATTCGAAAGTGATGACGTCGCAGTCGAGCTGCAGCAGGTGGGGCAAGGCGCGCTCGTAGCTCGGCACCTCCCAATAGACGCGCTGCTGATTGGGATTGCCCCAGCAGGTATGGACCCAGATCTCGGCGTCGACGCCGGCGAGCTGGCGGTTGAACGCCTCGGTCTGGAACTCGAGATCGGCGTCGGTGCAGTCGGGCCGGGTCGTGAGGCCATGATGGCGCGGCTCCTCTACCTGGATTACCGGGCAACCGGCGGCGGCCAGTTCGCGCAATTCGGCATTCATGATGTCGCAGAGGTCGAGCACCATCACCTTGTCGTCGGCGTAGTGCTCGTTCCACAGCATGCTCGCCAATGCCGGCGCGCAGATCGCGCCGAATTTGACCGGGCGGTCGGTGAGCCGCTGTGCGATCTGCCACAATGCCGCGTATTCGAGCGGCCCGCGGCTGAGCTTGTCTTTCACGATCGCCGGCTGGTAGGCCTCCTGCACTTCCCACAGGATCTTGCCCGGGCGGATGTCGTGCCGCGCCATCCAGCCCTGTGAGGTGCTGCGGTGGCCGTGAATGCCGCCCAAGCGCTCGATCGGATAGAAGAACCACGATTTGCCGCCGACCGCGAGGTCGAACCGGCTGTCGCCGTCGGTCACGATGTCGAGCCCGGCTGCCTCCTGCGCGTTGATGATTGCCGCGACGGCGTCGAGATACTGCTCGCGAAACAGCGAGTTGCCAAGCGCCGCCTTGAACGACCGGCCGCCGAGGCTTGTGTCGTACCATAAAGGGCGTGGGTAAGAGCCAGTGATCGCGGTCGGCAGGATCATATCGCGCGTGGTCTTCAGCATCGCTCGGCGCCCCTATTCTCTGGTGGATGTTTATCTGCCATATAGGGAGCATTATGACAGACAGATGGTGATGTGTCATGCGGGCCCGGACTCGGATCAATCAGCAGGGTCGCATCGTCATCCCGGCGGAATGCCGCGCCGCAGCCGGTATCAAGGCCGGTGACGAGCTGCTGATCGAGGCGATCGGCGAGGGCGAATTGCGACTGCGTACCCCGGAGCAAGCGATCAAAGCGGCGCAGGCAATCGTAGCGCGCCACGTGCCGAAAGACCGCGATCTTGTCGCCGAGCTGATCGCCGAGCGCCGGGCAGAAGCAAAGCGTGAATGAGCGCGTTGCCATTGCGGATGCTTCCGCCGTCCTTGCGTTACTGAAGCAGGAGCCGTTCTCGAAACTTGATCCTCGCCGGCTCTTTCGGGCGACGATCAGCGCAGTCAATCTATCCGAGGTCTTGGAAAGGCTCTGTTCCGGGGGCCTCAGTGAGAGGGAAGCGGAGGAAGCCGTCGCGGAACTGTCTTTAGAGGTAGCTGATTTTGACGAGGCGCAGGCGCGCCTGGCCGCATATTTGCGGTCGCGGACCCGTCGCGCCGGGCTCTCCCTCGGCGACCGCGCCTGTTTGGCGTTGGGATTGCACCTCGGACGCCCAGTGATCACAGCCGATCGTGTGTGGGCGAGACTCGATGTCGGAGTCGAGGTTCTGTTGATCCGTTGAGCACCGCCTTTCACCCGACCGCTGGAGCGGTTAATTTTTGAAAACGGGGCTCAACCTATCCCGGAGGCGTCGATGAAGGAATTCACGGGCAGAATTGCGGTCGTGACCGGCGGCGGCTCGGGCATGGGACGCGAGCTCGTCCGCCAGCTGGCCGCGGAGGGCTGTAATGTCGCGATGTGCGATGTCTCCGAAGAGGGGATGGCGGAAACCCGTCGGCTGTGCGAGGCGGCGGGATTGCCGCAAGGCCTGCGCGTCTCGGCGCATCTCGCCGATGTCTCCGACGAGGCGCAGGTCGAGAGATTTCGCGAGGAAGTCGGCGAGCGCCACGGTACAGATATAGTCCATCTGCTCTTCAACAACGCTGGTATCGGCGGTGGCGGCAGTATGTTCGCGCACAGCCGAGAGGAATGGGAGCGGACCTTCAACATTTGTTGGGGCGGCGTCTACAACTGCACCCGTGCCTTTCTGCCGATGCTGCAGAAGGCGGAGGAGGGCCACATCGTCAATACCAGCAGCGTCAACGGTTTCTGGGCGTCTGTGGGACCGCGCATTCCGCACACCGCCTATTGCGCGGCAAAGTTCGCGGTGAAAGGTTTTACCGAGGCGCTGATCACCGATCTCAAGATCAACGCGCCACACATCAAATGCTCGGTCGTCATGCCCGGCCATATCGGCACCTCGATCCCGCTCAACTCGCGCAAGATTCAAGGCGGCAACTTGTCTGATGACATCGATCAGAGGCAGATTGCTCAAGCGCGGGCGCGCATTGCCTCGATGGGCCGAGACGTGGCGAGCCTGTCGGATGACGACATTCGAAAGGCTGTAGCCGAGCGCGAGCGCCGCTTTCGCGAGGAGGCGCCGACGAGCGCCGCCGAGGCGGCGACAATCATTCTCGACGGGGTCAAGGCCGACAAATGGCGCATCCTGGTCGGCAACGATGCGCACCAAATCGATGAATTGGTCCGGGAGGACCCGGAGCGGGCCTACGACCTCGACTTCTTCGAGAGCTTTGCCGCCAAGGCCGGATGGCGCATCCCGTGATCCGCTAATCGAATGTGAGCACGGTGCGGGCGACTTCGCCGGCTTTCATTGCGCGGAAAGCTTCGTTGATGTCGCCGAGGCGGCCGCGCCTAGTGACCATGTCGTCGAGCTTGAGGCGCCCCTGGCGGTAGAAATCGAGATAGAGCGGAATGTCGTAGCGGAAGCGGTTGGAGCCCATGCGCGAGGTCTGCACCTTGCATTCCGGGCGGATCGCCATCCACGGGAATTCGATCATCGCATCCGGCGGCAATACGCCGACGATTGTCGCAGTGCCGCGGATTGCGAGGCTCTCGATCGCCTGGCGCACCAGCTTGGCGTTGCCGACCGCCTCGAAGGCATGGTCGACGCCGGCGCCGCCGGTCAAGGTGCGCACGGCCTTGACCGGGTCGTCCTCGGCACTGTTGACGAAATCGGTCGCACCGGCGCGCACCGCCATCTCGCGCTTTGATTCGAACATATCGACGCCGATGATCCGACGGGCCCCGCCGATCCGAGCGCCCTGGATGATGGACAAACCGACGCCGCCGCAGCCGAACACCGCCACGGTCTGCCCCGCTTCAAGCCCCGAACTGCGCAACGCCGCGCCAACGCCGGTCAAGACTCCGCAGCCGACCAGCGCGGCGCGGTCGAGCGGCAATTCGGGGTCGATCTTCACCAGCGAATTCTCGTGCAGCAGCATCTTCTCGGCATAGCTCGAAATGCCGATGAACTGGCGCAGCGGCTGCCCCCTCTGCGACAGGCGCGGGGCCGCACTGTCGGGCCGCGTAACGATACCGCCGGTGCACAAATTCGGATGCCCCGAAAGACATTGCGGGCAATTGCCGCAAAAACCCGAGAGGCAGGCCACCACGTGATCCCCCGGCTTGACCGTCGTCACATCCGCGCCGACCGTCTCTACGACTCCTGCGCCTTCATGGCCGAGCACGATCGGCCGGTCGAGCGGGAACCGCCCGATCCCGTCGACGACATGCAGATCGCTGTGACACACGCCGGTGGCCGCGGTGCGGACCAGCACCTCGCGCGCCCACGGCTTGTCAATCTCCACCGCCTCGATCGTCAGCGGCTCCTGCACCTTGCGGAAAACGGCAGCTTCGATCTCCATGGCGACCCTCCCGGGAAAATTTTTAGTCGGCGGCGGCGCTCTGCGGCTGCCGTTCATAGCGCCGCGCCGGCGTGTTTATCGGCTCGGCAAGTACAGCGGCTCCGAAGGAGGCGGCCTTGCGGCCGGCAGGCGCGTCACCATAGAGAGTGGTGCGCTGGCGCGGCTCGCGCCCCAGTGAGCGGATCAACGCCTCCATGTTCTCGGGCGGCATCTCCTGGCCGTGCACAGCGCCCGCGGCGCGGGTGATGCTCTCGTTCATCAAGGTGCCGCCGAGATCGTTGGCGCCGGCCTTCAGACACGCGGCGGCGCCGCCGGTGCCCATCTTGACCCAGGAGGTCTGGATGTTGGTGATGACCGGGTGCAGCACGAGGCGCGAGACGGCGTGCATGAGCACCGCCTCGCGGTAGGTCGGGCCGCGGCGGGCGCGGCCCTTGAGGTAAATGGGGGTTTCCATTGGCACAAAGGGCAGCGGCACGAACTCGGTGAAACCGCCGGTCCGGGTCTGCAATGCGCGAATCCGCAAGAGGTGCCGCGCCCAGTGCTCATACCGGTCGACATGCCCGTACATGATCGTGACGGTGCTGCGCAGCCCGACAGCGTGCGCGGCTTCCATTACTTCGAGCCACTGGCCGGTTTTGATCTTGTCCGGGCAGATCACGGCGCGGACCTCGTCATCGAGGATCTCGGCAGCAGTGCCGGGCAGCGAGCTCAGCCCGGCCGCCTTCAGCTCGCGCAGGAAATCGGGGACCGTGCGGCCGAGAGTCTTGGCGCCTTGCCAGATCTCGAGCGGCGAGAAGGCGTGGATGTGGATGTCGGGCACGACCTCCTTGATCGCACGGCAGATCCTGAGGTAGGTCGCGCCGGTATATTCCGGGTGGATGCCGCCCTGCATGCAGACTTCGGTCGCGCCGCGGTCCCAGGCTTCCTCGACCCGCCGCTGGATCTCCGGGAGATCGAGGTCGTAAGGCCGCCCACGCAGGTTTTCGGTGAGCTTGCCCTTGGAAAACGCGCAGAACTGGCAGCGGAAGTAGCAGACATTCGTGTAGTTGATGTTGCGGGTCACGACGTAGCTGACCGTGTCGCCATTGACCCGTTGCCGCAGCTCGTCGGCTGCGCGGCACACCGCATCGAATTCCGCCCCGCGAGCAGCGAAGAGCCGCACGATGTCGGCTTCGCCGAGCATCTCTCCAGCCGCCGCCCGTTCCAGAATCTCGGCGACCTGCCCCTCACCCTCCCGCTTCGCGGGCCCTTCCCTCTCCCCGCTGAAGCGGGGAGAGGGGCTTTTCGCTGCCTTCTCCCTCGCCCCGCTTGCGGGGAGAGGGTTGGGGTGAGGGGGACTTACTAGAGGCGGTTCGATACCCGCTCCGGGTACCCAGTCGTCGGTTCGCGCAAGACCATCGCCATCGATCGCGCGAAGCACCGCGGTGCGCAGCGCCGGGTCGACCCAACGCTCCACGTCGCGCGCGTAAGCCGGGTAGATCGCCAGCCGTTCGACCAGCATTTTGCCGGCCGCGGCAGTCTCTTCGGCCAGCCGGTCGAGCGCGGGCCATGGCCTTTCGGGGTTGACGTGATCGAGGGTGACCGGCGAGACGCCGCCCCAATCATTGATGCCGGCGGCGATCATCTCGGCGAGCGCGCCGGGGTTCAGGTTGGGGGGCGCCTGGATGTTCATCTCCGGGCCGAAGATCAGCCGCGCGACGGCAATGGTCCAGAGGTGATCGTCGAGGTCGGGCTCCGGCGCTTGCGCCATGCGCGTCCCCGGCTTGGCCCGAAAATTCTGAATGATGATCTCCTGCACATGCCCATAGCGGTCGTGCAGGTCGCGCAGCGCCAACAATGCCTCGATGCGCTCGCGCCGGGTCTCGCCGATGCCGATCAGGATGCCGGTGGTGAACGGCACCGCCGCCTCGCCGGCGGCGCGGATGGTTTCGAGACGCAGCGCCGGGTCCTTGTCGGGCGAGCCGAAATGCGGCCCGCCGCGGCGGCGCAACCGCTCGGCCGCGCTCTCCAGCATGATGCCCTGAGAGACCGAGACCTGACGCAGCCGGTCAATATCGGCGCGGGTCATGATGCCGGGGTTGAGATGCGGCAACAGCCCAGTCTCACGCAACACCAGCCCCGCCATGTCCGCGAGGTACGAAAGGGTGGTCTCGTGGCCGAGCCGCGCCAGCGCTTCGCGCGCCGCGCCGTACCGCAACTCGGGCTTGTCGCCCAAGGTGAACAGCGCCTCGTGGCAGCCGGCGCGCGCGCCGGCGCGGGCGATCTCCAGCACTTGCTCGGCGCTCAGATAGGCAGGCTCGCCGGCGCGCGGCGGATGGGCAAAGGTGCAGTAATGGCAGACATCCCGGCACAGCTGGGTCAGCGGGATGAAGACCTTGCGCGAATACGACACGAGGCCGCCATGCGCCTCGTCGCGCAGCGCCGCTGCAACCCTCATCAGCGAGCTGCAGATCAGAGTGATCGGCGAGCGCCAACGCCTCGGCCGCCGACAGACGCCGCCCGGCCTCGACGCGTGACAAGATCTCGTCGGTGGTCATACCCAAGCGTCTCCTATGGCTGCCGCGGCACGCTGCAGGTCCAGCAGTGCATGCGCCCGCGTCTCTGCCGGCACAAGCGTTAACGCGGCCAGATCCTCCGGCGTATCGACATCGAGCGCAATGCCCGGCAGGCGCAGCACGGTCGGGCGGATGCCGCATGCCTCGGCCGCCAGCAAATGCGGGAAGAAGCTGTCCTCGCCAAAGCGCAAGGACACGGCACCGGGCGGCGAGCAGATGATCGCGTTCGACCCTCGCTCGTCGCGCGACGGGGCGATCGTAAACGCCGGCGCCGGGCGATGGGCGGCGAGAAGCTGCGTGATCTCGGTAGGAGTAACGAGCGGAATGTCGCCGGGCACGGTCAGCATGCCGGGACACCCCTCCGCGGCGAGAAGCCTTGCCGCCGCCGCAACCGCTCCGCTGTGCCCGTCGCGGGCGCCGATTTCGATAATGCGGGCGCCATAGCGCTCCGCCAGTCGGCGCGCCGCCGCGTCGACCGTCACGACCGCCAGCCCGCCGAGACCCGGCGTCGCGGCGAGCGCCGTCAATACATCCTCGAGCATCGCCAGCATCAGCGCCCGCCGCCGCTCGGGCGGCAGCGCCGGCGCCAGCCGCTCCTTGGCCCGATCCAACTCCTTGACCGGAACGACCGCCCACACACCCATTTCAAACACCGCGGCGGACCGACGTGAGGACCGCCCGCGCCAAGTCTTCGCGATCCTCGATGGTCGACATCAAGGTGTGCGCCAATATCGCTGGGATGCCGAGGCCTTCTACCTCGCTCGCATCCGCCTCGTCGGCGATGAAGACGTCGAGGATGTCCTCATAGTGCCGTGCGACAGCAATGGCGCCGACCGAGAGACCGAGCTCGGCCATGATCTTGGCGGTCGGGCCCTTGACCGCCCTGCCGCCGATGATCGGCGAGACCGCGACGACCGGCGCCCGGCAAGCGCGCAACGCGTCGCGGACGAGCGGCAGGCTGAGGATCGGATCGATGCTGAGAAACGGGTTCGACGGGCAGATCACGACCAGTTCGAGATCGTCGCCGGCGAGGGCCTCAAGAAAATCGGGGTTAGCGCGCGCCTCGGAAGCGCCGGCATAGGCAATCTCGCGCACTACCGGTGAAGCCTGCAGCCGCACAAAATAATCCTGGAAGTCGAGCCAGCCCTTTTGGGTTCGCAGGCGCGTGTGCACTCGGTCGTCACTCATCGGCAACAGCCGCGCCGAGATGCCGAGGCGGCAGCGGAAATCGTCGGTGACCTGCGAAAGGCTCTCTCCGGCCGCAAGCCGTCGGGTGCGCTCGACATGAGTAGCGAGGTCGCCGTCGCCGAGCTTGAACCAGGTTTCGCCGCCCAGCGCCTCGAGCGCCGCCATGAAGGTCCAGGTCTCGCTGCGCCTACCCCATCCGAGCTCCGGATTGTCGATGCCGGCGAGCGTATATAGGAGCGTGTCGATATCGGGCGAAATCGAGAGGCCGAGGTGCTCGAAATCGTCGCCGGTATTGGCGACGACGGTCAGCTCCCCCGGCGGCAATACGCGGTAGAGGCCGAGGGCCAGCTTGGCGCCGCCGATCCCGCCCGACAGCGCCACCACGCTCATCGGAAGAGATCGTGCTCGGCGGGCCGGATCAAGGCGGCGCCGGGCACCTCCGGAGCAGACCAGCGGAGCCCGCGGACCAGCACCATCGGCACGGCTTCATCTGCCTGGCCCATCAGCAGGCCCGCGGCGGCAGCGATTTCGTCGGCGAAGCCGGTTTCGGTCACCAGCAATTCCCGTCCGAAAAGATCGGGGTGACCGCGCAAGTCGATCAGCGCCGGCAATCCTGCGGCACCGAGCGCAATGCCGACGGTTCCCTTGCGCCAAGGCCGGCCAAAGCTGTCGCTGACGATGACGGCGATCTCAGTCTTAAAAACCGCGACCAGATGCTCCCGCAGCGCGCGCGCCGAGCCGTCCGGGTCTTTCGGCAACAGCAGAACCCGTTCGCCGCCGGCATGCGTCGGCAGGTTCGAATGGTCGATGCCCGCATTGGCCATGACAAAGCCGAGCCGGTGCTCGACGATCAGCAATCCCGGACGGTGGCGCACCACCCGTCGCGACTTCGGACAGCACCACCTCGACGAACCGCGGGTCCTTGTCGACCTCGGCGGCGAGCGCGACCGCTCTGTCCGACGGCTCGACGGTCGTCACGTCGACATAACGCCCCTCGGCCTTTGAGACGATCTTCTGCGCCACAACCAGCACATCGCCGGCTTCCGGCACAATCCCGTTTGCCGCAAACGCGGCAACGGCGATCGCACCGAGATCGTCCCCCGGCTCGACCAGCTTTATGCCGGTAAGCGGGATAAGGGTTAGCTGCGCAGCAGGCATGTCCGCCAAGACTATCTCCCTCTCCGCCCCTGGGGGCGGAGAGGGTCGGGGTGAGGTGGGGAAAGCCGCAAACTCCGACCGACGGCGCCCACCTCACCCTCCCGACGCTAGCGTGCCGGGCCCCTCCCTCTCCCCGGCGAAGGGCGGAGAGGGGCGAACGGCGGCGAATTTCGGGCCCCGCCGCATCAGCCGAGCTTCGAGCGCAGCAACGGCAGCACCTGCTCGGCGTAGAGCTTGAGAAACCGGGGCTGGTCGGGGCCGGGGGCGTGAAAGACGAGGTGGGTCAAGCCGAGATCGACATAGGGCCGGATCTGGGCCAGCTGCTCCTCGGGGTCGGAAGACACGATCCAGCGGCTCGCCGCCCGCTCGATCGGCAAGGCGTCGGCCAGCCGCTCCATCTCGCGCGGGTCCTCGACGCTCATCTTCTCTTCGGGGGTCAGGGCGAGCGCGGCCCAATGCCGCGTGTCCTCCATCGCCCGCTTCGGGTCGGTGTCGAACGAGACCTTGACCTCGATCATCCGTTCGAGGTTGCCGCCCGGTCGCCCCGCCCGCTTGAGGCCCTCCTCGACTTTTGGTAAGCAGCGTCTCGCGATAGAGCGCATCGCCCTTGCCGCTCGTGCAGATGAAGCCGTCGCCGATCTCACCGGCCATGGCCGCCGCGGTCGGACCCGATGCGGCGATCCAGATCGGCACCGGCTTCTCCGGGCGGTCGTAAATCGTCGCCGCCAGGGTGCGGTAATACTGGCCCTCGAATGTGACGCGTTCCTCGGTCCACAGCCGCCGGATCAAGGCGATCGACTCGCGCAGCCGGCCCTGCCGCTCCTTGAAGCCCGGCCATTTCATGCCGGTCGCCGGCACTTCGTTGAGCGACTCGCCGGTCCCGACGCCGAGCACGACGCGGTCGGGGCACATGACCCCGAGAGTGCCGAACGCCTGGGCGACGACCGAGGGATGATAGCGGAAGGTCGGCGTCGCGACACTGGTGCCGATCTGGACGCGCCGGGTCTTGGCGCCGAGCGCCGCCAGCCAGGCAAACGAAAACGGCGCGTGCCCGCCGGTGTGCTTCCACGGCTGGAAGTGGTCGCTGACAAACACCGAGTCGAACCCGACCTCCTCGGCGAGGCAGGAAAACTCCAACAGCTCGCGCGGCCCGAATTGTTCGGCCGACGCCTTGTATCCGAGCTTCAACAATTGCCGCTCCTTCACAAAGAATTCGCGATACTCGATTTTGAGCTGTCATTGCGAGCGCAGCGAAGCAATCTCGGGCGACGGTGCGTCAATGGGCCCGAGATTGCTTCGTCGGCCCGTGGCCTTCTCGCAATGACCAGCTAAAACTGCTCACACCTTCGCCAGTACGTCCTCACGGAAACGCCGCATATTGGAGAGCATCGCGTCGGCGGTCGCGCCATCGAAATTCAAATCGACATAGCCGACGCCGAAATCGCGAAACGCTCTCAGATCGGCGATCACATCCGCCGTCTCGCCGGAGAACAGCCGCCGCTCGCCGTCATCCGCGTGGTCCGGCAGAGACTTGCCCCAGCCGGTGATGCGGTAGGCGAGGCCCATTTTCGACGGGTCGCGTCCCGCCTCGCGGGTCAGCCGGCGCAGCCGCTCGACGCCGGCCTGGAAGCGCTTCATCGAGTTCGAGCCGGTGCTGCGGATTGGTGCCGATCGGATACCAGGCGTCGCCGATCCGCGCGGTGCGGCGCAGCGCAGGGCCGCTCTCGCCGCCGACCCAAATCGGCGGGTGGGGCTTCTGCACCGGCTTCGGCTCGAACAGGATGTCGGCGAATTTGACGTGACGGCCCTCGAAGCGCGGATCGTCCTTGGTCCACAACTCGCGGAACGCATCGAGGTATTCGTCGGTGACCGCACCGCGCTCGGGAAAGGGCGGGACGCCGAGCGCCTGGAACTCTTCCTTCATCCAGCCGGCGCCGATGCCGAAGGTCAGCCGGCCGTTCGACAACACGTCGATCGTCGCCAGCATCTTGGCCTGCAATACCGCCGGGCGGTGCGGCACGACGGTTACCGAGGTGACGAGGCGCAGCCGCGAGGTCTTGCCGGCGACAAACGCCACCGCGATCAACTGCTCGTGCCGGTCGCCGCGCGATCGGCCGGGGAATTCGCCGGTGTCGCTGTAGGGATATTTGGCTTCGATATCGCGAGGGATCACGACGTGGTCGCTGATCGTCGCGTAGTCGTACCCCATCGCTTCGCCCTCGGCGGCGATGCGCGCGAGATTGTCCGGTGTCGAGAGCGGCCCGCTGACCGGCGCACCAAAGCCGAACTGCATCTCAATCCCTCCAGGCAATATATCGATCTGGTGTTAGGCTAGCAGGGCGCAAGTGGTGTGGCTACCGGTCAGCCTCCTGCCGGAGCCAATTGCGGAAGGCTCGGACCTTGGGGCGTTCGAGCGCGCCCGGCGCGCTGACGATGTAATAGGCGAACTGGTCCGGCAGCGCGAGCGAGAACAGCCGGACGAGGCGTCGGGCGGCGAGGTCGGCCGCGGCGATCGTGCTGTAGGCCAGCACGATACCCTGGCCGGCAATCGCGGCATCGAGCGCCAGTGACATGCTGTTGAAGGTGAGGCCCGCGGTAATCGGAACGGTCTTTAACTCCCGCGGCCTTGAGCCACATCGGCCAAGTCGGCACCAGCGGATCGCGTTCCGCAGCCTGATCGTGAATGAGGGTATGGCGGGGGAGATCGTCGGGGGTGCGCAGCGGCGGTCCGGCGGTCAGCAATTTCGGACTGCAGGCCGGGAAGACCTCGTTGGTGAACAACAGGTCGACATCGAGCCCAGGGTAAATGCCGCGGCCGTAACGGATCGCGATATCGAAATCGCCCCTGGTCAGATCGACGACCTCATCGGTCGCGGAGATCCGCACGTCTACCTCGGGGTGCTGCTCCTGAAACCGGTGCAGGCGCAGCACCAGCCACTTGCCGGCGATCGACGGTGAGGCGGTAACGGTCAAGGTCCCGGTGTCGTTGTGCGCGCGCAGCCGCCTGACCGAGGATTGGATGCCGGCAAAGGCTTCCGTGAGGCCGGGCAGCAGAATCTGGGCAGAGGCCGTCAGCTCGATCGAGCGGTTCATGCGGTGAAACAGCCTGACCCCGAGATCCTCCTCCAAGGCATGGATCTGATGGCTGATCGCGGCCGGCGTCACATGCAATTCGTCGGCGGCCTTGCTGAAGCTCATGTGCCGGGCCGCCGCTTCAAACGCCCGCAGCGCGCTCAAGGGGGGAAGATGATTATTCATCGCGGATGAGGAAATCTAACCCGTCGCTGAGAAACTCTCGTTTGTCGCCACATGCCATAGCGGCCATTTTTAGCCCAAGCGAGTTCGACGGGAGCATGGTCGCGTCGTTCTCCGAGTTTAGGAGAGTTCATATGGTAGCGATTCATTGGCATGCCACCCGGGGCCGGCCCCGGCAGCGTCATGCCGTTCTCGCACTGGGTGATGCTTGGGACCACGCCGTCGCGAGCTTGGGCAAATGGCGCCGGCGCAGCCGCGAGCGCGGGGAACTTGCTGCACTCGACGACAGGATGCTGAAGGACATCGGGCTTACCCGGGCAGATGCCGAATTCCTGAGCAACAAGCCGTTTTGGAGGGAGTAATGACCGTGTTGGCGATCGCGGGCAGCACTATCGGCGCATGGTGGCGCCGCGCTATACTGGCGCTCGCGCACCCGGCGCCGCGCTCGAAGAGCGACGTCCCGCCTGAGTTTTACAGATTTCCCATCTTCTGAGTCTTGGACCCCAGCGACCCCAAAGGAGGACCGAATATGAGCAAAACCGACAGCCTGCCCTATGTCGAGGCCGAGCTGAACTATCTCGGCCCGATGACCGAGCGGCCGCGCTATTACGCCTATGAGACGGGGCGAGCGCTCGAACATGACCTACGATCCGCACAAGATGCGCATCCACGACATGCGGCCGATCTCGTCCGACGTGTCGCTCGACACGCAGGGTTTCGCGCTCGTCGAGCAGCGCAGCGCGGTGCAGGATTTCTGGGACGACGACGAGGTCCGCCGGGTCTATTACCCGGAGGCCGAGCGCGTCATCAAACAGGTGACCGGCGCCAGCCGCGTCTTCATCTTCGACCATCTGCAGCGCCGCCGCGTGACCGGGCTGCAGGACCGCGCGCCCGGTGGGCCGCGCCAGCCGGCGACCCGCGTGCATGTCGACCACACCGCGAAATCGGGCCCGCAGCGGGTTCGCGACCTGTTGCCCGACGAGGCCGAGGAATTGCTGAAAGGCCGCGTCCAGGTGATCAACTTCTGGCGCCCGCTCTTCAGCCCATTGCAGGACGCGCCGCTCGCGGTCTGCGACTCCCGCACCGTCGCCGCCGAAGACCTCGTGCCCTCGGACCTGGTCTACAAGGAACGGGTCGGCGAGACCTATTCGGTGCGGTACAACCCGGCGCACCAGTGGTATTACGTGCCGGAAATGCGGCGCGACGAGGCGCTGCTGTTGAAGATCGCCGACACCCGGACCGACATCCCGGCCCGCTTTATGCCGCACACCTCGTTCACCGACCCGACGACGCCCCCCGACGCGCGTCCGCGTGAAAGCATCGAGGTCCGCACGCTCGTCTTCCACCCGGCCTGAAGCCGGCGCTACCCTCACCCACCAAGCCTTCGGCTTGGTCCCCCTCTCCCGCACCGCGGGAGAGGGTGGCGAGCGCAGCAAGGCGGGTGAGGGAGTCTCTGCGAAGAAGGGGTACGGCGATGCTGAGCGGCGTCTATCGCTTTCCGCAGATGGAAAGCGTCGTGTTCGGCAAACCCTTTTCCGAGGCGCTGGCCCAGGAGGTCGACCGTCTCGACGCCCGCGCCGTCTTCGTCCTGGCGAGCGGCACCTTGTCGCGCGAGACCGACCTCGTCGAGCGGTTGCGGCAAATGCTCGGCAACCGCTTTGCCGGGCTCTGCGCCAAGATTGGCGCGCATACGCCGCGTGACGATGTCGTCGCTGCGGCCAATTCGGCGCGCACGTCGGGCGCCGATCTGATCGTCACCCTGGGCGGCGGCTCGGTCACCGATGCGGCAAAGATGGTCGGTCTGTGCCTCGGCAATGACGTCACGACGCCCGAGCAGCTCGACGACTACCGCGCCCGCATCGCCGCGGACGGCACGGTCGAGCGCCCCGCGGTCAAGCCGCCTGCCGTCCGCATGATCGCGATCCCGACCACGTTGTCGGCGGGCGAGTTTTCGGCCGGCGCCGGCTGCACCGACACCGCAGCGCCACGTCAAGGAAAGCTTCAGCCATCCGCAGATGATCCCGCGCACCGTCATCCTCGACCCGGATGCGAGTGTACACACGCCTGAGTGGCTGTTTCTGTCGACCGGCATCCGGGCGGTCGACCATGCCGTCGAGGACATCTGCTCGGTGAATGGCCAGCCGATTTCCGAGGGCGCGGCCTATCACGCGCTGCTCCTTCTCGGAAAGGGCCTGCCGGGGGTCAAAGCGGACCCCGAGGATCGCGACGCCCGGCTCGACTGCCAGATCGGCGCCTGGATGTCGATGGTCGGCTCGCAGACCGGCGTCAGCAAAGGCGCGAGCCACGGGATCGGCCATGTGCTGGGCGGCACCGCCGGCGTGCCGCATGGCTACACCTCCTGCATCATGCTGCCCCACGTGCTGCGCTTCAATCACCCGGTCAACGCCGAAAAACAGGCGCGGGTCAGCGAGGCGCTCGGCCGGCCCGGCGAACCGGCAGCCGAAATCGTCGCCGAATTGATCGTCGGGCTCGGCTTGCCGACCCGGTTGCGCGATGTCGGGGTCAAGCCGGAGCAGCTCGACGCTGATCGCTGAGAACTCGATGCACGACCGCTGGGTGCACACAAACCCGCGCAAGATCGACGGATCTGCGGTCATTCGAACATTGCTCGACGCTGCTTGGTAGGCGGCCAAGCCGCACTCTGGCTGCCCGCGGTCTAATCGAGCGGCGTAGCCTCGTCGCCCGGGCGCGCGTCGGTCAGGCTGATCTAACGAGCCCGCCTGGCTGCGCTCTATCCGAGTCTTGCGGTGTTATTTCGTGCCGAAGAGACGGTCGCCGGCGTCGCCGAGACCCGGGCGGATGTAGCCGGTCTCGTCGAGGCAGCGGTCGAGCGCCGCCGCGACGATCGGCACATCGGGGAAGATCGAGGATACCTTGTCGACGCCTTCCGGAGCGGCTACGAGGCAGACGAACTTGATCGAGCGCGCCGCCAGTTCCTTCAGACGCGAGATCGCCGCCACCGCCGAGTTGCCGGTGGCGAGCATCGGATCGCAGAGGACCACGTCGCGTTCCGCGAGATCCTCCGGCAGTTTCAGGTAATACTCGATCGCCTGCAGGGTCTGCGGGTCGCGGTAGATCCCGATATGCCCGACCCGCGCCGACGGTAAGAGGTCGAGCATCCCGTCGAGAATGCCGTTGCCGGCCCGCAAGATCGAGACGAGGCACAGCTTCTTGCCGGCGAGCAGCGGGAAGGCCCCGCTCTCGAGCGGCGTATCGATCTCGGACGTCCTCGAGGGGCAGTTCGCGCGTCGCCTCGTAGGCCAGCAGCAGACTGATCTCGCGCAGCAGCCGGCGAAATTCCGCGGTCGATGTGGTCCGGTCGCGCATCAGCGACAATTTGTGCTGAACGAGGGGATGAGCGACGACGGTCAAACAAACCTTTGACTGCGGCATGATCCAGGTACCTGTAAAGCGCCTCTCACCGGGTTTACAATAGACCAAACTCAGGCGGCCGGCCGCATCATAACCGGCAGGGAGGCAGCAATGGCCGACGATGTCGCTGATTGGTTGCGCCAACTCGGATTGGAACAATACGCACCGGTCTTCGCGGTCAACGACATCGACGGGGAGATTTTACCCGAATTGACGCCGGACGATCTGCTCGGCCTCGGCATCACCTCGATTGGCCATCGCCGTAAGCTGCTGGCAGCGATCGCCGCTTTTCGCAGCGACGCCCCGGACGCCGCCACGGAGACCGCGCCCGTTTCTGCGGCCGTGGCCTCCAGCGAGGCAGAGCGGCGCCAGCTAAGCGTGATGTTCTGTGACCTCGTCGGATCGACGCCGTTATCCGCGCGCTACGACCCCGAGGACCTTCGCGACGTGATTGGCGCGTACCATCGTTGCGTCGCCGATACCGTCGCCCGCTTCGCCGGTTTTGTCGCCAAGTACATGGGCGATGGGGTGCTGATCTATTTCGGCTATCCGGAGGCGCACGAGGATGATCCCGAGCGCGCGGTCCGGGCCGGGCTCGCCACCATCGACGCGGTCGGCGGGCTGGCGACACCGGAACCGCTCAACGTGCGGCTCGGCATCGCCAGCGGTCTTGTCGTCGTCGGCGATCTGATCGGCGCCGGTGCCGCGCAGGAGCGCGGGGTCGTCGGCGAGACCCCGAATCTCGCCGCCCGGCTGCAGGCGCTGGCCAAACCGGGCACTCTCGTCATTGCCGAAAGCACGAGGCGGCAAATCGGTGCGATGTTCGAAGTCGCGGACATCGGGCCGCAACCGCTCGCCGGTTTTGCCGAACCGCAGCGCGCCTGGCGCGTCGCCGGCGAAAGCGGCGTCCTGAGCCGCTTCGAGGCATTGCGCTCGGAGGCTACTCCGCTCGTCGGGCGCGATGAGGAGCTTGACCAGCTGCTGCGGCGCTGGCAGCAGGCGAAAGCGGGCGAAGGGAGGGTCGTGCTGATGTCGGGGGAGCCGGGAATCGGCAAATCGCGCCTGTCCGCGGCGCTCTCGCATGCCATCCAGACCGATCAGCATACCCGCATACGATATTTCTGCTCGCCCCATCATCAAGCCAGCGCGCTCTACCCGTTCATTACCCAGCTCGAACGCGCCGCTGGCTTTGCGCGGGACGACACGGTCGAGCAGAAGCTCGGAAAGCTGCGCGACCGGGTCGCAATCGCTGCGCGTTATAGTGACGGGATTGAATTGCTGGCTGAGCTGCTTTCGCTGCCGAGCAGCGTTTCCGGACTCAACCTCAGCCCGCAACGCAAGCGCGAGAAGTTGCTCGAAGCGCTGCTTGACGAGCTCGCGGCGTCGGCACGGAGCCGGCCCGTTTTGATGATTCTGGAGGACGCGCATTGGATCGACCCTACCTCGCGCGAGCTGCTCCACTTGACCATCGATCGGGTTGCACGGCTGCCGGTCCTGCTCGTCGTTACCTTCCGTCCCGAGTTTCAGCATGGCTGGAGCGGTCAGCCGCATGTTGCCACATTGGCGCTGAACCGGCTCGGCGCAGATGATGGTGCTGCGCTGGTCGAGCGGCTCGCCGGTAATGCCGGGGTCGCCCGCCAGACCGTCGACGAGATCGTCGAACGTGCTGACGGTGTACCACTATTCCTCGAAGAACTGACCAAAGCCGTGCTCGAAACCGACGCTCACGACAACCGGATGGCCGCAGTATTGGCGGCGAGCCCGCTGCGGGAGCTAGCGATCCCCGCTACGTTGCACGCTTCTTTGATCGCCCGGCTCGATCGCCTCGGGCCAATCGCCAAGGAAATCGGGCAAATGGGTTCGGTCATCGGCCGCGACTTCGGGTATGACCTCATTGAAGAGGTGGCGCGGCGGCCAATCGCAGAGCTGCGCTCAGGGCTCGACCGGCTCGTCCAGGGCGGGCTGTTGTTCTGCCGCGGCACAGCACCGCAATCTTCCTACCTGTTCAAGCACGCGCTCGTTCAGGACGCCGCCTATAGCACCTTGTTGCGCGTGAGAAGGCAGGAATTGCACGCCCGCGTCGCCGCGGTGCTGGAGCACGACTTCACCGATCTCGTCGAGCGCCAACCCGAACTCCTGGCCCACCATCTGACCGCCGCCGGCGATACCGAGCGCGCGGTCGATCAATGGCTGAAGGCCGGGCAGCAGGCCGCAGCAGGGTCGGCACATCTCGAAGCGATCGGCCACTTTGAGCGCGGTCTCTCGGCACTGACGGCGTTGCCCGGGGGGCCGGCTCGGGACGGACGGGAGATCGAGCTGCAACTGGCCCGCGGGCTGTCGCTGTTCACAGCCAAAGGGTATGTCTCGGCCGACGCAGCCGAGGCCTATTCCCGCGCCCGCGAGCTTGCCGAGCACCGGGCCAATGCGCGCCAGCTATTCACCGCGGTCTTCGGCCTTTGGATCTCGTCTATCGGCACCGGTCAGCTCATCGCCAGCGGCGACCTGTCGAACCGATTACTGCTACTGACTGCGACGGGTGCGGACGAGGGACTACGCCTGCAGGCGCATCACAGCGCCTGGACGACCGGTTTGTTTGGCGGCGATCCGGCGGCAACCCTTGAGCATTGCGAGGCAGGACGCCGGCTCTATGATCCCGAACGGCACGGCTCTCACCGCCTGCACTACGGCGGGCACGATCCTGGCGTCTGCGGCCGATTTATCGGTGGGCAGGCATATTGGCTGCTCGGATACCCCGAGAAAGGTTTGGCGCTCGCCGGGGCGGCATTGGCATTGGCCGAGCGCATCGCTCACCCCTTCAGCCTCAACTCGGCCCTACTTTTCAACGGGGTGCTTCACCTCGAGTGTGGCGATCCGGATTCGGCGCTGCAACTACTCGGCCGAGCCGAAGCGCTCGCCGCCGAGCAACGACTTGGCCTCGTCGTGGAACCGCGGTTCATACGCGGTGCCGCGCTGAGCGCGCAAGGAGAGCTCGAGCAGGCAGTCGCCTGTCTGCGCGAGGGACTCGCCGGGCAGCTCGGCGCGATACAATTTCGCCCTTACGCTCTCGCCCGCCTGGCCGAAGCGCTGGCGCGGCAGGGCGAGCATGACATGGCTCTCGCGATGCTGAGAGACGGGCTGAGGATCGTGCACGAAACCGGACACCGGCAGTTGGAGGCGGAATTTTATCGGCTCGAAGGTATCGCGCTCTCCGGTCTCAACCGGATCGAGGAGGGCCAAAACGCTCTCGAAGCGGCATTGCGCGTGGCGCGCAAGCAACAAACCAAGGCCTATGAATTGCGCGCCGCGACGAGCCTCGCCCGGCTGTGGGGCGAGCAGGGCCGGCGTGCCGAAGCGCGCGAGCTGCTCACCCCCGTCTACGGCTGGTTCACCGAGGGCTTCGATACCGCCGATCTGAAAGAAGCCAAGGCGCTGCTCGACTGGCTGGTGTGAGAAACGGCCAACCCGAAAGCTACTCGAGCGGGTAATCGTAACGGATAAAGCCGTTGAAGCGGGCAATCCGGTCGTAGAGCGACCGCGCCGTCGGCGTTGTCCTCCTTCGTCGTCCAGTAGAGCCGATAGCAGCCGCGCTCGCGGGCGGCCCCGGCGACCGCTTCGATGAGCCGGCGGCCGATGCCGCCGCGTCGGCAGGCTGCGTCGACGAAGAGATCCTGCAGGTAACAGACCTCCTTGGCCGTCCAGGCATGCGGGTGAAAGAGGTAGTGGGCGATCCCGACGAGCGGCGCGGTCGCGCCGCCGAGCCGCGCTCCCAGACCGCGGATCGGGCCTTCCGCGGCGATCAGCCGCTGCCAGGTGTGGTCGTAAATCTCCGGCGGCAGGCGGGTCTCGTAAAAATCGAGATAGCCGCGCCACAGCTCGGCCCAGCGGTCGCGGTCTTGCCGGGTGATCGGGTTAACGACGATTTCGACCAAGACGGCTCTCCCGCTTCCCGGCCTGCGATAGTACCATAGGCTGCGATTATCATCGGAGCTTCGCGATGTTGGTTTTCCGGCAGCTGTTCGATCCGCCGTCCTCCACCTACACCTACCTGCTTGCCGATGGCGGCAGCGGAGCGGCGGTCATCATCGACCCGGTGTTCGAGCAGGTGCGGCGCGACGCGGCGCTGATCGAGGAACTCGGCCTGCGCCTCGCCTACGCCCTTGAAACGCACGTCCATGCCGATCACGTGACCGGCGCGTGGCTGCTGAAACAGCGGACCGGATGCCGGATTGCGCTGGCGGCCAACAGCGGCGCCGAGGGCGCCGACCGCTATCTGGTGCAGGACGACGTGGTCGCGTTTGGCGATCGCAATCTCCAGGTGCGCCAGACCCCCGGCCATACCAATGGCTGCCTGACCTATGTGCTCGACGACCGCAGCATGGCGTTCACCGGGGACTGTCTGTTTGTCAGAGGCACCGGGCGGACCGATTTCCAGCAAGGCGACCCGCACGCGATGTACCGCTCGATCCACGAACAGATCTTCACCTTGCCGGATTCGTGCCTGCTCTACCCCGCGCACGATTATCGCGGACTGACGGTCACCAGCGTCCGCGAGGAAAGGCGGTTCAACCCGCGCCTGGGGGGCGAAATCGGGGAAGGCGATTTTACCGGGTACATGAAAAACCTGCGCCTGGCCCATCCGAAGAAGCTCGATGTGGCGGTGCCCGCCAATCTGAAATGCGGACGGCCCGAAAGCGGCGTCGGGATGACGGCGGAGCCGAATTGGGCGGCGCTCAGATATTCGTTTGCCGGGATCTGGGAAATCGATCCGCACGGGCTCGAGGAACACGCGCCGGCGGTCCAGATCGTCGACGTGCGCGAGCCCGAGGAGTTCACCGGCCCGCTCGGGCACATTCGCGGCGCCGTCCTGATCCCGCTGGGCGACCTCGCCGAGCGCGCCGGGGAGCTGGCGCGCGATCGCCCGATCGTCGCCGTCTGCCGCGCCGGCAGCCGCTCCGCGCAAGCCACCGTCATTCTGCGCGAAGCGGGCTTTGGCGACGTCGCCAACCTTGCCGGCGGCATGCTGCGCTGGCGCGCCGAAGGCCACGCCGTCGAAGGCGGCAGGGTTTAGAGAGCTCGGGTATAGCCCCGTTGTCGGATCGACGGGACCTGAGAGGTTCGCGTCGAACTCAACCAGGGCGATCGGCGCCGGCGCACACGCGTCAACCGCGGGCCGGGTATGCTGAATTTGCCCACCGAACGGCTGCGAGACTAGCCCGGTCACGATATTCGTCGTAGTCCCGTCCAGCGGATCAAAGAAGCCGATGCCCGTCGGGTTATTGGCCGTGTCCATATGGGACGGGTCAAAATCCCCGAAGACCGTAAAGGCTGCCGTCCGCCCGGTGTTGTTGATTGCATCGAGGTTATCGGCCGGGCTGCCGCCTCCGGTGGCGGGATCGAGCGATGTGAACTCGAAATTAGTTGGCGTCGAACGCGCGGCTCGCGCGACGTTGGATACGCAGGTAGATCCACGAATACAGGATTTCGGGCTCAATAGCCCGAGACTGCGGACTCCCTCCGCCGTGTTCAAGTGACAGCCGAGGCAGAACGCCTGATTGCTCATCGGCCCCAGGCCTTCGGCGGCGGTGTGCGGGGTGGTGAAGAAAGTCAGTCCCTCGAGGATTTCTGGCGCTCATCGAGCGTAGCGTCCGGGAATATCAACGCCGAGAGGTCCTGCAGCTGCAGCGGGAACGGACCAACAACCCCGAATTTGCTGCGCAGAACGCGCTCTACCGGCCGCAACACCCTTTCGGCTGGCGGGACCGCGATGTCGAAGATCCCCGACCCAGCCGATCCCGCTTCCTGGACCCGCTCCGTCAGCAGCTCGGCATCACTCGGGACGTTCAGACCCCAGCTCGGCGGAAACTGGGAGCGCGAAAATATTCAACGCTGTGAGGACGGTCAGTGGCTTGAGAAGCTTGCGCATGTTTCCCCCCTTTATATTAGGGAAGGTTCTCCGCCTGCCTCCAGACTACCCGGCCGTTCGCCCAATTTTGGGCACTTGCCGACCAAAGTAAAAGCTAAATTTCTGTGAAGCTCACAATTTCGCCAAGCCTTCGGCTGGGCCTGCCGACAGGCGCCTTGTCCCGGCAACTGTGAGCTCCTACCTGCCTCGCATACCGGGGCGCGACCCGGCCGGAATGTCGCGCGGTTCCCAACCGATGGACGGGCCCTGCGGCCGATGCAAACCTTACCTTCGTGTCCGACGACAATTCGCTGACCGGCCGCGTGCGGCGCTACGCTCAGGTGTCGACCGCGATGGGCGGGCTCGCGGCCCGGCTCGCCGGCGAGCGCTATCTCGGTCTCAACCTCGACCGCGGCCGCCACGCGGCCGAGCTGAAGGCGGTGCTCGGCGGCATCAAGGGGCCGCTGATGAAGGTGGCCCAGCTGCTCGCCACGATCCCCGACGCGCTGCCCAAGGAGTACGTTCAGGAACTGGTTCAGCTGCAGGCGAACGCGCCGGCGATGGGCTGGCCGTTCGTCAGGCGGCGCATGGCCGGCGAGCTCGGCGCCGACTGGCGCAGCAGGTTTCGCGAGTTCGACAGAACGGCAGCGCGCGCCGCTTCGCTCGGGCAGGTGCACCGGGCGACCGCGCTCGACGGGACCCCGCTCGCCTGCAAATTGCAATACCCCGAGATGGCGTCGGCGGTGGAAGCCGATCTGCGCCAGTTGAAGCTCGCGATGAGCCTCTACGAGCGCTACGACCGGGCGGTCACCACTGCGGAGATCCATGCCGAGATCGCGGACCGGCTGCGCGAGGAGCTCGATTACGAGCGCGAGGCCGCGCATATGCGGCTCTATGGCGAGATTCTGCGCGGCGAGCCCGGTGTCGCCGTGCCCGTGCCGATCCCCGAACTCTCGACCAGCCGGCTACTGACGATGACCTGGCTCGAGGGTGCGCCGATCCTCGATATCGCGAAGCCCCGCTCGAAGAGCGCAACGAGATCGCACTGCGCATGTTCCGGATCTGGTACGTGCCGTTCTACTACTACGGCGTGATCCACGGCGACCCGCATCTCGGTAATTACACGGTCGCGCCGGACAACACCGTCAATCTCCTCGATTTCGGTTGCGTCCGCATCTTTCGCGCCTCGTTCGTCCGCGGCGTCATCGACCTCTACCATGCGCTGCAGCGCGGCGACCGCGACCTCGCCGTGCACGCCTATCAGAGCTGGGGCTTCGGCAATTTGTCGCGCGAGATCATCGACGTGCTGAACCGCTGGGCGCTGTTCGTCTACGGTCCGCTGCTCGAAGACCGCGCGCGGCTGATCCAGGAAAAGGCGAGCGGCGTCTACGGCGCTGCGGTGGCCGAGAGCGTGCATAGCGACATCCGCCGGCTCGGCGGCGTCCGGCCGCCGCGCGAATTCGTGTTCATGGACCGCGCCGCAATCGGGCTCGGCTCGGTCTTTCTGCACCTGAAGGCGGAAATCAACTGGTACCGGTTGTTCCACGAGCTGATCGAGGATTTCGACGAGGCTGCACTCGCGGCCCGCCAGCAGGCCGCCTTGAAGGCGGCCGGGGTGCCGGACGGCGGCGTCCCGCCCGCGCGCCGCGGGAGAAAGGCTCGTCGTCCGATTGACCAAAAGCCGCTTTGACCCGGTCTTGCGCTGGCGGCACTAGGCGGGCACAATCCGCAAATCCAACCAGCGGTCGACCTGGCATGCGACTGTTTTTTGTTCTCGCGCTTCCTGCGGTGCTCTCGAGCGCTTGCACGCCTTTCATCCCGATCAAGGACGCGTTCAGCACCAGCGCGGTCAAGCCCACCGGCAACATCCCGCCGGAATTTGCCGAGTTCAACCGTTACGACCCACAGGTCAACGCGGTAGTGAGCGACCAGATGTGCGCCACTCCATACTTCCTGGACACCGAGAAGTCGCTGCGCGCCACGCCCGGCGAGTTCGTCGCTTGGAGCGGGCGCTGCGAGCAGTACGAAATCCGGCTCGACAATTTGGCTGAGCATTTCACTCCGTAACGGCCCCTCACCCCAACCCTCTCCCCGCAGGCGGGGCGAGGGAGTAGGCCGGTAAACCCTCGCCCTGCCTGCGGGGAGAGGGAGGGGCCCGCGTCAGCGGGAGGGTGAGGGGCCGCACCCCACGATAACGCGATGGCCCGCACCGCAGCGAATCCGCTTCCAGGAAGAAAGGCGGCACGTGCTACGTTGTGGCTTCACCAACGGGTCGGCGAAGCAGCTCCAGCATGTCAGAGGCGGTTCTGGTCACGGGTGGGGCCGGTTACATCGGCAGCCACGCCTGCAAGGTATTGGCGCGGGCCGGATACCGTCCGGTGGTTTTCGACAATCTTTCGCGCGGTCACCGCGAGGCGGTGCGCTGGGGGCCGTTGGTCGAGGGCGACCTCGCGGAACGCAGCAAACTCGCTGCGGCGCTTGACCGGCATCGCGTCTCGGTCGTGATGCATTTCGCGGCCTACGCCTATGTCGGCGAATCGGTCACCGATCCGGCATTGTATTATGCCAATAACCTCGGCGGGTCCCTGTCGTTGCTCGATGCGATGCGGGAGGCCGGGGTCGACAAAATTGTCTTCTCGTCGACCTGCGCGACCTACGGCACTCCCGCCCAAGTGCCGATCCGCGAGACCATGCCCCAATTGCCGGTCAACCCTTACGGCGAGACCAAGCTGGCGATCGAGCGCGCGCTCCACTGGTACGGCGAGGCCTACGGTCTGCGGTGGGTGTCGCTGCGTTATTTCAATGCTGCCGGCGCCGATCCCGAAGGCGAGATCGGCGAACGGCACGAGCCCGGAGACGCATCTCGTCCCGCTCGTTCTGGAGGCGGCGCTCGGAGACCGGCCGCAAATCGACATCTATGGAACCGATTACCCGACCCCGGACGGGACGGCGATCCGCGACTACATTCATGTCCAGGACCTCGCCGAGGCGCATCTGCGCGCGCTGGAACATCTCGGCGCCGGGCGGCAGAGCGTGGCGCTCAACCTCGGCACCGGCCGCGGTCATTCGGTGCGCGAGGTGATCCGGACTGCCGAGGCGGTCAGCGGCAAATCCATCCCGTGCCGCGAAACCGCACGAAGGCCCGGCGATCCGCCGGTACTGGTCGCCGATCCCGGTCTCGCGGCCGAGCTGCTCGGCTGGCGCGCCCGCGTCTCGGATCTCGACACGATCGTTCGCACCGCTCTGGCTTGGCATGTGAGCCGCTCCGCGCAATCTCGACGCGCGGAATGAAATTCATGATCGCCCGTTATGCGAGCGCCGCCCCGCTCGCGGGTTGGCTGCCGCTGCAGGCATCCCTGGAGCTTCCGTCATGACAATGGTCGAAACCGAAGAGGTTGTGGCGCAGCCTCTTTCGGCGGCAGCAGCAAAGCTTGACCCTTCCGCTCCGGTCCGGGTGCAGGGCAAGTTCTTTTTTGTCGGCGACAAAAAGCACTTCGTCAAAGGCGTCACTTACGGCCCTTTCCCAAAGGGCAGTCATGGGGCGCAGTTCCCCGAATACGCGGTCGTCGATACCGATTTCGCACTGATGGCCGAAGCCGGCATCAACACCGTCCGGGTCTTCACGGTGCCGCCGCTCTGGCTGCTCGACGCCGCGCAGCAGGCCGGTTTGAAGATCCTCGTCGGACTGCCGTGGTCGCAGCACATCGCCTTTCTCGACAGCCCGGCAACGCAGCAGCAGATCCGCGAGGCGGTGATCGCCGGAGTGCGGGCTTGCAATCGTCACCCGGCGGTCTTCGCCTATCTGATCGGCAATGAGATCCCGCCCGATATGGTGCGCTGGCACGGCGCCGACGCGGTGCGCAGCTTCTCTCAGAAGCCTCGTCACCTGCGCCAAAACCGAGCATCCAGAGGCGCTCGTCAGCTACGCCAATTATCCATCCACCGAATATCTGACGGTCGATTTCACCGATTTCATCTGCTTCAACGTCTATCTGCACGACCAGCCCGCCTTCCGCCGATACATCGCGAGGCTGCACAATGTCGCTCTCGACCAGCCGCTGGTGCTGACCGAATTCGGTGTCGATTCGTTCGGCGAGGGAGAGGAGGAACAACGGCGCGTCCTGTCCTGGCAGGTGCACACCGCCTTCGAGGCCGGCGTCGCGGGCACCTTCATCTTCGCGTGGACCGACGAATGGTTCACCGGCGGTCATCTGGTCGAGAATTGGGCCTTTGGTCTGGTCGACCGGGAGCGCCGGCCGAAACCGTCCTTCGACGAGGTGGTGCGCCAATACACCGGCATCTTGCCGCCGCCTTTGCGGCGTTACCCGCGGGTCTCGGTCGTCGTCTGCGCCTACAATGCCGAGCGGACGATGGATCAGTGCCTGGCTTCGCTCGCAGTGCTCAACTACCCGGATTACGAGGTCATCGTCGTCAATGACGGCTCGCGCGACCGAACACTGGAGATCGCCGAGAGCTACGAATATTGCCGCATCATCAGTCAGCCCAATAAAGGATTGAGCGCCGCCCGCAATGTCGGGGCCGAGGCGGCGACCGGCGAGATCGTGGCTTACACCGACAGCGACTGCGTCGCCGACCCCGACTGGCTGACCTACCTCGTCGCCAAGATGGAAGCGGGCAATCTGGCCGCCTGCGGCGGGCCGAATTTCCCGCCGCCCGAGGACAATCTGGTCCCCGCCGCCGTCGCGGTCGCCCCCGGCGGTCCGACCCATGTGCTGATCAGCGACGAAGTCGCCGAGCACATCGCCGGCTGCAACATGGCGTTCCGGCGCGACGTGCTGCAGCAGCTCGGCGGGTTTGATCCGATCTATCGCGCCGCCGGCGACGATGTCGACATCTGCTGGCGTTTCCAGGACGCGGGCTACACGATCGGGTTCAGCCCGGCCGCCGTGGTTTGGCACTTCCGCCGAAATACGGTGGCGGCTTATTGCGCCCAGCAGCGTGGTTACGGCAAAGCCGAGGCGCTCGTCTATTCGAAGCACCCGTTCCGCTTCAACCTGTTCGGACAGGCGAAGTGGCTCGGCCGCATCTATGGCGACCTCTCCACCTCGTTGCTGCTGTCGCGTCGCCCGGTCATCTATTCGGGGGTGTTCGGGCGCGGTCTGTTTCAGACGCTCTACGAACCGCCTTCCTCCTTGACTGCGTTCCTGCCGTTGAGCTTCGAATGGAGCGCCGCCTCACTGCCGCTCGCCTTGGGGGGAATCATCGGCGGCGGGTGGTGGTGGTTGCTGACCGTTCCCGCTTCTCGTCACCTGGGTCATGTGCGTCAACGGCGCCCGCAAGGCGCCGATCGACAAACGGTTTACCGGCCTCAAAGCCCGAGCCTTGGTCGCCCTGTTGATCTATCTCGGACCTCTGCTGCGCGGCTGGGAGCGCATCAAATGGCGCCTCAAGGAGATGCGAACGCAGGACCATATCGGCCCGGTCGCGACCGAGCAGCGCGCCCGCATCTGCTGGGCTGCCCGCGCATTCCATCTCTCCTATTGGAGCGAAGCCGGAACCGAGAAGGAGGCGCTGATCGGCGGATTGATGGAGTTTCTCGTGCCGCAGAAATACTTCGTCGTGCCGGATACCGGTTGGAGCAATTGGGACCTGAAGATCTCGCGCGGTCTGTGCAGCCGCGCATTGGTCCTCGTCTGCACCGAGAACCACGGCGGCGCAAAGCGGCTGTTGCGGGTGCGCTGCGCGATGCGCTTTTCGCGCTTCGCGTCGTTTCTGCTGCGCAGCTGCGCTGCGCTGACGGCCTTCGCGCTGATCCTCGGCTGGCCGCTGACGGCGGCCGCGATCGGCGCCGTCGGGCTGATCAGCTCCGCGGCGATGGTTTGTCAGCTCGTCGGTTTTGGCAGACTGATGCACCGCATCGTCGAGGCGGTCGCCAAACAGGTGCCGCTGATCCCGGTCGAGCCGGTGGCAAGCGCCCCATTGCCGATCCGCGCTCCCCGCACGGTCTGATTTTGCTGACGAAACTTCTGCCCTATCTGCGGCCCTATTGGTGGCGGGTTGCCTGGGCGCTTGCGCAGGTCTTCCTGATCGCCGGCTTCGAGCTCCTGAAGCCGTGGCCGCTGCAGGTGGTCATCGACAATGTGCTCGGCGGCAAGCCGCTTCCGATTGCCGCATTGGCGTCCACGTCCCCGAGCGGGACTGCTGCTGCTCGCCTGTCTCGGCATTATCGTCGTGCATCTCGGCGCCGGAGCGCTGACCCTGCTGCACAACTACACGACGATCGGCGTCGGGCAGCGGATGGTCAACGACTTGCGCGGCGCGCTCTACGCTCACCTGCAGCGGCTGTCGCTCGCCTTTCACAGCCGGCAACGGGTCGGCGATCTGCTCTATCGGATCACCGCGGACAGCTTTGCCGTCCAGACCATGATCATGAACGGCGTGCTGCCGATCCTGTCGGCCGCCGTGCTGCTCGGCGGCATGCTCGTCGTTCTGCTGCCGCTCGATCCGACATTGACGCTGTTGTCGCTGACGGTCGTTCCCTTGCTGTTTGGCCTGATTTTCGGCTTCAACCGAAAGATCGTCGATGTCGCGACCGAGGTGCGCAACACCGAAAGCCGCGTCTATTCCGTCGTGCAATGGGCGATGTCGTCGATCAAGCTGGTCCAGGCCTTCACCAAGGAGGACGAGGAGCATCGGCGCTTTATGGGCGCGAGCGGGGAGAGCCTGCGGGCAACCCTGCGGCTCTACAGCTGGCAGACGCTCTATTCGGGAGCCGTCAACCTGGTGATTGCCGGCGGCACCGCGCTCGTCGTCTATGCCGGGGCGCGCGCCGTCATGTCGGGGAGGCTGTCGGTCGGCCAGCTGATCGTTTTCATCTCCTATCTCGCCCAGCTCTATGCGCCGATCAACCAGATCACCCAGAGCTGGGGGCTGATCGCCGGCGCCCGGGTCGGGGCGCGCCGGGTTTTCGACGTGCTCGACACCGAGGCCGATCTCAAAGACGGGAGCCGCAGCTTTCCTGCGGAAGGAGCGCGCGGCGACATCGCCTGGCGCAATGTCTCGTTTCGCTACCGGCCGGAGACACCGGTGCTGAACGGCGTCGAGCTCCGCGTGCCGGCCGGCGCCAAGATCGCCGTGATCGGCCCGACCGGCGCCGGCAAGTCCACGCTTCTCGGGCTGCTGCCGCGGTTCTTCGATCCATCGGCCGGGGTGGTGGAGATCGACGGCGTCGATCTGCGCGAATACAAGCTGAAGTCGCTGCGCAGCCAGATCTCGATGGTATTGCAGCCGCCGCTGATCTTTCCGCTTTCGGTGCGCGACAATATCGCCTACGGCCGGCCCGGCGCGCCCGATGCCGAGATCGAAAGGGCGGCTCGGCTGGCGCGGATCCATGATTTCATCGCCTCGCTGCCGGACGGGTACGACACGGTGATCGGGCGAATCCGGGGTGACGTTTTCCGAAGGAGAAAAGCAGCGGATCACGATTGCCCGTGCACTGCTGCGCGACGCGCCGATTCTGATCTTGGACGAGCCGACCTCGGCGCTCGACGTCGCGACCGAGGCGCTGGTGATGGCCGGGATCGAGCGGCTCGTGGCGGCGCGGACGACCTTTATCATCGCCCACCGGCTGTCGACGGTGCGGCGCTGCGACCGCATCGTCGTGTTGCGCGACGGCGCCATCGTCGAGGAGGGAACGTTGCCCGAACTGCTGCGCCGGGACGGTGTCTTCGCGGAGTACTACCGCACCCAATTCGCGCCCGAGGCCGAGCACGACGCCGAGATGCGCCTCGACGCCTGACGAGCCGAGCATTCGTCGCTAGAAGGCACAGCGAACGCGCGACGCCGCGTAAAATATCTCCAGTATGAAACCATCGCGCACGCTCCTGCGATTAGTCGCGGCCTGGCAAGAGCTTGCCCACAGCATTTGGTCTTGACTTGCCGAATAAGGTTAACGGCGCCTCCAGTCGGCGCACAAATTAACGATTGATTGTTGCAAAGCAATGATCGACCCCCTAGGGTGGCCCCTGTCGAAAGCCGCAACGGCGCTTGACTTGATCTAGCCGAGACCTGGTTCCTTGAGTCTCAGGGGACATCCACGGTTCGGCGGTATGGGGGAAGGGGGAAATGGTCGCCGAAACACCGAGCCGGGGAAGCAGGCGCTTCCCCGAAATTCGCATCAATTTGCGCACGGGCAGCCGATCGTCGCAGATCTTTTTGCCGCCGTCTGTGCAGGTCGCGGCAGCATCGGCCGTCGTCGCGCTTGTTGTCGCGGTTTGTTTTTTCGCAGTCGACCGGCCCGGCTATGAGCGCGCCCTGGCCGACAAGGAAGCGGCCATGGTCCGCGCGGAAACGGCCAACGCCGATCTGCAGGACGAAGTGGCGAGCCTGCGCGATAAGCTTGCTCTCGCCGCCCGCGATCGCCAGCAGGCGACCGCGATCTGGACCGGGCCTTAAGCGATAGAGATCGGCTGCGGGCTCGGGTCGCGGAAATCGAACAAAAACAATCGCAGCTCGATGTCGGACACCGGCAGAAATGGACGGGCGTTTTCCGTCTGGCAGAGCTGATCGAGACGGACCCCTCTCAATCGGCGGCCGGTCTGCCACGGCCCGAGATCGCTGATTTCCGATGCGCCGCCGGAACCGAAAGACCAATCGCGCAGCGTTGCAGACCTCGCCCGCCAAGCCGTCGCGGAAGTTCGGCGCTTGCTCGCCTCGACCGGTCTGAATGTCGACCGCCTGTTCCCGCAATTGGCCCAAGACCGCGGCGGCCAAGGCGGTCCCTTTGTGGCGCCGCCGAAAGCCGATCCGCCGGACGCGATGACGCCGGACAAGATGGAGGAGCTCCGCAGCTTGATGAAATCGCTGCCGCTGTCGGTGCCGCTCGATTATTATCAGCTCGAGAGCCGGTTCGGCCCGCGCCACGATCCGTTCAATCACCGCTCGTCGTTCCACACCGGGATCGATCTGTCGGCGCCCTACATGTCCCCGGTTCATGCCACCGCAGCGGGGATCGTGACCTACGCCGGCTATTACAGCGACTACGGCAAGGTGGTCGAGATCGATCATGGAAACGGCATCGCCACCCTTTACGCCCATCTTCACCGCTATATCGTTTCGGTCGGGCAAAGGGTCGCCGAGCATGAGCAGGTCGGCTTTCTCGGCAGCTCCGGCCGCAGTTCCGGCCCCCATGTGCACTATGAGGTCCGGGTCAACGACGAACCGCAGGATCCCGAAAAGTTCATCGGCCTGGCCCGCGTGATCCCAGCCGCGGAAAGTAGAGTGGAAGGCCGTTAGTGGCGGCGGCGTCGAATTCCCTGCCGCCAAGGGAAAACACGCGGAAATCTTTGCCTCGACCCCGAAAACGGGGGTTGCGACATTCCCTGGGCATGCCGGCAGGGAAATTACTCTGCCTGCTCCAGGCTGCGGGACAATGATACCATCTATATCACGCTGCCCTCGCCGACGCCTCCTCATTCGATCACCTCGTCAGCGCGGGCGAGGATCGATTGCGGCACGGCGAGGCCAAGTGCCTTGGCGGTGTTGAGATTGAGGACGAACTCGTACTTGGTTGGCTGCTGGACGGGCAAATCACCGGGCTTCTCGCCCTTGAGAATACGATCGACGTAGAGCGCCGCCCGCCTAAACAGATCCGGAATATCAATACCGCACGAAAGCAAAGCGCCGCTCTGTACCAGGAACGATAGTAGATCCTGTAGGATGGGTTGAGCGTCGCGAAACCCATCGCTCGACTGGAGACGATGGGTTTCGCTTTCGCTCAACCCATCCTACAACCACAACTCTTTCCCGTTGAATCATCTGAATGGTTCTGAGCACTAGATCGTCGTTGACGCTCAGATCTTTAATGTATTGGTCTACTTCCGACGGATAACTCTGCCCAGTTGTGACCTGAGGAGCGGTAAAGCCATTAGCGGGAGCGGTGGCGATATACTTTGCCATCCGCTTCGCAAACTTGGGACGCGTATCGGAATCTTCAGACAAATTCCCTTGGAGTTGGGACCAGCCTGAGCGCTACCAGGCCGTCCAGCCGCCGTCGACGAGGAGGCTCGATCCAGTAACGAGGGCGGCGGCGGGCGAGGCGAGGAAAACGACCGCCGTCGCCACCTCCTCGACCGTGCCGACGCGGCCGAGTGGGATACGATCGCGGATCCATTTGCGAGTGTCAGGGTCGTCAAGGAACGGCTTCGACAGCGGCGTCTCGACAAAGGTCGGGGCGATCGAGACGACGCGCACCCCTTTAGGCGCCAATTCGACCGCCATCGCCTTGGTCAGGCCTTCGAGCGCGTGCTTGGTCATCACGTAGACCGTGCGGTCGCGCTCCGAGCCGACATGACCCATCTGCGACGACACGTTGATGATGACGCCGTTGCCCTGGGCGACCATCAACCGCGCCGCCAATTGAGCGACAATGAACGCCGCTCTGACGTTGAGCCCGAGCAGCAGGTCGAGGGTCGGCTCGTCGACTTCGAGAAAGGGCTGTGGCCGGTTGATGCCGGCATTGTTGACGAGGATGTCGAGCCGGCCGAGGCCGGCAACGCGTCGCGCACTTCGTCCGAGCGCGTCACGTCGAGCACTATCGTCCGCGCCTTGCCGCCGCGCGATGCGATTGCATCTACGACTTCGTCGAGTTCGCTCTTGGTCCGGCTCACCAGCACCAGCTCCGCGCCTGCCGCGGCAAGAGCCAATGCGCAGGCACGGCCGATGCCGCGTCCGGCGCCGGTCACGAGCGCATTCTTGCCGTCGATGCGAAACGCACTATCGGCGGATTTCACCGGCGTAGGACTCCAATAAGCGCCACGCCGTAGGCCCTGCCTTTTCTTGCCAGCTGGCGTAAAATTCTCCGAGCCTTGCCCGGAAGCTGTCCGGTGTCGGCGGTGTTGACCTGCATCCCACGGCGCGCCAACTCCTCGGCGCCGGCCGCATTCACCTGCTCGATGTCGTCGCGCTGCAGCAGTGCGTATTTCTCGGCATTGCGCTCGACGACCTCTTGCAGTGTGCGCGGCAGAGCACGCCACGCCGCGTCATTGGCCAGCAAGGTAAAGCCCGACCACCAATGCGCGGTCAGGCTGAGATAGGTCTGCACCTCATAGAGCCGCAGTGACAACACGACGCCGAGCGGGTCGCTCTGCCCGTCGAAATTGCGCGCCTTCAGTGCGTCGTACATCTGGCTGAACGGGACATAACCCGCCTCCGCCCCAAACGCCTCGAAGAAATCGCGTGCGATCGCACCGCCCGGACTGCGGATCTTCGCCCCAGCAAGATCGGCGGCGATGTTGATCGGCCGGATGCTGGTCGTCAGGTGATGAAACCCGTTCTGCAGGCAATGACGGAAGGCGTGGATCCCGTTTTGCGCCAGCTCGCTGCGGATCCGGTCGCCGAGCGCGCCGTCGAGCGCGGCGAACACGGCCTTCGAATCACGAAACGCAAAAGGCAGCAGTGGCAGAGCGCTGGTGGGCGCGACCTCGCCGAGCGTTGCCCCCGCCATGAAGAATTCGAGCGCGCCGCTGCGCAAATCGGCGAACATTTTGGGGTCGGGCCCGAGCCGGCTCTCGGGAAACACCTCGACCTGGAATTCCCCGCCGGTCTCTCGAAGGATCGCCTGCGCCATTTCGGTGATTCGCCGGACGGTGGGGCTGGCGGCAGGCTGGTTGAGGCCGAAGCGATAGTGAAATCGCGGCGTCTTATCGATCGACATCAGTTGATGATAGTCGACGACAGCAGTCGCGGAAAGCTGCACGCCGGCCTAGGGCTGCTACAGCCCCTTTTCGACCATATCCAGCAAGCGTTGCCCGATCGCATCCCTTTCCGCGGAACCGAGTCTGCGCAGCGGCCCCTCCGTGAGCAGCATGGCCAGCCCGCGCACGGCGGACCACGCCAGGTATTCCGCGCCTGGGCGACGCTCCGGAGGCAGCACCCCGGCATCGACGAGCCTGTCGAGTGCGGCGCCCAGCAGCTGAAAGGGATTGAGGCCGCTATCCCCCGCCTTGGCCGGAACGGGTTCGCCGCGCGTTTCATCGGGGATCGCGAAGGCGGTGTGGAACAATCCTGTTTCTTCCTGGGCAAAGCGCAGGTAAGCCGTGCCAATTGCTCGCAGGCTCGCTCGAGCGGAGTCGGCGGGACTGGTTGCACGTGGCAACCGGGCCAGCTCGGCCTCCATCGCGACGGCCAACGCCGACAAGGCGGCCGAGCGGACCGCTTGCAAGAGCTCCCATCGGCTGGCGAAATGCCGATACGCCGCATTGGGGACGACACCTGCGCGCCTAGTGGCTTCGCGCAGCACGACAGCGTCGGGCCCGCCGGCGCGCGCCAGTTGGATCCCCGCTTCGAGCAGCGCGCGTCGGAGGTCGCCGTGGCGGTACGTGCTCCGTTCCTGGCGGCTCGCGTCGGTCACGATTTTATATGTGGACACCGTCCATTTCGCTTGTTATAGCATTGTGGACGGCGTACACAAAGCCGTTTACCCAATCTGAGGAGGAGTAGCGATGCAGGTCCAGCCTTACCTGTTCTTCAACGGCCGCTGCGAGGAGGCAGCCGAGTTCTATCGGCACGCGCTCGGGGCCGAGGGGATCATGCTCATGCGGTGGAAGGACCACCCTGACCCTCAGCCACCGGGCATGGTCCCGCCGGGCAGTGAGAACAAGGTGATGCATATGCGATTCCACATCGGAGATACGGAGATATTGGCTTCCGACGGCCAGTGTGTTGGGCAGCCGAGCTTTCAAGGCTTTGCGTTGTCGCTGACTGCGTCTAACGAGGCCGAGGCCGAGCGACTCTTCCATGCCCTGAGCGACGGCGGGGAGATACGGATGCCACTGGCCAAGACCTTCTTCTCGCCGAGTTTCGGCATGGTTGCGGACCGCTTCGGCGTGTCGTGGATGGTCTACGTGGAGGGTTGACAGGCGCCGCTCCTGTCGTTACGAAAGCGGCATCGTGGTGGATTTGAGCCGACCGGCTTGCGGCCACGTTAAAGAAGCGCTAAAAGGTCGGGAGTTCTGAAAGGAGCCCTGGCCCGCGCGGGACCGGGGTTTTTTGTTGCCCGGATCGGCGCGGCCGTACATTGGAGAGACCCGCCGATGACGAAGCCCGTCCTGCCCCTCGACCTCCTCGAAACTCTGGATCCGGCGACGATCCTGGTGCGCGGCGGCGCTACCCGCAGCCCGTACGACGAGACCTGCGAGGCCTTGTTCATGACCTCGGGCTTCGTCTACGACACGGCCGCGGCGGCCGAGGAGGCGTTCGCCCAGGAGGGGTCGCGTTTCGTCTATTCGCGCTACCGCAACCCGACCGTGGCGATGTTCGAGGAGCGGCTGCGGCTGCTCGAAGGCGCCGAGGCCTGCCGCGCCACGGCGAGCGGGATGGCGGCGGTGTTCGCGGCATTGTTGTGCCGGCTGCGCGCCGGCCAGCGGGTCGTGTCGAGCCGCGCCTTGTTCGGGTCTTGCCACTACATCGTCGCCGATCTGCTGCCGCGCTGGGGCATCGAGACCGTCCTCGTCGACGGGCGCGACCTCGGCGCGTGGGAGGCGGCGCTCGCCGGCGGCGCGGCATTGGCTTTTTGCGAGAGCCCCTCCAACCCGGCGATGGAGATCATCGATCTCGCCGAGGTCGCGCGCCTGACCCACCGCGCCGGCGGCATTCTCGTCGTCGACAACGTGTTCGCGACGCCGCTCCTGCAGAAGCCATTGGCATTGGGCGCCGATGTCGTCGTCTATTCGGCGACCAAGCACATCGACGGCCAGGGACGCTGTCTCGGCGGCGCGATCCTGGCATCGGAGAAATTCATCAAGGACGATCTCGGTCCCTTTTACCGGCATACCGGGCCGTCCTTGAGCCCGTTCAACGCCTGGCTGCTGTTGAAGGGCCTTGAAACCTTGGAACTGCGCGTCGAACGGCAATGCCGCACCGCCGCTGCGGTCGCCCGTTATCTGGAGAGCCACCCAAAGATCACGCGCGTCCTCTATCCCGGCCTGCCGAGCCATCCACAATACGAGCTCGCGCGTCGGCAGATGAGACAAGGCGGCAGCCTCGTCTGCTTCGACGTGGCCGGCGGCAAGGAGGCCTGCTTCCGGTTTCTGGACGCGCTGCGGCTCGTCGATATTTCCAACAATCTCGGGGATTCGAAGTCTCTCGTCACGCACCCGGCGACGACGACGCATTCGCGCCTGAAGCCCGAGGAGCGGGCCGAGCTCGGCATCGGCGACGCGCTGGTGCGCTTCTCGGCCGGGCTCGAAGGCGAAGCGATCTGCTTGGCGACATCGAGCGGCGCTAAATGAACGCATAATATATGTTATAAATGGTACTAATTGACATTCAAGACAGTGGTGTAATTATCTGAACCACATCGTACGGCGGTGTTGTTGCCGCCTGCCTCGCAGAGGGCTGCGATATGGTTCAGATCGACACCGTTTCGAAGCCCGAGGCGATCAAGCAGCAGAGCCGGCAATTGCGCGGGCACATCGCGCGCGATCTCGCGCGACACCAGCGCCCCGTTCGACAAGGAGGGCTATTCGCTCCTCAAATTCCACGGCATCTACCAGGGCTATGACCGCGACAGCGCGACCGAGCGCAAGCAGCGCGGCGATGACAAGGTCTGGCAGTTCATGGTCCGCGTCCGCATTCCGGGCGGACGGCTCACGGCCGAGCAGTATCTCGCCCTCGACGCGCTCGCCGACCGTTACGCCGACGGGTCGCTGCGGGTCACGACGCGGCAGAGCATCCAGTTTCACGGCGTCGTCAAGGCCGGGCTCAAATCGGCGATCGGCGAGATCAACGCCGCGCTGCTGACGACATTGGCGGCCTGCGGCGATGTCGTGCGCACCGTCACGACAACCCCGGCGCCGATCCGCGACCGGGTGCACGACCGGCTCGAAGCCGAAACGCGCCGGCTGTCCTGCCATCTGTTGCCGCGGACCCGCGCCTATCACGAAATCTGGGTCGACGGCGCGCCATGGCAGGAGAACGATGGCGCCTCCGAGGAGCCCGACCCGCTCTACGGCGAGCGCTATCTGCCGCGCAAATTCAAGATCGGGCTCGCGATCCCCGAGGACAACACGATCGACGTGCTGACCAACGATTTGGCGATCGTGGCGCTGTTCGAGGGCGATCGGCTCACCGGCTACAATTTCCTGCTCGGCGGCGGGCACGGGATGACCCACAACAACCCGAAGACCTACCCGCGGCTCGCTACCCCGGTCGCTTTTGTCGAGCCCGAGGATCTGCTCGATGCCGCGGCGGCCGTCGTGCGGCTGCATCGCGACCACGGCGACCGCGGCAATCGCCGCCATGCACGCCTGAAATACGTGATCGCCGAGAACGGTGAGGAGTGGGCCCGCGAGCGGCTCTCGGAATATCTCGGGAAAGCGCTCGAGCCGTGCCGCGAGATGCCGGGTTTCCTCGTGCCCGACCATCTCGGCTGGCACGAGCAGGGCGACGGCAAGCTCTATCTCGGGATCCCGATCGCGAGCGGACGCATCGTCGCCGACGTCAGGGCGGCATTGCGGGAAATCGTAGGCCGCTTCCGCTGCGATCCGATCCTGATGCCGAGCCAGGACATCATCCTGAGCGAGATCGATCCGCCGGACCGGGGCGAGATCGAGGCCGTATTGCACGAGCACGGCGTTCGTCTCGCCGCCGACATGCTGCCGGCCGAGCGCTGGGCGCTCGCCTGCCCGGCTCTGCCGAGCTGTGGGCTTGCCCTGACCGAGGCCGAGCGGGTCCGCGACGAGATCGTCGCTGCGATCGAGGAGCGGCTGCGGGGCTACGGGCTCGAGCGCGAACGGCTCAGCATCCGCATCACCGGCTGCCCGAACGGCTGCGCGCGACCCTATACCGGCGATATCGGCATCGTCGGCCGCATGCCGGGCTTCTACGCGTTGTTCGTCGGCGGCGACTTCGAAGGCACCCGGCTCAATACCCTGCTCGCCGACAGGGTGCCCTTGCAAGGCATCGCCGACACCTTGGACCCGCTCTTCGCGCTCTATGCCTCCTCCCGCGCCAATGGCGAAGGCTTTGGCGATTTCTGTCACCGCATCGGCATGCCGGCGTTGCAGACCGCCCTCGCCGCACCTCAAAAAGGCGCCGCCTGAGGGGCCCCTTTTCACAACCTTGATCGCTCGGTACCCTGGGCGCCAACCGTTTCTCGTTGGAGGTAGGCCAATGGCCGTGATCGGCGTAATCGCGCAAGGGATGATGGGTGCGGGGGTCGGGCGGCGGCTGCATGAAAGCGGTGCCGAGGTCCGTACGGCTGTTGACCGGGCGCAGCCAGGCCAGCGCCGAGCGCGCCAAGAAGGCCGGCATGGCCGCGGCAGGCGAACGAGCGCGAGCTGCTCTACGGCGCCGATTTCTTTCTCTCGATCCTGCCGCCAGGCGAGGCCGAGGCGTTGGCGCAACGTCTGGCGCCGGCGTTGAAGGCGCTCGACCGCAAGCCGGTTTATGTCGACTGCAATGCGGTCAGCCCGCAAACCGCGATCCGCATCGGCGAGATCATCGCCCCGACCGGCGCGCACTTTGTCGATGGCGGGATCATCGGCGGGCCGCCCCGCCCGGGCTACAGCCCGACGATTTACGCCTCGGGTCCAACGGCGGGGCAGACCGCGGTGCTGCGCGATTGGGGGATCGACTGGCGGGTCATCGACGGCCCGGTCGGCGCTGCGTCGGCGTTGAAGATGTCCTATGCCGGGATCACCAAGGGAACGACCGCGATCGCCTCGGCAATGCTGCTGGGCGCCGCGCGTTTCGGCTGCGCCGAGGCGCTGATCACCGAGCTGACCGAAAGCCAGCCCGAGATGCTCGCACGCTTTCGCCAAGGCATCCCGCGGATGTACGACAAGGCCTATCGCTGGGTCGCCGAGATGGAGGAGATCTCGGATTTTCTCGAACAGAACCCGCCGTCGCGCGACATCTACGCCGCAATCGCCCGGCTTTACTCCTACCTTGCGGAGGCGGAAGCCGAAAAAGAACCCCGGGCCCCGACAACGCCGTCCGCACCCTCGACCGCGTTCTGGGCAAGAAATAACTCCCTCGCCCCGCTTGCCCCACCCTTCCCTCCCCCGCGAGCGGGGGAGGGTTAGGGCGGGGAGAGGGTCGGGGTGAGGGGCTATCGCCGAAGTTCGGACAGCAGCATCTCTAGAACTCCGTCGATATTCTCGATCACGTCATTATTCCAGATGCGGATGACGCGATAGCCGAGCGCAGCCAAATCGGTATCGCGATGTCGATCTGAAACGCTTTCAGCGCGCTGACCGCCATCGACCTCTACAATGACATGCCGGTCACGGCACGCGAAATCAGCGTAATATTTTCCAATCGGTTCCTGGCGGGTAAACTTCAAGCCGCCGAGTTGCCGATTGCGAAGATTGCGCCCATAGCCTCGATTCTGCTGGCGTGAGAGCGCGCCGAAGCGATCTCGCTCGACCAACTCGGCGCTCGTCTTTGCCGCGCATGCCCCTGACCCCGACCCTCTCCCCGCAAGCGGCGCAAGCGGGGCGAGGGAGTGTTCTATCCCTTCGCCACCTCGTGGTGGGCCAGGTGCTCGAGGACGCGGACCAGGCCGGAATGGTCCCAGGCCTTGCCGCCGAGGGCGGCGGCGGCGTTGAACAATTCCTGCGTCGTCGCGGTGTTGGGTAAAGACATGCTGAGCGCGCGCGCGCCTTGCAGGGCCAGGTTCAGGTCCTTCTGGTGCAGTTCGATGCGGAACCCCGGGTCGAAGTTGCGCTTGATCATGCGCTCGCCGTGCAGCTCCAGGATGCGCGACGAGGCGAACCCGCCCATCAAGGCCTGCCTCACTTTGGCCGGGTCGGCGCCGGCGCGCGACGCGAATAGGAGGGCCTCGCCGACCGCCTCGATGGTCAATGCGACGATGATCTGGTTTGCGACCTTGGTGGTCTGGCCGTCGCCATTGCCGCCAACCAAGGTGATGTTCTTGCCCATCAAATCGAAGAGCGGTTTGACCTTGGCAAAAGCGCGCTCGGGTCCGCCGACCATGATCGTCAGGGAGGCCGCCTTAGCGCCGACCTCTCCACCGGAGACCGGCGCATCGAGATAGTCGCAGCTTTTCTTGTTTATCTCTGCGGCAAACAGCTTGGTCTCGATCGGCGAGATCGAGCTCATGTCGACGACGATCTTGCCGGATGACAAGCCCTCGGCAATGCCGGTGGGATCGAACAGCACGCTCTTTACGTCCGGGGTGTCAGGCACCATCAGGATCACGATTTCGGCCTGCTCGGCGATCGCCTTCAAGGTGTCGCAAACCGTGGCCCGAGCATCGCGCACATCGGCCGGTAACCGGCGCTTCCCATAGACAAAGAGCTCGTGCCCGCCCTTGATCAGATTGAGGGCCATCGGATGTCCCATGATTCCGAGCCCGACAAAACCGATTTTCATGACTCCTCCTGTTTGCCGCTGAATGAATTCCCGTAACCGCACACTGCTACAGTTTCGGCCAAAGCCTCAAGTCGGGGCAACTCGCTGACGGCGGAGGTGTAGCCTAATCAGCGCATCTCCGGGGGGTGGTCCATGCTGCGCGCGTTGTTGGTGCTGTGCCTGGTGTCTGCCGCTGCACCGGGGCTCGCCCAGGAATACCAATCGAAGGACCTCGCCGAGGCAGCCAGCGATTGGCGCCGTGAGCTGATCGAGCGCATCCCGGCCAACAAGCGGCAGCCGGCGATGATTGCCGGCTGGCGTCGCATGGCCGAAAGCGATTATCGGGAGAGGCGCTACCCCGCCGCGATCGACGAATTGACCCGCGCGATCGCCAATGGCGCGGATGACGGTCTGGTCTGGCTGCGGCTCGCGCAGGCCGAACTCGCCACCGAGGACGACCATGCGATGGCGAGCGCCTATAACGCTTATCTGAAATCGACCGACCCGGTCGAGCGCGGCGTGGCGCTGTTTGTGATAGGCCGCGACTACGACCGCCACGACAAACAAAAGGAGGCGCTCGCCGCGTTTGACGCCGGCCTCAATTTCACCCGGCTGCCGGGGATTGCGGAGCGCGCCGAGGAGTTGCGCCGACTCGTCGCCTTCCGCGTGACCAAAGTCGAGATCCAGGCTGAAGCGGAATGGGGCCGCGCCTGCCTCAGGTTCAACGAGACTGTCGAACATAAAGGCGATGTCTCGTACAGCTCGTTTGTGCGCAGCCAGCCGCCGCTCGACGGCATCGTGACCGCCCGCGGCGACACGATGTGCCTCGACGGCATGAAGCATGGCGGCACCTATGACGTCGAAATTCTCGCCGGCCTCCCGGCCGCCACCGGCGAGCGCCTGCGCGAAACGTTCACGACGCGCGTCGTCATTCCCGACCGCAAGCCGCAGCTGCGCTTTTCCGGCACCGGGTATGTGCTGCCCAAGCAGGGAACGTCGGGGCTGCCGCTGACTACAGTCAATGTGGACAAGGTCAAACTGCGGCTGTTGCGCGTCAACGAGCGCAACCTCGTCCCGAGCATCGACGCCGAGCGGCTGACGATGAGTTTTTCGTCCTACGAGGTCGACGAGATCATCAACCGCACCGGCAGTCTCGTCTGGGAGGGCGAGATGGCGATCGCCGGCGAGCGCAACCGCCCGGTCACGACGGCCATCCCGCTCAAGGACATGCTCCATGAAAAGGGGCCCGGCGTTTACCTCGCCGTCGCCGAACGCACCGACCTGATGCAGGACCAATATGCCGAGCCGGCGACCAATTGGATTCTCGTCTCCGATCTCGGCCTGGCGGCTTACAAGGGCACCGACGGGTTGGCGGTCGATGTCCGCTCGCTCGCCGACGGCAAGCCGATGACGGGTGTCGCAGTCCGCCTCTATGCCCGCAACAACGGCGAACTCGCAGCGGCAACCAGCGATGCCGGCGGGATTGCGAAGTTTCCGGGCGGATTGCTGCGCGGCCGCGGCGGCGACGAGCCGTTTGTTTTGACGGCGCATGGTCCCGACAACGACTTCAATTTTCTCGAGATCGGCCGCCCCGCTTTCGATTTGAGCGACCGCGGCGTCAGCGGCCGACCGCAACCGGGACCGGTCGACGCGTTTCTCTATACCGATCGCGGCATCTATCGGCCCGGCGAGACGGTCGAGCTGGTCGCGCTGGTGCGCGACGACAAGGCCGATGCGATGTCGGGTCTGCCGGTCGGATTGCGGCTGTTGAGGCCGGACGGCATCGAGGTCGAGAAGCGGCAGCTCACAGGTGATCGACTGGGCGCCTATCGACAAAGCTTCGCGCTGCCGCGCGATGCCCGCATCGGCGCTTGGCGGGTCGAATTGCGTCTCGACCCGAAAGCACCGCCAATCGGCACTGCCGAATTCCGCGTCGAGGATTTTGTCCCGCCGCAGCTCAAGGTCGAGCTCGCCGCCGCCGACGGGCCGATCCGCCCCGGCGAGGCGTTCCCGGTCGATGTCGACGCCCGCTATTATTACGGTGCGCCGGGAGCCGGATTGACGATCGAGGCCGAGGCGGTCATCGCGCTCGACGACAACCCCTTCCCGAAACAGCCGGGCTTCCGCTTCGGCCTGGTCGGCGAGGAATTCACCGGGGATCGCAGCGATATCGAGGCTCCGCCGACCGACGAGAACGGCAAGGCGCGCCTGTCCGTCGCGCTCAACGATCTGCCCGACCTGACCAGCCCACTCGCGGCGACGATCCGGGTCGGCGTGTTCGAACCGAGCGGCCGCGCAGTCTACCAGACCGTAACTCGGCCGATCCGGCAACGCCCGGTGGCGATTGGACTGCGCTCGCCCACCGGCGACGACGCGGTTCCGGAAGGCGCCGAGGCAAAGCTCGAGGTGATCGCGGTCGATCCGCAAGGTTCGCTGATCTCGGTGAACGGGCTGCGCTTCGAGCTGTTGCGCGAGAATTGGGAATACCGTTGGTATTCGGTCAATGGCGTGTGGCGTCACAAGTCGAATATCCGCAGTCAGCCGATCGATACCGGCACGATCGATATCCCCGCCGATATGCCAGCCAGTCTGGCGCGGCAATTGCCCGCCGGGCGCTATCGCTGGGAGGTGACCGACCCCGCGAGCGGCGCACAATCGAGCTTCAGATTTCATGTCGGCTGGTGGGTCGAGGCCGAGCTGCCGGATGTGCCGGACAAGCTCGAGGCGGCGCTGGACAAGGCGAGCTACCAGCCGGGAGACACCGCCAAGCTGTTCGTGAAGGCGCCGTTTGCCGGCCAGGCCGAGCTGGCGATCGCCTCCGACCGGGTCCTCTCGCTACGCGCGCTGAACCTGCCGGCGGAAGGCGCCACGCTCGAAATCCCGGTCGACGCCTCCTGGGGCAGCGGCGCATACGCGCTGGTAAGCGCCTATCGGCCTTCCGATGCCCAAGGTAACACGCCGGGGCTGCAACAACGTGGACCGGGGCGGGCCGTCGGGGTCGCCTGGCTCGGGATCGATGAGAGCCCCCGCACCCTCGCGCCAGCGCTTGCCGCCCCCGACGTCGTGCGCCCGCGCAGCCCGGTCGAGATCCCCGTCAAGGTGGCCGGGCTCGCCGCCGGCGAGGAGGCCTATGTCACGCTCGCCGCGGTCGACGAGGCGGTGCTCGAGCTGACCGAATTCGATAGCCCGGCGCCCGAGAAATACTATTTCGGCAAGCGTCAGCTCGGGGTCGAATTGCGCGACCTCTACGGTCGGCTGATCGATGCGCGGGCGAATGCCGTCGGGGTGCTGCGCAGCGGCGGCGACAGCTTTGCAAAACGCTCGGTCGCCGGTTTGCCTGACAAAAGCAATAAGATCGTCGCTCTGTTCTCCGGCATCGTTCGGCTGGATAGCGACGGGGCGGCCCGCATCCCGTTCGACATCCCCGACTTCCAGGGCCAGCTGCGGCTGATGGCGGTCGCCTTCTCGGCGCACAAGGTCGGCTCCGCCACCGCCTCGATGACGGTCCGCGATCCGGTGGTGACGACGGTGTCGTTGCCGCGCTTTCTCGCCCCCGGCGATGCCGCGCGCATCGGGATCACGATCAACAACCTAGAGGCCGCGGCTGGAGACTATCACCTGACCTTATCGGCGAGCGGCGCCGCCCAGTTCAAGGGGCCGGCGAGCCGCACCGTGAAGCTCGCTCCCGGCGGGAACTTCAACGATGGTTTTATCCTGTCCGCGGCGGCGCCCGGTAATGCTGCGCTGAAGCTCGAGCTTTCGGGACCCGGCGCTCTGAAGATCGCGCGCGACTTCACGATCGGCGTGCGGCCGGCCCAAGCCTATCAATTGCGCCGCTTTGTCGGTCGGCTGCAGCCGGGAGAGAGCGTCACGCTCGACGACGGCGCGGCGGACGAGTTCCTGCCGGGCACGGCGGAGGCTTTGCTCAGCGTCAGCCCGCGCCCGGACTGGGACGTCCCGGGCCTATTGCGCACACTTGAGCGCTACGCCTATGGCTGCCTGGAGCAGACGACCAGTCGGGCCTTGCCTTTGCTCTATGTCGAAGACGCGGCGCGGTTGTGGCGCGCCGATCCGGGCCCAGCGACCGCCGAGACGCTGGACCGCGCGATCGGACATATCGTGGAGTTGCAACGCTCCGACGGCAGCTTCGGCGTGTGGAGCGATACCGGCGACACAGTGCCGTGGCTCGACGCCTATGCCACCGATTTTTTGATACGCGCCAAAGAGCACGGCAAGAATGTGCCCGATTTCGCGATCAAATCAGCCGTCAGTTGGCTCCACGATTACGTGCGTCAGGAGCATACCGAGATCGGCGACCTGCCGGCGCTGGCTTACGCCCATTACGTGCTAGCGCGGGCGAAATCCGACGATCTCGACGGGTTGCGCTATTTCTACGAGACTCAGATGGCGCGGTTGCCGACCCAACTCGCCAAGGCGCAAATTGCAGCGGCGCTCGGGCAATATGGCGATATGGCACGCGCCGCCGCCGCTTATGACGCCGCTCTCGTTCCAGGTCCGCCGCGGTCGGCCGCGATCCGCTATGTCGATTACGGCAGCGAGTTGCGCGACGGCGCCGCCGTTCTGTCGTTTGCCGCCGCCAATCCCGGCAACCAGGCGCGGCTGACCGCCGTCATCGATCGCATCGCCGAGCGCTTCAGCCGTGCGGGGCGAACCAGCACGCAAGAACAGGCCTGGCTCCTGATGGCGGCCGAAGCGGCGGTAAGGGCCGGCGGCGGCACGATCACGGTCGCCAGCGACGGCGGCGCGCCGCAGTCCCGCAGCGAGCCGCTCTATCTGCGCCGCCTTCTCGGCTCCGGCACTCCGCCGATGATGATCACCAATCGTGGCGATACCCCCGCCTGGCGCTCGGTCTCGATCACCGGCGTGCCGGCCACCGATCTGCCGGCCGAGAGCAGGGGCTATTCGGTGAGCCGCAGCGTGTTCCGGCCGGACGGCACGACGGCCGATCTGAGCAAGGTGCGGCAGACCGACCTGTTCGTTGTGGTGATCAAGGGGACGCGAACGGACACCTCGGAGCCCGCGCAGACCCTGGTCGTCGATTTGTTGCCGGCCGGCTTCGAGATCGAAACGGCGACCGTGTCGAAGGGCCGGTCCACGACGGATTATGCCTGGCTCCCCGAACTCACCGATACGACCTACACCGAGCAGCGCGACGATCGCTTCATCGCGGCGCTCGACCTTAAAAACGGCGCCAAGGACTTCACCCTCGCCTATGTCGTTCGCGCCGTCACACCCGGCGAATTCAAATACCCGGCGCTCGTCGCCGAGGACATGTACGAGCCCGAGACCACCGGGCGAACCGAGATGGGCAAGCTGACCGTCGGTGCACGATAGGCCCCTCACCCCGACCCTCTCCCCGCAAGCGGGGCGAGGGAGAAATGAGCCAAATCCCCTCGCCCCGCGTGCTGGGAGAGGGAGGGGCCCGCGCAGCGGGAGGGTGAGGGGCTGGCCGCGATGGTTATCCGCCACAATCGTCTTGTTCTTGGCGGCTGCCGCTTTCTATCGCTCCCTACCAGCGCCATCACTCGATCGAGGGCGTGACGCGTCGGTTCTCGTCCTCGCGGCGGACGGGTCGATCTTGCGCGGGTTTCTGACCGCGGACGGCAAATGGCGGCTGCCGATCGAGCCCGACAAGGCCGACCCGCTCTATCGCCGCATGCTGGTCGCCGCCGAGGATTCGCGCTTTGCGTGGCATCCCGGCATCGATCCGCTTGCAATGCTGCGCGCTTCCGCGCAACTCGCGCTGAGCAGACATATCGTGTCGGGGGCATCAACCCTGACGATGCAAGTGGCGCGCCTGCTCGAACCTCACCCCCGCTCGCTCCCGGCAAAGTTCGGCGAAATGGCGAAAGCGCTGGCGCTCGAACGCCGGCTGGCGAAGGACCAAGTGCTCGGTCTCTACTTGGCGCTGGCCCCGTTCGGCGGCAATCTCGAGGGCGTGCGGGCCGCGAGCCTCGCCTATTTCGGCAAGGAGCCGGGCCGCCTCTCGGCGGCAGAGTGCGCTTTGCTCGTCGCGATCCCGCGCTCGCCCGAGCGCCTGCGCCCGGACCGCCACCCGGAGGCCGCGCGCGCCGGCCGCGACCGGGTCCTGCTGCGCATGGCCGAAGCGGGCGTGATCTCGCCCGCGGCTCTCGCCGAGGCGCGCGCGGAGGACATCCCGCGGATTCGGCTCGCCATGCCGTTCCGGGCGCCGCATCTCGCGCGGGCATTGCGCAACGAAGATCCGGCCGCCTCGATCCATCGCACGACGATCGACCCGCTTTTGCAGCAGCGGGTCGAGGATCTGTTGAAGCGCGAAGTCATGGCGCTCGATCCCGAGGCTTCGATAGCCGCGATGGTCGTCGGCAATCGCGACCGGCGGGTGCTGGCGTATGCCGGCAGTGCGGATTTCGACGCAGCGGCACGTCGCGGGACACTCGATATGGCGCGAGCGGTGCGGTCGCCGGGATCGGCGCTGAAGCCGTTCATCTACGCGATGGCCTTCGACCGGCTTCTCATTCACCCGGAGACCGTCCTCGACGACCGTCCCCGGCATTTCGGCGATTACGCGCCCTCTGATTTCGACGGCCGGTTCCAAGGCGATGTGAGCGCGCGCCAGGCATTGCAATATTCGCTGAACGTGCCGGCGGTCGCGGTGCTCGACCGGCTCGGGCCGGCGCGGTTCACGGCAGCGCTCGCCGCCGCCGGCGTCAGATTGCGGCTACCCGAGCCGACCGCCGATCCCGGCCTGGCAGTGGCGCTGGGCGGCGCCGGCATCACACTGGCCGATCTGGTGCGGCTCTATACGGCGCTGTCGAATGGCGGAGAGGTGACGCCGCTGAGGTACCGGAGCGACGGCCCGCTGGTCGCGGGTACCCCGATTTTCGGACCGCTCGGGGCATGGTATGTCAACGACATCCTGGCCGAGGCGCCGCCACCACCCGGCGTCCTGCCGGCCGAAATCCGCCGTGGCCGGAGACTTGCTTTCAAGACCGGAACCTCCTACGGCTATCGCGATTTCTGGGCGGTCGGCTACGACCCGCAATTCACGATCGGGGTCTGGGCGGGGCGGCCCGACGGCACCCCGATGCCGGGGCGCAGCGGCCGGCTGACCGCGGCGCCGATCCTCTTCAAGATTGCCGACCTCCTGGGTCCGGCAATGCCGCGGAGCGAGACGCCGCCGCCTTCGGGAGCGCTGCTGGTCACCCGCAATTACCTGCCGGCGCGTCTACAGCGGCTCGATCCCAGGCCGCTGCCGCAGGCGGCCGCATCGGCGGGCGGCCCTCAGATCGTCTATCCGCCGGACGGGGCGTTGATCGAATGGCGCGGCGAGGAATTGCCGCTCGAGGCGGTCGGCGGCAAACGGCCGTTCCGCTGGCTCGTCGACGGCAAACCTCTGCCGTCGACGCCGCCGCGCCGGCCAATATACTGGCAACCCGAGGGTGTTGGATTTGCCCGCCTCACCGTCATCGACGGCGAAGGCCGCAGCGCCCACAGCACGGTGCGGCTTTCCCCTGATTAAACCCCGGCCTTTGAGGGAGGATAGCATGCCGACGTTCCAGCCCACCGCCGATCTGACGATGCATTATGAAGTCGACGACTTCACCGACCCTTGGCGCAAGCCGGAAACGGTGCTGCTATTGCATGGCAATGCCGAAAGCGGCGCCGCCTGGTACGGCTGGGTCCCGCATCTCGCCCGCCATTATCGCGTGGTGCGTCCCGACATGCGCGGCTTTGGCGCCTCGACGCCGATGCCGCGCGACTTTCCGTGGACGCTCGACCGGCTGATCGAGGATTTCATCGGCCTGATGGAGAGGCTGGAAAGCCGTCATTTCCATCTGGTCGGCGCCAAGATCGGCGGGACGATCGCGCGCGCGTTTGCCGCGCGCCGTCCCGAACGCGTGCAGACCCTGACCGTGGTCGGCACCCCGCCGCCGATGCGCGAAGGGGCCGCCGAGCGCGCCCCCGACCTGGCCGATGAATTCGAAACCAAGGGGGTCGAGCACTGGGCGCGCCGCACGATGGCGGGCCGTCTCGGCAGCGACTTTCCGCCCGAAGGGGTGGAGTGGTGGATCAAGTTCATGGGCCGCACCGCGGTATCGACCCAGATCGGCTTTATGAAGACGATCGCCTGCGCCGACATCCGGGCGGATGTGCCGCAGATCCGCTGCCCGACGCTCGTCATCACGACCGACGGGAGCGGGCTTGCGTCGGTCGACCAGACCCGGGCCTGGCAGCAGCAGATCCCGGGTTCGACTTTGCTGGTGCTGCCGGGCAACTCCTACCATGTCGCGGCAAGCCATGCCGCGCGCTGCACCGAGGCGACGCTCGACTTCATTGAACACCACCCGGTCACCGCATGACCAAGAGCTACGGTCATCGGGTCGACATACCTTCGATGACTACTGCCGCAGGATAGAGGCTCGTCCTCGTCATCCCGCCGCCGGAGCGAGGCGGAAGCGGCAATCGGTATCGCGGGCGATCTGGTTGACGAGGTCGATCTCCCAGGCGAGATATTCGCGCATATAGCGCTCGCGCTCGGCCGGCCGGTCACGCGCCGACAACGCGACATCGTCGGGCTCGCTCGCAAGCGGCCCCATGCCGGCTTCCAGCGGCAGCCCCGCCGCTTTCCACGCTGCGGTGCCGCCGGCCAGCACCTTGACCGGCCGGCGAGTGTGAAGCTCGGCCGCGGCATAGCGGGCGATGGTTCCGTCTTCGCTGGTCAGCACCAGCTCGCCTTCCTCCGGCAATTTGTCGAGCGCCGCGGCGAGGCGGGCACGGATCGCAAACCAGGCTCCCGGAATATGGCCCTGCCGGTGTTGCCGGCTCAGCGCCAGATCGACGACGACGGCGGGGTTCGCGCGAAGCTCCGAGGGCTGGACCGACGCCGGCTCGGGACCGGCAAGCGGGAAGAAGTCGCTTTTCGCCGCCGGTGCGCCGCGCTCCAACTCCCCGCCCTCCAGCCCGCCATCGAGCACCGCCGCATCCCATCCCATGCGGCGCAGCCACGACGCCGTCATCCGCGCCCTGACGCCTGTGTCGTCGACCAGCACGATGCGGGCGCCCCAGACGCCGAGCCAGCTGTCTGTTTCTTGCACCAATTGGCCGCCGGGAGCCATCGCAGACCCCGGCAGATGGCCGGCGCGGTACTCTGCGGGGTCGCGAACATCCATCAGGTACAGGGTGCGCCGGTCGGCCTCGCGCTGCCACTCTGCGAGCTTGGCGCGGTCGATGACCGGCACCCCATAGCGCCGGGCCACGGCCTCGGCGCGCTGCCGCGCCGCAGCGACACCCTCGGCCGAGACTTCCGGGGCGCGCCGGGTTGCGTCCGACACGACGCCGAGCCCGGCGAGGTGCCAGGCCATCGTGCCGTCCTTCAATGAGACGACACGGTTCGGCACGCCGGCATCGATCAGGGACTGCGCGCCGATGATGCTGCGCGTGCGTCCGCCGCAATTGACGACAACAAAGGTGTCGGGTGACGGCACCAATTCCCGGAAGCGATAAACGAGCTCGGCGCCGGGCACGCTGATCGCGCCGGGGATCGTGTTCGAATGGTATTCCTCGTAGGACCGGCTGTCGAAGATCGCCATCGGCTCGCCGCGCTTCTGGCGCTCGGCGAGCTCCTCGGCGCTGATCCACGGCGTGCCGTATTCGTGCTCGACGACCTCGGCGAAGGCCTTGCTCGGCACGTGCACGCCGCTATAGACCGGGAACCCGGCAGCCTCCCACGCCGCGACACCGCCGGCCAGCACGGAAACATCGCTATAGCCGCCTTCGATCAGCCGAGCCGCCGCGCGCTCGGCCAGTCCCTCGCCGTCATCGCAGACGACGATCGGCACCGACCGCCGCGGCAACAGCCCCGGCGCAATCAATTCGAGCCGCGAGAGCGGCAGGCACGACGCCATCAGCAGATGCCGCTCGTGAAAGCTCCCCTCCTCGCGCGCATCGACGATCGCGATCTCGCCGCCCGAACGAAACCGCTCGCGCAATTCCGCCGCCGTTATCTCACGAGGCGTTCCCACCATCGCACCCTCCATACCGCGTTCCCTCCTCCGCCACACCGGCGGAGGCCGGTGCCCATGCTTGGAGTAGATCCCGGCCTTCGCCGGGAAGACAAGGAGGGACATTCTGGCAAAGCGCATTCCCGTTTGCCCGAATTCTCGGCACGCGTCAAAGTCGCTGTCGTGATGCTTGAGGAGATGGGAAGAATGTCCGAAGGAAGACGCGCGCGGCCGCAGCCGACACCGGAGACGCAGCATTTCTGGGACGGCACGCGGGCGGGCGAATTGCGCCTGCAGCGCTGCAACGCCTGCGGCAAGGTGTATTTCCCGCCGCGGCCGTTCTGCCCCGCCTGCGCCGCGCGCGACGTCGCGGTGTTCGCGGCGAGCGGCAAGGGCCGGCTCTACTCCTATGTGATCCACCACCGCCCGGTGCCGGGCTTCACGCCGCCCTATGCGATCGCCGTCGTCGAGCTCGACGAGGGGCCGCGCATGATGACCAACATCACCGGCTGCCCGCAGACCCCCGAGGCATTGCAGCTCGACATGCCGGTCGAGGTCGCCTTCGAGAAGCTCGACGACGAGATCACCCTCCCCCTCTTCCGCCCGGCGCGGAGGTGAACGCGATGAAGCCGAAATCGATCGCCATCGTCGGCGCCGCCGAGACCACCCGGCTCGGCGTCATCCCCGACATGTCGCAGATCCAATTGCATGCCGACGCCGCGCTCAACGCGATGGCCGATGCCGGCCTCAAACCCGCCGACATCGACGGCATCGCGACCGCCGGCGAGACGCCGGTGACGGTCGCGCATTATCTCGGCCTCACCCCGAAATGGGTCGACGGCACCGCGGTCGGCGGCTGCTCGTTCATGATCCATGTCCGCCACGCCGCCGCGGCGATCGCCTCGGGGCTCTGCGAGACGGTGCTGATCACCCATGGCGAGAGCGGCCGCTCCGGCGTCGGGCGCACCCGCAATGTCGTCGCGCCGACCAGCCTCGCCGGCCAGTTCGAGCAGCCCTATGGGCCGATGGGGCCGCCGACTTTGTTCACGATCCCGGTGCTGCGCTACATGAAGACCTATGGCCTGACGCACGAGCAACTGGCGATGGTCTCGGTCGTGCAGCGCGAATGGGCCGCGCAAGAACCCGCGCGCCACCTTCAAGGACGCCGATCACCGTCGAGGATGTGCTGAACTCGCGGATGATCGCCTACCCGTTCCGCCTATTGCAGTGCTGCCTGGTGACCGACGGCGGCGGCGCCTTGATCCTGGTCGCGGCCGAGCGCGCCCGCGACTTCCCGCAAAAGCCGGTCTACCTGCTCGGCACCGGCGAGAGTCGTCGAGACGCCGATGGTCAGCCAGATGGAGGATTTCACCTCCTCGCGCGCCTTCCGCGTCGCCGGCCCCAAGGCCTTTGCCGAGGCCGGCATCACCCACAACGACGTCGACCATCTGATGATCTACGACGCCTTCGCGCATCTGCCGATCTACGGCCTCGAAGATCTCGGCTTTGTGCCGCGCGGCGAGGCCGGCGCCTTCATCGCCGAGCGCAACACCGCCCCCGGCGGCAAACTGCCGCTCAACACCAATGGCGGCGGCCTCTCCTACATGCATTCCGGCATGTACGGCATGTACGCCTTGCAGGAGAGCGTGCGCCAGATGCGCGGCATCGCCCCCGCCCAAATCCCCGGCGCCAAGATCTCGGTCTGCCACGGCGTCGGCGGCATGTTCGCCGCCTCCGGCACGATCATCATGTCGAACGAGCCGCCATAAGCGGACGCCTCGTACTATGCGCGCCCAACGGGCTTTTCCTCGGTGTCACTCATTCTTCTTCGCAGAGTGTGAGGTAGTTCACACTCGCACTCTACCCGCGACGGTATTACGGCATCGTGACACAAGAGCTCTGGCGCTCAGTTCACGTTCCACCGGATGGCAACGCCGAACCTGATCCGGCGTCACGCTGATAGAAATACTTGCCTTGCCAGAGGTGTGTCGTCGGACACTGTTCAAGGAGGCAAATATGCGCGCTTTGATGGTCCACACAATGAGCCGATCGATTTCGGCCGTCATAATCGGAGCCTGGGGTGTAGTCGGCGGCGCTGTGCCGGCGTGCGCCAACGTCATCACCGATTGGGACGAGAAGGCGGTAGCCGTCGTTATGCCACCAACAGGGCCTGCCGGCGTGACACCGGTGGTCTACCAGGCTCAGCGTGTGATGGGGATGGTTCACGCCGCGATGTTCGACGCGGTCAATTCGATCGAGCGGCGCTATCGACCGTATCTGGTGCAGCCGCCGGCCGACCCCGCCACGTCGAAGGAAGCAGCGGCTGCCGCGGCGGCCGCCGCGGTACTGGCGGCCGCTGATCAAAAGACCGCGGATGAAACGAAGGGAGCCCTCGCCGCCTACCTCGCGACGATTCCCGATGGCAAAGCGAAAACGGATGGCGTCAAGCTCGGCGAGGCGGTCGCGGCAAAGGTCTTGGAGGCCCGGGCGAACGACGGCCACGACGCACCCGATGCCTACCGGCCGAGGACCACGCCTGGCGTCTATGTGCCGACACCGATCACGGCGGCCTCGATGTGGCCAAACGTAAAGCCGTTCGCCATGACCAGCCCGTCCCAATTTCGCCCAAACCCGCCGATTTCGCTGGAGAGCACGGAGTGGGCAACAGACTACAACGAGCTCAAAGACTATGGTGGAAAGATCAGTGCGAAACGGACCGCCCAGCAGACCGAGACCGCCCGGTTCTGGCTCATGGCCGGTCCACCGGCGTACCATCCGTTCCTCCGCCAGCTCGTGACCGCAAAGCAGATGAGTGTTGGCGACAGCGCGCGGTTCATGGCGCTCGCGGCGGTTGGGCTCAACGACGCGCTCATTGCTGTGTTCGACGCCAAATACCATTACAACTTCTGGCGGCCAATTACGGCAATTCGCAACGGCGATATTGATAACAACCCGGCCACTGAGCGTGAGGCGACTTGGCAGCCGATCGACAACACGCCGATGCACCCGGAATACCCGTGTGCGCATTGCATCCTGAGCGGCACCGTCGCGGGTATTATCAAGACGGAATTCGGAACCGTAGACATTCCCGAGATCGCGGTTACCAGCGCGACGGCACCTGGCGTGACGCACCGCTGGACCAACATGACGGCTTTTGTGGAAGAGGTTGCAAATGCTCGCATCTGGGCCGGCTTTCATTACCGCTCCTCAACCCGCGTCGGGACGGGTATGGGGTATCAGATCGGTGAATACGTCGTGAAAAGCGTGATGCAGCCAGCCGCGGCGGCTTCACGATAACGAGTGCCCTTGCCGGGCTCCTCGAAGCGAGTCCGGTAGAGCGGCGGCAGCACCGGAACCTTTGTGACGATGATCCCCTCGGGACCGGGCGCACCCGCAATGTCGTGGCGCCGACCAGCCTCGCCGGCCAGTTCGAGCAGCCCTATGGGCCGATGGGGCCGCCGACTTTGTTCACGATCCCGGTATTGCGCTACCTGATATTTCCCGTCGCCCCCGCGAAAGCGGGGGCCCAGGAGCGAGTGACGGGCCCCGGAGCTCTGGGTTCCCGCTTTCGCGGGAACGACGAAATAAACGACGAGCAATTGGCGATGGTCTCGGTCGTGCAGCGCGAATGGGCGGCGAAAACCCGCGCGCCACCTTCAAGACGCCGATCACCGTCGAGGATGTGCTGAACTCGCGGATGATCGCCTACCCGTTCCGCCTGCTGCAGTGCTGCCTGGTGACCGATGGCGGCGGCGCGTTGATCCTGGTCACCGCCGAGCGCGCCCGCGACTTCCCGCAGAAAGGCCGGTCTACCTGCTCGGCACCGGCGAGAGCGTCGAGACGCCGATGGTGAGCCTTCCTCGTCATTCGTGCGAAAGCGGGAATCCAGCGCTCCAAGAGTTCCGCGGCTGCCCTGGACCCCCGCTTTCGCGGGGGCGACGAAAAAGGGCACCTCCTCGCGCGTTCCGCGTCGCCGGCCCCGCCGCATTTGCCGGGGACAACTGCCGCGCGAGCGACGACCACGACGCCGTTGCCATACTCGCTGGACTCGCGAACGGAGCCGACGATCGGGCGGACGGTCAGCTTTGATGGAGATGGCGATACCCGATCTCAACCGATAACACCAACGGCGGCGGCCAAGTCATACATGCTCGGTCCCAAGTACCGCATGAACCCGCTGCAGGAGAGCGTGCGCCGGATGCGCGGCACCGCCCCCGCCCAAATCCCCGGCGCCAAGATCTCGGTCTGCCACGGCGTCGGCGGCATGTTCGCCGCCTCCGGTACGATCATCATGTCGAACGAGGCACCTTAAGCCGCGATGTTCACGCGCCATTGCTTTGTTAGCCAGCGGTACCTAAAACGGCGTCATCGCTCCTTCGGCCGGGCTTCTCCGATTTCTTGGGCGCCTCAATTGGTCTCGCGATGGTCCGGAAGCTGAAACTCTCGCTATGGCCGTCGCTGGTGTTGGCGGCCCTCTTGGTCGGGCTTTGCCGGGCGGTCCTCGGGCAAGGCGATGCGGATTTAGAAGCGCCGGGTTTGGCGCCTTTTCCCGCTACTTTGGCCGGCGGCACGGTGACGCTGTTTCAGAACGTCCGCATCTTCGACGGCAAGAATGGTGCGCTGTCGGCTCCCTCCGATGTGCTGATCAGAGGGAACATCATCGAGCGCATATCTGCGAGCCCGATCACTGTCGATGCGATACCCAATGTCCGTATCATTGCGGCCAACGGGCGCGTGTTGATGCCGGGCCTGATTGACGCGCACTGGCATGCGTTCATGGCGGCGACACCTCAAATGCTGCTGATGACCGCCGACCCCTCCTACCTTCATCTGTTGGCTGCGCGACAGGCTGAAGCGACCTTGATGAGAGGTTTCACCACTGTGCGCGACCTTGGTGGCCCGGTGTTCGGGCTCAAGCGCGCCATCGACGAAGGGGTGATGACTGGTCCGCGCATCTATCCCTCAGGCGCTTTCATCTCGCAAACCTCAGGGCATGGAGATTTTCGCTTCCCCTTCGAGGTTCCGCGCACGCTGGGCGGGCCGTTGAGCCATTCCGAGGTCGAGGGTATCGCAGCCATTGCCGACAGCCCCGATGAGGTCCGGCTGCGTGCGCGAGAGCAGCTGAGACAGGGCGCAAGCCAGATCAAGCTGATGGCGGGCGGTGGCGTCGCCTCGCCATACAATCCGATCGAATCGACCCAGTACACCGAGCCGGAGATTCACGCCGCGGTTGAAGCGGCCGAAAATTGGGGCACCTATGTGACCGTGCACGCATACATTCCGCGGGCGATCCGACAGGCGGTCGCGGCCGGCGTCAAGTGCATCGAACACGGTCATCTGATCGACGAGCCCACTGCCGAGCTGCTGGCGGATAAGGGCATCTGGTGGAGCTTGCAGCCCTTTACGTATGATGAAGACGTATTGGCGACATTGGGCCCGGTGTCCCGCAAGAAGGCGCTGGAGGTTTTCGCCGGAACGGACAATGCATACAAATTAGCGAAGAAGTACAAGATAAAGACCGCTTTTGGCACCGATATTCTGTTCGATGCGAAGATTGCCAGCCGGCAAGGTTCGATATTGGCCAAGATGGTTCGCTGGTACACGTCTGCCGAGGCGCTCAAGATGGCCACCGCGGACAATGGCGAGCTGATGGCCCTCTCCGGGTTTATCAATCCCTATCCCGGCAAGCTTGGTGTCGTCGAAGAGGGCGCACTCGCAGATCTGCTACTGGTCGATGGCGATCCGCTGGAAGACATCAAGCTCATCGAAGACCCCGACAAAAACTTTCTGGTCATTATGAAGGACGGCACAATTTACAAAAATGCCCTGCCCAAGTGAGGACTTTGTCCGAAAGTGCCGGATAATGACGTTTGTCATCGCACCGCTGGCATTGGTCGCGAGGTCGATGGCGGTGGAATGGCCGGCGGTGGGTCTGGGTGTCCGGGAGATGGCGCTGAGAACGCGATCCGGGTGTGGGCGCGGAGGAAGGTGGCGGCGCTGCGATTCGAGCGGCCTTGCGGCCGCTCGTTTTCATTGAGGCGGCGGCGGCGCCCCCCGGCGCCCGGCCGAGTAGCCCTCTTGGAAGGCCCTGTTCTGGGCCTGTCGGGAGCGATCGACGAGAAGCCCGCCGACCAGCCCGGCGCCCGCGCCGGCGGCCGCACCAAGGCCGGCGTTCCCGCCGATGGCGCCAAAAACGGCACCGACGCCGGCGCCCGCAGCGGTGCCGGTCAGCGCCCGCTGCTGGGTCGGCGTCATATCTGCGCAGGCAGCGAGCGGCACAGCGAGGGCCGCGAGCAGCAGTAACTTTTTCATGGCGTTCCCTAGAGCGGTTGATCAGCGCGATTGCGGACAGGGGTAGCGTTCGCTCAAGAAGCGGAACAACCCGTCGGTGGACGTGGCTGCCATGCGGTCCGGCGACGCGCGCGCCCATTGGACGAACTCGCTCAGCGCTTCGTTGCGAGTCGGCGGAGGATTGGGCATGCAGAACAGCTTGGGTCCGCGGAATGCAGCCATGTTCTGCATTTCCACCAAGACCGCACCCTGTGCGAAGCCCTCGCAGAAATTGACGGCCGCCGTTCCGATCGCGTTATCGGGCGCCGCAGTACAAAGGTTGACCAAGTCGGCCGTGGTGGCGGCGCCGAAATTCGCTTCCGTCGCGGCATGCGGTGCACAAGGAGCGAGCAATACCAGCCCCGCAGCGACGGTCCATCCCTTGAATGTCATGACTGCCCTTCTCCTTAGAGGTAGAGAAACAATCGCCGATCGGTTGAATGATGAAAAGCGCCATTGTCGGAACCGGGCTCGCAAATTCAGAAAGAGCCGAATGCCGAGCCGAGCGCGATTACCGCGGCGAGCGCAATGATCGGACTTTGTCCATAAGAGCCTCGATTCTGATGCACTTAAGCGACACCCGCCTTTTTTAGGGTAAACAAGGACTTGCGACAGATTTCTTTGTTTGCAGAAAGCAAAAGGGGGACGCAGCGGTTGACCGGATCGTGTGGGTGAAATAGCCTTGGGGTGACAGATCTCTACAAATGCACGAGTGAGTTGCAGTTCTGTCGGTGTTTTCGCGTTGGCGTCACCGTAGGGAGGAGCTGCGTTATGTTGAAGGGTAAGGTGGCCGTCGTTACCGGCTCGACGAGCGGGATTGGACTCGGGATTGCGCGCGCGCTTGCCGCCGGGGGCGCCGCATCTCGTGATCAACGGCTTCGGCGAGGCCGCAGCGA
>CAVOWQ010000031.1:0-433954 GCA_963700195.1 uncultured Alphaproteobacteria bacterium
GTGCTCTCCCGCTGAGCTACGCGCCCGTGACCACGGTCGGGGTGGGGACGAGGGTGTAGCGAAAATGCGCACGGCAGGCAAGCCACGGGAGTTGCGTGACAATGACCGGAGCAAGCGGGATGGCGGAGCGTTAGGCAGCGGCTGAGAGGAAAGGACCGACGGTGTGCAGGAAGGCTTGCGGCTGTTCGGCATGAACCCAGTGTCCGGCACCCTCGATGCGCACGATCCGGGCCCGCGGGAACAGCCGCCGGATGCCGGGTTCGTGCTCGGGTTGGATGTAGTTGGAGCGGGCGCCCGCGACGAACAATGCCGGTCCTCGGTAAGCAGTGCCCGCCGGGAGGTCGGGAAAGCCGAGGATCTGCGGGAAGCCGCGCTCGATCGCTTCTAGGTTCAGGCGCCAACGGGCGGCGTTTTCATCGATCACCAAATTTTGCAACAAAAAAGCACGCTCGGCGGGGTCGGGAACGGCCGCGGCTAGCGCGACATCAACCTCGGCGCGCCGCTTGACGCCGCGGAGATCGACCGCCCGCATGGCGCGGATATAGGCGAGCAGATTTGGCGGATTCGCAGCCGGGACGATATCGACGATGACCAGCCGGTCGACCTCGTCGGGATGAAGCAAGGCCATCAGCATTGCGACCTTGCCGCCCATGCTGTGCCCCAGCAGGGTGGCTCGCTCGATGCCGCGGGCGCGGAACGATGCCCGCAAATCCTCGACCATATCGCCGTACGACATTTCGTCCGCCCAAGGCGAAGCCCCGTGATTGCGCAGATCAAAGGTCAGAACCCGGTGGCCCGCTGCGAGGTGCTGGGCGACCGACCGCCAATTGCGGCCGGAGCCGAACAGTCCGTGCAGGATCGCAACCGGCGGCCCGGAACCGAATTCGTTGGCGGACAGCTCGAGCGGCATGCCTATTCCCCTTTCGCGCAGAACAAAGATCCGCTTCCATGTAGGATTGATGCGCAATACCGATGGGGATGGCTTGCGGGAGGAAGCGATGCAGGGTTTGATGTCGGAGCGGCCGTTGCTGATCTCGGCGATCATCAAGCATGCGGCTCTTTATCATCGCGACACCGAAATCGTCACGCGAACCGTCGAAGGCCCGGTTCACCGCTATACTTACGGGGAGGCCGAGCGGCGCTCGAAACGGCTCGCGCGGGTGCTGCTGAAGCTGGGCGTCAAACCCGGCGACCGGGTCGGCACTCTTGCCTGGAACACCTTTCGGCACTTCGAGCTCTATTACGCGGTCTCAGGCATCGGCGCGATTTGCCACACGATCAACCCTCGGCTCTTCGACGACCAGATCGTCTACATAATCAACCACGCCAAAGACCGGCTGCTCTTTGTCGATGTGAGTTTTGTCCCGCTGATCGAGCGGCTGGCACCGCATCTGCCGACAGAATGCCGGATCATCTGGATGACCGAGCGGGGCGCCGAGCCTGCAACCGGCCCCAGCCTCCCACTACACCCCTGCCATGAGGCGCTGATCAGTGCCGAAGACGAAGATTTCGAGTGGCCCGAATTCGACGAGCGCACGGCCTCCTCGCTTTGCTATACCTCGGGCACCACCGGTAATCCGAAGGGCGTGCTTTACAGCCATCGCTCTACCGTGCTGCACGCATTGGGGATCTCGCTACCCGACGGGATCTCGATCTCGGCGTCTGACGCCGTCTGCCCGGTGGTTCCGATGTTTCATGTCAACGCCTGGGCAATTCCTTATGCGGCGCCGATGCAAGGCGCCAAGCTCGTGCTGCCGGGCCCGCGGTTGGATGGCCAGAGCCTCTATCAACTCTTCGAAGCGGAGCGGGTCACGTTGGGCCTTGGTGTGCCGACGGTGTGGCTGAGCTTCGAGGCGCACCTCACCGCGACGGGAGCGTGCTGCTCGACGCTTCGTCGGATTCTGTCGGGTGGCTCGGCGGTGCCGCCATCGATGGTCGAAGCTTTCGCCGGCCACGGCATCGATGTACGGCAGGGGTGGGGAATGACCGAGATGAGCCCGCTCGGCACGACGGCCACGCTCAAGGCAAATCATCTCGGCCTCGAGCCGGATGCGCAGTTGAAGGTGAAGGCCAAGCAGGGCCGGCCGGTTTTCGGAGTCGAAATGAAGGTGGTCGACGATACCGGGCAGCGACAGCCCCATGACGGTTCTTCGATGGGCGAACTGTTGGTGCGCGGCCCGTGGATCGTCAGCAGCTATTACGAGGACGCCGCGGCGAGCGCCGCGGCGATGGGCGACGAGGGCTGGTTCCGCACCGGCGACGTCGCGACGATCGACCCCGACGGCTATATGCAGATCGTGGATCGGCGGAAGGACGTCATCAAATCCGGCGGCGAGTGGATCAGTTCGATCGACCTCGAAAACGCCGCCATTGCCCATCCCGATGTCGCCGAAGCTGCCGTCGTAGCTGTCGCGCACCCGCGTTGGGCCGAGCGGCCGCTCTTGGTCGTGACGCCGTTACCGGAGTGTCGGCCGCAGCGCGATGACCTGCTGGCCTTTCTCGCCGAGCGTTTTCCGCGCTGGATGCTGCCCGACGACGTCGTGGTTCTCGACGAACTGCCGCACACCGCGACCGGAAAGGTGATGAAGATCCGCCTGCGCGAGATGTTCCGCAACCACCCCTTACCCGAGCGTTGATATGCCCGGCATCCATCCCCATCCTCCGGGGATGAGGATTTGTTGGAAGGGCGGGGTCGTCCTTCGAGACAGCTGCTTCGCAGCTTCCTCAGGATGAGGAACCTTAATTTATGCCGTCAACGACAACCCTCATGCTGAGGCGCGCCCTTTAGGGCGCGTCTCGAAGCACGCATGCTGCGACTGCGGCGTAAGCCGAGATGAGCGTCATTGTCCGATTTGCACCGTCGCCGACCGGGTTTCTGCACATTGGCGGCGCTCGCACCGCATTGTTCAATTGGCTCTTTGCGCGGCATCACGGCGGCAAGTTTCTGTTGCGCATAGAGGACACCGACCGGGTGCGCTCGACCCCGGAGGCGGTAGCGGCAATTATCGACGGGCTCGACTGGCTCGGTCTCGCCTGGGACGGCGAAATCGTTCATCAATCCGCCCGCGCCCCGCGCCACGCCGAAGTCGCCCGGCAACTGCTCGTAGCGGGACGGGCCTATTACTGCTACTGCACGCCGGCGGAACTCGAGGCGATGCGTGAGCGGGCGCGCGCCGAAAAGCGCTCGGTCCGCTATGACGGGACTTGGCGCGACCGCGATCCGTCGGAGGCTCCTGCAGGCGTTGCACCGGCCATCCGGCTGAAGGCACCGCAGCACGGTTCGACGACGATCCATGACCGTGTCCAAGGAGAGGTCACGGTCGCCAATACCGAGCTCGACGACCTGATAATCCTCCGGGGTGACGGCACGCCGACCTACAACCTGTCCGTTGTAGTCGACGACCACGAGATGGGCATCACGCATGTGATCCGCGGCGACGACCACCTCAATAACGCCTTCCGCCAGAAGCAGATCTATGACGCGCTCGGCTGGACGGTTCCGGGGTTCGCCCATGTGCCGCTGATCCACGGTCCCGACGGCGCGAAATTGTCGAAGCGGCACGGCGCGCTGGCTATCGACGTTTATCGCGAGCTCGGCTACCTGCCGGAGGCGTTGCGCAATTACCTGCTTCGCCTGGGCTGGAGCCATGGCGACGACGAGATCATCTCGACCGAACAGGCTGTCGCATGGTTCGACATCGATGCCGTTGGCCGAGCGCCGGCGCGGTTCGACTTCGCCAAGCTCGACAGTCTAAACGGCAACTATATCCGCGCCGCCGGGGACGAGCGTCTCGTCGCGCTAGTCGCGCCGAGACTTGAAAGGCTGGTCGGAAAGCCGCTCACCGATATCGATCTCGGGCGCCTGCGAGCGGCTATGCCCGAGCTCAAGCTCCGCCCCAAAACTTTGGTCGAGCTCGCTGCGAACGCCCGCTTTCTGGTGGCACCGCGTCCGATCCCGCTCGATGGCAAGGCCGAGAGGCTGTTGACTCGCGACGCGCGGCAGCTGCTGGCCGATTTGATCGATCGCCTACGCACCGCGGAATGGCAGCCGGAGCGCCTGGAGGACGAGGTCCGCGCTTTTGCCGATCAGAAGGGAACCAAACTCGGCTCGATCGCTCAGCCGTTGCGCGCCGTTCTGACGGGTTCGCTCGCTTCGCCGGGCATCTTTGTCGTCATGAAGATCCTGGGGCGCGAGGAGAGCCTCGGACGGATCGCCGATGCGGCCGGATCGAGCGGTTGACGCGGGCGTTTGCCAAGCAGGCATAAGCGGCCTATTTTGCAGTGCATCAGGCAACCGCCAGCAGGCTCAGCGATAGAGGTGGATCGATGGACGGCAACAATATGACGACCGGAACGATGACGCTCACCGATAATGAAACCGGGAAGTCAGTCGATCTCCCGGTATTGGGTGGGACGATCGGGCCGCGCGTCATCGACATCCGCAAGCTCTACGCCCAAACGGGGCATTTTACCTATGACCCCGGCTTTATGGCGACAGCCGCGTGCCGTTCGAGCATCACCTACATCGACGGCGATGAAGGGGTGCTGCTGTATCGTGGCTATCCGATCGAAGAGCTCGCGGAGAAGAGCGACTTCATGGAAGTCTCGTACCTGCTGCTCTATGGCGAGTTGCCGACTGCCAAGGAAAAGGAGCAGTTCGTTTACGACGTCACCCATCACACGATGGTGCACGAACAGCTCTCGACCTTCTTCCGTGGCTTTCGGCGCGATGCGCACCCGATGGCGGTCCTGTGCGGCGTGGTTGGCGCTCTTTCTGCCTTTTACCACGACTCGACCGACATTCACGACCCATACCAGCGGATGGTGGCATCCTACCGCCTCATTGCCAAAATGCCGACGATCGCCGCGATGGCGTTTAAATACTCGCTCGGCCAACCCTTCATTTATCCGAATAACTCGTTGAGCTATACCGAAAACTTCCTGCACATGGCCTGGGCGGTGCCGTGCGAGGAGTACAAGGTGAACCCGGTCGTGGCGCGGGCGATGGACCGCATCTTCATCCTGCACGCCGATCATGAGCAGAACGCCTCGACGGCCACGGTGCGCAACGCCGGGTCAAGCGGCGCCAACCCGTTCGCCTGCATCGCTGCCGGCATCGCGTCGTTATGGGGCCCGGCGCATGGCGGGGCCAACGAGGCGGTTCTCAAGATGCTGGCGAGGATCGGCGACAAGAAAAACATCCCCGAGTTCCTCAGCCATGTAAAAAACAAGAACGAACACGAGATTCAATTCGGCTTCGGCCACCGGGTCTACAAGAATTACGATCCCCGCGCGCGCGTGCTTCGCGACAGCTGTCACGAGGTTCTCGAGGAGCTCGGCATCAAGGACGAGCCGTTGCTCGATATCGCGATGGAGCTCGAAGAAATCTCTCTCAACGATGATTATTTCATCAGCCGCAAGCTGTACCCGAACGTCGATTTTTATTCCGGGATCATTCTGAAGGCGATCGGCTTCCCGACCTCGATGTTCACGGTTCTGTTCGCAATCGCGCGCACCGTCGGTTGGGTCGCGCAATGGACCGAGATGATCGAGGACCCCGACATGAAGATCGGCCGTCCGCGCCAGCTATTCACCGGTTCCGCGGCGCGCCACTACGTGCCGGTCGAAAGGCGCGGCTGAGTTCCTGCCGACGACATCTGCTTCGGCCGCGCGGTAGAAGGTGACCTTCTGAATCTGGACGCGCATCGGCGCGCCGCTGTATCAAGGAATATCGGACCCGTGGTGCCGCCGCGGCCTTCGCGAGAGACGATCACGGGTTTTTCGGGGAGGAGGTTGTCGCATGCCGGATTACAAGCTGATTTCCGCCAACTCTCACGTCAGCGAACCACCCGATCTGTGGGCGACCCGCGTCGACAAGCAATACCGCGAGCGGGCGCCGCAGCTGATGGTCAACCCGCCCGGCAAGGAGGGCGCTTATTTCCATTACGAGGGCTTCGCGCCGCACCCGATCGGCATCGGTCTCGGCGCCGGCAAGAGCCCCGAGGAGCTGAAGGAGTTTCTGACCAAGGCGACCTATGCCGATGCCCGGCCTGGCGGCTGGGACCCAGCCGCGCGTATGAAGGACAATGAACTCGACGGGGTCGAGGCCGACGTACTCTACACGACCCTCGGCTTCCGCATCTTCTGGCTCAAGGATCCCGGGCTGCAGGCCGACTGCTTCCGCGTCTACAACGATTGGCTGGCCGAATTCGTCAGCTACGACCCGAGGCGCATGGCCGGGCTGCCGATGATCTCGCTTTACGACCCCAAGGGCGGGGCGCGCGAGCTCGAACGCTGCGCCAAGATGGGACTAAAGGGGGCGATGATCTGGTGCTCGCCGCCCGAGGGGCAGCCCTACAGCTCGGACATCTACGACCCGTTCTGGACCGCGGCGCAGGAACTAAAGATGCCGGTCAGCCTGCATGCGATCACCGGCATGGGAATGGAGAGCCAGTACAATTGGGGCGAGCGCTACATGCGCTCCACCGTGCTGTCACACGAGGTCGAGAAGTCGTTTAGCGTGCTGATCTTCTCGGGCGTGCTCGACCGCTTCCCGGAACTGCAGATCGTCTCGGCCGAGAACAATATCGGATGGCTGCCCTATTATCTGCAGCGCATGGATCGTGCCTTCGAGCGCCAGCGCATTTCTGCCGGGTTTACGAACAAGCTGAAGCCGAGCGAATATTTCCAACGCCAGATGTGGGCCACGTACATCGATGATTACGTCGGCGTCCAAAGCCGCCACTTCATCGGCGTCGACAAGCTGATGTGGTCTTCGGACTACCCGCACCAGGCCTCGACCTGGCCGCATTCACAGGACGTCGTAGCGCGCGACTTCAAGGATGCCAGCCCGGAAGACCGCTTCAAGATCACCCGCGCCAACGCCGCCCGGCTCTACGGCTTCGACGCTTAAGAGCGCTCCAGCTGCGAAGTGGCGGCCGTTTCCGACCAATTGCCGGAGGCGGTACGCACGACGCTGAGCGAATTCGCCTCGGCGACGCAGCAGGCGTTTGCCGACGATCTTGTCTCGGTGGTGCTGTTCGGCTCAGGGGCCGAAGGGCGTCTGCGAGCGACTTCAGATGTCAATCTCGTTCTTGTGCTGCGTCGCGCCGACCCGAAGAAACTGGAGGCCATCGGCGAGCCCTACCGGTTCGCACATGCGGCGATCCGACTGTCGGCGATGTTCATCCTCGAAACCGAGATTGGCGTCGCCAAGGACGCTTTCGCGGTCAAATTCGCCGACATCATAGCGCGGCATGAGGTGCTCTACGGACCCGATCCCTTTGTCGGGCTCTCGGTCTCGCGCGAAGCGGCTCTGCATCGCCTGCTGCAGGTGCTCGTCAATCTGCAACTGCGGCTGCGTGAGCGGTACGCCCTGTCGTCTGCCTATGACGAGCAACTGGCGAGAGCGGCTGCCGATGCCGTGGGCCCGTTGCGGGCCAGCGCTGCAGTACTGCTGTGGCTCGAATCGGGAGCGCGGATATCACCGCGCGATGCATTGCGGCAGGTCGCGGACGAGACCGGCAGCTCGGCCGCACTCGCCGCAATCATCGAGGCGCGCGAGCGCGGTGCTGTTCCGGCCGTCGGCGCCACAGCAACGATTGTTGGTACGATCGAACTCGCGACGCGACTTGCAGAGCGGGCAGAGCAACTCGTCTAATGCAGATTCCGATCAGGTGCACCATTCACTCCAACCGTCATTGCGAGCGACAGCGAAGTAATCTGGGGCCGCTGAGCGCTCGATGGGTCGAGATTGCTTCGCGGCGCAGGGCGCGCCTCGCAATGACAGCGCCAATTCGATCGAAATCTGCTGTATGTATCTGAGCACTAAAACTAAATGAACCCGTTCGATCTGAGCGGCCCGTCATTTTTAGTATTTACATTTGCGTAGCCACCAGCGCGGTCACAAGAAAAGCCGCCTTGCGGGTCGTGGCGTCGTCCTCATCGAGCGCTTCCTCGCGATATGGGCTAGGACCATCTCGAAAGGGTCAACCGGCTTGTCGCTGAGCCGTTGGCGCACCGCATCTTGAAAGCGCGACACTTCTCGCTCCAACGCCGCGCGGTTATCAATTTTATACAAAATTGGGCTTGCGCCCATTTGGGATATTTTCCGATTTAGCGGTCATCGAATTGCGAGGTGGAGCACACATTTTGCTTTTCAGTAAAAATGATGAATTGCCATCTTCACTAAGTTCTAGCCATCTTGGCCAGCGCGGCGGCGCTTCTTTTGATGAACGACTCGATTTGATGATTGACAGCAAGTCTAGGAGCGATCTGGAACTGTATAGGGCGACTCTAATGGAAGAGGGATTGTCGGTAGATGCAATTGCTCAAGACCAATTCTTTGGTCACGACTACTTCCAGTTGGTCGATCCTGATGGCAATGGCATAACGGTCTATACCAGCCACACAGAAGAATTATCAGTCTAGATTCCCGTTGGCTACATCGAATCTGAGGTCATAGCGAGAGGCGGAGTACCGGGTCTTCGAGCATCCACTGCTCAGCGCACGGAGGTCGCGATGAGCAAGTCGAGCAGACGGGCTCGCCGATTTGTCTTGTATTGCACTATTCACATGATGATCATTGACCTTTCAGCAAAAATATGTTAATTTCTACACTGCTGACGGTTCGGGAGTTTTTGGGGGTGAGGATTGCCGATTACCGCGTTAATATCGATGTCACTGGCCCTGCCATAGTTCTTCAAAGCTCGTGGAGGAAACCGCGCCTGATCTGGACGTGATAAAACAGGTGGAACAGGTAACAACGTTCGCTTTGGCCGGCGTTTGCCAGGATTTCAGAGCACAGGGATCTGAGGGCGCGGGCGGTAGAAATTGTGGCATCTTCAATTTGTTAAAGGTATTTGGTTCGCTGATGTTTCGCTGCAAAAAACGAGCCAAAAACAGCTAGGATGCGCCAATCGGCGGCTGTTTGCAACTTCGGCAGTCCGGCATTGCCACCGGCCCTCAAAGTGGGTCATTACCGGTCTCCTCCGCCGCTTGACCTTGACGCGGCGCCCCGTGAGGATGCCGGGATCGTATGAGCCAGTGAGACAGTTACCGTGTCGTCGGTCGAACCCTTGCCAAATCGGAAACTCTACGATGCACCGCATCTCGCTCGGAACGCGGCGAATTTTGCGCCGCTGAGCCCCTTGGGGTTCCTGTCGCGCGCCGCCGCGGTATACCCAGACAAGCTCGCCGTCATCCATCAAGCCACCCGCCTCACATACCGCGCCTTCTACGAACGCTGCTCGCCGCTTTGCCGACGCGCTGCGCCGGCGCGGGATAACGCGAGGCGATACGGTGGCCGTCATGGCGCCGAACGTGCCGGCATTGCTCGAGGCGCATTACGGCGTGCCGATGGCCGGCGCGGTCCTCAACGCACTGAACTATCGCCTCGATGCGCGCTCGATCGCGTTCATCCTGGCGCATGGGCAGGCAAAGCTGCTGATCGCCGACCGGGAATTCGCACCGATCGTAAAGGAGGCGCTGGAGGAGTTGAAGGCTCCAATGCCGCTCGTCGAAATCGATGACGGCAGCGGCGGCCCATCGCTCGGCGGGACGGAGTACGAGACCTTCCTTGCCGAAGGCGATCCCGCGGCGGCTTGGTCTGGGCCGCAAGACGAATGGGAACCGATCGCGCTCAACTACACTTCCGGCACGACCGGCAATCCGAAAGGCGTCGTGTATCACCATCGCGGCGCTTTTCTGAATGCGCTCGGCAATGCGATCTCCTTCGGGCTCGATCGTCGACTCGGTCTATCTGTGGACGTTGCCGATGTTTCACTGCAACGGCTGGACCTATACCTGGGCAGTGACGGCAATGGCCGGCACCCATGTCTGTCTGCGCCGGGTCGACCCCGCGGCGATTTTCACCGCGATCGCCGAGCATCGGGTCACCCATCTCTGCGGCGCCCCGATCGTGCTGAACATGCTCGTGCATGCGCCGGACGCCGCAAAGCGGCGCTTTGACCATGTCGTCGAGGTCGCGACCGGCGGCGCGGCCCCGCCCTCGGCAGTGATCGAGGCGATGGAACGGATGGGGTTTCGAGTCACCCACCTCTATGGCTTGACCGAAAGCTATGGTCCCTCGACGCTCTGCGCCTGGCAGGAGGAATGGGCCGGCCTGCCGTTGTCGGAGCGTGCGGCCCGGATGGCCCGCCAGGGGGTCAATTACCTGACCCTCGAGCGCCAGCGCGTCGTCGATCCGCAGACGATGGTCGATGTCCCGGCGGATGGCAGCACGCTTGGGCGAACTGGTCTTGCGCAGCAACACGGTGATGAAGGGTTATTTGAAGAACCCGGCGGCGACCGAGGCGGCGTTCGAGCATGGCTGGTTTCACACCGGCGACCTCGCGGTCCGCCATCCCGACGGATATGTCGAAATCAAGGACCGCTCCAAGGACATCATCATTTCGGGCGGCGAGAACATCTCCTCGCTCGAAGTCGAGGATGCCCTCTACCGCCATCCCCAGATCATGGAGGCGGCGGTCGTCGCCAGACCCGACCCGGTCTGGGGCGAGAGTCCCTGCGCCTTTGTCACGCTCAAACCCGACGCCGGCCCGGCATCGGCCGACGACATCATCGCCTGGTGCCGCGCCAACCTCGCGCATTACAAGGTGCCGCGGACGATCGTGTTCGGCCCGTTGCCGAAGACCTCGACCGGCAAGATCCAGAAATTCGAATTGCGCGACCGCGCCAAGGAGATTGCTGTCGTGACCGGGCTGCCGAGCTTCGACCTCGCGGGCGAGGTGGCGCTCGTGACCGGCGCGTCGAGCGGGATCGGCCGACATCTCGCCGAGCTCCTCGCCGCCGCGGGGGCCAAGGTGGCGCTCGCCGCACGCCGAGTGGATCGCCTTGCCGAAGCGGCCGGCGAGATTGCAGCGGCCGGCGGCCACGGTCTTGCCGATCGCCTGTGACGTTACTCGGTCCGACAGCGTCGCCACCACTGTCGCAACCGTCGAAAAGGAGCTCGGGCCGCTGAGCATCCTCGTCAACAATGCCGGCGTCGTCGTCAGCAAGCCGGTGCTGCAGCATACCGAAGAGGAGTGGGATTACGTCCTCGACACCAACCTCAAGGGCGCCTGGCTGATGGCGCGCGAGTTCGCCCAACATCTCGTCGAGCGGCAGCGGCCCGGGCGGATCGTCAACATCGCCTCCGTCCTCGGTGAGCGCACCATCGGCAGCGTGCCGAGCTATACCGCGGCAAAGGCGGGCCTGATCCACTTGACCCGGGTATTGGCGATGGAGCTGGCGCGCTACGGCATTCTCGTCAATGCGATCGCGCCCGGCTATGTCGAGACCGATTTCAATCGCGATTTCTTTCGTTCCGAGGCGGGCAAGAGGCTCGAAGCACGCATTCCGCTGCGCCGTATCGGGCAGCCGCAGGATATCGACGGCGCGATGCTGCTGCTGGCGTCGCCGGCGGGCGCCTACATGACCGGCGCGGTGATCGCAGTCGATGGCGGGCACGGGGTCGCCGCAATCTGAGCCGCGCATTCCCGGCGCAGCGGCCGAGGATCGCCGCGCGGCATTGGCGCGGTTTCTCGCCGCAGCGAGCGGCGCAGACGCAGTCGAGGTTACCGGCTTCGCGCCGCTGCGGGGCGGCGCAATCCAGGAGAATTGGGCCGTCGACGCGCGGTTTTCCGGCGGTGCATTCGCCGGGGAACAGCGCCTGGTGCTGCGCACCGCCGCACCAACCGGGGTTGCCGCAAGTCTCGGCCGGCTCGAAGAGTTCGCGGTGCTGAAGGCGGCCTTCGCAGCCGGGGTGACGGTGCCGGAGCCGCTCTGGGCGAGCGACGACCCGGAGATAATGGGCAAGCCGTTCTTCACGATGCGGCGGGTCGAGGGGACCGCCGCAGCTCACAGGATCACCCGCGATCCCGCTCTCGATCCGGCGCTCCCGGCGATCGCCGAGCGGCTCGGCCGCGAGCTCGCCCGGATCCACGCGATCCGGCCGCCGCGCGCCGATCTCGCATTTCTGGCCCCCTATGAAAAGGTCGGGCCGGCGCACCAGATCGCCGGGTTTCGCGCCTATCTCGACGGTCATCCGACGCCGCGGCCGGTGCTCGAATGGGGCATCCGTTGGCTCGAAACCCATATTCCGCCGCCGACCGACCCCGTCCTTTGCCATCACGATTTTCGTACCGGCAATTACATGCTGGACGGCACCGAGCTGACCGGGATTCTCGATTGGGAATTTTCCGGCTGGGGCGATCCGCACGAGGATATCGGCTGGTTTTGCTGCAAAGGGCTGGCGCTTCGCGCGGCTCGACCGCGAAGCCGGCGGCATCGCCGACCGCGCGCCCTTCTATCAGGGATACGAGAGCGAATTCGGGCGATCAGTCGACCCGCGGCGGGTCTTCTTTTGGGAGGTGCTGGCGAGCATTCGCTGGGCGGTGATCGCGCTGCAGCAAAGCGACCGCTATATGATCGGGGGTGAGCGTAATCTCGATCTCGCGCTGACCGGACGGCGTGCGACCGAGTGCGAATTGGAGATCCTGATGCTGCTGGACCGTGGTGGAGTGCCGAGTGGTGCGTGATCTGCCGACCGGACCGGCGCTGCTCGCTCTCGCCCGCGACGTGCTGCTTGAATGAACTGATGCCGCTATTGCCGCCGACGGCGCATCTCGAAGCCCGGCTCGTCGCCAACAGCATGGCGATTGCCGAGCGCGAAGCGATCTCGGGCGCCGCCCCGGTGCAGGGGATCCTTCACGAGCTGGAGGAATTGTACGGCGAAGGGGGTGAGGGCGAGCAAGGGCTTCTGCGCCGCTTCGCGCGCGACCTTCGCGCCGGCGCGTTCGAAGAAGGTGAACCTCGCGAACGTCACGCGCGCGAGATACTGTGGCGCCTCACTATCGCCAAGCTGCGCGATGCCAATCCGAGGTTTCTGAACGCCAATGGCTTCAGTTAGCCGCGGTGGGAGATCAGACCTTGTCGCAGTCCCGTGTTCCGCAAGTGATCGAAGCATTCGCCCGCGGCGATATCGTCGTCGTGACGGACGACGACGACCGCGAGAACGAGGGCGACCTGATCCTCGCAGCGGTACACGCGACGCCGGAGAAGATGGCGTTCATCATCCGCCATACCTGCGGTATCGTCTGCGCGCCATTGACTGCGGAAACCGCGCGGCGCCTGCATCTTGCGCCGATGGTCGCGGACAGCGACGCTATTCACGGCACGGCGTTTACGGTTTCGGTCGATTACCGGCACGGCACGACAACCGGGATTTCCGCCGACGACCGCACGGCGACAATCCGCAACCTTGCGAACAACAATGCGGGCCGCTCGGATTTCGTCCGGCCGGGCCACATCTTCCCGTTGATCGCCAAGGATGGCGGCGTGCTGATGCGTTCGGGCCACACCGAAGCGGCGATCGACCTCTGCCGGCTCGCCGGCATCGAGCCGGTGGCGGCGATCTGCGAGCTGGTCAATGACGACGGCACCGTGATGCGCGGCCCGCAAGTCCGGAGCTTCGCCAAAAGCCACGGCCTGAGGCGAATATCGGTCGCCGATCTGATCGCCTATCGCCAGGCGCGCGAGAAGCTCGTGACCCGCGTGGCCGAATTCACCGTGGCGAGCGAAATCGGCGAGCTCGGCGGTTATGCCTATGTGACGCCGTTCGACAAGGTCCACCACTACGCGTTCGTTTACGGAAATATCGGCGACGGCAGCAACATCCCGACGCGGCTGCACCGAGCCAACGTCCTCGAAGACGTGTTCGGCGGCGCCAAACCCATCCATGCCGCGCTGAGCCGGTTCAATGCCGCCGGACGAGGGGTTCTCGTCTATCTGCGGGACGGTACGTCAGGGGTGCCGGCCTCTCCCGTCGCCGGAGGAGGCGACCGGCTCGGAGCACGAGCGCAATGTCCAGTGGCGCGAGGTGGGACTCGGGGCGCAGATCCTGCGCGATCTGCGGATTTCATCGATACAGCTGCTGGCGACCCGCTCGCGCACCTATGTCGGGCTCGCCGGCTTCGGCATCGAGATCAGCGCAACCGAGCCCCTCGAGTAAGGAGCGGCGCCGGCTTCGACCGGCATCGCGTCATACGGCGTCGGGTCCCTGCTCGCCGGTGCGGATCCGGACGGCCTGTTCGACCTGCAACACAAAGATCTTGCCGTCGCCGATCTTGTCTGTGCGGGCAGTGTCCTGAATGGCCTGCACCGCTCGTTCGACAATCGCATCGTCGACCACGACCTCGATCTTGAGCTTGGGCAGGAAGTCGATCACGTATTCCGCCCCGCGATAGACTTCCGTATGGCCTTTCTGCCGCCCGAAGCCCTTGACCTCGGTGACCGTCATTCCGGTTATGCCGACCTCGTGCAGCGCGTTCTTCACTTCGTCGAGCTTGAAGGGCTTGATGATCGCTTCGATCTTTTTCATCGTCTAACCTCGCGTTGAGCTCGACGGGTCTACTGGACCGCTTCGCCGTGAAGCGCCAAGTCGAGACCCTCGCGTTCAACTTCGGCGTCGACCCGAAGTCCGACCGTAAGATCGACCAGTTTGAGCAGGATCAGAGAGACGACGACGTCATAGACGACCGTGACCGTGATCCCGTAGAGCTGCACGAGCACCTGATGCGGATTGCCGTCGATCAGGCCGCTCTTGCCTTCGCCGCCGACCCATGCGACAGCCAGCACACCGGTCAAGACTGCACCGACCATGCCGCCGATGCCATGCACGCCGAAGGCGTCGAGGCTGTCGTCGTATCTGAGCGCGTGCTTTAGACCCGTGGTGGACCAATAGCAGATGACGCCGGCCGCAACGCCGATAATCAGGGCGCCGCGCGGGTCGACAAAGCCGGAGGCCGGGGTGATCGCGACGAGGCCGGCGACTGCGCCCGAGATGATCCCGAGCACGCTCGGCTTTCCCTTGAGCATCCATTCGGCGAACATCCAGGCGAGAGCCGCCGTCGCGGTCGCGATCTGCGTCACCGCCATCGCCATGCCGGCATTACCGTTGGCTGCCGTTGCGGAGCCGGCGTTAAAACCGAACCAGCCGACCCAGAGCAGCGAAGCGCCGATGACGCTGAGCACAAGGTTGTGGGGCGGCATCGGTTCGGTCGCATATCCGCGCCGCCGGCCCATGACCAGAGCCGCCATCAGGCCGGCAAAACCGGAATTGATGTGCACGACGGTTCCGCCGGCAAAGTCGAGCACGCCCGCATCATTGAGGAACCCGTCCGGTCCCCACACAAAGTGGGCGATCGGACAATAGACGCACACACTCCACAGCCCGATGAACCACAGCAATGCCGAGAATTTCATGCGATCGGCGAAGGCGCCGCAGATCAGCGCCGGGGTGATGATCGCAAAGGTCATCTGGAAGCACATATAGACCGATTCGGGAATGGTCTTTGCCAGATCGTTAACCGAGTCGAGGGTCATCCCATACAGCAAGAACCGACTCGTGCCGCCCAGGAATGGCGATCCCGGAGTGAATGCGAAACTATAGCCGATGACCATCCACAACACCGTGACGAGGCAGGTCACCGCAAAGCTCTGCATCACCGTCGCCAGCACGTTCATCTTGCGGACCATGCCGCCGTAAAACAGTGCAAGACCGGGTACGGTCATCATCAGGACGAGCGCCATGGAGGTCAGCATCCACGCGGTGTCGCCCGAATTCGAGCTTCGGGGCCGCTGGCGCTTGCGCCACAGCCGAGAGCGTTAGCAGCAACAGCATCGACGTGGCCAGCATCAGTCGTTGCAGGACAAGGTACGCGGATTTCATCAACTTCCTCCAAGAGACCGATCAGCGCGCGGCGAACCGTCTCCTGATCCATGAGCCGGACACGTCGCCGCTGGGAACCAAGAATCGTGCCAGTCGACTCTGGACCGGCAACTCTCCTATTCGGTGCGTCAAACCAGCTTGCGGCGGTGCGGCGGAAGCAGCGCGGCAGAAAACTGCCTATGGAAGCTTAAGATTTAGGCAGAATTCATGTTCCAGCGCCCCGTTGGGACTTGCTCGCGATGCAGGCTAAGGCTTAACGCGCCAGCAACGAAACTAGGAGCGCAAGCGCCAGTAGAGCGGCCAACCCCTTGCCACACTTGGAGCGGGGCGCGCTCGTAGAGCGTGCGCGGTCGGCGAATTGCGGTCGGAGCGCGTGCTGGTCCGGCTTCCATGTCGAATGCGAACTCGGTCATGTCGTGATGGCGCTTCGCAGGATCGACAGCGATCGCGCGTGAAAGCGCCGCCTTGACCCAGGCGGGGAGATCGGGCCGCAGCGCGGAAAAGTCCTTCGGCCGGTCCCGGCGCGGCGGACTGGTAGCGTCGGGATTGCCGTAGGGGTATTGCCCCGTGAACGCGCGAAACATCGTGACGCCGAGCGCATAAATGTCGGTCGCCTCGTTCCCGGCTTCACCTTCGAACATTTCGGGCGCCATATAAGCCTGGGTGCCGGGAATGTTCTCGGGCGGAAATTCCTCCAGGCCCGGTACGCGAACCACTCCGAGATCGATCAGCTTCAGCGATCCGCCCGCTTCGAGAATGACGTTGTCCGGCTTGATGTCGCGATGAATGATGCCGGCGCGGTGCAGCGCCGCTGCTGCCCGGGCGAGTGCCACGGCGATATTCCGTCCTTCCTCCAATCCGAGCGCCGGACTGCGCGACAGCCGCGTCTCCAGAAGTTCGCCCTGATAAAGCGGCATGACCGTGTAGAGGCAGGTCTGGCGCCCGGGTGGCAGCTCAATGACGCGCCCTACCGAGGGATTATGGACCCGAGCACCGACCCAAGCCTCGCGGACGAACGCCGCGCGGTAGGCGTCGACGCTGGCGATTTCGGGCTTGGGGAACTTCAAGGCAAAGATGCCGCTCTCGACTTCGTCCTCAGCGGCGAAGAGCCGGCTGTATCGGCCCTCGGAGATCAACGCTTTCAGGACAAATCCGTCGATCGTCTCGCCGCGAAGCGGCGCTGGGATCACGGGCAACTGCAGGATGGCGGCGGTGATGTCGGCCGATCCCCCGGTCGGCAGCGCGATTACATCCAGAACTAGGGCGGTGCAGTTGTCGGTGCTGCCCGATCGGAGCGCGGTCGCAACCAGCGCAGCGGCGGTATCCCGCGGAGCTGAGCGCTCGCGCAAGATATCGGCAATGGTCTGATCCGTCAGAAAGCCGTGCACGCCGTCGCTGCACAACAGGAAGCGGTCGTGCAGCGCCATCGGTTGCGAGGCGTAGTCGAGCCGCACATCCGGCTCAACTCCCAGCGCACGGTTGAGCACGTTCGAGCGACCGGTGCCTTCCTGGCGCACATGGTCTGTGGTGAGGCATGTCAGGCGGTCGCCACTCAACCTATAGGCGCGGGTATCCCCGACATGCAGCAGGTGGGCGATGCGGCCGCGCAGCACCAGCGCGGTCAATGTGCAACCCATCCCGGCGAGGTTGGGGTCCTGGCGGCCCATCGTGTTGATCCAACCGCTGAGCGCAGTTACGATCTTCGCGCCGGCTCGTTGCACCTCCATGGTCTCGGGCAGATCGCAAAATCCATCCAGGAAACCGCGCACCGCAGTCTCGGCCGCGATGCGGCCGCCCTTCGCGCCGCCGATTCCGTCGGCGATCGCCGCTACCACTTCCTGGCGCGGCTCCGGCAACTCAGCGCCGAACAGCGCGCCGGCGAAATCCTCGTTTTGCTTGCGCGGCCCGGTCTTTGAGGAGAATCCGACGCTTGCCTGTACGCCGATCTCAACCGTCGCCATGGCACCGCTTCCGCCGGGTTGTCGCTACCAGCGGTCGCGTCCTCACGCCGTCACCGCGATTTCTCCAGACGGCAACGACCATGTCGAAAATAGCCGCCGGTGCTCGACGCGACACTTGCGGTAAGATCGCCGGATTTGCGGTCGAGCGTGTAGTTGCCGCCGTCCTTGGGATCGAACCAGGAAATCTCCGGCTCGTGTAATCTCGGCCGGATTGGAATCGACGGTGGCTTTCCCGTAATCGATCTCAATCTGCCAGGACGTGCCGCTCACCGGATTGATACAGGTGATCGCGGTCTCACGTCTCCTGCGCGTCACCATTGATCGTCGGAACGGCCAAACCCGCTGCCAAGCCGGCTATCCCTGCCGCTAGAACGCGGTCGTGGAACATGGTTTCGTCCACATCGCCATGCGCCGATCCATACGCCAAATCCGGGCTTCCGTGCAAAGCAAGCCGCCCATTGGGATCACATATAAATCGGCCGACCGATCATATAAAAACCGACGAATGGTTTTGCCTAATTTTTATGCAGTCTTGCGTGATTCACTCACCGCGTGCTCCGCGAAAGTGATCCGGTTCGCGGCGGCTTCATGAGGTCGTTACGCGTCTGGCATGGCTTTTGCCTTGACCTCCTTAACTTGTGTCGTTTATTCAACCTCACGTTTGGCACCGGAGGTTGTGCGCTTCTCACGACAGAAAAATAGGGGACAAATAATGCTCGTACCATCACCCAAGTGGCTCGATTCCGGCAACAATGCATGGCAGTTGGCGGCCGCGACTTTCGTCGGCCTGCAAAGCATTCCCGGCCTGGCGGTTCTCTACGCCGGGTATGTCAAGCAGAAATGGGCGATCAATTCGGCCTTCATGTGCTTCTACGCCTTCGCCTCGGTCTTGGTCGTGTGGGTTCTATTCGACTACAACATGGCATTCGGAGAACAGTGGTTTCCGTTCCTCGGCAAACCGGCGTTGGCGACCTCCGCGAACTTCCTCACGGGCCAGGCGGTGGTACCGGCAGCGGCCTCCGGCATGCCGGAACTGACCTTCCCGATGGCCACCCTGATTTTCTTCCAGTTCGTGTTCGCTGCGATCACGGTGATCATCCTCGGCGGCTCGGTGCTCGGCCGCATGAACTTCACGGCGTGGGTGATCTTCTGCCCGGTGTGGATGACCCTGGTCTACACGGTCGGGGCGTTCAGCCTCTGGGGCGGCGGCTGGCTCTCGCAGTTGGGCGTACAGGACTTTTCCGGCGGCTACGTCATCCATCTCGCCGCCGGCACGTCCGGGTTCGTCGCTGCAGCCGTGGTCGGGCCACGCTTACGGGTAGATCGCGAGCAATTCCCGCCCAACAGCCTGCTGGTTGCGTTGATCGGCGCCGGCCTCTTGTGGCTGGGCTGGAACGGCTTCAACGGCGGCGATCCATATTTCGCCAACCACGACGCGGGCGCGGCCGTCCTCAACACCAACACGGCCACCGCGGTGGGCCTCCTCGTCTGGACGCTGATGGACAAGATGGCCTACGGCAAGCCGTCGATCATCGGCGCGATCAACGGCATGATCGCGGGCTTGGTGGCAATCACTCCCGCCGCCGGTTTCGTCAATGGCTGGGGCGCCATCATCATCGGTATCGTTGCCGGCATCATTCCGTGGCTTTCGATGAACAAGTTCCAGAAGACCAGCTTCATGATGAAGGTCGACGATACGTTGGGCGTGTTTTCCACGCACGGCATTGCCGGCCTGACCGGTGGTCTGCTCGTCGGCATCCTCGCGAACCCGGACATGCTCGAATACATCGGCACCGACAAGGAGGCGCCCGGCGTCAGCGTTACCGGCCTGCTCTACGGCGACACGGGAACCCAACTTCTGGCGCAGCTCGAAGGCGCGGCGTTCATCATCATCTACAACGCCATCGCCACGTTTATCATTCTCAAGGTGATCTCGATCTTCGTGCCGCTGCGCATGAGCGACGCGCAGCTGGCGGTCGGCGACGACGCGGTTCACGGCGAGACCGCCTATGCGATCACCGTCGGGGAGGCCGCCGAATAGCGTGGCTATTGTTCGGGGTAGCGTAGCCGTGCGCGCCCCCACTCTTAGCATTTCGCCAAAACATGCCCTTTTCTCAGTCAGAAGATCCCGCCGCCGCTGTCGCGGCTGGCAGCTCGCGTGCGGCAGGACGGTCCGGCGACGATCTCGCCCTTGAGCCGCTCGATCGCCGGCTCCTCCAGGGTTTCGGTTTCGAGCAGGGCCGCCGCGGTGCGGTCGAGCAGCGAGCGGTTCTGCTGCAAAATGCCAAAGGCCGTCTGGAATGCGCCATCGACGAGTTGGCGCACCGCCCTGTCCACGGCTTCCGCTGTCTCTTCGCTGTAGTTGCGCTCCTGCGGCGCCGGCACGTTGGGCTGCAGAAAGGGGGAGCGGTCTCGGTCATAGGTCACATTGCCCAGTGCCTCGCTCATGCCGTAGCGCAGGACCATCGCGCGGGCGATGTCGGTCGCACGGGCGAGGTCGTCCGCGGCGCCGGTCGATATCTCGCGAAACACCAGCTGCTCGGAGGCGCGTCCTCCGAGGAGTCCTGCCATCTTGTATTCCAACTCGGCGCGGGTCATCAGATATCGGTCCTCGGTCGGCCGTTGGATCGTATAGCCGAGCGCGCCGACGCCATGCGGGATGATCGAGACCTTGTGCACGGAATCGGTGCCCGGCAGCGCCAGTGCGACCATCGCGTGACCGAGCTCGTGGTACGCCACCACCCGCCGTTCCAGTGGATTGAGCAGGCGATTGCGCTTCTCCAACCCGGCGACCATGCGCTCGATCGCTGCCGTGAAGTCGGTCATCGTGACCGCCTCGGCATTGCGCCTCGTCGCAAGCAAGGTCGCCTCGTTGACCAGATTCGCCAGATCCGCACCGGTAAAGCCGGGGGTCAGCGCCGCGATCTGCTCGGGCTTCACGTCGTCGCCGAGCTTTGCCACCTTCTTCAGGTGCACCGCCAGGATCTGCTCCCGTCCTCTCTTGTCCGGCCGGTCGACCAGGATTTGACGGTCGAACCGTCCGGCGCGCAGCAATGCCGGATCGAGCACTTCGGGCCGGTTGGTTGCGCCGAGCAGGACCAGACCGCTCGACGGATCAAAGCCGTCGAGCTCGGCCAGGAGCTGGTTCAATGTCTGATCCTTCTCGTCTTGCCCGCCGCCGACAAAGGGACCGCGGGCACGGCCGAGCGCATCGAGCTCGTCGATGAAGATGATCGCCGGCGCGTGTTGACGCGCCTGCTCGAACAGGTCGCGAACCCGGGCGGCGCCGACGCCGACGAACATCTCGACAAACTCCGAGCCCGAGATCGAGAAAAACGGAACCCCGGCCTCGCCGGCGACGGCACGGGCGAGCAACGTCTTGCCGGTCCCAGGCGGACCGACCAGCAGCACGCCCTTGGGCGGCCGGCCGCCGAGGCGCCCGTATCGGACTGGCTCCTTCAAGAATTCCACGATTTCGACCAATTCGTCCTTGGCCTCGTCGACGCCGGCGACATCGGCGAAGGTGACCTTGGTCTCCTTCTCGACATAGATCCTGGCGCGGCTCTTGCCGATCTGCATCAACCCGCCGAGCCCACCCTGACCCATGCGCCGGATCGCGAACATCCAGATCCCGACAAAAAAGATCGCCGGCAGGATCCAGGACAGCAGATCGCGCAGCCAATGGTTCTCGACGACACCGCTATAGACGACGCCGTGTTTGTCCAGACTTTCCGCGAGTTCGGGGTCGACCCGCGCGGTGATGAAGTCCTTTACCCCGTCTGGCTGTGCCTCCTTTAGCGAACCGCTGATGTAATTCTGGGCGATAGCAACTTTGTCTACCTTGTTTTCGTTGAGCAGTGTTCTGGAAACGGCTGTACGGGATCGGCGTCAGCTTGGTGCTCTCCAGGTAGAGATCCTGGATGAGCAACATGCCGAGCACCGCGGCAATGACATACCAGAAATTGATGTGGAATTTCTTATCCGTCTGATCCATGAGCGCCTTAGCCTTTATCTCGCGCACAGCCGCCGTGGATTATAATGGTCCCGACGGACCCGGGCCGCACCATCGATTTGAAGAAGTCCGCAGCCGGAAACATTTCCTTAGCTCATACCGATCAGCATTGCCACTGCACGTTGTGTTCTAAACGGATCTACCAACTTATGGGTAAAGGGAATGCTCGGCAAATTTCAAGGGGCGCCTCGTGCGCCGGAAAGAAACAGGTCGCAGCGCAGCCATGCGCTTGAAAGCCGCGGGGATGCGAACACCTAGAAGCGAATACCTAAATTTGTAGGAACCTGAGGGCTGAGGAGAGCCAGGGAGCACCGAGCTATGAGTAAGTCGATCGTGCCAAAAGCACTTTTTCTGGCCGCCATGCTGACCGCATCGGCGTCCTCCTGTCTCGTCTACGCGGCGCCGGCGAGCGGCGGCGACACGGTGCAGGGGCTCTATGATACGCTGCTCGGCACGATGAAGAATGGCCGCATCCTCGGGCAGAGCGGGCGGTTCACGCAGATCGAGCCGGTCATCCGCCGGACCTTCGACATCCCCTCAATGACCCGCTTGTCGGTCGGCCCATCGTACTGGGCCGGTCTCAACGAGGCGCAACGCCAGCAACTCACCGAGAGCTTCGGCCGCTACATCTCGGCGATCTATGCCGACCGCTTCGACAGCTATGCGGGACAGAAATTGCAGGTCACCGGCGAACAGCCCAATGCGAGCGGCGTCGTGGTCAAGAGCCAGATCGTCAAGGCCAATGGCGAGCCGGTCAAGGTCGACTACATGATGCGCCGCAACGGCGATGGCTGGCTGATCTCCGACATCTACCTCGACGGCGCGATCAGCGAGGTGGCGACCCGCCGCTCCGAATTCGCCGCGATCCTGCGAACCGACGGCGTCGACGGCCTGATCGCCGCCCTCAACCGCAAGGCCGACATGCTGACCGGAACGACGGCGCGGTCGTTCTGACGTTCGCAAAGGAAAAGCCTTTTGTTATCAGCGGTCCAATTTTTTTGCATAATTCTTGAACCGCCTCTGCGCGCGTTGCGCCAGCCGGTCGTAACGCTCGGCAAAGTCCAATAGCTCTCGGCGGACTTCGTCTGAGGTCACGCGCCGCGCCATGTCTCGGACGCCTTCCGCAGTGTGGCGGTATTCCTCGGCGGGCGGGGCGTCGTCGATTGGCAAACTGCTTCGATATTGCGAAGCCTCCCGACAACAAAAATTGATTATCAAAAAAGTTCCAGCTACTGGCGCGGAAGCGGCATAAAGATTTATGTGGGTTGTGCGTACTCGCCCCGTCCTAGATGTTGCACCTTTGGTCCGGGGCGGGAGCGGCAGCGATATCGGTGGTTTCAATTTACGCGGGCTGCACGGCGAGCGAGAAAAACGACAAAGGGTCGAGGGGTCAACTCCGTAAACCGTTCCCGCGTCCGCTGTGGCCGGGGATCGCAGCGCGGAACGGCTTTAGCACAATTGCTACTCGCGGGCGCGCCGTCCATATGGCGGCGCCGTCCACGTGTCACCCCCTTGTCGAACCCGTCCACATCGCTAAACCGCGCCCCCGCCGCCACGGCTATGGGCGTTGAATGGCCCGGAACCCATCGCCAGTGCGCGGGAGAGGCGCTAGCGGCGGGTTGAGCCTGTGCGCCGTGCCAAGCATCTCTCAGAGGGGCAAGATCCATCAGGAGCTGGACGTTTGCCCCCTTCCTGAGGCGCTTCAGAATGGCGCGGGACGCAAGCATCCCCACCCTGGTCTGGCAGGCGATTTGGCTTCGCGCGCTCGGACCGAAAGAGTTGGGTCATGATGTATCCGGAACCGGCTGGCAGATCCTGGTCCGCGCGATGCTGTCAATCACCACCATGATGCCGGCGTGGCAGTGCGGACACTCCCTCAGGGACCGTCCGGTCAGCGCCTTGAAGCGATCGCGATAATCAGCGGGCGGATCGGGCGTGGGTGCGGCCGGCGCCATCCCGAGCAGCTCGCGGCAGCGCGCAAGCTTCCGGGCGCGATGACAGTTGCCGAGGAAGCCATAGTACCGGATGCGGTGAAACCCGTCCGGCAGCACATGGATCAGGAAGCGGCGGATGAACTCCCCACCATCCAGGGTCATCGTCTTCTGGCGGTTGCCGTCCCGGTAATCCTTCCAGCGGAACCGGACCTTGCCGTTGTCCATGGACACCAGGCGGTTGTTGGAGATGGCGACACGGTGGGTATAGCGCCCGACATAGTCGAGGACCTGGGCCGGCCCGGCGAAAGGCCGCTTCGCGTAGACCACCCACTCGGTGTTCCAAACCGGCGCCAGATAGCGCCGGAACGCGGCGGGCTCATGAAGGTGGCGGTGCGCGGCGAAGAATTTCAGCTCACCGGCGGCGAAGGCCTTTTCCAGATAGTGCAGGAACAAGCCTCGGAACATCCGCGACAGCACTCTGACCGGCAGGAAGAACCCCGGCCGGCAGGCGATCCAGCTTTCACCGTCCGGCGCGATCCCGCCGCCAGGAACAAGAAAGTGAATGTGCGGGTGGTGCAACAAGTTCTGTCCCCAGGTGTGCAGCACACCGAGGAAGCCGATCTCCGCGCCCAGATGCTCTGGATCGGCGGCGATGGTGCGCAACGTCTCCGACGCCGCCCGGAACAGGATGTCGTAGACCACGGTCTGGTTCTGGAACGCGATGACCTCGATCTCCGTCCGGCACGGTGAACACGACGTGGAAGTAGGGCACGTCGAGCAGTTCGGCCTGACGGTCCTCGAGCCATTGGGCCCGTGCGAGACCCTGGCACTTCGGGCAGTTGCTGATTACGGCACGAGTTGTAGGCGACGCGTTGATGGCCGCAGTCGCCGCAACGCTCGACGTGACCGCCGAGAGCGGCGGTGCGGCAACTCTCGATCGCGATCATGGCACGCCGCCGCGCGGCGGACAGCGACGCGCCGTGCTGATCACGGAAAGCCGGGCCGAAGTGGCGGAACACATCCGCCACTTCCAGCCCCTCGCGGGCCACGGAACCGCGCCGTCAGGCGGGCACGAGGTCCGGCACCGTGGGCGATCATGGCGTGCAAGGCGTCCAGCGGACTGGCGGTGGCGCAGACCTTGCTGGTGGCGATACGCAGATAACGCGACGTGGTGGTCAGGCTGCGATGCCCCAGCAGCAATTGGATGGTGCGCAGATCGGCGCCGGACTCCAGCAGGTGAACGGCGAACGCATGGCGCAAGGAATGCGGGGTGACCGGCTTTGCCGATGCCCGGATTGCTCAAGCGCCTGCCTGCAGGCGATCTCGACGGCGCACGCCGTGATCGGCTGCTCGGGCCGGTCACCTGGAAACAGCCACTCTTTCGGACGAGCCGTCCTTCCAGTAGTTCCGCAGAAGTCTCCAACAGCCTCGGCGAGAGCATCACGTAGCGGTCCTTCCGGCCTTTGCCCGCCTCCACCCGGATGACCATCCGCTGGCTGTCGATCGCGGCGGGCTTCAGGCAAACCGCTTCGGAAATGCGCAGACCCGTCGCGTAGCACACGGTCAGGATCATCCGATGTTTCGGGCTTTTCACCGCGTCCAGGAACCGGCGACTTCCTCCGGGCTCGGCACAACGGGGAGTTTCTGTCGGCTGCCGGCCGGTCGGGATGTCGTCTTCGACAATCCAAGGTCGTTTGAGGGTGACGGTGTAGACGAACCGGAGCGCGGCCACGGCGACCGAAATCGAACTGGCCGCCAGGCGTCTCTCCTCGACCAGGTAGAATCTGCCAAGCCCGGATCTCGTCCGGGCCCAACCGTTCGGGCGACTGGCCGAAATGGCGGGCGAACCGGGAAACCTGCTCGACGTAGGCTCTCTGTGTCATGCGGCGAGAGGTTACGGATCCGCATATCCTCGATCATGCGACGGCGAAGTGGGGTCATGACCAACGGCGCGAGCGCTGCTTGCGACGGCTATTCTACCGAAAGAGGAAATTTTGCTGCTGATTCGCTGCAGCTGCAGCAATCGGTATTTTCTGATGAAACCGAAAGTTGGGGTAGAAGCAAAAATTGAGCTCGATTGCGGATTATCGCTCGGGGTCAGGGACGGGATAATCAAGGCACACGGCAAGCTGATAACGAGCTCAGTCCCCGGCTATCTCCTTATAGACTTCGCTGCCGCCGACGAGCGAGTTTCCCTTATTGGCTCGGGGGTGTAAGTCTTGCGCTCTTTGCTGGGGTCCTCCGATGAAGATTTCCGGTATTCGCTCTCAAATCGTTGCCCTGCCCGCCGACGAGCCGCTTGCCGACGCCGCGGAAAACCCAAACGCAACCCGGCCGATCGTCACTTTGCAGGTTGAAACCGACGAGGGGGTTACCGGGGTCGGCGTGACCTATTTCGGCGGCGCGCTGACCGGCACGTTGCGCAGTGCGGTCGACGAACTCGGCGGACTGATCGTCGGTGACGATCCGTTTCGCCTCGAGGCGGTCGTCGCGAAATTGCGGGCCGCCGCCGGTTCCGCCGGGCCCGGCGGCATCTTCCATTTGGCGCTGTCGGCGCTCGACATGGCGTTGTGGGACATCCGCGGCAAGGCGTTGAACCTGCCGTTGTGGAAGCTGCTCGGCGGCGCGCGCGATCGGGTCCCGACCTATGCGAGCGGCGCTTTGATGCGCGGGCTCTCGCTCGACCGGGTCGTCACCGCCGCCGGGCGCCTGAAGGAAAAGGGCTTCCGCGAGATGAAGACGCAGCTGGCGCTGCCCGGCGAGACCACACCCGCCAAGGAGGTCGAGCGCATGCGGCGGGTGCGCGAGGCGATCGGCCCCGACATCAAGCTGATGTGCGACATCAACCAGCGCTGGCGGCGTCGAGCAGGCGATCGATATCGGCCGCCGGGTCGAGGACGCCGGGGTCGGCCTGTTCTGGCTCGAAGACGTGACGACGGCGGACGACTATCCCGGCTTGGCGCGGGTCACCGCCGCGCTGTCGACGCCGGTCGCCGGCGGCGAGTATGTCTGGGGCATCGTGCCGTTCCGCCACATGGTCGAGGCGCGCTCGGTCGATATCGTCATGATCGACCTGGTGCGGGTCGGCGGCATCACGCAATGGCTGAAGGTCGCCGGCATGGCCGAAGCCTTCAACCTGCCGGTCGTCAGCCATCTGATCCCCGAGGTCCATGTCCACCTGATCGGCGCAATCCCGAACGGGCTGACGGTCGAATACATGCCGTGGCTGACGCGCCTCTTCGAGGAGGTGCCGCAGCCGCAGAACGGCGAGCTGGCGATGCCGACGGCGCCCGGCCTCGGGCTGAAATTCGACCAGGCCGCGATCGAGCGCTACCATGCCGGTTGAAAAATCAGCGGCGTCTCGGGCCGCCCGTTGGCGCTCGATACGGCCTATCCCCGTAAGTTTGAAAGTTGCGTGGATGCGCCCGTAAGCCCATATGAGAACGTATCAGAAACACGCCACGCTGTCGATGATGTCACCTTACCTCGCATTTCCCTGCCGATTCCCTGCCAAGCGCTCCGGCAGGGAATTGAAATTCCCTGCCGTTTTACGGGAATGCGCTCGCAAGGCATTGATTATCCAGGGATCACCGCTGGATATCGAGAAAATTTCCCGTTATTCCCGTGTCGGCAGGGAAATTTCGCGATGCGCCCCCAGGACACGGCTCGGAGCAGATCGGGCGATCGCTGCAATCCCAGCCAAGAGACGACGGGCTCGGAGTGGCCGGATGAAAATCGCCGAGTATCCAGACCGGCATCGTCGCGCTGCCGAACGACGAGCCGCTCGCCGGGTTTTCGGAAAATCCCGAATGCGAAAAACCCGATCGTCACGTTGCGAATCCGCACCGATGACGGTGTCGAGGGGTTGGGGGTCACCTATTTCGGCGGCGCGCTGACCCGCACGTTGAGGCGCGCCGTCGACGAACTCGGCGCATTGGCGATCGGCGAGGATCCGCTGCGGGTCGAGGCGGTCGCCGCGAAACTGCGGGCGGCTGCCGGCGGCTCCGGACCCGCCGGCATATTTACGATGGCGCTGTCGGCGATCGACGTTGCGCTGTGGGACATCAAGGGGAAGGCGCTGGGTTTGCCCTTGTGGAAGCTGCTGGGCGGCGGGCGCGACCGCATCGCCACCTACGCCAGCGGCGCGCTGCGGCGCGGGCTCAAGCTCGAAGAGGCGGTCACCGCCGCCGGCAGACTGCGCGAGAAAGGCCATCGCCAGACCAAAATGCAACTCGGCCTGCCGGGCGTCACCTCGCCGGCGCGCGAAGTCGAGCAAGCCCGGCTCATCCGCGAGGCGGTCGGCCCCGACATGGATCTGATGTGCGACATCAACCAGCGCTGGCGGGTCGAGCAGGCGATCGATATCGGCAAACGCGTCGAAGACGCCGGGGTCGGGCTCTATTGGCTCGAAGACGTGACGGCGCATGATGACTACGCCGGGCTCGCTCGGGTCTCTGCGGCTCTCGCGACCCCGGTCGCCGGCGGCGAGTACCTCTACGGCATCGTGCCGTTCCGCCATATGCTCGAAGCCCGCTCGGTCGACATCGTCATGATCGACCAGGTGCGCTCCGGCGGCATCACCCCGTGGCTCAAGATCGCCGGCATGGCCGAAGCCTTCAACCTGCCCGTGGTCAGCCACGGCGTACCGGAGATCCACGTCCACCTCGTCGGCGCGGTACCGAATGGCCTCACCGTCGAGTACATGCCCCGCCTGTTCCGTTTGTGGGAGGAAGTCCCGGCGCCGGTGAATGGCGAACTCGCCATGCCGACCGCTCCCGGCCTCGGGCTCAAATTCGATGAGCAGGCGATAAGGACCTTCGGCGTCGCTTGAGCGGGCGGGTCACGCCGCTGCGGCGACGGCGCGCAGCTGGTGGAAGCCGTGTTCGAGGTCCTCGATCAGGTCCTGCGGGTCTTCGAGGCCGATGTGGAGGCGCAGGGTGGGACCTTCGGCCTCCCAACGCGTTGCGGTTCGGCCGCGGCTCGGGCTGGTCGGCAAAATCAGGCTCTCATAACCGCCCCAGCTCGATCCGATCCCGAACAGGTCGAGTGCGTCGATCATCGCGTATACCGCGGATTTCGACGCGGGCTTGAGGACGACGCCAAACAGCCCGCTCGCCCCGAGAAAATCGCGCTTCCACAATTCGTAGCCCGGGTCTTCCGGCAAAGCGGGGTAGAGCACGCGAGAAACCTCGGGCCGGGTCTGCAGCCAGCGTGCTACCGCAAGCGCATTCTTCTCGTGCCGCTCGAGCCGCACCGACAAAGTGCGCAGCCCGCGCAGTGCGAAATAGGCGTCGTCCGGACCCGCGCAATGGCCGAGATCGGCCGCCATCGTGCGCACCGGGAGGTACGTCTCCTCATTGGTGATGACCGCCCCGAGGATCACGTCGGAATGGCCGACAATGTATTTGGTCGCCGCATGGATCGAGACATCCACGCCGTGCTCGAAGGAACGGAACAGGTAGGGCGAGGCCCAGGTATTGTCCATCAGCACCTTGGCGCCGGCTTCGTGTGCCGCCGCGGCGATCGCCGGCACGTCCTGGACCTCGAACGTCAATGATCCCGGCGATTCGAGATAGACAACCCGGGTGTTCGGGCGCATCAGCCGGGCAATGTCACCGCCGATCAAGGGGTCGTAATAGGTCGTTTCCACGCCGCAGCGGGTCAACACCCTCTCGCAGAAGTTTCGCGCCGGGCCGTAGCACGAATTGACCATCAAGACATGGTCGCCGCATTTGAGGCAGGCCTGCAGCGGCGCCGTAATGGCGGCGAGGCCCGATGACATCAGCATTGCGCGATAGCCGCCCTCGATGGCGGCCACCGCTTCTTCCAATGCGAAGGTGGTTGGGGTGCCCAACAGCCCGTAGCGGACGATGTCGAAGCGCACGCTCGGGTCTCGCTTGGCTTCCCACTCCGCCATATTCGCCGACAGGATCGTCGAGGCGTGATAAACTGGTGGATTGACGGCGCCGTTTTGTGCCTCCGGATGACGCCCGAGATGGGCGAGGAGCGTATCGTTGCGATAGTTTCGGCCGCTGTTGGCGCTTTTCATAAAGGCTACACTCCGTCGTACGGGCACCGACTTCGAAACTACATCGATTTGGGCTTTACACGCAAAATGGCAGATTGGCGCGGAACTATGCCGGCGTGGAGGCGTTGCGCTTACCTCGAATCTCGGGCGTCTGTCGCGAATAAAAGGAGAGGTACGCTGGTTAGACCGGGTATTCTGGCCGCTCTGATGGTCGCTCTGACGGCATGCTCGAGCTCGACTCCGCCCCCGCCCTCCGATCCCACGGCCTCCGCGGCGATCCTCAAGAAGGATTGCTCGGACCCTAAATGGCAGGAAGAGAACCTCGGTCTCTGGTATTCGGTCTGCCGCCAGTCGCTGCGCTGGTGACCAGGATCGATTCGTTCAGAATTTCTTGAAGCAGTCCTTGCCGTTTGCCTGCAGGACCCGGCAATCGGTGATCGCCCAAGGTGCCTTTGGGTCCGGTGAGATCTGAATCGCAAAGCTTCTGCCGTCTTTACACTGCACACTCCAGTACGCGAGAGATTTCCATTTGGCCGTATCGACGACGCCCATTGCGAAGGCCGAGGTGCCGACACAACCGTGCCCAACAGTCTTTGCCAGAGCTTTTGCCTGGTCGGCTGGCGCCAGCGCAACGAGACGATCGTTCGCGACATTTCCCGATCCCGCCGCCTCCGCTGTCCCCGGGCCGATGGCGATTAGCGCCGTGAACAGCAACGCCCTGAGCCGCATCGTTTTTCTCACGCTACAGACGGAATGATCGGCAATATCAAATGCGACGGTCGCGCCGCATCGACAAAGACCCGGTTATGGGCGAGGCGCGGATGCTCCATTGCGCCTTCTGGCTCGCCCGAATTCGGGTTGATATCGAAATGCGGAAAGTTGCTGCTCGCGATGTCGAGACGCAGCCGATGGCCCCGGCTGAACAGATTGGCGGTCGGGAACAGCTCGATCGTGATCGCGTAGACCTCGCCCGCCACCATCGGCGTCGGCCGCTCCCAGCTGTCGCGGTAGCGGCAGCGCAGGATACCCTCGGTCAGGTTCATTGCAAAGCCATTCGGGTAATCTTCGTTTGGCGGATGCACATCGACCAGCTTTGCCGTGAAATCCGTATCGGGGCTGTCGGAGGCGATCCACAGCCGCACCGTAACAGGTCCGATGACCTCCAGGTCGCGGTCGAGCGGCGGCGTCGAGAAAACCAGCACATCGGCACGTTCGGCGAGTTTTCGCTGGTCGTAGGCGCCGCCGCGCATGACCGGCTCGCCCGAGCTGAGCGCGCCGCCGATTGTCGGCACCGGATTGCGCGGGTCGGAGGTGTAGTCGAGCGGTGGCGAACCCTCATGCGGCGTCTCGCGGCCAAGGCTGCAATCGGAATGCAGGTAGAATTCTCTCCACTGCGTCTGCGGCAACGGCCAATCGGCGGCCGTCCGCCACCTTCCGCCGTGATCGAGCCGTCCCGCGGTGTTGCGCCGTCCCGATCCCCCGCCCATCACAAAAATCCGTACCGCCGGTTCCGTGTCGACGCCGTTGGCGGCACCCTTGACCCACCGGTCGAACCAGCGTCGGCGCAGTGCGAAGAAATCGTGGGCGAGATTGCCGTCGACCGGAGCCGCCGGACCGAAGTCGACATCGCCGGCATAGGTCAATGAGCGGTCGCCGTGGGTCCAAGGACCGAGGATCAGTTGAACCGGGGCGCGCTTCCGCCGCGACAGGCCGAGGTAGTTCTCCACCGCCGTCCGCGCATAGGGATCGTACCAGCCCGAGAGGTTGACGATCGGCACGTCGGCATAACGGTCGTAATAGCCTTCCGCATAGATGCCCGGCTGCTTCCAGAAATCGTCAAAGGTGCCGTGCGACCATTGCTCGAACAGGTAGTCCTCGTATTCCGGCGCCGCGCTGAGCGGCGAATCGCCCTTGCGCCACGGCATCCGCGCGAACCACTCTTTGATGTCCTGCGCCTTGAGCGCCGCCTTGACGGCAGGGTCCCTGGCGTCGGCCAGCGCGTTGTTGAAGGCCCAGGTCGCCTGTTTCAGATCGAACGCGCCGCCGTGGCGGATCCCGCTGCGATAGGCGTTGGAGAACCCGCCGCAATCGAGAAACTGCGCCGCCAGACCCGGCGGGTCGAGACAGCCGAGTGCGGCCTGGGTGTGGGCCGCGTAGGAGAGGCCGAAGGTGCCGACCCGGCCGTTGCACCAGCTCTGCCGCACCAGCCAGGCGAGCGTGTCGCAGCCATCCTCGGCCTCGCTCAGATACTTCGTAAAGCGACCCCCCGATTTGTACCGACCCCGGCAATCCTGATAGACGACGGCGTAGCCGTGGCGCACGAAGTAGGCTGCGACCTCGGCGCGCGAGCGGGGCTGCGCGACGGCAGCCGTGCGCTCGGAGCGGCTCGGCGCAGATTTGTCGTATGGCGTCCGCTCCAGCAACACCGGAAACGGACCGTCTCCGGCTGGACGATAGACATCCGTCGCCAGCCCGACGCCGTCCCGTGCCGTGACGACGAGATCCCGAGCGACGACCGTTTCGCCTGCTCCGGGCATCTCCATGCGACTTTCCCCGCGCTTGCCGGCCGTCCGCATTATCTGCACGCGGCTGGGAGACGGTAAAGGGCGGCGGTCTTGCAGATCCTGCGGTGGGACTTATATCGGTGCACATATTAACGATTTCAACTTGGAGACACGCTCGGTGGACGAATGGCAGTCAGCGGACGAGCGAAATAGTCGAGAAAAGATCAGCCGGGCGCGACAAGCAGCTGAAGACCTGTTCAAACGGGCGCGGCCCAATGCCGATGCCGAGACGACTGGACCGGCGCCAAATGGCGATGCGCCACACGAGCAGGAACCGCGGCGTCAACCACGTATTTTCACCGCCCCGCCGCGGCTCCCGCCGAGCCCAAGCGTGGAACCTCCAGTCGCAGCACAGCCAATACGGCAAAGGGCGGTTGCCAAACAGCCCACCCGCACCGTGCCTCCTTCGCAAATCGGCCGCGTCCGTACATTGGCGACTTACGGTATGACGCCGGTGCAAGTCGCCGACCTCTACGGGGTCACCGTCGCCGAGATCGACCGCATCCTCAGATCGCCGGTTTACGCCGGAAAAACGCGGTAATGCCATACTGCCGCTGCGGCAACGAATTTCCCGAGGCGAGAGCGCGGCTCGGTTTCGACTGCTGTCTCGAGTGCGGCACTGCAGAAGCCGCGGCAGAGACTGCGCGCCGCGCCCATATGATCGCTCCGATCAGCCACAAATCGGGCTACACCTATTTGGGTCCGGATAGCGCGGCGCAGCGCCGGCGTCTGCTCGAGGGCTCGGCGAAGACCCCGCCAATGGAAACCGTCGCCCCGCCGATCGGCCGAGCCGCGCGGCCGAGACGGATAAGGCGCAAGCGGTACGAATTTGCCGGCTGGGAGTTCAAGCCCGACAAGCGCGGCGTGCGGCAGAAGCGGGCGATCCTTCGAGAAATCCCCGCCGACTGACGCAATCAAATTGCAACAGGAGGAATCGCTATGTCCGGTGGTCGTGCCACGCGGATCGAGCAAATGGCTCCCGAGCTGGAAAGGATCATCGCCGCGTCGGAGCCGATCCGGCATCTGGCCGACGGGTTCGGCGGCACCTCGGGCCCGGCCGAAGGACCGGTGTGGTGGAAAGAAGGCCATTACCTGCTGTTCAGCGACATTCACAATGACAAGCGGATGAAATACGAGCCCGGCAAGGGCGTTACGGTTTTTCAGGAGCCGACCAACCGGGCCAATGGACTGACCCGAGACCTGCAGGGCAGGCTCGTCGCCTGCGAGCACGATTCGCGGCGGGTCACCCGCCAGGAGCTCGACGGCAGCACGACGGTGATCGCCAACAGCTTTCAGGGGCGGCGGCTCAATCGGCCCAATGACGTCGTCGTCAAGTCCGACGGCTGCATCTATTTCACCGACCCGTGGACCAGCCCGGCCGCGCCCGAGCAATGGGACCTGACCTTTTCCGGTGTCTACCGCGTCACCCCCGATCTCGGCAATATGAGCCTATTGATCGGCGATTTTGTATTGCCCAACGGCCTCGCCTTCTCGCCCGATGAGAGGGTGCTCTACATCAACGACACGCGGCGCGGCCACATCCGTGCTTTCGAGCTGTTGCCCAACGGCACGCTGGCGAAGCACACCGACCGGGTTTTCGCCGATTTGCGAGGGCCTGAGCCCGGCGTCCCCGACGGCATGAAGGTCGATGTCGAAGGCAATGTCTATTGCGGCGGCGCCGGCGGGATCTGGATCATCGACCCGCAAGGCAAGCAGCTCGGCCGCATCGTCCACGGCGCTCCCGCCACCACCAATATCGCCTTCGGCGGCGACGACTGGAAAACCCTGTACTTCACCAGCCGCAACCATCTCGGCTCCGTCAATGTGAAGATTGCGGGTCTGCCCGTGCCGGCGCAGAAGAACTAGCGGCGGTTCGGTCGCGCGCCATCGATGTGAACTACCATCCGGTATGATCGTCGCCCCCGCGAAAGCGGGGGTCCAGGGGGTAACTGCTCGAACGCTTGCATCCTGGATTCCCGCTTTCGCGGGAATGACGAATTATTTACTGTCCTTATTGCGGCGGTCGACGTCAGATCTTGACTTCGCTGATCTGAATGGTCGGTTGGATATCGGTGTAATTGGGGATGTCCGCCATGATGGCCTCCGCATGGGGGCCGAAGGCTGCTTGAAAGTCGGCCACCGAGTTCGAAATAGAGATGGCCCATCGCAATAAAGGCCGGCCGTGATCCCGGCGTCGCGCCGGACACCCCTTGCTCGACGGCAACACCTTTGCACGCCTTCCCCAATTTTTCCTGAACCATCGGGATGTGGGAATTGCAGTAGTAGCTCATGTCGAACTTGCTGCCCTCATTATTTGGGTACAGCACGCTTACTTTAATCATTTATTACCTCCAGTGATTGCGCGCGTCGCTCCATTTTGAGGGCGTCGATGGGAGCTGGCTGTTTTCGCTGATATTCCATCAAAATAACAGCGACGAGGTTCGCCTGGGCCGCGGAATCCCTCAATTCTCGGGGGCCGTGTCGGCGAAATAACAGCGAACCCTTTCGCTGATCGGCGCTGTAAAAGCCCACTGATTGCGTGTCGCCCCGCGTCGAGAGCGTTCGATGGGAGCTTGCTGTTTTCGCTGTTATTTGCAGCCAAATAACAGCGGCGAAGTTGACCTGGGCCACCGAATGTATCCTTTCAAACCTCAACAGTACCATGCGATTACGGCTAATTTCGGGTTGCGCCAATTTGCCAACGCGATCAGTTCGCCATTGCACGCATGCCCGCCAATTCCGCTTCGCGGCGGCAGGCGTAGCGGCCAGCTCCCGCATGGCCATATGACGGGCTGGTATTGAGATAATACTCGCCGCTTTGAGGATCCACCCAGACGACGCTATCTTTTGGGCAATGTTCTTGCGCCTGTTGTTCGGTCCGAAAAGCCACCAGGACCTCAGGCGCCTGCGCGCAAGCCGCGAAGGCGAGCGGAAGGGCCGCCAGGAGCAGTCGCGAAGGGAGCCGAGGGAGCGTCGGCAAACTCGACCCCCTTACTCAACCCTTTGCTGCGCTGAAGAACTGATAGATCGCAGAGTAGCGCATGCGCACCTGTTCCGAGACATGGCTGGCGTCGCAGCTGGCCGTCGGCGCGACTCCGCCCTTAGTGTCCGTCCGGCGAATAAAGACAGCATCCGCGAGGATACCCTGCCCTTGATGGGATTTGGCGCGTAACAGGAGCCACTGAACCGCACCTTTCTCCGGCGCATCGGCCTTCGCAATAACCTCGCCGACGACCGCGGATCCATCGGCCATCTTCCAGGCCGGACCGGCGAAGTGAGTGCCGATCTGGCGGCCTTGCTTGTCGAAGAGATTGGCCTCCGGCGCCTTGAAAGACCATTCGAAGAGATTTCCTTTAGCTTCGCAGGTATAGATCTGAACACCGTCTGCCGCGACCTCAAGCAACAGCGTGGAGCCCTGAGGGGGTGCTACCGCAGTTTGGTCTGCATTGACCGCAAAGGCACCAATGCCGACCAAAAGTCCCGCGACGATCGCAAAAGCCGTATTCTGCGGAACACCCCTGAACTGCTGCCTAAGCCTAAACATTAGGCCTCGCTCTAATCTCGTCTGGTATCTTGCGGGGTAGGAATTGGCCATCTTTGACGTCGCCCGCAAAGGCGCCTCCTTGGACGACGATCTTGCCGCGCAGCATCGTCAACGATGGCCAGGCGGCGAGGTCGCGCCCTTCCCAGGGGCTGTAATCGGCTTCGTGCAGTTCGGCGGCGCGCACGGTGTGGCGACGGCGCGGGTCGAGCAGCACGATGTCGGCGTCCGAGCCGACCGCCAGTGCGCCTTTGCGCGGGTAAAGGCCCATGATCTTGGCGGCGTTGGCCGAGACGAGGCCGACGAAATCGGACAACCCGTAGCCGCGCTTTTCGACGGTCTCGGTGTAGATCAAGGACAGGCGCGGCTCGACCCCGGCGTTGCCGCCGGTTGTGTCGTCGATCCGCCGTCCCTGCAATTTTATGCGCAACGGGCAACAGATCTCGTCGGTGGCGACGGTCTGGATCGCGCCGTGATCGGTCGCTTTCCACAATGCCTGCTGGTCCTCACGGAATTTGAGCGAAGGATAGGTGTGGTAGATCTGGCCGTTTGGCCTTCTGTAGTCCTCGGCGGTGTACATCAGGTACTGGTGCAGGGTCTCGCCGTAGATCGGCACGCCCTTGGCGCGCGCCGCGGCGATCGCGCGGACCCCGGTCGCCGCCGAGGTGTGCATCATGTAGAGCGCCGATCCCTCGATATTGGCGGCCAGTCGGATGACCCGGTTGAACGACAGGTCCTCGGACAGGGTGTTGTGCACCTCGGCCATGTTCTCGAAGCCGGTGCGGTCCTCGCGAAACAGCTTCTCGTACATGTGCATGACGATGTCGTTGTCCTCGGCGTGGATCGCGGCGATGCCGCCGGCTTGCGCCAAGACCTTCAACACTTCCCAGATGTCGCCGAAATCGACCATGCGGCCTTTGCGGCTCGGCGTGATGTCGGTCGTGAAGATCTTGACCGAGGGGTGCCCGGCCTCGACCGCTTCGACGAGCTGAGGCAGGATTTCGGGAGCGATTTTGCCCTGCACCATCGTGTGAAAGGCGTAGTCGCAATGGCAGGCGCCAGCCCATTCCTTCTGGCGCCGCTCAATCGCTTCCTGCACCCGGTCGCCGACTTCGACGAGCGCGAAGTCGATCATCGTCGTGGTCCCGCCAAAGAGTGCGGCGCGGCTGACCACCGAAGCCGGGTCGGTCAGCTGGTGATCGGTCGTGCCCGGCACGACGATCGGCCAGCGGCAATGAACATGCGGGTCGATGCCGCCGGGAATGACGATCTGCCCCGCGGCGTCGACAACCCGCCCGGCGCCAAAGGCGGCAAGGCTGCCAGGCGCACCGATCGCTGCGATTTTTTCGCCGCTGACACCGATGTCGGCCGGTTGTGGACCCGAAGGAAGGACGGCGGTCCCGCCCGAGACGACGAGGTCGAGCATATGAGCCTCCCTACGATGAAGATCTCCCACCCAGCCCTTTACCGGCTTCCCCCTCCCTTTCCCTCCCCCGCAAGCGGGGGACGGTTAGGGTGGGGGCGCGGAGCAGGGAATGGGAGAGGGTGCGCAAAGGCGAAATGCGCGAGGATTTCGGCGCGCGGGATGTCGTGGACGATGAAGACCAGCCGGCCGCGCCGATCCTGGTCGGGCCAGTCTTCGAGCCATTCCGGCGCGAACATCGCATGCTGAGCCGCTTGCACCACGGCCGGCCGCTCCGGCCGGTCGGAGAAACACACGATCCCCTTGACCCGCAGCAGGTCGGAGCCGCGCTCGCGGGCGAGGCCTCCCAGAGCGCGGGCGAAATCGAGACGGCTCAACTCGCCTTCGAGGATCACGCCGAAAGCATCGATGCCGTGGGTGTGGGTGGCGACCGGTTCGGCCGGCATTAGCGGAGCGGTCGATGGTCTCCTGCCGCCGAACAGCACCCCGCCGAACAGCACAAGGCCGGCATCCTCGGTTTCGGCCGCGAGGATGCGGTCGGCGCGGTCGTTGAGCGCGTCGAGGCGGCGGACGAGATCGGGACCGAGCGGCGCGAGGTCGGTCTTGGTGATCACCAAAGTGTCGGCGAGCGCGGCTTGCCGGCCCGCCTCGGCGAAGCGGTCGAGACTATCGGCGCCATTTACCGCATCGACGAGGGTGACGACCCGCGCCAAATGCAACGAGTGGTCGAGCATCGGGTCGGCGCCCAATGTGAAGAGGATCGGAGCGGGGTCGGCGAGCCCGGTGGTTTCGATCACGACCCGCCGAAACCGCCTGATTTCGCCGGCGCTGCGGCGGTCGAGGAGGCTGCGCAAGGTGCGTGCGAGGTCTTCGCGCACCGCGCAGCACAAGCATCCTCCGGGCAGTTCCAGCACGCTGCCCTCGACGAAATCGACGAGGTGATGGTCGATCGCGATCTCGCCGAGCTCATTGATGATGACGGCCGTATCGGCGAGGGCGGGCGAGACGAGCGCGCGCCGCAATAGCGTCGTTTTGCCACTGCCGAGAAACCCGGTCAGCAGGGTCGTAGGTAAAGTCTCCGGAAGGGTCACGCTTAACCATTCTCCGCGGCGAAGTTCCGTCACCGATCGTTTCACGTCGCAGCCGGAACGAGCAGGACAGGCAGCAAAAGTAAAGCACGGCAGTGACATAGGCCATTGCCTTCTGCCACCCGCGTCTGCATCATGCCTGCCATAAGTGGCGCGCATATGCGCGCCGGCGGAAGGGCGAGGAAATGCGGGCGGCATCGTGTCCGGTGATGTGAACGAGGGCGACGTCTCTCCCGGAGAGGCGCAACTCGCTCATCTCGGGCGTGTCGAAGCATTTTGGCGGCGTGCGGGCGGTGGAGGCGGTGACGCTCTCGGTCCGCGCCGGCGAGCTGATCTCGGTCATCGGCCCGAACGGCGCCGGCAAGACCTCGCTCCTGAACATGATCAGCGGCTTCTACCGGCCCGACACCGGCGCGATCGTTTTTGCGGGCAAGGACATCACCGGCGCCCGTCCTTCGCATGTCGCCGCGCTCGGGATCGCCCGCACGTTCCAGAATATCGCACTGTTCGCCGGCATGACGGTGCTCGACAACATCATGCTCGGGCGTCACGTGCATATGAAGGCCGGAGTGCTGTCCTCCTTCATCTATTGGGGCCTGGCGCAGAAGGAAGAGATCGCCCATCGCGCGCGGGCCGAGGAGCTGATCGAGCTTCTCGAGCTCGAGGATTTGCGCAAGCAGCCGACGAGCGGGCTCGCCTATGGCCTGAGGAAACGCGTCGAGCTGGCGCGCGCTCTGGCGCTCGACCCGAAATTGCTGCTGCTCGACGAGCCGATGGGCGGCATGAACCAGGAAGAAAAAGAGGACATGGCCCGCTTCATTCTCGACGTGAACCAGCAATGGGGCACGACGGTCATCCTGATCGAACATGACATGGCGGTGGTGATGGACATCTCGGACCGCGTCGCCGTGCTCGACCGCGGCCGCAAGATCGCCGAGGGCAGTCCCGGCGAGGTGCAGCGTCACCCGGATGTGATCCGCGCCTATCTCGGTACTGCAAAGGAACGCCGGGAGGTGGTCGCCGCATGACGCAGTCGACACTCCCGCGTCTGCTGCGGCGCAATGCCGAAGCAGATGGCGGCGCGGCCGGCAATCCGCGAAAAGAACCACGGCATTTGGCAGACCTTTACCTGGGCGCAGTATTGGGAGGAGGTGCGCGATTTCGCGCTGGGCCTGGCCGCGCACGGCTTTCGCCGCGGCGACAAGCTCGCGGTCATCGGCGACAACCGGCCCCGCCTCTACTGGGCGCAGCTGGCGGCCCAATGCCTCGGCGGCACCGCGGTGCCGATGTACCAGGACTCGATCGCCAGCGAGCTGGTTTTTGTGCTGGACCACGCCGAGATTTCGGTCGTCGTCGCCGAGGACCAGGAACAGGTCGACAAGATCCTGTCATTGCGGGACGAGCTGCCGCATCTCGCAACTCGTCGTCTATGACGATCCGAAGGGGCTGCGGCACTATTCCAGCGGCGGCCTCCAGTCATTCGCCGAGATGCAGGCGGCCGGCCGCGAGTTCGGCGCGGCGAACCCCGGATATGTCGAGGCCGAGATCGATAACGGCGATCCGGATGATCTGGCGCTCCTCACCTACACTTCGGGGACGACCGGCCGCCCAAAAGGGGTGATGCTGTCGCACGCCAATCTGCTGAGCTCTGCGCAGGGGTTTATTGCAGCGGAGGATATCCGCGCCACCGACGAGCTCTTGTGCTACCTGCCGATGGCGTGGATCGGCGATTCGCTGTTCTCGCTGGTGCTGACCCTGCTCGTCGGGTTCACCTGCAACTGTCCGGAGCGGCCGCAGACCGTGCAGCGCGATCTGCGCGAGCTCGGCCCGACGATCGCCATCGCGCCGCCGCGGATCTGGGAGAACATGCTGACCCAGCTGCGGGTCAGGGCGGCGGATTCGACACCGCTGAAGCATCGGCTCTTCGACTTCTTCCGCGGGCTCGCCGAGCGGGCGGAGCAGCGGAAAGGGGAAGGCAAGCAAACCTCGCTGATCTCCCGGCTGAGCCTTGCGCTCGGCGAGGCTGCTGATCTACGGGCCGGTGCGCGACCAGCTGGGCTTGCGGCGGGCGCGCTGGGTCTATACCGGCGGCGCGCCACTCGGACCCGATACCTTCCGGTTCTTTCGCGCGTTCGGGGTCAACATCAAGCAGGTTTGGGGCTCGACCGAGCTCGCCGGTCTCGCCTCGTTGCAGCCCGATGGCGAGGCGGACCCGGACACGGTCGGCCGGGTGATACCGGGTTTCGACGTGCGGATTACCGAGGACGGCGAGGTGCTGATCCGCTCCGCCGCGGTGTTCAAGGGTTATTACAAGCAGCCGGACGCCACCCGCGACACGATGACCGATGACGGGTGGCTGCGCAGCGGCGATTCCGGCTTTGTCGACCGCCGCGGCCATCTGGTCATCGTCGACCGCGCCAAGGATGTCGGCAAACTTGCCGACGGTACGCCGTTCGCCCCGCAATTCGTCGAGAACAAGCTCAAATTCAGCCCGTTCATCGCCGAAGCGGTGGCTTTTGGCGATCGCCGCCCATTTGTCGCGGCGATCGTCGCGATCGATCTGACGACGGTCGGGAACTGGGCGGAGCGGCGCAACCTCGCCTATACTTCGTTCCAGGATTTGAGCGCCAAACCCGAGGTGCGGCGGGTGATCGCGGAGGAGATTGCCGAGGTCAACGCCTCCTTGCCCGTGGCTGCGCGGCTCCGGCGCTTTGTGTTGCTCAACAAGGAGTTCGACGCCGACGACAACGAGATCACCCGCACCCGCAAGATCCGCCGCCGCTTTGTCACCGAGAAATACGCCGCCGTTATCGACGCGTTCTACAGCGGCGAGGCGGAGGTCGAGATCACCACCGAGATCACCTATGAGGACGGCCGGAAAGCGACCCTGACCTCGACGATCGTGATCGAGGACATCCTCGAACCCGCGGAGCCGGCGCGGGAACCGGCCTATGCCTGACAGATATTCCTATCGTCACCCCCGCGAAAGAGGGGGTCCAGGGCGTCTCTGGAAGTGCCCGCCTGTCCCTGGATTCCCGCTTTCGCGGGAATGACGAATCCAAGCGCGACATCCGACCGCGCCGATGCCTGAGTTCGAATGGCAATTTACGCTGGTCCTGCTGACCAACGGCGTGATGATCGGCCTGATGTATGCGCTGATCGCGCTCGGCTTTGTGCTGATCTACAAGGCGACCGACGCGATCAATTTCGCGCAGGGCGAGTTCGTCATGTTCGCCGGGTTCATCGCCGCCGGAGCGGCCGATCTCGCCGGCGCGCCGTTCTGGGTCTCCGCGCTGCTCTCGGTCGCCGGCATGGTGGCATTGGGCTTCGGGCTCGAGCGCGTCGTGCTGCGTCCGCTGATCGGCCGCCCGATTATCGCCGTCGTGATGGCGACGATCGGGCTTGCCGCGGTGTTGAGAGGAGGCGCCGTGCTGGCGTTCGGCGCCGGGACCCGGGCGATCGAGATGCCGGTCAGCGACTCGCCGCTCTATCTCGGACCGGTCGCGCTGTCGCAGGTCCAGCTGGTCGGCGCCACCGTCAGTATCGTCTTTCTCGCCACCTTCAGCTGGTTCTTCCTGAAGAGCCGGGTCGGCATCGCGATGCGGGCGGTGGCCGACAGCCAGCAGGTGGCGATGGCGATGGGCATCAATGTCCAGCGCTATTTCGCGCTCGCCTGGGCGATGGCCGGAATCGTGTCCGCGCTGGGCGGCGTCGTCTGGGGAGCGATGCTCGGGGTCGACAACCAGCTCGCCCTGGTCGGCCTCAAAGTCTTTCCGGTGGTGATCCTGGGGGGCCTCGATTCGATCATCGGCGCAGTGGTCGGCGGGCTGATCGTCGGCATCGTGGAAAACCTCGCCGCCGGCTATCTCGATCCCTATGTCGGCGGCGGCACCAAGGACTTCGCTCCCTACATCCTGATGATCGTGGCGCTGATGGTGCGGCCCGAGGGCATCTTCGGCCGGCGGCGGATCGAGCGCGTGTGATGAAATTCGTGGCTCGGCACCTTCGCCCGCCCAGCCCCCACCCTAACCTTCCCCCGCAAGCGGGGGAGGGAATGGGAGGGGGCGGGATCCGGGCGTAGCGAGACGGGTGAGGGCGCCATGTTCCACCGCGAATCCGGGGTGTTCAAGACCGGCTACGCCGCCGACATGGCGCTCTATCCGCTGCCGATCGCCAAATGGGCGGTGGCGGCGTTCGCCGGGTTGTTCATCGCCGTCGCGCCGCTCGCGTTCTCCGAATACTCTTTGTCGCTGCTCAATCTGTGCTTGGTCGCAATCGTCGGCGCGCTCGGCCTCAACATTCTCGTCGGCTATACCGGGCAAATCTCGATCGGGCATGGCGCCTTCATGTCGGTGGGTGCGTATACCGCCGCCAATCTGATCGTACGGCTTGGCCTGCCGTTCTGGATCACGATCCCGGCCGGCGGGTTGATGGCTGCGCTTGATCGGCGTCGTGGTCGGCATCCCGTCCCTGCGCATCAAGGGGATTTACCTGGCGATTGCCACCCTTGCCGCGCAGCTGATTATCGAGTGGACGATCAATCACGTGACCTGGATCTCCGGCGGCGTGCAGTCCTCGATCGAGATCCCGCGTCCGTCCGTCTTTGGAATCCCGCTGACCTCCGAGGCCGAGATCTACGAGTTCCTGATGTTTTTTGCGGTGCTGGCGATCGTCGGCACCTTGAACCTGGTGCGCAGCCGCATCGGCCGCGCTTTCATTGCCGTGCGCGATCAGGACATTGCCGCCGAGATCATCGGCATCAACATCTTTCGTTACAAGCTCTACGCGTTCGCGATCTCGTCCTTTTATGCCGGGGTGGCCGGGGTATTGGAAAGTTATTATCTCGGGATTGCGAATTACGAACAGTTCCAACTCGACGTCTCGATCGATTACCTGGCGATGGTGATCATCGGCGGCCTCGGGTCGGTCCTCGGATCGATCTTCGGCGCCGTCTTCGTCACGCTGTTGCCCATCGCCACCCGCTGGGCGCTGCAGTCATCGGGTAGCCTGTTCTTTTCAGAGGCCGATCTGGCGAACATAATCCCCAGCTTGCGGCTGGTGATCTTCGGCAGCCTGATCATCTTCTTCCTGGTCGTCGAGCCGGAGGGATTGGCTCGGCTGTGGCGGAACATCCGCAATTACTTCCGCGTGTGGCCTTTTTCCTATTAACTGGAGTGCAACGAAGGGAGGATCTCTGGATGACTAGAAAAACGACGACACCGCTCGCGCTCATCGTGGGCGCGGTGACCGTGCTGGGCCTCGCCGGGACGGCGACCGCCCAGGAGAAAAAACTCGTGATCGGCGTGCAATGCGACCGTACCGGCCCGACGCAGATCGTCGGCACGGTGCTGTGCCCGGCGATGCACGACTACTTCAACCTCGTCAATTCCAGCCATATGCTCGACGGTTACACGGTCGAGGCGCCCGAAATCGACACCTCGTACAAGGTGCCGCCGGCCATCGAAGCCTATGAGCACCAAAAGCAGCAAGGCGCTGTCATCATGTCCGTCTACGGCACGCCGCAGGCGCATGCGCTGAACGAGAGGATCGAGAAGGACGACATTCCGTCGACGACGCCGGGCTTTGGCATCGCCGCATCGGCGGACGGCCAGAAATATCCTTATCTGTTTCCTATCGCGGCGAGTTATTTCTCGCAGGGCGCCGCTGCCGTCGACTTCGTCAAGAACAAATTGGGAGGCAGTCTCAAGGGCAAGAAAATCGCGTACATGTACTATGACAATCCTGCCGGCAAGGAGCCGTTGCCGGTCATCGAAGACTTGCAGAAGCAAGAAGGTTTCGAACTGCGGACCTTCGCGGTGCCGCCGCCCGGCGTGGAAATGGGGGCGCAGATTCTCGATATCACGCAACGCTACCGGCCTGACTTCGTAATCTCGCACCTGTTTGGCCGTTCGCCATCGGTGTCGATCAAGGAATTCAAGCGCAACGGCTATCCACTGTCGAAAGTGCTCGGGCTCGTCTGGGCCTCCGCCGAAGGCGACATCTTGGCGGCCGGCGGTTGGGGGGTCGCCCAGGGCTATAACACGATGCAGTTTGCCGGCGCCGGCGACGATTATCCGGTGCGCCAGCAAATCAAGGAGATGTACAAGAAGGAAGGAAAGACGCCGCCCAAAGAAATGGACGACACGGTCTATTACAACCGCGGTCTGTTCCAGGCGGCAATCCAAGTCGAGGCGCTCAAGAATGCGCTCAAATTGACGAACGGCAAAGAGCCGACCGGGACGGACGTTAAAAAGGGCTTCGAAGAGATCCACGACTTCACGCTCGGAGGTCTGGTCCCGCCGCTGCAGATCACGCCGACCGACCATGAAGGTGGCGGGTACGTGCGGATCTTCCAGGTGAAGGGCGAGAAGCTCGTTCCGGAAACCGATTGGTTCCGCGCCTATCGCGATGTCGTGTGGGACCAGGTCAAGGCCGCGGAGAAGACGCAATAGCCGGATCGTCTGGATGCTCGCGCTCAACAACATCGAAGTCGTCTATGACGGCGTCATCCTGGTGCTGAAGGGCGTCTCGCTATTCGCCGCGGAGGGCCGCATCACGACCCTGCTCGGCGCGAACGGCGCCGGCAAGACCACGACCCTGAAGGCGATATCGGGCCTGTTGCACAGCGAGCGCGGACAGGTGACCAAAGGCACGGTCGAGCTCGACGGCGAGCGGCTCGACCGGCTTCCCGCCCCCGATGTCGTAAAGCACGGCGTGACCCAGGTCTTCGAGGGAAGGCGGGTCTTCGAAAACCTGACGGTCGAGGAGAACCTGGTGGCCGGCGCGCACATCCGCCGCGATCTTGCGGCGGTCCGGGACGGCATCGACCGGGTCTACGACGCCTTCCCGGTGCTCAAGGAACGCCGCCACAATCAGTCGGGCTATCTCTCGGGCGGCGAGCAGCAGATGCTGGTGATCGGCCGGGCATTGATGTCCGACCCGAAGGTGATCCTGCTCGACGAACCGTCCCTCGGCCTCGCGCCGCTGCTCGTCGAGGAGATCTTCGGCATCGTCCGCCGGCTGCGCGACGAGCGCAACCTGACCGTGCTGCTGGTCGAGCAGAACGCGGCGCTGGCGCTCGACATCGCCGACCACGGCTATGTCATGGAGAATGGCCGCATCGTGCTCGAAGGCCCGGCCGATACCTTGCGCCAGAATTCCGACATCAAGGAGTTCTACCTCGGGCTCAACGAGGTCGGCGCCCGCAAATCCTACCGCGACGTCAAGCACTACAAGCGGCGCAAGCGCTGGCTGTCGTGAGCTGGTGATGGAGTATCCCTGATGCCGACGGCCCTTCCGCGCATTGCCGTTATCGGCACCGGCGGCACGATCTCCTCGCTCGGCGCGTCGAGCCTCGACGTGCTCGACTACCCCGATTTCGGGCAGAAGCTCACTTGCGAGGCCTTGCTCGACCGTTTTCCGGAGACCCGGCTCGTCGCCGACCCGGTGCCCGTGACCTTCCGCCAGGTCGGCAGCACCGAAATCGGCCCCAAAGATTGGGTCGAGATCAGGTCGTTGATCCATCGCATCGCTCGCGACGAGCCTGCGGTCGACGGCTTCGTCATTCCGCACGGCACCGCGACCCTCGAGGAGACCGCCTTTTTCCTCAACCTGACCCTCGCCACGGCGCATCCCGTCGTGCTCGTCGGAGCGCAGCGCCCCGCCAGCGCGCTCGGCACGGATGCCGGGATGAACCTCGTCAACGCCTTGCGCGTCGCCGGCTCATCCGATGCGCAGGGCAAGGGTGTTCTGGTGGTGCTGAACGACGAGATCCATGCCGCCCGCGACGTCGTCAAGACCTCGACCTACCGGGTGCAGACCTTCCGCTCGGTCGATTTCGGTGCGCTCGGCCATGTCGACGGCGATGGGGTGCACTTTTATCGCACCCCGTCGCGCGCCCACATGCCCGATACCCCCTTTGCGGGCCTCGATCTGACCGCGCTGCCGCGGGTCGACATCGTCTATTCTTATGCCGGCGCCGACGGGGCGCTGGTCGACGCCGCGGTCGCGGCCGGCGCGCGCGGCCTCGTCTCGGCCGGCTTTGCCCCGGGAAGCCCGACCCCCGAGCAGCGCGCCGCCTTCGAGCGCGCCGCCAAATCCGGGGTCGTCGTCGTGCAGTGCAGCCGTGCGACGGGCCGTGTCGCCCCGCGTCGACGGCTGCGCGAGAGCGGCATTGTCGCCGGCGAGGACTTCACCCCACAGAAGGCCCGCATATTGCTGATGCTCGCTCTGTTGTCGACGAGCGACGTGGTCGAGGTCCAACGCGCGTTCCAAACCTATTAGCCCCTCCGAGGCACCGACACCCTCACCCACCAAGCGCTGGCGCGCTTGGTCCCCCCTCTCCCGCGGTGCGGGAGAGGGGCTCTGCGGTTGTGGGCTTGCAGTCCCTCTCCCGCATGGCGGGAGAGGGTGCCGAGCGCAGCGAGGCGGGTGAGGGTAAGCCGGAAGAAACATGATCGGCTTCCACGTTCTGACGCGCGACGGCGCGGCGCGCCGCGGGCGGCTGACGACCGCTCACGGGGCTGTCGAAACGCCGGCATTCATGCCGGTCGGCACCGCCGGGCACGGTCAAGGCGATGACCGCCGAAGGAGTGGCCGCGACCGGCGCGCGGATCGTCCTCGGCAACACCTATCACCTGATGCTGCGTCCGGGCGCCGAGCGCATCGCCACGCTCGGCGGCTTGCACCGCTTTATGAATTGGCCGCATGCGATCCTGACCGATTCCGGCGGTTTTCAGGTGATGTCATTGGCCGCGCGCCGGACCATCGCCGAGGCCGGCGTCACGTTCCGCTCGCATCTCGACGGCAGCCTCTACGAGCTGACGCCGGAACGGTCGATCGCGATCCAGCATCTGCTCGGCGCCGACATAACGATGGCGTTGGACGAGTGCACGCCCTATCCCATCGCCGCCCGAGGCGGTCGAGAGCTCGATGGAATTGTCGATGCGTTGGGCCGAACGCTCGCGCCGTGCCTTTGTCGAGCGGCCGGGCCACGGCATCTTCGGGATCGTCCAGGGCGGGGTCCATCCCGATCTGCGCCTGCGTTCGGCCGCGAAACTGATCGGCATCGGCTTCGACGGCTATGCGGTCGGCGGGCTGGCGATCGGCGAGGGGCAGGCGACGACCTTCGCGGTGCTCGACGCGACCGTTCCGGCCCTGCCCGAGGACCGCCCGCGCTATCTGATGGGGGTCGGGAAACCCGCCGATCTGGTCGGCGCCGTGGCGCGCGGCATCGACATGTTCGATTGCGTATTGCCGACGCGCTCGGGGCGCACCGCGCAGGCCTTTACCCGGGCAGGCGTCGTGAATCTGCGCAACGCCCGCCACGCCGACGACCCGGCGCCGCTCGACCCGGAATGCCCGTGCCCCGCTTGCACCGGTTACAGCCGCGCCTATCTCCACCATCTGAGCCGCGCCGGCGAGATCCTCGGGAGCATGCTGCTGACCGCGCATAATTTGCAGTACTATGGCGATCTGATGGCGGCGATGCGGGCGGCGATCGAGGCCGGTTCATTCGCCGCTTTTGCCGCCGCGTTTCGAGAGCGCAGGATGAGCCTCACCCAGCTCGGACACCGCTCGGCACTGCCGGAATCGCCCGACGCGGCGGTGCTCGAGACGGTGCCCAACCCGCATCCGGGGCTCCTCTACGCCGTGCGCTTCACCTGCCCCGAATTCACCTCGCTCTGCCCGGTGACCGGTCAGCCCGATTTCGCCCACCTCGTCATCGATTATGTGCCCGAGCGGCCACGATCCTCGAGAGCAAGTCGTTGAAGCTCTATCTCGGCGCGTTTCGCAACCACGGCGCCTTTCACGAAGACTGCACCTTGACGATCGCGCGCAAGCTGGTCGACACCCTGACCCCGGCATGGCTGCGGATCGGCGGCTATTGGTACCCGCGCGGCGGCATCCCGATCGACATATTCTACCAGACCGGCGAGCCGCCCGCCGGGCTGTGGCTTCCCGATCCCGGCGTCGCTCCCTATCGCGGACGAGGCTGAAAGACCGGATGGCCGATCCGATCCGCGAGGCGATCCGCGATCGGGCGCTTGCCTCCGGTTTCGATGCGGTCGGGTTTGCCGAGGCATCATCTCGATGCCGAGGCGCGCGCCGGGCTCGGCGAATTCATCGCCCGCGGCTATCACGGCGACATGGGCTGGCTCGCCGGCACCGCGGCGCGGCGCGGCGATCCGCGGGCGCTGTGGCCGGAAGCGCGCACGATCGTCGTGCTCGGCGTCAATTATGCACCCGAGGACGACCCTCTGGCGCTGGCGCAAAGGCGCGACCGCGGCGTCGTTTCGGTCTATGCGCGCGGCCGCGATTATCACGACACTCTGAAGCGCCGGCTGAAGGCGCTCGCGCATTGGATCGAGGAGCGCTGGCCGGGCGCGCTCAAGCTGTTTGTCGATACCGCGCCGGTGATGGAAAAGCCGCTCGCCGAGCGCGCCGGGCTGGGCTGGCAGGGCAAGCACACCAATCTGGTCTCGCGGCAGTTCGGCTCCTGGCTCTTTCTCGGCGAGATCTATCTGAGCCTGGAGCTCGAGCCCGATGCCGCCGAAGATGATCACTGCGGCTCCTGCCAGCGCTGCCTCGATGTCTGTCCGACAGCGGCGTTTCCGGCGCCCCACCGGCTCGATGCGCGGCGCTGCATCTCGTATCTGACGATCGAGCACAAGGGAATGATCCCCCTCGAGCTGCGCCCGCTGATCGGCAATCGCATCTATGGTTGCGACGATTGCCTCGCGGTCTGCCCGTGGAACAAATTTGCCCGAGCTGCGACCGAGCCCGATTTTCTGCCGCGCGCGGAGCTGACGGCGCCGCGGCTGGCCGAGCTGGCTGCGCTCGACGATGCGGCATTCCGCAAGATGTTTGCCGGATCCCCGATCAAACGCACCGGCCGCGACCGGTTCGTCCGCAATGTGCTGATCGCGATCGGCAATGCGACCCCGGGGGAGCCGGAATTGATAGAAGCGGCACGTCGCTGCCTCGACGACCATTCGCCCCTCGTTCGCGCCGCCGCGGTCTGGGCGTTCACACGATTGGCGCCGGCGGCGCAATGCGCGGCCGAGCGCGCCGGCCGGCTTGACCCCGAAAGAAGATCCCTTGGTGCGCGCCGAGTGGGAGCGGGTCGCGCCGCTAAACCCCGCGGGTGGTTTCGGCGATTAGCCAATCGACGACCGCGACGAGCGCCTCGTCGCGCGTCGCACCTGCGGAAAGGGCTTGGTCGAAGACGGTGAGCTGGCGATCGGCGCTGGTGCCGCGGGAGAGGATTTCGCGGGCGTGCGATACTTCGCCGAGGCAGCCGAAGTGACGCGCATCCGGATCGACGAGGGCGAGGATCTCTTCGAGCAGCTCGGCGTAGGGAACGATCGCGCCTCGGCCGAAATCGACGAGACCCTGGTCGAACCCGTAGCGCTGCGCCCGCCAGCGGTTCTCGTCGATCAGCATGCGCGCATAGAGCCGCCAGCGCTGGTTCTCGCGCTTCAAGCGCCACAGCATGCGCAATAGGCAGCGGAACAGGGCCGCGATCGACAGCGTGTCCTCCAATGTCGTGCAGCAGTCGGTGATGCGCATTTCGAGGGTCGGAAAGCGGTCGCTCGGCCGCAAATCCCACCACAATTTGGTGGCGTCCTCGATCAGCCCGGCGCCGACCAGAATGTCGACATGGCGCCGGTATTCGCCCCAGCTGGCGAACCGCTCCGGGGTGCCGGTGCGCGGCATCTCGTCGAAGACGGCGAGCCGATAGGATTTGAGCCCGGTGTTCTCGCCCTGCCAGAACGGCGACGAGGTCGACAGCGCCGAAGAGGTGCGGCAGGAAATACGAGGCCTGGTTCAATAAATCGATGCGCAGCTCGTCGTCGGGAATGCCGATATGGACGTGCATCCCGCAGATCGCGAGGCGCCGCCCGACGCCCTGCAGATCGCTCTCGAGGCTCTGGTAGCGGACACGCTCGGTGGTCTTCTGCGCCTCCCATCGCGCAAACGGATGCGTCGCCGCGGCGATCGGGGCCATGCCGTGGCGCGCCGCCACCGCGGCGATCCCGCCCCGCAGCCGCCGCAGCTCGGCCCGCGCCTCTTCGAGACTTGCACAGACCCGGGTCCCGATCTCGATTTGCGAGCGCAGAAATTCCGGGCTGACCTGGGCGCCCAGCAGCGCCTCGAATTCGGCCAGCATGCCATCGGGCGGGTCGCCGACGACATCGCGCGTCGCCCGATCGACGAGGAAATACTCCTCCTCGATGCCGAGGGTAAATTCCGGTTCTGCTGGTCACCTGACCCCGAGGATCGAGCCGGTCACCGAACGCGGGTCGCGGCGCGGCCAGCGGCCGCTCTCGACCTGGTGGAAGAAATCGGCGCAGGTCCGGTTGAAGAGTTCCGGCTCCTCGAGGTTGACCGCGTGCCCGGTGTTCGGGAAGCACGACGAGCGCGGCGGTCGGGATCGTGCGCTTCATCAACAGACCCGGTTCGAGGCACGGGTCGTCCTCGTCGCCGGTCATGATCAGGGTCGGCACCTCGAGATTGCGCATGCGGTCGGTCAAATCCCACAGCGACGGCCGGCGCGCCTGGACGCCGCGCATCGTGTTCGCCGAGCCCAACGTCGAATGCTCGGCGAGATTGGCGGCAAATTCGGCCCAGCCGCGCGGGTCTTTGTTCTGGAATTGGACGCGCGACGGGCCCTGCGAATAGATCTTGCTGCGACCTCGCCCATGCCCGGCCCTTCGATCAGCGCGATGGTTTTGGCGGTTTCGTCATGGAATTGCTGGCGTTTACCCGGCTCGGCGCCATAGCCGCAGCCGGCGACGACGAGCGACAAGCGCGCGGCTCGGGGTAGGTCAGGCCGAAATGGAGTGTCGCAAAGCCGCCCATCGAAATGCCGACGATATGGGCTTTCTCGATACCGAGCGCGTCGAGGACGGCGCGAATATCGTCGCGCGCCCGGTCTTGCGAATAGCGCCCCGGGTCATCCGCCGTCCTCCGGCACATCGGAGGGCGGATAGCCCGCGGGCGTTGTACGCGATGCACCGATAGCGCCGCGCGAAATAGCGGATCTGCGGCTCGTAACCGCGATAGTCGTCGGCAAATTCGTGGACGAACACGATCGGAGTAGCGCTGCCCGTCTCCTCGTAATAGAGGCGGATTCCATCGTCGGTCGTCAGGTGCGGCATCGCGATTCCCCTTTTTGAACAGGCCGATTCGCCATCCTACGAGCGCCGACGCGCGGCCGGCAAGCCGCGCTCCCAAGGTCGGAAGCGGGTATTTTGCCGTGGAAACCGGCCGGGCTTAGCTTACGCGCCTGGAAGTTTGGGGAGTTTCCGATGGATTCGGAGAAGCTGAAGCGTATCGAGCAACGTGCTTATTTGTTTTGGGAAGCCGATGGGCAACCGCACGGCAGGCACGAGGAGCATTGGCACCTTGCAGCACGCCAGATCGAGGCCGAAGAAGCAGTTCGTATCGCCGAGAAGCCCAAGAAAAAGGGCTCCGGGCGAGCCGCCGCGACTTCGGGACGGAAAAAGTCTAAGAGCCCGACCCAAAATGAATCCTCTCGTCACAAAGGGTTTTATCGTCATCCCCGCTAAAGCCGGGGTCCAGAGCCTGCCCCTTGTCCGAACAGCGCGGCCGCTGCGGCCTTCTCGAGAAGGAGGGGCAACTCGTCGAGATTTCTGAATTCATTCTTGATCGGCCTCTTAGAGAAAGGTCAACGAAGTTTGGCCCGAGTCGGTACCGCCTCGGCTGCCCTCCAATCTTCCTTGAGGCCCCATATGTATGGTCTGAAATCGATGAACCGAGTCGTCAAGGACCCGTGATGTCAATAGCCGCGCAAGCACCGCCGCTCGACTTATCTCGCGAGATGCGGAGCCATATCGGGCGCCATACCGACAAGAGCTTCGACTGGGATGCTTTCCCCGGAAGCCGCGGTTTCCCGGAATTGGAGCGCGCGCAGATGCGCTATATCGGCGCCGGCGGCTCGCCCAAAGCCGACGACCCGGGCACGCTCAAACCAGGCCGGTTCACGTTGAGCTTGGTGCATCAACCAGTCGGCAAGTACGCCGCCTGTCATTTCCACGAGGTCGTCGAACATTTTCTCGTTCTCGAGGGTGTGCTGACGGTCGGCTGGGCGTGGGGCGACGAGGTGATCGAGGCGCGCTTGGGGCCGAGAGACATGGTGCTGAACAAGGCCGGCCGGCCGCACGGCTTCCGCAACGACGGCGTCGAGCCGGTGCTGATGTCGATCAGCGTCGGCACCGGCATGCCGAAGCCGCCGGTCTATGTCTGCCACCCGCGCGACAGCGATCCGGAGGCCGCCCGCCGTTTCGGTGCCGCACCGGGGAAAACCCTCGTCTTCGATCCGGACAGCGATGATCCGCGCCAGCAGGAGTTCGCCCGGCATATCGTGCGCTATGCCGAACGACGGCCAGTCTGGGACGCCGAATTCGCCCGATTGGTCTATGTAGGCGAGGGCGGTGCTCCCCCCGGTCAGTATCGGATGGACATGGTCCATCTGCCGAAGGACGCCGGAGTACGCGGCTATTCGCGCCCTGTCGAGGACGCGTATTTTGTCATCGAGGGCTGCATCACCGTCGGCTGGGAGGCGTCCGGGCATACGGTCGAGGAGCGCCTTGGCCCAAAGGACGTGATCTTCAACCCGTCCGGCCGGGTGCACTATTTCCGCAACGATGGCGTTACCGACGCAGAGTTCATGCTGCTCGTCGGCACCCCAAAGGCGGAGGACGTCCGGTTTCAAATGGCATGACTATTGCCGATGCCGACAGCCGGACTGTGCGGGCCGGGGACGCCGTCTTCTCCTATCTGGAGGCCGGCAGCGGCCCGCCGCTTGTCCTGTTGCACGGCATAGGATCGGCCGCCGCGTCGTTCCGGTACCAGTTGGAAGCGCTGTCCTCCCGATTTCGGGTAGTCGCGTGGGATGCCCCCGGCTATGGCGCTTCGACGCCGCTTGCGATCGAGCATCCCGATACGAGCCATTATGCGGCAGCGCTCGATGCGTGGCTCGGCGCGCTCGGCATCGATCGCTGCCATCTGGTCGGACAATCGCTCGGGACGTTGATCGCCGCCCGCTTCGCCGCGGAGCAGCCAAGCCGGGTGCTCGGCCTGACGCTCGCCGGCATCGCCAGAGGGCACGGACGCCTTCCCCCGCCGGAGCGGCAGCGGCTTCTCGCGCAGCGTCTGGATGACCTCACCCAGCTAGGACCGCATGGCATGGCGGCAAAGCGCGGCCCGCGCCTGCTCGGCCCCGAAGCGACCGAGACGATGCAACGGACGGTCTTCGAGATAATGGCGCGCATTCCGGCCGAGGGCTACGCGCAGGCCGCCTACATGCTATCGACCGGGGACATCACGGCGGATCTCGCCCGGCTGCCGGCGGGACTGCCCATCCAGATCATCGTCGGTCAAGCCGATGTCATCACGCCGCCGGCGGGCAATCTCGAAATCGCAGCCGCTTTTCCGGCGGCGTCGGTGCATGTGATACCCGGCGCCGGTCACGCGCTCTATTTGGAGAAACCGCAAGAATTCAATCGACTAGTGTCGGATTTCGCTGCGAAACACTTGGGCCACGATCTCGAATGATCGTTTCCGTTTGGCATGGTCGAAGATGTTCGCGGTCACCATCAGCTCGTCGGCGCCGGTCCGGTTGACGAAATCGTCGAGGCCGCGGCGGATGGTGTCCGGTGCACCGACGACGGCGCAGGACAGCCCGTCATCCAGGATCGCGCGGGCGTAAGGATCGAGCCGAGCCTCGAAATCCTCGACTGGCGGCGGTACTCGGCCGCGACGCCCGGTCCTGTTGTTCAGCATCGATTGCTGCAATGACGAGTAGAGGAACCGCGCTTCCTGATCCGATTCCGCCGCGACAACGGTAATCCCGAGCATGATGTTGGGCGCGGCAAGCTGCGCGGACGGGCGGAAGCGCTCGCGGTAGATCGCCATCGCTTCCATCATCATCGCCGGCGCGAAATGGGAGGCGAAGGCGAACGGCAGACCCAGATACGCCGCAACCTGCGCGCCATAAAGGCTGGACCCGAGGATCCAGATCGGCACCTCCAACCCGGCGCCGGGAACCGCCTGCACCGCCTGGCCCGGCTCGGCAGGACGGAAATAGGCCATCAGTTCGACGACATCCTGCGGGAAGTTTTCCGCGCCGCCGAGCAAGGCGCGGCGCACCGCCCGGGCGGTGATCTGATCCGACCCGGGCGCGCGTCCCAGACCCAGCTCGACCCGCCCCGGATGCAGGGCGGCGAGGGTACCGAACTGCTCCGCGATCAGCAGCGGGGCGTGGTTTGGCAGCATGATGCCGCCGGCGCCGATCCGGATAGTGTTCGTGCCGGCCGCGACATGGGCGAGCGCCACCGCGGTCGCCGCGCTCGCAATTCCGGGCAGGTTGTGATGCTCCGCCATCCAGAAGCGCCGATAGCCGAGCGCCTCGACGTGACGCGCGAGGTCGAGCGAATTGCGCAACGACTGACCGGCATCGCTGCCTTCGGTGATCGGGGAAAGATCGAGAACGGAGAGTGGGACCATCGGATGACCCTGCTCACTTCGGATCCGGCCAGCGCGCATCGCGGGCCAGGTAGTCCGCCGAGCGGATCGCCGTCGCCAGTTCGGACGGGCTCGCCATCGGCGGTTTCACACCGCCCTTCAGCCCGCCGAGAGCCGCGCGCACCGCTTGCACGGTCGCGGCGAGGATCTCCTGCGGGTACACGACGATTTTGATGCCGATCCGTTCCAATTCCGCGTCGCCGGGCATGAAGTGCTTGCCGGCGGGCGAGGTGACGGCGAGCGACGGCTTCCCGTTGCAGGCCGCCACCGCGGCGCGCATCTCTGCTTCCGACTGCGGCGAGTCCAGGAAAAGGATGTCGGCGCCCTCGGCAACGAATGCTTTCAGCCGCGTCAACGCCTCATCGAACCCGCGGGAGGTGCGGGCGTCGGTGCGGGCGAGCAGCAGGATGCCTTCCTCGCGGCATGCCTCGACGGCGGCGCGACAGCGCAGGATGGCGGCGTCGCGCTCGATCACCAATTTGGCCCCGCTATGGCCGAGCGGGCGAGGCCAAACCTTGTCCTCGATCAGCACCGCGGCGGCGCCGCGGCGGGCGTAAGCGCGGATCGTCTTCTGCACGGCGAGCGCATTGCCATAGCCGGTGTCGCCATCGGCCAACCACAGCACATTCGGCGCAGCGGCGATGATGGACTCGATCGCGTCGGCCATTTCCGGAAAGGTCAGCAGGTCCATGTCGGGCATGGCGAGACGCATCGCGCAGATGCTGGAGCCGGAGGCGAAGGCGGTAGCGAAGCCGGCTTCCTCGATCAATCGAGCGCCCATGCCGTCGCCGCAGCCGGGCATGATCTGGAGTGCGGGTTGATCGAGAAGCGCCTTCATCGCGGCGGCCTGAGGACGCATGGTAATTCCTTTATCTGGGGTGGTCAGATCACCTGATTGCGCAACGGCTCTTCGCCGCGCCGGAGGCGCCCTAGATTGTCGCGCAGGATCTCGATCACATTGTCCTCGTAGCGCCGGGTCTCGCCGGCGGTGTGGGGGGTGAGGAGCACATGGTCCATTCCCCACAGCGGCGAGTTCGGCGCAAGCGGCTCCTCCACCGTGACGTCGATGCCGGCGCCGGCGATGCGCCGCGCGGCGAGCGCCTCGACGAGCGCGGCCTCGTCGACGACCCGTCCGCGAGCGACGTTGACAAGATAGGCGGAGGATTTCATTCGGGCGAGCGCCTCGGCGTCGACCAGTTTCTCGGTCTCCGTGGTCAGCGGACAGGTGAGGGCGACAAAATCGGCCTCGGGCAAGAGGGACTTGAACTCGCCCATCGCGTGCACCGCGTCGGCCGCGCCGCGGCCGGCGGCCGGATCGCGCCGCAGCCCGACGACGCGCATATCGAAGGCTTTGGCGAGCTCGGCGAGACGCCCGCCTATCTGCCCCAGAGCCGACGACGAGGAGCGTCTTGCCGCCGAGTTCGTCCTCCCGATTCGAGAGATCGCCGATCATGCCGCGCCAGAGGCGCTTTGCCTGGTTGTCCCGCGCCTCGGGAAGCCGGCGGCTCAATGCGAGGATGAGGGCCATCGCGTGCTCCGCGACCGCGCGGTAGTTGACACCGCGCGCGCTGGCAAGGCGGATGCCGCGCTTCTTCAGTTCTTCGAGCGGAAACTGGTCGGTGCCGGCGCCAATCGCCTGAATGAAGCGAAGCTTGCCCGCGCGGTCGAGAAGGCCGTCGTGCCACAACCCCGAGATCACCAGCACGTCGGCCTCGCCCACCCGGTTCTCCAAGGTCTCGGGATCGCGAACGGCAAAGCTGTTGATGCCGGTATCGAGGGCCGAAAACCGCTCATGCAGCTGATAGGCGACATGGGCAAAGCAGATCGCGAGCTTGTCGTTGGGCGGAAGCATAGCCGCTCTCCGTTCGAAGCGCCCCGGGTCAGCCCCGTGCAAGCAGGTCTTCCCTTACCACTCTTCGGCTCACCCCGTCGGCTCGAATAATGCCGCGGCGCCTCATCGCTCGCCTCAAACTGTGCAGACCACCCTGAGGCCGATGCGGCCCTGCCAGCCTGAGAAGTCGGGGGCAATGCTGTCGCGGTAGGCAGAGCGGCAGATGGCAGGGTTGTGCGACCACGAGCCGCCGCGCAATATCCGCTGGCTGTCGGCGGGGCCCGAGAGGTTGGCGCTGCCGTCCACGGGCACATCGGCATAGTTGGCGCTCCACATGTCAAGGCAATACTCCCAAACATTGCCGTGCATGTCGTAGAGGCCAAACCGGTTCGGCGGGAATGTTCCCGCAGGCGTCGTCTTGCCTCGGAAAATCCCAGTGGGGCCCTCACCGTAGGCGCCCGATTCATACCTCTTGTCGTCATAGACGTCGGAGGCGATGCTCTTGCCATCGCTTTCGCCGCATACCGCGCCGCCCGTTCCACAATAGTTCGCCAGCTCCGGCGTGATGGTCGGCCCGAAATGGAACGGTCCCATCGTGCCCGCGCGGCAGGCATATTCCCATTCGGCTTCGCTCGGCAGCCGATAGGCCCGCCCGGTGATCGCAGTCAGGCGCAGGCAAAATTCTTCCGCCTGGTTCCAAGTGATGCTCTCGACGGGAAGATCGATGCCCTTGAAGAAGGACGAGTTCGGATCGAGGTTTCGGCGGATTTGGTCGGGGTGCGCCAATACTGCCGCAGACCACTGGGCCTGAGTGACGGGCGATGCGCTGATAAAGAAACGGAGCGAGCGTGACATGGTGCTGCGGACCTTCATTGCCCTGGCGCTCCGGCTCATCGACCGGCGAGCCCATCGTGAAACTGCCCCCCGGGATCGAGACCATATCGAGCCCGGCAGCGGGACCGAGCCCTTCGGTGAATACCGCGGCGGTGTATTTTTCCGGCGGGTTCCGGACCCCTTTCGAATCAACGGTTGCAACGTCGAAAGCAACAGTCCGCAACGACGGTTTTGATAACAGTCTGCGGATGGAAGGTGCGGCAATGATGGCGCCGGTCCCAACGGCAGCGAGCGCGGCAACTCCCAGTGCCTGCCGCCGCGTCACCCCGATTGGCCGACTGAGGAACCGCCGATCTTGGGGCTGGTCGCGCGGCCGGCGCAATAGAGGCATTGGGCGCGGCGACAGTGGAGGCGGATTGCTCGAACTCGTCTGTCCTCTTTGGCAATGTCGAGATTTAGCCGCCTGATCATTTCCGCAAAATCCGACTCCCACCGGTTGTGGCTCAGCTCAAACCCATTGCGATAAACCAGGTCCCTGATCTCTGCGGGTAATTGCTCGGGGGCGGGCATATGCGCCCCTTGCACCAGGATCGGCGTGACAACGATGTCGCGCTTGAGCGCCGCTTCGATCTCCAGGCGCACGAAATCACCGGGATTCTGTAAGCGTGGTCGTCCCTCTTCGTCTTTAACGTCGGCCCAGTCTTTGCCGATCAGCACCAGCATGAGGTCGCAAGATTCCAGTGTTTTTTGCAGTGCGCCGCGGAAGTCACGACCCAAAGCGATGCTGTCCACGTCCATGAATACGGAGTTCTTACCCAGCTTCTCTAGAAGTTCGTTGAACAACGCCCTGGCCTCACCGGCGGTGATCTCCCTTCTGTAGCTGATGAAGACTGTACTCATGTACTCTCAACTTCTACAGTGCTGTGCGAACGCTTACGGCTGGTCGAGTGCACGGCCGGCTGCTTGCTCGTCTCCGAGAAAAGTCCGAGCCTCCGCCGGGGTGAGGTCTCGCCCTGCGGTTTGGCAGGCGACGCCGACGAGGTCGTCCAGTTTCAAGCGCCACAGTCGTACCGTCCCATCATAAGCACCGCTAATGACCCAGCGACTATCCTTCGAAAAACCGACATGCTGCACGCTCGCCTCGTGCCCGCGCAATACGACGGGCGGCGCAGTCGGATCGAGCGGATCCCAGAGAAGGATCGTGCGATCCTCGCTGGCCGACACCAACCACCTGCTGTCGGGGCTGAACGATACAGATGCGATTCTCCCCGCATGCCCGATGAGTTCTATCGGTTTCGATGTGCCGGGATTCGTCAGTTCGAGCAGCTTCAGCGTCTGGTCCCAGGAGCCAAACGCCACCCAGCGGTTATCGGGACTGAAAGCCGCCTGAAGGACGCGATCCTTGAATTTCAGTTCAGCTATTATTTTCGGTTCAGAACGCGCCGAGATCCCACAACTTGCCGTTCTGATCGAAACCCGCCGTTGCAGCCCATCGCGAATCGGGGCTGAACACGACCTGGTACACGACGTTGCCGTGCGGGAGCATCCGCGGACCCGCACAGGGATTCGGCGACGCCAAGTCCCACAAGCGCGCTGAGGACCCCTTGAGCCGCCGTCGCCAGAAAGCGTCCGTCCGCACTGAAAGCCGGCTCCCGGACCCCCTCGCCTTGGCGGCAGCGATGGCGCGGCTCCAAGGCAGGACGCTCCCCGAAACGTCCCAGATATTCACAATGCCGCTCCTCGTCCCACTCACCAGCCAGCGATTGTCCGGACTGAACCGCAAGGTCCTGAACGTCTCCCCACTCGTTCTCGAACAGACTAAGGGGCGGCTTCGACAAATCTGCGAGGCTCCAAAGGGTGATCACGCCCTTATCCTGGCTCTTGGCCGCAAGCCAGCGCCCATCCGGACTAAACGCGATGGCGTGCGAGGGGCTGGGTATCGGCAGTTCGCGTTGCGGCTGACGTGGATCCTTGGTGGACCAGAGCACAAGCTTCGAGTCGTCGACGCTCGACGTTGCGATCCAGTTGCCGTCGGAACTGACGGCCATCCCGATGATGGTTGGCTTGACCTGCGCACGCATCACGACAGGATCGACCAGCGGGTCGGGGACGTTCCACAGCCGCGCATCCGGCCCATCCCCCATCGTTACGAGGTGGCGCGGCGCCGAGCCGGGGCTGAAAACGACCTTCGTCACTGGCAAATCCTGGCCGCGCAGCAACACCGAAGGCAGGGTCGGATCAGCCAGGTCCCACAAGCGCGCCGTCGCGTCGGCCGAGCCGGTCGCGAGCCACCGGCCGTCGTCGCTGAAAGCGACAGAGTTCACGGCAGCGCTATGCCCTTTCAAAGCAATCGGTTCCTTGCGTGATCCTGTGAGGTCCCACAACAAGACGTTCGACCCCGAACCACTTCCTATCGCCAGCCAGTGGTTGTCGGGGCTCAGGCTCAGGCCTAGCGTACTCGATCCATCCCCCGCTGCTGCTATACCTCCCGAGGACATGCTGCGGCGGATTCTCTTGCGTCAGATCCCACACTTCCGCGACGTAGCCGTATGCAACCGCCAGACGCGTTTCATCCGCATTGAAGGCGACGGCCAGCAAGGAAGCCTCGACGGAGAGGGGTCGCATGGGAAAGTCGTCTGGGGTCCTGACGCGGAAAATCGCCCGACAAATCCCACAGACGAACCGGAGCGCTATAAGTCTTTGCACGCACCGGTGCAGCTGGTCGCAAGCCATCGCCCTCTGGCACTGAACAAGACCTGCATGACCGGGACGTCATCCTTCCACGCCTCGCAGGGTTCTTCCTGCGGCCCGTCGACGGACATCTTCCAGATGCAGACGTTGCCGCTCCTGCGTGCCGAAGACAAGCCAATCGCCGTTCGGACTGAGCGCGAGGGACTGTATGGCTCCATACCGGCCTTCGTCGAATACGCGGTCGGGCTTTGCCCCTTCCGCCGTCAAACGCCAAAGTCGAACCGCGCCGTCGGCAGCACCGCTGACCAGCCAGCGACCGTCGGCGCTGAAGGCAAGCCCATGAACCGGTCCCTTGTGTCCGTCGAGCGCGAGTACTCGGCTGGTCGGGTCGACGGGGCTGAGATCCCAGAGTCGAATTGCGCCCTCCTCGCTGCCGGTGGCCAGCCAACGCCGATCGGGCGAAAACGCAGCCGAACGGATGGCCATCTCGTGCCCAAGCAATGGACGTCCTCCGATCGTGCGCAACTGCTGTCGGAGCCCATCGATTGCAGTCAGCGTCCCCTCCCGTCTATCCCTGCTGAGAGAGGCCGCATAAACGCTCAACAGCAGGCTGCGCTGGGGCCTTGTCCCTATGTCATTGGTGTGACGACCGAGGCGCTGAACCACACCCACTGTTTCGCTTGCTGCTTGAGCCTCTAGTTGCTTTTTCCAACCGACGGCTGCAGCGGCAGCGGCGAACAGTAACAGCCCTACTAGGGCAGCGGTGACGAAACGCCGCACTCGCGTCCTGCGACGGTCAGCCTCTCGCGCCGCCCGGGCTGAAGCTTCGATGAAGGTGACAAGAGCAGGATCGAGTTCGGCGCGGCGCCGCGCCAGCAATTCCTCACCCTCTGCGAGGCGGCGGCCGGGCGGAAGAAGCAAACCGGCTCGGTCTTGGATCTGCGCCTCGCGCCAGCGCGCCTCGTCCGCTTCGATCCGGGCCCGCGTCCTGAGATCTTGGCGATCCGCTGCGATCTGCAGACGAGCGCGTTCCCAATGCGTCAGCAGCGCCTCATGAGCTACGCGCACGCGCGCTGCCGATCCATCACCGTAGGCCACGAGAATGCGGGCCTGAGGATGGATCAGGGCCTCGACCAGCGACAGCTGGGCGCTTCCCTCCGCAAAGGTGGAGAGCGGCACCAGACGCGCCGTCGGTACTGCCGTATCGCTTTGGCCTACGGTCACCAGTGCTCGTAAGACCGCGGGGAATGCCTCTCGCACCGCGTCAGGCAAATCCCGCAAGACCTGCTCGGCCCGCTCGCCGATTGCGCCTTCCAGCCCCTTCAGCGCCTCATAGGATCGGAAGGTCAGCATTCCGTCGGCGCTGCGCTGATGCCAGAGCTGGTCGAGCAGGTATTCGAGCAGCGGTAGCGAAGCTGGATCCTTGGCCGCTGCTTCACGGATCACTTCGTCAAGGCCGTGTCCGGCTCGCTCGTCGATCTCGAAACGCAGCCCGGCCTCGCGGGCCGGGAGACGAATAATCTGGCCGATATCCGCTGCGTCAGGAGGCGCCAGCAGGTAGGTGCCCTCACCGGCGGTCAAGGCGACGAGCGATGGAAGCGTCGGGATCCGATCGAAGAAATCGCTGCGCATCGTCGCGATAATCCAAACCAGGCCTGACCGGGCCAATGCGTCGAGCGCGGCGACATAGCGCTCGCGCATTTCCTGAGCGATGCCGGTCGTGAACAGCTCTTCCAGTTGATCGACAACGAGCACGAGCCGCGCCTCGCCGCGCTCGGTCAGTCCGGCCTTTTGGCCTGCCGCCGAAAGCCCCTGCCGTATGGGCTGTGCGGACTGAGCTAGGAGCCTTGTCGAAGAGCTCACGCAGCCGGTCGGCCGTATATTCGAGGGGCGTTTGCGCGAGCTCGGGAAGCGCGGTCGCTGCAAAGAACCGCTTGCGCCAGCGCAGCGAGCGCGCCTCTCGATGCCTCCGATGTCGTTGCCCCGGGGCGGGTAACGACGTAGCGGCAAAGCGCGACTCTGCCGACCATCCCGGGCAACAGCAGATCCGGGAGAACGCCAGCCTTTACCAGGCTCGACTTGCCAGAACCCGATCCGCCCGTAACGAGCACAAAGCTGCAGCCGCGCTCGATCTGACGGGTCAATATCTCCCGCACTTCGTTACGGGCTCGCATTCGGCCGAAGAAAATCGGGGCGTGCTCGATTTCGAAAGATTCCGAGACCTCGATAGGGAGAGCCCTGATGCCACGTGATCGTGGCGGGCGTTTCGATGTCGTCGGGCTTGGTTAGACGTTTGCTGAGCAGCGCACGCAAATGCTCTTCGAGCAGGCTTTCGAATTCGGTTGCGTCGGTGAATTCGCGTGAGGCGGCAACAAAGGATTTGCCATCGAGGCTGCGGAACCAGCGTCGCATGAACTCCTCGACCAACTCCGACTGATGCTGCTGCTCCTCCAATACGGCGCGATCGCCGAGCTCGACAGTGATCCTTGGCCCGCTTCCGGTAGAGCAGGAGTTCGGGGAGACCGTGCTGCTGGTAGCTTGCGACCGCGTCCTCAAACTCCCACTCGGTACCGGTCACGGGTGCTTTTGAAATCGCCCCGAGATACTTGGCCTCCGGCAGAGGGACACCGAGGCGGGACCACAACACGGTCACGACGATGTCGGTCTCGTGTGGCGGGACGATAAGGTCCTGGAAGTGGTGAGTGGCGAGCAACGGCTCGCGTTCCCACAGCACCGCCTCGAGGCGAAAGTGATAGCTGAACTCGCGCGCGAGCCGTTTCACCACCCGCTCGGCAATCAGACGCTCAGGACGCACGTCCGATGGCGAGGATACAAACACGCGGATGGTCGGATTGTCTGTCATCTCGTCTTCCCACGACGCCATCAAGCCTCGGAACCCCGAGGTCGCACACCGACGGGCATAGCCCGCAGTTCACCCCCACGAGTGTGAACCAGGTAACACCCGATAACATTGCTGGTTGAACCGTGCGAGGGTAGGATCTCGGAGGTGTCCAGAGAGAAAGAGAGGAGCGCCGTGGCTCACTCTATGACGGATTCCTCGGTTGTCCCCATTGATGTTGGGGCTGGAGCCAGGGAGCAAGCCTCACCGCCGGAAGCCGCCGGTGAACTCAAAGGAACAGCCGGCCCAGTCGCCACCCGAAGCTCCAAAGGCCGTGGACAACGCTGTAGATGACCCCACGGCGAAGGCAGCGAGATGCGTTGGCTGAACGATACTTCAAAAATGACTTGGCCGATCAGCGCAGGTGGTACAGCGAGAAGGCCGGCTTGTTTAAGACGCGTTCTGAATTACTGGCTCTCCTTACCATAGTGGTGGGCGCATTGATTACTTTTATCCAGGTCTTTGGGGCTGCACCGTGGGTGCCGATTGTGTCGGGGTCGATCGGCGCCATCGTCGCAATCGCGGCGGGTTGGCAACGCATCGCCCGCTACAGTGAGACTTGGATATCGTATCGGACCGCTTCAGAGCGGATGAAGCGCGAGCGTCGCCTGTATACGCACGGCGCCGGTTCCTACAGAGGATTGCCCGAGCGAGAGGCTTACCTGACGTTCGTGGAAGCCATCGAGGGTATCATTGCCGAGGAACAGAACATATTTTGGCGAGAGCGTGGAAACAACCCGCCAACCCCTCCCGGCAATTCCGACACCAAGACTGCGGGAGAGCCGCGAGGAACTTCAGCCAACCAGTAAAAGACGGGCGATCCTGGATCGGTTCGCAACCTGGCTGGCTGCAACACTGACGTCGACCGGATCGGCGCCGGGCCGCGCCTACGGGTCTGAATAAGCAGCCAACCGCGCCGGCGTCAGTAGTACCCCGTGCCGCCGTTGACGTGGATCGTCTGGCCGGTGATGAAGCCGCCGTCGTCGCTGACCAGAAAGAGGCAGGTGGCGGCGATCTCGTCCACGTGCCCCTGACGGCCCAGCGGAATGCCGGCGGCGCTCGGCACCCGCCCCTGATACCACTCGGGATTGTCGCGCCTGGTGTCGATGCTGCCGGGGGAGACCACGTTGGCCCGGATGTTCTGGGCGGCGAACTCGGAGGCCAGGGCTCGCGCCAGCCCGACCAGACCCATCTTCGCCGCCGATACGTGGGCGCGTCCGCTGCCGCCGGTGAAGGCGCCTTCGCCGGTGAAGAACAGGATGCGGCCATACTGGTTTTTGACCATCGAGCCGATGGCCGCCTGCGTGCAGTAGAGCGCGCCATCGAGGACGACGCCCCTGACGTGCTCCCAGTCTTGTATCGTCACTTCTGTGAAGGGCTTGTGAGGCCGGATCGCGGCATTGTTGATGAGGATGTCGATGCGGCCGAATTCGGACATCGCCCGCGCCACCATCGCGTCGACCTGGTCTTTCTTGGCGACGTCGGCAATGACGGCGAGCGCCTTGACCCCGCGGTCCCGGGCCTCGCGCGCGACGGCGTCGGCCTCGGCCTGGTTGGAGCGGGCGTTGACGACGACGTGAGCCCCCTCCCCGGCCAGCTTCAACACCGTTGCGCGGCCGATGTTGCGGCCCGAGCCGGTTACCAGAGCGACTTTCCCGTCGAGCTTACCCATCAGTGCACCTCCATTGATAATGTTCGAGACGTGGCAGAGAAACGGTCGCCTAGGCGTGCTCCTGCGAGATGTCGCGGTTGGTGAGATCCGGCATCAGCGCCGTCGCGATGATCGAGACGACTGCGCAGAAGAGGATATAGACGGCGATCACATAGCCCGATCCGGTCGCTGCGAGGAGCGCCGTCGCGATCAGCGGCGCGGGACCGCCGGCGATGACCGAGGCGAGCTGATAGCCGATCGAGCAGCCGCTGTAGCGCAGCCGCGGCGTGAAGCATTCCGCGATCAGCGCGGCTTGCGGGCCGTACATCAGGTCGTGCGGCACAAAGGACAGAATGATACCGAGGAAGATCCAGGCCGGCACCATCGTGTTCAGCATCGCGAAGTAGATGAAGCCGAATATCCCGGTCGCGACCGAGCCGATTATGTAGATGCGCTTGCGGCCGAACCGGTCCGACAGATGCCCGGCGAGCGGGATCGTGACAAACGACACCAGCCCCGCGGCAATCAGCGCCGTCAGCAGGAAATCGCGCGAGGTGTGCAGCACCTGCGTGCCGTAGGTGAAGACAAAGGCGAGATAGATGTAAGCGGGGGCCTGCTCGGCCATCCGGGCGAAGGCCGACAGGATGATCTGCTTAGGCTGGCGCTTGATGACTTCGAGCACCGGGACCCGCTCGATCCGCTCTTCGGCAACGAGGCGCCGGAAGACCGGCGTCTCGAGGATGCCGAGCCGGATGTAGAGCCCGACCGCGACCATGACGATGCTCAGCATGAACGGGATGCGCCAGCCCCAGACGAGAAATTGGTCGCCTGAAATCGCGCTGAATACGAAGACCGCCAAATTTGCCAAAAGCAGCCCGGCGGGCCCGCCGAATTGCGGCCAGGAGGTGATGAAGCCGCGATGGCGGTTGGTGCGCGCCCATTCCATCGACAACAGCACCGAGCCGCCCCATTCGCCGCCGACCCCGATCCCCTGGATAAAGCGGATGATCGTCAGGATGACGGCGCCCCAGATGCCAACCGATTCGTAGGTCGGGACAAAGCCCACCGCGAAGGTCGCCAATCCGGTCGTCAAGAGGGTCGCGATCAGCGCCCCCTTGCGCCCGATGCGGTCGCCGAAATGCCCGAAGAACGCCGCCCCGATCGGCCGGGCGATAAAGCCGACGGTATAGACCGCGAACGCCTCCAGCACCCCTACCAACGGGTCGGATTTCGGGAAGAAGAGCTTCCCGAAGGCGAGCCCGGTAACGATGCTGTAGAGCAGGAAGTCGTACCACTCGATCGTCGTGCCGACGGTGCTCGCGATCACCGCTCGCCGCAGTTGCGCGCGGTGATCTGCCTCGGACAGCGGGGTTGATGCGATGTCGATTGTCGTCATGGCGCTTTCCCGATAACCCGTATTTTTTCAGATTACACAAGGTCTTCACCGAACCATGATCAGCCGGTCCGGCCGGATAGGCAACAAGCTTTCGCGCACTACGGGCGTCATGGCCCGGCCGAAATGGCGATTCCTCCGCCGAGATCTGGCCTTCGCTGCACTGCCGGGCGTCAGTGGGTGTGAGCCGCATGGTCGGGGGGCGTGACGGAGATCCGAGCGACGCGCTCGGCATCGGCAATCAATGTGCCGGGCGGACGCCAGGCCGCCAGGCATGTTGCTGGTCCAGCGGGCGCGGACATTTCCGGCGCGGTCGAGCAGTCAGTTCGGTCTCGCCGCCATCCTCGGCCGCGCGAAACAGCGCCAGCGCGGCGACTCACCTCGGATGACGACGCCGACGACGAAGGGCGGCGCCCGCGCGCCCTCGGTGGTTTCCTCCGGGGCGGTGCCGAGCCCGACTGCAACTACCCGCAGGCCGGCGGCGCCGAGCTGCGGCTGCGCCGCCGCCAGCTGCTGGAGGCGCTCGACCGGAGCCGGCGGCGCGAACAGCACGAGCAGCACCGGCCCGGTTTCGAGCACTTCCCTCAACGTCTGCTGCACCCCGCCGGCTTCGACAGCGAAATCGGGCACCTCCGCCGGCGCGGCGGCGGTGGTGACCTCCGGCCCGATCCGCACGGCGAGCACGCCGGCGGCGCGGGCGCGGATGAAGTTGATCACGTCCCACCGCCGGTTTGGGTTCAGCACGTCGGCAAAGCCGGGCATCACGCCCTCGTCCATCCCGTGGCTGACCCACCAGAACAGGTCGCCCGGGCTGTGCGCGAAGAGATGCGGTTCGGTCAGATCGGCCGGCCGGATCGGCAAGCGGGCGGCAGCGGGGCCGTCGCCGTGGCCCGTTGCGCCGTGGCAGAGGGCGCAATTCTCGGCGTAGACAGCGGCGCCGCGGGCGACGGAAGCCGCGGCGTACGGCTCGGCGGGGCGTAATAGCTGGTCGGGTAGGCGCGCTCGATCGCCGGGCGCAGCGGGAGCCAGCCGAATCCCAGGCACAGCAGCAGGCCGGCGGCAAATGCAGCCCGTTCGCCGATAATGTCCGGCCGCGGCGGCGGCAACGGCGGCTACGGCGCAGACGCAAACGGCCGCCGCCAGGATCGCCAGCAGGATGCGCGGTCCGAGCGTCAGCGCACCAATGTCGAGCCGGAACGGGAACGGCCAACCGGGTTCGCTGTGCAAGCCCGGCGGCAAGGTGCCGAGCGCGCCGACGATGGCGAGGACGCCGAGCCCGAGCGCCGTTTCGATCCGCGCGTTGCCCTGCAATCGGGCGACGGTCCGCCAGACGACATTGCGGGTGCCGCCGGCGGGATCGGCGAGCCGCGGCGTGAGCCGCAGCAGATTGACCGCGGCAACCAGCAGCATGGCGATAAAGAGCCCGATCTTGGCGAGGAGCAGGTGGCCATATTCGGTCCCGACCAAGGCCGGGACCGTGCCGGCGAGAAACCAGGTGTTGACCACGCCGCCGGCGAGCAGAACCGTCACGCTCGCGACGCCAATGTCGAATAGCGCCGGGTCGCCGTCGCCACAACCGCCGTCCAATCGGCATCGCGGATCCGGCGCGCCTCGGCCAGGAGCAGAATCAAAGGCGGGAGCGTCCCCAGCCACAGGCCTGCGGCGAGCAGATGGAAGAAGTCCGCGGTGAGGTGCAGATCCCCGGGCGGGCCGGGCGTTGCCGCACCATGGCCGGCCCAGGCGAGGCTCGCCAGCATCGCTGCGGCGAGGAGGAGCGCCGTCCAGCCGATCGCTCGGCTAGCCCGCCAGCGCCGTCTCCCTTGCACTAGCAGGCAGAAGCCGAGCAGCCACGGCCAAGGCGAACCGCAGCTGCCAATCCTCGCCAAACCGCGTGCGGGTCAGCACGATCGGCACGGCGCCTTGCGACAGCGCGACGCCGAGCGGCTTCCCGCTCATACCGGCCGCCACCGCAACGAGCCAGGCGGCGCCCGAGACTAGCGCCAGCGCCAGGCTCGCCCAAGCCAGCCAGCCGAGCCGTCGGTGAAGTCCGGCCGCGCTTGCACCTGCGGCGCCGGATTGCCGGAATGCCGGGCCGGCGACGAGGCGCTCGAAGGCGAACACTCCGGTCAACATGATCGCCGCGGAGAAATGAAAGAAGCGCGCAGCGATCAGAAAGTTCTCCATCGCTTCCTTTGCTCCCGATTGCCCTGCGCTACCAACCCAGGCGGCTCATCCGCCGCTCACCGTGAAGGTGAAGTGCCCGGTGGTCGTATGGGTGTCGACGGAGAGGGCGTGCCACGAGACGGTGTAGGTTCCGGGCGACAGCTTCTTCAGCGCCACCCGCAACTCGGTCGGGTCGTTCGGATCGACCTGAGCGGGGCCCGTATCGACGGTGTTGCCCGACGCGTCGGTCACCGTTGCCGTCGTGAAGGCCGGTTCGAGCTGTTGCGTGAACCACATCGTCACGGTTTCCGGCGCCGTCGGCACCGTGCTGCCGACCGCCGGGCTCGCATGGTCGAGAAAGGCGTGCGCTCTGCACGGTCGCGAGCCCCGAGGGTGACGGCGCCGGCGAGGACCGCCGCCGCCACGATCATCCGGTGGTTCACCATTGGGAGATCGGCCTTCCGATGCTGTTGCGGGAAAAGATCGTCGAGATACATATGGAACTGGAACGACGCCGCCTATCCCGTGCCCCGAGAGGCTGTTGGTCGGAATGATCATCTCGGCGCCGACCTGGAAATATTGCCCGGCCCAGATCACCCCGGGCTGCACCGTCCCGGTGGTGATGCCGCCTTGAGCCGCGGTCTGAAGGAGGTCGTCAGCGCGAACTCGACGAGCGGGATCAGGCGGTTGAACGGCGGTCCCAGACCGATGTCTCTGACCTCGCTCTGGAGATACGGAATGCTGTATTCGATCGCGAAGCCGTAAAAGAAGCTGTTCGGGTTGAACATCCCATTGGTCTCGGCCTGGGTCGGAAAGTTGAGGCTGAGATTGCCGGTCAGCGCGAACGGGCGCAGCCAAGGCAGCGAATCGGGCAAATCGCCAAAGCCTTTGCCGAAGTCGAAGGTCGGCGACAATGTGGTGAAGTCGGGCGCGCCGACCGACAGATTCCCGGTATGTGCCCCAGGTCACGTCGAGTGCGGCGAGAGCCATCGCCTCGTGCGGCGCGTTGATGAACAACTGGTATTGCGTGCCGGTGGTGAGGCCCCGGAACCCGGTGACGGTCGACAGGCCGGGTGTGCGTATATGTGCCCAATCGCTGCCGATCGTGAAGTCCCAGCTGGGGGTGATCAACATCGACAGATCGCTGCCGATGTCGAACTCGCGCGAGCCGTCGCTCTGCGGTCGGGTTGAGGGTGAAGGTCGGCAGCGACATCTCGTCGGCGACAAACGGGTCGTCGGTCAGGATCGTGGCCGGGAAAAAGCGGTCGCCGGCAAAGCCGTGCGCGAACGCAGCGGAATTTGCGGACAGGAAGATGACGGCGGCAGCAACGGCCGCCCTCGAAGGAAGGGGGTTCATGCAGAAGCTCCCGATTGAAATGCCAATGGGCCGTGGCCGCGCAGAGGCGGCCCGGCAGCTCGGAGGACGGCAGGCTCAGGCGACGGGCGGAGCGCGGGAGCGGTAAGCGGCGGGAGCGCCGACGCGTTCGGCTTGGATTACGGAATGCGCCGTCGGCAGCCCGACGGGGAACGGAGCCAACAGCGCTGTCGGCGCGGGCGGGGCAAAGCCGGCCAGGGCGCCGAGCGCGCTGCACACCGGGCACGCGTGATGTTTGCCGTGCTCGTCGGACGTGCCGTCCGCTTCACGATGTCCGCTGAGCAACGCCAGCAGACGCCGTTCGGCGCTATCGACCTCGACGTGGGTGCCGCATAGGTGCGTCGGCTCGAACGCCTCGGCGAGGTCGAAGGCAAGGTGCACCGGCACCAGCGCGTTGAGGGCGAGCGCAAGGAGGCCGAGTCGCGCGGCCCAGATCGTGCCTCGCCACTTTCTCGCTCGCATTCGGGCGCCCCGGCGATAGGGGATGTTGGTGTCGAGCGATTTTAGTGGAATGGTGAAGTCCTCCGCAATGAGCGCGCGAATTCGCCGAACGGGCGTTCTAGTTTCCCGTTCCCGGAGATTTCATTCCGTGTTCGGCCGTGGAGGGAATTTTGCCCTTAGAGGCGCCAAATATCAGTGACTCGCCGCCATGGGCTCGGCCGCCTGGCCCGCCCGCGAACCGGCACTCGGGGCCTTATTCCGCCGCCATCCCCTTCAGCCGGTAGACGAGATCGAGCGCCTCGCGCGGGGTCAGCTCGTCGGGGCGGGTGTCGCGCAGCAGGACCTCGGCGGCGGATTCGGAGGGCGATGGCTCGGCGCGGCGGCGGGCGGCGCTGAACAGCGGCAGGTCGTCGGCGAGGCGCGCGAGCGCGCCGCCCTGCTCGCCTTTTTCGAGGACGGAGAGCACCTCCTCGGCGCGGGCCGTTACGCTCTTCGGCAAGCCGGCGAGCTTGGCGACATGGATGCCGTAGGAGCGGTCGGCGGTGCCGGGGCCGACCTCGTGCAGAAAGACGACGTCGCCCTTCCATTCCTTGACCCGCATCGTGTGGCAGGCGAGCGCCGGGAGCTTGGCGGCGAGCGCGGTCAGTTCGTGGTAATGCGTCGCGAAGAGGGTGCGGCAGCGGTTGACCTCGTGCAGATGCTCGAGGGTGGCCCAGGCGATCGAGAGTCCGTCGAAGGTCGCGGTGCCGCGGCCGATCTCGTCGAGAATGACAAAGGAACGCGGGCCCGCCTGGTTCAGGATCGCCGCGGTCTCGACCATCTCGACCATAAAGGTCGAGCGGCCGCGCGCCAGATCGTCGGCGGCGCCGACCCGGCTGAAGAGGCGATCGACAATGCCGATCCGCGCCGAGCGGGCCGGCACATAGGAGCCCATTTGCGCCAGAATCGCGATCAGCGCGTTCTGCCGCAGAAACGTGCTCTTGCCCGCCATGTTGGGGCCGGTGACGAGCCAGATCCGGTCGTCCGCCAACACGCAGTCGTTGGCGACGAACCCCCCTCCCCTGCCCTCCCCGGCCAGCGCCGCCTCGACCGTCGGATGACGCCCGCCCACGATCTCGAAGGCGGTGCTCTCCTCGACTACCGGGCGCACCCACAGCGCCTCGGCCGCGAGCTCGGCCAGCGCCGCCGCGAGGTCGAGTGCGGCGAGCGCCGCGGCGGCGGCGGCGATCTCGGCGCGGCGGGCCATCACCTCACCGACGAGATCCTCGTAGAGCCGCAATTCCAATGCCAAAGCCCGCTCGGCGGCACTGGCGATCTTGGTTTCGAGATCGGCCAATTCGGCCGTCGTGTAGCGCTGCGCACCCGCCATCGTCTGGCGATGGATGAATTCCGGCCCGAGCTTGCCGGCATGGTTCGCCGACACCTCGATGTAATAGCCGATGACGTTGTTGTGGCGGATCTTCAATGCGCCGATCGCGGTCTCGCCGGCATAGCGCGCCTGCAATGCCGCGATCATCCGGCGGCTCTCGTCGCGCAGCCCGCGCCATTCGTCGAGCTCGTCCGAGTATCCCGCGGCGATGAACCCGCCGTCGCGGGCAAAGAGCGGCAATTCGGCGGCGAGCGCACGGCGGAGGCGCTCGACGAGGGCGCCGTGCTCGCCGAGCCCCCGCTGCGCCGCAGCGAGCCGCTCGGGCAACGGCACGAGACCCGGCTCGGCCAGCATGTCGCGCAACGCGGCGGTCTCGCCCAGCGACTGGCACAGTGCCGCAAGGTCGCGCGGGCCGCCGCGGCCGAGGCTGAGGCGGGTCAAACCCCGCTCGATGTCCGGGCAGCGCTTCAGCCGCTCGCGCAAGGCTTCGCGCAGCTCCGGGCGGTCGACAAAGAACTCGACCGCGTCGAGCCGCTGCGCGATCGCGGCAGGCTCGGTCAGCGGCGCCGCGAGGTGATCGGCGAGGAGGCGGGCGCCGGCCGCGGTTACGGTTCGATCGATCGTCGCGACGAGGCTGCCCTTGCGCTCGCCGGCGAGGGTCGTCACGAGTTCGAGATTGCGCCGCGTCGCCGCATCGATCTGCATGACCGAGGCCGGCATGACCTGCCGCGGCGGTTGCGAGATGCGGCGCCCGTCCTTGCTGGGTCAACCCGACGTAATCGACGAGGGCGCCGGCGGCGGCGAGCTCGGCCCGGCCGAAGCCGCCAAACCCGTCGAGCGCGCCGACCCCGTAGAATTCCTGCAGACGGCGGCGCGCGGCCTCGCTCTCGAAGCGGGGATTGGGCAGCGGCGTCAGGGCCGGCTTCCATTCGGCCAGCAGCTCGAAGAGTGCCGGGCGGGTCAGCAGCCGCTCCGGCACCAGGATTTCGCCCGGCATCAGACGCGCCAGATCGCCGGCGAGGCCGGGCTCGCTGGTCGGCGCCAGCGCAAAGACGCCGGTCGACAGATCGAGCCAGGCAAGCCCCATCGCGCCTCCCGCCTCGGCGATGCCGGCAAGGTAATTATGGCGGCGCGCGTCGAGGAGGCCCTCCTCGGTCAGGGTGCCGGCGGTGACGACGCGGGTGACCGCCCGCCGCACCGGCCCCTTGCCGCCGCGCCGCCGCGCCTCGGCGGGATCTTCGATCTGGTCGCAGATCGCGACCTTGAACCCGGCGCGGATCAGCCGCGCGAGATAGGCTTCGGCGGTGTGGACCGGGACGCCGCACATCGGGATGTCGGCGCCGTCGTGCCGGCCGCGCTTGGTCAGCGCGATATCGAGCGCCTGCGCCGCGGCGACCGCGTCGTCGAAGAACAGCTCGAAAAAATCCCCCATCCGGAAGAACAGCAGGCAGCCGGGGTTCGCCTCCTTGATTTCGAGGTATTGGGCCATGACCGGCGATGGCGCCGGAGGGGAATGGTCGTTCATCGGCGAGGGGCGACGCTTGCGGGTGTTTGACGGTAGCATAAGAGAATGCGCGAGCACGAAAGAGAGGATCGGCATGCCCGAGAGTTCGCCGTCTTTCCCGATCATTCGCGAGGCGGTCGCCTCGTTTCCCGACCGCGACCATTTCCACCGCGCCGTCTCGAACCTGCTCGCCGCCGGCTTTGAGACAAGCGATCTCTCGGTGCTGGCCTCGCACGATTCGCTCGCCGCCGCCGGCGAGCCGCCCGCGCGCGAGCCGAAACTCCTGCCGGCGGGCCTCGCGGACGAAATCAAATACATCGCGCCGCTTGACCGTGGCCGGCATCATCTTGCTGTCGGGCGGGCCGATCGCCGCGACGGTCGCCGCGCTGGTCGGCGCCGGTCTCGGCGGCGCGGCGTTGAAGGAACTCTTCGACGATTACACCGCGCCCAGGCACAGTGAGGATTTCAGGGCGGCGCTCGAAGCCGGCGCGGCACTCTTATGGGTACGCTGCGAAGATCCCGATCGCGAACTGACGGCGACGCGCATTCTCGAAGAAGCAGGCGGACGTCACGTGCACATCCACGGTCGCCCGCCCGGTTCTGCCGAACGCAGACGGCTGAACGAGATTCAGCTCGGCGTCTCGGGAAACCAGTCGCCGAGGACTTGCTCGGCCGTAAATCCGCCTTTCTCGAGCCGCGCCCGAACCACATCGGCGGTTCGCCGTGTTGGCCGAGATCAGAGGCAGCTAGCTTTGCGGCCGCAATCGGCTGTCTTTGCAATAAAGCGCATCGATCTCACGGCGAAGACTGGGGCTATCGCGCAGCACATCCTCGATCTCGCCTCGGCCATCGATGATCGTCGAGCACCATCCGGCGCGCGGTCGCGCGCGGGAGAGGCTTCGAGCTTGAAGCAGATGCCGCAGGATCCGCCTGATCTGCGATCTCAGCTGGCGCCGGTCCGATTTTCCCAAGCTCTCGATCTCCTCCGCCAGGTTCTCCCAATCGAGCGGCAGATTCGAACTCTTTGGCACGGCGCAGCGCCGCCGCCTGCTCCTCGGTCCAGAGGAAAAAATCCTGGTCGTAAAGATCACTGCCTTCGGGCATCAGTCACGGCCTCCTTCGCACCTCAATCCATCAGCAAGCCCGCCGGAGAGATTGATCGACTCGCCGGTCATATAGGATGATTCGTCGGAGGCGAGAAACGCGGCGACGCGCGCCACGTCTTCCGGTACCGAAACGCGGCCGATCGGGATCGACTTCTCCCGCTCCGCGGTTTCGGGCAGCCCGTATTGCCGCTGTTGGGCCTCTATTGCCGTCCGCATCGCGGTGTCGACGACGATCCCCGGGCAGATCGCGTTGACCCGGATGCCGTGCGGCGCCATCTCGCGCGCCAAAGCCTGGGTCAGGCCGATGACGGCAAATTTGCTCGCGCTATAGCCGGCGAAGAAAGCATTGCCGGTTTTGCCGGCCCACGAGGCGAGGTTGACGACCGATCCCGCGCGCCGCGCGATCATGTGCGGCAGCACGGCGCGGCTGACGATGAAAACGCCTTCGACATTGACCCGCAGCATCGCCTGCAATGCCTCGAGCGGCATCTCCAGCGCCGGCCCCATCCAGGCCACTCCGGCATTGTTGACGAGCACATCGATCCTCATGAAACCGCGCGAGAACGGCTTCGACCGCCTGGCCAACCTCCTCCGGAGACGTCACGTCGGCCGTTACGGCGAGACCGTCGATCTCAGCCGCAGCCGCCTCCGCCGCGGCGCCGTCGCGGTCGAGGACGGCAATCGCCATGCCCTCGCGCGCGAGGCGGCGCGCGATTTCGCGTCCGATGCCGCCACCTGCGCCGGTGACCAGCCCGATCCGCCCGTGCAGGGCGTACGTCATGTGCCACTCCTCGCGGGCCTGCGACCCGGCAGCTCGGGAAAATCCTGTTCCCAGAACTCGGTCTCCCCGACTGTCGTTTTACTTGCCCCACTCCATTAGTCACCCCATTCCCAGCCGACGGGAGGCAATGCGGGCGCCTTCGGCCAGTGATTTGAGCTTGGCCCAGACGACGTCCTCGGCGACGCGGCCCATCCCTGCCGACGTGTCGAAGCCGCAATCGGTGCCGGCGATCACGCGGTGCGGATCGCCCACCGTCGCGGCGATGCGTTCGAGCCGTTCGGCGACGGCCTCGGGGTGCTCGACGAAATTGGTCAGGCTGTCGATAACCCCGGCGATGATGGTCTGGTCATCGGCGAGCGGCAATTTCTCGAAGACGCGGTATTCATGGGCGTGCCGCGGGTTGGCGAAGGGGAAGAAGAAGGCGCCGACATTGGCCTCTTTGATGACCGGCAGGATGTCGGCGAGCGGCACGTCGCAATCGTGCGGGCCCTCGTAATTGCCCCAGCAGACATGCAGCCGTACACGGTCGCGCGGGATGTTTTCCAATGCCTTGTTGATCGTCGCGACGACCCGCTCGACAAACCCGAGGAAATCGCCGAGCGGCCGGTCCTGGTAGGACAGGTGGCGTTCGAGCGCCAGATCGGGGCAATCGAGCTGCAACAGGAAGCCGTGGCGGACGATCGTCTCGTACTCCGGCTTGAGTGCCGCTCCGAGCGCGTCGAGATAGGCCTCCTCGGTTTCGTAATGCTCGTTCTTCATCGCTCCGGCGATGATCCCCGGCGACGGGGCGGTCACGAACGGCTCGACGAAAGGCGTATCGGTCTCGTCGAGGGCCGCCCGGAAATCGGCGCATTCGGCATCGATCGCGGCAGTCCCGAGATAGCGGACCTCACCGATCGCCTTCGGCGGCCCCATGTTGCTGACCGCTTCCCTGGCGGCGAGCTGCTGCTCCATCATGGCCTTGAAGACCGGATAGCGCAGCGCATCGGCCCTCGTCCGGCGCTGCCACGATCCGCCAAACCCGCTCATGCGGTGGCGGATGTGGAGGAAGAAGCCTTCGCGTTGCTGCTCGCCGTTGTTGCCGATGTCGACCCCTGCCTCGGCCTGCTTGCGCAGGACCCACTGCAACGCCTCGCGGCCCAGCTTGTCGAGCTCGGCGGCATCGACCGATTCGCCGCGCGCCCGGCGCACGTAAAGACGGGTCAGCTCGGGCGGGCGCGGCAGGCTGCCGGTATGTGTCGTCAGGATGCGGTCTTCGCTGCGGCGCATTGTCACTCCTTTTGGCTGAATGCCTAGGTTTTCCTGAGTGTAGCGCGAAAGCGAGGCGCAGCGAACGCGCGATTGAGAATAAGATCGCTTGTCGTGTTGTGGTGTTTTTCGTACGGTTACACCTCTTCGTCGCAACAACTGAAAGGAGGTGATCCTGTGTCTAGTCCATCAACCGCGGTCATCCGCTGCCGCGACCAGGATCCCCACTCAGCTGGAGGTCCTCGCCTGAGGGCGACGGCTCGCGGCCGTGATTGGCCGCCGGTTATCGGTTAACGGAAAGGCCGCCTCTCGGGGCGGCCTTTCTCATTGGCCCAGCCCGGCATTGCGCCTAACATCGTCAAAGCCTCTGCCGATCGAGGAATGTACCGCCATGCCCGACACCCTGACGACGAATTCGCCGATCATCGCCGCCTATCGTGCCGCGACTCCGGGTTCGGCGGCCGCCTCCGAGAAGGCGAGCCGGCTGTTCCCCAGCGGGGTCACCCATGATTCGCGCTATATCGAGCCCTACGGGCTTTACATCACCCGGGCGCAGGGGCCGCGGAAATGGGATGTCGACGGCAATTGCTACGTCGATTATTTCGGCGGCCACGGCGCGCTGCTGCTCGGCCACAGCCATCCGAAGGTCGTCGAGGCGGTCAAGCAGCAGATCGAGCGCGGCACCCATTTCGGCGCCTCGCACGAGACCGAGATCGCCTGGGCCGAGTGGGTTCTGAAGCTCGTCCCTTCGGCCGAGCGCGTGCGTTTCACCTCCTCGGGCACCGAGGCCACCTTGATGGCGGTGCGGCTCTCCCGCGCCTTCACCGGCAAGTCGAAGCTGATCCGCTTCAAGCATCACTTCCACGGCTGGCACGATCACATGACGTCGGGCTACGCGAGCCATTTCGACGGCAGTCCGACACCGGGCGTCCTGTCGGGGGTTGCCGGCGGTCTGCTGTTGGCGGAGCAGAACGACGCCGAGGGTCTCGCGCGCCTGTTGGACGAGAACGACGACGTTGCGGCGGCGATCATCGAGCCGACCGGCGCACACGGCGCGCAGCTGCCGATCGATCCGAAATTCCTGACCGAACTGCGCGAATTGACCCGGCAGCACGGCGTCGTGCTGATCTTCGACGAGGTCGTCACCGGCTTTCGCGTTTCGCCAGGCGGCGCGCAGGCGGAATACGGCATCCGGCCCGACCTGACGACATTGGCGAAGATCCTCGCCGGCGGGTTGCCGGGCGGCGCGGTCGCCGGCCGCAAGGACATCCTCGACCTCCTCGACTTCCAGGTCACCAAGGCGTCCGACCGCGAGAAGATCTCGCATCAGGGCACATTCAACGCCAACCCGCTGTCGGCCGCCGCCGGGGTCGCCGCACTCGAAATCGTCGGCACGACCGACGCCTGCGCCCGCGCCAACCGCTACGCCGACACGCTGCGCCGCCGGATCAACGAGGTGTTCGAGGAAGAGCACGTGCCGTGGGCGGCCTACGGCATGTTTTCGAACTTCCACATCTTCACCAACCCCGACCGGAGCGCCATCGTCCCGACCCGCTTCGACCCGCTGGCGGTAGCCGGCCGAGGCCTTCGTCGGCAATCGCCAGGCCGGGCTCGTGCACAAATTGCGGCTGGCGATGATGACCGGCGGGGTCGACTTCAGCGGCAGCCCGGGCGGCGTCATCTCGGCAACCCATGGCGAGGCCGAACTCGAGGACACGGTGAAGGCATTGCGCAACACCGTGCGCATGCTGAAGCAAGAGGGCGAGATCTAGCGCGCGAACAAACCCCCGCCCTGTACTTTCTTCGCTAACTCACTGGGTCTTGGCGAAGGCCTCGACCTGCACCAGCAGATCGGGGTTGATCGATTGCGGCATCGGGACAACCGTGCTTTCCGGTGAAGGCGGGCCGAAGTAACGCTGGCGCAGATCGGCGTATTTGTCGAATTCGGCGGGCTGTCTGACGTAGCTGACCGTAAAGACGATGTCCTTGACGGTGGCACCTCCCGCTTCGAGGCACGCGCCGACATTCTTGCCGACCTGCTCGATCTGCTGCTGCAGATCGCCCTTGCCGACAACATTGCCGGCCGCGTCGCGCGCGAACTGACCGCCGACAACGACCATGTGCCCGCCGTCGCGCAGCGCGACCTTGGTCGTCGGCGGTGACGCGGCGCAGGGTGGCCCGACGATCTCCGGTCCCGCCAAATTCTTGACGACTTCCCAATCTCGATTGGCCTGCTTGATATGGTCCGCGGCCTTTTCCTGCCATACCTCCAGCCAATATTGGTTGTGCACCAAATAGAGCTTACCGTCGACGATGGCCCAAGCCTCGGGATCGACCGTGTCCTTGTGCGCCGCATCCTCGTCCGACGCACCCATTGCGCAGTAGCCGTCATATTGCGGCGCGTAATGGTCCGGATCCTTGGCGAACGACTGGCGGTGCTCGTCGTTGGCAAAGCGCCAGCGCAATTTGTGCCACAAATATTCGATCTCGGACTTGCCCTGAACAGGCTTGCCGTCGGTGAAATATGCGACCGGATCATAGCCGCTGATCGAGAGCTTGGGTTCGTCGCCCCGGGCGCCCGGTGCGAACGATCGTTGACGCAACAGACATGCCGGCCAAAACCGCGGACGCTCTCAATCCAGATGAGGCGTACTTCCTCGCATTGGTCTTCTCCCAGCCGCGAACGACGGTCGGTTTTCGAGAGCGACCTCGAAGTTGAGTATAGTGCGCGTCGTCTGCGGCGAGGTCAAACGCATCCGCGATGCGCACCCTGCTCGATAACTCGCCTCGTCCTCCGCGGTGAATCTACCTTCCCGGAAGCGAAAGCTCGCCGCCATCCTGCATGCCGATGTCGCCGGCTTCAGCCGCTTGATGGGCGAGGACGAGGCCGGCACACATCAGGCGCTGGCGAGCTTCGCCGCGCCGTCGACCCGCTGATCGCGGCACATGGCGGGCGGATCGTCGGGACGGCAGGCGACAGCGTGCTGGCGGATTTTTCGAGCGTCGTCGACGCGCTGAGCTGCGCCGTCGAGATGCAACGGGCGTCACGTGCCATCAATGACCCGATTCCGCCCGAGCGCCGGCTCGAGCTGCGGATCGGCGTCAATCTCGGCGATGTCATCGTCGACGGTGACAATATCTTCGGCGATGGCGTCAACATCGCCGCCCGGCTCGAGGCGCTCGCCCAGCCTGGCACCGTCTGCATCTCGCAAACACGTCTACGATCAGGTCAGGAACAAGCTCGATCTCGATTACCGTCCGCTCGGCAGCCACCGGGTCAAGAATATTGCCGACCCGGTTCGCGCGTACGCGGTGGGCGTGCCGGCCGCAGCACCTCGGCATCGAAGAGACAGTGGCGGCTGCTGGCGGCAGCCGCGGGCGCCGTTGCGGCTCGTCGTGGCCGGCCTTGTTGCATGGACGCTTCACGACGGGCCGGGCCGGGAACTGTCGGGGCTCGGCGGCACCCAAAAGCCGGTCGAGGTCGCGAGCCTCGCTGCGCCGGCCCGGCTCGCGGGGCGTCCTTCGATAGCGGTATTACCCTTTAAGAATCTGTCGGGCGACGCGAACCAGGATTTCTTCAGCGATGGGATTACCGAGGACGTCATTACGGCACTGGGCCGCTTCGCGAATTTGCTCGTCGTCGCCAAATCGGCCAGCTTCGCGTTCAAAGGCTCGAACGCTTCGCCGGCTGAAATCGGGCGGCTTCTGGACGCGCGCTACCTACTTGAGGGCAGCATTCGGCGTGCCGGAAATCGTGTTCGCGTCAGTGCCGAGTTGACCGAAGCCGCGACCGCGCGGCACGTCTGGTCGGAAGCATACGATGCCGAGGTCAAGGATATCTTCGCGGTGCAGGACGATATCGCCAAGCGTGTCGTTGGCGTGGCGGCCGTGAAGCTCACCCGCTTCGAGCAGGAGCGCGCTTCAGCAAAACCCACCAACAGCCTTGCCGCTTACGAGTTCGTGCTGCGCGGTCGAGATTTCTTTTCGCATGCGACGCGCGACGATAACGACCAGGCGAGCGCGCTCTTTCAGCGGGCGATCGATCTCGACCCCAATTACGCCGACGCCTATGCAGCACTCGGCAGTTCGTATTACGAGGCAGTCGTCTCTGGTTGGTCTCAGTTCCGCGAAGACGAGCTCGAACGTGCCGAAGACTCTCGCACAAAAGGCGCTGGCGCTCGATCCGAGTACGACGCGTGCCTATCGCGTGCTTGCCAATATCGATCTTTTCAGGAAACGCTACGATCTCGCCCTGGAGCAAATGGACCGGGCGCTCGAGATTAATCCGAGCGATGCTGACAGCTATGCCCAACGCGGGAGCATCTTAGTCTGGGCGGGTAGAGCTGGGGAGGGATTGCCGTGGCTGGAAGGTGCGCTTCGGTTTGACCGCGCAAACGGTTTCGCGGCTGCCAGGCTCTGCATGGCCTATTATTTTCTGCACCGGTACAGCGAAGCCGTCGATGCGTGCGATCGCGCCTTGACCCGCGATCCGGGACGTAACACCCAGATGGTCACGCACCCGATGCTCGCGGCCACCTACGCGGAGATGGGGCGGCAACAGGATGCCGACGGCGAGCGCGCGATTGTCGCCCATTTATGGCCATTTCTCGATGCCCGAACCTTCGCCGCGCAATTCGGCACGCAGGAAGCCCGTGACCACATGCTCGAAGGGCTGAAAAAAGCCGGGTTTCGCTGATCTTGCTGCCGATCATCGAGCTGGCCGGGTCCATGGCGCAACGCCGATCTTCGACCTGCTCGACTTCCAAGTCACCAAGGTTTCCGACTGCAGCCCGAACGCTCTCGGCGAGGTCTATCGATGGTCGCGCCCTACTGGCCCAGCGGTCCGCTCGCCGAGCCATCGCTCAGGAGTCTACAATAAGACTTGGCCTAATTTTTGATGCTGATTATCGCAATAAAGCGCATTTGGCACCCCCGACGCCTTACGATGCGGTTTCCCTCCACCGGGACAAGGTAGACGCGCGACGCCCCGAGGGAACGCAGCCGGGATATTCTGCCTGAGGCTAGGTTTTGATGAACGCCAACAGATCGGAATTGATCGTGTCCGCTTCCGTAGTGGGCATGCCGTGCGGGAGGTCCTTGTAGGTCTTCATCGTTGCGTTTTTCAGCAGCTTAGCGGACAGCGGCCCGGCGGCCACGTAGGGCACGATCTGGTCGTCCTCGCTGTGCATGACCAACACGGGAACGGTGATCTTCTTGAGGTCTTCGGTGAAATCGGTTTGGGAAAAGGCCACGATGCCGTCGTAATGCGCTTTGGCACCTCCCATCATGCCTTGGCGCCACCAATTCTGGATGACGGCTTCCGAGGCCTTCGCGCCCGGGCGGTTGTAGCCGTAGAAAGGCCCGGCCGCCACGTCGCGATAGAACTGCGAACGATTGGCGGCAAGTTGCGCCTGCAGGCCGTCAAACACTTCCTTGGGAAGGCCGAGCGGATTGGCCGCCGTCTTCACCATCAGCGGCGGCACCGCGCTGATCAGCGCCGCCTTGGCCACCCGGCTTTCGCCATGCCGACCCAGATAGTGCGCCACTTCGCCGCCGCCGGTGGAATGGCCGACATGGATGGCGTCTTTCAGGTCGAGATGTGCCGTCAGAGCCGCCAGGTCGTCGGCATAATGGTCCATATCGTGGCCGTCGGCGGTCTGAGTTCGAGCGACCATGGCCGCGGCGGTCATGGGCGATGACGCGATAGCCATGATTGAGGAAGAACAGCAACTGCGCGTCCCAATCATCGGCCGACAGCGGCCAGCCATGGCTGAACACGATCGGCTGGCCCGAACCCCAGTCTTTGTAGAAGATCTCAGTACCGTCCGCGGTGGTGAACGTTGTCATGGGTCACTCCTTTTGCTGGCCGCTCTTACTGGCACGAAAGGCGGATTGGCCATAGCCGACAGTCATTTCGACGACGGCTATTTCGCCAGCGCCTTTGACAATGAGCAAAGGGTTAACCGTGACGGGTGGCTTCGAAAAGGAACCAGGTCCTCTTCTCCGCTTCGTCGATCCAAATCTCGATCAAACTCGCAGTGGCAACATCTTGGTGTTCTTCGCAGAGCGAGTGTGTCTCGCGCAGACGCGCCGCCAGCTGATTATTATCGTCGCGAAGCTCGGACAGCATATCGGATGCGGTGACGTAGTCCGCTTCATTGTCCAGCACACGCTGCAGGCGCCCGATATGGCCGATCGAGCGAATGGTCGTGCCGCCGAGCTTACGGACGCGTTCGGCGATGTCGTCGGTGGTCGCAAAAATTTGCGTCCCCTGTTCATCCATCATCAGATGGTAATCGCGGAAGTGCGGACCGGAGACGTGCCAATGGAAATTCTTGGTTTTCACATACAACGCGAACATATCCGCGAGTAGTGTCGTCAGCGCCGCAGAGATCTCGTGCTTCGCGTCGACTGCCAGGTAGGATGGCGTGTCGAGTGGAGCCATGCGCCTAGCCCTTGCATCCTCGGTTTTCATGGCGGTATCTCCTTTCGCTGTTGATTTTGTAAATGACAGGTTCTCATAGCCTCCGAATAACACGGCACTCTTGAACCGCTGAGCCAGCAATTTTCGGAGACTTCGGGTCAGGGTCGGTTTGTCTCATCGACGCGGGCAAAATGGCACGGCTCGCCGACCGGGGCCCGTTAATCGTCGTAAAATTCAGTAAGGTCTCGTGAAGTCTGCCAATAAACCCTGCGGAGCTCACCGGCAACTGTATCGCCTCGACCGGACATGAGCCGACTTCCCGAGCCGGCGGTCATGAACCCCCTCTTACATCCGATCAGGGCCGTCATAAACCAAAGTGTAGTATGGCTGATCCTCACGCGGCATCCGCTCATCCGCAGGTGCAATAGTATGGCCTCAGCGCCCTGGTAGCCTTAATCCGTTGTTCTGTCCCTTCTAGTGGAGAGAATTCATGGAAGCGGTTACGGCGAGGCATCGAGACAATTCGCCGATCCCCGAGGATCGGTTGAGCCGGGCGGCAGCCGAACCGGCGCTCGAATTCGGCCGTTTCAGCGTGCTGTTGCGCCAGCGGCAACTGGTCGCCGACGGCGTGCCGATAGAATTGGGGACGCGCGCCCTCGATCTCCTCCTGGTGTTGCTGGAGGCCGACGGATCGCTGGTCACCAAGGACGAGCTTATGAGCCGTGTGTGGCCCGGCATCGTTGTCGCGGAGGAGAACCTGAAGACTCAAATCTTCGCGTTGCGGAAAGCTCTTGGCGAGGACCGCGACGTTATCCGCACCGAGGTCGGCCGCGGCTACAGGTTCACTGCCGAAGTCCGCTCGATCGTCGGTTGGGGTGCTGTCAGCGCCCGACGCGGCGGAAGCGCCGGTCTGGGCAAAGGTTGGTATCCCGACCGATTTCTCGGCGACCGCTGCATGGTTGGCGTGCCCCGAGGTCACTTTGGCAGACGCGTCGATCCTGCTCAAACTGAGGCGCTCCATCCCGCCAGGACTTGCCCCGCCGGGTTCTCCCCTCGGTAATGCTGGGGTCTCATCGTGTCTGCGCGCGCGAAGTTTTAAACAAATGCGCTACGACGAAGGAGGAGGCGCAACTTGAATGCGCTTTCCTTTGGTGTTAAACAAACTTTGCTTAATAAAGCTCGACTCGATTCTGCCCAGCCTGGAGCCGAGGGGCGAGCGTGATCAGCCGGGTCGGCTCGGCCGTGGGAGTAAGGATTTTGCGGATCCTAAGGGGCTGCCTCGCACCGACTATTCTGTTTACGACCTTGCTGTCGGGGACCGTCGGGGCGTCGGCCGCGGCTGCGAACCAGTCGCCTGCCGCCAGCGAAGAAGCGACGCCGCCGCAAATCCAGCAGCTATTGACTTTGCTCGCCGATCCCAAAGTCCAGGTGTGGCTGAAGCAGCAGAACGAGACTAGGTCGGCCGCCGCATCGGGTCGGGATGCCGTAGAGGAGTTGCCTTCGCACGCCCTCGACTCCCATCTCGGCGCGATCCGCGAGCACATTGTTGCTCTCGCCGACACGATCCCCGATGTGCCAAACCAGTTCAAGCGCGGCGCCGCCCGCGTCAGCGCCGAACTCGGCGAACACGGAAGGGCCAAGGTCCTCCTGCTGCTGGCGGTTTTTGTCGGTCTGGGAACGGGTGCCGAATGGCTCTTTCGCAAGGCGACCGGGAGGAGTCGCGGCCATCTTGATGCCCTCCCCTTGGAGACCGTCGCGAGTCGCGTGCATCTCGTCGCCCTTCGCTTTGCCTTTGCGGTCGGTCTGGTGATGGCCTTTGCTCTCGGCAGCGTCGGCCCCTTCCTCGCGCTCGATTGGCCGCCGCTGTTGCGCGAGATGCTGCTCGGTTTGCTGATCGCCTTTCTTGTTTTGCGTGTCGCGATCGTTGTCGGCCGCTTCCTGTTGGCCCCGCGTCACGAGCGGTTCCGCATCATTCCGATGAGTACGGTGGCCGCACGTTTCTGGTACCGGCGGCTCATTATGTTCGTCGGCTGGTTCGCCTTCGGCTGGGTGTGGGTCGGGCTGCTCGACACTCTCGGCTGGTCGTTGGCAGGGCGCCAGCTCGTCGCCTACGTGCTCGGCCTCGGGCTCCTCGCCATCGCGCTGGAGGCGGTGTGGCGCCGGCCCGCGCCGCTCGACGAGAGCACTGCAGCGTCGTCGCCCGTGACCCGCCGTTTCGGCCATGGCGCGCTCAACGTGGCGCTGTCGGTCGGCATCGTTTTGTTGTGGGTGCTCTGGGTAGCCCACGCGATGGCGAGCTTTTGGCTGCTCCTGGTCATCATAACCCTGCCGCTCGCGATTGGCATCACGCGCCGCGCGGTCGAGCATCTGCTTCGGCCTCCCGGTTCGCCGCAAATTGCCGGTGGTGCGTCGAGCGTGCTCGCCGTTTTCATCGAGCGGGGTATCCGGGCGACCCTGATCCTTGGTGCGGTTGCGGTACTGGCCTGGGGTTGGGGTATCGATCTCGCCCACGTCCACGGGGAGGAGACATTGGTCGGCCGCCTCGCCGATGGCGTATTGAGCGCCGTTGTCATCCTGCTCGTTGCCGACCTGCTTTGGCACGCCATGAAGACGGCGATCGATCGCAAGCTCGCCGAATGCGCCGATCTTGGCCTGCCGAACACCGCCGAGGCCCGGCGGCGGGCGCGGCTGCGCACCTTGCTGCCGATCTTTCGCAACATTCTTTTCGTCGTCGTCATCGTCTTGGCGGTGATGATGGCGCTCGCGGCATTAGGCGTCCAGATCGGACCGCTGATCGCCGGTCTGGGCGTCCTCGGCGTCGCGATCGGCTTTGGTGCCCAGTCCCTCGTTCGCGACGTCATCGCCGGGGTCTTCTATCTGCTGGACGACGCCTTCCGGGTCGGCGAATACATCCAGAGCGGGAACTATAAGGGCACCGTCGAATCTTTCAGCTTTCGCTCGGTCAGGCTGCGGCATCAGCGCGGCGCGGTCTACACGGTTCCGTTCAGCTTGTTGGGAGCCGTACAGAACCAGAGCCGCGATTGGGTTATCGACAAGCTGATGGTCGGGATTACCTACGACAGCGATATCGACAAGGCCCGAAAGCTGATCAAGCAGGTCGGCCTCGATTTGGCGAAGGACCCCGAATTTGCGCCGCTGATCCTCCAGCCTTTAAAGATGCAGGGCGTCGACGCATTCGGCGATTTCGCGGTCCAGATCCGAATGAAGATGATGACCTTGCCCGGCGAGAATTTTGTCATCCGGCGACAGGCCCTGGCGATGATTAAAAAGTCGTTCGACGAGAACGGCATCAAATTCGCCTTCCCGACCGTGCAGATCGCCGGCGAGGGCGACGCCGCGACGGCGGCGATTGCCGAGCGGGCTCTGGAGCTCACCCGGCCGCAGGCGGCGGAATAGACCGCTCCGCGAGCTGCCGGCGCAAAGCTCTCGCTTCCTCGAAACGGGCGGTTACATCGCGCAGGATCGCCGTGATCCCTTCCATTTGGCCCGTATCGTCACGGAATGGCAGGATCGTGAACTCAATCGAAATATGCCGCCCGACTTTGCGCAGCGCCGGCACCGCCAATACTTCACCGGCGCCGTACCGGGTGCTCCCGCTCTGCATCGTGGCGGAATAAACCGCTCTCCGGAATAATGATGTCGAGGGATTGGTCCAACGCTTCTGCTTCGGCAAAGCCGAAGACTCGCTCCGCACCGTCGTTCCAAAGACGAATGATGCCCCGGGTGTCCGCATAAATAATCGCGTCGGGGGCTTCGCGAAGGATGGTCTGAGACAAGCGGCCGCTGTCGATGGCAACGGCATCATCCGTAGTGTTCGATGTAGCGCCGGACATAGGTTTCCCAGGTGATTTGCTCGCCGCAATATAAGTATTTAGTGTTCGCGCCGGCCCATTTGACCCCGAGCGCCTCCGCTACTTTCGGATGCACCGGCACTTGCAGCCGCCTCAAATGGTCGAGAGTGGAGTTTGGTCGATAGCCCCGATCCATGCCCAATTGCCGCAACATATATTGCATCAGCATCCCGATAATTTGTCCGTTCGGGTGATTTGTGGTATAAAATAATCTGCGTCTCTGGAAGTTATCCAAGATGAACTGGCCGATCTGGCAACCGAATTGCTTGTCCATCGCGGTGAGGCGCCGTTTTTCAAAATCGTGCAGCCGCGCGAAGTTGATGAGGCCGTCAACCGACAGCGTGCGATAGGCGAGCAGGCGTTGTTCCCTATCGGGGATCTCCTTGCGAAGCCGAGCGAGCAGCCCGTCGTGATAGAGGAAAGTCAGGTTCGGCCACTCGCGTTCATAAGCCTCCTTGTCGCCCGGCCCGTTGTAATGGTCGAACGGCCACAACGAGGCGAAATGCAATAGTGGAAATTTGATGATCCGGGCGCCGTCCGGAATATAGGGCCGAAGAGGATAATTCTCCCAGTCCCTGATGTCTTGTACCAGCAGGACATCGCTGCTTTCCAGCTCGGCTTTACCGACCTCGTGCAGGTTTTGTTGCAGCGCTACAAAATGATATTTCACATGCAGGCGGTCATCGAACTCGCCCGAGCGCGCCAATGCTTCGTGAACCGTTTGGGCTTGGCAGTTGCCGACGATTAGAACTCTCGTTCTTTGTGGCGAAACTAGGAAGTTCGGTGACTTATCCGGCAGGTCTTCTCCGCCGATCTCGTGCAGGTTGACCGCGCTGACGGTGAGGTCGGCATTGCCCAGATGCCAGAATTTGAACTCGAAGCCGACCTCGTCCTTGCTTTCGCAGCTCAAATCCGGCGGCACATCGAAATCGAGCGAGGCCCATTCCGCCGCCAGCGCTTCGGAGGTGAACTCGCACCGTGCTCGCAGCCCTCCCGCCTCTCCGGTCCTTGTGGGCGTCAAGGCGGGGATGCGAAGCGACCGGTTCCGCGCGATCACCTCGACCCCGAGGACCGGCTGCGACACCATTCGCGGCTGCCCCGCCCGGCAACAAAAGCTCAGCCGGTATCGGCCTCTAGGGAGCCGCAGCCTGGGCCGGTTGCCGTAGAGGAAAGGGCCCGCCGGGTCGGAATGCCGGACTGTCACGCAGCCGGCTTTACGGCGGCTCCAATCCGGCCCTTTGAGAGACGGCCGAGCAGCCGCCATTCCCGCGCCGAACGAACGGTTTCGGCCTCTGTTATCTACCGTAGGTCGACGGCCCTCATGGTCAGACCGGCATTGCCCAAACGGACGAGGCGGAGGCCGATGACGATGTCCTGGCCCCCTTCGAGCGCCAGCTCGGTTGGCACCTCGAAGTCGAACGATGCCGCTCCGCAGCTCAATTCCGCGGAGGTAAAATCACGCCAGGCCAGCTGGACCCCGCCCGACGGCGGCAGGCCGAGGAGGGAATTCCAGCTCCACCAGCGGCCGTCTTGCCAGCGGCGCCGGGCGGTGATTTCGACTCCCAGCACGGGCTGGGCTACCATTCGCGGCGGGTCGGCGTCGCAGCGGATTTCGAGCCGGTAATGCCCTGCCGGCAATTGCAGAAAGGATCGGCCGCCGTCGAGCCGCCCGAGCATCCGCCATATCCTCGAGGCGGGGCCGGACGCGTCTCCATATTCTCGATGCCCTGCAGATCGACCGCAGTGATCGTCAGATCGGCATTGCCCAGATGGAAAAAACGGAACTCGAGCCGTGCTTCGTCGCCGGCTCCGAGACCCAGGGCCGGCGGCACCGTAAAATCGAGCGAGCCGGTTTCGCCGTGCAATTCCGCGGCGGTCAGATCGCGCCAGGCCAGCTGAACCCGGTTCATCGCGATGACTTCGACCCCGAGCACGGGCTCGCTCGGCAGCCGCGGTTTTCCCGGCCGGCAGCGAAAGCTCAGCCGATAGGAGCCGGCGCGCAACTGCCAATAAGGCCCAAAGAGGAGGCAGCCGGCCGGCTCTCTGCGGCGCACTGAAGTAACCCCGCCGGCGCCGCGGGCTCCGATCGCGGTCTTTTCGAGGCGCCCGAGCACATGCCACTGCGGCGGCGGCTCGTCCTCTGAAGCGATTGCGCCGACAGTGGCCTCGGCAACTACAGACGACATTTACCTTCGTATGGTCATAGGAGAAGGCCGGATAAAGAGCATTCTGCCGGCGCCATGCCAATATCTTCCGCATGGAGATTGTCACTGCGACACCATTCCCGCCGGCGCCGCCGCTGCGTGCGGCAATCCGCGACAGCTGCCGGATCGACGAGAGCGAGGCGGTTGCGCGCATTCTGGCCGCGGCGGCGCTTCCGGCCGAGATGCGCGACCGGATCGCCGACCGGGCGCGGGCACTCGTCGCCGCGGTGCGCCGCGAACGCCTCGGCAAAGGCGGCATCGACGCGTTTCTGCACGAATATGCGCTGTCCTCGCCCGAAGGGGTCGCGCTCCTGTGCCTCGCCGAGGCCTTGCTGCGGGTGCCCGATGCGGAGACGGTCGACCGGCTGATCCGCGACAAGATCGGCGAGGCGAATTGGGAAAGCCATCTCGGCCGGTCCGAATCGATCTTTGTCAACGCCTCGACCTGGGCGTTGATGCTGACCGGCCGGCTGCTGCACGCCGAACCGGCGGAGCCCTACTTGCGCGGCGCGCTGCGCCGTCTCGCCGCCCGCTCGGGCGAGCCGGTGGTGCGCCAGGCGGTGACCGCCGCGATGCGCATCCTCGGCCGCCAGTTCGTCATCGGGCGCACGATCGAGGAGGCGATCGAGCACGCCCGCGAGGCCGAGCGCCACGGCTACCGGCATTCCTACGACATGCTCGGCGAGGCGGCGCGCACCGCGGCCGATGCCGCGCGCTACTTCGCGGCCTATGATCACGCGATCGCGGCGATCGGCCGGTCGGCCGCTGACCGGGACATCGCCGAGGCGCCGGGCATCTCGGTAAAGCTGTCGGCGTTGCACCCGCGCTACGAGATGGCGCAGCGCGATCGGGTGCTGCGCGAATTGTCCCCGCGCCTGCTCGAACTCGCTTGCCATGCCCGGCGAAGCCGGCATCGGCTTCACGATCGATGCCGAAGAAGCCGACCGTCTCGAACTCTCGCTCGATCTCGTCGAGGAGTTGGCGCTCGCCCCGGACCTCGCCGGCTGGGATGGACTCGGCCTCGCCGTCCAGGCCTATCAGAAGCGAGCGTTGCCGGTCATCGACTGGCTCGCCGATCTTGCCGGGCGCGGAAGACGGCGACTGATGGTGCGCCTGGTCAAGGGCGCCTATTGGGACAGTGAGATCAAGCGCGCGCAGGAGCGCGGGCTCGACGGCTATCCGGTCTATACGCGCAAAGTCGCGACGGATGTCTCCTATCTCGCCTGCGCGAGCCGGCTGCTCGCCCACGGCGCCGCCTTTTATCCGCAATTCGCGACGCACAATGCCCATACCGTGGCGGCCGTTCTCGAAATGGCCGGCAATCGCCGGGATTGGGAATTTCAGCGTCTGCACGGCATGGGGGAAGCGCTCTACGAGCAGATCGTCGGGCCGGAGTACCTCGACCGGCCATGCCGGATCTATGCGCCGGTCGGCAGCCATGAGGATCTGCTCCCCTATCTGGTGCGGCGGCTGCTCGAAAACGGCGCGAACACCTCGTTTGTCAACCGCATCGTCGACGAGCGGCAGCCGATCGACGAGATGATCGCCGACCCGGTCGCGCGCCTCGCGCAATTGCCGGTCAAGCCACATCCTCGCATCCCGCTGCCGCGTGACCTCTACGGGCCGGCGCGTGAGAACGCCGCCGGGCTCGACCTCAACGATCCGACGACATTGACGGCGTTGCGGGAAGGGCTCGCCGCGGCGCTGCGGCGGCATTGGCGAGCGGCGCCGATCATCGCCGGCATCGAGCAGACCGGAGCCGCCGAGTCCGTATTCGATCCGAGCGATCGCCGACGCCGGATTGGCGAGGTGATTGCGGCGAGCCCGCCGGATGTCGATCGGGCATTGGCGCGGGCAATACGCAGCGCCCCCCTTTGGGATCGTACCCCGGCAGGCGAGCGGGCGACGCTGCTCGAAGCTGCGGCCGATCTCTACGAGGGCCGCATGGCGGAGCTGATGGTCCTGATCGTTCGCGAAGGCGGCGCGCACGATTCCCGATGCTTTGTCCGAGGTGCGCGAGGCGGTCGATTACCTGCGTTATTACGCGGTGCGCGCGCGAGCAGATTTTGGCGGACCCATGCCTTTGCCCGGCCCGGCCGGTGAGCGCAACGAGATCGAGTTGCGCGGGCGCGGCGTCTTTGCCTGCATCTCGCCGTGGAATTTTCCGCTGGCGATCTTCACCGGCCAGATCGCGGCGGCCCTCGCGGCGGGCAATCCGGTCGTCGCCAAACCCGCCGAGCAGACGCCACTGATCGCCGCCGCCGCGGTGCGGCTCCTGCTCGAAGCTGGGATATCCGGCGAGGTTCTGTATCTGCTGCCGGGGACCGGCGAGGCGGTCGGCGCGCCGCTCGTCGCCGACCCGCGCATCGCCGGGGTCGCCTTTACCGGCTCGACCGAGACGGCGCGCCATATCAACCTCGAACTGGCGCGCCGTCCCGGGCCGATCCTTCCGCTCATCGCCGAGACCGGCGGACAGAATGCGATGATTGTCAATTCCTCGGCGCTCGCCGAGCAGGTCGTCGCCGATTTGCTTACCTCCGCCTTCGACAGCGCCGGGCAGCGCTGCTCGGCGGCGCGCCTGCTTTATGTGCAAGCCGATATCGCCGACCGGCTGCTGACGATGCTGGCGGGCGCGATGGCCGAGCTGACGATCGGCGACCCGGCATTGATCGCGACCGATGTCGGCCCGGTCATCGATGCCGCGGCCAAGGAGGCGCTGGAGCAGCACGCGGCGCGGATGGAGCGCGAGGGCCGGCTGATCTATCGTTGCACGCTGCCGCCCGGCACCGAGCAGGGCACCTATTTCGCGCCGCAAGCCTTCGAGATCGACAGCGCGTCGCGGCTCACAGGGGAGGTCTTCGGCCCGATCCTACACGTCGTGCGCTGGCGCGCCGATCGCCTCGACGCGGTGCTCGACGAGATCGCGGCGACCGGCTACGGCCTGACCCTCGGCATCCACAGCCGGATCGACGAGACCGTGCGCCACATCCTCGGGCGCCTCGGGGTCGGCAACAGCTATGTCAACCGCAGCATGATCGGTGCCGTCGTCGGCGTGCAACCCTTCGGCGGCGAAGGCCTCTCCGGCACCGGCCCCAAAGCCGGCGGCCCGCGCTACCTGCACCGTTTCGCGACCGAGCGCACCATCTCGACCGACACCACCGCCGCCGGCGGCAACGCCACCCTGTTGTCGCTGCAGGAGGAAAATTAGGCTCTGAAGCGGTTAGCCGGTCTGCTTCCGCAAGCCCGAGCGGGAGGCGCCAGACTTGATCGCGCTAATGGCTCACCGCGGCGAGCCGTAATAGTAGCCCGGCGGTGCGTAATAGCCTGGCTGGGGATAATAGCCCGGTGGAGGATAATAGGCGGGCGGCGGTGCGTAATAGGGCGGGCCGAGGACTGCCCGCACCGGCGCGGTCGCGATCGCGGCGGCGCCGGCGACGACCGCGCCGGCGGCAACGAACGGCAAGGCGAGCAAGCCCGGACCGCAGCGCCATCCCCACCCGCGGTGCCAGCACCCCGCCGATGCCTCGGAGGTCGGCAGGACTATCGCGCTCGCCACTAACAGGCCAACCGCCGCAACGCGTCCATAACGCACTGTTCGAACTCCCCAATTGTCAACTGTTCCATACGGAACACTGCACCCGGTTGCATATATGCAGCGAACCGGAAAAGCATGCCCACTTCGGTACGTTACGCCCAGGTTTCGGCCCGTCTAATGCAGCAGCGGGTTTTAGCGGTTTGCATTCTGTACCGAAGAGTGGTGCATGGACACGCGGCGGAGCAGCGACATAGCGAGCTTTCGGGACGAGTGGTTGCGCGCCTTCTTCGGCCATGTGTGGAGACTTCCTCGATCCCGGTCAAAATCCGCCCCAAGAAGGGCGACAGGTGATGTCCATGTAGGGACCAACCTGCCGGCTGGCGACTAAATAAACGAGGATTTACAACGGCGACGGTCCGACGAGCTCCCAGCCGTGGCGCTGCAAGATGTCGGCGAGTTCGCGCTCATTCATCGATGCGAATTTGCGGCCAGTCCGCTGTTGCTCTTCTATCAGCCCGCCTGCCTTGCCTGGCGTATAGAGAAACAGGACACTCCCGGCTTCCGCGCCGGTGCTCTTCCAGCAATGCGGCACGCCGCGGGGCATGAAGGCCGAGGCGCCGGGGCCGCCGACCGTGACCTCATCGCCGATCTTGAAGGTGACCTCGCCGCTCAGGACGTAGGCCACTTCGTCGCTGTCGTGATGTAAGTGGAACGTGCTCTTTGTCCCGGCGGGAATGATCTCCTCGAACACCATGATGCTGTCGCCAGTCGCCCCACTCAGCAGCTTGAGGACGATCGACCGGCCTGAGGTGAAGCTCGCCACCGGACCTTCTCCCGGCTGTACGACGATGCCCTGCACGGCCATCGCTAATTTCTCCTCTAAAACACCGTTACGGCGGATTGCTCATGCCGGCTTGCGCTCTGCCGACCGCGGGTCGTCGACATCGAGCTCGATAACCTCGCTCGGCGAGGGCGTCGCGGTCATCAGCGTTACGCCCTCCGACGAGTGAAAGCGGTGCCACGCACCCTGCGGGATGACAGCAATCATTCCAGCGCGGAGCGTGAACGATTGGGGTCTGTCCTCGCACACGATTTCCAGCGTCGCAGTGCCGTCGAGGATGTGGATCAGCTCATCGCCGGCGAAATGGCATTCCCAATGACCTTTCCCTGCGAACTTGGTGGTGAAGAGGTTGCCGTCACGGTAGGAAGCCAACCGGGAGCCGCTTCCCTCACGATCCGCCATCGTCGACTGTGGGGTCCGCCCACGGAACATGGTCAGCTTCGCGAGTTCCGCGTCGAGATCGATGATGCTGGGCGTTCTCACGGCAATACCTTGTTCCGGCTTGGGCTCGACCGTCCGCGGGTCGTCCACATCGAGCTCAATGTGGTTGCCGGGGAACGGCGTCGCCGTCATTTCGGTTTTGCCTTCCGCAGAGAGAGCGCGGTGCCATGCGCCCTGCGGAATGACCGCAATCATTCCAGCGCGAAGTGCAAAAGACTTGGGCGGCCCGTCGTCGCATACGATTTCAAGCGTCGCAGCGCCGTCGAGGATGTGAATCAGCTCGTCGCCGGTGAGATGGCGTTCCCAATGGTCGGTCCCCGAGGACTTGATCGCCAATAGGAGGCCGTCGCGGTAGGAAGCCAATCGTGCGACGCTCCCCTTTGTCTCCTCCCTTGTCGACTGGGGGGTTCGTCGAAACATTGTCAGCTTCGCGAGTTCTGCGTTGAGATCAATGACGCTGGGAGTGCTACTTTCCATGTCTCTCTCCTAACGCTAAGCGCGTACACCCGTCCGACGAGCGTCGTGTGTGGAAATTATGGTGCCGCAAATTAATTGCAGGGATCTCCGTTTTTAGAGACCCCCGGAACGTTTTCGTGGCAGCGAAGCTGATGGTACAAATTAACGTCTGAAGTCGTCACAAAGGAATATGCCATGGCTGCTTTCGACGGATTGGCGACTGCGGGGCGCGAGACGCGGCATGAGCCGGCGAAGCGTCCGCCACCATCCGATCGCGGGGCGATGGACTGGGACGATGTGCGGGTGTTCCTCGCCGTCGCCAGGGAAGGCTCGATGCGTGCCGCCGGACGCGCGCTCGGGCTGAGCCAACCGACCATCGCCCGCCGATTGGCCGCATTCGAAGCCACTTTTGGCGGGCCAATCTTGTTCAACCGCCTGCCGGAGGGCCTGCGCCTCAATGCCGCCGGCGAGCAGCTTGTCCCGGTCGCAGAAGGCGTCGAGGATGCGGTGCTGACATTGGAGCGGCGGCGCGCGGCGGCCTCGCCGGCGCTCAGCGGTACCGTGCGGGTCTCGGCCGGCGAGTGTGCCGCGGGGTTTCTGGCTCGCTGCCTGTCGAGAACGACAACGACACCGCTTCCGTCCGGCATCACGTTGGAATTGGTCGACGAGTTGCGGCAAACGGCAAACCTCACGCGGCGCCAAGCCGATATGGCGCTGCGCCACGAGCCGCCGGAAGGCGGCGACTTTTACATCTGCAAGGCAGGCACGTTCGCCTGTGCGGTTTACCGGCGTCGCGGCGCGGATGCCGGTGCGTGGGTCACCTATACTGAAGAGCAAGCACATTATGCGCCGGCACGCTGGGTTCAGCGGCAGATGGAAGAGACTGAGAAGCCAGTCGCGCTGCGCGCCTCATCGATGCTGATGCATCTGGAGGCGATCCGCGGCGGTACCGGGCGCGGCGTACTACCGTGCTATGTCGGCAACGGCCACCCCTTGCTCGAGCGGCTGACGCCGCCGATCCCCGAAATCGCCGCCGAATACTGGATAATCGTCCACCGTGACCTGCGCCGCGCCGCCTGCGTGCGCGCGGTAATCGATTGGGTCAAGGCCCTCTTTGTCGAGGAGCGAGACGTCCTTGCCGGCAATCGGTAAGGTGCCGCGAGCGGCGCCTCTCTTGGAGAATTCAATGCACCGAGTTCTGGATAACCCCGCGTCGGCGGTGGTATCGCCTGCGCGAGACGCCGCACGGTGTAATCGGTATTGCCCCTCCGCGAATACCGCACGCCTCAAACGGCAGCTTCGGGCCGGTTTTACCCGATAATCACCGAAACAGGGCGGGCGACGGGTATAGGCGCGACCTCGCGTCGGCGCGCATTCCTTGTCTCGCCGTCTCTACTTCGCTATATCTGGCCCTCGGTCGGCGGAGTGTAGCTCAGCCTGGTAGAGCACTGCTTTCGGGAGGCAGGGGCCGGAGGTTCAAATCCTCTCACTCCGACCAGTATCTTCCCCACGAGATCCCACGGCATCGGTATGGAGGAGTGGCTGTGGTTGCAGTCATCGAGGGGAAGGAAGAGGCGGGCGGCGCGCGGTACATCGAGTTCAAAGTCTACCGGAGCCCGACCGAGCCCAATCGTGCCCTCGGGAGCTGGCGCTTTCCCGAAAGCGGAAGGGTAATTGACGAGAGCAAGCTCGGCAACACGATAGAGGCCGATTTTCGGTTCGCCGTGGACTGCGCAGACCAGCACGGCATCCCGTTCGTCTGGGTCAACGATCCAGAAGAGTTGTTTCCGCCTTGGACCCGCCCGAGATAAGTGGTGCGGCGCGCCGCTTGCTCCGCGGTCAGGAGGCGCCCATCGGCTTATACTGGCCGGCGATTTTGCCCGCCGCAGCGAGCATGTCTCTCGCCTCGGCCGTGGTGAAGGCTTGCGTGGTGACCGAGCCCTCAATACCGCCGCCGCCCGTCGCGACAAACGCCAGCACGCTGGCGGCTTTGGCGTCGGGCATTTCCGAGACGATCATGAAGTCGTATTGGCCCAGCGTGAAGTAGAGCGAGACGAGCTTGCCGCCCGCCTGCTCACACAGCCGCGAAATGGCGGCGTGCCTGTCTTCCGGCTTTGCCAATCCGCCTTTGATGTATTCGCGCGTGAAGCGGCCTTGCGTGACGAATAATGGCATGACGAACCTCCCGTTTTTCGAGCGATCTGAGTGTCGCGCCGTTAATTTAGCGGCAAGCCGTCGACAGCTCAATGAGTGTCGAAAACCGCTTGATACGCGGCGACCCTCTCGCCCACGGCGGCGGCTTCCGCGGAGGTGGGATGATCCGGGTCGGCCGCCGGCGGCAAGCTGCCGAACTTCATCAGGCACGCCATCAGCAGTAGCCGGGCCTTTGTCGCGGTCAGGTTCGAACCGCCGATGAAGTAGGGGTCGTGCAGTGGCACGAAGCCCTCGGTGTTGCCGCGCCCGACGCGGACGACCGGAAGCCCGCTGTGCACGGCGCGAAGCATCAGCCGGTGCCGGGCGGTCGAGGCTGGCCGGCCGTAAGGGGTGAACCCCTCGACGACAAAGCCGGCCAGCGGCGCCGATTTCAGCATGTGGCCCATCAATGCGACAAGATCGACTTCCGCCTCGGGATCGACCGTGCTGTCGTCGTCCCAATAACTGGCGTCCTTGGCGATCGCCACCTTGGGGATCGCGGTATCGAGCAGTGTCCCGTCCGGCTGTTTGATGGCGACCGGAACGGTTGCGATGCGCGAGCCTTCGCGGCGTACGCCGGTAACTTGCGACGGCAGCGAGGTGAGGTTCACCTCGGACCGCCAAGTGTGACGCGCGGTCGGCAGATAATGAAGGAGGGGCGCGCCGTCATGGCCGGCTGCGCCGAGGATCCCGCCGTGACCGCCGGTCGCCACATAGCCGCCCGGCCGCGCGTCGGCCTTTTGCACGGCGCGGGCGGCGAAAACCCGTTGCTCCTGGATCAGAACCGCGCCGGCATTGTTGCGACCCTCACCGTCCTGCCAGACCCGCGAGGCGATGTAATCGATCGAATCGACAATGTTCTTCGGGCCGTCATTGCTGATCATGCCGTGCGGGCGTTGGGCGGCATTGCCGCAGATCGGCACGGTCGTGTCGATCAAGAGATTGAGCCAGTAGATCGTCTCCTCGATCCGGGGGCTGCCCTCGGTCCAGATCGCGCCGTCATATTTGCCGCTTGCGAGAATCTGTTGGACGGCATTGGTCGCCCGCGCCAATGCAGAGCGGGGCGCCGAGGCGGCGAGGTGCGGCGGTTTGTAGGGGAAGAAATCGACGCCGCGCCGCTCGGGCTGAATATCGCCCGAGCCGGTATCGGCGCGACGGTCGGCCGGCAAGCCCTTCGTGTAGCCGGACGGCGGCAGGATGCGATAGAAATCGATTTCGGCCTTGCTGGAGATCAGGTTTCCGGTGCCGTGCTCGCCGATCTGCAGCCGGTCGATCTCCTCGAAGCTGCGCGAGCCGTCCGGGAAGAATCCTTGCCGGGCCTTTGGCTCGGGAGCATTGGAGAATGCGCATTCCTCCTCCCAGGCCGCTCCGTCCGCCTGCAGCGCCATGTAGGGCAGCGGGTAGAGCCCGTCTTCCGGACGCAACTCAATCTCGTATACCGGCTTGTCGTCCGCGCTCTGCCGCTGCTTGTGCACCTGCCCGGCATTGTCGATGTAGCCGTTCGGCGGGCCGTAAAGCTCGGCCGCGTCGGCTTCGAGCGGGTGCGCGCTGAACTGCTCGACATATAGCGTGATCGGCGCTGCCAGCCGTTGCGCGCGCAGCACGTCGAACCGCGCCGGCGAGCCGCCGGGATTAGTTAATAGAGGCAACCCGTGCTTCGCCCTCGCCTTGTTGGAGGTGACCAGCGGCGGAGTGTTCTGAATGGTGGCGTTGGGGCCGGCCAAATGGGCGATCCGCGCCTTCCGCGTCATCTGTTCGACCTCCCCGATCAGCCGGCTGGTGTCGGCGCGTGTGGGTGGAGCAAACCCGCGGCGCGAAGATCGTCCCACAGCGCGGCCGGGATCGGATGACGCAGCAGCCTGAGGTTGGCGTGGAACTCATCGACGTTGCGCGGGCCCGGAATGACCGCCGCCACCGCCGGATGAGCGAGCGGAAATTGCAATGCCGCCGCCGCCAGAGGGCACGCCGATGGCTGTCGCAGACCGCCTCGATGGCATTGACCCGGGCGACGATCTCGGGCGGCGCGGTCTTGTAGTTCCAGGTGTCCCGGCCGGCGAGGATGCCGGAATTCAACGGGCCGCCGACGACAATCGATGTGCCGATCTTCTGGCATTTGGGCAGCAGATCATCGAGCGGCGCCTGCTCGAGCAGGGTGTAGCGGCCGGCGAGCAGGAAAGCGTCCCAATCGCCCCAATCCAAAGCCTCGAGCAACACCTCCCGCTCGTTGACGCCGATGCCGATCGCGCGCACCGTGCCGGCCGCTCGCAGTTTTTCGAGCGCTCGATAGCCGCCGTCGCGCAAAGTGCGCATCATTCTAGGATGGGCTTCCCAGCCGTGCTGCATCGCGCCGATATCGTGCACGTAGAGGATGTCGATCCTTGCCAGCCCGAGCCGCTGAAGGCTGTCCTCGAAAGAGCGCATGACTCCGTCATAGGAGTAGTCGTAGACCGGATCGAATGGCAGCGGATGGCGGCCTTCAGTGTCGTCGGCCGCGGTCGGGCGAGGACGAAGCAGGCGTCCGACCTTTGTCGACAGCACCCATTCGTGGCGCGGCACCCAGCGCATGGCATCGCCGACACAACGCTCGGCCTGGCCGACACCGTAATATGGTGCCGTGTCGATGTAGGACACTCCGGCCGCCCAGGCTGCACCGACGATGGCTTCCGCCTCTTGCCTGGAGACCGCGATACGACTGCCGCCGAGCGTCGCGCAGCCGAGACCCAGCTTCGTCACTTCAACCGAAGTCCGTCCAATTCTTCGCTTCTCGAAAGCGGGCATCGCGCTCTCTCCTGCTGTCGTTTCACATCGCTTCGTTACGGCGGAGAGCATACACCGTTCGCACCCTGGTCAGAGAGGCGGCACGCGGCACTATGCGCGTGAGATAGACGGCGTGTGGGGGCAACGGTGAGCCATATTCTGCCAGCTGGCTGCCACGCCTCGCCTTTGACGAAGCCGCGCGTCAGGAATAGTGGCTGGCCTATCTTGGCCGGCGCAGAAAGAGGCTCAGGCCCCCAGCTCTGCGACGGGGTCGCTGCCGAAGAGCCATTCTTCGGCGATCGTGCCGTCGCCGTTGTCGACGGTCACCTTGGCGGGCTCGTCGGATTCGGCCAGCCGAACAGCCTCGGCGATCGCTTCCTCGCGGCCCGGAAATCCACTCCGCGGGCGATGTTCTCCTTCCTTTGTCACAGTCCAACCCTGCTCGGTCGGATGAACACGATAAACGTGGCGTCCCAACATCATCGCTTTCCCTGCGTTATACCGAATCCACCCGCCAACAATCCAGCTGGGCGGGGTGTTCCTCAGCTGAAATCCGTAAGTCGTTTCCGAAAAAAAACCGGCGTCGACGAATAGCCGACACCGGTAAGGTTGCGGGTGGCAAACCCGCGACAGGGAGACTTTGCCAAGCCGGACTGGAAAAAATGGGCGAGTGTCCGGCGCCTCGCCTAGCGTTCTAACTCGCTTTTCACAAAATCGTTCCCAAGCGATGCTTAGTAAATTTTGCGATGCGCAGCGAGGTTCGCGAGACCTACGCCGAGCCTGCGATATGCGCAGTTTCGGCAAGGCCGGGGCGCGGCGGCCGCGCGCTGTTGACCGCGACTTGCGAACGCAGAGCGGGCCCACGCGAATTACGGGGCTGGTCGCAAGGATACTTCGATTCGTCCGGTACTGCCCCGGTTAGCCTCCGCAGGGCTTCCCTGCCACGCGACAATCGCGAGCGGATCGTCCCGACCGGCACATCCAGAACCGCGGCTACTTCCTCATAGCGCATTCCCTCCAGTGCGACGAGCAAGATGACCGAGCGCTGCTCCTTCGGGAGCTGCGCCATCGCGCGCTCCAGGTCGCGCAGCTCGATCCGCTTACCTTGCTGCGGCGCGCGGCTCAGCATCGGCTCGGTTTCGTTTAACGCCACCGTGGCGCCTTCCCTTACCGCACGCCTGATGTGATTTACATATTGGTTGTGGAGGATGGTGAACAGCCAGGCGCGAAGATCCGATCCCTCCTGCCAGAGATGCAACTTGCCAAGAGCCCGGGTCAGGCAGTCCTGCACGAGATCATCGGCGCTGACAACGTCGCGCGTTAATGCCCGTGCATAGCGCCTCAAGCGCGGGATTTCGGCTTCGATGTCATGGTGAGTGTCGGCCACAGGTGCTCCTCCAGCTTTCACGATCGGCCGGACAGCCGATCAGAACGCGGCGAGTGTAGGGGCGGGCCGTAATCCGATGATGTCACGGGAACCGGTTTTCTGTAAGATTTTGTAACTATATGTATGCTGCTCAAAAGCGTGACCCCGGTTCCTCCGACCGCGCTATTGTCGGCGGGGTCGCACCACGTCGAGAGGTAGTGGAAGCTCGCCGGCATGACTGACAACGGTCACATCCTAATTGTCGACGACCAGCGCGAAATCTGCGACCTCGTCCAGGAGTATCTGTCAGGCGAGGGTTACCGGGTTTCCACCGCTCAAGACGGTGCCGAGATGCGCAGGGTGATGGCGCAATCCCCGGTCGATCTCGTCATTCTGGATCTGATGCTGCCCGGTGAGGACGGACTGACTCTGGCCCGGTCGCTGCGTCAGGAATCGAGTGTCGGGATCATCATCTTGACCGGGCGGGGCGAGATAGTCGACCGCATCATCGGTCTCGAGATGGGCGCGGACGACTACCTGCCAAAGCCGTTCCATTTGCGCGAGCTGCTGGCACGAGTGAAAAGCGTGCTCCGCCGTGCTTCGTCGCGCAACAGCGACAGGCTGACAGCCCCGGCGCGCTCAAAGGCGCGGTTTGCCGGCTGGAACCTCGATCTGTCGAGCCGCGAGCTCTACTCGCCTTCGGGCAAGGAGGTCAGACTTACCACCGGAGAGTTCGATCTGCTCGCAGCGTTCGTCAGCAACGCCAATCAGGTGCTGACCCGGGATCGGCTTTTGGACCTTGCGCGCAATCGTGAGGCCGGACCCTTCGACCGGACGATCGACGTTCAGGTCGGACGGCTGCGGCGCAAGCTGGAGGACGACCCGCAGAGGCCGATGATGATCAAAACGGTGCGCGGCACCGGTTATATCTTTACGCCGCCTGTTGAAGTAACCTAGCCGCTCAGACCGTCAGATAGCTACGCACCGCCGCCTCGTCCATTTCTTCGCGGCGGCCGGAAAGGACGACCTCGCCGCGCTGCATAACGAGGTAGGAGGCGGCGAGGTCGCGGGCAAATTCGAAATATTGCTCGACCAGCAGGATGGCCATGTTGCCGCGCGCGGCCAGCGAGCGGATAACGCGTTCGATGTCCTTGATGATCGAGGGTTGGATGCCTTCGGTGGGCTCGTCGAGGATCAACAGGCGCGGGCGCGTCACGAGGGCGCGGCCGATTGCCAGCTGCTGCTGCTGGCCGCCGGAAAGGTCACCACCGCGGCGGTGCAACATCTCCTTCAGGACCGGGAACAGAGCGAAGATTTCGTCGGGAATGGTGCGCTCGCTGCGGGGCAGCGGCGCAAAGCCGGTCTCGAGGTTCTCGAGCACCGTGAGGCGAGGGAAGATCTCCCGGCCTTGCGGCACCAGCGCCAGCCCGGCCCGCGCGCGCTGATGCGGGGGACGATCGTTCAAGATCTGGTCTTCCCAGCGGATGCGGCCGGAGCGGATTGGTTGCACACCGAAAATCGCCCGCAGGAGGCTGGTCTTGCCGACGCCGTTGCGGCCGAGAATGCAGGTCACCTCACCCTTTTTGGCGGTCAGGCTGACGCGGCGCAGGGTGTGGCTCGCGCCGTAATAAAGATCGATCGCTTCGACCGACAGCATCGTTCAGCCGTCCTCATCGTCATGCCCGGGCATGACCCGGGCATCCACGCCTTGACTGCCGAGATTACCAAAGCCCAGGAAGACGTAGATGGCCGGGTCAAGCCCGGCCAAGGGGATCTTTGGTTGTGTATGGATCGTTTCAGACAACCGTTTTCCCTCAAGCGGACAGCCGTGGGTCGAGCCCGACAATGACGATCCGCAGGAGACCATCGTTCAACGGCCGAGATAGACTTCGATGACGTGGGGGTCGTTCTGAACATGGTCGATCGAGCCCTCGGCCAGGACCGATCCTTCGTGCAGGACCGTCACCTTGGCCGCGAGACTGCGGACAAAGGCCATGTCGTGTTCGACGACAACGATCGTTCGGTCCTTGGCAAGATCGAGTATCAGTTCGGCCGTCTGCTCGGTTTCCCGGTCGGTCAAGCCAGCGACCGGCTCGTCGAGGAGCAATAGAGAGCGGTCGTGGATCAACAGCATGCCGATCTCGAGCCATTGTTTCTGGCCATGGCTCAGCGCGCCGGCTAATTGAGCGCTCTGCACGGTCAATCCGATACGGGCCAAGGTCCTATCGATGCGGTCGCGGCGATCCGGGGTCAGGCGGACAAACAAGGTCCGCAACGTCCCTCGGCTGTCATCCAGCGAAAGTTCAAGATTCTCCAGCACGGTCAAGTTTTCGAATACCGTCGGCCGCTGAAATTTACGGCCGATGCCGAGATTGGCGATCGCGGCCTCGTCGAGGCGGCTCAAATCCGTCGTGCCCCGGAAGAACACCTCGCCGGAATCGGGCCGTGTTTTGCCGGTCACGACGTCCATCATTGTCGTCTTGCCGGCACCGTTCGGACCGATGATCGTTCGTAATTCGCCTTCCTCGACGATCAGCGAGAGCTCGTTCAATGCCTTGAAGCCGTCGAAGCTGACAGTGACCCCGTTGAGATAGAGGAGTGTGTCGCCCGTCGCCGTCGCGGCATTCATGCCTACTCTCCGGCGGGAAGCGGAGCCGTTGCGCGCGGCCGCACCCATCGGGCACTGTGAAGCAGACCGACGATCCCCCGCGGAATGACCAGGGTCGTCACGACAAACAATGCACCGAGGACAAAGAGCCAGGTTTCGGGCGCTGCTCCGGTCAACCACGTCTTGGCGAGATTGACCAGAGCCGCGCCGACGATCGCTCCCGACAACGTCCCGCGGCCGCCGACCGAGACCCAGATCGCAATCTCGATCGAATTACCGGGAGAGAACTCGCTCGGGTTGATGATCCCGACCTGTGGAACGTAAAGCGCGCCGGCAATGCCGGCGAGTACCGCCGACAGCGTAAAGATGAAGAGCTTTGCATTGGTGACCGAATAGCCGAGAAAGCGCACCCGGCTTTCGGCATCGCGCAATGCCAGCAGCACCCGGCCCAGGTTTGAAGTCGTGACAAACCGGCACAACAAATACCCGGCCCCGAGCGCCGCCGCGGACACGAGATAAAGGCCGAGCCGGGTGCTCGGCTGGTGCAAGTCCCAACCAAGAATGTCCTTGTAGTCGGTCATCCCGTTATTGCCGCCGAACCCCATATCGTTCCGGAAAAAAGCGAGCATCAGCGCGTAGGTCATCGCTTGCGTGATGATCGAGAGATAGACCCCGGTGACGCGCGACCGAAACGCGAGCCAGCCGAACACCAGAGCGAGTAGTCCGGGCACCAGCACGATCATCGCCGCGGCCCAGGCGAAATGGTCGAACCCCCACCAGAACCAGGGCAATTCCTTCCAATTGAGAAACACCATAAAATCGGGCAACAGCGGATTGCCATAGACGCCGCGCGTGCCGATCTGCCGCATCAGATACATGCCCATGCAGTAGCCGCCGAGCGCGAAGAAGGCGCCGTGGCCGAGGCTCAATATCCCGGCATAGCCCCAGATCAGATCGAGGCTCAGTGCCAGGAGCGCGTAGCAGAGATATTTGCCGAGAAGCGGAACCAGGTAATCGGGGAGTGCGACGGCCGAGTTCGGCGGCACCCAGAGATTGAGGATCGGCACCGCCACGGCGAGGACGACGGCGCAAGCGACAAAGCCCGCCCAGAAGCCCGGACCCCATGCGTTCTTGCTTTGGCCCCGGAGCAGTTCCGACACGGCTCAGGCCTCTGCAGTGCGGCCCTTGAGCGCGAAGAGACCGCGCGGCCGCCGCTGAATGAACAGGATGATCGCGACCAGTATGACGATTTTGCCGAGGATCGCCCCGGCGACGGGTTCGAGAAACTTGTTGACGATGCCGAGCGACAGCGCGCCGACGAGGGTCCCCATCAGGTTGCCGACACCCCCGAAGACGACGACGAGAAAGCTGTCCACGATATAGATCGTGCCGAGATTTGGGCTGACATTGCCGACTTGGCTCAGCGCTACCCCGGCCATGCCGGCGATCCCCGAGCCGAGCCCAAAGGTCAGCGCATCGACCCGTGCGGTGCGAATGCCCATAACCGAGGCCATCGCGCGGTTCTGTGTAACCGCGCGCATCTGCAGCCCGAAGCTGGTGCGGTTGAGAATCAGCGCCAGCACCCCCAAGACTATAAAGCAGAAGAGAATGATGACGAGGCGGTTCCAAGTGACCGTGAACCCGCCGATCGGGTCGAACCCGCCGGTCATCCAGCTCGGGTTGGAAACCTCCTTGTTGGGCGAGCCGAAAATCGAGCGCACCGCCTGCTGCAAGATCAAGCTGACGCCCCAGGTTGCCAGCAACGTCTCCAGCGGCCGTCCGTAGAGAAAGCGGATGACGCTGCGCTCGAGCGCCACCCCGACCGCCCCGGCGAACAGAAACGCCACCGGTATCGCGACGACGAGGTAGGCGTCGATCCAGCCCGCCGGGAGGAATGCGCGAAAGAACTGCTGGCAGACATAGGCGGCATAAGCGCCGAGCATGATCATCTCGCCATGCGCCATGTTGATGACACCCATCACGCCAAAAGTGATGGCAAGCCCGATTGCGGCGAGCAGCAGCACACTGCCGAGGCTGATTCCCTCGAACAGGTTGGCGACGAGTCCGACAAACCACAGGCGGTTCGCGATCGAGGCGAGCGCGGCCTCGGCAGCCTTCCGCACGTCCGGATCCGTGCCGGGGGCGTTGCGGATTTCGTCGAGCAGGCTCTTGATCTGCGGATTGGTAGTGGTGCCGAGCTCCCGCGCCGCGTCGAGCTGCTCCTCCTTGGTCCCCGAGAACAGACGGGCGGCGAATAGGCTTCGCTGCATCGCCGATCGGACGTCGGGATCTTTTTCCGCGGCGATGGCCTTGACAAGCAGCCCCGCGGTCGCCGCCGAAGGGTGCTTCAGGGCATCACCGGCGGCGGCGAGGCGCGCCGCGCGGTCGGTACTGAACATGGTCAGATCGCCGAGCACTGCCTCGATCTCGCCGCGCATCCGGTTGTTGATATGGATGCGCTCGAGGCCGTCGGGATTGACAACGGATACTGCCTCGCCGGTGGTGGCGTCCGTCAGCTTCGTCGTCCCGCCGATCGCCGTGGAGACGATGACGCGGCCCTCGGAGGTCTTGAACAGCCGGTCGTCGTCGAGCGCCTTCAGCACTGGCACCGCGCGGGAATCGCCGAGCTTCCCGAGCGCGATGACCGCCTGCTCCTTGGCAGCAAACCCGTCGGCGTCGAGCTTTGCGACCTCCGCTGCAAAATCGTCGGCCCGTGAGGGCAGCGACGCCGCAGACAGGATCAGCGCCGACAGGATCAGCAAGGCACTGGCGAGGCGGAGACAACGGTCGATCATGGCGGGAACTTAAAACCGGATCCGGCGATGGTACGGCGGCGCCCCAGGGCCCCCGCTACCGCACGCGGCAGCCGGGACCCGACGCTCAACTCAGTAGTTATATTTGGGGGAGGTGCAGTTGCCGCAGACCCAAGGCCAGGTCCAGTCGGCCACTTTGCCTTTGTCCTCGGCCAGGTACGGGCTCCAGGCGTCGGCCTTGATCACCTCCTTGGTTGCCCAGACGACGTCAAACTGCCCATTCGCCTGGATCTCGCCGATCATGACCGGCTTCGACAGATGGTGATTGGTGTTCATGAGCTCGGTGAAGCCGCTGGGCGCGGCGACCTTCTGCCCGTACATCGCCTGCCGCACCGCGTCGACATCGGTGGTGCCGGCCTGCTCTACCGCATGGGTCCACATCTTGAAGCCGATATAGGTCGCCTCCATCGGGTCATTGGTCACCCGCTTCGGGTTCTTGATGAAGTCATGCCATTGCTTGATGAAAGCTTCGTTGGTCGGGTTCTTTACCGATTCGAAGTAGTTCCAGGCGGCGAGGTGGCCGACCAGGTTCTTCGTGTCGATGCCGGCCAACTCCTCCTCGCCGACCGAGAAGGCGATGACCGGGATGTCGGAGGCCTTGATGCCGGCATTGGCCAGCTCTTTGTAGAACGGAACATTGGCATCGCCGTTGATGGTCGACACCACCGCGGTCTTCTTGCCGGCTGAGGCAAAGGTCTTGATCGCCGCGACCTCGGTCTGCCAGTCGGAGAAGCCAAACGGCGTATAGTTGATCTTGATGTCCTCAGCCGCAACGCCCTTCGACTTGAGAAAAGCCTCAAGGATCTTGTTGGTGGTGCGCGGATAGACGTAATCGGTGCCTTCGAGCACCCAGCGCTTGACGTTGCCACCCTCGGCGCTCATCAGGTACTCGACCCCCGGGATCGCCTGCTGATTGGGCGCGGCCCCGGTGTAGAAGACGTTGTTCGAGCTTTCCTCGCCCTCGTACTGGACGGGATAGAACAACAGGCCGTTCAACTCCTCGAACACCGGCAATACCGATTTGCGTGACACCGAGGTCCAGCAGCCGAACACGACCGCGACCTTGTCCTTGGACAGGAGATCGCGCGCCTTCTCGGCGAAGAGCGGCCAGTTCGAGGCCGGGTCGACCACCACCGCCTCGACCTTCTTGCCGAGCAGTCCGCCATGCTTATTGAGGTCGTCGACCATCATCAGGACGGTGTCCTTGAGCGTCGACTCGCTGATCGCCATCGTTCCCGACAGCGAATGCAGGACGCCGATCTTGATCGTGCCTCCGCTCTGGGCGGTTGCCGCCATCGGCGCACCCGCGATGACGGCTGCCGCGATTGCCGCGTGCCACATTCTGTTCAGCACCTGGTGCCTCCCTCGTTCACATGTCTCGGCCCCGGGGCCGGCCTCGGTGAACGAGCAAGATCGAGGCCAATCGCCGTCGGCGTACGCATAACCTAGGTAAGGAAATGGAGCAGACTGCAGTGCCTAATCGATGGGCAGTGCTGTCGATCGACTGGCGACATGCGCGCCACCATCGTATGTTTCCGCGACAGATGCGGGGATCGCGATGACTGACCAGGATGCCGTGCTTGCAGCCAATCTCGAGTTTTACCGGGCGTTTGCGGCGCGTGATCTCGCGGCCATGGATGCGCTCTGGGCACGACGGGCACCGGTCGCGTGCCTTCACCCAGGGTGGACCGCGCTCAAGGATCGCGACGCGATCATCGAGAGCTGGGCGGGGATCCTTTCGAACCCAAGCGCGCCGCGCATCGCCTGTTATGACGAGCACGCATTCCTTTACGGCGACGTGGCGCTGGTGCTGTGCGAGGAGGAGCTCGAAGGCGGTGCCCTGGCCGCGAGCAACTTCTTTGTCCGCGAAGACGGGGTGTGGCGGATTGCCCACCACCAAGCTGGCCAGATCGTCAGGCGGCAGGTCGAAAGACGCCGTCCATCCCGGCTGAATTGAGGCGGGTCGCGGATATTTGAGACGTGCCCTCCAGACGGCGGCTCGACCAAAATTTTAATTCAGTCGTGTGATCCTGTTCACACGCGGTGCCGCGAAAAGTGGCGAGAGTAGCCGCTTCTCGGATTATCGCTTCATTGAAACGGGATCAAGGTCTTTCTGTAATGATGGAGACGGCTTTTTCTGCGCTCGTCCGGGCGTGGGCCACGACAATGATTGCCATGTCACTGCTCATCGTGGCGCTTGCTTTGGCGAGGGCTTGGGACAGTTCGATTTATCTGCATGGGCTGCAGGAAGCCTTGAAGCTCGACGTGTGAGCCGGGCTGCCTGCCACCGCCCTCGATCGCGCGAACGCCTCCCTCACTTCCGAGAGGCGGGCCGCGGTTTCGGTGTCGAGCCGGCCGTCGCAGCACCTTTGTCGAAAGCGGCGTTGAAATGCGGCGAGGGCGGGCGTTCGCGACTCGGCATTCGCGCAATATCCGATAGATGAGAGGTCGCCTAGCGACTCGGCGGGATTGATCTCAAACCCCCGAGATGCCGGCATTGCTGGTGGCCAGATCCCGATGCCGGCGCGGGCGAGCCTGGCCCAGTCGAACAACTCGCCGGGATCGCTCTTGCGCTCCGGCGCAATGTCCGAATGGCCGACCACCCGATGGGGCGGGATCGGATAGCGGGCGACCAGGTCCCGGCACAAAAGTTCGACCGACGCCATTTGCGCTTCGGGGAAGCGGCGATATCCCCATTCGTGGCCGGGGTTGACGATCTCGATCCCGAGGGAAACAGCGTTCAGGTCTCTCTCGCCCTCCCAACAAGAGACCCCTGCATGAAACGCGCGCCGGTTCTCGGGAACAAGTCGTGAGATCATTCCGTTTTCGTCAATAACATAATGGGCGCTGACCCGGGCGTCGGGATCGCACAGCCGCTCCAACGCCGCCGCGGCAGTAGTCATGCCGGTATAGTGGAGCACCAGCATGTCGATCCGCGCCGGTTTGGGGCGGGGGCCGTGGTTCGGCGAGAAGCGCTCGAGTACCTGCAGTTGGTTCACTCCGGGCGCGTTTCGCTCTTCGCAATTTGGTCGTAGGCGGCGTTGATCCTTGCAATCCGGGCCGTCGCCAGCGCGACGCATTCGGGTGGCAGCCCTTGCGCGATCACGAGATCGGGATGACTCTCGCGGACCAGACGGTGGTAGGCCTCGCGGATTGCGCCGGGGGCAGTCCCAGGCGACACACCGAGAATTGCGAAGGGATCTTCCGCGGCATCCGCTTGCGGGCCCACATGGAGCGCCCGAATGCGGGCGTAATCCGCGGCCTCGAAGCCGAAATGCCGGGCGACTTCGCGCAGGTAATCGTCCTCGGCGGAGCAAAGGAGGCCGTCGGCGAGGGCGATGTGAAAGAGGCCGCCGAGAAGGTCCTCAAGGACCGCCCGATCATCGGCAAACAGCCGGCCGACCTGTCGAGCGTAGCTCTCGAACCCGGCGGTGCTCTTCCGGGCAAGGTCGAAGACGAGCCGGACGTGCTCCTCTTCGCCCGGCGGCACCTGAAAGACCTCGCCGAAGGCGGCGACCTCGTCGCGGGTCACCGCGCCGTCGGCCTTGGCCATCTTGGCGCCGAGCGCAATGACGGCGATCGTGAACGCGATCCGGCGGCGCGGGTCGCCATTCGCATCCTCACTGGGGCCGTGCGGCGGCAGCCAGCTCGGGATGAGGCGCGATGCGCCTGCCAGCAGATTGCCAAGCGGGCCGCCAAACGACAGGTCTCGGGCGCCGGCGATGATACGGCCAACAAAGCTCATCGAATTCGAGGCGAGGCGTCCGAATGGGTGAACGAAGGGCGCGGCGGTTCGTTCATAATTAACGCTCCCCCTTCGTCAAGCCATGGTACAAATTCGCGAGAAACAATGCAAGTCATCTCTCGGGAGGAATGCGAACATGACATACGCTAGAACTGTCCCCGCGAGTACACCGGTGAGACTACGGTGGGTTCAGCTGTTGGTCGGCATCGTCTGCATGGTGATGATCGCCAACCTGCAGTACGGCTGGACCTTGTTCGTGGCTCCGATGAATAAGGCGCATGGGTGGGCGATCGCCGATATTCAGATTGCCTTCAGCATTTTCGTCGCGCTCGAGACTTGGCTGACGCCGATCGAGGGCTGGATCGTCGACTATCTTGGCCCACAGCGCGGCGCAAAGCTGATGGTTGCCGCCGGCGGCGTTCTAATCGGCATCGGCTGGATCATCAATGCCCACGCCGACAGCTTGGCAGCGCTCTATCTCGGCGCCTGCCTCTCCGGCATCGGCGCCGGGGCCATCTATGCAACTTGCGTCGGAAACGCGGTGAAATGGTTTCCCGACCGGCGTGGTCTCGCCGTCGGCTTGACCGCGGCCGGTTTTGGCGCAGGAGCCGCGCTGACCGTCATTCCTATCCGCGAGGTCATCGCCGAACACGGATACGCGGCGGCGTTCTTCTGGTTCGGCATCGTTCAGGGCACGGTCGTCTTTGTCCTGGCATGGCTGCTACGTGGGCCAATCCCGGGCGAGGTTCCCGGTATCGCGTCGGTCCGGGTGATCCAGACGAGACAAAGCTATTCGCCACAACAGATAGTGCGCTCCCCGGTGTTCTGGGTGCTCTACGCGATGTTCGTTCTGGTTTCGGCCAGCGGGCTGATGGCGACAGCCCAGATCGCGTTGATCGCGCGCGATTACGGCGTCGCCGATACAGTGCTGCTTTGGGGTGGCACCACGCTGACTGTCGCGCTGCTCGTCGACAACATCGCCAACGGGGCGGCGCGGCCATTATTCGGCTGGATCTCCGACCATATCGGCCGCGAAAACACGATGGCGATCGCGTTCGGCCTGGGCGGGGTCAGCTATTGGCTGCTCGGATCGGCGGGGACGGCGCCATGGGCGTTCGTGATCTTCGCCGGCCTCATCTTTCTCACCTGGGGCGAGATCTTCAGCTTGTTTCCCTCCACCTGCACCGACACCTTCGGCCCGAAATACGCGACCGCGAACCTGAGCCTTCTTTATACGGCCAAAGGCGCCTCCGCCTTTCTGGTGCCGCTCGCGAACCTCATCAAGGCATCGACCGGCAGCTGGCACATGGTGTTCGTCGTCACTGCCGCGATGAACTTCCTCGTGGTCGGTCTCGCCCTCTTCGTGCTTCGGCCGATGCGTTCGCGGCAACTGACGGTGCCGGCGCCCGAATTTACCGCCGTCCACCGGCCTACCTAGACAGAGAGAGCGTCAGGCGCAGGCGTCGACCACCTCACTGCGGAGGCCGATGCGCGATCGTCTCGGCCATCGGCCGCACCGCGATCCCCGCGCCCTCGAGCCGCTCCCTGACGAGGGCCGCCATCGCCACCGCCGCCGGGTTGTCGCCGTGGACGCAGACCGTGTCGATCGAGACCGGGATGCGCCTACCCGAATTGCTGATGATCGCGCCTTCGCGCACCATCGCCGAGACGCGGGCGGCAGCCTCCTCGGGATCGTGCAATACCGCCCCGGGAAGCTTGCGCGAGATCAGGTTGCCGGTGTCGTCATAGGCGCGGTCGGCGTAGATCTCGCGCGCCATTCTGAGGCCCAGCTCATGCGCGGCGCGTTCGAGCTCGGTGCCGGCCATCACGACATAGATCAGCTCGCGGTCGACCGCGGCAATGGCGCGGCCGATGGCGAGCGCCGTCGTGCGGTCGACCGCGGCGAGGTTGGCCAATGTGCCATGCGCCTTGACATGACCGACGCGGTGGCCGAGCGGCCCGCGCCACACCCTGCAGCGCGCCGATCTGGTAGACGACCATCTTTTCGATGTCCTCGGGCTTCTCGCCCTGGATCTGGCGCCGGCCAAAGCCCCAGACGTCGAAAAAGCTCGGATGCGCGCCGATCCCGACGCGGTTTTCCTTGGCCCGGGTCACGGTGTCGAACATGACGAGCGGGTCGCCGCCGTGAAAGCCGCAGGCGACATTCGCCGAAGAGACGATCTTCAGCATCTCGGCGTCGCTGCCCATCGTCCAGGCGCCAAAGCTCTCGCCCATGTCGCAATTGAGGTCGATCACGTCCATTGGATTTCCCTCCGCCATCGACGGTCGTTCAGTACTCCTTATATGGGAGGAATTTGCCGCTGAGGGTCAGCTTGACGCGGTCGCCTTTCGGGTCGGGCTGGCGCTCGATCGTCATGTCGAAATCGATGGCGCTCATGATCCCGTCGCCGAATTCCTCCTGGATCAGTTCCTTCCAGGTCGTGCCGTAGACCTGGACGAGCTCGTAGAAGCGGTAGATCAAGGGATCGGTCGGCACCGCGGCCGGCAACGAGCCGCGGTAGGGGATCTCCTGCAGCAGGGTTGTTTCCTCTTCGCCCAGATCCAACAGTTTGGCGGCGCGCTCGGCCTGCTCGGGGCGGAGCTTCATCTGGCCCATCAGCGCGGCGGTCAGATAGACCGCCGATCCGCCGCCGATCTCGGCCACGATCTCCTTCCAGGTCAGGGCCTTGGCGCGTTTGGCGGCGAGGATCTGGCGGGTCAATTCGTCACGGGTCATGGCGTCCTCCTGTGTGCTCGGGGTGCATCGCCGCGCAATCCTTGTGCCAATTCCACACCGCTACGCGATCTTTGCCTGATGACGGCGATCTTGGCGGGTCGCCGGTACGCAAGGACCCGCCGCGGCCGGACATTTGCGGCAATCGGGCCGGCTGAACATCACCTGTTTTACCTGTTTTATCAGGTCGAGATCAGGTCACCGTCTTCGCCACAAGGTCCGGAAGGTAGTCTTGCGTATAGCGCCGCAGTTCTTTAGCCGCAATTGCGAATATAGCAAGTTACGCGGTTATGTCAAGGCCGCCTTCGGCGAACGGGCAGACACTCTGGCAATCTCCGCGAAGGCGTAGGACACTGCTGGCCTCCGCATCATTGGCGGGTGTCGGGCGATGGATGTCGCGGAGTGGCTGCGGGGGCTCGGGCTCGAGCAATACGAGCCGGCGTTCCGCGCGAACGAGATCGACGCACGGGTGCTGCCAAGCCTGACCGCCGAGGATCTGAAGGATCTCGGCGTTACGCTGATCGGCCATCGCCGGCGGTTGCTCGACGCCATCGCCGCGCTAGGTGCCGCGCCACCGGCCGTCGACGTAGCGGCGCCCGCCGACGCCGAGCGCCGCCAGCTGACGGTGATGTTCTGCGATCTCGTCGGCTCGACCGCGCTTTCGTCGCGGCTCGATCCCGAGGATCTGCGCGAGGTCATCGGCGCCTACCACCGCGCCGTCGCCGATGTCGTCAGCGAGCTTCGATGGCTTTGTCGCCAAGTATATGGGCGACGGTGTGCTGGTTTATTTCGGCTACCCGCGAGCGCATGAGGACGACGCCGAGCGGGCGGTCCGGGCGGGGCTGGGCGCCGTCGATGCCGTCGGCTCGCCTCGATGTCAAATCCGTCAAGCTCCAAGCGCGCGTCGGTATCGCCACCGGGCTGGTGGTCGTCGGCGATCTGATCGGCGAAGGCTCGGCGCAGGAGCAATCGGTCGTCGGCGAAACGCCGAACCTCGCCGCCCGGCTGCAAGCCCTGGCCGAGCCGGACGCGGTCGTCATCGCCGCGGGCACGCGCCGGCTGGTCGGCGATCTCTTCGAGTACCGCGATCTCGGCGCCGTCGAGGTCAAGGGCATCGCCGCGCCGGTGCCGGCTTGGCAGGTGCTGCGTCCGAGCGCCGTCGCGAGCCGGTTCGAGGCGTTGCGCGGCTCGGCACTGAGCCCGCTGGTTGGCCGCGACGAGGAAATCGACCTGCTGCTGCGCCGCTGGGCGCGCGCCAAGGCGGGCGACGGCCAGGTCGTGCTGATCTCCGGCGAAGCCCGGCATCGGCAAGTCGCGCCTCACCGCGGCATTGGCGGAGCGCCTCCAGGCCGAGCCACATCTCCGCCTGCGCTATTTCTGCTCGCCCTATCACCAGGATAGCGCGCTTTATCCGTTTATCGACCAGCTCGGCCGTGCGGCCGGGTTCGCGCGCGACGATCCGCCCGCGGCAAGGCTGGAGAAGCTCGAGGCCTTGCTGGCCCGCGCCGCCCCGCCGGAGGAGGATGTGGCATTCCTCGCCGATCTGCTGTCATTGCCGGCTTCGGAGCGCCATCCTCTGCCGAACCTCAGTCCGCAGCGCAAGAAGGAGCGGACACTGGAGGCGCTGATCCGCCAGCTCGAGGGTCTGGCGCGCCAGCAGCCGGTGGTCATGGTCTTCGAGGACGCGCATTGGATCGACCCGACCTCGCGCGAACTGCTCGACCTCACCGTCGAGCGGGTCGCGCAGCCTGCCGGTGCTGCTGATCGTGACGTTCCGCCCCGAGTTCCAGCCGCCCTGGACCGGCCAGCCGCAGGTGACGATGCTGGCGCTCAATCGTCTGGACCGGCGCGACCGGACCGCTTTGGTCGAGCAGATCGCCGGCGGCAAGGCGTTGCCCGATGAAGTCGTCGCCCAGATCGCCGACCGCACCGACGGCGTGCCGCTGTTTGTCGAGGAATTGACCAAGAGCGTGCTGGAGAGCGGCTGTTGCGCGAGGAGCTGGATCGTTACGTGCTCGACGGCGCGCTGCCGCCGTCGCATCCCGACGACCTTGCACGACTCGCTGATGGCGCGGCTCGACCGCCTGGCGTCGGTGCGGCTGGTGGCGCAGATCGGCGCGGCGATCGGACGCGAGTTTTCCTACGCGCTGCTGCGCGCCGTCTCCCGTCTTCCCGAGGACGAGCTGCAAACCGCTCTCGCTCGCCTCGTCGCCTCCGAGCTGGTCTTCCAGCGCGGCACGCCGCCCGACGCGGTCTACAGCTTCAAGCACGCACTGGTGCAGGACGCGGCGCACGGCAGCCTGCTGCGCAGTGCTCGGCAGCAATTGCACGCGCAGATCGCCGAAGCGCTCGAAACCCATTCCCCCGAGCTGATGGACAGCCAGCCCGAGCTCTTCGCGCAGCATTATGCCGAGGCCGGGCTCGTTGAAAAATCCGTCGCCTACTGGGGCAAGGCCGGTCGGAGGTCCGCCGCCCGCTCGGCGATGGCGGAAGCGGCCGCGCAATTTCAAAAGGGCTGGACCAGCTGACGCTATTGCCGGACACCCCCGAACGCCAGCGACAGGAGCTCGAATTTTGCAGCGCCTTGGGCGCGGTGTTGCTAGCCGTCAAAGGCTACGCGGCGCCGGAAACGGGCCAGTGCCTATGCCCGCGCACGAGAGCTGTGGGAGCAGCTGGGTTCCCCCTCGGAGTTCCTTCAGATTCCCTATGGGCAGTCTCGCTATCACGCGTACCGCGGCGAATTCGATTTGGCGCAGCGCTTGGACGAGGATTTGCTGCGTCTGAGCCGTCAGCGCAACGATTTCGCCGGGCTCGTTCTGGGTCACCACTCCTCCGGTCGAGACCTGATGCTTGCCGGCAGGTTTGCGTCATCCCGATCGCATCTGCGAAGAGGTGCTTGCGCTTTATGATCCGATCTCCCACCGCTCGCTTGTCCATCAGGCCGGAGTCCACCCCCACGTGACATCACAGGCGTATTTGGGGATTGTCTCTTTTTGTCTCGGCTTTCCGGACCAGGCATTGGCACGGAGCAGCGCAGCAATCGCTGAGGCTCGGAGGCTCGCTCATCCGCCGTCTTTGGCTGTGAGCTTGGCGACGTCGGGGCCAGTGCTGCTTTCGCTCGTCGGAGACAACGCAGCCTTGGATGAGTGGGCAGACCAGCTGGTTGCGGTGGCGACCGAGCAGGGTTTCCCCTACTGGGGTGCGCTGGGAACGATCTATCGCGGGTGGGTCAAGGTCAAGAATGGCGATGTGACGGAGGGGATATCGCTCCTGCGCAGCGGTTCGACCGCTTACCGCGCCACCGGGGCGGAGGTGTGGATGCCCTATTCATATCGCCCTCCTCGCCACGGCATGCGAGATCGCCGGGCAAATTGAAGAGGCCGTGACCCAGTTGGACGATGCCTTGCAGATCGTCGGAAAGGACCGGGGAGCGCTGGTTCGCAGCGGAGCTGAACCGGCACAAAGGCCAGTTGCTGCTGCGGCAAGGGCATACCGAGGCCGCCGAGGAACTGTATCGCAAAGCCCTGAGCATCGCCGAGGAGCAGGAGGCCAAGCTCTGGGAATTGCGCGCCGCCGCGAGCCTCGCCCGGCTCCGCCGCGACCAGGGCCGCCGCGCCGAAGCCCGCGACCTTCTCGCGCCGGTCTACGGCTGGTTCACCGAAGGCTTCGACACACCAGATCTCAAAGAGGCAAAGGCGCTGCTCGACGAGTTGCGATAATGGAGGTGGAATAAATGGCCAGCGAGTTTGCCGGAAAAGTTGCCCTCGTCACCGGCGGCGGGAACGGGATCGGCGCCGCAACCTGCCGCGCTTTCGCGACTGCGGGAGCGCGGGTCGCGGTCCTCGATCGTGCCGCGGAGGCCGCCGAGAGGGTCGCGAGGGAGATCGCCGGACGTGGCGGCCACGCGACGGCGCATGCGGTCGATGTCGCCGACCGCGGCGCGTTCGCCGCTGCGGCCACCGAGATCGCCGGGGCGGCTGGCGGCATCGACATTCTCGTCAACGGCGCCGGCACCACGGTGCGGCGGATGATCCCTGACATGAGCCCCGAGGATTGGGACCGGGTCATTGCCGTCAACCTCACGGGCGCTTTCAACGGCATCCAGGCGGTGTTGCCCTATATGCGAAGGCGCGGCGGCGGCGCCATCGTCAATGTCGCCTCGATCGCCGGGCAGCGCATCTCCTTCGGCGGCACCGCCAATTACTCGGCGTCAAAGGCCGGCCTGCTCGGGCTGACGCGCCACGCGGCCTACGAGCTTGCGCCCGACGGCATCCGCGTCAACGCGGTCTGCCCCGGTCCGACGGCCACCGCATTTGGCGGCGCAATTCCGTCGGAGGAAACCAAAGCGGTGCGGGCGCAGAAAATTCCGCTGGGCCGCATGTGCGAGCCCGAGGATATCGCCGACCCGATCCTGTTCCTGGCCGGTCCTGCGGCGCGCATGATCACCGGCGTCGCCTTGACCGTGGACGGCGGCGTGCTGGTCAAGAACGACACGCCGTATGAGGAATATTTCCGCCGCAGATAAGATGCCGCTGCGCGCCCTGTCGAGCTCGGCGCAAGTTCGCGCAGCGGCTGCCTGGCTGAAGACACCCGCTGGAGGCGTGGCGGTCCTCATCTTCGCGACATTCCTCGCCCGGTTGCTGTTTGCCTCGGCTCTCGGTCTCGGCGTCGACGAGAGCTACATGGTCGCAGCCGGCCGCAAGCTGCAGCTCAGCTATTTCGACCATCCGCCGATTGCATGGTGGATGGCCTGGGCAGCCGCGCATCTGACCGGCAGCGAGAGCCCGGTCGTCGTGCGGCTGCCGTTTATTGCGCTGTTCGCGGTCACGACATTTCTGATGTACCGCCTGACCTCGGCGTTGTTCAGCCCGGAGGCTGGTCTCTGGGCCGCGGTCGTGCTGAATTTGGCGCCGCTGTTCGGTATCAGCAGCGCAAGCTGGGTGTTGCCCGATGGGCCGCTGCTCGCCGCCCTGCTCGGGGCTGCCGTTTGCCTCATTGCCGCATTGCGCTCGGAGGGCCGCGCAGCGTGGGGCTGGTGGCTGGGGACCGGCATGTGCGCCGGTCTGGCTCTGTGTTCCAAATATTCCGCGGTGCTGACCATCATCGGCGCCGCCGGCTTTTTGCTGACCGAGCCGCGCAGCCGTCGCTGGCTGGCGCGGCCGCAGCCCTACGCCGCCGGGTTGGTCGCGTTGGTGATCTTTCTTCCCGTATTGATCTGGAATGCCGAAAACGACTGGGTCTCATTCCTGTTTCAGGCAGGCCGAGCAGAGGGCGCGTTTCACCCGATCGGGCCGATAGCGACTCTGGGCGGAGCGGCCGCGTTCCTGCTCCCCTGGATATGGGCTCCTTTGGTGGTGTGCGGCTTTTTAGCGCTGCGGCGTGGGCCGTCCGACGGGGAGCGCTGGCTGCTGGTTTGTCTTGCCGCGCCGCCCGTGATCGTGTTCACAGCAGCCTCGCTGCGGGGCAATGTGCTGTTCCACTGGGCGGCGCCGGGCTATCTGATGCTGCTGCCGCTGCTCGGGGACGCCGTCGCGCGCCGTTGGCGGACGAGCCGGGCGGTGCGCGTCTGGCTCGCCGGCACTGTCGGGTTTGTCGTGCTCGGCTCCGCTATCGTTGCAAGCGAGGTCAAATTCAACTGGCTGCCCGCGGTGATCGGGGAATTTCGGCTCGGCAAGGATCCGAGCCTCGATGCGGTCGACTGGACTTCGCTCAGAGATGACCTCGCCGAGCGGGGGCTTCTCGACCGGCCGAACCTGGCCGTCGCGGCCTTGAGATGGTCGGATGCCGGCAAGATCGACTACGCGTTGGGCAGCGGGATCCCGGTCATCTGCCTCGGCCCCGATGCTCACCAATACGCTTTGGTGGCCCGCCGCGACGATCATGCCGGAGCCGACATTCTGATCGTGACGCGCGCGCCTTTCGAAAAAATCGTCGGGCAATACTGGCTCTTGTTCGATTCGATCGAGTCGATCGCGCCGGCAACAGTGCTTCACGCCGGCCATCCGGCATTGCGGCTGAACCTGTTCCTCGGACATCGGCTGCACAAAGCGGCCGAAGAATGCTGCGCTTCTTAGGTCCGGCCAGGCGGGTATCCCTTGAAGCCGCGCGCCACATACAGCGTGTAGGTGCGGACCGCCCCCGGACCCAGCGGGATGACGACAGGACGCAGACGTTCGATCGCCGCAAAGCTCGGCTCCATCTCGTTGGTCAATTCGTGCTCCGAGACGAGCAGAAAGCTTTCGCCGAGCCGCTTCCCGAGACCGTTCGTCAGGTCCCACTGGTCCTGAATGCGGCTCGTCACCTTCCATTTGACGGCATCGAGCGGATGCGGCCGGATGTAATAGATCAGTGCCGCGAGCAACTCGCGATCGTCGGCGAACAAGGTCAGTCCAGGATGCGCGGCAAGTTCCTTGCCGACTTCGGCGCCGAGTTCGCGCCAGCCCCGCACCCGGCGCAGCGGATCGTACTGCGCCGGCACAGCGAAGCCGAAGGCGGCCAGCGCCTCGCGGCCGGTGAAGAGCAGGCCGACTGCGGCGAGATGCAGTGCAATCGACACGGCGAGGAGCCTGCGCCAACCGCGCTGCAATGCCCAGGCGACAACCAGCACCGTCGCCGCGACATAGGTCGGCGCCGCCCAGTTGGCATGGGCGCGCGACAACAGGCTGACGGCGAGCATCATCACCAAGGTCGGCACGGTAAAGGCCGCAAGAAGACGGGCGCGCGGTTCGGCGAGGCCGCGCCATGTTGCGATCAGCAAGACGAGGCCGGCAAACAACAATGGCCCGAACACGCCGAATTGCGAGGCGAAAAATTCGATAAAGGCGTCCGGGTGGAACAGCGGCCCGCTCAGAGCGGCATTGTCTCTCGTGTGGAGGTAGCTGACAAACCCGTTGCTCCAATTCCACCAGAAATTCGGCGAATAAATCACGAGTGCAATGCCGATGGCGGCCAGCAGCCGGCGCAAATGGCGGCGCTCGGCGGGAAAGACCAGGACAAAGCCGAGCGCCGACAACAGCCAATAGGCCATCGCGTATTTCGCGAGCAGCCCCAGCCCGGCCGCCGCACCTACGGCGATCCACCAATCCCACCCGCCCTCTTCGCGCGCTCGGATAAACACGTAGAGCGCCGCCGCCCAGAACACCAGCAGCGGAGCATCGGTCGAGATGATGAAAGCGGAGACCGATACGCCGGGCAGGCTCGCATAGGTCAGCGCCGACCAGAACCCAACTCGCCGGTCGTAGAGTCGCGCGCCGATGCCATAGACAAAAACCGCGGCGCCAGCGTGGAGGAGCGGGGCCGACAGCCGAACCGCGAACTCGCTGTCGCCGAAAAGTCCGGTCGTCAGTGCGATCAGCCAGGCGACCAATGGCGGCTTCGAGTAGTAACCGAGAGCGAGCTGCTGCGACCAGACCCAATACTGGGCTTCGTCCGGAAAAAGGTCGGCAGGCTGCAGCGCCAGCCACACCAGCCGCAACGCGGTGATCGCCGCAACGCCAATGAACGTCCAAGCGGCATACGGGCGGACAGACCCGATGTCATGCCCCACCCATTGGCGCAGCGCCACCGGCTGTGCCGACCGCATACCGGACTCAGCGGCCGAGGATGGTAACCCCGGCCTCATTCATCGAACGCATTGCCCGGGCAAGCGAGCCGTCCATGTCGATGCCGCGGCACGCATCGATGACGACCGTTACCTCGAACCCGGTCCGGCGACCGTCGACCGCCGAATAGAGCACGCAAAAATCAGTGGCGAGCCCGCATAACGTAACGCGTTCAAATCTGCGTTCCTTCAGGTGACCCACCAGACCGGTCGGCGTGCGATGGTCGTTCTCGAAGAATGCCGAGTAGGAATCGATCGTTGTTCTGAAGCCCTTTCTCAACACGAGCTCGGCATGCGGGACATCGAGATCGGGATGAAAGTGTGCGCCTCGCGTTCCCTGCACACAGTGGTCGGGCCACAGGATCTGCTGGCCATAAGATACATCGATCGTGTCGAAGGGATCTTTGTCCGCATGCGAACTTGCGAAGGAGGCATGGCCGAACGGATGCCAGTCCTGCGTCAGAACCACATGGGTGAATTCCGCGGCCAGCCGATTGACGACAGGGACGATATCGTCGCCATTCGGCACGGCGAGCGCGCCGCCCGGACAGAAATCGTTCTGAACATCGACAATGATTAGGACGTCCCGCTCGTTGCGCTTCATCCTTTGCCTCGGAGCCGCGGAATTAACTCACGGGCTATGATCTCAACCTGATCCATTTGATACCGGTACGGAATGAAGATCAGCTTTTGAACGCCGACCGCGAGCTGGGCCCGCAATTGCGCTACGCATTCGTCGACCGTTCCGAAGATCGCCGCGTCCTTCGTCGAATCGCTCCAGGCGGCATAGTCCCATTCCTGGCTAAGCCATTCCATCATCGGCGCCTCGACCGACGCGCGCGATGGCCCGACATAGATCGGCAGCTGGTTGGCATTGAGCAGGGCCGCCGGGTCCTTCCCCGCCGCTTCGGCATAGCCGCGCACCCGGGCCCATGATTTGGCGAAACCTTCGGGCGTGTAGAAATAAGTGAGCCAGCCGCCATGGAGCGCTGCCCGCTTGAGGACGCGGTCGACATAGCCGCCGATCAGCATCACCGGCAGGCGCGGCGGCTTGGGGGACATATTGGAGCCGCGCAGCCGGTGCGGCGGGTACTCGCCGTCAACCTGCTCCTCGGTCCACAGGCGACGCAATATCTCGAGGTTGCGGTCCATGATCCGGCCGCGCTCGTTGAACGGCACGCCGACCGCGTCGAACTCGCGCTTGTACCAGCCCGAGGCCATGCCGAGCAGCAGCCGTCCCCCGGCAATCAAATCGAGGCTCGACAGCTCCTTCGCCAGCACCACCGGATTGCGCAGCGGCAATACCAGCACCCCGGTGCCGAGCCTGATCCTGGCGGTGCGCGCCGCCACTGCGCTGAGTAGAGTCAGCGAGTTCGAGGACCGGGAAGGGTGGATCGACGCCGAGGAAAATGTGGTCCCACACCCAGACCGAGTCGAACCCCAGCTCCTCGGCCTTGACGGCGTAGGCGATCAGCGCCTGCGGGTCCGGCACCTCCGGATACGTCGTGAAGTTCCTCATCGCGAGGCCAAAGGTGTTGGAGAATATCGTCACCACGACGCTCCTCAGGCTGTATAGAGCTGATCGGGGTCGAGGTGGCGCAATACCGCCAGCTCGCGTTCGGTCGGCGGGTCGGTGATTTCGAGATTGGCGGCGACCAGCAGCTCGAAACCAGTGTTCGCTTGCACCTGCTCGGCGGTCACTCCCGGATGCAGCGCCAGCAGCTGCATCCGTTTCGAGTGCTCCTCGAAGCCGAAGATCCCGAGATCGGTGACGACACGATACATGCCGCCGGTCGTCAGCCCGGCCTCGCGCCGGCTGTCGTCGCCGCAGAGAAAGCCGGGGCTTGTCACGAAATCGACCCGCTTCACGAAGCGGCGCTTCTCGTGCTTCATCGCGACGATCATCTGGGTCAGGCTGGCAATGTCGTTGCCGCCGCCGGTTCCCGGCAGGCGCGTCGTCGGCCGCTCGGGATCGCCGATAAAGGAGCTGTTGAGGTTGCCGTATTGGTCGATCTGCGCGCCGCCCATAAAGCCGATATCGATATAGCCGCGCTGCAGCAGAAGCAGCACATCGGTGCTGCTCGAGCACCATATTGGCGCGGCGCGTGCAGCGCTGCTCATTGGTGGAGGGCGGCAGTTTCCCCGGCTCGATGAACGCCCCGATGACGCCTCCTTCGAACAGAATAGTGAGATCCGGGGCGTGCAACCGCTGCGCCAGAGTTGCCGCCAGGAGTGGGATACCTACTCCAGCGAATACGACCTGGCCGTCACGCAACAGCCGGGCGCTCATGACCGCAAGCAACTCGCTCGGGGTGTAGTCCGATGTGCTAGTCGTCATGGATGCTGGTCCCGCGGCGGCGCGCGTCGAGCAATTCCTCGAGCCCGAGCAGGTCGAGGTACTCGGTCCATGATTTCGGGCCGTAGAAATAGCGTTCGAGGTAGGTTCGGATGCCCTCGTCGGGATCCCGCCTGATCTGGGCGGCGTAGGCGTCGAGATGCCCGAACAGGGGCTCGTAGAGGCCGTAGCATTCGTGCGGCGCCGAGCCGAACGGCACCTCGACGACGGCGTCGACCACCATGAACGGGATCTTCGTCTGGTCGGGGGCGCGGCGGATCTGGTCGTTCGAGACGATGCGCTCGGTCGTCAGGATCACCCGGTTCGCCGCCATCGCGAGATCGATGTCCATGAACGGCAGCCCGTCGATCTGCGCATTGCCGTACGCATCGCAGCGCTGCACGTGGATCAGCGCGACATCGGGGTTCAGCGCCGGAACCAGCACCAGCTTCTCGCCGGTGAACGGGCAGTCGATCAGCCTCGTGTCAGGCAATTGCCCGATGACATCCGAACCCATCATCGAGCGCATCGGCAGGAACGGCACGCCCATCGCGCCGGCGCGAAAGCGCAGGCCCACGGCCATGTGGCTCCATTCCTCGAACCGCGCGCGGCCGCTTTCGGTATAGGAGCGCATGATGCGCGAGACGCCCCAGACGATGCCCTGGCTGAACCAGCTCGTCAGAATGTGCCGGCTCGTTCCCGAGGCGAAGAGCAGCTCCCCTTCGTTGGAGGTAATGCTGCGGGCGCAGAAAAGGTCCTTGCGGCCGGCCCGGATCAACGCCCAGATCATCGCCATCGGCGTGCGCGACAAGGTGCTGCCGCCGATGCCTACCGAGGCGCTGTCGGGGACGAGCGCCGCTGCCTCGTCGAGCGACATGACCTTATCGCGCAGGCTGCGGTCGCGCTCTGTGGTGCGGCGTCGAAGCTCTGTGTAGCTCAGCGTCAACAACTGTCTCCGAAGCCCGCCCGCCCATTGAACTCGGCGATGAGCTCGTCCCAAACTGCGGCGGCTTTCCGCAGCCCCCGCCAGAAGCTTTGGCTCCGGCGCCTTTCGAACTCGACGAGCGGCACGCCCTGCTGCTCGACCCAGGTGAAATAGCCGAGATTGAATATCCGCGAGCGCTCGCCGTGGGTCAATTCGAGAACGTCGTTGTCGGCGGCGCCGAGCAGATGCTGTCCGAAGATCTCGCCCGCGTTCACGCTGTCGAACCCGCTCGGATATGTCGCCGCCAGAAACTTCCGGCGTTCGCTGCCGTAAAGCGCCGCGCTGTCGGTCGCAACCGTTATCAGGACATCCTCGTCGCCGAGTTCGAGGCGTTTTGCGGTCTTGATCGCGGCGACTATATTGGCGATGCCGGAGAGGCCCACATACTTCAGCTCGTCGACAGCTTCGGAACCGATCCGACGGCGGTCCGACAGATAGGCCAGCCCGGTCTCGTTGTTGAACAGCAGGTCGAGCGCGGCGACGCTGCGGTCGGAGACGCCGACGACGAGGTCGGTGTTCATGGCGTTATGGATATAGGGCACGTGCTTGTCGCCGATGCCCTGGATATTGTGCTCGCCAAAGCCGTTGCGCAGCAGGGTCGGGCACTCGCTGGCCTCGACGGCGGCGATCCGGGCGCCGAGCTTTTCCTTTAAGTAGTCGCCCGCCGCCAATGTCCCGGCCGACCCCGATGCAGCGACAAACGCCGTCAGACGGCAGCCCGAATGCTGCGCCTCGAAGGCCTCGAATATGCGCGCAAGAGCAGGTCCGGTGCAGGTGTAGTGCGCAACATAATTGCCGAACTCGGCGAACTGGTTGAGGACGAGATTATCGGGGTTGCGCGCGAGCTCGGCGCATTTGTCATATATCTCCTTGACGTTGCTTTCCGAACCGGGGGTGCGGATGATATCCTCGGGCCCGGTTACCCAGGCGCGCAGCCACTCAAAGCGCTCCTCGCTCATGCCGGCCGGCAAGACTGCAATGCCATGGCAACCGAGGATGCGGGAAATCGCGATGCCGCCGCGGCAATAATTGCCGGTCGACGGCCAAACCGCTTTTTGACGAGCCGGGTCGAACCGACCGGTCACCAGATGCGGGATGAGGCAGCCATAGGCCGCCAAAACCTTGTGTGCGGCAATCATCGGGAAGAAACAGCCGAGCGCCACGATAATCGGCGAGCGCACCCCGGTCAGTTCGGGTGGCAGCACGAGATGGGGCGGGATCGCTGCGAAACCGCTGCGGCAGCGGTCGTTATGCCAGTGCACGCGGAAGAGATTAGCCGGATCGGGTTGATCGGGATCGACCGAGCGGAGACCCGCGACGCGCGATTGCGGCATGCTCGACGGATCGGCGAGCTCGGCGAAGCTCGGCAGCCTCGCTCCCGCCCGACCCAGCCACTGCGCCGCCCGGTCGCGCGCAGCAGCGTCAACAACTCTCGTCACAATTGCGTCGGTCACAACTTGCCCTCATCCGCCTCGCCATCGCTTGGCCCGCCGACGGCAAACTCAAGGTCGCGTCAGGTCGAGCGCGTTGGTCAAATCGCCGAGTGGCGGATTGCCGTTGGCGGCGACTGCGGTATTGCGGCGCTGCAAGCCCGGCAACGTCGGCAGCGCGAAACGCTTGGTAATCAACGAGAGGATCGACGTGGTGTCATAGAGCGTGTGGTCGACAAGCCCCTTTTTGGCAAACGGAGACACGATCAGCGCCGGGATGCGCGTTCCCGGACCCCAGCGGTCGCCCTTGGGCGGCGAGACATGGTCCCAGAACCCGCCATTTTCGTCATAGGTGACGATGACGACCATATGCGCCCATTGCGGGCTCTTCTGCAGATGCCCGATGAGGTCGGCGATATGGCGGTCGCCTTCCAGCACATCGGTATAGCCGGCGTGCTCGTTCATATTGCCCTGCGGCTTATAGAACGCGACCTGCGGCAGCGCTCCGCCGTCGATGGCCTTGATGAACTCGCTGCCGCCGAGCCCACCGTCCTTCAGGTGCTCGGCACGCGCCGCAGTGCCCGGAGCCAGGTCAGCGAAATAATTGAAAGGCTGATGGTGGTACTGAAAATTGGGTACCGGGACCGCGTTCTTGCCGTCGAGGGTCGCCTGCCAGGCGCCGGCATACCAGGCCCAGCCGACGCCCTTGGCGCTCAGCAGGTCGCCTATCGTCCGTTCCGCCTGTGGCGGCAGGGTGGTTGGCTTCGTCGGGTCCGCGAGGGCAGGGTTGCCTCCCGGAGCGGGCTTGTTGCCGCTCGGCTGGTAGGGCGGCTGCATCGTGTTCACCGCGAAGAAATCGGGGGTCAGGTTGCCGTCCCTCACGAATTTCGGGATCCCGTCGATCGCCGATTTGGGCGAGTTGGCCGCGATAGTCAGGGCCGTGCCGGCAGCGTCGACGTCGGAGATCGAGTCCTTGGCCGGGCTCTGATCGGCCTTTGGATAAGTTGGCGCACAAGCGCAGATCAAAGCGAAATGATTGAAGAACGAGCCGCCGAACCCTCCCATGAAGAAATTGTCGGCCAGCACATATTGCCGCGCGACATCCCATAGCGGCAATTTGCCGGCATTATCATCATAATGGCCCATGACGAGCGAGCCCGAATCGGCATAGGCGACGAAGCGGTCGTTCTTTCCCCCATCAATCTGCATCTGATTCTGATAGAAGCGGTGCCACAGATCATGGGTCGTGACGCTGAGCGGCGTATTGAAGCCCTTCGGGTCGTCGATTGCGAAAGGCGCGTTCGGCAGGTGCTCGGTCTGCGCCTGCGTCACCGGCGGAACGACGCCTTTTGCCGTCAGCCCGTCCCATATCGGCGGCAGTTCCTTTAGAACCGAGCCGTCGCGGTCGAGCTGCGTATAGCCCGCCGGCGTTACTTGCGAGAGGCCGTTGGCGCCCGGGAACGAGCCGTAGAGGTTGTCGAAGGACCGGTTCTCGGCGTAGATCACCACGATTGTGGCGATATCCTCGAGGCCCGCAGCCTTGACCCCGACGGCCGGGCCGGCAATCCCCGTTGCCGCGAGCATGGCCAGCAGCAGAGCTGGTTCTTTCATGTGACGAATTCCCCCAGTCCTAGTGCTCAGAACCATTCAGATGATCAGCAGATCCCCCCTCCTCGCTTTCCCAGCGAAAGCCGGGATCCACTCCTGCCGTGGGCGCCGGATTCGCCGGTGAAGCGGTATTGATCGAGGTGCTTCATCGCCGGGTGAATGGTGTGAATGACTCTGAACACTAGCACAACCAACCTATCCGAGGAGGCCGGCCTCGCGATAATACTTCAGCGCTCCGGGATGGATCGGGATGACTGCCGCACTGGGCACCATATCCTTGATCTCCAAGGTCGACAGCGCGGGGTGCAACCGCCGGAAAACGGCGAAGTTCTCGAACACCGCCTTGACCACGGCATAGGTCAGCTCATCCGGCTGATTACTCGATGAGACGAGCACGGCCCGCGTGGCGATTGTCGGGACATCGCTGGGGTTGCCGGCGTACATGCCGCCTGGGATGACCGAGGCGATGTAGTAGGAATGCGTTGCAAGTAGGCGATCGATCGGCGGGCCAGCGACGCGCACCAGCCGCGCAGGGCAGTCCGTCGTAGCGTCCCGGGTCAGCCCATTGGGATGCCCCGCTTCAAAGATAATCGCGTCGACTTTGTTGCTGCAAAGCGCCTGGTTCTGTTCGGCGGGCGCGAGTTCCAGCTCATGCTCCGGATCGGATGTCGTCGAGCCATAAAATCCGAGGACGACATCGCGGGTGAAGTTATATCCGACACCGCTCGTGCCGATGCCGACGCGCTTGCCACGCAAATCCTGAAAGTCGCGTATGCCGGTATCGGCCCGAGCGACAACGGTAAATGCTTCCGGATAGAGCGCGATCAAGATGCGCAGCTTCGGATCGGGGCCGGCTGCAGCAAAGGGGCCCTCACCATGGAAAGCGGCATAGGCGACGTCGGTCTGCGAGAGGCCAAACGTCGAGTCGCCGCTCTCGACGCGCCGGATGTTCGCCACCGAGCCGTCAGAACTCACCGCGACGCATGGCATCGCCTGATGCTCGCCCTCCAGATTATACATGCGGCAGATCGCGTTTCCGACGGGATGGTAGACGCCGCCGGGGGTTCCGGTGGCGAGGGTAACCGAGGTCGGAGCGAGGGCATCGGAGACCGCCACGCAGCCTGCAACGACGCTCGCCATGATCGCCGCAGCAACGCATAGCGGTCGTCTAGACGGCATGGCCGAATATCCTCTTTGCCGCCGGGTCAGCGGACCTCACGCCTCAAGCTCATACTCGACCGTGGAGCCGTCACGCTCGAACTCGCCGCGCACCCAAAGGTTTGACTTGTCATACCAGGTGCTGCCGGCGAAATAAGGCGTGACAAGCGTGTAGCGCGTCGCGCGAACCGGGCCTCCGGCGGTCGCGACTTGCTCGTCCCCGATTTTGCGCGCGCTGACGCCGATGATCCCGCCACGCTGCGCGTCGACCACCGTCGCCTGCTCCAGCATCGCTGGGGTCCACAGACTGTTTGACGTCAAGGTAGCGGCGGACGCGATGACGGGACCGGCCTTGCTCACCACGCGAAATCCCTGAGGCGTAGCCGCGCCTTCGACGTGTAGGGTATCGCCGTGCTCCACCGTTTCGCTGTTCAGTGACATCAGCCGCCCGGCACGCCAGGTCTCTTGGGAGCGGTGACTGAACGCAAAGACGGAAAGGAAAGCCACCTTGACCGAGAGATCGATGTCGGTGGTGACCCGCGTCTCGCCCGTTGCCGACGAATAGGAGACCGTGTGGGCGCCGATCTTGATACCCTTGTACCGGACCGAGAATCGTCGATCGCCGGCTGGGGTCGGCAAGACGATTGCTGTCGCGGCACGAGCGGCCGGAGGAAAAGCGCAACTGACGGCCCCGGCAACTCCGCCCATCAGGAGCGCGCGTCGCGGAATAGACGTCCGCTCTCGACCAGGGCACAATGGAAACATCGTATGGCCTCGACTGTCGATGAACCCGCGATAGTCCGCAATTTTGGCCGCGGCCACAACCCGTTTCGAACCGGTGCTCGGCCTAAATTCAAATCGCTCGATGTTGCCGATTTGTGAACCCTCGCATCTCTTGCGGACGACCCTGCTCGTGATCTGCGCCGTGCTCGCGGCCGGAACCGCCGGCGCGCAAGAGCCCGCAGCTCCGTCTCGTGCTCAGGTTTATCGGCGGGTCGAAGCGTTGACCGCACTCGGCCGCAGGATGTTCCTCGATCCTTCGCTCTCGGCCTCGGGAAAGATGTCTTGCGCGTCTTGCCACAGCCCGCGCGATGCCCTCGGTCCGCCCAATGCGCTGCCGGTGCAACGGGGCGGGCACGACCTCCAGCAGTCCGGGATACGAGCCGTACCGTCTCTCAGATACCTGCAGGCGACACCGCAATTCACCGAACATTTTTTCGACTCCGACGACGCGGCCGACGACAGCGTCGACAACGGTCCGACCGGCGGGCTCACTTGGGACGGCAGGGTCGACCGGGGGCGCGACCAGGCGCGCATTCCGCTGCTGTCGCCTTTTGAAATGGCCAATCGAGACCCGGCGGAATTCGCCGCCCGGCTGCGCGGCGCCGCCTACGCCGGCGAGTTCCGCCCAATTTTCGGCAACACAGTCCTCGCCGAGCCGGACAAAGCCCTTGAGGCGGCTCTCGAGGCGTTTGAGGCGTATGAGCAAAGCTATCCCGAGTTCTACCCCTACAGCAGCAAATACGATGCCTATCTCGCCGGCAAAGCCGAGCTTACGGCCCAGGAGCGGCGCGGGTTGTCGTTGTTCGAGGATCCGGCCAAAGGCGATTGCGCCAGATGCCATGTGAGCGCACCCGGGAAGGACGGAACGCCGCCGCAATTCACCGATTACGGGCTCGTGGCGATCGGCGCTCCGCGCAACACGACGATTCCGGCCAATGAGGATCCGAGTTTTTTCGACCTCGGCCTGTGCGGACCGTTGCGCAGCGACCTGCGCGATAGAGCCGAATATTGCGGGCGGTTCAAGACTCCCTCGCTGCGCAATGTCGCCACGCGGCAGGTATTTTTTCACAACGGGATCTTTCACACGCTCCGCCAAGTAATGGAGTTCTATGTGCAGCGCGACACGAACCCCGAGAGGTGGTATCCGCGCGATGCGAATGGGAACGTGCGCAAATTCGACGACCTGCCTGCAGACTACCATGCCAATGTCGATGTTGACCCGCCGTTCGGCGGGCACCCCGGCGACAGGCCGGCATTGTCCGATGGTGAGATCGACGATGTCATCGCTTTTATGCGGACCCTGACCGACGGTTTTTTGCAGTAGTGATCGCTCAGCCCGGCGGCGGAAAACGTCGATCCAATGGCGGGCGATGTCCTCGCGCCGGCATATCCACACCCGGGGGTGGCCGAGGATGTACTGAATGAAGCGGATCAGCGCCTTCGCCCTGCCGGGGTGCCCCGTCAGCCGCATATGCAGCCCCACCGACATCATGCGCGGGCGCTCGGCGCCCTCCTCGTAAAGGACATCGAAGCTGTCGCGCAGAAAGGCGAAGAAATCTTCGCCGGAGCCGAAGACGCCGCGGCCGAATTTTGAATCGTTGGTGGTCAGCGAGTACGGCACAACGAGGTGCGGACGGTCATTCACCCGCACCCAATAAGGCAACTCGTCGTTGTAGGTGTCGCTGTCGTAGAGGAACCCGCCATGCTCGACCAACAGGCGGCGGGTGTTCTCCGACGGTGCGTAGCGGCAGTACCATCCGGCTGGGGTCTTGCCGGTGGTCCGCCGGATCAGCTCGACCGCCTCGGCGATCTGCTTGCGCTCCTCGGTCTCGGAGAGGCCGGGGTGGTTGATCCAGCGATAGCCGTGGCTGCAGATGTCCCAGCCGCTCGCGGCAATCGCCGCCGCTGCAGGCGGGTTCGCTTCGAAGGCTCTGGCACAGCCGAAAATCGTCACCGGCACTGCGAAACGGGTAAAGATCCGGTATAGGCGCCAGAAGCCGACCCGGGCGCCATACTCGAACATGCTCTCGGCAGCGAGATCGCGGCCCGTCACGCCCAGATCCGCGCCCAGCATCTCGGTCAATCCGCCCTCGGAGACACCGTCCCCGGCGGGATAGGAGAGTTCCGAGCCTTCCTCGAAGTTGATGACGAAATTGACGGCGATGCGAGCGTTTCCGGGCCATTGGGCATGTGGCGGCTCGCCGCCATAGCCGACGAAATCGCGGATCATCTTGCCTCCATTTACGGATCATCGCTGGTAGAGCCGGGGTACCAATCCTGCTCGCAGATCTCATCCCACGAGTATGGGCACGTAGTGGGCAACTGCTCGGCTGCGTCAGCCTCGCCGTATCGCCGCAGACCGAGCGTCGCACGTCGGCTGGCGTCGCGGTAAAGTTTCTCGAGCGTGCCCTCGACCTCGCGCCGCAGGGTCGGTGTCAGCTTGTCCGACAACTCCTGTCGTGCATCGACGAGGGTTTCCATCCAATCGAAGCGCGGCTGCTCGGCCGGTGAATAAGCCAGCTTCAGTAGATGCTCGATAATGCGGCGGATCTGGCTGTGGACTGCGTCGCGCTCGCTTTTGCCCAAATCTTCGATCTCCTCGGCGACGTGCTCGCGGTCGAACCGGTTGTCGGAGACCGGCATGGTCCGCAGCACCTCGGCCTGGTGCTGCGTCCAGGCGTAGAAATCATCCTCATAGCGTGGTCCGTCCGGCATCGAGGTCCCTCAGAGCAGCTTGATGTCATGACGCGGCCGGCACCAATCCGCCGCGGCCGCTAGGGTACGCTCGATATCCTCTTCGAGCATCAGTCCTTCTTCGACCAGCTGTCGCGCCGCTGCCGAGATCGCCGCGACGTAGGCTTCAGCGTTCGGATAGCGTTCGATGATCGAGCGCCGCGGATCACCGGTCGTGCGGCGCTCTTCGGGTGTCTCGGGCAACGGGATGTAGCTGCCGGAGAATTCGTGCATCGCGCCGTGACCAAAGCCCCGCGCCCGCAGGTTCCAGCCGCAATAGGTACCGAGTGGAGCCTCCACCATCGGCGCCCTGACGCCGGCAACATCGTTGCCGTCCGCGTCGACCGCGGGCACCAGCACCGTGTAGCCGTTACCCGGCACCACATCCGGGGGCTCCTTCAGAATTCCCCGCACCGCATTGGGGCCGAAATCCAATAGAGGCAGCGCATTGGGCTCGTGCGGGATGGCCAGGCCGGGAATCGCGGGGAATTGCCGACGCCATTCCTCGAACTGAACCAGGGTGCCGTCGGCGCGCTGTGGGATGCGGCTGTCGGGCGGCGCGATGCCGTCCGTCGCCCAGTGGTCCATCGCGTCGATCATGGCGCGGAACAGCATCGAGGTCGCGACCGTGTTGAGAAAATTCTGGCGGATGCCGCGTTCCAGCGGTTTCGGGATCGGGTCGGCAAAATGCTGCGAGCTGGCCCAGAAATAAACCCGCACTGTCGATGGCTGCGGCAGGTCGTTGCCGCGTGTATCGGTATGAACCAGCGACCCGCGCCGCTGCCAATATTCGGTCGCGGTCTGGGTGTGGATGACCAAGGGGTCGGTATCGGGCCGCTTCAGGATCGCATCGCGCCGCCCGGTCAGGTGGTCGGTCGTCTCGGCATAGGAGAACGGGAACGTGTCGGCCGGGTTGAAGTGATCCTCGTATTGCTGGCCGCCCGAAACGACCGCGTTCGCAAAGCGCTGGTTCAGCCATTTGCGCCCGGCGCCGGCGACATGCGGCAGGACCCCGTCGAACACCTTGCGGCCGGCGGCGTCGGCGTTGAACCCGCGATAGACGAAATCGCGGATGCAGCGCCCGGTCTGCGACCGGCCCCAAGCGTAGGCTTTTTCGATCTCGCCGAGGCCTGCGCGATCCTCGGCTGCATATCGCAGAAAGCTCACAAAGTCGCGCACTGCCGCGTGGCCGAGGCCGAGCACCAACGGGTCGCGGCCGGTATAAACCAGCTCGTAGATCCAGCCGGGCTCGAAGCCGCCGGGGATGTGGATATGCGTATCCGACGGGATCAGCGCCTGCTCGGCGCCCTGGTTGTCGAGGCCGACCCCGCCTTCGACGCGCGCGAAACGCCAGCTGTCGGGCGGCAGCGGGATCCGCTCATCGTCGGGATAGCGGCGGCGCGTCAGGCGCGCTTCGCGCGGATCGAGCGATACGGCCGGATGGCTGCGCGTCGAGGCATGGCCGCTCAGCGGAAACGTCGTGATGCCGGGCGGTCGGCGATGTACTCGACCCGGACGAGCCCGGTGACCGCGCACGACCGGCAGGTCGAGCACCATCCGCCCGTTCCCGGGCAGCAGGTCGCCCTGCCAGGCGAGCCAGACGACGGTGTAGCCGCGGCGCATCAAAAAGCCGTTCCCGGCATGCTCCAAGCTGCGCGGGTCGTTCGAGGCCGGCGCGTCGTTGAAGAATTGCAGCATCCGCTTGTTGCCGCGGTTGCCGTAATCGAAAAAGATCCGTCGGTTGCCGCGCCAGGCATCGACCGGCTTCAGGATCGAGAAATCGCCGGCGAAGTGGACGAGCCCCTCGGCATCGGCCGGCACCTTGTCGATGTCGGTTATGCCCTGCTGCGCCGGAGCGCCCCGATCGACCGCAAAATGCGCCCTCCCGACGAGACGCTCATAGGCGCCGACAGCGCCGAATTCGTGCCCACCCGCAAACAGAAACCGCTCGCCAATCGACAATTCCACCCGATTGGTCATACCTCCATCTCCTCAGGCCGGTTCATCGTCGCGCCCACGCAAGCGGGGCCCAGAGCCTGCCCTTGGCTTGAACAGGGGGCCACCTCGCGAGGGCTTGCTGCCCCCCTGGGTTCCCGCTTTCGCAGGAACGACAAGCGAGGGGTCATCCCGCCGCCACCTCCAGAATAGTCAATGCCAGGGCCTGCGCGCGCGGGACCAGGGTGTCGATGCGGCACCACTCGTCGTCGCGGTGGGCGTTGCCGCCGACGGGGCCGGTGCCGCATAGGGTCGGGGTGCCGAGCGCCGCGGTGAACCCGCTGTCGGCGGAGCCGCCGGTCGCCTCGGCGCCGACCTGGAAGCCGAGGCCCGCCGTCGAGCGGCCATAAGCTTCGAGCAATTCGCGGCTCTTCTCGTCCTGTTCGAGCGGCAGGAAATTGCCCTCGCGCAGGATGCGGCCTTCGCTGCCCGGCAATTCGCAGCAGCGGCAGATCTCGCGCACTTCGCCGAGGATCTTCTCCATGATGTTCATCGTCGGGAAGCGCACATCGATCGCGGCGGTGGCGCGGGCGGCGACGGTATTGACCGCGGTGCCGCCCTGAACGAGCCCGACATTGACTGTCGTGCCGAGGTCGTAATCGGTCAGCCGGTGCAGCCGCTGGATCTTCCGGGCGAGCGCCTCGATTGCGCTGACGCCCTGCGCATGTGCGGCGCCGGAATGAGCGGCGCGGCCGGTCACCTCCAATTCGATAAAGGCCGCACCCTTGCGCCGCGACACGAGATTGCCACTCGGCCGGCCTGGCTCGGAATTGAAGACGGCGCGCGCTTCCTTGGCCTCGGCTTCGATGACCGGGCGCGAGGAGGGCGAGGCGATCTCCTCATCGGAAGTGTAAAGACCGGTCAAGGGGCACGGCGCGCCGAAGCGACGCAACGCTTCGAGCACGAAGGTGTTCATCACGAGGCCGGCTTTCATGTCGGCGACGCCCGGTCCGAATGCCTGGTCGTCGTCGATGCGGAACGGCCGCTGGGCGGCGGTGCCGTCGGGGAAGACGGTGTCGCGGTGACCCATCAGCACGATCGGCCGGTTGCCGCCGCCGGTGCCGGGGATACGCGCCGCCATGCAATCGCCAAAAATTTCGTTCGGAAAGGTCTCGCAAGTGATGCCCGCCGCTTCGAGCCAGGCCCGCAGCCGATCGCCGACGTCATCGACGCCGCGCTTGTTGTAGCTGCCGGAATCGATGTTTACGAGGTCGGCCAACAGGGCGACCATCGCCTGATGCTGCCGCCCGAGATGCTCGATGATGGCGGTCTTCGCCTCGACGCTCATGGTTTTGCTCCGATTCGGATTAACCCGGACGCTCTCGGTAATCATCGGCAAAGACCACATCCAACTCAACAACTGTGCAGGTGCGAATGACCTTCATCCATTCGATCTCGTCCTGGGTCCCGCCGTGGCTCATCGGCGTCATTACGATAATCGTGCCCGCGATCGTCGTTCTCGTGGTCTACCGGTGGTTCACCCGCCGGCTGATCCGGCTGGCGGGCCGGTACAGCCCGTTCCTTCAGAGGCTGCTCGCGCGCGGTCAGGGCCCGGCCAGCTTGATTCTCGTCATTGTCGTCTCTGGTGCCTGCACTGGCCGGCGCGAACTTCCCGTGGGATGTAACGGCCGCGATCGGGCGTGCCCTGCTGGTGGCGTTTGTGCTCGCGGTCGGCTGGGCGGCAGCCATCGCGCTCGATATCGGTGTCGACATCTATCTGCGCCGGTTCAGCACCGACAGCGAGGACAACCTGCTCGCCCGCAAGCACGTCACGCAGATGCGGATCCTGCAGCGGGTCGCGAAAACTCTACTGGCGATCATCACGGCTGCGGCGGCCCTGATGACCTTCGATTCGGTCCGGCAGTATGGCGTCAGCCTGTTCGCTTCGGCCGGGGCGGCGGGCCTGATCCTCGGCCTCGCCGCCCGCCCGGTGCTGAGCAACCTGCTCGCCGGGATCCAGATCGCGATGACCCAGCCGATCCGGGTCGAGGACCAGGTGGTCGTCGAGGGCGAAACCGGCTGGATCGAAACGATCACCAGCACCTACGTCGTGGTTCGGCTGTGGGATCTGCGGCGGATGGTCGTGCCGTTGAGCTATTTCATCGAAAAGCCGTTCCAGAACTGGACCTACGAGGGCGCCGCGCAGATCGGTGCGGTCCTCCTCCGGGTCGGCTACACGGTGTCGGTGGACAGCCTGCGGCAAAAGCTCGAGGAAATCGTTCGGCAAAGCCCGTTGTGGGACGGCAAGGTGGCGAGGTTGGAGGTTACGGACGTGGCGATAGACGCGATGGAATTGCGCGCGTTGATCAGCGCCCGCAATCCCGGCCAGACCTGGGACTCTGCGCTGCGAGGTGCGCGAAAAGCTGGTCGCTTTTCTGCAGGCTCTGCCGCGCGAGTCCGCTGAAGGCCCGGCACGCCGAGAGGTTACCACCGGCGACAATGAGGCGGCAGGCCCGGCCCAATCACAGCGTCCCGATCAGTCTGCTCCCTCACCGGTTACCTCTTCGGCGATGCGATAAGGTGCGGCCGACGCCGGCAGCTCACGAATGCGCACCTCCCGCTGCGGGAAGGGCAACTCGATCCGGTGCTCCTTGAATGCGTCCCACAGCGCGAGGAGCACCGCACCCTTGATGTTGGTCACGCCGTTTGCCGGATCCTCGATCCAAAAACGCAGCAACAAATTGACCGCGCTGTCCGCAAACGCCGTCAAGTGACAGACGGGCGTTGGCGAAGCGAGCACGCGTTTCGTACGCTTCGCCACCTCCACGGCAAGTTCGCGCACCGCGTGTAGATCGCTGTCATACGCGACGCCAAACGACACATCTAGCCGCACCAGCAAACTCGAATAAGACCAGTTGACGACCTGATTGGTGATCAGGTTCTCGTTCGGGATCAGGTATTCCTTGCCGTCCCGCCCACGTACCGAGGCGTAACGCGCCCCGAGATAGGTGACCGAGCCGAAGGTGCTGCCGACCTCGATCACATCGCCTGGCTTTATCGAGCGCTCGAGCAGCAGGATGATTCCACTCACGAAATTCGAGACGATCTTCTGCAGACCGAAACCGATGCCGACGCCGACAGCGCCGCTGAAGACAGCGAAGGCGGTGAGGTCGATGCCGACCGCATTGAGGCCGATCAGCAGCGCCACCGAAATCAGTGCGATCCGCACGAGATTGCCAGTCAGCACCCGCACTGAAGGGCTCAGAGCCGTCGAGTTCTGGAGCCTCGTGTCGATCACTCGAGAGAGGCCGAGCGCGGCCCACAACAGGATCGCGACGACCAGCACCGCCTTGATGATGAGCAGCGCGGAGATCCGCAAGGTGCCGATCGTCAGCGCCAGATTGTCGAGCGCCGCCGATGTGGCCGGCAGCAACCCCATGATGTCCAACGCCGCGATGATCCAGGCGATCGCCGCCACGGCCCGCGCCAGCAGCGGGTCCCGCAGCAGCAGCGCCGACGCCCTGATCACGATCCACAGCCCGGTCAGGCTGGCGGCGACGCCGATCAGCCGAGAGTTGCCGCCGAGCTGCGCGGCGGCCTGTTCGATGAAAACGAGGATGAGCCAAGCGTAACAGAATATCGCCAGCCCGCGCAGCCCGGCCGGAACGCGAAGCGCGCGATACCGCATCGTGATGCGCTCGACCAGCCGGTCGGTCCACGACCGGGTCGCAGCTCGGATCGCCCACGCCGACAAAAACGACGCGATGATGCAGGCGAGCTGTAGAACGAGGGGTTCGAGGACTGCGCGCGAGGCGGCGAGATCACTCAGCCGCCCGAGCCAGTCCGCGAAATGCGCGGCGTCGAAAAGCTGCAAGTTGTGCCTCTCTCTTAGGGCCCGTCACGAAACAAACGCGTGATTAGGGGGATGATGATTTGGTGAGATGGTGTAATTCCACTCGCCGTGGAACTCGGCGCGTTTGATGTTGATGGCGGCCATCTCGGCGTCGGAAACGACGATGCCGTTGGGGTATTGCCCAGTGTCGAGTTCACAGCGCACGGTGAGGCCAGTTTTGGTGGTGGTGGCGGAGATCAGCTCGACGATGACCCGATAGCTGACGAGTGGCTTGGCACGCCAGTTTTGGCTGATGAAGGAGAAGAGGCGGTGCTCGATTTTGTTCCACTTGCTGGTGCCGGGCGGCAGGTGGTTGACCACGATGTCGAGGCCGAGTTCGTTGGCCAGCTTCTGCAATTCGCGTTTCCACAGCCGTACCCGCGAGCCGTTGCTGCCGCCGCCGTCAGCGGTGATCAGCAATCGAGTGGCGTTGGGGTAGCGCGCCCGCCCGACGGCCTGCCACCACTGGCGGATGCTGTTCACCGCGAAGGCGGCCGTATCATGGTCAACGCCGACACTGACCCATCCGGAATTGGCGGCCAGGTCATAGACCCCGTAAGGCACCGCGCGGCCGAGCTCCTTGATCAGGAAGTCATGCACCCGGACCTCTTCCGGGTTGCCTTGGGGCCGATATTCGCGCCCGTTGTTACGGAAATCCCCGACCAGTTCCTTTTTCTTGGTGTCGACGGAGATCACCGGCTGCTGTTCGGCCAAAGCGGTGGTCACTTGGGTGTTGATGTAGCCGAACTGCGCATCCCGGTCGGGGTGACTGTCGCCTTCTGTGGTCTTACGGTTGCCTTGCAGACTGTAACCCGTCTCATTGAGCAAGTGGCCGACCAGGGTGCGGCTGACCTCGTGACCCTGGGCTTGCAGTGCCTGCGCCAGCCGGCGCACGCTTTTGCAGGTCCACCGCAACGGCGATTCCGGGTCACCCCGCGTCGTCGGCTCGACCAGCGCCTCGAGATCGTGAAGCAGCGTGTGGTCCTTGGAGACCGTTCTCCTGCGTCCAGCTCCCGGCCGCCTAATGCGCTCCGAGGGCTCGTCCGACGCCAATTCCTTCAGGCCCCGTCCGATGGTGCTGGGCGCAACCCCGGTCGCCATCGCGACCGCGGCAATCCCGCCATAACCCGCGGCAAACGCCTCCGCTGCCGCAACCAGACGCCGGCCGCGTTCATCGAGAAAGGGCGCCACCGCCGAAAACCGCTCTCGAATGGGTTCGATATCGATCACCGCCACCATATATGGTATGGAAAGTCGGTTGTAAACCCATATCTAACTCTATCAAAAGTCAATTCGATAATTTCCGGTCGAGCCCTTAGTGGCCTGATCCGGAAATTCGGTTGGGCGGCTAATATACATAGTGGGATTCTAGGGACATCCGGCCGCTCGCTATGGCCGCGATCTTTGCAATCGTCAAACTCAGCGCGAAAGCCGAGCGTGGCCGCGCCTTCAAGGCTATTTCTCCCGGCTTGCTGCCGCCGCTGGGTATCCTGCTCGGTCTTTTCGTCGCGTTCACTGCAGCCCAAGTCTGGAGTGACATCGACCGCACCAATGCCGCCGTCACCCGCGAAGCCGGCGCGCTGGGTGCGGTCGAAATCCTGGCCGGCTTTCCGGGAGAACCCGAAGCGGGTTTTCGCGCGCTGATCAGGCAATACATTCGGCAAGCCGTAACCGAGGAATGGCCAATGATGGCGCGGCGCAATGGCCCATTCCAGATCACCCGCCCACTCTCGCCGAGGCATTGCAATTCACCCTGACTTTGGCGCCGAGAATCAGGGTCAGGTGGCCGCCCAGCGGGAGATTGCGGCCTCGCTGGAGAATGCGCTCGACGCGCGCCGACAGCGCATCATTATCAGCCTTTCGCAAGTCAATCCGGTCAAGTGGTCGTGCTTGGCCGTGCAGGCGCTCTGCATATTGCTCGCCATCGCCATGGTGCATATCGGCAACCGGCGCGGCTCCGCGATTGCGATGGGAATATTTGCGACTGGCATCGCCGTCTCCGTATTGCTGATCGCCGCCCACGACCGGCCGTTCACCGGGCAAATTTCGGTCGAGCCGGACCCGCTTCTGCAGCTCCTGCCCAAAGGAAATACGGACTAGTCGAGATCTCGGGATTACTCCAAAACGCCCAAAGGATACACCGAATTGACTCGTCGAAAATCCACAGATACTTGATCACTCGGCCATCGTCGGTTTAGTCTGGTTTGTGTCTATCAACGTAGCCGTCGACCAGGTGAATCCTGTCTCAGCGACACGCGACACCTGGCGAGATAAACTGGCTGGAAAAGGGAGGAAACAACTATGGCGGGTTCATTCCTGCATCGAGATCGTACGATTGCCCCGCCGGGCTACAGCCGGTGGCTGATCCCGCCGGCCGCGCTGTGCGTTCATCTCTGCATCGGCCAAGTCTACGCGTTCAGCGTCTTCAACCTGCCGATGACCAAGCTCATCGGGATCAGGCAATCGGCGCCCGATGACTGGAAGCTGACCGAGCTCGGCTGGATCTTCAGCCTGGCGATTCTCTTCCTCGGCGGCTCGGCCGCGGTGTTGGGCCGCTGGGTCGAGGAAGGCGGGCCGCGCCGCGCGATGTTTACCGCCGCGCTGTGTTTTGCCGGCGGCTTTCTCGTCTCGGCGCTCGGCGTCTATCTCCACCAGCTGTGGATCATCTATTTGGGTTATGGCGTGATCGGCGGATGCGGCCTCGGCATCGCCTACATCTCTCCGGTCTCGACCTTGATCCGCTGGTTCCCCGACCGGCCCGGCATGGCGACCGGCATGGCGATCATGGGGTTCGGCGGCGGCGCGTTTATCGCGGCACCGCTGTCGGTCTGGCTGATGAGCCGGTTTTCGAGCCCGACCCAAGTCGGGGTTGCCGGGACCTTCATCGTGATGGGACTCATTTACCTCTGCTTCATGATGGTCGGCGCCGCGATCGTGCGCGTGCCGCCGCCTGGTTGGGCGCCCGCCAACTACACGGCGCCGGTGCGGCCCAAACCGCTTGTGACGACACAGAATGTCTTCGTCTACGACGCGCTGAAAACACCCCAATTTTGGCTCATCTGGTGGATCCTGTGCCTCAATGTGACGGCCGGGATCGGCGTATTGGGGCAGGCTTCGGCGATGAGCCAGGAGATGTTCCGCGGGCAGATTACCGCGGTCGCCGCGTCAGGGCTGGTCGGCCTCTTCAGCCTGTTCAACATGATGGGCCGTTTTTTCTGGTCGTCGACCTCGGATTACATTGGCCGCAAGAACACCTATTTCGTGTTCTTCGCCCTCGGCACCGCCCTCTATGCCTTGGTGCCTTATGCCGGCGCAATCCACAGCGTAGCGCTCTTCGTGCTGTGTTACGCGGTGATCTTCGGCATGTATGGCGGCGGCTTTGCGACCGTGCCGGCTTATCTGCGCGACATGTTCGGGACGCGGTACGTCGGGGCAATCCACGGATTGTTATTGACCGCGTGGTCGATGGCCGGGATCTTCGGACCGGTGTTGGTCAACTATATCCGCGAATACAACGTCACCCACGGCGTCGCGCCGGCGCAGGCTTATAATGTGACGATGTATGTGATGGCGGGGCTTTTGGTCATCGGCTTTATCTGCAACCTCTTTGTCAGATCGGTGCACGAGCGGTTTCATATGCGCGCCGTCGAGGCAGATGCCGAGGTCGAAGGCGGCGCCGGTATTCGGGAGCGAGTGATGGAAAGCGCGCGGCAGTCGCCGGGACGAGCAACGGGATCAAGCTCGCCCTCGCCTGGGGTTTTGTCGGCATTCCGCTGGTTTGGGGCATCGTCCAGACCCTGGTCAACGCCATCAAGGCTTTCCAGTAGAAAGCGGCGGGCCGACCATGTTCTGGCCGCGCCGGTTTCGACCACACGGATAGCCACGTGCAGTCTCGATCAAAGCGATCCCATTCCGTCGTGATCTCGGGCATTCTGGTCGGACCCAAATTTGCTCGCGAGGAAGGTGCCATGCAGCCGCGCGATTACGGCCCGTTTCCTTATACCCCGATCAACGACCGTCCAAAACTCGAGTGGCCCGGCGGCGCGCGGGTCGCCGTCTGGGTCATCCCCAATATCGAATTTTTTCCTCTTACCCGCGGCATTGCCGGCCATCCCGGGGCGCCGCCAGGCAATCCGCCTTCGGTGCGCGCCTGGGCGCAGCGCGACTATGGCAACCGGGTCGGCATCTGGCGGCTGATGGATGTGCTGAGCAAACACGGCGTCCGAGCCAGCCCGACCCTCAACAGCGATATTTGCGACCACCATCCTCAGATCGTCCGAGCCGCAGTCGAGCTCGGCTGGGAGATCCTCGGGCACAATCAGACAAACAGCGTGTGGCTCGACCAATTGAGCCCAGAGGAAGAGCGCCAGACGATCGCGCGCACGCTGTCGCGCATTGCCGAGATGACCGGACGCAAGCCGGTCGGTTGGCTCGGCGCCGGTCTCGCCGAGACCTGGCACACGCTCGATTTCCTCGCCGAGGAAGGCTGTCTGTACGTTGCCGACTGGGTCAATGACGACCAGCCTTATTTCATGGATGTCGGCGGCAAGCGGTTGGTGTCGATCCCGTATTCTTACGAGATCAACGATGCGCCGCACTTCCAGTACCGGAACGGCACGATTGACCAGTTCGAAAAGATGATCCGCCGCCAGTTCGACACGCTCTACGCCGAGGGCGCCCACTCGGGCCGGGTAATGGCGATTTGCCTGCATCCCTATCTGATCGGCGTGCCGCACCGCATCGCCGGCCTGGATTCCGCGCTACAATACATTCGCTCGCACGACCGGGTCTGGTTCGCCACCGGCGAAGAGATCGTGCGGGCCTGGCTGCAATCGGGCGCGACGTTCTAGGTCACCACAAACCGAGCGCCTCGGCGAGGCCGAACAGCGCGCCGCCGGCGAAGAACAGCACCAGCGGATGAAGGAGCGGCCGGCACAAGATCAGCGGCCGTCGCAACTGTTGCTGCAAGCCAGACGGCGGGTCCGCCAGGTGAAACCCGCAATACGGCGATCCCGCCGGCAAGGATCAGTCCGGCGGCGATCGGTGCCAGACCCCGCTCGACCGCCGAGTGCCAGACCGAGCCGCGCCAGCGGCCCCACAGCCGGGCGGCGGCGTAGACGAGCAGCGACGACGGCAGGTAAAGGGCGATAGTTGCGGTCAAGGCGCCCGCCAAACCCGCCACTTTCCAGCCGATCAACGTCGAGAGCATTGTTCCGGGGCCGGGCGCGGCACGCGATATCGCAAAGAGATCGGCAAACTCGCGCTGCGTCGTCCAGGCGTGAACGCCCACGGACTGGTGTTCGATTTCGGCGAGGAGGGACGCGCCGCCGCCGATCGACAGCAGCGACAAAGGGGCAAACACCAGCGTCAATGCCAGCAATGTCCTGAAGTCCTCAGGCACGGCCACCTCGCCTGTCAAGGAGCGCCAGCCCGATGCTGACCGGAGCGAGGCAGAGGACAACCGGTATCATCGGCCAGCGCAGCACGCCGACCGAGAGCACGGTCGCAGCGGTAACGGCGAGAGGCCCGGCGCTCGCCCTCCTGAACCGCACGAGTTTGAGACCGGTGGCGAATGTCAAGCCAATCGCCGCTGCCGCAACGCCGTCGAGTACGGCGTGAAGGGTCACGCTTTGGTCGATTCGCGTGTAGCCGGCCGCCAGCGCCAGAATGATGGCCAGCGGACCCGATAACAGCCCGAGCACAGCCGCGAGTCGCCCCGGAGCCGCCGTGCAGATGTTGGCCGACCTGGACGGTGAGGTTGACCCCTCCGGAGCCGGGCATGAGGCGCCCGAGCGCCGCGCCCGACAGAAACTCGGTATCGTTGATCCAGCGCCGACGCTCGACGATTTCGCGATAGAGCCAGCCCGCGGTGCCGCCCCCGAAGCTCACCACGCCGAGGCGAAAAAAAGCAACAAATATCGCCGATAATCGGACCCTCTTGGTTCGGCGCATGTCGATCGTCTGTCCAGTCATTTCCGCTCCAACGGACTATTGCCCGGCTCCGCCCGCTTGTTATAGGAGGAGAGAGCGCCCTTCGCCTTCGGGGTCGGAATAGCAGACTCCCGCGGCGGGCACGATAGCGCATTGCAGCATTCGCCACGGCTCGGCATGGTAGACGCATGACCGAGCACAGCCCGACGACCACCCGCAGTCCGGAAAACGCTATGGAGGGTGCCCGCTACACGGTCACCGTGCGCGGGCTCGTCTTGATGTGCAGCATCGGAATACGCGCGGGTGAGCGTCAGCGCAAGCAGCGCGTTCGCGTTTCGGTCGACCTCATGGCTGCGGACCCCTTCCCCGGAGAGGATCGCCGGCGCATCATCAATTACGAGAAAATTGTCGCCGGGATCCGCGAAGTCGCAAACGCCGGACATATCGATTTGTGCGAGGGTTTCGCCGAGCGGGTCTGCACTGTTTGCTTTGCCGATCCGCGCGTCGCACAGGTTCGGGTGTGGGTCGAAAAGCTCGATGTCTTCCCGGACGCCGAAGGGGTCGGCGCCATCCTCGAGCGAGCGCGGCCGGCTTGCGCCCCACCCGGATGAATTCCGCTCAACTCGCCGCGATGGCCCGCCACACGGCGAGCGCCTGGCGGGTCTCGGCGACATCGTGGACCCGCACGACTTGAACGCCTTGCTGAACCGCGGATAGCGCGGCCGCGAGGGAACCGGGCAGGCGCGCCTTCGGCGGCTCGCCCCTGCTCAGCCGGGCGATCGTCGATTTGCGCGACACGCCAAGCACGATGCCGCAGCCGAGAGTATGAAACGAGGCAATCCCGGAGAGCAACTCGAGGTTGTGGGACACGAGTTTTCCGAAACCGATGCCCGGGTCGATGGCGATATGTTCGCTTGGGATCCCGGCGGCAATGCAAGCCTCTATGCGTAGCTTCAGGAATTCCAGCACTTCGATCAGCGGTGAATTATAAACCGGGTCGCACTGCATGGTCCGCGGTTCACCGCGCATATGCATCAGCACGACCGATGCCCCGCGCCGGGCGATCAGGGCGGCGCTCTCCGCATCGTGCGTCAGCGCCGACACGTCGTTGACGATCCGCGCCCCGGCATCGAGCGCGGCCTCCATGACTGCTTTGTGCCGGGTATCGATCGATACGACGGCGCCGGACTCTACCAGGGCGCGCACGACCGGCTCGACGCGCAGGATCTCCTCTCCCGGATGGAGTTCACCGGCCCCGGGGCGCGTCGATTCGCCCCCAACATCGATAATGTCAGCTCCAGCCGTCAAGAGTGCCCGGCCGTGGGCGACCGCGCGCTCCGTATCAAACCACTGTCCGCCGTCGGAGAAGCTGTCGGGCGTTACGTTGAGGACGCCCATGACGATGGGGCGATCGAGATCGAACCCCGCCCACGGCGGCCGCGGGGCGGACAGGAGCGCAAGCTGCTCTCGCACCCGCTGCGCGAAGCGCGCGCCGGCCCCGGCAATCCATACCTCGAGCTCGGCAATCGACGACGTCACCGAGATCGGGACGCCGGTCGGAGCCGAGACCTAGGGCCGCTATCAGACTAAACGCCAAGCTAGGACCGGTCAGCGGCCGGGCGTGGCCGGAGGCAATCGCCTCCGCAGCGGCGCGGCCGCTGATCAGGCCCGACGGACGCAGCCACAGACGATCGGCGCTGACGCCGTCCAGCTCCGTCCAGCCGAGCTTCATCGCTGGTCGCTCCTCAGCAATATCGCGTCGATGACGGTAGGTACCGGGCATGAAGGTTCTGCCACGAGTTGCCCGACTCGGCCAACCGACCGAAGGTCGCGCCGCCGTCATTTCCAAGATCACGCATCACGAGATGTGGGAACTCACGATCAACACATTCCGCAACAGCAGGCCGGTGACAGCCGAGGCGGCCAGCAGTCTCGCGTGTCGCGCGCGATCAGTCTCATCATGGTTGCGTCGCTATCAATGTAATTTGATCGGTGATCGTGCTCAAATTGGGACCGACGCCGGGGCCGTTCGGGTTGACGATGACGTTGCCGCTAGTCGGGGAGCCCGTCAGTGCGAAGATGCCGCCGGCATCGAAATTCGGCGGGCCAAAGCCGATCGTGCCGACAAACGGCGATCCGTCGCTCATCGTCACCGTGTAGGTCGCTACGACCGCGCCGACGGAGGTCGTGTCCGGTACTTGAGGTGTGTTCGGAGTTATCGTGATCACAGCCGCTGGTGGCGGCGCGGGTGCTGGCGGTGGGGTTGGGGTGGGAAGTGGCGGTGGCGGCGCGACCCCCATGACTGCGAAGCTGGCGCGGGCCGTCACAATCCAAGCGTTGTTGGGATAGAACCGTGCTTCGTAGGGTCCTCACTCGCCGGCACCGTCATCATTACTGTCGCTGATGTCGTGCCGGCGGCGGGCGGAGTCTGTGTGCCGTTGAGGTAAGCCCACGCAATGTAGGAGTTGTCTGCCGTGCCGGCGGCGGCCAATCCCACCCAATCGGTCGTGTTACCGGGGCCGTTGGCAACCTCGACCATCAGAGCGGCGCCCTCCGCTACCACGGGGTTGTTAACGCCGTTGACCATGATTGATGTTGCCGGCGGGGGTGGCGGCGCGGCGACCCCCATGACTACGAAGCTGGTGCGAGCCGTCACAATCCAAGCGTTGTTGGGATAGAACCGTGCTTCGTAGGGTCCGTCAGCTCGCCGGCGCCGTCATCATTACTGTCGCTGAAGTCGCGCCGGCGGCGGACGGTGTCTGTGTGCCGTTGAGGTAAGCCCACGCAATGTAGGAGTTGTCTGACGTGCCGGCGGCGGCCAATCCCACCCAATCGGTGGTGTTTCCGGGGCCGTTTGCAATCTCCACCATCAGCACCGCGCCCTCAGTTACAACCGTGTTGTTAGCACCATTGACCATGATTGATGTTACCGGCGGCGGCGGCGGTGGTGCTGGTGGCGGTGGTTCCGGCGGCGGTAGCGGTGCTGGTGGCCGGTGGTTCGCGGCGGCGGCGGTGGTGCGGGCGGCGGCGCGGCTATCCCTACCTCGACCGTGAAGGTTGCGGAGTCACTGAATATGGTACTCGATCCTATTGCGCGAATCCGGACTGAGTATTGTCCCGGCGTCACCGGCACGCTCCACGCGGTTACCAGGTCGTCGCCCGCGATCGCGAAGTAACCGATAGACCCTTTCGTCAGCATATAATTGCACGGAATGACGGTCCCGGATGCGTCAGTCGTGGTTAGGACGCCGATTGTTGTTCCAGCTGATACGTTATTACTGACAATTAAATTGCTAATCGTGATCGCCATGAGTCTCTCTGCATTAACTACAATACGGTTCGTGCTGTGTGACAAATGGCCGGCGCGCGCAGCGACCATCTGTCGTCTGACGGGCAATCACACTTAAGTGTCGCAAAATCGACGGCAGGCTTACCCTAAGCTGCCTATCGGTGCCTCCGGCTTGTTCCAAGCGCCAACCGCCGTGACTTTCCAGCCCGAGGGACGCTCAGTTTGGCGGAGTCTTGAGGAACCTGTTGACGAGACCCGTCACTTTTGCATATTCCGCTATATATCCTTTTATTCTTAATTTGTCAATTCCTAAATTCGTGTGGGAATGGCGCGGTAGATGCTGTTATCGCTGTGGGGCTTGCAAGGAAGCAACCTGGCTATCCGCAAACCACAAAGCACCGCCGGACGGGCTATTATTAGCCGATCTAATTATATCGATGAAAACCGAGCATCTTACGTATTGGCGAGAGACGTCATCGAACGGCGGCCGGCACGCAGCCGCAGACCGGGCGTCGGGCGCTCAAGCAGCACCTCGCGGCGAAAGCGCACGAGCCGCGCGGGCCGTCCGCCCGTCGTGGCACTGATCCCGCCGGTCTCTTCGACCAGGCCCTGCTGCTCGACGAGACGCCGAAAATTTTGCTTGTGCAGCCGCACCCCGGACAACGCCTCGACCGTGCGCTGCAACTGGAGCAGCGTGAAAACCGGCGGCATCAGCTCGAATACGACCGGGCGATATTTGATCTTGCCGCGCAGCCGGCCGATCGCGGTGGCGAGGATGCGGCGGTGGTCGGCCGCCATCGGCACTCCAAAGGTCGGGCCATCCTCCGACGGCCTCGGGCGTCCGAGATCGCGCGAGCGCTCCTGGATGAGGCCCGCCTCGTAGAGCAGTTCATAGCGTTCGAGAACCAGCTCCTCGTTCCAGGAAGCGGCAAAGGCAAGCCCGACCCGCTCTGCACGCAGCCGCCGCTCTGTTTCGGTCGCTGCTTGCGCCGCCCATAAACGCAGACACTCTTCGACCGGGGCGAGCGCCGTCGGGCTTCCGGAACGCCAGTCCTCCCAGGGGAAGAAACGGTACCAGTTTTGCCACAGCGCCTCGGCGGCTCCGCTCGGCCGTGCTTCGCGCACCAACGCCAGATAGGCGACCGTCAGGGCCCGACCGGGTCGCGTTCCACCAGTTTCGGTGCGGTCACGGTCGCCAAAGGTGTATAGCTGCTCGACGTAGCCCAGTTTCTGGCTGGTTTGCCTCTCGACCCAGGCGCGCAGTCCGACCTCCAGCGTACGGTGCTCGATCTCCAGTGGGCCAGAGGGCAGCGCCTCGACCGGCTCGCGCCCGATGCGAATAGTCAGAACACGCGGCTCGTCGATGGTCGCGGTTATGATGGCCGCGCTGAGCCTGATCGACAGCGCCGCGCCACGGCCGCGCTCAGGCGCTATCTGGCCAGCGCTCAGTAGGGCAACATTTCCAGCGCTACCTTGCATGCGTCGGGATCACCTCTGGGCTGCATCCGACGCATCCTACCACATCGCCTAGTCATCAGGCCGTTATTCTCTCGATGGTCCTTCACTACCGTCGCCTCATTTATTGGTTACCGCAATTGCGGTCGAGAACCGTCGTCACCTCGATCCCGTTGACAAACTGGTTCTTGGCGAAGGTTTGCCTCGCCGCCAGGCTCAGCTGCATCCCTTGGGGGCTTATTGTCGTTGGGCGCAGCACGGTCCAGGAACCGTTGGGGCCGCGCTGGAAATTCTGCGCAGGCGATCGGACCATCGGAGTGAGAAACGTTCTGGGCCAAGCCCGGATCGGCTGTTACGCAGCCAAAGAATATCGCTGCTGCCGCTGCAGCGGGAGACCAGCCGGTTTTCTTGTCGCGATGCGTCATCGAAACGACCTCCGTCATCGAATGTCCGGGCAGCCCGGCGAGAGCAGCCGCAGCCTGATCAAAGCAACGCCGGTGATTGCCCAGTTGGTTCCGTGCTATGGTCGCACCTCGACGAAGGCAGGGAAGACGCGTGCCGCCCGATCATTTATGAATACCGCGTCGGGCACCTGCATCGAGCCCGCGGGTGCATGGGAGTCACCGTAGTGGATCAACAGCATTTTCAGCGGCTGGCGCTTCGACGACGCTTGGCTCGAGTAGTAGACGTTGCCGGCCACGCCGATGGGTGAGTTGGCCGCCATTCCGAAAGCAAGCGGCCGTTCGAGGCGGACTGAAATGTCATTGCTGCAAGGGTTCCGGGTCGTTCAAATCGGCGAGGGCTTGGCTGCCGCCGTTTGCGTTCGTCTCTTCGCCGATGTCGGTGCGGATGTCAGCTGCGTCGAGCCGGACATTTCGACGCCTCTTCGCGGCCTATCTCAATCATGGCAAGTCCGTCGTCGCCGATGATACTGTGCGCCGGACGCATTGCGATCGCAGCCGCCGACTTGATCGTCTGTGAGGGACGACCCCAACAGCTTCGCGCTTTGCAATACGATGCCGCCAGTCTTCGCCGTCTCAATGCGAGCGCAGCGCTGGTATACATCTCGCCATTCGGACAGACCGGACCAAAGGCCGACGACCCGGCGACCGACCTGACGCTGTTCTTTGCCAGCGGCATTGCCCGCTTGCTGACAGGACAGGTCGACGATCTCTCGGAAGCGCCGATCCGCCCGGTCGGCGAACAATCCGCCTTTATCGGGGGCCTTGCCGCCGCCTGCGCCGGCATGCACGCGGCGCTGGCCGCACCCGGCGCAATCGTCGATGTCTCGATCGCGGAAGCGCTGGCGACTGTGGCGATCACCGAGCTGGCGCGAGCCGGGCTCACCGGAAATGCCCGCCCGCGCAAGCGGGAGGCGGACGGTAACGGGGCCACGGTCACGATCTTGCCGGCAAGCGACGGGTATGTCGCGATCTCGCCGCGCGAAGAGCGCCAGTGGACGGCGTGGCTCTCGGTAATGGGCTCACCCGACTGGGGCAGCGACCCGCGCTTCGCCACCAAGCGTGACCGGGTTGCCAACTGGGACGCGCTCCATGCGGTGATGTCCGCATGGAGTCGCCAATACGGCAAGCAATGGATCGCCGATAGGGCCCAGGCCGCTCATGTGCCGAGCTTTCCGCTGCGCGAGCCCGCGGAACAGCTCAACTCCCCGCAGCTCGCGCACCGCAAGTTCTGGAGGATGATTGAGCTCGGCGGACGGGTGATCAAGGCTCCGGGACCGCCGTTCGGGCTGCATCTCACTCCCGCCGGCGGCAATTCGGCCGACCCCGGCCCCGGGCCGATGCCCCTCTCCGGCATTCGCGTCCTCGACTTCAGCTGGGTCATCGCCGGTCCGACGGCGACGCGCTATCTCGCTGCGATGGGCGCCGAAATCATCAAGGTCGAGGCGCCCGGACGCGGCGATCCCGGCCGTGCCTCGGAGCTGCACACGGTGCTCGGCCAAGCAAAACGAAGCATCGTTCTCGACCTGAAGAAGCCCGAAGCGGTCGCTGTCGCGCGGGCGCTCGCCGCGCGCTGCGACGTCGTCGTCGAAAATTTCGCTACGGGCGTCATGGACAGGTTGGGCCTCGGCGCCGCCGACCTGCAAGCCCTCAACCAGGATCTGCTCTATGTCTCGGCCTCCGGCCTCGGGCGAACCGGGCCGGAAGCGCACGCCGTGGCTTACGGCACCCTGTTGCAATGCTATGCCGGTTTTGCCGGGCTCAATCGCCACCCCGATATTCCGCCACGGGTCGGGCTCGCCTGGCTCGACCCGATGTGCGGACTGATGCTCGCTTTCATCGTCGCCGCCGAGCTGTGGCACCGGCGGCGGGTAGGCGGTGTCGCCCGGATCGATTTTTCGATGATCGAGGCGATGCTGTGGACCATGGCCGAACCGCTGCTGGCGACCCAGCTCGCGGCCCCGGCGCAGCCGCGAGGGAACGACTCCGACCAGCACGCCCCCCACGGCGTCTACCGCTGCGCCGGCGAGGACGACTGGATCAGCCTCGTCACGACCACCGACGCGGAGTGGCGGGACCTTTGCGCGCTCGTACCGGGCCTGGCGCCGATGGCGGAACTCCGATTTGGCGAACGCCGGCAGCGCTGCGCGGTGATCGACCAGGCCATCGCCGAGTGGCTGCGCCTCAAACCCATCGCGGTCGTCGAGGCCGCGTTGCTGCGGGCGGGTATCCCGGCAGCGGCCCTTGCCAACTCCCGGGATCTCGTCAACAGCAATCACCTCGAGGCGCGCGGGTTTTGGGAAGCCCATGGCGCAGGCACTCTGCCCGGCCTGCCGTGGCAGGCCAGCTTTGGCCGGGTCTCGGGACCCGCCCCGGAACTCGGCGCCGACACGGAGACTGTCCTCAGAGAGGTGCTCGACCTCTCACCGGACGAGATCGCCGCGCTGCACGGATTGGGCGCGATCAGATAAGGCAGCGCTCAGGAAAGCGCGCGCAGATCGCCGCGCAAGCGATCGGGGCTGGATCCGGTCAGCAGCCGATCGATCTCCGCCTGGGTTCGCCGCCACACCGGAACGCCGGCACGCACCAGTGCCCGGCCGGCCGGCGTCAGGGTCGGGCGGCGTGCGCGTTTGTCGGCATCGTCGGCCGCGACCGTCACCAAGCCACGGCGCTCGAGCGGTTTCAGATTGGCGGTCAAGGTAGTGCGGTCCATTGCCAGCAAGCTGGACACATTGCCGATGCTCACCGGCTCCGGGCGGTTGAGCGACATCAATATCGAGAACTGGCCGCTGGTCAGCCCCAGCGGCCGCAGCGCCGCGTCGAAGCGCCGCGCCACCGCGCGTGCCGCGCGCTGCAAGTGCAGGCAGAGGCAGGTGTCGCGCACCTCCAGCGTGGTCTCGAAAGGCAGATCGTCGCACTTTGACACCATCTAGAAATGTTGATATCAACGTTGCGCTTCAAGATCCGGAATTGTCATGCCGACCATATCATTCACCTCAGCGTTGCAGCGGTTTTTACCCGCGCCCTCGGCGGAAGTCGGAGGCGGGACGGTCGGCGCCGCACTCGCCGAGGTGTTTGCGTCCCGCCCGGCGCTGCGCGGCTATGTGCTCGACGATCAGGGCGCGCTGCGCCGGCACGTCGCCATCTATGTCAACGGCCAGCCGGTCCACGACCGCGTCTGGCTGACCGACCCGGTCGGGCCGCGCGACGAGATCTACGTCTTTCAAGCCTTATCAGGTGGTTAACGGAGGGGAAGCATGGCGAATGGGCTGCATGTCGGGACCCGCAAGGGTCTCTTCGAGCTGGCGCGCAGCAACGGCGTCTGGGAAATTGTCGACGTTCAGTTCCTCGGCGATCCGGTCTCCGCGGTGCTGGCGGATGCCGAAGGCTCGGTCTGGGCGGCGCTCGATCTCGGCCATTTCGGAGCGAAGCTGTGGCGCCGCGACCGCGCCGGCACGTGGCGCGAGATGGCGGTCCCGGTATTCCCGCCGAAGCCGGAGGAGGCCGGTGACGATCCGCATCCCTGGTCGCTCGGCAAGATCTGGGTGCTCGAGTTGGGCGGGGCGGCTGGGCGCCTGTGGGCGGGCACGATGCCGGGCGGGCTCTTCCGCTCCGACGACGGCGGCGCGTCGTGGTCGCTGAACGAGGCGCTGTGGCACATGCCCGAGCGGCGGCAGTGGGCGGGCGTCGCCGGCGGCGAGCAGCCCGGCATCAACTCGGTGCTGATCGATCCGGGAAATCCCTCCGACATCCGCATCGGCGTGTCGACCGCGGGCGTATGGGCAAGCACCGATGCAGGGAGCTCGTGGCGGCTCATCAACCGCGGCATGCATGCCGAGTACATGCCGCCGGAGCAGCGCGACAATCCGATCGTCCAGGACGTCCACCGGCTCGCGCGCTGCGCCGCGTACCCCGAGATCGTGTGGTGTCAGCACCACAACGGAGTCTTCCGCTCGAAGGACGCCGGTGCGACGTGGCGCGAAGTGACGGCGATCCGCCCGTCGAAGTTCGGCTTTGCCGTCGCCGCGCATCCGACCGACCCGGATACCGCCTGGTTCATCCCCGCGATCAAGGACGAGCGGCGCATTCCGGTGGACGGCAAGGTCGTCGTCGCTCGCACCCGCGACGGCGGCCGCAGCTTCGAAGTGCTGCAGCAGGGTCTGCCGCAGCATCACGCCTATGATTTGGTTTGGCGCCACGGCTTGGCGGTCGACGAGAGCGGCGAGCGGCTCGCCTTCGGCTCGACCAGCGGCGGTTTGTGGATCTCGGAGGATGGTGGCGATTCGTGGACGATGCCGGAGGCGCGGCTGCCCCCGGTCGCCGCCGTGCGCTTCGCGTGACAGCCGAAGGAGGACAGGTCGATGCGATTTATGATGTTGGTCAAGGCCAGCAAGAATTCCGAAGCCGGCATGATGCCGGACGACAGCCTGATTGCTGCGATGACGAAGTATAACGAGGAGATGGCAAAGGCCGGAATTCTGCTCGATCTTGCGGGTCTGCAGCCCAGCTCGAAGGGGACACGCATCAAATTCGCCGCCGGGAAACCCACCGTCGTCGACGGTCCGTTCGCCGAGACGAAGGAGCTGATCGCCGGCTATTGGCTGATCCAGGTCAAGTCGAAGGAAGAAGCGATCGACTGGGCCAAGCGCGCCCCCTCTCCGCACGGCGAAGGAGCGGAAGGCGAGATCGAGCTACGCCAATTGTTCGAGCTGGAGGATTTCGGTCCGAGCCCGGCGATCGAGGACGCACGAAGGCTCGAGAGCGAATTGGCGAAGAAGAAGTAGGCAACCGCGGATCCTAAGATCCGGAGGAGCGGACGAAGCCCGCACAGGGAATTGGCCTCGGAAAAGCGCAGCGCATTCCGCCTCAAAGGTAGTAGCTATGCTCTTGACGGCACCGCCGCAGGCGCAGTCCGCGCTCGTAGTCCCATTAAGGCAAGCAGAGCCGCAATGCTCATACCTGCGGAAACAGCCAGTGCTCCGACCCCGAGCCAATCGATCAGAAGTCCGAAAACGAGGGGCGATGCTGCCTGCGCTGCGCGCGCCGGTGCGGCAAGAATTCCGTTGCGCAGCCCATAGCCTACCGGCCCGAAGATCGCGAGAGGCAGCGTGCCCTTGGCAATTGTCAGCAAGCCGTTTCCGGCTCCATGGAATAGCGCGAACGCCATGATCGCCGGCGCTCCGAATATCGCCAGAATGCCTGCGCCGAACGGATGCAGTGCCGCCGCGATCCGGGCTGAAACGAGCGGGTGAATCCAGCGCAGGGCGCCGAACTCGACCAGTCGCGCCGCGACTTGGGCGGGGCCGACGAGCGCGGCAGCTGCAATGGCGCCCGTCGAACTCGCGCCGGCGATCTCGAGCAGGCGCGGCATGTGTGCGGCCATCGCCCCGGTAACAAACCATGTCGCGGCGAACACGAAGGCCAGTATTGCCATGGTGCCACGCGGTGATGCCGTCGCGGTCCCTTCCGACTCGACCACACGTTCAGGCGGCGGCGCGCGCGGAATGAGAAGGCGGTTGAGCGGAAGGCAAACCACCAAATTAAGCGCCGCCCAGGTGAGGCAGGTGCCGCGCCAGCCCAAGCTCGCGTCGAAGAAAGCCGACAGCGGCCAACCGATCGTGCTCGCGAAACCGGCAATCAGAGTGATCCCCGTGATCGGTCCCCGTGCCGCCCGTCCGTAGAGGCCGGCGAGCGTGGCGAAGGCGGAATCGTAGAGGCCCAAAGCCATGCCCACGCCCAGCACAGTCCAGGCCGCGGCAAGGCCGATAATGCCTTGCGCGAAAGCGAGCAGAATCAGCCCGGCCGCGAGCACGAGATTGGAGAGAACCAGAACACCTCGACCGCCGCGGTTATCAATCGCTCGACCGACAGCCGGACCGAGAAGCGCCGACAGCAGCAACGATCCCGAGAAGATCCCGAACACCATGGCTCGCGAGAGGCCAAGCCCTTCGGCGATCGGTTCGGCAAGGATCGCCGGCAGGTAATAGCTCGATCCCCACGCCAAGTTTTGCGTTGTCCCGAGCGCAGCGACGACAATGTTGCGTTTCACCGATTACGGCTCCGCAACCTGCGGTTAGCATGTGCTCTCCAATCATTCATCGAGGCAATGTCCCTCACGACCGGCAGACGTTGACGACGCCCGCACGGTTTCGGACATTCTAGGCAGGGTCACGCTGTGAAAGCACGATCCCGATGCTCATACCATCCGCGCGTGCGCAGCACGATCCGCACTACGGAGAGCATGACCGGCACTTCGACGAGGACGCCGACGACCGTCGCGAGCGCGGCGCCCGATTGAAAGCCAAACAGCGCGATCGCCGCGGCCACCGCGAGCTCGAAGAAATTCGACGCGCCGATCAAGGCCGACGGGCAGGCGACATTGTGCGGGACGCCGAGCGCCCGGTTGAGCCCATAGGCGATGCCGGCGTTGAGGTAGACCTGAATGACGATCGGGACGGCGAGCAACGCGATAATGAGCGGCTGCCTTACGATCTGCTCGCCCTGGAAACCGAACAGCAGCACGAGCGTCGCCAGCAGCGCGATAAGCGAGATCGGCTGAAGCTTCCGGAGGGTTTGCGCGAGCGCCGTCTCGCCGCCGCGCGCCAGCAACGATCGCCGCCAGAGCTGCGCCGCGATCACCGGCACGACGATGTAGAGGACGACGGACAGAAACAGCGTCGTCCATGGCACCGTGATCGAGGACAGGCCAAGCAGCAGCCCGACGATCGGCGCAAAGGCAAACACCATGATGGTGTCGTTGAGCGCGACCTGGGTGAGCGTGAAATTGGGCTCGCCATCCGTCAGGTTGGACCACACGAACACCATCGCCGTGCAGGGCGCGGCGGCCAGAAGGATGAGACCGGCGATGTAGCTGTCGATCTGGCCCGCCGGCAGCAGTGGGCGGAAGAGCCAGCCGATGAACAGCCAGCCGAGCAGGGCCATGCTGAAGGGCTTGACCAGCCAGTTGATGCCGACCGTCACGGCAATGCCGCGCCATTGCTCGGCGACTCGATGCAGCGCGCCGAAATCGACCTTGAGCAGCATCGGCACGATCATCAGCCAGATCAGCACGCGCGACCGGGATGTTGACCTCGGCCACCGTCATGCGGCCGAGCGCCTGGAAGGGTGCGGGCAGCAGCCGGCCGAGCATGATGCCGGCGATGATGCAAAGCGCGACCCAGACCGTCAGGTAGCGCTCAAAGGTCCCCAGTGCCGGCGCCGCACGGCGCCGGCTGCTTTCAGTGACGGATGTCATGGTAGCTCCAGCTTTGAGGCCGCCCCGTGGCGGCCGATGTCATCGACGTTGCGTTTGATCGCCATGCGGTCGAGCTTGTCGATCGGCAGCGCGACGAAAAGCTTGATCCGGTTCTCGAGCGCGACATACGCCTCGCGGAACGCGCGTGCGCTGCTCGGCTTCCGTGCCATCGACGGCGGCCGGGTCCGGCACGCCCCAATGGGCAGTCACCGGATTGCCGGGCCAGACCGGGCAGACTTCGCCCGCGGCCTGATCGCAGACCGTGAAGACGAAATCCATCACCGGCGCGCCGGCTCGGGCGAATTCATTCCAGCTTTTGCTGCGCAGCCCGCGTCGTCGGCAGATGAAGTCTTTCGAGCAGCTCGAGCGCCAGCGGATGCACCGCACCTTTCGGAAAGCTGCCGGCGCTGTAGCCTTGAACCGGCCTCTGCCCCAATGCTCGATCAGCACTTCGGCGAGGATGCTCCTCGCCGAGTTGCCGGTGCAGAGAAACAGGACGTTGTAGACCCTGTTCATCCACGGCTCAGCTCCGTCGCCGGTTCAGGCTTGCGCGCTTCGACGATCGCGGAGACCACGAAATTCTCGATGCCGCGGCCGGGCGCCCAGGTCTGCGATCAGCTCGCGGCTTTCCGGCTTTGGCGTCACCCGGACATCGACAAATCCGGCTCGCGCCAGCCAGGTCTCGATCGCGTTCGGCCGGCGCCGCGCCGGCGACGCAGCCGCACAGCAGGGCCGGATCGGCTTGCAGCTCGGCCGGCAGCGGCGCGGTGTTGACGACATCGGAGATCGCGAGCCGCCCGCCGGGCTTCAGCACGCGAAACGCCTCGCGGAACACCTGCGCCTTGTCGGGCACCAGGTTGATCACGCAGTTCGAGATGATGACGTCGGCGGTGTTGTCGGCGACCGGCAGGTGTTCGAGTTCGCCGAGGCGGAATTCGACATTGGCGGCGCCGATCGTGGCGGCGTTGTCGCGCGCCTTTTTCAGCATCTCATGGGTCATGTCGACGCCGATCACACGGCCGGTCGGCGCCGACCTGCCGCGCGGCGAGAAAACAGTCGAAGCCGGCGCCGCTGCCGAGATCGACCACGATCTCGCCCGGCTGCAGCGCCGCGATCGCCTGCGGGTTGCCGCAGCCGAGCCCGAGATTGGCGCCTTCGGGCACCGCGGCGAGCTCGGCCTCCGAATAGCCCATCTGCCGCGCCTTGTCGTGCCGGCGTACCGGCTGCCGTGCGCCGCAACAGGAGATTGGCCGGCGCGCAGCAGCTCGCGTCGCTCGCCGCCGCGATGCCGCCGTAGCGGGCGCGCACCATTTCCTTGATCTGAGCGTCGTCCATTGACTTGTCTCCTTATGCGGCTGTGGTCTTCGCCGTGGTGCCCGCGCACCCGGCAGCGGGGTCACACACCGGCGCACAGACGGCATCGCGCCCGCAGCAATTTTCGGTGAGGTAGGCCAGCAACGCGTTCATCGCGCCGTATTCGGCCGAATAGATGAGCTGCCGGCTCGCGCGGCGCTGCGTGATCAGGCCGGCGTGCACGAGCTGCTGCAAGATGGAAGGAAAGCGACGAACGGCTGCACGCCCAGCCGCTCGGCGATCACGCCGGCCGGCAGCCCCTCAGGCCCACAGGTGACCAGCAGCCGAAACAGCGCCAGCCGGGTTTCCTGGGCGAGCGCGCCGAGTGCTGCGATTGCGCGTTTCTCATCCATCTGATTGGATGTTCTATATTTCAACAGAGCATCAAACTATGCTCGCCGACTTCTCTGTCAAGGGACATTTTGAAGATTGTTGAAGCAACCTATCGTGCGGAGTGACCAGCCTCAAAAGCGCTTTCAGCGCGGAATCGAGGATATGCCAGCAGCAGCTTGAGCACGTCGGCGGATGTTGACCTGCAAAGGCCCCGCCGGCTGCCGCCCAACAAGGCTTTCGATCCCCATAGGCATGCCGACGCGCGATGGTCGAACGGCCGGGAAGCAGCCCCATGCGGCCGTACCGAGCAGGCCCATGCATACCGTCGGGATCGAGATGAACAGCACGGCGCTTCCGGCCGTGTGGATGTCGGCACCGAAAACAAAGATCAGCGTCGGGATGAGCAGCTCACCGCCGGCAACGCCGAGGAAAGTGCTGGCGTGCCAATGCACAGGCCGAGGAGAACACCGGCGAAAATTTGCGAGCCGAGTTCGGCAGGCACCAGCGCGGGCAGGCCCGCAGGGAAGAGCCGCTCGCCGATCAGCAGCAGACCAATGGCCATCAGCAGCACTGCAATGGCGCGTTCAAGCCGGTGATCGGAGACGCGCGACAGCAGCCGGGCGGCGAACCATGCGGCGTGACGCCGCCAACGCCGAGCGCGATCACGGCCGGAGCGAATGCGCCGACGCCGACAAGCGAGCCGGTATGCCAGCGCACGATCAGCGCCGTGACCAAGGTGACGAGGCTGAGGATTTGATTCATCGGCACCGCCGCGCGCGCGGTGAAGCCGATCAGACCAACGAGTATCGGCAAGCGAAATTCACCGCCGCCCAGACCCGATCAAGCCGCCGATGCCGCCGATCAGCAGGGCGCAGCCGAGGGCAATTGTCGTCGTGCGCCAACCCGAGAGAGCGGGCGCAACGGCAGGGCAACGGCGAGGTCAGGTCATGCGCAGCCCGTGCGCTATGGCATAATGCGCTATAGCGCAATCACGCCGCTATGGCACCTAAGGCATAGCGATGCCTTTAGATTTTCGGGCCGGCTTTCGGCCGCGCGCGACGGGCGAGCGCTGATAGATCATCGGCCGCCATAGCGGCGGCCCGGTCGCGCACGCGGCAATAGCGTTCGAGGACCTCGGCACCGAAAGGCGTCAAGGTTGCACCGCCCCACCTGTGCCACCCGGCGCTGCCGTTACCACGAGTTCGGCAAAGGCTTGGTTCATGCTGTCGAGCAGCAGCCACGCGCGCTTATAGGACATCCCCATCTCGCGCGCCGCCGCAGAGATCGAGCCGGAATCACGGACGCTTTCGAGGAGCGCAGCTTTGCCGGGGCAATGCGAGCACCGGGACTCGAAAACGAGTTCATCCCGCATATGATCGGCGCCAGGAGCGACAGGTGCTAAGATATCCCGATGTCCTCCGATGTCGTCGATCTGCGGGATTTCTATCGTACCGGGCTCGGTCAGATCGCTCGGCGAATGATCCGCGGCGCCGTTCGCCAGGTCTGGCCCGATCTGCATGGCATGCGGCTCCTCGGGATCGGCTATGCGACGCCGTTTTTGCCGGCGATGTCGGCCGAGACGGAGCGCACGGTGGCGTTGATGCCGGCCGCGCTCGGTGTGCTCGGCTGGTCGCCGGAGGGGCGCAATCTCGTCACCCTGGCCGATGAGGGAGAGCTCCCCTTCGCGGATTATTCGATCGACCGGGTGCTGCTGGTCCACGCGCTCGAGACCACGGACCAGGCAGGACCGATGCTGAAGGAGATCTGGCGCGTCCTGGCCGGCGGCGGCCGCCTGCTGGTCATCGCCCCGAACCGCCGCGGCATCTGGGCCCGGCTCGACCGCACCCCGTTTGGTTCGGGCCGCCCCTACACGATGTCGCAATTGTCGCGGCTGCTGCGCGACGAGCAATTCACCCCGGTCGGATCGGACACCGCGCTGTTTATCCCGCCTTCGCGAAAGCGCATGATCTTGCGCTCGGCCGCGGCGTGGGAGCGGATCGGCAAGCGCTGGTTTCCGACCTTCGCCGGGGTCGTGCTGGTCGAGGCGACAAAGCAGATCTACGCCAAGCCGGCGCCCGTCCGCGCACCGCGCCGCCGCCTGGTTTATGCTCCAGCGCCGCACGGCTTGTAGCGGCCGCCGATCAGAGGCGCCGACTTCTGGAGTAGAAATACGGTCCCGGCCAATCGCCGATCGCGACCGTGTGCGTGACGAGACCCGCCTCTTCGCGCCAGTAGTGAAGTTGGTATCCCGGCGGCTCGAACGCGAAGCTGAGCCGTGCGTCTGGACGGAGGTCGAGGACGATCTGATGCGCCGTGCTCGGCGCTGTCCCGGCGACCGTCCCGGCAAACCGGCTTTCGATCGGGCGATGCAAGATGCCCGCAGAGCAATGCGCTCGACTTGAGGGTGACGCCGGATGATCTCGGCGAAGGCCGCGCGGCCGTCGAGCCCGTGCCGGTCCATGTGGCTGATCCCGGTCAGAAAAGGCGGATGATGCATCAGCACCAAGGTCGGCCGATCCTGCGCCTCCGAGAGGATGCGATCGAGCCACCGCAGCCGCTCCGAACACAGGGCCCCGCCGCCCTCGCCCGGCACCAACGTATCGAGCGCGACGATGCGCAACGGGTAGTCCTCGATCGCGTAGTCGAGAAAGCCCTGCCGGGGCAGGTACCCGTCCCCGATGAACGCCTCCCGCATCGGTTCGCGCGCATCATGGTTGCCGGGGATCGCGAATATCGGCATGCGCAGCGGCGCGAGGAGAGCGCGCAAATGGGCATATTCCTCCGGCGCGCCGCTTTCGACGAGATCGCCGGTGAGGACGATGGCATCGGGCGAAGGATCGAGCCGGTTGAGCGCTGCTACCGCCCGTTCGAGAGCGGATGCGGTGTCGACGATCCCCATCAGGAGCGTCCCCGGCGATGTGATGTGGGTATCGGTGATGTGGGCGATCAGCATCGCGATCTCGGGGTTACAGACCGGCGCTCCCGCAAAGGACGAAAATGCCTTGCTCGGCGAGCAGATTGGCCAAGCTGCCGCGAGGATCGAGCGAATAGGGCTGCCCGTGGCGGTCCAAGGTGACGCTGCGGTCGACGCGGACACCAATCTCGTCGCACAGCGCGATAAAGTCGCGGATCGTGCAGAGATGAATGTTGGGGGTCTCGTACCAGGGGTGGGCGAGACAATGCGAGAGCGGCATCCGGCCGGTCAGCAAAAGTCTGAGGCGGATGCGCCAGAACCCGAAATTCGGAAACGACACGATCGCCCGCCGGCCGATCCGCACGAGCTCCTCGACGACCCGGCGCGGCCGGTGCGTCGCTTGCAGGGTCTGGCTCAGCACGACGACATCGAAGGCCCCGGCCGGATAGGCTTCGAGATCGCGGTCGGCGTCGCCTTGAATGACCGACAGACCGTGGCCGACACAGGCGTTGACACCAGACTGGCTCAGCTCGATGCCGCGGCCGTCGACGCTCTTTTGCCGTGCCAGATAGCCCAGCAATGCCCCGTCGCCGCAACCGATGTCGAGCACGCGCGACCCGGGTTCGATCATCTCGGCGATCAGCCGCAGATCCTGGCGCAGCTCGCCCGCGGCGCCGGGCGCCATCGTCGGTTGCGCGGCCGCGCCGAAACTCAGCGCGGCGCTTTCGCCGGATGCGGCCATTACTTGGAGCGGCCGAGGCCGCGGTGTTCGGCGCAGCCGTTCAAAAAACCGTGCAAGGTCTCGAACAGCTCCGGCTCGTGCAGCAGAAACGCGTCGTGCCCGTTATCGGTGGCGATCTCGACAAAGCTGACATTGGCTGCCGCCGCGTTCAGCGCATGCACGATCTCCCGACTTTCCGGGGTCGGAAACAGCCAATCGCTGGTGAATGAGATGATGCAGAAACGCGAGCGTGTGCCCTCGAACGCGCCGGCCAGCGATCCGCCGTGCTCCGCCGCCAGATCGAAATAATCCATCGCGCGGGTGATGTAGAGGTAGGAGTTCGCGTCGAAGCGGTCGACAAAGGTGCTGCCCTGGTGGCGCAGATAGCTCTCGACCTGGAAATCGGCGTCGAAACCATAGGTGACGGCGAGGCGGTCCTGCAGGTTGCGCCCGAATTTGCGGTGCAATGCCGCTTCGGACAGATAGGTGATGTGGGCCGCCATGCGGGCCACGGCGAGCCCGCGCACCGGCTTGCGGTCGAGGCTCAGATAGCGCCCGCCGCACCAATCGGGGTCGGCCATGATCGCCTGCCGGCCGACCTCGTGAAACGCGATGTTCTGCGCCGAATGCCGCGCCGCTCCGGCGATCGGCACCGCGGCAAAGACGCTGTCGGGATAGCTGGCCGCCCACTCCAGCACCTGCATCGCGCCCATCGAGCCGCCGATGACGCAGAACAGGCTGCCGATCTCGAGATGGTCGAGCAGGAGCTTTTGCGCGCGCACCATGTCGCGGATCGTGATCACCGGGAACGACAGCGCCCAGGGCTGACCGCTCGCCGGATCGATGTCCTGCGGGCCGGTCGTGCCCATGCAGCCGCCGAGCACATTCGGGCAAATCAAAAAATAGCGCTCGGTATCGAGCACCCGTCCCGGCCCGACCATTGTCTCCCACCAGCCGGGCTTTCCGGTCAGCGGATGCGGATCGGCGGCATATTGGTCGCCGGTCAGCGCATGGCAGACGAGAATGGCGTTCGACCGATCCGGGTTCAGCGTCCCGTAGGTCTGGTAGGCGATCGTGAACGGGCCGAAATCGATCCCGCAATCCAGCCGCAACGGTGCCCGCACGAGCAAAGTGTAACCGGGCCAGTCCTGGTCCGAACGGGCAGCGAGGGCGGGGGGAGATCAGGGTCGACACGGCAAAGCTCTAAACCAATCCGGTTGCGCAGCGGCGGCGGCCGCCGGTGCCGCCGGTTGCCGATTGGGGGCGCTAGCTAGGGATCTGGGACCAGGCATGTCAACGTTTTCTTTGATTTTGCCAGGTCGGCACCCTACTAGTACGCCTCCCGCTGCAGCGACCGACATATGCCCGTGACCCCCTCAGATCTCAAAGGCTTGCGCCGGCGTCTGGACGAGATCGACGACAAGCTGCAGGACCTGCTGATCGACCGGGCGCAGATCGTGTCGCTGGTCGCAGCCAGCAAGAAAGACGGCAACCGGCCGGCCTATCAACCGGCACGCGAGGCCGAGATCATCCGCCGGCTCGTCGGACGTCACCGTGGCGCCTTCCCTGTCGCAACACTCGTTCGCATGTGGCGGGAGATGTTGGCAGCAACGGTCCGGTTGCAATCCCCTTTTTCGGTCGCCGTATTCGCCCCTGCCGATCGGCCGGGGTTCTGGGATCTGGCGCGCGACCATTACGGCAGCAACACGCCGATGTCGGCTTACGACACCGAAGGTCAAGTGATCCGCGCAGTGGCCGGCGGAACCGGCTCGGTCGGCGTGTTGCCGCTGCCGAAGGCAGGAGAACCCGATCCGTGGTGGCCGCATTTGCTGTCGACCGCCGACGACGCGCCGCGGGTCGTCGCGCGCCTGCCGTTCGGTGCGCGCGGCAACGCCCGTGCCGATACCGATGCGCTGGCGATCGGGTGCGGCGGACAAGAGGAGAGCGGTCTCGATCGCACCTTGCTCGGTGCGGAATGTTCCGCGGCGATCAGCCGGCCCCGGATCTCGGAGCTTCTGGCGACCGTCGGGCTGGTATGCACCTTCGTCGCGTGCAGCGGTCGCGGCAAGGCGGTCTATCTGATCGAGGTGGAAGGCTTTGTGCCGATCTCGGACAGACGCCTCGACGCCTTTCGCTCGGAACTGGGCGCCGCGCTCGAGCGGCTGCTGCCGCTCGGCGGCTACGCGGTGCCACTCTCGTCATCGGCTCTCGCCACAAAAGGGCCGAACCCATGACGCACGAACCGGGGCTGATGCCCCGCCCCGGCATTCTCGACATCAGCCCCTATGTTGGCGGCGAAGCGAAGGTGGCCGGGGTCGAGCGCCCGATCCGCCTCGCCTCGAACGAGAGCGCCCTCGGGCCGAGCAGCAAGGCGATCGCGGCCTACCGGGCTCTCGCCGGCGAGATCCATCGCTATCCGGACGGGAACGCCCAGGAGTTGCGCGAGGCACTCGGGCACTGCCACGGGATCGATCCCGCGCGGATCGTTTGCGGCGCCGGTTCCGACGAGCTGATCACGCTGCTGCTGCGGTGCTACGCCGGCCCCGGCGACGAGGTGCTCTACAGCCGCCACGGTTTCCTGATGTATCCGATCAACGCGATGGCGGTGGGCGCTACGCCAATCGCGGCTCCGGAGCGCGAGCTGACGACCGATGTCGATGCCGTGCTGGCCCGGGTGACCGAGCGCACACGTATCGTCTTCATCGCCAACCCGAACAACCCGACGGGCACATATCTCGGCGCACAGGAGATCGCCCGGCTGCATGCCGGCCTGCCGGCCTCGGTGTTGCTTGCGATCGACGCCGCCTATGCCGAGTTCGTCAACCGCAACGACTACGAGCCCGGCATTGCGCTGGTGAACCGCGCGGAAAACGTCGTGATGCTGCGGACGTTTTCGAAAATCTATGCCCTCGCCGGGCTGCGGCTCGGATGGGCGTATTGTCCGCCCGCAATCGCCGATGTCCTGAACCGCGTGCGAAGCCCCTTCAATGTGAGCGCCGCGGCGCAGGCCGCCGGTATCGCTGCGGTCGAGGATGTCGAGGCGCTCAACCGCGCCCGCGCCCATAACGAGCGGTGGCTGCCGTGGTTTTCCGAGCGGCTCGCGGCGCTCGGCCTCCCGCTCACCCCGAGCGTCGCCAATTTCGTGCTCGCGCGATTCCCCGACGATCCGCTCAAGAACGCCGACGCGGCGTTCGCCTTCTTGCAGTCGCGCGGCATCCTGACCCGCAAGATGGCCGCATATGGCCTGCCGCAACATCTGAGGATCACGATCGGCACCGGACCCGAGATGGAAACCGTCGCGGCCACCCTCGCCGAATTCATGGCCGCGCGATGAGCGAAAAAATGTTCGACCGGGTGGCGCTGATCGGGATCGGGTTGATCGGGTCCTCGCTCGCACGGGCACTGCGCCGGGACAGTCCCGAGACCGAAATCATCGCTTGCGCGCGGCGAGCCGAGACCCTGGCCGCAGTGCGGCGGCTCGCGATTGCCGACGCGACGACGCACGATCCGGCGCAGGCTGTCGCGGGCGCCGATCTCGTGGTCATCGCAACGCCGCTCTCCGCCTATGCCGAAATCGGCGAGAGGATCGCGCCGATGCTGAAGGACGGCGCGATCCTGACCGATGTCGGCTCGGTCAAGCAGGCGGTGATCCGCGATCTGCAGCCCCACGTCCCGACGGGCGTCCACTTCGTCCCGGGCCACCCCGTCGCCGGCACCGAGCATTCCGGACCCGAATCCGGCTTTGCCGAGCTGTTCCGCGACCGCTGGTGCATCCTGACCCCGCCGCCCGAGACGGCGCCCGAGCCGGTGGCCGCGGTCGGCCGGATGTGGGAAGGCTTCGGCATGCAGGTCGTCACGATGAGCGCCGATCATCACGACAAGGTGCTGGCGATGACCTCGCATCTGCCGCATCTGATCGCCTACACGATCGTCGGCACCGCGACCAACCTCGAGGAGAGCCTCAAATCCGAGGTCATCGAATTCTCGGCCAGCGGCTTCCGCGACTTCACCCGCATCGCCGCCTCCGACCCGGTCATGTGGCGCGACATTTTTCTCAACAACCGCGAAGCGGTGCTCGAAATCGTGCAGCGCTTCACCGAGGATTTGACGGCGTTGCAGCGGGCCATCCGTTGGGGCGAAGGCGACAAGCTGCAGGAGCTCTTTACCCGCACCCGCGCGATCCGCCGTTCGATCATCGAAGCGAAGCAGGCCTGAGAGGGCTCGCCGCGGCTATTCCCAGGTGATACGGGGCACCCTGCCGAGCTTTGCCGGTCCGAGGAACATCTGTCCGTTCTGGATCGTGAATGCGGTCCTGATCTCCGGCTTGCCGTCCGGTCCGGCCTTGGCGAGCAACGTCAGCGCGATGCGCGCGAGCCCGGCATCGGAGGCTCGCATTTGACCGTTTTGTACGAGTGCCGTCAGAATCTGGTCGTATCCCTGGATCGCTCCGGAGAAGTGGCCGGTCGGCTGTAGCTCCTGGTCGAGGGCGATCGTCCCGGTCGCTGTCGCATCGAGGGCGCCCCATTTCAGGCGCAGATTGTCGAGCTCGATCGTACCGCCGGCATCTCGCCAGGCAGCTACCGCATCGGCCAGCTTGCCGCTCGGGATGGCGCCCTTTTCCGTCGCGGCGAAATCGAGTTCGTCGATTGCGTCCCCGAACGGCCCGATCGCGAGCGGCAATTTTATCTGGCTCGCCCCGACCGCGAGGGCCATCATCGGGTCGGCATGCCCACGCGACGGCCTCGGCGGAACGGTGAGCGTGGCGTGGGCTGAACCGACGAGGACCGGGGCGCCCGCCTCGACCGTGGTGTCCCCTAAGGTCAGCCACAGCGTCCAACCGCCCTCGGGCTCGATCGAGACAACCCCGTCGGCGGTCTGCGCGATCAGCTTTGCCGGGGCACCTTCGCCGGCAGCGAGCGAGATCGGCCGTGAACCCCTCGGGCGCTGCGAGCCGCCAATCGGCAAAATCCCAGGGGCGGGCGGTGCCGGAGAGCACGGGAATATGAAGCTCCGGGGAAGGCGTGATCGCACCGTCGCGCAGCGCCGCGGAATCGAGATCGACCCGAAACGCGACCGGGTAACCGCTGACCCGCATCTTTTGCCAAGAGAGATCGATCTTGTCGGCCCGTTGCGATACCGCCCAGTCAACGAAACCAGCCTCGATGCGGCGGGCGACCAGGAACCAATACGCAGTATAGCCGCCCCCGACTACCAGCAGCGCGGCAAGGATCACTAGGCCGAAACGCGTCGAGCGGGGCATGCGCGTTTTTAGACCGTCTGTCCCTTCTCGGCGACGGCGGATGATAATGGGATTCGCGAGCACGGCAATGGGATCTTTTTTTGTTCCATCTGTTTGACGGTGAGGGTCCTGCGTTCACTCCTGCGATAAGGGAAATACGATGAAACGGAATTTGATGGCCACGGTTTTGGCTCTTGCGCTGACGGCGGGTGTCATGTCTTCGCCGGCAAACGCGGCTGGTTGCCTAAAGGGTGCAGCGGTTGGTGGGGTCGCGGGCCACTTCGCGGGTCACCACGGGGTGTTGGGGGCTGGTGCGGGCTGTGTGATCGGCCATCATGAAGCCAGCAAGCACGCACGTCAGCAAGCCACGCAGAACCAGGGATCCGGCACCAGCGCAGCCAGCAACAGTGGCCAAAGCGATACCGGCTCGTTAGCGGTTAAAGGCGACAGCGCTGAGGCGTTCTTCGTAGAATGCTCCGGAACCAGGCACAATTCCGCCGATATCGCCCATGATCCGGTGACTCGACACTGGCTCTCACGGCTGGAAACTCTGGCCCAATCCGCGCTGCCGGATTTTCTTCAGCGGCAGCGGTGGTATCCCGCGAAGAATTCGGACACGCCTGGGGTTGAACTCTCGGCGCTGCTCCCGTTTCCGGTTTCCGGCGTGCCCTCGGCCCTTGCGGTCTGGCAGGTAACGCCGCCGGGGCAGTCGCCGATGCACCTCTTCGTGCCACTGGCGCTTGTTCCAGAGGAGCAAGCAGACCCGGCGCAGGTGATTGCGGCGGACACCAGCTGACGGCCGCGGGGAAATGCGGGTAGTGGAGGCATTCTCCGTGGACGCGTTCGTCCGCGCCTGGATCGATTTGTTGCTGCGGGGTGGCGGCGAGGCCTCGGGCCCAGTGCGGCTGCGAACGGGGCGGACGGGCCACCTGGCGCGAGCCGGGCTCGAAGCCGGAGGCGGTTGGGCCATTCGCCGAGGCAGCGTCGAGCAGTCGAACACCTCGATCCGCATCGGCGACGGCGCGATCCTGAAGGTGATCCGAAAGCTGGAGAACGGCGTTCACCCCGAGCTCGAAGTGGGCCGGTTTCTGACCGAGACGGCCGGTTTCGCGGCTACCCCGTCCCTGCTCGGCTGGACCGAGCTGGATTCCGCGGCCTTGGGGCACGGGGCCGTGACCCTCTCGATACTGCAAGCCTTCGTCCCCAACGAGGGCGACGGCTGGTCCTGGGTGCTCGAGCGGCTTGCACGCGGCGCAGAGCCTGGCGAGGCCGGTACCGAGGCCCTTGACGAAGCCATGAGCTGGCTCAGGCGACTGGGCCGGCGTACCGCGGAAATGCATGTCGCGTTTGAGACCGACACGGACGACCCGGCATTCCGGCCTGAGCCGGTCGGGACCAACGACATCCGATCCTGGGTCTGCGGCCGGCGCAGGCAACCGCCCGCCGCGCGCTCGACGGTCTTGCCGACGCAGCAAGGCTCGAGCCGCAGGCCCGAGGCCTCGCCGAGGCGCTTCTCGCTCGCCGCGACGAGGTGGTTGAGCGGCTGCAGGCAATGCTCGGCGAGATCCCGGCCTTCGCGAAGACGCGGCACCACGGGGATTACCATCTCGGCCAAGTACTGGTCGACCGGCCAGGACGCCGTCATAATCGACTTCGAGGGCGAGCCGCTGCGTCCGCTTGGCGGAGCGCCGCGCAAAGCATGCAGCGCTGCGGGACGTCGCCGGCATGCTCCGCTCGCTCGCCTACGCCGCCGCAGCGGCGAGCCGCGCATTGCCGCAGGATCTGCCCGCGGCGGAACGGGACGCCGTTGAAGGCCGGCTCGCGGCCTGGGAGGCGGAGGCGTCGCGGACCTTCCTCGATGCCTATTTCGAGGCTGCGCGCGGCAGCAGCTTCTGCCCGGAGGACCGCGCCGATGCCGATCGGGTCGTGCGGTTCTTTATGCTCGAAAAGGCGCTCTACGAAATCGCGTACGAGCTCGCCAATCGGCCGGACTGGGTCGCCATCCCACTGCGCGGCGTCCTGGCGCTGCTCGACGAGGAGACCGCGCCGCGGCGACGCGCACGCACCACATGCCCTTCGGCGCCGAGCTGCAGGCCGACGGCAGGGTGCGCTTCCGCCTTTGGGCGCCGCCGCACCGGGAGGTTCAGATCGAGCTCGACGGCGAGACGGTGGCCATGCAACCGGTCGGCGAGGGCTGGCACGAACTCGTCACCGATCGCGCCCGCGCCGGTACGCGATATCGCTTCGTGCTGCCGGACGGCCTGCGCGTTCCGGACCCGGCCTCGCGCTATCAGCCGGAGGACGTGCACGGGCCGAGCGAGGTGGTCGATCCGGCGGCCTACGCTTGGCGCGACGCCGGCTGGAGCGGCCGCCCCTGGCACGAGGCGGTGGTCTACGAGCTGCACATCGGCGCTTTTACGCCGGAGGGCACCTTCCGCGCCGCGATCGGCAAGCTCGACCATCTGGTTGCGCTTGGCGTCACCGCGATCGAGATCATGCCGATCGGTGACTTTCCCGGCCGCCGCAACTGGGGCTACGACGGCGTGCTGCCCTACGCCCCGGATTCTTCCTACGGCCGGCCCGAGGACCTGAAGGCGCTGGTCGAAGCCGCCCACGCCCGCGGGCTGATGGTGCTGCTCGACGTCGTCTACAACCATTTCGGCCCGGAGGGCGCCTATATCCACCCGATCGCGCCGCAGACCTTCACCGATCGCCACAAGACGCCGTGGGGCGCGGCGATCAATTTCGACGGGCCGGACAGCGGCCCGGTGCGCGAATTCGTCATCCACAACGCCCTCTATTGGATCGAGGAGTTCCACCTCGACGGCCTGCGGCTCGACGCGGTGCATGCCATCCTCGACGACAGCCCGAAGCATCTGCTGGAGGAGCTTGCCGAGCGCGTGCGCGCGGCGGCGCCCAACCGGCATATCCACCTGATCCTGGAGAACGAGGAGAACCAGGCGAAGCGCCTGGTGCGCCGCGAGAACGGCGAGCCGCGCTGGTACACGGCGCAATGGAACGACGACGTCCACCACGTGCTGCATGTGGCGGCGAGCGGCGAGACGAAGGGCTATTACGCCGACTACAAGGGCGATACCGAGAAGCTGGGCCGCGCTCTGGCGGAGGGCTTCGCGTTTCAGGGCGAGCTGATGCCCTATCGCGGGCGTCCGCGCGGCGCGCCGAGCGCCGACCTGCCGCCGACTGCTTTTGTCGCCTTCATCCAGAACCACGATCAGGTCGGCAACCGGGCGTTCGGCGACCGGGTGACGGATTTCGCACCGGCCGAGGCGGTGCGCGCGATCGCGGCGGTCTATCTGCTGCTGCCGCAGATCCCGATGCTGTTCATGGGCGAGGAGTGGGGCGCGGCGCAGCCTTTTCCGTTCTTCTGCGATTTCGGGCCGGAGCTGGCCGATGCCGTGCGCCAGGGCCGGCGCGAGGAGTTCGCGCGTTTCCCGGAATTCCAGGATCCGGCAATGCGCGAGCGCATCCCCGACCCGATGGCCGAGGAGACCTTCGCCTCCGCCAAGCTCGACTGGGAGGACATCGAGCGGGCCCCGCATTCCGGATGGCTGGATTGGTATCGCCGGGTGCTGGCGATACGGCACGCCGAGATCGTGCCGCGCCTGACCGCGATCCGGGCAGGCGGGCGATACGAGGTGCTCGGCGACGGCGCGGTCCTCGTGCGCTGGCCGCTCGGCGGAGGCGAGACGCTGGTATCTGGCCGCGAACCTGGCAGCCACGCCGGCATCGGGGTTTCCGGCCGAACCCGGCCGCGTGCTCTGGCAGGAGGGCGAGGCCGGCCATGACGGCACTTTTGGGCCTTGGACGGTCCGCTGGTCTGTCGAGGAGGCTCTGCGGCACGAGCCTGCCAGCTCTGCCCTGGACGAGCTAGCGGAACGCATGGGGATCGAGCCCCAGTTCCGGAATGCTAAGGGCGAAATCGTAGAGACCAGTAGCGAGACGAAACGCAGTCTGTTGGCTGCAATGGGTGTGGAGGCGACCGACGAGGCGCAGGCGCGGGGCGCACTCGACGAGCTTGGACCGGGCCGAGTGGCTGCGCCCCTTGTCCGTCGTGCAGGTGTCGCGAGCCGATGCCGGACCTCCCACCATCGAGCTGGTCCTGCCTGCCGGCACCGGCGAGATTACTTGGCGTCTGACGCTGGAGGATGGTGCCGAGCGAACAGGGCGCATCGCATTCGGTGACCTCGAACTGATCGATGCCCGCAGCGTCGATGGAACACCGCTGGAGCGCCGCCGGTTGCTGCTCGAAAGCGACCTGCCCTGGGGCTATCACCATCTGGCGATCGAACCGGGCGATGCATCGATGATCCTCGTGGTGACACCCGGGAAATGCTGGCTGCCGCCGGCGCTTGCCGAGGGGCGGCGGTTGTGGGGCATTGCCGCGCAGCTCTATCTGCTGCGCTCGGCCACCGACTGGGGCATCGGTGATTTCGGCGACCTGCGCAAGTTGGTCGAGCTGGCAGCCGATCACGGGGCCGATGTCATCGGCCTCAACCCGCTGCACGCGATGTTTCCCGACGATCCCGAACACGCCAGTCCCTACTCGCCGGCGAGCCGTTTGTTGCTCAACATTCTCAATATCGACGTGACCGCGGTCCCCGAGTTGCTGGACTGCCCGGAGACGCGGGACCTGATCGCCTCCGAGGCCTTCGGGCAGGGCGTGCAAGCTTGCCGTTCCAAGCACCTCGTGGATTACGCCGAGGTCGCCGCGATCAAACTCTCCGTTCTGGAAAGGCTGTTCGACGTCTGCCGGGGTTCGGCCGATCCTGCGCGCTGGCGCGCCTTCGAGGCGTTCCGGCGCGAGCGCGGCGAGGTGCTGGAGCGCAACTGCCTGTTTCTGGCGTTGCGCGAGCATTTCGCGCACGAAGATCCGTCCCATGCCGACTGGCACGCCTGGCCAGAGGAATACCGCGACCCGGCTTCGCCCGCCGTCGCACGCTTCGCCAAGGAAAACCGGCGTCGCTTGGATTTCATCGCATGGCGGCAATGGGTCGCTGACGAGCAGCTGGCCGCTGCGGCGGCAACGGCTAAGGAGCACGGTATGGCGGTGGGCCTCTATCGCGATCTGGCGGTAGGCGCCGACCGAGCCGGCGCCGAGACCTGGGCCGATGCGGCTGCAGTGGTATCGGGAGCTCAGGTCGGCGCGCCGCCGGACATCTACAATCCGGCCGGGCAGAACTGGGGGCTGCCGCCCTTTCATCCGCGGGCACTTCGGGAAGAGGGATACCGCAGCTTCATCGAGCTCGTGCGCGCCAATATGCGCCACGCGGGCGGGTTGCGGATCGATCACGTGATGGGGCTCCAGCACCTCTATTGGGTGCCGCAGGGGAACAAGCCCTCCGCCGGCGCTTATGTCCGGTATCCGATCGAGGATCTCATCGGCATTCTCGCGCTCGAAAGCCATCGCCACGGCTGCCTCGTCGTCGGCGAAGACCTCGGCACCGTGCCGGAGGGCTTCCGCGAGCGCATGGCCGAGGCGAACATCCTGTCCTACCGCGTGCTGTTCTTCGAGCAGGAGCCCGAGACCGGCGCTTTCCTGCCACCGAGCGCCTACCCAGACCTCGCCCTGGCCGTCGTCGGCAGCCACGACCTGCCGACCTTGCGCGGCTGGTGGGAAGGGCGCGACCTCGATCTGAAGGAACAGCTCGGCCTGTTTCCGGAGCCGGGCGAAGCCTCGCGCCAGCGTCAGACGCGCGAGCGTGACCGGATGCAGCTTCTGGAGGCGCTCCGCCGCGAGAGACTGTTGCCGGACGATGGCGAGCCGGACATCCCGACCTTGGCCCGGGCGGCGCATGTCTTTCTCGCCCGCACCCCGTCTGTTCTGGCAATGGCGCAGATCGACGATCTCACCGACGAGGCCGATCCGGTGAACGTTCCGGCCACTTCCGACGAGCACCCGAATTGGCGGCGCCGCCTGTCGATGACCTTGGAGGAACTGGCCGCCCGGCCACGCTTCATCGATATCGCCGAGATCTTCCGGGCCGAGCGCAGTGCACGAGCCCCTGGCGAAACGACGGAAGATGTCTGAAACCGGTGCAATGCCGATCCCGCGGGCGACCTACCGCCTGCAATTCCACAAGGGGTTCGGTTTCCGGGATGCCGCAGCCCTCGCTCCCTATCTGGCGCGGCTGGGCATCAGCCACGTCTACGCCTCGCCTTACCTGAAGGCGCGTCCGGGCAGCACCCACGGGTATGACATCGTAGACCATGGCCAGCTCAACCCGGAGCTCGGCGACGAGTCGGCGTTCCGTGACATGGTGACGGCGTTTCGCGACAGCGGTCTCGGTCAGGTGCTCGATTTCGTACCCAATCATATGGGCGTCGGCGGCTCCGATAATCCGTGGTGGCTCGACGTGCTGGAATGGGGTCCGGCGTCCGAATACGCAGGCTGGTTCGACATCGATTGGGATCCGGACAGACGCTATTTGCGTGACAAGCTGCTGGTGCCGTTCCTTGGCGACCAGTATGGGGCAGTGCTGGAATCGGGCCAGCTCGTGCTTCGCTTCGACCCGGAGACCGGCGAGTTTCGCTGTTTGGGCCTACGATACGCACAAGCTGCCGATTAACCCTCTGCATTACTCTCGCGTGCTCGGCGACGAGCACCCGGAACTCGAGCGCCTGGGTGACGCCTTCTCCAGTCTCGCGGACTGGCGCCCGCGCATTGCTCAGCACGCCAAGGATTTGCAAGTCGAACTCGGCGCGCTGGCGCGGGAGCGCAGTGACGTGCAGGGAGCGCTGGCGGGCGGCGGTAAACCGACTCAACGGCGAGCCGGGGCGCCTCGAGACCTGGCGTGAGCTGGACGCACTGATCGAGGATCAGCACTGGCGCGCGGCGCACTTCCGCGTTGCCGCCGACGACATCAATTACCGGCGCTTCTTCAACATCAACGAGCTCGCCGGCTTGCGCATGGAACTGCCGGAGCTGTTCGATCACGCGCACCGCCTCGTGTTCGAGCTGTTGCGCGACGGAGTGCTGGATGGACTGCGCATCGACCATGTCGACGGGCTGCTCGATCCGAAGGGCTATCTTCTGCGTCTGCGCGAACATGCGCCGAGCCCGTTCTACCTCGTCGTCGAGAAGATCCTCGCCCGGCACGAGGCACTGCGCGAGGATTGGCCGGTCGAGGGCACGACCGGTTACGAATTCGCCAATCTGGTGCTCGGCTTGTTGGTCGATCCTTCCGGCGAGGATGGCTTTACTCGAACCTATACGGCTTTTACCGGCGAGCACCGCGCCTTCGACGAGATCGTGCGCGACTGCAAGATCCGCATCATGCTCAACGAGATGGCGAGCGAGCTCAATGTCCTCGCCCGCGATGCGGGGCGGGTCGCGCGGCAGAACCCGCGAACCGCCGACTTCACGCGCAATATCCTGCAGCGAGGACTGAAGGAGATCGTCGCGTGCTTTCCGGTGTATCGCACTTACGTCGATGGCGCTGCCGCAGCCGACGGAAGCGGACCGGCGCGACATCGACTGGGCAGTGGCCCACGCGCGGCGGAACGAGACGGATCTCGATCCGAGCGTCTTCGATTTTCTGCACCGGCTTCTGACAACCGACCTAGTGGCCCAGCCGCGCAGCGGCTTCAGCCGGCAATCGGTGGTCCGCTTCGCGATGCGCGTGCAGCAATATAGCGGCCCCGTTATGGCGAAGGGGCTCGAGGACACCGCCTTCTATCGCTACAACCGCTTCGTCGCGTTGAACGAGGTGGGCGGCCATCCCGACCATTTCGGTGTGACATTGGCCGCGTTTCACAGGGCCAATGCGCAGCGCGCGGAGCGCTGGCCGCACGCTATGCTGGGCACCTCCACCCACGACACCAAGCGCGGCGAAGACGACCGCGCGCGCCTCGCCGTGCTCTCCGAGATGCCGGAGGAATGGGCTCGGCAGGTCCAGGCATGGAGCCGCATCCTGCGCGCCCGCCGCGGCGACGTCGAGGGCACGGCGCCCCCAGACCGCAATGACGAATACCTCTTCTACCAGCTTGCTGCTCGGCGCATGGCCGGCTGATCTGACCGGCATCGAGAACCCCGACCCAGAGAAACTGCGCTCCTTCGCCGAGCGGGTGGAAGGTGCAATGGTCAAGTCCATGCGTGAGGCAAAGCTGCGCTCCACTTGGGCGTCGCCGAATACGGATTATGAAGAGGCGATGCTGGGCTTTGTGCGGGACGCGCTCGACGTGTCGAGGCCCAATGCATTCCTCAGCGCGTTTTTGCCGTTCCAGGAACAGGTTGCGCGGCTCGGCGTCCGCAACAGCCTGGTGCAGACCGCCTTGAAGCTGACTCTGCCGGGAATGCCGGACATCTACCAAGGGGCGGAGCTCTGGGATCTCAGCCTTGTGGACCCCGACAACCGGCGTCCGGTCGATTACGGGACTCGCATCGAACTGCTCGAAGAGGTAGCGGCGTTATTGGAGCGAAACCGCCGCACGGCGATACTCGACATGCTCGAAGATTGGCGCGATGGCCGTGTCAAACTGGCCGTCATCGCGACCTTGCTGGCATACCGCCGCGATCATCCGAAGCTGTTTGCACAGGGGGGATATGAGCCGCTCATCGCTACCGGCTCCAGAGCCGACCAGATCTGCGCCTTTGCCCGTTGCCACGAGGAGGACGCGCTGGTCGTTGCGGCTGCGCGCTTTCCGGTGCGCTGCGAGGCCGAACCGGATTGGACCGGAACCGAGATCCCCTGGCCGCAGTCGGCGGGCGGCGAGACGCATTGGCGCGATCTTTTCAGCGGGCGCGTCGTAGAGCGCCGCGGCGAGGGCGTCGGTGTGGAGGCGGTACTGGGAGGCATGCCGGTGGCAGTTCTCGTGCCAGCCGATAGCGACTGAACTCAGTGTGCCCTTCGAACCAGCTCTGGCGGAAATAAGATGCAACAGCACGGATCAAAAAATCGTTCGAAGGCGCGTCCGGTGCTCAGAGAGTTGCCGCTGGACCAGCTGAAGCAGGTCCTCACCGATCATCGTGCCTGGCTGGACTCGGATGGGCAAAGCGGCAAAAAAGCCGATCTTTCGCATGCGCAGCTGCAGGGTGTCTCGCTGTGGAGCGCCGATCTTCGAGAGGCGGATCTCAGCTACGCCAATCTGCAAGGCGCGGATCTGGATCACGCTCGCTTGCGTGGCGCCAATCTGCGGCATGCAAAAATGGAAGCTGCCTCGCTGTGGCAGGCCAACCTGCGCGGTGCAGATCTCGGCTACGCCGGCCTCCAAAGAGCCAAGCTGGACCACGCCGATCTTTCGGATGCCAATCTGCACAACGCCGATCTCACCGGAGCCTCACTTTGGGGAGCACAGTTGTCGGGAGCCCGGCTCGAACATGCAATCGGGATTACCGACGAGCAGTTGAAGAACGCGCATCGCGCCTGAACTTTGATGGGAGTTCCGCGAATGGCTACGCTCAGAACGGGCGGCTGCTTATGTGGCGGCATTCGTTATGAAAGCTCGGGAGAGCCGGTGTTTGCTCTCTAATGCCACTGCCGCGACTGTCAGCGTCAAAGCGGCAGCGCCTATGTCGCCGCGGTTTCGGGTGGCGGCGGCGGAGTTCCGTATCACCAAGGGCACGCCGAGGCGATACATCGGAAAAGCCGACAGCGGTAACGAGATTACTCGCGTGTTCTGCCCCGATTGCGGCAGCCCGCTATATGTCCAGGTCTCGACCCGGCCCGATCTGGTCGGCGTCCGCGTCGCCAGCTTCGACGATCCGAGCTGGTTCCGGCCGGAGGCCGACATTTTCGTCCAAAGCGCCCAACCCTGGGATCACATGAACCCGGATATTCCAAAATACCCGACCTATCCGCCGGGAATGTCCTACCCGGCTGGGAGCGAAGGGATGACCGGGCTGGCGGATCACGGAGTAAAGCTGTCCGCCATTGCTTTGGCGATCGACTGGATCCAGATGGCTTCGTTGGCGGCGTAGGTGCCAGACTGGCCGTTGAGCTTGCGCACATATTCGCCGCCGGCATGGTGTAAGCCGATTAGCTGCCAATCCGGCGCCTCGTTGAATACCGGGCTGCCGGAGCTGCCCGGTTCCGTCGGTGCGCGATAGTGGATGAGGCATCGCTCCGGCTGGCTCGGTGTCCCGGCAGGTGGGCCTTCGTGATCAAGCAGCTCGTTATCCTGCAACGAAAACGAAAGCTCGCCGCCTTGCGGATGGCCAATTATGTAGACGCGCTGGTCGTTGTTAAGCGGCGGCAGGCTTTTGGCAATCGGGCACGGTGGGATGCCCTGAACCATCGGGTCGAGCCGCAATAGGCTGGTGTCGAGATGCTGCTTGGCCGAGCCCCACAGCAGCTGTACGCGGTAGTAGGCTTGGGTTCCGGAAGTGCCATTCTGGCGCCTCGAACGTGATCAGCGCCTGGTCCGGTTCGATACCGCCATCGTCCTGGAGCTCGCTTACTACATGCGCGTTGGTAACGACGACAAGCTCGTCGCCGAGCGCCGGATGCAGATCACCGCCACGCACGAGAAAACCGGTCCCGATACCGCGGCCGCCGGGGCCGCGTATCAGCGCCACAGAACGCGCCCGTTCCATTCCGGTGCGCAGCCAGGTCATGGTCTGTAGTCCTACCGTTCCCAGAACGCGCTGGAGCCGGGGGCCAGGATTGTCCAGAGCGGCGGTGGTGTGCTGCAATTGGCTGGGTGTCAGCTCTAGGCGCCCATCCCTTGATTTTAGAAGGGCTCCGCGCAGAGCCACCACGAGCTGCCCGGCTTCGGGTGTCTCGGCAGTAAAACGCCAAACCTCCGTCAGCTGCCGCAGCGTGCCGGCGAGAGCAAAGCGATCGGTTGACTGGTGTGCAACATATTGCTCCAGCCAATGGGTCGCGGCATCCCAGTCCCCGAGAGCAATGCAGGCTTCCGCCGCAGATCCGTAATCCCACGCCCCCACCGTGCGTCCTTGGGGGGTGCGCACCGCTTCGATAATCGCGTTGGCGAGGGTTCCGGAATCGGGCAACCCTGTAACCGTGATACCGTCAGCGCGCGACCGGTGCATCAGGGCGAGCAGGTTGACGCCATGCCATAGATTCCTTTGGGGATCTTTGTCGTAGACCTCGCGATAGCATGCGATGGCCTGGAATAAGGCCCCGCGCGCCAGATCGCTCGGTCTGCCTCGGGCGTCGACGTAGATTTGTTTATTGACGCGACCCATGAGACCTCGCGCCTCCGCGTCCTCGTTCGGATCGCCGTCGGCACGCCGGATCAAGTCGCCCAGCACCTCGCGCGCTGCGATGAGGAGGCCCTGATCGATCAGCCCCTGGACGTATTGGCGCGAGACGACCAGCTCGTCCCGGCCCATTCTGATCAGCGCGTCGGCGAGCATGGACAGCGCTTCAAAATGCCGGGAGCCGCGCAGCACCTCGAGCAATTCCCTTGTTGCGGCCGGATCAGGAACCTGCCCGCTGGTCCGCGCGTAGTCGACAAGCTCCTGACAGGTCGCCAAGACAAGCTGACGGTCACTCCGCTTCGCGACTTCACTGAGCCGTTTTAAGAAGACGGGAAGGCTCCGGACAGGTTCCGCCGTGGTCTCGTTCATTAACACGCTTAAAAACTCCAACAAGTGGAGGCAACCACGCGTCGAGCCCCTACATCGAACGCGTGGGTATTGTGCCTAGCGCCACGCCTCTAGCGGCGCGCCTCCCATGAGATCCGGGATGTTCGGGGCAGGTGTTGCTGGATCGGGCTCCGGCTCGGTCGTGCCCTCGAAGCCAGGCAGACCCAACTCGTGCCTTAGAGCATTTAGGCGGTTGACCCAGCCTTTGAGGAACTTGTCCTGACCCGGGCGCTTCGCGAGGGTGCGGTAAATACCCTCGCGGATGTCGCAGTAGTTGATCATCGCCTCGCCGAGATCAATGCTGTCACAGGCGGCTTTTGTCTTGTCGCCGAACGCACCATCGGCGTCGCAGCCGACGGCTTGCTGGAGGACTTTGATCGCCCGGTTCGGGCCCATATTGACCGCCGTGTCGAACGCCGCGAGATCGAGCTTGCGGCGTAGCGCGTCGCATTTGGCGGGGAGCCAATAGCGCTGATAATAGATGGCAGCCACCTCCTGGTCATTAATCTGCTGCACATCCTGCTCAGGCAAGCCTTGGTCAGCTCGCCAAGCGTGATAGACGTTTTGCGTCACGCCCTTGTTGGTGCGCCCGCCACGGTCGTCCGGGTCGTCCACGAATCCACCCTCCCAGCGCAAGATAAAGGGGAGGGAAGCTGTAAAGGACTGCGATGTGATGCTTTGCATAGCTCGATCCTCGTAAGCTGGGCAGCAGAGCATATGACGGTTTCAGCCCAGCGGATGTGAGGTAGTTCACACTTGAAAATGCATTTCTTCGTCACAGGCCAATTGGCGGCTCACAGGGTTGCAGGATCGATGATGATCGGCTGCCGTCCGGTGAGCTTGCGCACGAGTTCGATCATGTTCTGCGTTCCGCCCGGACCGTCGCCCGGTTCGCCATTCCACAGCGTGATGAAGGAAGCACGGCGCAGGCCTTGCGACAGCGCCGAGTAGAGCATCCAACGATTGCAGCGGTCGTGGACACTGACACCGGCGGGTGCGGGCCCAAGCTCTTCGGGCATGACGAGAACCGTGCTGCCGGGGTTCTCCGTCACCTCGGTGAAGCTGCGCTCCCAGCGATGGTCCGGATCGGCAAAAGTCACCAACTCGGCGAGGAACTCGTTTTCGGCGCGAGCCAGATGCAGCTCGATCCGCATGCCGCGATCGAGGCATGCTTCGGCAAACAGCAGGTCGCCCCCGGAAGCGCCGCCGCAAAGACCGAGATCGCCGGCGCCGGCCCCGACCTCGTCGAGCGCAGCGCGGATACGCGCCGCCGCTGCCTCGATCTTTGAGGGTGGGAAGCGTGGCGGCTTGGCCTTGCCTTCGCCGCGATCTGCCGGGTTATCGATCATGTGACCGCTGAACACGACGACATGGTCCGGCTCCGATCGCTCTTCCGGACGGCTGCCGAGCAGAGCGCGCAGCTGCTGCTCGGCGCGATCGATCACGGCGGCGGCTTCGGCGACGATCTCGCTTTGAAATTTTAGCTCGCCGAGAAAATCGAGCTGCTGGCTGGAAGAGTTGAGCGCGAACCAGTCGCGATTGGCGACCGCCAGCGCCGCCGCCTCGGAGTAGTCGTCGATCGCGTCGTCCTTCCGATTCTCGATCAAGGCGAGTTCCGCCCGGGTGGCGAGCGACCAATAGTCCTTATTGCGTTCGGCCGCTGCGGCAGCAGTCCAGCCGACGCCGGCGGCAATCAGGTCGAGCGGCAGCCTGCTGTGCCGGCCGGTGACGTGCTCCCAGAGCCTCCCTAAGGTCAACGCGTTGATGGCCGGATAATAGTCCCCGGGAGCGGCACGAAATGCCTCGATATAGGCGGAGGCGGCGCTTTGCAATGTAGCCGCCGTGTCACGCGCAGCGGCGACGGGGTCCAGCTTGCGTTGCGGATGCGCGTTCCATATCTGCGTCCACTCATCCTTCCAAGTGCGTGCGAGGAGACCCAAGGTCTCGCCGTCCTTGCGTTCCTCGGCGAGACGGCGAAGGCTTTCGCGAGCCTCGGCGTAGCGCTCGGCGCGGCCCAAAGCGATGCCCTCGAGCTGGCGCGCTTCGACATCGTCCGGCTCGAGCTCGCGTGCGCGTTCGAGGATGTTCAGCGCATAGCGCGGCCGGCCGAGCCGGACAAGCGCCCGCGCCGCTGTGCGCAACGCCTCGAATTCGAGCACGCTGTTTGGCGTTTCCTCGGCGAGCACGAGAATGTCGCCGGGCCGCTGCTTGCGCCGCGCCACCTCGACGCGGCTTTGCCACGTCTCCAGTGCCTGCCAGAACTGGTTGACGTCGCCGACTTTGATGGTCTTCCAGTCCGGCTCTCTGAGGTTGGGGAGCTGTTGGTAGACCGGGCTCGCGCGGCGCCCGCGCCAGGCACCGAGGGTTGCCTCGATTGCTTCCTTGAGAGCATTGCGCTCGGCTGTCGACGCGGTCTGGGTCGAGCCGTCCGTCCTTTAGGGTAAAGCGCTGCATGCGCTGCCCTGCGATGTCGAACGGCAGCCGGTCGCGGAGCGCATAGGTGAGGACCGCGCCGCCCGCGCGCAACGCGTGCCGCACGCCGATTTCGTACCAGACATTGGGATTGTCCAAGGTCAAGTCGGCGACGACAAACTCGGCGAGAAGCAGATCTTGAAACATGTCGAGATGGATCGAGCCGCCGCGGCGGTCGGCGTCTGCCCGGTGCGGCATCAAACCAACTGCCACGATTGCCGGCGCAAAGAGATCCCGATAAACGGTGTCGAAGTCGATCACGGTCCCGTCCGGCGCTTTCTTCTCGCCAAACGGCATGATGACGAAGGCACGGCGGGTGGACGTCACGGCTTGCTCCCTGTGGGCCCCGATGCACGAGCCAAGGCATCCGCGGCATATGACTTTGGCCCTATCTAACCGCTCTCGGATAATTTATCGGAAGAATTGGCTGGGGGACTAGGATTCGAACCTAGACTGGCGGAGTCAGAAGTCCGCTGTCCTACCGTTAGACGATCCCCCATCCGACGTTCGGCTCAAGTCGGGGCCAATCGCGCGTTGGATTGATAGCACAACGAGGCGGCGGACGGTAGGGCTTAGCGTTACCGTGCTGCCGGGCACTTGTGTGAGATTTGTGGGGTTTTGATTCGTCGCCCGGTTGCGGTACGATGGCAGGTCGTGCTTCGATGACGATGGATGCTGCCGTGGAGAAGCCGCTCGGCACAGGGGCTCCGTCCGGAGGGGGTCGCTCTCCGGCGACGCTCGCGTTGGTGCCCGGCGCAGTCGGGACCAACGGAAAGTCGATCTCCGCCGGGTTGCGGGCGGGGCGCCCGCACGCGCCGGATTTCATGCCGGCGGCTCGGCCGCAAACCACCGCGCAACGCTTCGCGCCGCAATACGCCGCGCTCGATCTCGGCACCAACAACTGCCGGCTCTTGGTGGCGCGGCCGGCAGGCTCCGGGTTTCGCGTCGTCGATGCTTTTTCGCGCATCGTCCGCCTCGGTGAAGGTCTGGCAGCGAGCGGAGTGCTTTCCGAAGACGCCATGGCGCGCGCTCTCGACGCGCTCAAAATCTGCGCCGACAAGATCGCCGGCCGCCGGGTCGCCGCGGGACGCTACGTCGCCACCGAGGCATGCCGCCAAGCGAGCGAATTGCGAAGCGTTCCTCGGCCGGGTGCGAGAGGAAATCGGGATCGAGATCGAGATCATCTCGAGCACCGAGGAGGCGCGGCTCGTCGTCGCCGGCTGCGCGCCGCTGCTCAATCCGCGCATTCCCTACGCGATCGTTTTCGATATCGGCGGGGGCTCGACCGAAATCGTCTGGCTGCGGCTCTGGGGCGGGGGCAATCGGGGGCGACCCGAGATCCTCGGCTCGATGTCGCTTCCTTTCGGGGTAGTCACCCTGACCGATCGGTTCGGCGGCACCGAAGTTTCGCCGGCGACCTACCGCGCAATGGTTGCCGAGGCGGTGGCGGCATTGGCGCCGTTCGAGCGCACCAACGACGTCCAGCGCCATGTCAGAACCGGCAGAGTGCAGATGCTCGGCAGCTCGGGGACGGTAACGACGCTCGCCGGCATCCATCTGGCATTGCCGCGCTATACCCGCGCTCTGGTCGACGGGAGCGTGCTGACGTTCGAGCAGATCTCGGTCGTCTCGACCCATCTGGCCGGTCTCGATCTCGCCGGACGCGCCGCCAATCCGTGCATCGGCCGCGAGCGCGCCGATCTGGTGCTGAGCGGCTGCGCGATCCTCGACGCGATCTGCGCGACCTGGCCGGTCGGCCGCCTGCGCGTCGCCGATCGCGGGGTCAGGGAGGGCATCCTTTTCGACCTGATGCAGCGCGTGACATGGCGGACGAGGGCGGCCGGTCCCGAGATCGGCGACGGCGCGGCGCGAACCGGTCCGGCCTGCCTGCCGCACGCACCGCAGCAGTACGGGTCCGCAGCGCGCGCCGGCGCAAGCCGTCCTCGACCGAGTGGCTGTCGCGTCAGCTGAACGACCCCTATGTCGCGGAGGCGCAGCGGCTCGGTTACCGGTCGCGCGCGGCCTTCAAGTTGATCGAATTGGACGACCGTTTCCGGCTGTTGCTGCCGGGCCGCCGGGTGGTCGATCTCGGCTGTGCGCCGGGCGGCTGGACGCAAGTCGCCGTCGAGCGCGTCGGCGCGCGCGTGGCGCCGTCGTCGGGATGGATCTCGCGGAGACCGCGCCGATTGCCGGCGCCACGATCCTGCGCGCCGATGTTTATGACCCCGCCGCGGTGACTGCCATCAGGGCCGAGCTCGGCGGTTTGGCCGATGTCGTGCTGAGCGACATGGCGCCCTCGGCGACGGGCCATGCCGCGACCGACCATCTGCGGATCGTCGCGCTCGCCGAGGCGGCATTCTTTGTCGCCGAGCAGATCCTCAAGCCCGGCGGCACGTTTGTCGCCAAGGTGTTCCAGGGCGGCGCCGAGGGCGCGCTCCTCGCGCAGCTCAAGCGTGCCTTCGCCGAATTGCGCCACGCGAAGCCGCCGGCGAGCCGCGCCCAGTCGGCGGAGACCTACGTCGTCGCGAAGGGGTTTCGCGGCCGCGTGTAGCGAGAACCGGCGCAGTGCTCAGTTGCGGGCTACACGATAATGCGCGTCGAGGGTCGGCGGCCCGTCGCTCTCGACGATGCCGCGGCCGGCGAGATCGATCAGATGCGCATGGACGGAACGTCCGGCGGCGCGGCGCAGCCCCGGCTGCAGGCCGGCATAGAGCCGTTCGACGATCGCCTCGATCCGCCCGACACCGGCCCGCAGGCAGTCGAGAATGCCGGCTTCGCGCTCGCGACGATGGGCGATGAAGGTGCGGACGTAATCCTGCGGCTCGGTGATGGCCGGTCCGTGGGTCGGCCAATAGACCGCATCCGGACGACCGAGCAGTTTGTCCAGCGAGGCCATATAGGCCGCCATGTCGCCGTCGGGCGGGGCGATGACGCTGGTCGACCACCCCATGACATGGTCGCCGCTGAACAGCACCCCGTTGTCGGGCAGAGCGAAGCACAGATGGTTCGAAGTGTGGCCCGGCGTGTGCACCGCCTCGAAAACCCAACCCTTGCCGGCGATCCGGTCGCCGTCGCCGACCTTCCTGTCGGGGACGAAATCCCAATCGCCGCCTTCCTCGACCGCCGGGTCGCCGCGCTTGCCGCCGGCATGCGGGCCGAAACCATAGGTCGGCGCGCCGGTCGCCGCCTGCAGCGCCCGCGCCGCCGGCGAGTGGTCGCGGTGCGTGTGCGTGATCAGGATATGCGTGACCTGCTCGCCCGCGAGGCCCGCGAGCAGCGCCTCGACATGCTCGGCGAGGTCCGGCCCCGGGTCGATCACCGCAACCTCGCCGTGGCCCACGACATAGGTCCCGGTGCCCCGGAAGGTGAAGGGGCTGGGATTGCGCGCCACAATGCGCCGGATCATCGGCGCAACCGGCTCCAGCCGGCCATATTCGAACGAAAATTCGCGACGGAACGGGATCTCGACGGCCATGATGGGAGACTACAGGAATTTCCGGGATGATGTTAAGCCAAGCCGAATACGGCGCTTATCGGATAATGCAGAGCGTTCTTAGCGCGGCGTCGCGCGGCGCGGCTGTGAAGAAGAGTCCGAAAGGTCGGGGCGCGATGGTGCGCTAAAAACGCTCTGCATTACGGAAAATCGCTGCGGGTGATGTGACGAAAGCCTAGCTCCTTCTCGAAGCGCTGCGGCATTTCGACAAGCGCTTTGTCCTTCTTAATTTCGCGATTTCCTCCCACACTTCAGGACGCATCTTGACCTTAGGCGTCGTAGGCAAGCCTTCAGCCGAAGGCCTTCACCGCCTGCTCGATTGCTGGTGCTGCCCTCTGGAGGTCCTCGGGGATCATTGCCGGGGTCGCTTCGATGCTGGCGTTCAATGAGAGAAACCACGGCTCTGCAATTCGCGGGAGCTCTGAAGCGTCAACCATGTTGAGTATCAGAATGCCGGTGCGCCGGCCGCCTTCGGCAATGAAATACGCAGCCTCGGGCTTTTGTTGCTCGAGGATGGTCTGGATCACCTTGAAACCGTCCTTTTTTGCAGCTGCGTTGCCCGCCTCGACCGGAAACGAAACTTTGACCAGAAACCGCATATCTGCCTCCCCATTACAAATCGACGCCACAGCATGACATGGTGGGTAGGTCAGGGATAGCGCCGGCCGCTTCCCCTGAGGCGATCGAATAGGATAGCCTCGGTCTGACAAACAGCGGAGCGGCGGCATGGCCGAGGGTGGGACTACCGGGTATCTTGAGGATTTCAGGTCGCGCGGTGAGGCGATCGCCGAGGCGTGCACGCGTTGCGGCGCGTGCTTCCGGGCTTGCCCGATGGTCGCGCCGGCCGGTCTCGCCGGGGCGGATCCGGAAGAAACTGCGGCCGGCGTCATCGACCTGATCACCGGCGGCACGGGCTCCGCGGCGGCGGTCAGTTGGGCTTCGGTGTGCAGCGGCAGCGGCAATTGCATTCCGGCCTGTCCCGAGGGCATCGACACGCGGTTCATGGTTCAGTTGGCCCGCGGATTTGCCCGGGCCCAGGCTGGCGACGAGCCGCTCAACACGCGCTGGCGGCAGGGCTTCCAGACGATGAGCCGCGGGGTGCGGATCCTGTCGCGGCTGCAATTGCCGCCCGAGACATTGGCCCGGGTCAGAGGACGATCCGTGGAACAGCCGCGCGAAAGCCCGCCCGATGTCGTCTTCTACACTGGGTGCAATATCCTGAAGACCCCGCACATTGCGCTGTTGTGCCTCGACGTGCTCGATCTGCTCGGCGTCGACTACGAGGTCATGGGCGGCCCCGGGCAGTGCTGCGGCGTCTATCAGTTCCGGGAAGGCGATTTCGAAAACACCGCCCGCGTTGCCTACGCGACGATCGACGGTCTCGCCTCTGCCGGGACCTCGACGGTGCTGTCCTGGTGTCCGAGCTGCCAGGTCCAGATCGGCGAAGTTACGTTGCCGAGCTATGGGGCGCGGTTCGGCGCCCGGCCGTTCGATTTGAACCCGTTCCTGGTGTTTCTCGCCGACCACTCGGACACCCTCGCCCCGATGATGAAACACCGGGTCGAGAAACGTGTGGCCTTGCACGAACGGCCGGTTTTGCCGTCGGTGCAGGCGGCAGTGCGCAAGTTGCTGGCGATCATCCCGGGCGTCGAGCTTATCGAGATCGACGTGCCCCGCGTGGGCACCCAAGCCAACAGCCTAGCCGTATTGCCGGCGTTCAAGCGCGAGCTCGTCGCGCGCGAGCTCGCCGCCGTGGCCGACGCCGGCGTGACGACGCTCGCGACGATCTACCATGCCTGCCACCGCGAGCTTTGCGATGTTGGCGACGGGCGCAGCTTCGAGGTCGTCAATTTCATGGAGATCCTCGGCGAAGGGCTCGGCCTTCATGCCGTGGATCTCTACAAGCGCCTCAAGATGCTCAAGGACATCGACGACATCGTCGTCGAGACGAGCCCGCTGATCGCCGAGCACGGGCTCGACCTCGATACGGTCCGTGACGCGCTGCTCCAGGAGTTCGGGGCGCACTGACCAAATGTCCGCTGCGGCGATGATGACGCGCCCGATACCGTCGACCGGCGAGCCGATGCCGGTTATTGGTCTCGGCACTTGGCGCGCCTTCGACGCTGGCGCCGATGAGCCTGGAAGGCGCCCGTTGCGCCAGGTGCTGCGAGGGCTGCTCGATGACGGCGGCCGGATCATCGATACTTCGCCGATGTATGGCCGGGCCGAGGCGGTGACCGGTGACCTACTGGCTGAATTGGGCGCGCGGCCGCGGAGTTTTCTCGCGACCAAGGTGTGGACGACAGGCTGTGAGCGCGGGATCGAGCAGATGCGGCGCTCGGCTCAGCTCCTGCGCACCGACGTCATAGACCTGATGCAGATTCACAATCTCGTGGACTGGCGCACTCATCTGGCGACGTTGCGCCGGATGAAGGAGGAGGGGAGGGTGCGCTATATTGGGATCACCCATTACACGACCGGCGCCTTGCCTGAACTCGCGCGCATTCTCCGAGCCGAGCCCGGCATCGATTTTATCCAGGTCGGCTATTCGTTGGCTACGCGGGCTGCCGAGACCGAGCTGCTCGTGATCGCCGCCGAGCGCGGCGTTGCCGTCATTGCCAACCAGCCATTGGAGCGAGGCGACCTGCTCCGCCGCGTTCGCCGGCTTGCATTACCCGACTGGGCACAAGAATTGGGCTGCACGAGCTGGGCTCAGCTCTTCCTCAAATATATTCTCGCTGATCCTGCCGTGACCTGCGTGATCCCGGCGACTGGCAATCCCGACCACGTGAAGGACAATCTCGCCGCTGGCTTCGCAAATCTCCCCGATGCGCGGCAGCGCAAGCAAATCCGCGAATTGTGGGACGCGCTCTGACGAGAGCGCCTACCCAGGTCGTTCTTCAGCGCGCGCCTGCGTTCCTCAGCACACGCTGGGCGATGCTCCAGCGGTGCACCTCTGACGGGCCGTCGTAGATCCGGAACGGGCGGACTTCGCGGAAGAGGCGCGCGACGATCGTGTCGTCGGTGATGCCGAGACCGCCGAGGATCTGCATGCTGCGGTCGACGACCCGCCAGATCGCCTCGGAGCAGATGACCTTTGCCATGCTGGACTCGTGCCGGCCGCGCTCGCCGCGATCGAGAACCCAGGCGGTGTGCCAGATCACGAGCCGGCATTGGTGGATGTCCATCTCGTTGTCGGCGAGCATGAAACCGACCCCCTCATGCTCGCCGATGGGCTTGCCGAAGGCGGTGCGCCGCCGCGCGTAATCGGTCGCGATGTCGTGCGCGCGGCGCGCGGCGCCGAGCCAGCGCATGCAATGCGTCAGGCGCGCCGGGGCGAGCCGCACCTGCGCATAACGAAAGCCCTCGCCGACCCGCCCCAGGACCTGGCTTTCGTGCACCCGCAATCCGTCGAGCCGGACGACTGCATGACCCCCGGTCATGTATTGGTCGAGCGTGTCCAGCACCCGTTCGATATGAATCCCCGGCGCGCTCATCGGCGTCAGGAACATCGTGGCGCCGGCCGGCCCACCCATGTCGCTCTCGTTGCGCGCCATGACGATGCCGAGATCCGCGCCGACCGCTCCGGTGATCAGCCATTTGCGCCCGTCGATGACAAATTCGTCACCGTCGCGGCGGGCGGTCGTCAGCAGCATCGAGGGGTCCGCTCCGGCGCCGGGAGCCGGTTCGGTCATCATGAAGCACGAACGGATCTGACCCGCCGCCATTGGCCGCAGCCATTGCTCCTTCTGGCGCTGCTCGGCGACTTCTTCGAGAAGGTGCATATTGCCTTCGTCGGGCGCGAAGCAGTTGAGCGCCACCGGCCCGAGCGGCGAGTAGCCGGCGGCCTCGAATACGACCGCCTTGCCGCGGTGATCGAGCCCGAGCCCACCCCAAGCGCGGCCGACATGCGGGCTGAGCAGACCTGCCTCGCGCCCGAGCGCGACGAGTTCGCGCCGCAAATCCTCGCTCGGCCCATGCGCGGTCTGCCGCGGGTCGGTCTCGAACGGAAGGATCCTGTCTCGCACAAACCGCTCGGTACGCTCCTTCAGCTCGACGAGATCGTCAGAGAGCGAAAAGTCCATCAGTATCTCCGGTTCACGAGAAGCGTCGTTAACTGAGGATATCGTCCAGCTTTCCGCCATAATACGTCAAGGCGGCGTCATTCATTGTGATTATATGTTCTTAACTTGACATTGATTATGTTTTATGCAATTGTGTCGATCACACCCAGTTCTTTAAACGAGGCCGTCAAGTTGGGCTATCGATCAAAAGCCGCGCGCCTTGGCGTTGCGATGGGCGCCGGTTTGTTCAGCTCGAGTTCGGAGGAGAAGGCGATGCGAGTGCCCGACGATTCCCAAGCCTGCATCCGCTCCGCTCTGCGGCGGCGCCGGCGCACATTGGGTCTGACCCAGAACGACGCGGCCAATCTGCTCGGCATGTCGCGGGTGAGCTATCACCGGATCGAGACCGGGGTCCGCCGCATTCGCTTTGTCGAGATCGCGGCGATTTGCGAGGCCTTCAACTGCCACGTCGGTGAACTGGTGCAGGACGGCCAGCTCGCCAGTGCTTACGTCCATGCTGCCAAAGCAATTCTCGGTGAGGCGGCGCCCTGAGACCGCAGGTCTAAAACCCGCAAACTTTTACAGCAGTGAACGGGTCCGCGCGGGCTCGGTCAAAGGTGAGGAAGAAGGGCATCGTCAATCGCTGAGCTCCCCTCCACCCGCAAAACCGCATGCTCATGATAAAAGCCGGCGGTAAAGGCGACGAGCATGCCCTTCTTCGGCTTGATCACTGTATCGAGAGCAGTGAAATAAAACTCGCCTCCCTGGTAATCGTCATTGAGGTAGACGATTGCCGGAGAAATCGCGGTGCGCCATGGCGTGCGGCGAGCCGTCGGGATTGGCATTGTCGGCGTGGGGCGGCATGTGAATGCCGACCGGCCAGCTCATGATTTGCAGCAGGTCGGGATAGATCGGTTGTGTCAGCCGATAAAAGTTCGTGATGAGGGCCGCTGCGCGGCGCTGTGCAGCTCGCATATGGTCGGCGAGTTCGCCGTAGGCCTTTGACACATCTGAATGCCAGATGAAACGGCCATCCCAAAAGCCGGGAACGCGATTGACGATCCTGGTCGACAGATCGCGGAATGCCTCGCACAGGGCATCACAGATGGTGCCGGCGAGAAAATTGCTGAGAATCAAGCAATGCCGGTCGTCTTGGGACGGTGGGTGCCGCACTCGGTGGCGGTCGCTTAGCTTGCCCTCGCCGGTAATTCGGGCTCTGCCGAGCTCATTGAGCCGGCTTTGCGCCCCGGTAATTCTGTTGAGCGGGCTGTCGCTTGCCCAATGACATGCAGCCGGCACCCTCCGTCGCCGGGTTCATTCGGGCGGAGCTGCACGACGTTTGTCGACGGGTTCCGCCACGCGCAGCTTGTTGACGTGATTGTCGACGACAACGCCGTCAGGGTGACGCCCTTTGAAATAGTGTTTCAGCCACGGGTTTCTCAGAGCTTCCGGGTCATTGGCGTAGAAGCGCCTCATAAAATCGTTGCGGGAAGTCGCGAACGCGTCGTGCTGCCGCCCCAACTCGGGGTCTTCCGCAATGTCGTGAATTTCGGGCACACAATCGAGCACCGCCTGCTTCCTGATCGGGAATATGGAGCAGAAAGGTTCGTCCTTTTCGAAGACGATCGTGCCCGGCTTCGTGACTTGCCAATTCATCGTGAACGGATAAGGCAGCCAGTTGCTTTCGATGATCCCGGTCAGCGGGTAAATGCCGTCTTTGGGCGAGTTGAAGGGACCGGTGGCCAGCAGGTCCCACTCCTCGTCTGTGCGAAAGATGTAGTCGGTATGAAAGGTCACAATGCCGCTGGAGAAATGGGACCGGCAAAACGCCGAGACCGGTCTTTCGTCGGGCGTGGTTTGGAGCGCGCGAACCGTCAAATCTTCGGTCCGCGGGCCGCCGTTCCAGTCGATCGCGAGAGCGAGCGGGCAGAGGATATCCCAACCATGCGCGTTGGCGATCGACAACGGCAAACAGCGATAGGCGTGGCGATCCGGAAAATCATCCATCCATCGGCGGGAAGCACGAGCCGGCACAATCTTTGGTGGATTACTATTGAGTGCAAAGCAATGTAATTTCATCAGATCAGAGCCTTGACCGGCAGTATGTTGCCGGCTCGTTTAGACTATCAACGCTTCCGAGTATCTGGCTATGATAGAACAAATCATGAATTTTGTCAAGAAAGAACCGCACCACCACCGCATCCGGCGCAATCGCGCTCAGCGGCAGTCGCGCAGCAGCTTTGCCCGCTCGGTCGCGGCAGTGGTCATAAAGCCGAGGTCGCCGCCTCCCAGCACCAGCCGCACGCCCATCCCGATATAGCGCCGCATCAGGCTCTCTTCGTAGACGCCGCCTATCCCGGCGAACTTTCCATGGGAGTTGCACGCCTCGACGACGGTGCGGTAGGCATCGACGATGCGCGTCGTCGCCGAATTGACCGGGAATGCCGAGTTCCATCGACAGATCGCTCGTGCCGATCAGCAGCGAGTCGATCCCCGGCACTGCGGCGATCGCTGGCGCGTTGGCGATTGCCTGCGGGGTTTCGAGCATCACGATGACGAGGGTCGCGGCGTTTATCGCGGCGCAGGCAGCGCCGGCGGCGATCGGAACATAGCCGAAATGCGGCAGCCCGCCCGCTATCGAGCGATGGCCTTGCGGCGGATAGCGCAATCTGTCGGCAATCTCACGCGCCTCCTCGGGAGTGTCGACATGCGGCATGACGATCCCGAGCGCGCCGCCGTCGAGAGCCCGGGTGGCGAGCCAGAACTGCCCGGCCGGAACCCGCACGATCGGCGCGATCCCGGCGCCGAGCGCGGCGACCGAGATCTGCACCGCGGTGTCGAGGTCCATCGAATTGTGCTCGAGGTCGAGAAACAGCCAGTCATAGCCGCAGGCTCTCATGATCGAGGCGATGTCGACGGTGCGGCTCTGGCGGATGCCGACGCCGAGTGCCAATTCGCCGGCCTCGAGTCGCTCGCGAGCGGGGTTGCGAAGGGTCGGTTCCATAACATGCCTCCTTTCGGTCATACCGTGTCGATGGCGCTTCGAATGAGCGAGGCGATCGGTTAATTCTAGACCGCCTCGCAGGAAGGAAAACAGGGAATGGAGAATCGGAACCGACAGGTGCTGCTGAAACGGCGCCCGACCGGCGCGCCGACAACCGCTGATTTCGACATTGCCGACGGGCCGATGCCCGAACCCGGGCGATGGCGAGGCTACTGGTGCGCGGCATCTATCTCTCGCTCGACCCTTATATGCGCGGCCGCATCAGCGGAGCGCGCTCCTATGCGAAGCCGGTCGACATCGGCGCCGTCATGGAGGGCCGGGTCGTCGGGCAGGTCGTGCGCTCGCGCGATCCCGGCTTTCGCGAGGGCGACTATGTTTACGGCGGCTACGGGTGGCAGCTCTATAGCGTGGTGCCGGCAAAGGACCTCCTCAAGCTCGATCCCAACGAGGCGCCGCTGTCGACGGCGCTCGGCGTATTGGGCATGCCGGGGCTCACCGCCTATGTCGGGCTCAGCGAGATCGGCCGGCCGCAGCGCGGCGAGACCGTTGTCGTATCGGCCGCTTCGGGGGCGGTCGGCGCTGTCGTCGGCCAGCTCGCCAGGCGCGCCGGCGCACGCATCGTCGGTATTGCCGGCGGTTCCGACAAATGCCGTTACGTCGAAAGCGAGCTCGGACTTCGACACCTGCATCGACCATCGCTCGGCAGATCAGGGGGCCGCGCTCGACCGCGCCTGTCCGAAAGGCATCGACGTTTATTGGGAGAATGTCGGCGGTGCGGTCCAGCAGGCGGTGTTCCCGCGGCTCAACGATTTCGGCCGCATCGTGATGTGCGGCATGGTCTCGGAATACAACGATGTCGAGCCGCGCCCCGGCCCCAATTTAATGTCGGCAGTGCGCAAGCGGCTCAAGATCCAGGGATTCATCGTCAGTGACCAGTGGCAGCGTTTCGGCGAGTATCGCGCGATGGCGGCGCCGCTGGTGCGCAGTGGCGAGCTGAAATACCGTGAGGACATCGTGGAGGGTCTCGACCGGGCGCCCGAGGCCTTCATCGGCCTGCTGAAGGGCCGCAATTTCGGCAAGCTCCTGATCAAGCTCGGCGACGATCCGACCGCAGGAAGTTAACTTTCGGCGAGGTAGGGAACCGATGCGTTGGATACCGACGATCGCGATAATCTTGGTCTGCGCGGCTTGTCAGTCTCCGCAGGTTGCGACCGTGCCACCAGCGGAGCCCGTATGCCACGACTTCGCCACGCCGGTAACGGCGGGCGGGAGACCGGAGCAGGCCAGGGGCCAAGCGTGCGAGCAGCCGGACGGCAGCTGGCAAGTGGTGCAGAACACGCCCGGATTGCCGGCCCAAACCTACGTCTTGGAGCCGCCGGGCCAGCCGACCGCCGCGCGCGAGCACCCCTGCACAGCCATTGCCGAGCCGGTCCCCACCCAACCAGTCGGCATGCAGCAGCTATACGGCTCCGCTCACGGTAGGCGGACAGCCGCGGCAGGCCATTCATCGAGGCCTGTCCGCAACCCGACGGGAGCTGGAAGATCACGCAGAATACGCCGGGGTTGCCGACGCAGGTCTACCAGGTGCCACCGCCCGCGTCCTCGTCCTACCCCTACGACTACCCGTACCCGGTCGACTACGCCTATCCCGAGTTCTTTCCGTATTGGCTCGGCGCGCCGTGGTACTTTGGCCTCGCGCCGTCGATCGTCGTCGTGCAGAGGTTCCATCATTTCCATTATGGCTTTCCTCGGGGCTTCGGGCACGGTTTCGCCCGCGGTTTTGGCCCTAGCTTCGGGATTGCCCGCGGCGGCGGAGGTGGCGGACGACGCTAGCAGAGACGGGGTCGAGATTATGAGCGTACAAGCGATCGGGCAGCCGGTGCGCAGAGAAGAGGATCTACGCCTCCTCAAAGGCAGAGGCCGGTATGTCGACGACATCAGGGAGCCAAACGAAGCGCGCGGCTATGTGCTGCGCTCGCCGCATGCGCATGCCCGCATTTCCGCGCTCGATGCCAGGCGTGCACTGGGCCGCGCCCGGTGTGCTTGCGGTATTGACGGGCGAGGATCTGCAACGCCGCGGTCTCGGCACTCTGATGCCGCAAGTCCGCCGCAGGCGGCGCAATGGCGCCCCGGCCTTTGTCTGCCCGCAGCCGCTATTGGCGCGTGACCGCGTCCGCTATGTCGGAGATCCGGTCGCGTTCATCGTCGCCGAGACATTGGACCAGGCAAAGGACGCCGCCGAACTGATCGACATCAGCTACGAGCCGTTGCCCGCGGCAATCAGCGCCGAAGCTGCGCTTGCGGCGGATGGCGCCAGCGGTCTGGGACGAGAACCCGGGCAACGAGGCGTTCTTTCACGAGATCGGCGACAAGGCCGCTGTCGATGCCGCATTGGCCAAGGCCGACCGTATCGTCCGCCACACGATCCCGATCAACCGGGTCACGGCAAACAGCATGGAGCCGCGCGGGTGCCTCGCGCATTACGACCCGGATCAAGACCGCTATACGATCCGCTGCACCATACAGTCGGTGCACGCGACCAGGGCGGCGTTGGCCGATCGCATATTCAAACTGCCGCAGCACCAGTTCCGGGTGGTCTGCGACAATATGGGCGGCGGCTTTGGGATGAAGGGCGGATGCTATCCGGAATACGGATTGTCGCTCTGGGCATCCGAGCTGACCGGACGTCCGGTTCGCTGGATCGCCGAGCGCAGTGAAGGATTGCTGAGCGACGAGCAGGGGCGCGGCAGCGTCGTCGAGACTGCGCTGGCGCTCGACCGGGAAGGCCGTTTTCTGGCGCTCCGGGCGCAGTGGAAGGCGGCGATCGGCGCGTATTTTTCGACCGATCGCCCAACGATACCGCTGACGATCGGGCTCGGCTGTCTGGTCAATACCTACGGCATCCCGGCGGTTCACGCGCAAGTCGTCGCGGTGCTGACCAATACGATGAGCATCGCCCCCTACCGCGGCGGCAGCCGGCCGGAGCCGATCTATGTGATCGAAACAATCATCGACAAGGCCGCGCAGGAACTTGGCATCGAGCCCGCCGAGCTACGCCGCCGCAATACGATCCCGGCCGAGGCGATGCCGTTCACGACGGTATTGCAGCAAACCTACGACAGCGGCGACTTCGTCAAGAATTTGGATGATTGCCTCGGTGTTGGCCGATTACAGCGGTGTCGCCGAACGCCGCGAAGCCGCGAAGAAGCGTGGCAAGCTGCTCGGTGTCGGCGTAGCGACGGCGGTCGCCGCCTCCGGCGGCCGTGATTACGAGCATGCCGAGATCCGCTTCGACTCGTCGGGCGGCGTCGTGCTGATGACCGGCAGCATGGATCATGGGCAGGGCCATGGCACGACCTTCAAGCAGGTGCTGTCGGAAAAGCTCGGCATCGACGCCGAGCTGATCCGCTACCGTTACGGCGACAGCGACCTCGTGACGATGGGGATCGGGACTTTCGGGTCGCGCTCGGCGCAGCTCGCCGGCTCGGCGATCGTCGTCGCCGCCGATCGGCTGATCGACAAGGGGCGCAAGATCGCGGCGCATATGATGGAAGCCGGGACGCACGACGTCGAATTCAGGGATGGCAAATTCACGATTGCCGGCACCGACCGGTCGGTCGACATTGTCGACGTCGCCAAGCAAGTCGTTCGACTCCGCACATCTGCCGAGCGACATCGAGACCGGATTCTCGGAGCGGGCCAATTTCGGCCCGCCCGGTTGCGCGACCTTCCCCAGCGGGGCGCATTGCTGCGAGGTCGAGATCGATGAGGAGACCGGCGAAGTCGCATTGACCCGCTACGTCGGCGGTCGACGATGTCGGCCGGGTACTAAATCCACTGCTTTGTGAGGGACAGGTCCACGGCGGGATCGTCCAGGGCGCCGGCCAGGCGCTGATGGAGAATCTGGTCTACGACCAGTCGAGCGGCCAATTGCTAACCGGCTCGTTTCAGGACTATGCAATGCCGCGCGCCGACGATTTCTGCCCTTTCGAGCTGGCCAACAACCCGACCCTGACCGACCGAAACCCGCTCGGCGTCAAAGGCGTCGGCGAAGCCGGCACGCTTTGCGCCATTCCGGCCGTGATGAACGCCGTAAACGATGCTCTGGTGCGGGCCGGTCTGCCGTTCGTCGAAGCCCCCGCAACCTCCGAGAAGGTGTGGCGCGCGTTGCGCTCGATGCGGGACTGAACGCAGAGTGCCGCCGCCGACCTACGTCAAGGCGGCGGGCTTCACGGGCCGCGTCGATCGCTGGCAGGAGTTCGAGTTCGTCGCCCCGAGCAGCGTGCTTGCAATGGACCGGCGCGGCCGATGCCGGCACCGGCGCCTATGAAGGCAGGCGCGACGGCGGCTTTCAGTTCCGGTTGTTCCATGGCTTGACGCCTGAGACCGAGACCAGCTGCTTTTATTTCTGGTCGGTCGCAAACGGCTACCGGCAGAACGAGCCCGAGGCGACGGAGCAATTATACCGGGAGATCGCCCCGACCTTTGTCGAGGACCGGGTCATGGTCGAGGCGCAGCAGGCTCGCCTCGGCGAGTTCGGCGAAGAGGGTCTGGTCGACATCGCCTCGGACGCCACCCGCATGCAAATGCGCCGGATGGTCGAGCGGTTGATCGCCGCGGAACGAGCCGCGCTCGCGGCCGAGTAAGCTCCGATCTAGACACCTTCTGTAAAATCAGGTGGGCTCCGCGCCGCCCGCTAGCCTCCTATTGTCATTGCGACCCGCGGGCTTGACCGCGGGGAAGCAACCTCGGGCCGCCAAGGCCTCGTCCGCTCGATATTGCTTCGTCGCGCAAAGCGCTCCTCGCAATGACGATGCAGTTCTCCTGAACCCTTGCGGCACCGCCATCGCCACGCCTATCCTTGTTGGCGCAAAGGGAGGGCGATCGATGGCATCCGACGGACGGAACAATCAAGGGTCTTATCTTATATCTCGGTTTGGCGGGCGAGACCGGACGCGGGGAGGGCGGTGCATACCGGCCTGTGCCGCCTCGCCGACGGCAGCGACGAATGGGAGCTTCTGCAGCGCGGCTTGCCCGAGGCGCCGGCGGTGCGCGCGCTGGCGGTGCATCCGCTGAAGCCCGAGATCGTCTATGCCGGCACGCAGTCCGGCCCCTACCGCAGCGCCGACCACGGCGAGCATTGGGAGAAGGTCGAGCTGCCCGATCACGGCCTCCCGGTCTGGTCGGTGCTGTTTCACCCGCACGATCCCGATGTGATGTTCATCGGCTACGAGAATTGCGAGATCTACCGCAGCGACGATGCCGGCGAGCATTGGGCCCGGCTGCCGGTCAGCGTGCGGTTCCCGGAGATCACCACGGCTCCGGGCGCGAACCCGGCAAAGCGGGTGCTGATGATGGACGCCAGCGCCGCCGAGCCCGAGCTGCTCTACGCCGCGATCGAGGTCGGCGGCACCTTGCGCTCGACCGATGGCGGCGAGCATTGGGAAAATCTGAGCCACGGCCAATACGTCAACGACGACACCGTCGACATGCACGGCGTGCTGGCCAGCCGCTGGCGGCCGAACTCGGTCTACGCGATCGGCCGGGCCGGCATGTTCCACAGCGCCGACGGCGGCGACCACTGGCGGACCGTGCCGCTCGAGCCGATGAACCCAAAGGGGCAGATCTATTGCCGCGACATCCGCGAGGTGCCGGGTAATCCGCGCAAGCTCTGGGTAGCGGCGGGAGGCAGCTTCCAGAGCGATGTCGGCGTACTGCTGAAGAGCTCCGACGGCGGCGACAGCTGGACCCGCGTCGATATGGGGTTGCAGCCGGCGCACACGATGTTCGCGCTGGCCTTCGACGAGCGTCGGCCGGCCCAAATGTCCTGCGCCACCAACGGCGGCGAGGTCTACAGCAGCCGCGACGGCGGCGAGACCTGGACCACCCATCCGCGGCCGCCGGGCGGCACGCAGGTCTACGCTCTGGCCCGCGGCTGAGCGAGCCGGCCTAGCTAGCCATCAGCTACCGTCGGGCGCGCTCTCCGCCCACCGCTTCATCAGCGTGTTGGAGGGGCGCGTTTCGTCGAGAAGCTTCTTCGCGGTATCGATGCCGGCGACCGGCAGGCCGCTCGGGTCGAGCAAGCCCGACCTGCACGAGCACGCTCGCCTGGTCCCAGTAGATGTGCTCGTGACAGATCTTGTCGCCGCGGAAGTTGACGATCGCCACCGTCGGCACCTCGACATATTTGCCGGTCGGCGGCACGCCCGGCAGCAGAAAATCGATTTCGATGTCGTGCGTGAAGCAAAGCAGCATCTCGTCGACGATACGGTCGGCGCCGACCGTCCGCGAGATCGGCACCAGCCTGGTGTCGGCCGGCAGTTTCGGAATGAAATGATGCGCGTAAAAGCGGGCGAGGTCGCGCTGACCGACGCCGCCGGTCATGACCGGGATGTGATTGACGTAGGGCTCGGCGACCATCGTGCGCATTGTCGCGGCGACGTCGCGGGTGGCGAATTCGTAGGTCGTATGCATCTCCCACAGCGCCTCGAGGTCGTAATGCGGCCCTATCGCCCGGCGCAACAGCGCGATCGAGCGCGAATGGGCGAGCCCGGCCGCTTGCTTGTCGAAATTCGGCTTGGTGGGACGATCGAACCCGGGCGCGGCGCCGGGATAAACATAAATCGCGACATCCGGACGGCCGGAAAAAGCCTCTTGCACCCGCGCGACCGCTTCCGGCGGGATCTGCGGATCTTTCTCGGCAAAGTGGACAGACGAGCGGACAGCCGATCCGCGAGACGAAGTTGAGGCCGAATCATCGATGCCAAATCCGTAGTAGGAAACGGCGCAATCGACATCAGCCTCACGCCGCGGCGCGATAGGCGAGCTTGCCGCCGAGCCCGAAGCCGAGCGCGCCGACTTTCCCGGTGCATTCGCTGCGGGCGCGCAGAGCCGCGACGGCGGCCGACGATGTCCTGGACTCCGTTGAACATGGCAGAGACCTCGGGACAGAGCGCGACATAGCCCTCAGCGGCGTAAAGATGGCTGAGCTCGCGCAGTTCCCGGTCATCATCAGAGACATCGGGGAGTATCAGCAGCCCCGGTCCGCTACCTTTCTCCGGGACCGCGACATAGGCGCGTCCGTTTGCGAGGTCGACAAAATGCCCGTTCATGAAGATCTCCCTCGGTGAGTGCGCGATGCAGGTTGGCACCCGAGCTGCCGGGAACCCTCGCCCCTCATCGTCGTGTTCTCCTGAACACGGAAGACAAACGGGAAGCAGCATTGGCCGGGCAAGCCGCACGATCGAAGACAGGGGCCGACCACGCCTTCGCCAAAGCCGCCTGGGCTGGCGTCGGTTCTCGCGCGCAACATCCGGATGCTCCAGGAGCGCCGAGAGCGCGAGGAGGCGACGGCGACATTGGAAGAGCGCATCGCCGGAGCGATCACCCGCTTCAGCGGGACCATGAAGTTTGTCTACGTGCACGTCGTTGTGTATGGCTTCTGGATCCTCGCCAATCTCGGCCTCGTGCCGGGGTGCCCAAATTCGACCCGTCATTTGTGATCTTGGCGATGGTGGCGTCGGTCGAGGCGATCTTCCTTTCCACCTTTATATTGATCACGCAGAACCGGATGAGCGCGGCCGCCGACAAGCGCGCCGAGCTCGATCTGCAGATCAGCCTGCTGGCGGAGCACGAGGTCACCAAACTCGCCGCACTGCTGTCCGCGATCGCCGACCGGCTGGGTATCCAAACCGAGGTCGACGCCGAGGTCGAAGAGCTCAAAGAAGACGTGGCTCCGGAGGCGGTCTTGGACGAAATCGAGGAGCGCCGGCAATGAGTGACGACACCCCGCTCAGCGTTCGACATCGTTGAGGAGCACGGCTCCTTTCTCCTGATCCGGGCCGGATCCCGTTTTGCCGTCGTCGAAAGGCGGGCCGGCCGGATTTATCCGATGATGCCCGGTGAACGGGAAGGCGAGCCGATGACCGCGGAAGGTATGGCCAAGGTGATCGCGGAGGAGGGTTGGCTCTCCGAACCGGAGGCGCGGCAGCTCTTCAAGGAACTCAGCACCCGGGGCGATCGTCTCGCCCGGGTGCTTCGGTAAGTCCGAGGAAGGGTCAGCCGGCGGCGAGGACTTCGATCGCCGAGGCCCACGCTTCGCAGGTGTGCCGGATATCGTCCGGCGTGTGGGCGAGCGACACGTAGTATTTCTGCTCGCCCTTCAATACGCCGCGGTCGCGCAGCAGCGCATTGAACCGGCGCAGCATCTCGGCGTCGCCCCGCAAACCGCCGCGATAGTCGCGCACCGGTTCTCCGCTGAACACGGCGTCGAACAGCGGCGGCTCGCCGGTCACCTGCGCGGCCACTCCGTTCGCCTTCAGCAGCTCGGCGAGGGCGCCCATCAGTTCGCGGCCGGTGGCGAAAATGCGCTCGTAAGCTCCCGGCCGCCTCAGGATTTCGAGGGTTGCGAGACCGGCCGCCGCCGCGACCGGATTGCCGGACAACGTGCCGACCTGCATCAGAAACCCGTCATCGCCGACGGCGCTGCGGTCGAAATGGGCCATGATGTCGGCGCGCCCGGCGATCGCCGCGAGCGGAAAGCCGCCGCCGATCACCTTGCCGAGCGTGCAGAGGTCGGGGACGACGCCGTAATATTCCTGGGCGCCGCCATAAGCGAGACGGAACCCGGTCACCACCTCGTCGAAGATCAAGACGACGCCGTTTTCCGCCGTGATCTTGCGCAGCCCTTCAAGAAAGCCGGGTGCTGGTGGGATGATGCGCTGGAAAGGCTCGACAATCACGCCGGCCAGCTCGTCCTTGTGCTCGCGCACGAGGCCGGCGACGACTTCGAGGTCGTTGAACGGCGCGACCAGGATCTCGTCGCGCAGGCTGCGCGGGATGCCGGCCGAATCCGGGATCGGCTGCGGGAAATTGCCGGGCCGCTTCGGGGCGAGGCTCATCAGCGAATAGTCGCTCATGCCGTGATAGCCGCCCTCGAATTTGAGGATCTTGTCGCGCTTGCGGAACGCGCGAGCGGCGCGCATCGCGTAGAGATCGGCCTCGGACCCGGTGCTGACGAAGCGGACCTGCTCGGCGCAGGGCACGGCGTCGACAATGGCTTCGGCGAGCTCGATCCCGTACCGGTTGTTGGCGAAAAAGGTCGTGCCCTGCGCGACCCGCGCCTGGGCGGCGGCGGTCACCTCGGGATGCGCGTGACCGACCAGCATCGGACCGGAACCCAACAGGAAATCGACGTATTCCTTGCCGCTTTCGTCCCACACCCGCCCGCCGCGGCCTTCGCGGATCACGACATCGCCGGGGAAATTGCCGAAGCTGCCGCCGGGGAGAACGCGTTTTGCCTTCTCGACCAGTCCCGGCTCGGTCACCCTCTCGTCGGTCGCACTCACGCCACCGCCTCCTCTGCTGCGAGACAGCCGTCGGGGACGATATGGCGCTCGCGGGACAGAAAGATCGTCGTCCGCTTCATCAGGCGGCGCGCCGTCGGGTCGAACGGTTCCCGCCGATGCATCGTCGAGCCGTTGTCCCACATCACGACATCGCCGACTTGCCACTCGTGACGATAAACAAACTCAGGCCGTGTCGCGAAACTGTAGATTTCGTCGAGGAGAGCGGAGCCCGACGCGTCGTCCATTCCCTCGATCCCAATTGTCGTCGTGGAATCGAGATAGAGCGCTTTTCTGCCTGTCACCGGGTGGGTGTGAACCAGCGGATGCAAAACGGGCGGCGTCTTGCGCTTTGCTTCCGACGAGATCACCCGGTCGACCCCCTGATAGCCGGCCAGCCGCTTTACGTAGCTGAAGACCGCCATGCCGGCCCTCGACCAGTCGCTTGAGCCGGTCGGGCAGCCCAGCGTAGGCGGCGGCCAAATCCACCCATGAGGTCGTGCCGCCTTCGGGCGGCAGCTCGACCGCGTAGAGCGCGGCTCCTGTCGCCGGGTTCATCATATAGGACTGGTCGGAGTGCCATTGGAGCTCGCCATCGCCGAGCCCGCCGATCGGTTTTGCCTGCCCGTCCTTCAGGTTCGAGATGAGACCGATTTCCGGGACGACGGGCGAGGCCCATTCGGTACGGACGACGCGTTCGAGCGGGCCGAAAAGGGCGCTGAACTCGGCCAGCTCACGCTCGGCGAGAGGCCTGGCGGCGAAACGACCAGCACCGGGTGACGCGCCCATAGATCGCGCAACTCATCGGCCAACTAATCGTCCAAGCGGCTCCCATAGGCGCAATCCGAGCACTTCGCAAGCAAAGCTGCCGTCCAGCGGGCGGGTCTCTAGATACATTCGGTCCTCCACAAAGCGCCCCTCACCCCAGCCCTCTCCCCGCAAGCGGGGCGAGGGAGCTGTATAGACCCTCGCCCCGCGCTAGCGGGGAGAGGGGGACCCAACCCGCAGGGCTGGGTGGGTGAGGGGCCACCGTTACTCTGCGGCGTGGCGTTCGGATTGCCGATCCTCGTCGTGGCTGACCGGCTGGAGCAGGAGGCCGAGCGGGCTCGCGGTGACCCGAACCGTGTCGCCGTCACGGATCTCGCCGGCGAGGATCTTCTCGGCGAGCGGGTTCTGCACCTCGCGCTGGATGATCCGCTTCAACGGCCGGGCGCCGTAGACCGGGTCGTAGCCGGCGTTGGCCAGCCACTTCTTGGCCTCGGCGTCGATCTCGAGCGTGACCTTGCGGTCCTCAAGCAGTTTCTGCAATTGCGCCAATTGGATGTCGACGATGCCGACCATGTCGTCGCGCGAGAGGCGGCGGAACAGCAGGATCTCGTCGAGCCGGTTGAGGAACTCCGGCCGGAACGCGGCGCGCACCGCCTCCATGACCTGGCCGCGCACGGCGTCGACCGCCTGGCCTTCCGGCAGGCTCGCGAGATACTCGCTGCCGAGGTTCGAGGTCAGCACAATAAGGGTATTACGGAAGTCGACGGTGCGGCCCTGCCCGTCGGTCAACCGCCCGTCGTCGAGCACCTGCAGCAGTACGTTGAAGACGTCGGGGTGAGCCTTTTCGATCTCGTCGAACAGGATCACCTGGTAAGGCCGGCGACGCACCGCCTCGGTCAGGCTGCCGCCCTCCTCGTAGCCGACATAGCCGGGTGGCGCGCCGATCAGCCGGGCCACCGAATGCTTCTCCATGTATTCCGACATGTCGATGCGCACCATCGCGCGCTCGTCGTCGAACAGAAACGCGGCGAGCGCCTTGGTCAATTCGGTCTTGCCGACGCCGGTCGGCCCGAGGAACAAGAACGAGCCGATCGGCCGGTTGGGGTCCTGCAAGCCGGCGCGCGCCCGGCGCACCGCTTGCGAGACCGCAGCGATCGCCTCGTCCTGCCCGATGACGCGGGCCTTGAGGGCGTCTTCCATGTGCAACAGCTTGCCGCGCTCGCCTTCGAGCATTTTTTCGACCGGCACCCCGGTCCAGCGCGAGACGACTGCGCCAATCTGCTCGGGGGTGACCGCCTCCTCGCCCATCATCCCGCGCCCCTCTTTGGTCTCGGCTTCGGCGAGCCGCTTTTCGAGGTCGGGGATGATGCCGTAGGCCAGCTCGCCAGCGCGCGTCCAGTCGCCGCGGCGCTGCACCTGCTCCAACTCGATGCGCGCCTGCTCCAGTTGTTCTTTGAGCTTTTGCGCACTGGCGAGCTTCTGCTTTTCGGCCTGCCATTGTGCGGTCAATTCGGCCGATTGCTGCTCGAGCTGGGTCAGTTCCTGCTCGAGCCGCTGCAGCCGCTCGCGCGAGGCCGGGTCGGTCTCCTTCTTCAGCGCCTCGCGCTCGATCTTCAACTGCACGATGCGGCGGTCGAGCTCGTCGAACTCCTCGGGCTTCGAGTTGATCGTCATGCGCAGACGCGCCGAGGCCTCGTCCATCAGGTCGATCGCCTTGTCGGGCAGAAAGCGGTCGGTGATGTAGCGGTTGGCGAGGGTCGCGGCGGCGACGATTGCGCCGTCGGTGATGCGCACGCCGTGGTGCAATTCGTATTTCTCCTTGATGCCGCGCAGGATCGAGATCGTGTCCTCGACCGAGGGCTCGCCGACATAGATCGGCTGGAAGCGGCGCTCGAGCGCGGCGTCCTTCTCGATGTTCTTGCGGTATTCGTCGAGTGTCGTGGCGCCGACGCAGTGGAGTTCGCCGCGCGCCAGGGCCGGCTTCAGCATGTTGGAGGCGTCCATCGCGCCTTCCGCCTTGCCGGCGCCGACCAGGGTGTGCAATTCGTCGATGAACAGGATGATGCCCTCGGCGCCCGAGGTGACTTCCTGCAATACCGCCTTGAGGCGCTCCTCGAACTCGCCGCGGTATTTGCTGCCGGCGAGCAGTGAGCCGAGATCGAGCGCCAGGAGCTTCTTGTTTTTCAGGCTCTCCGGCACGTCGCCATTGACGATGCGCTGCGCCAGGCCCTCGACGATCGCGGTCTTGCCGACCCCCGGCTCGCCGATCAGGACCGGGTTGTTCTTGGTGCGCCGCGACAGCACCTGGATCGTGCGCCGGATCTCCTCGTCACGGCCGATGACCGGATCGAGCTTGCCTTCGCGTGCGGCCTCGGTCAGGTCGCGAGTATATTTCTTGAGCGCGTCATAGCCCTCCTCGGCCGAGGCGCTGTCGGCCTTGCGGCCCTTGCGCACCTCTTCGATCGCCCGGTTGAGGCTCTGCGCGTCGACCCGGGCGGCGGCCAATGCCTTGGCGGCACCGGTGCCCGCCGCCGCGGCGAGCGCGAGCAATAGCCGTTCCACCGTTACAAAGCTGTCGCCGGCGCGCTGCGCCAGTTGCTCGGCCTGCTCGAAGACCCGCGCCAGTTCGGGCGACATGTAGACTTGCCCCGCCCCCGATCCCTCGACCTTCGGGAGCCGGTCGAGCTCGGCGTCGACGGCGGTCAGCGCCGCCTTTGGATCACCCCCGGCGGCGCGAATGAGGTTGGCGGCCAGCCCTTCGCTATCCTCGAGCAGCACCTTCAGCAGGTGCTCCGGCGTCAGCCTTTGGTGGCCGCGCCGCAGCGCCATGGTTTGCGCCGACTGCAGAAAACCCTTCGCCCGATCGGTGTATTTCTCGAATTCCATAACCCAAACCTCGTGTCCGCTGAGTGGCCCACTGTGCCGCCGTCCGTATGACCGGCGGCTGAGTTATCCATGATGATCAATAAATGGGCCGGCCAATTCGCCTGAGCAACCGGCATTGCCGTATCACCGGTTTCTCCGGGTGACCGTTAGCGATAACCCTCCCCGCGCCGACACCAATGATTCCTACTTTCATCGCCCGCAGGCTTCTCGGCCCTCGCGCAGCAGTGCTGCGGCGGCGGTCTCGACCCGCCGCTCGAGCTCGGCCATAAGCCGCGGGCGGGTCCGTCCCGGGGGGATCGGCTCGAGAAATTCGAGGACGATGCGGCCCCTTCGTTTGAGAAAGCTCCGCCGGCCCCAATAGAGGCCGGAATTGACGGCCGCCGGCACCAATGGCAGCGCCAACGCCTGATAGAGCGCGGCGACGCCAGGCTGATAGGAACTGCGCGCGCCGGGCGCAACCCGGGTTCCTTCCGGAAAGATGACGATTGGCCGCCCGGCGGCTGCGGCCGGCCGGGCCTTTGTCAGCATCCGGCGCAATGCGCCCGCCCCGGCTTTGCGGTCGATCGCGATCGAGCCGGCACGCGCGGCATACCAGCCAAAAAACGGCACCAGCAGCAATTCGCGCTTCAGCACGATCGCCGGGTCGCCGAGCACGACCGGGAGGATCAGAGTGTCCCAGGCTGATTGATGCTTCATTGCGATAACGCAGCCGCCCCGAGGGACCCGGTCGAGCCCACGGATCTCGTGGCCGAGCCCGACGATGAACTTGAGCAAAGCCAACACGCTGGCTGCCCAGAACCGGCCGAAGCGCATCGTCACAACGCGTGGTGTGAACAGGAAGGGGAGCCCGAGCGTGCCGAGGATTGCGGTCCAGCCGAAAAAGGCGAAATTGAAGGTGAGCGCCCTCGCCCAGCTCATCGCGGCAACTCGGCACTAGCCGGCTCGTCCGGCCGGCCGATCGTCGCCGGTTGGCGCCGCTCGATCAGCGGGCGGGCGAGTGCCCCAATGTACTTGACATACTCATTGACCAGCAGCGCGGCGGTGCCGCGCCATGCCCACCAATGCTCCTGCTTGACCTGGTCGGGAAAGACGGGGTGAGCCACGATGTCGATCTCCGGCATTGCGCGTTGGAATTCGAGCAGGCTGCGCCGCATGTGGTACCAGGCCGTGACGAGGCGAAGGCTGTGAAAACCTTGGCTGCGGATCCACCGGGCCGTCTCCTGGGCATTGCCAAGGGTATCGTCGGCTTGGTGACCAAGTACGACGCAGCAGGACGCCCATTCCGGCGCATTGCCGGAAACACGCAACAGCTCATCGAGGTCGACCTGCTGATTGACGCCGGAAACGAAGAGTTTGCTGCCCTTTCCTTCGCGCAGCAGTTCGATGCCGCTTTGCAGACGCAGACTGCCTCCGGTCAGCACGACAATCGCATCGGTGGGCGCCGTCCTCGAGTCCTCGGCGGCTGGAGTTGCAAACCACAGAAGCCCACTGAGCCACACCAAGCAACAGCTGGCAGCCACAATCGTGAGGCGGAGCAACGTGTCCCACAACGATGACATTACCGGCCTGCGCCCCTCTACGCGCGGCGCACCGCATAAAACACCGCCGCCCATCACCACAAATTTGCGTGGTGGGGGCGTTTGTTAGCCGACTGCGCCGGTCAGCAGCGGCCCGAACAATTCCCAGCGGCCCTCGTCGAAGCGCGCCATCTGGACCTGTTTAAGCGGCGCGAAGTCGGTCGGACTGGTGTTCGCCGTGATACCGGGCAGCAGCATCGGCACTGTGACGTCGTGCAGGTTTGCCGCCTGCTTCATGACGTTTTCGCGGGTCAGCTCGTCGCCGCATTGCTTCACCACCTGCGCGGTCATCGCCGCAAGAGAGGCGCCGGCGACGTAGCCAGCGTCAGACTGGTCGGCGCCGGCCAAATATTTGTCCATGAACGCCACCCAGGACTTGAAGCCCGGGTCGTCCTTCCATTTCGGATCGGTTGGGTCCTTCAAGTAGAAGTCGGAGATGAGGCCCTGGCAATTTTCAAAGCCGGCCGGCTTCAGGGTGGCGCCGACCGAACTGCCGATGCTGCTCAAGATGTGAAGCGGCTTCCACTTGATCTCGGCTGCCTTCTTGATCGCCTGCGCGGCGAATTTGGGAATTCCGGTGTTTACAAACACATCGCAACCGGCCGCCTTCATGCCGATGATTTGCGAGTTGACGGTCGGATCGGTCGTCTCGTAGGACGCTTTGACGGCGATCATCTCGGCCGCCTTGTCGCCAAGACCGTCGGTAACGCCCCTCAGATAATCCTTGCCGAAATCGTCGTTCTGGTAGAGCACCCCGATCTTGCCGTCCGGCTTTTCCTTCAGGATGTAGGAAGCATAGATGCGGCCCTCGCTCTGATAATTCGGCTGCCAGCCGATGGTCCACGGATGGCCCTTTGGATCGTCCCATTTGGTGGCGCCGGTCGCGACGAACAGTTGCGGCACTCTCTTCTGGTTCATGTAGTGCCAAATCGCGCTGTTGGTTGGGGTGCCGAGCGGGCTGGCGATCAACAGGACGTCGTCTTGCTCGACCAGCTTGCGCACCATTTCGACGGTCTTGGGTGGCGTATAGCTATCGTCGTAGGAAATGAAAGTGATTTTGCGCCCATTTATGCCGCCCTGATCGTTGATCATCTTCCAAAAAGCGACCTGCGATTTAGGGACGGCGCTATAGGACGAGGCCGGACCGCTATAGGGGCCGGTGTTCCCGATCTTGATTTCGCTGTCGCTGACCCCCGGGCCATACTGTTTTGCGGCGCGCGCCGGTCGCGCCCGAAGAAGCGGACTGCCGAAGGCCAATGCCGCAGGCGCCGCGGCGAAGATCATGCGACGGGTAAGCTTGGTCATGGTTGTTTCTCCTCCAGAAGCTGCTCATGTTGTTAACCTTTGGGGTTGTCGCTCAGCTCGCCCTATCGTTTATCGATTGCGCCATCGCGACACATATGCGAATGCCAGCCGTGTGAATCCCGAAGCGCCGGACGGCATCACAAAAATCACCAGCAGCATGATGACGCCATAAATGGCACCCGCCAATCCGCGCGACACAGATTCGGCGATGTTCGGCACGTAGAGCACGAACAAGCCGCCGAACAAGCAGCCCGGCAGCGAGCCCATGCCGCCGAGTATGAGACCGACGAGGAAATAGATTGAAAGGAACAGGCTGAAGCTGTCCGGGGCGACGAACTGCACGGCGAGTGCGCCCAAGGCCCCGGCAACGCCGGTGTAAAGCGCACTGACGCCAAAGGTCAGCGTCTTGTAGAGCGGCTCGTTGATACCCATTGCAGCGGCGGCGATCGGGTGGTCGCGGATCGCCATGATTGCGCGGCCAGTGCGGCTCTTCACCAGATTGGCAGCGCCGGCGAACATCACCAGCACGACCGCAAGGGTGAAATAATAGAGCCATTGATCGGCGTCGATCGGCAGGAATCCTGGTACATCCGGTTGATCGACCACGATGCCCTGCACGCCGCCGGTCCAACTTTCGAGACCATGAAATTTCAGCAGCTGCGGCAGCGCAACCGCCAGTGCAAAGGTAGCAAGCGCGAGGTAGAGGCCTTGCAGCCGCAGCGCCGGCAACCCGAACAGGGCGCCAACCACGAAGCAGACGCCACCGGCCGCCGGCACGGTCCAGTAATAGGCAACGCCGTATTGGTGCATCAGGATCGCGGTGACGTAGGCGCCGAGACCATAAAAAGCCCCGTGCCCCACCGAGAACTGGCCATTGAAGCCGGTCAGCAGGTTGAGGCCGAGAATCGCTAGCCCATAGATCATCACCTGGGTCAATTGGAAGACGACGAAGCCCTGAAAAGCGAAGGGCAGTACGACCGCGATCGCCAAAACGCCGGCCCACACCCAATGATGGGGCGTAAGCCACGCCGCGCGCCGCGCGCCACGCGCCTGGCCGGAGGATGCGAAGAGTGCGGTTTCCTGTTGCGGCGTCGTCATACCCGGCTCACCACGCTGCGGCCAAAAATCCCGGCGGGCCGCACCATCAGCACCGCGACGATCACCAGCAGCGCGATGGTCAGCTTCAGGTCGCGGCCGAAATAGGGGATGAACGTGCCCGCCAGGTTTTCGACGACGCCGACGGCAAAACCGCCCAGCACGGCGCCGGCCGGGCTTGACAGCCCGCCGAGTACGGCCCCGGCAAACCCGTAAAGCAGGACGCCGAACATCATGTTCGGATCGAGAAACACGATCGGCGCGATCAGCATGCCGGCGACGGCGCCGATCGCCGCCGCAATGCCCCAGCCGAGCGCCGTCATCCAGCCCACGCGTATGCCAACCAGGCGGGCCAATTCCGGATTGGCGGCGGCGGCCCGCATCGCGAGGCCGAGCCGCGTACCGCGGAAAAATAAGTAGATCAGGCCCAGCATCACCGCGGTCACGCCGATCATCCCAGCTTCATGGGCGTCGATCAGGACGCTGCCGAACAGTGGCTTGGTTCCGAACGGGCTGGGGAAGGTCTTGATCGTATAATCCCAAAGATAGCCGTCGCCACTGTTCAGGATGCTGAAGAGGGCGATGAAGGCGACCAGATTGGCCAAGATCGAGGCGTTGTGCAGCGGCTTGAACAGGATCCGCTCGATAGCGACGCCGCCGATGAACGACAGGATCACCACGGCCACGAAGGCCAGCCAATACGGCGTGCCCCAGGCGATCAGCTGCCAGGCGACATAGGCCGAAAACGTGGCCATCTCGCCTTGCGCAAAATTGAGGTGATCGATCGCCTGGTAGATCATTACGACGGCGAGCGCCACCAATGCGTAGATTGCGCCGTTGGCAAGGCCGGCCATCACCTGTTGCAGGAGCAATTGCATCGGCGCTCCCCGTTCAATAACCCAGATAGGCGCGGCGCACGGCCTCGTCGGCGGCGATCGCTTCGGCCGGCCCATCCATGACAATGCGGCCGGTTTCGAGCAGATAGGCGTGCTCCGCCAGTTCGAGGACCAGCGCGGCGTTCTGCTCGACGATCAGCATCGCGACGCCGGTGTCGTGGTTGACCTCGCGCAAGATCCCGAACAACTCTTCGACGACCAACGGCGCCAGCCCGAACGAGGGTTCGTCGAGCAGCATCAGGCGCGGCCGCAGCATCAGCCCCCGGCCGACGGCGAGCATCTGCTGCTCGCCGCCGGAGAGCAGGCCGGCCTGTTGCGTCCGACGTTCCTTGAGGCGCGGGAAATGGTGATAGATCTGTTCGATATCCGCCGCGATCGCGGCGTGGTCGCGGCGCGTCATCGCCCCGAGCTGCAGGTTTTCCTCGACCGTCAGGCGCACAAAGGTGCCGCGTCCCTCCGGCACATGGGCAACGCCAAGCCGGACGATATCCTCGGTAGCCCAACCGTTAATCGATTTTCCGTCGAAACGGATGTCGCCAGCGGTTCGCACCGTACCGCAGAGCGCACGCAGCACCGTCGTCTTGCCGGCGCCATTGGCCCCCAAGAGGGTGCGCACATGCCCGGCGTCGAGATCGAACCCGACGCCGAACAGCGCCTGCTGCTCGCCGTAGAACGCCTCCAGGCCGGCGATCTCGAGCATCATGCGGCTGGTTTCCCGGCAGAAGCGGCAGCTACGGTCTTGTGGCCGGTGCCGAGATAGGCCTCAATGACCGCTTCGTTCTGCTGCACCTCGGCGGGCGTGCCTTCGGCGATCTTACGGCCGAAATCGAGGGCCACGACCTTGTCGGAAACCGACATGACGAGGTTCATGTGATGCTCGACGAGCAGCACCGTGACCTGGCGCTCGTCGCGCACCCGGCGAATGAGGGCGCCGAGTTCGCCGACCTCCTCGTGATTGAGCCCGCCCGCCGGTTCGTCGAGCAGCACGAGCTTAGGGCGGCCCGCCAATGCCCGGGCCAACTCGACCCGCTTGCGCGTGCCGAGCGGCAGACCAGCAGCCGGCCGCAACGCCACGTCTTCGAGATCGAGCATATGGAGCAGCGACCAGGCAGTCTCGCTCACCGTTGTCTCCTGCCGGCGCGCCCAGGGCAGGCGCAACGTGTCGCTGACGAAGTCGCTGCGGCTATGGGCATGAGCGCCGAGGCGGACATTGTCGAGCACCGATTGCGGACCGAACAGCGCGAGGTTCTGAAAGGTCCGCCCGATCCCGATCTCGGCGATGCGGTGCGGCGGTCGGCCCAGCATTGAGTGGCCCTCGAACAGGATGTCGCCTCGGTTCGGCGTGTAGAGGCGGCTCAGGCAGTTGAAGAAAGTCGTCTTGCCCGCGCCATTCGGGCCGATGAGGCCGAGGATCTGGCCTTCTTCGAGATCGAACGAAACGCCATCCAGCGCGACGATACCGCCGAACCGCACCGCGACATCGCGAACCTCGAGCAGTTCGGCGCGGCTCATCTACCTCCCCGCAACGGTGTTTCGCGACCCTGTCCGGTAGCGAACCTGCCGGGCTCGGCCTTTCAAGTCAAGCCGTTGGCAGTAGTGCGGTTGCTCCAATTCCGCCCTTCTTTGCGCGGCCTTGTCGGGCTACTCTCCGCGGCGAGACGTCAGGAGCGGGGAGCATCATGGGCAGTATCAACGCCAGCGTCGATCTCCGCCGCGACGGCGAGATCGCGGTCGTCACGGTCGACAACCCGCCGGTCAACGCGCTGAAGCACGAGGTGCGCGCCGGGCTCGCCGAGGCGCTGGCGCAGGCGCGCGACGACGGCGCGCCGTCAAGGCGGTGGTGATCGCCTGCGCCGGCCGCACCTTTTTCGCCGGCGCTGACATTACCGAATTCGGCAAACCGCCGCAGGCACCGAGCCTTCACGATGTCATCGCTGCGATCGAGGCGATGCCGAAGCCGGTCGTCGCAGCGTTGCACGGCACTGCTCTCGGCGGCGGCTTCGAGCTGGCGCTCGCCTGCCACTTCCGCGTCGCGGTCGCGGGAGCGCGCGTCGGGCTGCCCGAAGTCAAGCTCGGCCTCTTGCCCGGGGCGGGCGGCACTCAGCGGCTGCCGCGCCTCGTCGGGCCGGAGAAGGCATTGCAGATGATCGTGACCGGCGAGCCGATCGGCGCGGCCGAGGCACGCGCGGATGGGATCATCGACGAGATTGTCGAAGGCGACCTGACCGCGGCTGCGATCGACTTCGCGCGCCGGATTGTTCGGGAGGGGCGGCCGCTTCGGCTCGTGCGCGATCGCGAGGAAAAGCTGATCGGGGAGGGGTTTGCCGACGCCGCCGAGGCGCTGACCCGGCGGCTGCGCGGCCGGGAAGCGCCGGCCGCCTGTGTCGAGGCCGTACGCAACGCGATCGTGCTGCCCTTTGACGGAAGGGCTGAAGCGCGAATCCGAGCTGTTTCGCAAGCTGGTCGCCGGCGATCAATCAAAGGCGCAGCGTCATGTCTTCTTCGCCGAGCGCGAGGCGGCCAAAGTGCCGGGCATCCCGGAGGGGACAAAGCCGCGCCCGATCGCGAGCGGCGCGGTCATCGGCGCCGGCACGATGGGCGGCGGCATCGCGATGTGCTTCGCCAATGCCGGCATCCCCGTCACCATCGTCGAGACCGGTCGCGACCTGCTTGCAGAAAGGGCCTCGACCGGGTTGCCGCCAATTACCGCGCAACCGTGTCGCGCGGGGGGCTCAGCGCCGACGAGATGGAGCGCCGGATCGGTCTGATCACCGGCGTCACCGAGCTCGAGGCGGTCGGCTCGGCCGATGTCGTGATCGAGGCGGTGTTCGAGGAGATGGACCTCAAAAAGCGGGTCTTCTCCGATCTCGATCGCCTCGCGAAACCAAATGCGCTCCTCGCCACCAACACCTCGACGCTCGATGTCGACGAGATCGCACGGGCGACGAAGCGGCCGCAAGACGTGCTCGGCACGCATTTTTTCAGCCCGGCGAACGTTATGCGCCTGTTGGAGATCGTGCGCGGCGCGGCGACCTCGCCCGACGCGCTCGCCACCGCGGTCGCGCTCGGCCGGCGGATCGGCAAGGTGCCGGTCACCGTCGGTGTCTGCTACGGTTTCGTCGGCAACCGGATGCTCGCCCGCCGGTCGGTCGAGACCGAGCGGCTGCTGCTCGAAGGAGCGCTGCCGCAGGAGGTCGATGCCGCAGTTGCTGCGTTCGGCTTCCCGATGGGGCCGTTCGCGATGGCCGATATGGCGGGGCTCGATGTCGGCTGGCGGATCCGCAAGGGGCGCGGCGAGCGCAACGAGATCGAGGATGCGCTGTGCGAAGCCGGGCATTACGGCCAGAAGACCGGGAAGGGATATTTCCGCTATGATGCCGGGTCGCGCACGCCGATCCCCGATCCGGAGGTCGAAAAGATCATCCTCGAGACGTCTGCGCGGCTCGGCATCAACCGGCGGCCGATCGGCGAGGAGGAGATCGTCGAGCGCATGATCTTCCCGATGATCAACGAGGGCGCCCGCATTCTCGACGAGGGCATCGCCACGCGCCCGGGCGACATCGACGTGATCTGGGTCTATGGCTATGGCTGGCCGGTGTGGCGCGGCGGTCCGATGTATTATGCCGATCTTTTGGGTCTCGCGCATATCCGCGACCGGCTGACCTTCTACGCCGACCGGTCGCGCGACGAGACCCTGCGGCCTGCCCCCTTGCTCGCTCGGCTTGCCGCCGAGGGCCGCGGCTTCGCGTCGTGACCAGATTAACCTTCCTACGAAAGCGCATGGGTCCCTCTCCGCCCTTGGGGGCTGAGAGGGCTGGGGTAAGGTGGGGGGTTCCAGAGCGGTTGCCGGCGCCCACCTCACCCTCCCGCGCCTGTGGCGCGGGCCCCTCCCTCTCCCCCCTGAAGGGTGGAGAGGGTTCCTAACTCGCCCGGCGAAGGTTTGACTGAAGGAGTTCGCGTTATGGATCTCCGCTTCACCCCCGAAGAGCTCGCCTTCCGCGACGAGGTGCGGGCGTTTTTTCGCGCCAATCTGCCGGCGAGCATCCGCACCAAGCTGGTCGAAGGAAAGCATCTCGCCAAGGACGACATCGTCACCTGGCAGCGGACCCTGAACAAAAAGGGCTGGGCGGTCGCCAACTGGCCTATCGAGTGGGGCGGCACCGGGTGGACGCCGGTGCAGCAGTACATATTCCAGGAAGAGCTGCAGCAGACCCCGGCGCCGCAGCCGCTCGGCTTTGGCGTCACGATGGTCGGGCCGGTCATCATCGCTTTCGGCTCGGAAGCGCAGAAAAAGCGTTACTTGCCAGCCATCGCCAATCTCGACGTTTGGTGGTGCCAGGGATTTTCCGAGCCCGGTGCAGGCTCGGATCTGGCCTCTTTACGGACTTCGGCCAAGCGTGAAGACGGCCACTACATCGTCAACGGACAGAAAACCTGGACTACCCTCGCGCAGCACGCCGATTGGATCTTCTGCCTGGTGCGCACCGATCCTCAGGCCAAGAAGCAGGAGGGAATTTCTTTTCTGCTGATCGACATGAAGACGCCGGGCATCACGGTGCGCCCGATCGTCACGATCGAAGGCGGGCACGAGGTCAACGAGGTGTTCTTCGACGACGTCAAGGTGCCGGCCGAGAACCTGGTCGGCCAGGAGAACAAGGGCTGGGATTACGCGAAATATCTGCTCGGCCGCGAGCGCACCGGGATCGCCCGCGTCGGCCTGTCGAAGGAACGCATCCGGCGGATCAAAGAGCTCGCGGCGACTGGAGATTGCCGGCGACAAGCCGCTGATCGAGGACGAGCGCTTCCGCGAGAAGCTGGCCGCGGTCGAGGTCGAATTGAAGGCACTCGAGATGACGCAGCTGCGCGTCGTCGCCGCCGAGCGCCGTCGCACCGACAACAAGCCCGATCCGGCCTCCTCGATCCTCAAGATCAAAGGCATCGGAGATCCAGCAGGCAACGACCGAATTGTTGCTCGAGGTGGTCGGCCCCTACGCCCTGCCCTACCAGCCCGAGCACGAGGATGAGGAGCGCTGGAACGAGCCGCCGATCGGCCCGGAATGGGCCGGCCCGATCGCCCCGACTTATTTCAACTGGCGCAAGACCACGATCTATGGCGGCACCAACGAGATCCAGAAGAACATCATCGCCAAGGCGATCCTGGGACTGTGAGCCATGGATTTCGACCTGAGTGAAGAGCAGCGGCTGCTGAAGGAAAGCCTCGACCGGCTGATCGGCGACCGCTACGCGTTCGAGCAGCGCAAGGGTTACGCTCAGAACCCGGAGGGCTGGAGCCGCGAATTGTGGGCGCAATTCGCCGAACTCGGGCTGCTCGGCCTGCCGTTCGAGGAGCGGCATGGCGGCTCTGCCGGCGGTCCGGTCGAGACGATGATCGCAATGGAAGCCTTTGGCCGCGCCCTGGTGCTCGAACCCTATCTTGCGACGGTCGTGCTCGGCGGCGGGTTTCTTCGCCACGGCGGCAGCGCCGAGCAATGTGCCGCTCTTGTCCCGAAAATTGCGGATGGCAGCCTCACCTTCGCCTTCGCCCATACCGAGCGGCAATCGCGCTACGACCTGCACGATATCGAGACGCGAGCGGTGCGCGACGGGACCGGCTGGGTGCTCGATGGCGAGAAGGGTGTCGTCGTGCACGGCGACACCGCCGACAAGCTGATCGTCACCGCGCGGGTCGGCGGCGGCCGGCGCGACCGCGACGGGGTCGCTGCCTTTATCGTCGACGGCAAGGCGGCAGGAGTATCGCGCCGCGGCTACCCGACCCAGGACGGGCTGCGCGCCGCGGAGATCACCTTCTCGGGAGTACAGGTCGGCCCCGAAGGCGTGCTCGGCGAGCCGGGGAAGGCATTGCCGCTCGTCGAGCGCGTCGTCGACGAGGCGATCGCCGCGCTGTGCGCCGAGGCCGTCGGCGCAATGGCTGTGATGCACGAGTTGACCGTCGAATATCTCAAGACGCGCCGGCAATTCGGCCGCGAGATCGGCAGCTTCCAGATCCTGCAGCACCGCGCCGTCGATATGCTGATCGCGCTGGAACAGGCACGCAGCATGGCGATGTTCGCGACGATGATGGCGGCCGATGAAAATGCCGCGGAGCGGCGCAACGCAGTCGCGGCGGCCAAGGTGCAGATCGGCCGTTCCGGCAAGTTCATCGGCCAGCAGGCGATCCAGCTGCATGGCGGCATCGGGATGACAATGGAATACAAGGTCGGTCACTACTTCAAGCGGGTCACGATGATCGACACGATGTTCGGTGATGCCGACCACCATCTGCGCCAGCTCGCCCGGCGCGGCGCGGCGCCTGCCGCTGCGTGAGGTTCCGGCCGCATTCGACCTTGGCCTGATGATCGTCAGCTGCCCGGTTTGCCGGACCCGCTATAAAGTCGACGAAGGCGCCCTGCGCGGACAGTCCGGCCGCACCGTCCGCTGCGCCAATTGCGGTCATACCTGGCATCAGGCAGCGTCGCCGGAGCCGCGCCGCAGATCGGGACGAAGCCAAGACCGACGGCCGGATCGAACCGGCGCTCGAAGTCCCGCCGCGCCCGGCAACCACGCTGGAGGTCCCGCCGCGACAGCGAGCTCTTCCCGAACCGCCTCGGCGTCGGAGCCGCTGGGGTGCGCTCCGCTGGCTCGTAATAGCCGTCCTGCTCGCCCTCGCGGTTCTGGCCGGGGTCGTCGTCGCCCGCGGTGCGGTTGTGGCGCTTTGGCCGCCGGCGGCGCGGCTCTATGCTTTGGCCGGTTTCGCGGCCGAGCCGCCCTGGACCGGGCTCAAAATCGAGAAGCTCGCCCCCTCGCGCACCCCGGACGGCCTGCTCATCGAGGGCGATATCGCCAATAGCGGAAAAACGACGCAGGATCTGCCAAGGCTGCGGGTGGCATTGCGCGACGCCTCCGAAAAGGAGGTGCAGTTCAAGATCGTCGATCCCCCGCAACCTCGGCTGCCACCCGGCGCCGTCGCCCACTTCAAGACCCCATTCGATCATCCCGACGACGCGGCAAAGGGTGTCGTCGTGACGTTCGCCAAGCACTGAGGAACCAACAAATGTTCATTGCGATGAACCGTTTCAAAGTCATCCCGAATTCGGGGGCGGAGTTCGAGCGCGTCTGGACATCGCGCGACACGCATTTGCGCGATGTGCCGGGCTTTATCGAGTTTCATCTGCTGCGCGGACCGGAGCGCGAGGACCACGTTCTCTACTCCTCCCACACGGTGTGGCGGAGCCGGGAAGATTTCGAAGCCTGGACGCGGTCGGAAGCATTCCGCCTCGCCCACGGCAGCGCCGGACAGAACAGGCCGCTCTATCTCGGACACCCCGAGTTCGAGGGCTTCGAGGTCATCCAGACGGTCGAGCCGAACGAGCCGGTGACGGCGCGCATCCTCGTCCTGGGTGCCGGGTTCGCCGGGCTGTGGAGCGCGGCCGGCGCGGCGCGCGCCTTGGACGAGTTCGGTATCGGCCGGGAAGCGGTCCAGGTGACCGTGGTCAATCGCGACCAGTGGCACGCGATCCGCGTGCGGAATTACGAGCCCGATCTGAGCGGCGTCAGGGTGGCGCTCGACGAGGTGCTCGAACCGATCGGCGTCGAGCGCGTGGCGGGCGAGGTCGTCGGTATCGACTTCGATAGCCGGCAGGTCACCTACTCCGCAGGTGCCGCACGTCGATCGCTCTCCTATGACCGGTTGGTCTTCGCCCTCGGCAGCCGGCTCGTCCGCCCCGACATTCCCGGGCTCGGCGAATTTGCCTTCGATGTCGATACTTACGACGGCGCCGCGCGGCTCAATACCCATATCGCGGGGCTGTCGGCGCGGCCGCGCTCGCCCGGGCAATATCACCGCCCTCGTCGTCGGCGCGGGGTTGACCGGCATCGAAGCGGCAACCGAGATGCTCGGGAAATTGCGCTCGGCGGGCGCTGCGGCTCCCCGAGTAATTCTCGCCGACCATCAGCCGCGGGTCGGTTCCGACATGGGCGACGGTGCCTGTCATGTCATCGACGAGGCGCTCGCCTCTCTCGGGGTGGCGACCCGCACCGGCGTCACGATCAGCGCGATCGACGGGTCCGGCGCCACACTCTCGACCGGCGAAAAGATCGCTGCCGCGACCGTCGTCTGGTGCGCCGGCATGCGAGCCAACCCGTTGACCGAGCTTTTTCCGGTTCGTCGCGACCGGTTCGGCCGGGTTCCGGTCGACCGCTTTATGCGGGTCGAAGGGATGGCCGGCACTTTTGCCGCCGGCGATGCCGCCTATACGATCGTCGACGATCGGCACGGGTCGGTAATGTCTTGTCAGCATGCCCGGCCGATGGGTCGCTTTGCCGGCTATAACGTCGTGTGCGACCTCTTGGTAAAACCGATGCTGCCGCTGCGCATCGACTGGTACACGACGATCCTCGATCTGGGGCCCTGGGGCGCCGTCTACACCGAGGGCTGGGACCGCCGGGTCGTCGCGACCGGCGCCGGCGCCAAGCGGACCAAGCAGCTGATCAACTGCGAGCGCATTTATCCGCCCCGCTCGGGCAATCGGCGCCAAATTCTCGACGCCGCCGCACCGGTCGTCCAAAGACCGCCGCCGCAGTTCCACACCTAAGCGGCCGGTGGCCTGAGCGGAATTTCCTCGATCGCGCCATTGGACAGCGCAAAGACCTTGTCCTGCGGCACCGGCAATATCAGCGCCGCCTCGCGCGGGAGGCGCGCGTAGAGACCGCGAAGCAGCCGGGTCACGAGCCCGTGCGTGACGACAACGAGCGCGCAGCCGGAATCCTGCTCGCTCAGCCATTCGCCGAGCCGAGCGGCGAAGGCGTCATACCGTTCGCCATCCGGCGAACGGAAATACCAGTCATAGCGTCCGTCGCCATCGAACACGCCAGGACAGCACGCGGCGATGTCACTGTAGGTCAGTCCGTCCCAGGAGCCGAGCGACAGCTCGCGCAGCCGATCGTCGAACCGCAGCTCCGGCGCGGCCGCGAAATGTTGCCGAATGATTTCGGCGGTTCCCTGCGCGCGCCCCAACGGGCTTGATACGATCCGGGCCGATTGGGCCTGTGGCAGTGTGCCGAGCAGCCGCCCGATGGCATGGGCTTGGGCGACGCCTGTTGCAGTCAATGGCGAGTCGGATCGACCCTGATATCGCCGCTGCAAATTCCATTCGGTCTCGCCGTGCCGGACCAGCAGGATGCAACCGCTCACGACCGCCGGAGCCGATAAAGGACATGGCGGCGCAGCGGGTGCCCCTCCGGCAGCCGCGGATGGTCGAAATCGAAATCCTCCGCCGGGTCGCGGGTCATCCTGAGCTTTTCCATGACCCGCCGCGACGCCAGGTTCGCCGGCACCGTAAAGGCGACGATCTCGTTGAGACCGAGGCGGCCGAACCCCTCATCGATCGCGGCCCGCGCCGCCTCATAGGCATAGCCCCGTCCCCAATAGCGACGGGCTAAGCGCCAGGCGACCTCGACCGTCGGCGCGAACGGCAGCGCGAAGCGCAAATTGTTCAGGCCGACGACGCCGATGAACGGCGCTTCATCTGGAAGCTCGACGACCCAGGGACCGAAGCCATGATCGTGCCAATGCTTGCGGGTCGCCGCGACCCAGGCGTCCATGGCCGCGCGGTCGGCAAAGGGCACCAGATATTCCATGACGGCGGGATCGGCAGAAAGCTCGGCGAAAGCCGCGACATCCTCATCGCGCCATTGGCGCAGCAACAGGCGCGCGGTGCGCAGCGCCCCGGTCACGGCTTTTTCTTGTCGCCAGCGCCCGGCATGTTCGCGAAAAACATTTGCTGCAGCTGTTCGAACCCTTTTAGGGTCGCCGGCAGCCAGCTCTTCAACATTGCCTCCGGGTCCATCCCCTTGAGTAGGGTTCTCAAACGCTGCTCGACTTCCGGCAGGAGCGCCTCCTGCAGCGGCTTCACATCCGGCAAGCCGAAAAAGGCTCTCGCCTCGTCCGGAGTACAATCGATGTCCACCTTGAACTTCATCGTAGCCGCCTCCTCCTACTGTCGCTACTTGCAAGGATAGCCGGTTGGGGACTTGCAGGCATTCATCTAGTCGCCTTGCGCGGACTTGATCCGCGCATCCACGCCTTTTATCCCGCACGTTCGGCAGACGGTCGCTCCTCGCTGTTTCTGCTGTTTTTTGCAGCGAAAAATCAGCTATGCCCGCCTTGTCCAATCACCCGGCGCGCTATCGGCACTTTCCGAAGCTCTATGAGATCCTAACATTGTGGCAATTTTAGTGTTGCTGATACGGCATGTGCGTGCTGCCGCCGCGGAAACGATCACCGTACCCGGCGCAAGGTCGCATATTGCAGATCCTTGCTTCCAAGAACGTTCACCGTCACCGCCATCGTCTCGCCATCCGGGCCCATCGTGCCCATGATCGTCCGCTGTGGGCCGGCCAGCTCGATGTCGACGTTCAACCGGCCCTCTCGCGTGCCACCGCCCCTCTCGCCCAAATCCGGGATCGGACACGCTCACATCCCCCGCATAACTCGTGCCGCCAAACCTCAGCGTCACCTCGCGCCCGTCGACGGCGCCGGCCCAGGCCTCGCCGGACAGGTCCGAAGGCGGCCGGTAGGCGGGCTGGCCCGTGGCGTTCGTGACCGGCTGGCTCGGCGAAGGCATCGTGGTCCTCGGCCCAGGCGCGGTAGGCGTTGGAGCGGGGCGCGGCGAGGGTGGTGACGGGATGAAAGCCTGCCAGGTGCCGTACCCGAGAAACCCCATCACGGCCAACACCAGGCTGATGACCGTCGCCCAATCGACGAAGTTCCAACGGCGCTTGGCTGGCAGGTCTGGCCCGGATGACATTGCTCGTCGCATGTATAGCGGCGCACTGGCCATCTGCGCAACGAATCTCACGGTGATTTTGATTGCAATTCCACAACGCGCCGGTCCATATCGACGCCGGAAGGACGGCCGCCATGCTACGTCGATCCGCAACTTATACCGCGACTCTGTTCGCGCTCGCTGCGCTGCTGCCGGCGCGCGCCGAGGCCCAGTGCAGCGACTGGCTACGAAACGTTGCCCTGCCCCACCTGGGATGCAGCCCACAAGCAATCGGGCAGATCTGCGCCGGCGCCCGGCCGGTGCCGACCACGCCTTATTGCGGCGGCACCGAGCAGCCGGCTGCGGGCATGGGTGACTGGTGCCAGACGCCGATCGGCGGCTGTCAAATCGGCACGCAGGCCGCGCTCGATCGGGCCTGCCAATGCCCGAGCCCAGCCGGCATGGTCAATGGCTGGGTAACCCGGCAGTAGGCTGGCGGCGGACGTTCATGACTTTTACGAAGCTCCAAAAGGCTACGCGAGCTATTGCGCAAGCAACGACTGGTGCCCCGAGGAAATCGTGCCCTGACGAAAGTGTCGTAAACTCAACATTTCTGCACTCCCATGAGCGGACTTTCGCCGTCTGGCGTCCGCCCCTACCGTTCGAGCATGCTGACGTTGAACGAAGTTGTTGCTCTAGTTGCCTCCAGGCCTAAGCTTGGCCCTTGTCTCACTGAGGGCCAATCGGACCCGACTTTAGACGCCGCCGGATTTGGAAAAGTGAGCGGAGAGGCACCGGTCTATATACTCGGCCAGCTTTTGGCTATTTACCTGGGATAAATACTCGCGAAGTTCTTGGGCGCAATCGGTATTATCGCGGAGATCGCCGGAACCCGCCGCTGCTACAATTTGCTCGACAGTGAACTGACCAATTGCCGTCGGATTGGACGCCCAAAGTGCGAGAAGAGGCATAGCTTTTCAAAGCTTCGAACGGGTCAGATCTGGGATTCTAATCCTGGCGCTAGGCTATTAAAGTGGGATCACCAGCAATGTGTCGATCTTTTGGCTGTCAAGGACGACGAGGCGTTCGATGAAGCGGTATGGCTGGCTCGTCAGGGCGATGCGGTCGAGATAGCGGCCCGCAGCGAACAGCGCCATCTCGCCGTCGTGCATGATTCGCACCGCGAGAAAGTTGGATCGCACCTGCGCCACTGTGGCGTCGACCTGCTCGATGCGAATGGGGCCGACGATGTGACGGTAGCGGTGCGGTTCGAAAATATTCGCCTGACGCAGCGCAGTCACGCGGTCGATCAGCATGCCGCGCGACGCAGCATAGACGACGCCGTGCGGCAATCCGGCCTCGTGACTGGTGCGGCTGGTGATCACATAGCGGCACTGCTCGACAAAGAAATCCGGCCAGTCCTCCAGCCGGTCCTCGTCGATGCAGTCGACATAGGCGGCTATCAGCTCTTGAACACCGAGCCGGACGGCGACCTCGTCCATGAACGGGTCAGCTGCCGGTCAGGGCGCGGTACTCCTTCCAGAAGCCGCGGATCGCGGCTTCGCTGGCGCGGAAGGGCTGCGGCGCGGCGTCGTAGCCGCCCATCATCACAACCCCGGTGTCCTCGTCGTTGTAGCGGATCCCGCGCTGGACGAGCCCGCCGATGCAGCCATCCTCCATCGAGATATAGCCGGCGGCTCCGACCAGATTGCCTTGCCTGAGGCGGCGTTCGGTCATCGTCTCGTCGTCGTCCTCAAAGCCCAGATGGATCCATTCGAGCTCGGTCTTTTCGAGCCCCCGCGGGCGGATGACGCGAACCGCAATCGTATTGCGGATCTGCTGCAACACCATGCTCGGGAAGACGGTCAGGATCTGCACCGAGATGCCGTCGCCATATTCATCGACCGACTCGATGACCGAGCTGTCCTTGAGGCCGAACCCGCTGTCCGAGCGCAGCGCCGCCTCTTTGTAATCGGCGTCTTCCTGCGCGTAGTCGAGTTTGGAATAGCTGAAGTGGTGCGCTCCGCTGTCGTCCATGACGATCCCGCCCTCTTGGCTGAGGCGGTTGATCCGGAAGGTTGTCAGAAACAGATGCAATATGCTGGCGTGGTAGGTGTCCTTGACGTTTTCGGCATAGAGTTTCCAATTATTGGGCAATACCTGAGTGCTGCGGCCGAGAATGCGGGCGGGCCGGTTCAGCACGCGGCTGATGCCGGCGGAGATTTTCGGACCGAGATAGGTTTCGAGATCGGGGGTGTCGTCGCGGAAGGATCCGAACACGAGGCCGGCGAACTGCGCGACCCGCAGCCGGTGGAGATTATGCTCGTCCTTGCGAAACTCGGGAGGCATGCCGCCTTGCCGCTTGACCCCGCGCTCGAACGCGACGCCGGTCAATTTCCCGGTCAGGTCGTAGGTCCAGCCGTGATAGATGCAGCTGATCTCTTTGACGGTGCCGCGCCGCTCGAGGCACAAGAGATTGCCGCGATGCGCGCAGCGGTTGACAAAGGCGTTAATTTTGCCCTCGGCGTCGCGGGTGACGATGACCGCGGTCTCGCCGATTGTCGTGGCGATGTAATCCCCCGCATTCGGAATCTCGGAGGTCAGACACAGAAAATTCCAAGTCGGGCCTTTGAAGATCCGCTCTTGTTCGAGCCGGTACTGATCGGGGTCGGTGTAGAGGCGGAACGGGATCTCGGTCAGTCCATTCGAGGGCCACGGAACTCCCCGTATCGCGTTGGCGCCGAGCTCTGACATGTTTGCCTCCTCCTCACGGTAATGGCCGCATAATAGCAGGAACCCGGAGGGCGGGGAAATTAGCTTGCGGGAAATAGGCCGATGGCCGACCATCCGCCGCCGCAAGCTTTCTGCCGGAGGACCTCGGCATGGACGACCTCTATCTGCGCAGCGGGATTTTTCTCGCGCCGTTTCACAACCACGACGAGAACCCGACCTTGTCGATCGAGCGCGACCTCGAACTGCTCGAGCATCTCGACCGGCTGAATTATCATGAGGCGTGGATCGGCGAGCACCATTCCGGCGGCTTCGAACTGATCGCCTGCCCGGAGATGTTCATTGCCGCCGCGGCCCAGCGCACCCGCCACATCCGGCTCGGCACCGGCGTCGTTTCGTTGCCGTACCACAACCCGTTCATGCTGGCCGATCGCATGGTGCAGCTCGACCATATGACCCGCGGCCGGGCGATGTTCGGGGTCGGTCCCGGCGCTCTCGTCCACGACGCGCTGAAGATCGGCATCGACCCCGGCGCCCAGCGCCGGATGATGAACGAGTCGTTCGACGTCATCGTTCGGCTGCTCAACGGCGAAACCGTGGACAAAAAGACCGACTGGTTCAACTTGACCGACGCGCAATTGCAATTGCGCCCCTACACGCGTCCGACGATGGAACTGGCGGTGGCTGCGGCGCGCTCGCCCTCGGGGTCGCTGCTCTCCGGTCAATACGGCGTCGGGATGCTGTCGATCGGGGGCACCAGCCCGATGGCGATGGAGGCGCACACCAGGAATTGGGGTATCTACGAGGAGACTGCGCGCGCCAACGGGCATGTTCCCGACCGCAAGAACTGGCGCGTCGTCGGCATGTTCCACATTGCCGAGACCCGCGAGCAGGCGCGCAAGAATGTGCAGTTCGGCGTGCAGGCCTTCGCCGACTACTTCCGGGACGTCGCGACCTTCCCGATCATTCCGCCCGACGTCGCCGACCCTTATGAGTGGCTGGTCGAGACCGGCACCGGCTGCATCGGCACCCCCGACGACGCGATCGCCTATGTCGAGCGGCTGATCGAGGGCTCGGGCGGGTTCGGCGTTCTGTGCGAATTGGCGCACAACTGGGCCGACTGGGACGCGACCAAGAGGCATTACGAGCTGATGGCTCGATTTGTTCACCCGCATTTCCAGAAGAGCCGGGAATTGCTGCGCGGCAGCTACGACTACGCGACGAGCCACCACGAGGACTTCACCGGGAAGGCCGGAGCGGCGATCCAGGCCGAGATCGACCGGCACGCCGCCCGGCGACCGGCTGCGGCCGAGTAGACGAAGCCTAGGGTCTGGGCGCCGCGCGGGCGGCGAGGAGGTCGCGGATCTCTTCGAGCAGCACCTCGCTGCGCGGGGGTGCAGCCGCCGCCGGCTCCTCACGTACGTGCAACCGGGTCAGCGCCTTTATCAGCCAGAATACCGCAAAGCTGACGATCAGAAACTGTATGACGGCGTTGAGGAAGACGCCGAAGTTCACGGTGACGGCGCCCGCCTTCTGCGCGTCGGCGAGGGTCGGCTGCGAGGGTCCCTTCAAGGTGACAAAGATGTTGGTGAAATCGATGCCGCCGACGAGCAGACCGATGAGCGGGGTGAAAATGTCTTTCACCAAGCTGTTGACGACGGCGGTGAAGGCGACCCCGATGATGATGCCGACAGCCAGATCGATCACGTTGCCGCGCATGATGAAAGCTTTGAATTCATCGATCCACCCGGGCCGGTGGACACCGAATGGTATTGCAGCTCTTTCGCTCATGGCGAATTTCCTCCCAGAGGCATTTGACTGTGCTCCTTTGTTTTAGATTACGACGATTGACATTGGCTAACGGTTTCCCAGCAAGTGCAGGAGCCGCGGGCTGATGGCTGACATTGCCCCAGCCGGCGCGGCGGCGATTGCCCGCGCCGCTGCGCTATTGCGCGCCGGGCGGCTCGTCGCGTTCCCGACCGAGACCGTGTATGGGCTCGGCGGCGATGCGACAAACGAGCATGCCGTCGCCGCTATCTTTGCAGCCAAGGCCCGGCCGCGTTTCAACCCGCTGATCGTGCATGTCCGGGACCTGGCCGAGGCGGAGACCTTGGCCGTCTTCAATTCGCCTGCCCGTGACGCCACCGCGCGGTTCTGGCCGGGACCGCTGACCCTCGTATTGCCCAGGCAGTCCGCCGCCGGATTGTCGCTGTTGGCGAGTGCCGGCCTCGATACGGTGGCGATCCGGGTGCCCGCCCATCCGGTTGCGCAGGCATTGCTGCGCGAGGCTGGCCGTCCGATCGCCGCTCCGTCGGCTAACCGCTCGGGCCGCGTCAGCCCGACCAAACCCGCGCATGTTGCCGAGGACCTCGGCGACGATGTCGCGCTGGTCCTCGACGATGGCCCGACCCCGGTCGGGATTGAATCGACCGTGCTCGATCTTTCAGGAGAGGCCCCTGCCCTGCTCCGCCCCGGCGCCATCACATTCGAGGCGCTGACCGAGCTGCTCGGACCAATCACCCTTCCCGGCTCGGTGCTGCCAAGATCACCGGGCATGCTGCCGAGCCATTATGCAACTCGTCTACCGGTCCGCGTTGCCGCAACGGACGCCCTAGCCGGCGAGGCTTTGCTCGCCTTCGGCCCAAACGCGCCGCCCGGTTTCGGGGAAGTGCTGTTTCTGAGCCGCTCCGGCGACCTTGCCGAGGCGGCTGCCAATCTGTTCGCGATGCTGCGACGTCTCGACCGCCCCTCTTTCACCGGGATCGCGGTAATGCCGATCCCCGAGCACGGCCTCGGCCGCGCGATCAACGACCGCCTGCGCCGCGCCGCCGCCCCGCGGGTTGAGGAGACCTAGCACCTCACTTATCCTGATCGTGCGGTGAGCAGAAATAGCGCAGGCGGGTGTGCGGCTCGGTCTCGATGCGTTGCGACAGTGCTGCGGTCAGGCGCGACTTGCCGATGCCCGGCTCGCCGGAGACCAGCACCACCCGCCCTTCGCCGGACTTCGCCTGCCGCCAGCGCCGCGATAAGAGATCGAGCTCCTCGTCGCGGCCGACCAGCGGTGTGGTCCCCGACCGCAATGCCTCGAAGCGGCTGACGACCCCGCTCTCGCCGACCACACGCCAGGCGCGCTGCGGCTCGGCGAAACCGGCGAGCGGCTGAGGGCCGAGATCCTCGATCTCGAACAAGGTGCCGATCTGTCGCCGGGTGTTGTCGGCAACAACCAAGGTGCCCGGCCGGGCCAGCGCCTGCAGGCGGGCGGCGAGGTTTGGCGTCTCGCCGATCACGCCCCGCTCCTGCGCCGCACCCGCGCCGATCAGATCGCCGACGACGACGAGACCGCTGGCGATGCCGATCCGCACGTTCAGCGGCTCTTGTGTGGCAAGCCGGCCGACCGCGGCGATGACTGCGAGCCCGGCGCGGGCCGCGCGCTCGGCGTCGTCCTCATGCGCCTCGGGATAGCCGAAATAGACCAGCACGCCGTCGCCCATATACTTGGCGACAAAACCGGCGAAGGGGCTGACGGTGTCGGCGACGCAGCGATGGTAGGCACCGACGATCTCACGCAAATCCTCGGGATCAAAGCGCGTCGCCAGCGGCGTCGATCCGACCAAATCGCAGAACATCACCGTCAGCTGCCGCCGCTCCGCCTCGCTGGCGGCGATGGGGACCGGGGTGGGCGGCGGTGGCGCTTCGGCCGCGCCGAGTGCGGCGATGCCGTCGAGCAGTCTGCGGCGATGGCCGACCGAGGTGACACCCAGCTCGCGCAGATCCTCGCCCGTGAGCCGGCGTAATACCTCCTCGTCAATATCGTTGGCGCGGAACGCGGTGATGTATTGGTCGAGCCCGAGCCCGCGCAGCCATTCGGCTACATCCATCGAGATTGCGTGACGACCGTCAACCGCAGACCAATACAGATACCATGCGGCATTCTGTCCAGATTGGGCCGGAGGTTTAAGAAGCGGCGCGGCGGGCCGTCACCAGAAAGATAGTGGAAGGAAGCACCATCTCTTGACCCTTCGCATAAGCTGCGAAGGCCTCGGTCATTTCCTGCTTGATCAGCTCACGGACGCTTTCCGGCGGGTTCTTCTCCTCGATCAGCCGGGCCGCGGGACCCATAATGCAGGCGTGCTCGGCCTCCTCCTGGGAGCTCCCACCAATAATTTCGGGCGTCTCGCGCCGGATCTCGATGCCCTCGTAACCCGCCCCCTCGAGGAAAGAGCGCACGTATTCCGGCTCGGCGAAAGCCATAGGCCCCGGTGCGTGGGGAGGCTTTGGCGCGGGCGGTCCGAGATGCCGGAGAACCACTTCATAGGGGATCAGCCAGTGCCGATTTTCCTCGAGCCCTGCCCAGCACGCAAAACAGAGCCGCCCGCCGGGACGCATCGCACCGAGCAGGTTTCGGAAGGCCGCTGCCGGATCGGCAAAGAACATCACGCCGAAGCGCGACGCAATCAGGTCGAAGCGGTTGGGATCAAGGGCATGCACCTGCGCGTCCGCCCGCAGCAACGTGATGTTGCGCCGCCCGCTCTTTGAGATCCGCTCGCGCGCGCCGGCCAGCATCGGCTCGGAGATGTCGATCCCGACGACCTCGCCGGTGTCGCCGACTACTTCGGCCAGGGGCACCGTCGCGGCGCCGGTGCCGCAGCCGACCTCCAGCACCTTTTCTCCAGGCGCGACCGCCGATCGCGCCAGCAGCAGGTCGTTCACCTTCTGCACACGCTTTTCGACATAGCCGGCGAGCCCGACCCAGCGCGGACCGGCAACGGTGTTCCAATATTCGAGCTGTTCGACATTGATCCCAGTGTTCATGTCCAACTCCCCTCAATCCGGCTCGATTGGCATTGTCGCGATGCTCCTCCAGGCGATCGGCGCGCCGCATTTCTCCGCCGCTTCGGCGGGCGGCAGCGAGGTATCCCAGTGCACCGCCAAAAAGCGTCGCCCGGTCACTTGGGAGGCGGCGTCGGAGACCAGCCACAACAGCGGCGGCGCCATGATCTCCGGGCGCAGCAGCCGGCTGCGGTCGGCGACCGCGCCATCCGCGATGATCCGCGTATCGGTCATCCCGCCCGGCACCAGCACATTGGCGGTGACCCCGGTCCCTGCGAGGTCGGCCGACATTATCGCGGTCGCTGCCTCGGCCGCCGCCTTGCTGGCGCCGTAGAGGATGTAGCCTTCGCGCAGCATCGTGCCGAGGCTGGTGGTGACCGTGACGATGCGGCCGCGCTTGGCGCGCAGCATTTGCGGGACGACCGCACGTGCCATCATCAAGGGCCCCGTCGCATTGACCGCGACAAATCGGCTCCATTGCTCCGGCGTAATCTCCCAAAACCGGATCGGGTTGCGGCGACGGTCGGCGCGGATCGAATCCTGGCCGATCCCTGCGTTGTTGACTAGGATGTCGATCCGGCCGAACTCGTCGAGTACCGCCGACACGATCGCGTCGAAAGAGGCGGGATCCGTTAAATCGGCCCGGATCGTCTGCAATGCGCCGCTGAACCTTCCCTCGCTCGCGACCGCCTTCAGCTCGTCGAGCCAGGCCGGCTCCCTGTCAACCGCGGCGACATCGACGCCGCCTTCGAGAAGGCCCAAACTCATCGCCCGCCCGATGCCGCTGGCCGCTCCCGTCACGATCGCGACCTGCCGTTCGCCCGCCATTGCGCCCCCTCCGATTCGTTGTTCCTGACCGATTGGGACTCTCACACCCGCGCGTTCGCTGCGCAATGCGCATCTGCCGCCAGATATTCTGTTCCGCCGCGGGGCGAATTCCGCCAGAATGAGGCAGCCGGAGCATAGGGGACACGGGGATCGTGAAAACGCAAGGCATGACCCGCGCCGAGGTCGAGGCGGCGCTCGCCCGCGCCGGGCTCGAAGTCCCGGAGCGCGAAAGGGCGGAAATCGCCGCCGCAGCCCATTTCATCGAGGAAATGGCGGAGCGGGTGCGGGGAAGGCGCGCGATGGGCGCCGAGCCCGCCCATATCTTCCCGTCCCCGGGGGAGTGACGGCATGATTCCAGATTTCCTGACGATCGCCGAGGCCGCCACGCTGATCGGCAAGCGCGAGCTCTCGCCGGTCGAGCTCACCGAGAGCCGCCTTTCGCGCATCGAGCGTTTCGACGGAAACCTCCACAGCTTTATCCGGGTGCTGCGGGAGCCCGCGCTAGCGGCGGCGCGCGTCGCCGAGGCCGAGATCATGGCCGGCAATCGCCGCGGCCCGCTGCACGGCATCCCGATCGGCCTCAAGGATATTTACGAAACCAAGGGCGTGCCGACGACCGGCCATTCGAAGATCTTGATCGACCATGTGCCACGGCAGGATGCGACATCGGTCCGCCGCCTGACCGATGCCGGCGCGATCGTGCTCGGCAAACTCGCCACCCATGAATTCGCGCTCGGCGGCCCGTCCTTCGATCTGCCCTGGCCGCCGGCGCGCAACCCGTGGGACACCAGCCGCTTCACCGGCGGGTCGAGCAGCGGCACCGGGGCGGCAGTTGCCGCAGGTCTCGTGCTCGGCGGCACCGGCAGCGACACCGGCGGCTCGATCCGCGGCCCCGCCGCGTTTTGTGGTCTCGCCGGGTTGAAGCCTTCCTATGGCCGGATCAGCCGCGCCGGCATCCTGCCGCTGGCGTTCTCGCTCGACCATGCCGGCCCGATGGCGTGGACCGCGGAGGATTGCGCGATCATGCTGCAGGCGATGGCCGGGTATGACGCAGCCGACCCGGCGAGCGCCAACCGCCCGGTTCCCGAGTACCGCGCCGCGCTATCGGGCGACGTCAAAGGGCTGCGCATCGGACTGATCCGGCACTTCTACGAGAACGACAATCCGGCGGACGAGGCGACGCGGCAGGGTATCGCCGCCGCCGTCAAGGTCTTCGAGGATCTCGGCTGCTCGGTACGCGAACTGCGTTTATCGCCACTGGCCGAATGGGCGGCCTGCGGCGTGATGATCATGCTGAGCGAGTCCTATGCGATCCATCAGGCGACGTTGCGCGAGCGGTTCGGCGACTATGGCGAGTTATTCCGCGACCGCATGGCCCTCGCCGCCCTGGTCAGCGCCGGCGACTACGTACAGGCAGTGCGCCGCCGCCGCGAGTTGGCCGCCGAATTCGGGGCGGCAATGGCCGATCTCGACATCGCCATCACCGCCGCCGCCCAGGGCGAGGCGCCCGCCATCGACGCGATCGGCAAGTTCGCGACCTTCGAGCGCCCGATGCTGACGATGCCGTTCAACGTCACCGGCACCCCGGCGATGTCCGTTTGTTGCGGCTACAGCGCGGCAGGCTTGCCGCTCGCCTTCCAGCTCGCCGGCAAGCCGTTCGACGAAGCGACGGTGCTGCGGGCCGCACACGCCTACGAGAAAGCCACGCCATGGCGCTCGGTTCGCCCGCAGCTGTAATCCTAGACGGTTCGATGACGGGATCCCCGGCAATCGAGTACGTCGAGCGCGCACGCGACCTGGGTCCGGAGCTGGAAGCGGCTGCCGAGGAGATCGAACGGCGCCGCGAGCTTCCCGAGCCGATCGTCGAAGCCCTGATCGAGCGCGGGCTGTTCCGCTTGCTGTTGCCGCGTTCGCTGGGCGGCGCCGAATTGTCCCCGGCCGCCTATGTGCAAGTCATCGAGGAGGTGGCGAAGCACGACGGCAGCACCGCCTGGTGCCTCGGCCAGGCGAACGGCTGCACGATGACGGCGGCACTGCTCGGACCTGAGGCAGCGCGGGAGATTTTCGGAAACAGGCGGGGCATTGTCGCCTGGGGTCCGCCAGGCCCTGCCGAGGCCCGCGCGGTCGCTGGCGGCTACCGGCTGAGCGGCACTTGGAGCTTCGCCAGCGGCAGCCATCATGCCACCTGGCTCGGCGCCCATGTGGCGATTCTCGGCGAGGATGGGACGCCACGCACGCGGCCGGATGGTGGCCCGGTCATTCGGACACTGCTTTTTCCGAAAGCCAGCGCCAAATTTTCCGACATCTGGCATGTCATCGGATTGCGCGGCACGGGGAGCGACAGCTACACCGTCAGCGATTTGTTCGTGCCTGAAAGCCACACCGTGTTGCGCGAAGCCGAGCCGAAGCTCCGTCAACTGGGCCCGCTCTATGCGTTCAGCAGCAGCAACATGTATTCATCCGGCTTCGCCGGGGTCGCGCTCGGCATCGCGCAAAGCGCACTGGACGCTTTCATCGAACTCGCCCGCGACAAGATCCCACGGGGCGCCAAGCGCACCTTGCGCGACGACAACGTCATTCAATCGCAAGTCGCGCAATCCGAAGCGCGGCTCCGAGCGGCACGCGTTTTCCTGTTGGGTTCGCTCGAGCAAATCTGGCGCGATATCGCGGGGTCCAAGCGGCTGACCCTGGATCACAACACGACGATCCGGCTGGCCTCGACCTGGGCCATTCATCAGGCAAAGGACGTCGTCGACACGGCCTATCACGCGGCGGGAGCCACGGCGATCTTCGAGAGCAACCCGTTCGAGCGCCGCTTCCGCGATGTCCACACCGTGGTCCAGCAATATCAGGGCCGTCAGGCGCATTTCGCAACGGTGGGCCAAGTCTTGCTCGGTCTGCAGGCCGAAGGCACAATGTTTACCTTTTGACCGGGATGGCAGAACGCATCGCACATCACCGCTCCTTCGCCCGGCAGCGCTGGTCGCTCGACGATATTCCCTGGCAGGCGATCCGCCATGATAGGGTGGCGAACAGCGACGCGTTCTTTTATCTGGTCGCCTCGGCGTCGCTGATGGAAAGCGCGACGGACCTCTACACCGAAAATCTGATCGAGTTTCTTGCCGATGATGACGAAGTCACGTCATGGCTCGAGCATTACTGGCTTCCGGAGGAATTGCAACACGGCCGGGCATTGCGCCGTTATGTCGAAACCGCGTGGCCTGAATTTGAGTGGGAACCCGCCTATTTGCGGTTCGTCGAGGAATTCAGACCTTTCTGCGACACCTCGCTGGAGACCGAGCGCAGCCTCGAAATGGCCTCGCGTTGCGTCGTCGAGATGGGCACGGCCAGCTATTACACGACCCTGTCACGCGCCAGCCCCGAGCCGGTGCTGTCGTTGCTGGCGCGCCGCATCGTCGAAGACGAGGTTCGGCACTACAAGCATTTCTATCGTTTTTTCCGGCGATACCGCGAGGCCGAATGCCCGAGCCGCGCCGCGATCATTCCCGCGCTGTGGCGACGCTTGAGGATGACCGGCGGCAACGACAGCTTCATTGTTCTTAAAAATGTTTATCGCGCGCGCTATCCCGAGGCTGCCTTCGATGCCGCGGTGAACCGCGATTTGCGCCGGCAATGCCGCGATCTCGTGCGCGATCACTTTCCGCACGAGATGAGCGTGCGAATGCTGCTGAAGCCGCTGGCGCTCGGTCCGCGCACACAACGTGCGGCGTTACCGGTCGCAGTGGCGCTAGCGCGACGCCTCGTGCCATAAATTCGACTTAGATCAAAGTCGATCGGGCCGATTCATTAGAGTTCTCGTCGCCACCGGCAAGTGGAGACCCAATGATCAAGACAATTCTCGTACCGGCGACCGGAAACCAGGCCGACGATGCCGTCTTTGCCTCGGCCCTGGCGGCGGCGCGCCCGTTCGCTGCGCATCTCGGCTTCTTGCACATTCGCGTCGACGCCGCCGCCATCGTGGCGGCCATGGCGACCGACGGAAGCGGTGCCGCGATGGTCAGCGGCCTCGTCGAGCGGATGGACGAGGAAGCCAGCCGGCGGGAGGACGCGGCTAGGCAGCTGTTCCAACGCTTTTGCGAGCGTGAGCGGCTGGCGATCGAGGATACCCCGGCGGGCCAGCAGAGCCCTACGGCGCAATGGCTTCGGCAGTCTGGCGACGAGGCCTATTGGTTTCGGGAGTATGGCCGAGCCGCGGATCTTCTGGTGATCGGACACCCGGCCGACGATCAAGGCGTCTCGATCGATACGATAGAAGCGGCGCTGGTCGGCAGCGGTAGACCGGTGCTGATCGTGCCCGCGACCCCGCTGGTCTCGCTTCCCGAAACCGTCGTCATCGCCTGGAAGGCAGCGCCGGAAGCGGCCCGGGCGGTAACCGCGGCGATGCCCTTCCTGTCGAAGGCGAAGCGCGTCCTGATCGTGACAGTGGCCGAGGAGCAGGGCCTTTCGGACGTCGAGGCAGCCCGCCTGATGACCACTCTCGGCTGGCATGGTCTCAACGCTTCGACGCGTCATTTACAGCCCGATCGGCTGGGTGCTGCCGACACCCTGCTCGCGGCCGCGGCCGAAGAAAAGGCCCTCGTCGTCATGGGCGCCTATGGCCACAACCGGATGCGCGAATGGATTTTCGGCGGCTTCACCGAGCATGTGCTGCGCGGCGCCGTAGTGCCGCTGCTGATGATGCATTGAGCCGCGTTTAGTGTTCAACATCGGCAATCAAAGGGAACCCTGATGTTGGTCATTCCGCTCGAAACACTTGCCTTCATCATTGTTAAGGCGCGCGAGTTCGATGCCGAGGTGCCGATCGAGCCGGATGCGGCGACCGGCTCGGATCCGGCGGACGACGATGAGCGGCAGGTCCTGCTCGATACGCCGGACAATCCGATCGAGCAGGAATTGCGCGATGCCATCGACGGGCTTGGCGACCCCGAACGTCAGGAACTGCTCGCGCTGATGTGGCTCGGCCGTGGCGACTATGACGCGGACAGCTGGCCGGAAGCACTGCGCCAGGCGATCGAGACTACGATCGCAAATGTCACCGATTATCTGGTCGGCACGCCGCTCCTCGGCGACTATCTCGAAGAGGGAGCCTCTGCCTTGGGGCTCTCACTCGAGGATTTCGAGAGGGGGTGATAGCGCCTCGTTTCGCCGAATGACGCCGCAACCGTACACCATCGTCACGGAGGCCGATCTCGACCGCGAGCTGGACATCATTCAGTCAACGGCGGCAAGCGGACCGGCGGGAATCTTCGGCCCGGATTCGGTCATCTGGCGCATCGACCGCGAGTTGGCGGTTTTCCTGGGTGCGGGCCGCGCATTGCTGCTGCAGCTCGCCCATCCCTGGGTCGCTTCCGCGATCGCCCAGCATTCCCGGAGCCTGGCCGACCCGGTCGGCCGGTTCCACCGTACCTTCGGTATCGTCTTCACGATGGTGTTCGGCACCACGGGCCAGGCGCTCACGGCCGCCCGCCACCTGCATCGCCGCCATAGCGCGATCCGCGGCTTGGTGGGGGAGGATTTGGGCATCTTTGCCGCCGGCTCGCCCTATTGCGCCGATGACGTCGCGGCGCTGCGCTGGGTTCACGCGACGCTGGCGGACACCGCGCTGCTTGCCTATCAGCTCGTCCACCCATCCTTGCCGGGCGAGGACCGGGAGCGCTATTACGAGGAAATGCGATGGTTCGCGGCGCTGTTTGGCATTCCGCAGAGCGCTCTGCCGCAGAGCTGGGCGGACTTTGCCCGGTACGTCGATGACATGTTCAGCTCGGATACGCTCGCGGTGGGCAGCGCCGCCCGGAGTATCGCCGCCGAGCTGTTCTCCGGTGCCGGAGCGCGCCTGCGCGCACCCTTCTGGTATCGAGGTTTGACCGCCAGTCTGTTGCCGCCGCGGCTGCGGGATGCGTTCGATTTGCCGTACGGTCCCTCGGAGCGGCGCTCCGTCGAGCGGGTACTTACCGTATTCCGCCATGTCTACCCCTGGGTGCCGGACCGCTTGCGTTACGTCGCGCCCTATCATGAGGCGCTCGCACGGCTTGCGGGGCGCGACCGGCCGGCGCCCTTGACACGGGTTCTCAACCGTTTCTGGATTGGTCGGAGTTCGATGACGATCGGCGGAGACTAGCTCATGGCGCGCGCCGCGATAAAGCCCGAGCAGAGCGAGGGGCTCATGCTGCGGGTGCCGGCGGGCACAGACCTTGTCGAATGGTATTTTGAGCAGGGCTGGACGGACGGGCTGCCGGTGGTGCCGCCGTCCCGCGCGCAGGTCGACGCTGTCGTCGATGCACTGGGCGGCGCACCGGATCTCGTCGAATGCAAGGTGCCGCCGCGATACGGCGGGCTTACCAGAGAAGTGCTCGCTATCAACATGGTGATGGCGGGCTGCAAATCGGAATACGCGCCCGTGGTGCGCGCGGCGCTGCTGGCCTTGACTGCGAAAGGCTTCAACCTCAATGGTGTGCAGGCGACAACCCACATGGCGGCGCCGCTCTTGGTGGTCAGTGGGCCGATCGCCCGCGAGATCGGCATAAACGGCGGTTGCAATGCCTTTGGTTCGGGCAACCGCGCCAATGCGACGATCGGGCGGGCCCTACGCCTCGTATTGCTCAATGTCGGCGGAGGCTGGCCCGGCGACCTCGACAAAAGCACGCTCGGCCATCCCGGCAAATACACCTATTGCGTCGCCGAGAACGAGGCGGCGAGCCCGTGGGCGCCCTATCATGTCGAGAAGGGGTTCAGCCCCGAAGACTCGGCGGTGTTCGTGCTGGCCGCCGAGCCGCCGCACAGCGTCACCAACCATGTCGCGAACGACCCCGAGGGGATCCTCGACAGCATCTGCTCGGCAATGAGCACAATCGCCAACAATAACGCGGTATCGAGCGGGCATTGCGCCGTCGTGATCGGGCCGGAACATGCCCGCACGATCGCCGGCAAGGGCTGGACCCGGCACGACGTGCGCAATTACCTGGCGCTGCACGCCTACAATCTATTTTCGGACATCACCTTCAATGAGCGCTACGGCAAGATCTACAACCGCAATCTGCCGAAATGGTACAAGCGCGAGCCGCAGGCGCGCATCCCGATCGTGCCCGGCCCCGACCATATTCACCTGTTCGTCATCGGCGGCGAGGCCGGCCGGTTTTCCGCCTTCATCCCCGGCTGGGGCCACATGTCATCCCCGGTATTGCGCAGCATCGAAACCGCATCCGAGCCGAGAGCGCCGATCTGCGTCGACGGCACGTGCTATCTCTGAGAGGCTGAGAATGCGGAAAACGGACAGGAATCTGCTGCATTTGCGATAGTGCGTCCTTCGAGACGCGCCTTTAGGCGCTCCTCAGGATGAAGTTGAGTTGATGATGGCATTGAGGAATTGTCATCCTGAGGAGGCCGCGAAGCGGCCGTCTCGAAGGACGCACTGGCTGGAGAACCCCCGATGAACAATGAACCGGATCAGATCGTCTTCGATCCACGCGGCGTCGTCGAGACCGAGCCGCTCGCGCTGTCTCTGCGCCCCGCCACGCTCGAAGGGCTGCGGTTGGGCGTCCTCGACAACACCAAATGGAACGCCAACCGCCTGCTGCGCAAGACCGTGGCGAAACTGCAGCAAGAGACCTCCTTTGCTGCAGTGAACTACTACCGCAAGGAGAGCTTCTCCAAGGAGGCGGACCCCGCTCTGATCGCAACCATTGCGGCCGATAACGACGTTGTGGTGACCGCGATCGGCGATTGAGGATCGTGTACGTCGTGCTGTACGCATGACGGCATCAGCCTCGAGGCCGCCGGCCGCCCCACGGCAGTTATCGTGACCACGGAATTCCTGCATGAGGCGGAGGTGCAGCGTGATGCGCTCGGTATGCACGATCTCACTCCAGCCGTGATCGAACACCCACTCAGCACTCTCACCGACGAGGAGATCGAGCAGCGCGCGCAACAAGCCGCCGCGCAGTGCGTCGACATCTTGCTGGGGCGCTCGTTGTGAGATTGAGAGTTATTAAATTCGGCGCCGCGCGGGCAGCTGGGACCCTTGTCCGCTAGCCGTCTCACGGCGATCATCTTTCTGTGCACAAGTGCCGCCGCGCTTGCGCAGAGGCCCAGCCGACCCTTCGACTACTCGGTTTTGGTGCAGCAGATCTGCCGGGGATATGCCGACGCACAGAATGGGATGCCGGCCGCTCTCATGTTCCGCCAGTGCATGTCTGAGCGCCACTGCCGGGTGCCTTCCGGCTCCTCAGCCTATCAATGCGAATTGCCCGGGCCGATGACATGGCATGGCGGCGGTTACTAAAGATGGCACTGATGCGAAATCGCATGACAACGCTGAAATTGCCATAATATCATCTCATCCTGCGACCCTCTCCCGCTCGCGCGGGAGGGAAGGGGTGGAGGCAAGCGGGGTGTGATGGCGAGTTGAGGATACCCGAACCTGCACGGCGGCCGCGGCCGAGGGCGGTTTCTACCTGTTTTTCCATTGCAGTATCAGGCTCGTTGGCAAACGTTCGAGGATCTGATTAGGTTAACAGCGCGGCCTGTTAACGGGTTGGGCAAAGGGGGAGGAAACCATGCGGTGCGGACTGCGAATTGTCCTATCGGCAGCTTTCGGTGCGCTGCTCGCAGGTGCGGGTCCGGTCTGGGCGGCCGATCCCGAAATCGACAAGCTGTTGCAGAGCCCGGTCGGCAAGGACTGGGTGACGAATGGTGGAAATCTGACCAACGAGCGTTACTCCACGCTGAAGCAGATCGACACCAGCAACGTCAAGCAGCTCAAAGGAGCTTGGCTGACCCGCCTCAAGGGCTCCGGGTTTGGCGGGAAGTATTCGGCCGAGGCGACACCGCTCGTCAAGGACGGCATCATGTACATGGTCACCGGCAACGACGATGTGTTTGCGATGAATGCGAAGACCGGCGAGATCGTGTGGGAGCGCTCGTCGGGAATCGACCAGAAGATCTCAACCGTCTGCTGCGGCTGGCTCAACCGCGGCTTGGCTATGGGCGAGGGAATGCTGTTCCTCGGCCAGCTCGACGCCAATGTCGTTGCGCTCGACATCAAGACCGGCAAGGAAGTGTGGAAGACGCCGATCGAGGACTGGCGCAATGGCTACGGGGTTACCAGCGCGCCGCTTTACTTCGACGGTATCGTCTACAGCGGCAATACGGGCGGGGAGTTCGGCGTGCGCAGCCGCCTGACAGCGCTAGACGCCAAGACCGGAAAAATCCTCTGGCGCTGGTATACCCTTCCCGGCCCGGGCGAGGTCGGCAGCGACACTTGGCCGGCCGCCACAGACGATTACAAGCGCGGCGGCGCGTCTATATGGAATACACCTGCCCTCGATCCGCAGCTCGGGCTGATCTATTTCGCAACCGGCAATTGCGGGCCCGATTACGACGGGTCGATGCGCGAGGGCGATAATCTGTTCTGCGCCTCCATCGTCGCGCTGAACGCCAAGACCGGCGAACACGTCTGGCACTTCCAGGAGGTGCATCACGACATCTGGGACTACGACGCAGCAAGCCCGGTCGTGCTGTTCGATACCGTGATCGACGGTCAGCCGCGCAAGGGGATTGCCGAGGCCGGCCGCACCGGCTGGGTCTACATCCTCGACCGCACGAACGGCAAACCGCTGGTCGGCATCGAAGAGCGTCCGGTGCCGCAGGAGCTGCGCCAGAAAACCGCGAAAACGCAGCCCTACCCGGTCGGCGACGCCACGGTGCCGCAATGCGCGCAACCGATGGAGGGCTACGAGAAGGCCGGCTGTATCTTCGAAGCGTTCTGGGACGAACCCGTGCTGATCCAGCCCTCGGGGCAAGGCGGTACCAACTGGTCGCCGATGCCGTATGATCCCGATACTGGTTATCTCTATGTTCCAGGGACGATCCGAACCAGCGTGTTCTCTCGCGTCCCCAGCCAGTACAGCACCGGCCAGCGGTATACGAATGGGACCCAGGCGCCGCCAATCGGCTCGGCTCTGAGCGGTACCTTCACCGCGATCGACAGCAAAACGAACAAGATCGCCTGGCAGCACCAGATGCGTTACCGCATGGGCGGCGGAGGCGGGTCGACAGTGACTGCCGGGGGCCTCCTGTTGCGTGGCGAGCCTGACGGCAACTTCGTCGCGATCGACGCGAAGACCGGAGAAGTGCTGTCGAAGTTCCAGACCGGCTTCGGTGCCGACGCACCCCCGATGGTCTATGAGGTCGACGGCGACGAATACATCGCCCTCACCACCGGCGGCAACTCGATCCAGGGCAGCGCCTACGGTGATGCGGTATGGGCGTTTTCGCTCAAGGGGCAAATCAATCCACTGTGGCCGCCTCCTCCTCCGGCGACCGTTGCCGGCCCGGGTGGGGCGATCGCCGAAGGTGTCGACAAGGTCAAGATCGGCGATAACAATGTCGAGTACGCCTATTGGCCGGCCCGCACTAGGATCAAGGCGGGAACCACCGTGACCTTTACTAATGTCGGCGACATTCCCCATACGGCAACGGCATTCGACAAGGGTAAAGTCGGCGATTGGGACACAGGCCCCCTCTCCAAGGGCGAATCAAAAGCAATCACCTTCACCAAGCCCGGCACCTATTTCTATATCTGCACACCGCACCCGTGGATGTACGGGCAGGTCGTCGTCGAATAGTTAGAAGCCTGCGGCCGCGCACCCGGTCCTACCGGGTGCGGGGTCGCGCCAGCCGCATGCCGAGCAACGGAGCAGCCGCCTCCGGCGGCAGCTTTGCGTAATCGCGCGGTATCTCGAACAGCGCGGCGTCCTGCGTGCCGATCTTGACGTGGCGCAGCTCCCAGCGAATTGTCGAAACCTTGCCTTTGTCGGTTGCGAGCGTAGCATCACACTTCATCGGGATGCCTTCCGTGCTGAGCCACAGCGAGCCGATCGCGCGACCCTGCGGCGTTATCTCGTTCACGTCGTATTTCGTCGTCGCAATGCCGTTGACGGTTTCCTGCCCCACGGGTTTGCCCAGCACACCGGGGTCGCTCAGAATTGACAGCTCTTTCGGAAGCGCGAATTCGACGACGGTATGCAGTTTCGGCAGGATGATGTCGCCGATCGCGCTGCCGGCGCGAAGGATGAAAATCGGCCTTAGTGCCGGCAGGTCCTGCTCGTGGCGCTGTTCGCCCGGCATGTGCCACATCCTGCCTACGTAGCTCTGTCCATTGATGACCAGCACCCGCTCCGCGGTGAAGCCAACGCGCGCATCACCAAGCGTTTCCGCCGATCCCGGCGCTGCGATCAGCGACAGCACGGAGAGCGGGAACGCGATCAGGGTACAACGGAGGACGCGCATTTCAGTTCTCGATCGGGGGGTCCGCTGTTAGGCAGCCAATGAGGCGATTTCGCGGCGGGCTGGACAGCGGCGGCACAAAGCCTATCTTTGCACGCGCGGATCTTTGCGCCGAAACGGAATAACAGAATGGATAAAAAGATCGGACTGTACGCGTTCGCAAATCGGGCGCCGGGCAGGCGATGAACGACAGCGGCGGAACTGTGACAATTCGGGTCCATGCGGCGATGGCCGAAATACCGGCCGCTGCCTGGGACGCCTGTGCAGGCGAGGTAAATCCGACCGTTTCGCATACTTTTCTGAATGCGATGGAGGAAAGCGGCTCGACGACGACCCGCACGGGATGGACGCCACAACATCTTTCTCTCGCGGGACCGGACGGAGAGATCACCGGTGTCGTCCCGCTCTATGCCAAGACGCATTCCTACGGCGAATACATCTTCGACTATGGCTGGGCGGATGCCTATGAACGCGCTGGCGGCCGGTATTATCCGAAGCTGTTGTCGGCCGTCCCGTTCACCCCGGTCCCGGGCCCCCGCTTGCTGCTGCACCCATGTGCGCCGGCCGAGGCTCGCGAGCATCTCCTCGCCGGAATGGTCGAGTTCACGAAGCGCCGCAAAATCTCGTCATTGCACGTGAACTTTCCCGACCCCGCCGAGGCCGAGGCGCTGACCGAGGCGGGATTTCTGCAACGGCTCGGCCAGCAATTCCATTGGACGAATGAGGGGTACCGCGATTTCGATGATTTCCTCGCGGCACTGAATTCGCGAAAACGCAAAGCGGTGAAGAAGGAGCGGCGCGAGGCGCTCGCCCGCGGTCTCGAAATAGAAGTGCTGACCGGGACCGACTTGAAGCCCCGCCATTGGGACGCGTTTTTTGAATTCTACCTTGCGACTTCCGATCGCAAATGGGGCTCGGCCTACCTAAATCGCCGATTTTTCGCGATGATCGGCGAGCGGATGCCCGAAAATATCGTGCTCTTCATGGCTCGGCGCGGCGCCAACTATGTCGCCGGCGCGTTCAACCTGCTCGGCAAGGATACGATCTACGGCCGAAATTGGGGCAGCTACGGCGAGTACAAATTCCTCCATTTCGAGTGCTGCTATTACCAGGCGATCGAGTTCGCGATCACCCGCGGATTGAAGCGCGTCGAGGCCGGTGCGCAGGGCCCGCACAAGATCCAGCGCGGCTATCTGCCGGTGCCGACCTACAGTGCTCACTGGATCCCCGATCCCGCGTTCCGCCGGGCCGTCGCTCAATTCCTCGCGCGCGAGCGGCAGATGATCGAGCACAAGATGGAGGGGCTCGGAGAGTTTTCGCCATTTCGGCACGAGGAAACGGCTTGCCCTTTCTCCGAGCAGGAAGAAAAGGCACGAGGGAGCTGATCACTCGACTAGCTCGGGCACCTTTGGCGTCGTCGGTTCGGCCGGGCGCTCTTCGTAAGAGAAGGAGAGCTGGTCCTCGTCGGGTTTGCGCGTCACCCGGACGACCCCGCCCTTCGACAACTGTCCGAACAGGAGCTCCTCGGCCAGTGGCTTTTTGATGTGCTCCTGGATCACTCGGGCGAGAGGGCGCGCACCGAAGAGGCGGTCGTAACCTTTTTCAGCTAGCCACGCCCGCGCGCTATCATCGAGTTCGATTATCACATTCCGGTCGGCGAGCTGCTCTTCGAGCTGCAGCACGAACTTATCGACGACCCGTCCGATCGTATCCGAGGATAGCGGTGCAAAGGAAATCACCGCATCGAGCCGGTTACGGAACTCCGGCGTGAACATGCGGTTGATCGCCTCCTGATCGTCGCCCTCCCGGACGCCACTGCCAAAGCCGATCGCCGGCTTGGCGAGATCCCAGGCTCCGGCGTTCGTCGTCATGATCAGGATCACGTTGCGGAAATCGACCGTTTTGCCGTTGTGATCGGTCAGCTTTCCATAATCCATGACCTGCAACAGAATATTGAACAGGTCGGGATGGGCTTTCTCGATTTCGTCCAACAACAGAACGCTGTGCGGGTGTTGATCGATCGCGTCGGTCAACAGCCCGCCCTGGTCGAAGCCGACATAACCGGGCGGCGCGCCGATCAGCCGCGACACCGTGTGCCGCTCCATGTACTCGGACATGTCGAAGCGGGTGATCTCGATCCCGAGGGTGCGCGCGAGCTGGCGCGCCACCTCGGTCTTGCCCACCCCGGTCGGACCAGAGAACAGATAGGAGCCAATCGGCTTTTCCGGATCACGCAGGCCGGCACGCGCCAGCTTAATGGCCGAGACCAAAGCCCCAATCGCCGGGTCCTGGCCAAACACCATCGTCTTCAAGTCCCGCTGAAGGTTTTTCAGCACCTCGCGATCGTCGCGCGAGACGCTTTTCGGCGGGATCCGAGCCATCGTCGCGATGACCGCTTCGACTTCGCGCGCTGTTATCGTCTTGCGCCGCCGGTTCTCGGGCACGAGCATTTGGGCCGCACCGGTCTCATCGATCACGTCGATCGCCTTGTCCGGCAATTTGCGGTCGCCGATATATCGATGAGACAGCTCGACCGCGGCGCGCAGAGCGTCGCTCGTGTAGCGTACCTTGTGGTGCCGCTCGTAGTAAGGCTTCAGGCCGCGCAGAATCTTCACCGAGTCCTCGACGGTCGGCTCGTTGACGTCGATCTTTTGGAAACGGCGAACGAGCGCGCGGTCTTTCTCGAAATAGTTGCGATATTCCTTATAGGTCGTTGAGCCGATGCAGCGGATGACGCCGCCGGCCAGTGCCGGCTTCAGCAGGTTCGAAGCGTCCATCGCCCCGCCGCTCGTCGCCCCGGCCCCGATTACGGTGTGGATCTCATCAATGAACAGGACCGCACCGGGCTGCGCCTCGAGCTCGGACAAGACCGCCTTGAGCCGCTCCTCGAAATCGCCGCGATACCGGGTGCCTGCCAGCAACGCCCCCATGTCGAGCGCGTAGATCGTCGCGTTCATAAGGACCTCGGGTACCTCGCGCTGCACGATGCGGCGCGCCAAGCCCTCGGCGATCGCCGTCTTGCCAACACCGGGGTCGCCGACATAAAGCGGATTGTTCTTGGCCCGGCGGCATAGGATTTGGATCGTGCGGTCGACTTCGGCTTCACGGCCGATCAGAGGATCGATCTTGCCGCCCTTGGCCTTTTTGTTGAGGTTGACGCAATAGGCGTCGAGGGCGTCGTGGTTGCGCTTCTGCGACTTTTCGCTGCGGTCGTCCTCATCGGCACCCTGAACACGACGCGTCTCCGAGCGCCCAGGCGCCTTGGCGATGCCATGGGAGATGTAGTTGACGGCATCGAACCGGGTCATGTCCTGTTCTTGCAGGAAATAAACAGCATGGCTTTCCCGCTCGGCGAACATCGCGACCAATACGTTTGCGCCGGTCACCTCCTCGCGGCCCGACGACTGGACGTGGATTGCGGCCCGTTGCAGCACGCGCTGGAAGCTGGCAGTCGGCTTCGCATCGTCGCTAACCGCCGCGACAAGGTTGGCAAGCTCGTTATCGACGTAGTTCAGCACCTCGCGGCGCAAACGGTCGAGGTCGACGCTGCACGCGCGCAGAACGGCAACCGCGTCCTGATCCTCGGTCAGCGCCAGCAGCAGATGTTCAAGCGTGGCGTATTCGTGCCGGCGCTCATTGGCGTGGGCGAGAGCCCGATGCAGCGATTTTTCGAGATTGCGTGACAGCACGCCCGCCTGTCCTTCCTTGGCCTAGTCCTTTTCCAGCGTACACTGCAGCGGATGCTGGTGCTGCCGGGCGAAATCCATAACTTGAGTCACCTTGGTTTCCGCGACCTCGTAAGTGTAGACGCCACAGATACCGACACCGCGGCGGTGCACATGCATCATGATGCGGGTCGCCTCCTGCCGGTTCTTGTTGAAGAACCGCTCGAGAATGTGCACGACGAATTCCATCGGAGTGTAGTCGTCATTTAACATTAGTACCTTGTACATAGACGGCTTCTTCGTCTTCGGCTTTGTCTTGACGACAACACCCGTTCCCGGTCCTTCCTCGCCGCGTCTTCCGTTGTCGCTCATTTCGGTCCGAGCCGGTAGCGTTGCTCGCTCCCCAATGATATTGGCTTTTCAGCCGGTCCAGAAAAGTTTTTTCCGCCCTTCGGCCTAGTTAGCGCTTAAGGGTTCACCACCCTATTCCCTATTCGGCCCGGTAGGGCCGGCGCAACAGCCCATCGATAACGGTGTCCACCGCTTCACCGCGGTGAAGTAACGCATCGACTTCCGCGGCGATCGGCATCTCTATGCCGAGCCGGTCCGCTAATTGCGTCATTGATGCAGCCGTGGCCACGCCCTCGACGACCGAGCGACTGCCGCGGAGCGCGGCCTTGAGCGGCTGTCCGCGGCCGAGCGCGAGCCCAAGCCCATAGTTGCGCGATTGAGCGGAACTGCAGGTCAAAACGAGATCTCCCAGTCCGGAGAGGCCACGGAAGGTCTCGGCTCGACCGCCCTTGGCTACCCCGAGCCGGATCATCTCGGCCAGCCCACGGGTGATCAGCGAAGCTCTGGCGTTGTCGCCGAGATTGCGGCCGACGACGATGCCGCACGCGATCGCGAGGACGTTCTTGACGGCGCCCCCAATTTCGGCGCCGACCGGATCCTGCGACAGATAGGGGCGGAACCGACTGCTTCCGAGGGCTTCAATGAAGGCCTGACCGAGCGACGCGTCAGCGCTCGCAACCGTGACCGCCGTCGGCAACTCTCGCGCGACCTCGGCAGCAAATGTCGGGCCCGAGAGCACCGCCGAGGGGGAGGCGGGCAGAATTTCCGCGGCAACCTCCGACATCATTTTCAGCGAGCTGGTCTCGATCCCTTTAGCGCAGAGCAGCAAAGGGAGCCCACGACGAAGATGACGCCCGAGCACCTCGATTACGCCGCGCAGGAATTGCGCCGGAACGACAAGTAAAGCCGCCTCCGCCCCCTCTGTCGCGAACGCCATGTCGGCGGTTGCCGTGATCGCGGGGTCGAGGATTACGCCGGGTAGAAAGAGCGGGTTCTGATGACGCTGATTGATCGTCGCAACGACATCCGGGTCCCGGGCCCACAGCCGTGCGAGCGAGCCGCCCCGATGAGCAACCATGGCGAGCGCCGTTCCCCAGGCGCCACCCCCAACAATCGCTAAGCGTCTCATCGGATCAGCTCGAGGCCAACTGCTCACCCCTTCACACCTGCTCCAGGACGGGGCGGCGCGTCAGTGTCTAGGGGCCATCGCGGTCTAAGGGGTGCATCGAGACCATCGACGAGGCCGAGTCGAAGCCGCTCGATGCCCGCCCAGGCGATTATTGCTCCATTATCGGTGCACAATGCCGGAGGCGGCGCAACAAAGCGCAGCCCGGCATCATCGGCGAGGCTCGTAAGGCGTCTTCGTAGCCTTTTGTTGGCGGCAACGCCACCGCCAACCACCAGCGAAATTCCCTTCGGGTATTTGCGGCGGAACCACGCGACCGCATTTGCGGTCCGATCCGTCACCGCGTCGCAGATCGCCAGCTCAACCGAGGCCGCGAGATCCGCTTGGTCGCGGGAATCAAGGGGACCGCTCGCGGCAGTGATCTGACGTACTGCCGTCTTCAAGCCGGAGAATGAGAAATCGCAACCCGGCCTACCTTTCATCGGGCGCGGCAAGACGAAACGGGATGGGTCCCCGTCACGCGCGGCCGCTTCGATGGCAGGCCCTCCAGGATAGCCGAGCCCGATCAGCTTTGCCGCCTTGTCGAACACTTCGCCGGCGGCATCGTCGAGGGTTGTCCCGAGACGGGTGTAGCTGCCAACTCCGGAGCACACAAGGAGCTGACAGTGCCCCCCCGAAACGAGCAGCAGGAGGTACGGAAATTCTACCTCGTCGGTGAGGCGAACCGCCAAAGCATGGGCCTCCAAATGGTTGACAGCGAGAAACGGCTTATCCGCGGCCCAAGCCATGCCCTTTGCCATTGTCGAGCCGACAATCAGGCCCCCGATCAAGCCCGGGCCCGTCGCAGCAGCTACCCCATCGACCTCGCCGAGGGGAACGCCGGCCGCGGCGAGTGCGCGCGATATTAGCGGATGGAGATGCTCTAGATGAGCGCGCGCGGCAATCTCAGGCACGATACCGCCATAGGGCATGTGCTCCGCGAGCTGGGAGTAGATCAAATTGCAGAGGATCTTCGGTCCGGCCGCTGTCACGGACACCATAGCGGCTGCGCTCTCGTCACAGCTGGTCTCGATGCCGAGAACGACCATCGCGCATGCCACCGATCGGGAGCGTAAGCTTCGCGCCCCCGAGTTCCCTCCCCGGGGGTCAGCCGGGCGGCGCTACCTCGTAGGTTTTGAGGGTTTTATCGGTGGCCGCGTCAATTTCCAACAGTTTGACGGAATAACCCCACAACGTGGCGGTATGCCGGATTACAGCGCGGCAGCTCTGTTCTTCGAGCAGCACTCCGTTATGCACGTAATGCGCAAGAATGAGGCAGCGATCGCCTCTGAGATCGACGTCGACCACCTGAATGTCGGGCTCGCGCCGGGACAGATCATATTGCCGGGAGAGAGCGCTGCGAATTTTTCGATAGCCGACATCGTCATGGATCGCCTCGACGCGCAGCGCCGGCTTTGTGCTGTCGTCCGAGACATGGAAGAGCCGGAACCGGCGGATCATCGCTGGGCTGAGATGTTGCAGGACGAAGCTTTCGTCGCGGTAATTCGCCCAGGCGTGACGTAATACGCCAAAGCCGTCTCCCGAGCCGGCTATGTCGGGAAACCATTCCCGGTCCTCCGCGGTCGGCTCTTCGCAGATGCGGCGGATATCGCTCATCATCGCGAAGCCCAGCGCATAGGGGTTCAGGCCGCTGAACCGCGGGTCATCGAAATCCGGCTGGAACACAACGCTCGAATGGGAGTGCAGAAATTCGAGCATCGATCCTTCGGTAATTAGCCCCTTGTCGTGCAGCCGCCGCATAATCTCGTAATGCACGAAGGTCGCGCACCCCTCGTTCATCATCTGCGTCTGCTTCTGCGGGTAGAAGTACTGCGAGACCAAGCGGACAATGCGGACCAGCTCCTGTTGCCAATCCTCAAGCCGCGGCGCGCGTTTCTCGATGAAATAAAGCAAGTTTTCTTCTGGCAGACCGAGTTGCCGCTTGATCTCTAGGAGGCGGGCCTCCTCGTTGCCGGAGTCGTCCTTATCCTTTTCAGCGCCCGGAACGGTGCGCCACAGATCATTGTATGTCGCCTCGAAATGCGCTCGCCACTCCTCCGCCCGGCGCCGCTCTTCGGCGAGGTTCGGCTTGGTGCGATGAGCGTAGCGATTGACACCGTGATCCTTCAGCGCATGCGCGGCGTCCAGCACGCGCTCCACCGCCTCCGCCCCGTGCCGCTCCTCGCATTTCTGAACGTAGTCGCGTGCGAAGCTCAGGTAATCGAGAATCCCGTTGGCATCGGTCCACTGCCGAAACAGATAATTGTTCTTAAAGAAGTGGTTATGGCCAAACGCGGCATGTGCGATGACGAGCGTCTGCATGGTCATGGAATTCTCTTCCATGATGTAGCAGATACATGGGTTGGAGTTGATGACGATCTCGTAAGCGAGACCTTGCAACCCCTTGCGGTAGAGAGTCTCGTGATACGCGAAACGCTTGCCGAAGCTCCAATGGCGATACATCAGCGGCAACCCGACCGAGGCGTAAGCGTCGAGCATCTGCTCGGAGGTGATCACCTCGATCTGGACGGGATAAACGTCGAGCCCGAGCTCGTCGAGCGCGATCCGCTCGACTGCGTCATAGACCCGGCGTAGCGCCGTATAATCCCAATTCGGGCCGGTGAATATCGGGGTGGCGGTTTCGAGCCGCAGCGAGACGGAGTCAGGCACGGATACCCCCCTTTGCGAATAATTCGTGGAACACCGAGAAGATCTGCGACGGATCGCTGACCCGGCGCATTACGAAATGAGGATGGACCGGCGCCACCTCGTTGTAGGCTCGCCATAGGTCGCTGTCGCGCGACAGTCCGGTCAGGCTCCCGCCCATCCCGTCGCCGACTTCGACATAGGCGAAATATTGGCAGAGCGGCAGAACGTCGCCACCCAACAAGGAAACGCAACGTCCGCTGTCCGCGCCGTAATTGTCGCCGTCGGAAGCCTGCGCGGCGTAGATGTTCCACCGGTCGGTAGGGTATCGCGCCCGCGCAATCTCCAGCATTTTTTCGAGCGCGGTCGAGACTACGGTGCCGCCGGTCTCCCGGCTGTAAAAGAACGTCTCTTCGTCGACCTCTTCGGCGGTGCTGGTGTGGCGGATGAAAACGATATCGACGTGCCGGTAGCGCCGGATCAGGAACACATGCAGCAGCATGAAGAACCTCTTGGCGAGGTCCTTCATCGCCTCGGTCATCGATCCTGACACGTCCATCAGGCAGAACATCACCGCTTCGGTATTCGGGCGGGGAACGCGCTCGAAACCGTTGTAGCGGACGTCGATCGGGTCGATGTAAGGGATGATCTTGCTGCGGTGCTCGAGGCGGTCGAGCTCGCGCAGAAGCCTTTCGACCTCTTCGTCAGCACCGCGAGCGCGGGCGTTATCGATCGCCTCGCGCAACGCCTCCAGGTCCGATTGTTTTGGCCGTTTCAGCGATATCCGGCGGGCCATGCTGTTGCGCATCGTCCGCCGGATGCTCAGGTTTGCGGGACTGCCCGTGACGGTGTACCCGGCGCGCTGCAGATCGACCGCAAATGTCTCCTTCAGGCTCTTTTTGACGAGATCGGGGAGTTCGAGGTCCTCGAAAAACATGTCGAGGAACTCTTCCTTCGATAGCGTGAACTCGAACGCGTCCTCGCCCGACCCGTCCGGGCTTCCCTGCGAGCCGCCGCGCCCTTCCCCGCCGGTCGGCCGGGGGATCTCGTCGCCCCGGATATACTCCTTGTTGCCGGGGACGACATGTTCGGTTCGCCCGGTGCGGCGGCTGTGATGAAAAGTTCGGCTCGGCAATCCCGCGCGTCGGAATCGCCACCTTTTCGCCGTGGCCGACATCGGCCACCTTGCGCTTGCGCAATGCCTCCTGCACCGCCGATTTTACCTCGGCTCGGGCCCGCGCCAGGAAACGTTGACGATTACTGAGACTCTTACCCTTCGGGTTCGGGCGACGGTCGACGATGTTCATAGCCTGACCTCCGAGAGAGGACCGTGGTCCCCTACCCCGCCTTATTTACCCGCATATACCACTCGACCAACCGCCGAACCTGCCGCTCGGTGTAGCCGCGCGCTACCATGCGATCGAGGAAATCGGCGTGCTTCTTCTCCGTCTCGGTATCCTTCTTGGTGCCAAAGCTGATTACCGGCAACAGATCCTCAACCTGCGAGAACATGCGCCGCTCGATGACCTCGCGCAACTTTTCGTACGAGGTCCAGGACGGGTTGCGCCCTGCATTGTTGGCCCGCGCGCGCAACGCGAACTTGACGACCTCGTTGCGGAAGTCCTTGGGGTTTGCGATCCCGGCCGGCTTTTCGATCTTCGACAGCTCCTGGTTCAACAGCTCGCGGTTCATCAGCTGGCCGGTGTCGGGGTCCTTGTAATCCGAATCCTCGATCCACGCGTCGGCGTAGGCGACATACCGGTCGAACAGGTTCTGGCCATAGTCGGAGTAGGATTCCAGATAGGCCTTCTGGATCTCGTGGCCGATGAACTCGGCGTAACGCGGGGCCAGCTCGGCCTTGATAAAGTTCAGGTATTTCTTTTCGGCGTCGTCCGGGAACTGCTCGCGCCAGATCGCCTGCTCCAACACGTACATCAAATGGACGGGATCTGCCGCCACCTCCTGCGTGTCGAAGTTGAAGGTGCTCGACAACACCTTGAAGGCGAAACGGGTGGAAATGCCGTCCATTCCCTCGTCAACCCCGGCCGCATCGCGATATTCCTGCACAGACTTGGCGCGCGGATCGGTGTCCTTCAAGCTCTCGCCATCGTAGACCCGCATCTTCGAATAGAGGTTCGAGTTCTCATGCGACTTCAGCCGCGAAAGCACGCTGAATCGCGCCAGGATATCCAAGGTCGACGGCGCACAAGGCGAACTGGAGAGCTCACTGTTCTGCAGCAGCTTCTCATAGATCTTGCGTTCCTCGGTGGAGCGCAGGCAGTACGGAACTTTGATCACCGAAATGCGGTCGATGAACGCCTCGTTGTTCTTGTTGTTTTTGAAGCTCTGCCATTCGGCCTCGTTCGAGTGCGCCAATACGATCCCCTGATAGGGGATGCCGCCGATATTTTCGGAACCGACGTAATTGCCTTCCTGGGTCGAGGTCAGCAGCGGATGCAGCATCTTGATCGGCGCCTTGAACATCTCGACAAATTCGAGAAGCCCTTGCGTCGTCCGGTTGAGACCACCCGAATAGGAATAGGCGTCGGGATCGTTCTGGCTGAAGAATTCGAGCTTGCGAATATCGACCTTGCCGACAAGGCTCGACACGTCTTGGTTGTTCTCGTCGCCGGGCTCGGTCTTGGAGATGCAGATCTGCTTCAGCCGCGAAGGCTGCATGCGAACCACAGTGAATTTGGTGATGTCGCCGCCGAATTCTTCGAGCCGCTTGACTGCCCAAGGCGAAATGGTGCCGGTCAGCCGCCGCCGCGGGACGCCATAGCGCTTTTCGAGTTCGTCGCCGAGTGTCACCGGATCGAACAAGCCGAGCGGGCTCTCAAAGACCGGACTGATCTCCTTGCCGGCCTTCAAGACATAGACCGGCTCTTTCTCCATCAGCTGCTTCAGGCGTTCGGCCAACGAGGATTTGCCGCCGCCGACCGGACCAAGCAGATAGAGAATTTGCTTACGCTCCTCGAGGCCCTGGGCGGCGTGACGGAAGAAGCCGACGATCCGCTCGATCGTCTCCTCCATCCCGAAGAAATCTGCGAATTCGGGGTAGACCTTGATCGTGCGGTTCATGAAAATCCGGCCAAGACGCGAATCTTGGCTGGTGTCGACCATTACCGGTTCGCCGATGGCGCTGAGCATGCGTTCGGCGGCGCCCGCGTAATAAGAGGCGTCATCGGAGCACTTGCCGAGGTACTCCTCAAGAGAGAGCTCGACATCTCTCCGGTTTTCATACAACCTTGAATAAAGTCCAAAAATCCCGTCATCGAATTTCATTGTCTCACCCTCAACCGATGCCCCACGCTCAACCCGCAACTTCCCGTGACACTACCAGAGAACGACAAAACCGAGCGAACGTCTCGCTGAAACGTGTGATTCGTTGTAAATTCACGTAAACCCCTTGTTACGTCGAGTTCCCCAGCCATGGGCCTCCCGATTTTCGAACCAGTCGCAATCGTTGCGGTTCCCGCCCTGCCCCATCGCCGGACTCCAGCGTGCGCTGTCTCCACTCAAGGCCCGGAGGTATTATGCCAGCACTTTGTGGCGAGAGTACGAATGGTGCGATGCTCGAAAGTATCCCCCCGCCACCTAGGGGCGGGCGGCGGCCATGCCCACGAGTTCCACACATCAACAAGATATTGTGGCCGATTCCAACATTGCCCCCAGCATATATTAGATCGTACAAAAACCAAATAGAAATGTACGTTAACACCTGGAATGCCAGCGCTGATTGGTGCCGGGCGGACGCAGCTTATTGGAACGGGCTGCGTCGCCGCGGCGTTCTGCCGCAGAACGGTAGATACTAGCGAACTCGGCAACCGCCACGTTCGCTATCTAAAAAGCTGTCGATGTCGGTTGCGGCTAGTGCGGCCCCGAGGAAGCGGCAGGCTGCACGCCCGTCGGGTGCCTGACGCCGGCGATCGCGTCTGGGCTGCGTTGTGGCGATTTCGCCAGCTTGTCGCGCGATCGCCAATTCGACGCCAGAGCCTCGGCCAGCCGGTTCGCCAGGCAGGCATAGCCCGCATCGGTCATATGCAGCCCATCGGCACCGACGCTGGCGGCCGGCGCGAGCTGTTGCGTACGATCCCATTCCTGCATGATCTCAAACCGGCGGAACAAGCCAACCTGAGTGCGTCTTGCAATGTCTGCTATCAGCCGCTCCATTTCGCCGGAGGCCGGGCGTGCGAGAACCCGCGGAGCGTATTGAAGGTCCATCAGGACTATATCGATCCCGCTCGCTTTCATTGCGGCCACGCCGCGGCTGATGAGCTGTTCATCCGCCGAAAGATCGTCGCGCCGAAGCACCGCGTTTGTGCCGACTTGCCAGACCACCAGGTCCGGGTGCTCGGCGATCACGTCCCGGCCGAGGCGGGTCAATTCCTCCGGAACATCCTGACCGCCTACGCCGTGATTGAGGACCCGGATCCCGACGCCGGGAAACCGCTGTCTCAATTCCTGCTCCAGGCGGCTCGGATAGCTCAAAGCCGGGCTGCTCGCCCCAACCCCGAGGGTCGAAGAAGAGCCAATCGCGACGATCGTGAGCGGCTGCCCGGACAGGATCCGGGATGAGGTACGGTCCAGCGTGGCGTCAATTGGCAAAAGCGCCGGCGGGGCGGCGCAATTTGGCGGGATCGGGGTCGCCGTGTCGTCCGCGAAGGCGGGACTGCCGGCGGCCAAGGCGACGGCGAGCGCGGCAGCAAGACGCCCGATCGCGGGGATCGCGGTCATCGGAGCGCGACTCGAATAGCTTCCGCGAGCTTGCCGGCGATGCATTCGTAAACTTTGGCGGCAAGGCTGGCCCGTTCGTCTTTGACGACCCCATCGAAGTTGAACACGTTCTGCTCGCTCCAATAGCGCATCATTTCGAAGCGTGGAAAGACATTCACGTCATTGACGTCACCGACCCGGTGAAGCGCGTTCAGGTATTGCTCGAAATCGATGATGGTGGCGGTGCTGTGGGAAAATTGCATGTCCACGAGCATGATGTCGATACCGCGCTCCTTGAGCTCGTCGATGCCAGTTTGCAGTGTCGCCGCAAAATCGTCGACCCCAACCCCACGCACGGCATCGGTAGTGCCGGTCTCCCAGATCACCAGAACCGGATCTTCCGGTACGACATCGGTCGGAAACCGTTCCAGCATTTGCCGAGCGGTCTGGCGTGGAACCCCCCGATTGACGACCATGATCGAAGAGGAGGGGTACCAGCGGACGAGGATCTCCTCTAGACGGTGGGGGTAGGCGAGATCCGAAGAGCCCGCCGCCACCCCGGTCGTCGACGCTCCTCCGATCGCCACGATCCTGACGGGCTGTCCAGCGCGCAGCCGCTCGGCCAGATGAGGGAGTTTCTCATCGACTTGCATCAACTCGTCCGGCACATCGCAGGGGAGCGCGCCGCCAAAAGCCTGCGAGAAGGACGGGAGTGCGGTCAGGGCAAGACCCGCCGCGAATAGAGCCGGCCGCGCCGAGCTGACGGCCGAGACACGCCACCTCATTTGCCGAGGCGACTGCCGCGAGCGGATTGGAGGGTTGCGGGCTGCGCTAGCTGAGCTCGACCCATGGTTTTATACCAATTCAACATTATCGCAGTTAGGCACATCAGGAGAATGCCCGCAAGATTAACGAGGACCTGGATGCCGATCGTCGAATCGTATTCCGAAAGAACAAAATGCCCAAGTGCTGACAGCAGGATGCCGAGGCAGAAGATCTCAAGCGATTGTTGACCGCACAGGACCAGCGGTTTCGCTGCCGCCGAACGCAAAATGGCCGCATTGGCGGGCACGAAGACGGCAACGACCGCGACGGCAGCGAAGAAGGGGATGACCCGGATCGGGGACAAGTTATTCTTGTTCACCGGCCACAACTCTTTGAGGAGGAGACTGGGGAACGTGTCCCAAATCCCGGCGATCGTCCAACTGAGCTTGATGACAAACCCTGCCGCAAGAACGATAACCGCAAGCGGCAATACCGGCCGAGCCCACTTCGACCATCGCTGCGCGTGCCGCCCCGGGAAGCCGAGCGCGGCTCCGGCGATGAATAGAAACTGCCAGGCCAGAGGGTTAAAAAACCAGACATGTCCCTCCGGATAAGCCGGAACTGACAGGTTGGTAGTCTGGACGATGAGATAAAGTAGGAAGGACGGCAATAAGACGATCAGCGGCCGCGAGCGCAAGCCGAGCAAGACGACCGGGAAGATCACCAGTAGCACAATGTAGAGTGGCAGAATATCGAGAAAGGTGGGTTGAAACTGGAGAAGGAGCGCTTTCACGATCGCGATGTGGGGCTCGCCGAGAAAATCGCCGACCCGCATTTCATCGTTATACATTGGATTATTGAAAGTTGTGACGGTGTAGGACACCTCGGCGATAAACATGACGAACAAAAAGATGTGAGCGACGTAAAGTTGCCAGGCGCGGCCAAGAATGCGCGCTGTCGCATATAATGTTCCTTGCGAGACGAGTGTCTGCCCATAAACGAGAGCAGCGGTGTACCCAGAGATGAATATGAAGACCTCGGCTGCATCAAAGAAATTGACTGCTTGGATGGTGAAGTAGCTGAGGATATTTTCCGGGATGTGATCGATGAATATAAATATCAGAGAAAGACCACGAAAGAAATCAAGACGAAGATCGCGCGACGAAGCGGGCACGGGGCGGGCTCGAAAACTGAACGTTAGTCGCAGCGCGCGCTGGGCGATGGTAACTTAGCAAAGACATCGACCACGGTCGATGCGAGCGACACTGCAGCGTGCAATATCAAGCGACGCGATCAGCTGAGCCCGGAGGTCACCGTGAAGGATGCCTCGGTCTTTTGCCGGATTTCGTCGAGCGACACACCCGGCGCCAGTTCCGTCAATCGCATCCCGGAGCCATCGATCGTGAAGACGCCGAGGTCGGTGATCACCATGTCGACCACCCCCTTGCCGGTCAGCGGGAGTGTGCAGCGATGCAGCAGTTTCGGCTCGCCCCGCGCGGTGTGCTCCATCAGCACGATGACCCGCTTCACCCCGGCGACGAGGTCCATCGCGCCCCCCATACCTTTGACCATGCGGCCGGGAATCATCCAATTGGCGAGATCGCCGTTTTCCGCCACCTGCATGGCCCCGAGGATCGACAGGTCGATATGCCCGCCCCGGATCATCCCGAAGGATTGCGAGCTGTCGAAATAGCTCGTCGACGGCAACTCGGTGATCGTCTGCTTGCCGGCATTGATCAGGTCCGGGTCCTCTTCTCCCTCGAACGGAAACGGGCCCATGCCGAGCATTCCGTTCTCGCTTTGCAGCTGAACCGTGATCCCCGGCGGAATGAAGTTCGAGACCAAGGTCGGGATGCCGATGCCGAGATTGACGTAGAAGCCGTCCTCGAGCTCCGCCGCCGCGCGGCGCGCCATGTCGTCGCGTGACCAAGCCATTCCGCTTTTCTCCTCTGCCTCAATTGCCCCGCTTTCGGACGGTGCGCTGCTCGATGCGCTTCTCGTAAGGCGGGCAGTGCACGATGCGTTTGACAAAAATGCCGGGCGTGTGGATGTGGTCGGGGTCGATGACGCCGGGCTCGACCAGATGCTCGACCTCTGCAACGGTGACCTTCGCGGCCGTCGCCATCACCGGGTTGAAGTTGCGCGCCGTCTTCCGGTAGACGAGGTTGCCTTCGCGATCGGCTTTCCAGGCATGGATGATCGCGAGATCGGCGACGAGGCCACGCTCCATGACGTAGCTCTCCCCGTCGAAGTCGCGAATTTCCTTGCCTTCCGCCACCAGGGTGCCGACACCCGTCTTGGTGAAAAATGCCGGAATGCCGGCGCCCCCGGCCCGTATCCGCTCGGCGAGAGTGCCTTGGGGATTGAATTCGAGTTCGAGCTCGCCGCTGAGATAAAGATCGGCAAAGAGCTTGTTTTCGCCGACATAAGACGAGACCATCTTGCGGATCTGCCGGGTCTCGAGAAGTAGACCGAGCCCGGCTCCGTCAATGCCGGCGTTGTTCGAGATGACGGTCAGGCCCGTCACCCCGGAGCTCCGGATCGCGGCGATCAGCGCCTCTGGAATTCCGCAAAGGCCGAACCCGCCCGACATCACGGTCATGCCATCTTGCAGCAGGCCGGCAAGCGCGGCATGGGCGTCGGGGTAAACTTTGTCCATGGTGTACTCCTGCGCTAAGCGGGCAGCCGATCATACCGCCGCCGTCAATTTCGGCCACCTTGCCGCAGCGGGTCTCCCAACCCGCCGAGCCGCTGTCGAGTTGCAGCATCGACGACGCCACTCACATTCAGACCATTCTGCTTTTGAAAACGAGCAACCGCGCCGGCTGTGGCCGAATTGTACTCACCATCCTGCTCGACCGAAATCTTTGCGGCCGCGAGGGCGCGTTGCACGTTCTTGACATCGTTCCCCCGCATGGGCGGATCGGACGGCTTCAACAGGCGCGGCTGACCTGCCGCCGTCTCGGTCCCGTCGAACCAGGCGCTGACGTCGTTGCTGTTGATCGCGATCCAATTCGTCGGCGCGGAGGTGAGATGGAATTGCAGCCGCGGCGTCCCGTCCGGCGCCGTCCCTTCGACCCCAATTTCCCGGAGCACCGGAAGGTATTCGGCGAACGGTATCCCACCGCTCAGTTTCGGGATCGCGTCAAACCCACGGACCGCCACATCTCCCGAGGCCGTGTAACCCTTCGGCGCGAGCGGCGAACCTTTGGCTTCGGCCGTCAGATCCACCCCGACCTCCTCGGTGTCGATCGCGACGTCATAGATATGGAAGGTTGGGTTGAGCATAGCCGCGGCTCCGAGCGCCTGCTGAAGAGCCTCCTGTTTGTTTGCTTCACTCTCGCTCTCCCCCGATACCCGCTGGTCAGTCGCGGTGATGAGGGCGTGGAGCAGGTTCGTCAGCGCTTGCGTACTGAGGTCAGCGACCCCGAAATCGAGCACCATCCGGCGGGGCACCTTCCAGTTCTCGAGAAGCGATGGCGCGAGGTCGAGGCCCTCGTGACTGATGCTGAACCGCAGCGCCGCCTGTTCCGTATCGAGGCCGGTGACCTCCGTGGTGCTACCCGCCTTCGCCACGGCTACGAGCGTCTCACCGGTCACGCTCCTGACCGTCAGACCTTCCAACGCGAGTTCACCCCGTATTGTGCTGAAAGGTTCCGAAATTGTCGAGAGGGTGACCAGGAACGCGGCGCCGCGGGCTTGCGGTGATTTGCTGTCGTCAGCTTGCATTTGGTCGATCGCGTGGCGCAGCTTGTCGAGTTCGTTCAGCCTTGGACCGGCGCTTCTGCCAGTGAACGCGATCCGATCGATCGCGCCGCCGACGGGACCCTGCGGCAGAAAGTATTCTATCCCTTTGACCTCGAATTCAACCGGTCCGCTCCACCCGCCATTCGGCTCGGCGATGAGCTTCGAGGACATCGAGAGCGGTCCGAGGCTGACCCATGTCCCGGTTTTGGGCTGATCGAGGCGCAGCGCTCGCGATCTCGACAAGAGTTTCCCGGCCGCGCCCCAACTCGGCCTCTACCACCGTATTTGCTCTTGCATCCGTCAGGTTGATCTTGGTTTCGGTGCCGTCGGTCTCCCTGAGTATCATGTTTTTTGGCAATGTGAGGGCGAGCTCGATCAGCTTGCCATCGTCTTTTCGGGCGATCTCTCGAATCTCGATGCGGTCGAGAATGAGCTGGCCGGGTTGTGGCGTGTTTAGCGACAGCCGAGCATTCTCGATGGTCGCCAGCAAAGCTTCGCCGTCGCGCCGGACCTCGTAAGGATCCGAACCAACCCATTTGACCGCGCCGTTCGAGCTCGGTCCGAGTCGCCCGAGAAACGCGTCGATCTCGGTCTTGAAACGATCGACATCCGGCTCGGCCGCTCGAGCGGATGCCGAGAGGAAGAAAGCCACCATCGTCGCGGCGACCGCTAGCCTGCGCCGCGAAACTGAACTCATGAGCTGATGTCCCATACGCCTCCGACCCGCTTCAGATATAATATCGTGTTGCCGTCGCCGGACCCATGCGCCATGTCGGGACCGGCGTGCCGGCTCACGATATCGACCGCGGCGTTAATAGAATGTCTGTGCACCCGGGGGAATTCAGTGAGGTAACGCACAGTATCCCTCAGGATTGGGCTTCTCTGGCACACTATCTCGCACGCCGCGGCATCGTGCTCGGACCAGGCCCGCCGCGGCAGTTCGCCGGCGGCTATGGGAATCTCAACTATTTGATCGAGATAGACGGCGAGCCGGCGGTGTTGCGCCGGCCGCCGGCCGGGCCGCTGCCGTATGGCGGCAACGATATGGCGCGCGAATACCGCATCCTCTCGTCGCTATGGCGGGAGTATCCGCTAGCCCCGCGGGCTATGTTCTTCTGCGACGAGGCAAGCGTGCTCGGCGCGCCGTTCCAGATCATCGAGTACCGCCCTGGGATGGTTATCCGCGACACTCTGCCGCCGGACTTGGCCGGCCGGCCCGAGGTCGGCATGTTGCTGAGCCGTCAATTGGTCGAGAGCCTTGCCGCTTTGCATGCCGTAGACCCGGCGCAAGTTGGCTTGGAGACACTCGGGCGTCCAGCGGGTTTCCTCGCCCGAACCGTCGACGGCTGGGCAGCTCGCGGCGCTGCCGTCGCAGATCTGATCAATCCTCGTGCGTTATCCGAGGTGGTTGACTGGCTGCGCCGCCGGGTGCCGGCGGATGCGCCGCCGAGCCTCATTCATTCCGACTTTAAGCTCGACAACATGATCTTAGCTCCGGAGACGCTCGCTCCGGTCGCCGTGATCGACTGGGATATGGGGACACGCGGTGATCCGCTGTGGGATCTGGCGGTAATGTTGAGCTACTGGGTCGAACCCGAGGACCCCGCGTGCCTCCACCGCGTGCGGCAAATGCCGACCGCGCAGCCCGGGTTCTGGCGGCGCCACGAAGTTCTCGCAGCTTATCTGCGTCTCAGCTCGCCGCGCAGTCGGTGACTTCACCTTTTATCGCGTCCTATCATTATTTCGCTCGGCTGTCGTTTTTCTTCAACTGTACGATCGGTTTCGGCGGTCGCCCGGGCAGAACATGAGATGCGCCGAGTTCGATACACTCGGGCGCGAGCTAATCGACCATGCCTTCGAAATCATCCGCGGGCGCGCCGAGTAACCGACGCCGAATCCGGGCCTGCAACTTTCCCTCGCTCCACCCCGAGCGCGCGGGGCTAGGTTAGAATGTAAACAGCACCGCTGCAAATTCCATAACATGTGATGCTGGCTCACTTGATTTGATCGCACAGTAATGACCTTCCGGAGCTATCCGGTTACGTTGCCAATCTCTTTGATTTTCCTGCGGAATTTAGCTGCTTCTCGTTCGGTTAATAATATATGAACGCCGCCGGTTTGGGAGGATAGGCCGCGCCGATGTTCGTGCCTTGCGAGCAATGTCCGCTCCGACGAAGGACTTTCTTTAGACCCTTCTCGGAGCACGAACTAGGCTTCATCACAGAGATGAAGACAGACCACATCGTCGTCGCGCCGCGCGGTGACATCATCCGAGAGGATGAGGTGGGGGGGCCGGTCTACACGCTGTTCGAAGGATGGGCGATCCGCTACCACCGCCTTCCGCACGGTGCGCGTCAGATCCTCGATATCGTGCTCCCCGGCGACACGGTCGGGATGGCCTCGGCGGTTTTGGGCAGGGTCAAGCACTCCGTTCAGGCGATCACCACGGCCACCCTCTGTGTTCTTCAGGGCAAAGGTTTTTCTGATCTGTTCACCGGTCACCCGGCGCTGGCGCTAAATGTCCTGCAGACGCGGGTCGAGGAGGAGCAGCGGATGGATGTTCGGCTTTCGTTGCTCGGGCGCAGCACCGCGGAACAGCGGATCGCCTACCTGATGCTCGAAACTTTCGACCGGCTGCGGCAACGCGCCATGGTCAACGGCGGCTCGACCTGCCCGTTCCCGTTGCAGCGGCGCGATCTGGCCGACGCTGCCGGCCTGTCGCGTGTGCATGTCGCTCGAACGCTCGAGTCCCTTCGCGAGCGCCGGCTAGCCGAAATCCAAAACGGCACACTCGTCATTTTCGACCGGCCGAGGCTGACGGACCTTGCCGGCTATGTCCCGCTTGCGACGGCGGCGGGCAGAAGAGCACTGCTGTAACGACTCCGGATATCGCCGCGGTCGACCATCGCAGTCAATCGGTCCCCGGCTGTGCAAGGTGCGCGCGATCAGCTCGTCGAGACTGGTCAATCGAAATGGCTTGGCTAAGAAGGGAAAAGGATGCTCCGAGCACGTCTCGATGTAATGGGGATCGCCGCTAGTCAGGATGGTTGGGACGCCCAGCTTCGAGGTGTGTTCGGCGAGCGAATTTCCTTGCTCGCCACTCATCAGGCAATCGACTAGGGCGAGATCGACCGGCTCGCTCGCAAGAAAGAGCCGCGCCTGTTCCGCCGATGACGCGCAGGTCAACCGATGACCGAGGGTAACGAGAAACTCCGATACGACTGTTTGCACGTCCGCGTCATCTTCTACGAGCAGGATATGCGCCATGAGCTGACGTCCAGCATGAATGGATTGCGATAAACGTAGCGCGGAAGCAACATATGTCGAAGCGAACGATTTACATTTCTCCGCATGCATTGATCGGCAGCTCGTCTCCCGCGCAGCCGACAACGCAGACCGGCCCAACAAAGTCCTTGCATCCGCAACGCCTTGGTCCAAAATTGCAGCGAGGCTGGGGTGCTGACCGGCCGCGCAGTCGATGTTGCGCAGCCGGGTCGGCTGAGATCAGACCCACTGAACCTGGCCGGGCTTGCCCGGCGAAGGGAGTCCGCTATCACCGCGTCCGTCACCGTATCGTCGTTTCGCCCGAAGACCGTCATCATCGGCGCCGGGGTCATGGGGTTGGGGATTGCCTGGCGGCTGGCCCAAGCGGGTTGCTCGGTGGCCGTGTACGACCGTGCCGAGGCCGGACGCGGCGCGAGCTGGGCGGCTGCCGGAATGCTCGCCGCCGCGGTCGAAACCGAGCCTGGCGAGGAGGCGCTGCTCGCCCTGACGCTCGAAAGCCAGCGTATGTGGCCTGATTTTGCGCACGAACTCGAGGCGGTATCCGGCATCTCGGTCGATTATCGCGACGAGGGTACAATCGTCGTCGCCCTTACCCGCGACGACGCCGAGCAGCTGCGCTTCACCTTTGATTTTCACAAGAGCCTCGGGCTCGATCTCGAATGGCTGTCGGGGGCGGAGGCGCGGCAACGAGAGCCGCATCTGCGGCCGGGCATCTCCGGCGCCGTCTTCAGCCCGCGAGATCATCAAGTCGACAACCGCCGGCTGGCCCGAGCTCTCGCCGGGGCGGCCCGCAAGGCCGGAGCCGTACTTTACGAGCACGATCCGGTCCGCGAGGTTGAGATCACCGGCGGACGTATAACCGCGGCCCTCACCGAGCACCGCCGAGAACCTGCAGATGTTATCGTGCTGGCCGCCGGGGCCTGGTCGCGCGAAATCGCTGGGATTCCGGCAATTCATCTTCCCCCGGTCCGTCCGATTAAAGGTCAGATGCTGGCGTTGGAGATGGATCCGGCGAACCCGTTGCTGCACCACGTCGTCTGGCTTCCGCGGGGCTATTTGGTGCCGCGCCGGGACGGACGGCTCGTGGTCGGCGGGACCGTCGAGGAGCGCGGCTTCGACGACAGAATCACGGCAGGCGGCCTGCTGGCGCTGATCGAGGGCGCCTGGCGCGCCCTTCCGGGCATCGAGGAGCTTCCGGTGGCCGAGACTTGGGTGGGCTTTCGTCCGGGTTCGCGAGACGATGCCCCGATGCTGGGTCCGAGCGGGATAGACGGGCTGGTTGTCGCAACCGGGCATCATCGCAACGGAATTCTGCTGACGCCGCTGACGGCCGAAGCGGTCAGCGCCTTTATATTGACAGGCCATCTGCCGGAGGCGGTTCGGCCGTTCACTCCGGAGCGATTCACCGATAACGACCGCCGCTTTAACAGAACTATAGGGTACGGCATCGCTGCCGGGGTTCGATGATGCGGCTCAAAGTCAACGGAGTGGAAGAGGAGTTCGCGGTGACGACCGTGAGTGAACTGCTGGCATTCCGCGGCATCGATCCTGTTGCCCGGTTCGTCGCCGTCGCTGTCAACGGTTCCGTGGTCCGCCGTTCCGAGTGGTCCGCGAAACCCCTTGGGCCGGGCGACGATGTCGAGATCGTCCGCCCGTTTTCCGGCGGTTGAGGCCGGCTCCAATCAGAGAGAATTTCAGCAGGACAATGCCGATGACCGATCCGTTTACCATTGCTGGCACCTCGCTTTCCTCCCGGCTGATCGTCGGCACGGCGCGTTATCCGAACCAGCAGGTGATGCTCGATTGCCTCGAAGCGAGCGGCGCGGAATTGGTCACCGCCTCGATCCGCCGCATCAGCCTGGAAGGCTATGCCGAGAGTCTGGTCGATGTTCTCGGCGGCAGGTACCGGCTGTTGCCAAACACGGCCGGGTGCGTTACCGCACGAGACGCCGTTCTGACAGCCGAACTGGCGCGCGAAGCTCTCGAAACGAATTGGGTCAAGCTCGAGCTGATCGGCGACCGCGAGCTGCTGTATCCCGATGTCGAACAGCTCGTTCATGCCGCCGAGGAGCTTGTCCGTAAAGGCTTTACGGTACTCCCCTATTGCAACGAAGATCCGGTTACCTGCCAAAAACTGGCCGATGTCGGATGCGCGGCGGTAATGCCGCTCGGATCGCTGATCGGCTCGGGCATGGGGATTGCCAATCCGACAGCGATCGAATTGATCTGCTCGCGCAGCCCGGTCCCGGTGGTGCTCGACGCCGGCATCGGCACTGCCTCCGATGCCGCCTTTGCGATGGAGCTGGGATGCGATGCGGTGATGGTCGACACCGCTATCGCCCAATCCCGTGATCCGCGCCGGATGGCCGCCGCGATGCGCGCCGCAGTGGAAGCCGGACGGCTCGCGCGGCTCGCCGGACGCATACCAAAGCGCCGTTTTGCCGAACCGTCGAGCCCGCAGCTGGGCCTCGTCGGCTCCTGAGCGGGGAGGCGCCCTGCGGGGCGTCCGCGCCTTCGGCGGGTCCTGGGCATGATCTTCGCCGTCCCGCTGTCTGACGACAATCCGACCGTCAACCCGCCGATCCTCACATATTTCCTGATCGGCGCGTGCACCGGGGCGTTTTTATGGCAGCTCGGTCATAACGAGCGCCTGATCCTCTATGCGTACGGCATGATACCGGCCGAGCTGTTCGGGCTCTGGCATCCGCCGCGGAGCTATCAGGTTTTGCCCCCTTGGGCGACAGTGCTGACCAGCATGTTTCTGCACGGGGGCTGGTTCCATCTGCTCGGCAACATGCTTTATTTGTGGATTTTCGGAAACAACGTAGAGGACGTGCTCGGACGCGGGCGCTATCTGCTCCTCTATCTGACTTGTGGCATTGTGGCGGCCCTCGCCCAAGCGTTCTCGAACCCTACTTCGCACATTCCGATGGTCGGAGCGAGCGGCGCGATCGCCGGCGTCCTCGGCGCCTATCTGCTGCTCCATCCCGGCGCGAATGTGCGCTGCTTTGTGTGGATCGTGATCTTCTTTCGCATCGTCAACGTGCCGGCCTGGGCGATGCTCGGCCTGTGGTTCGCGATGCAGCTGGTAAGCGGCCTGATGGCCGCCCCCGGCCGGCCGGGCGTGGCGTTCTGGGCGCATGTCGGCGGCTTCGTCACCGGATTGGTTCTCGTCATGGTGTTGCGCCCGAGCGGCGTAACATTGCTGCAGCCGCCCCGCAGCCAAGCCTTCGCCACCGCTCCTCCGGGTTCCTTCGTCCGCCGCTCTTCCTATCGGGGCTCGGTACCGCAAGCCGGCCGCCGGCCGCGCAATCCCTGGTGATGAGGTATGGCTCGTCAAGTACCGGTGCGCCGCAGTGGTGAGCCTTCGCTCTCGAGGTGGCGCCAGGTCGCCAGCTCGGCCCAGCTGTCGGCTTCCATGAACTGGGCCCAGCGGCGGTAGAGGTTGCGCATCGGCTCCTCGCTCGACTGGGCTTTTGTGATGTCGATCACCCGGCCGGGGAGGCGCAACCCGTCCCATTCGAAATTCTCCTGGGCAGTGCCGAGCCCCATCTCGTAGGAATAAGGATAGCGTCGGGCAATGGTCCCGCGGCTCGCCTGGTGTGCGTAGTTCCAGTTCTCCATGTCGTCCTGCTCGGTCATCCCCGCCGGACCGGAGTAGCGGATGTAATAGTCGCGTAAGAAGTCTTTGACTTCCTGCGGCGCCTCGCGATCGACGAGGAACCAGCGCCATACCTCGGTTTGATGCGCGCCGCGCGGATGCCAGACCGCGATCGTGCGCGGCTGGCGCGGCAATAACGCGACATTGGGGAAGATTTCGCCGGGAGCGCCGAGCAGGCGCGCCGCCTCGCCGCGCGTGCGGCGCCGCTCTTCTTCGCAATGGCGGAAATATTCGGAGACCACCGGCGAGTGCTGGTAGGTCGGCGGCGGCGGGCGATCCTTCGGCAATACATAGACGATCGTCTGATGACCGCGGTCCGTTATCGCGACGTGCAGTTTCCGGCCGAGCAGCAGTTCGGTCATGTCACGGCGGCCGGCGCCGCTAGGGCCGATCCCGGCGAGATCGACCGAGCGGTGGCTGATGTTGTGATAGCTGTCGCCGCTGAAATTCTCCGCCGGGAACTTCCAGTTGCACGGGATCAGCCATTTCTGGACGCCGCCGAGTACCTCGGCCTGGCCGTCGCGGCCGTCCCGCCCGTCGAGGATCAGGTCGAGAAAGGTCGCGAACTCGCCGAGATATTCGTGGAAGGGTGGCGCGGCGGGGTCCCAATTCGCCCAGACCGAGCCCTTGTAATTGCACAGCTGCGCGACCTCGACGAGCCCCCATTGCGAGCGGTCGAGCTGCGAACGGTAAGCCTCGCGGAAATACGGGACGCCGACGAGCCGGCCGTCGGTCGAATAGCTCCAGCCGTGATAGGGGCAGGTAAAGACGGCGGTGCTGCCCTCGTCATAGCGGCACACCTTCATGCCGCGGTGGCGGCAGGAATTGAGGAACACGTGGATCTGACCCGCGCGGTCGCGGCACAGGATCACCGATTCCTCGCCCATCGCCGACACAAAGAAATCGCCGGGGTTGGGGATCTGGCTCTCATGTCCGATAAAGAGCCAGGAGCGGGCAAACACCCGCTCCAATTCCTCGCGATAGATCTCGTCGTTGACAAAGATCTCGCGGCTGATCTGCCCCGCCGCCGGATCGACGAGACCCTTGCAATATCCGGTTGTCCGTTCGCTCGCCATCGCCGCCTCCCATGAGCCTGGCCTAGTTATGCACCTCTTCGACGCGACGTCACCATGCCTCGCGGCCGCATAACGGCGTTTCAATCGAAGCATGGAGCATCTCCGAGCTTCCAAAACAACGTCGTCACCTGTTCCATCTGTTTTATCAGGTGCAGATCAGTCTCGGTTCCTCCTTCATTCTCCTCGCTGTTCTCGCTGTTTTTTGCAGCCAAACAACAGCCATTGCTTCACCTCGTGTCGCGAAGGGTCGTGCGCAAGGTGATCCGGTCGCAGGCGACCCGCTCACCCGGCATCCCGCATCGGCGCTTTCCCGAAGTTCATGAGACGCGAACATTGTGGCAATTTTCAGCAGGCGTAGGGCGGATGCAATCCGCCGTCTGATTTGCCGGGATGCCGGGGCCTGATCCTAACCTAAGGTTGCTTGTATCGCTTATCCGACAAGCAGGATTCCGATGGAGCCAAAAATGGCGGATTACATCCGCCCTACGCCTGCTCTCATTAGTGCCGATGCCGGACAGGGACCGCTTGGAGGAAAGTGACGATAAGCGCAGCGCCGGCGATCGCGATGCCCAAAGGCACCGAACCGGGGCCGCCAGGGTGCGCCAGCCGGCGGATCGCCGCACATCCGCCAAAACCTAGCCGTGCAGGTTCTCACCATTGCTGATGACCGAGAGCGAATATGGCTTGAACATTCCTTCTTGCGGTGTTCCGTCCCAGATATAGCGACACATCGGGAGGGGCAGTCGCACCCGCTTAACCCGGCGGGTCGGTCTCGTTTGACCGAGTTCAGCAATTCCCACAAACTTTGCGCCGCAGGAACGAGGTCTTAACCATGAGCGACAATGGCCCCCTCTATGTCGGCCGCTCGCTGTTGCGGCGCGAAGACCGCCGGCTGCTGACCGGTCAGGGGCAATTTATCGCCGATCTCGCCCTGCCGCGCATGCTGCACGCGGTTTTGGTGCGCAGCCCGGTCGCGCATGCGCGCATTCGCTCGGTCGACCTGTGGCGCGCCGCCGCGGCGCCCGGCGTGGTGCTCGCTCTCAACGGCGCCGATCTGTTGCAGCTGCTGCCGCCGGTGCCGGAGGGGCAAACCCCGTTGCCGAGCAAATGGACCTCGGTTATCTAGCATAAATTCGTCAATCCGCGCCGAGTACCCCTGAAAAACTGCTTGAGAAGCCGGGTGTTGATATCTATCGACGCAAACCAAACAGAGACCCGGCGCCGCGGATGCCTAGGGTAACGCTCCTCAAGCACCAATTTTATTTTCTGATATAATCCGGGATTATTCGCGATCGAAGCGCAGGAGCCCTCATGGCCGAGATCCGCACCCGCGTCCTGGTTGGCACCGACCACAGCATCTCCGGCACCGCGCCCGCCGCCGTGCCGCCTGGTGAGCACGAGGTCACCATCATTGTGGCGTCTGGGGCAGCTCGTCCACGCCCCGGCGAACCGTTCGACGTCGAAACTCTGCCGACTCACGATCTGGGACCCTGGCCTAAAGGGTTGAGCCTGCGCCGCGAGGATATTTACGATGAAGACGGACGGTGACCTTCATTGATACCAACGTTCTCGTTTACGCGACGGCACGCAGCGCGCCGTTCCGTGATCAAGCTCGGGCCGCCCTCTCCCGGTCGGCCGTGGACGAGCCGATGTCGGTCAGCCGACAGATCCTGCGCGAATATATCGCCGTGATGACGCGGCAGCAGATTTGGGGAAAGGCGCTCACCACTACCGAGGCGGCGGTCGACGCGGCGACATTCGCGGCTCGCTTTACCGTGCTTGAGGACGGCCCGGCGGTGTGGGATCGGCTCATTGAACTGTGCCGCCGCTATCCCTTCGGAGGTCGTCAGGTCCATGACGCCAATGTTGTCGCGACGATGCTGGCACGTGGCGAGCGTCGGCTGCTGACGTTCAACGAAGCCGATTTTCGGCGCTTCGCGCCATTGATCGAAGTTGTCACGCCATAATGCCAAACTGACAACTGTAACGGCGTCGTGGCGCGGGTCGGTCTGGTTTGACCCCGTCCAGCAATTCCCGCAAACTTACTTGGGCGGAGTGAGGCTTAACGATGAGCGACAATGGCCCCCTGTATGTCGGCCGCTCGCTGTTGCGGCGCGAGGATCGCCGGCTGCTGAGAGGACAGGGGCAATTCATCGCCGATCTCGCCCTGCCGCGCATGCTGCACGCGGTTTTGGTGCGCAGCCCGGTGGCGCATGCGCGCATTCGCTCGATCGACCTGTCGCGCGCCGCCGCCGCGCCCGGCGTGGTGCTCGCTCTCAATGGCGCCGATCTGTTGCAGCTGCTGCCGCCGGTGCCGGAGGGGCAAATCTCGTTGCCGCGCAAATGGACCTCGGTCATCCAGCATAAATTCCTCAATCCGCAACAACCGCTATTGGCGCACGACAAGGTGCGGCATGTCGGCGAAGCGGTTGCGGTCATTGTCGCGGAGAGCCGCGACCAGGCCGAAGACGCGGCCGAGCTCGCGATCCTGGATCTCGAAGAATTGCCTGCGGTCGTCGACCCTGAGGCGGCATTGCGCCCGGACAGCCCGATTGTCCATGACCGCTTTCAGACCAATTTGATCGGCGCCTTCTCGGTCGGCAGGGGCGATGCCGACGCCGCTCTTGCAGGCGCCGCGCACCGGCTGCGCCGCCGGTTTTATCACCACCGCTACGCCGCCGTGCCGATGGAGTGCCGCGGCGTCGTCAGCGCCTATGATCCGCGCACCGACTCGGCGACGATCTGGTCGTCGACCCAGGTGGTTCACTGGGTGCGGCGCGAGGCCGCTGGGCTATTGGGTCTGCCCGAGGCGCGGGTGCGCTGCATCGCGCTCGACGTTGGCGGCGGGTTTGGCGGCAAGGGGCATGTGTACCCCGAAGACCTGCTCGTCACTTTCCTCGCGCGCAAGCTCGGCCGGCCGGTGCGCTGGATCGAGGGGCGTTCAGAGCACCTGATGAGCGCGACGCATTCGCGCGACCAATTGCACGATGTCGAGGTCGGGTTTGACGATGACGGGCACATCCTCGCGATACGCGACGATTACGTTGTCGATTGCGGCGCGTGGAACCCGATCGGGTCGGGTGTCGCCTACAACACCGCCGTCCACCTGACCGGCCCCTACAAAATCGAGAATTTGGCGGCGTCGGGAAGGATCGTCGTCACCAACAAGGTCCCGAACGCCCCATACCGCGGCGCCGGGCGACCGGAGGCCGCGTTCGCGATGGAGCGGACGATCGATCTGGTGGCGCGAACCCTGGGCCTGGAGCCGGCTGAGGTCCGCCGGCGCAACATGATCCGCGCTGATGAGATGCCATACAGCGTCGGCATCCCTTACCGGGATGGCGAGCCGATCGTCTATGACAGCGGGGATTATCCCGGCGCGCTGCAAAAGGCGCTGGGCGCGGTCGGCGGGGTCGAGGCGTTTCGCCGGCGTCAGAGCGAGGCGCGGAAGGCGGGCCGCCACCTCGGGCTCGGCATCGGCTGCTATATCGAGGGGACCGGCGTCGGGCCGTTCGAAAGCGCCTTTGTCCGCATCGACCCGTCGGGAAAAGTCTACGTCTCCTCCGGCGCCTGCCCGCAGGGCCAGGGCATGGAGACGATCTTCGCGCAGGTGGCTGCCGATCTTTGGAAGGTTCCCCCGGAAGACGTCGTGATAGCCCTCGCCGACACAGCTGCGATCGCGATCGGGTTCGGCACGATGGCGAGCCGCAGCACGGTCACACTGTCGGCGGCGATGCACCACGCCAGCGAGCGGCTCCGGGAAAAGGTCTTCGCGATCGCCGGCAATCTGCTGGAATGCGCTCCGGCCGATCTTGAATTGCGCAATGGTGGGGTGGGCGTTGTTGGGGTGCCCGGCACTACGGTGAGCCTAGCCAGGATCGCCCAGGCGGCGCGCCCAGGCTGGGACAACGAACGCCCTCCAGGGGTCGATGCCGGCCTCGAGGAGATTTATTACTGGCAGCCGCAAACGGTCACTTGGAGCTATGCCGCGCATGTCGCGATCGTCGATGTCGACATCGAGACCGGGCGTGTGGGCATCGAGGACTACGCCGTCGCGCATGATTGCGGCGTCGTCGTCAACCCGATGCTGGTCGAGGGCCAGATTATGGGCGGCGCCGCTCAGGGACTTGGCGGCATCTTGCTCGAAGGGATCGCCTATGATGCGAACGGGCAGTTGCTCTCCGGCTCGCTGATGGATTACGCGCTCCCGACCGCCAGCGACATCCCGGCAATGCGGATCCTCCACCAGCACTCGCCCTCGCCGCTCAACCCGCTCGGCGTCAAGGGGGTCGGCGAAGGCGGCGCCGTCGCCCCGCCGGCCGCCATCGCCAACGCCGTCTGCGACGCCTTGGCCCCGTTCGGCGTCGAGGTGAATGCGACGCCGATCAAGCCGGAACGCCTCACAAGTGCAACGCGACCGCGTTGACGCTGGGAGGCGAGCGCGATACCTCCTGATCGGAGGGGTCGTGCTCGCCACCGCAGTCGTGTTCGCCGGCTGGAATTTTTTCGGTGGGCGGGGCGAGGTATTGAAACCGGATGGCGGGCCGGTCGTGACCGTCATGGATTTCGGGCAAAACTTTCCGCTCGATCCGCTCCCCTCGGGCTGGCGGCATCGCAAATTCTGGACGCGTTCGCCGATGTCGATGGCGTTCGCGGTCAAGGACGGGGTGCCGAGCATGCGGTTCGAAACGCATGACAGCGCATCGATGCTGTTTCGCCAGGTCGACATCGACCTCGCCGCGTATCCGATCCTGGCATGGCGCTGGTTTATCGAATTGCCGATCAAGAGCCCCCTCGACGAGCGGACGCGCGAAGGCGACGATCACCCGGCACGGCTGTTTCTGCGGTTCGTCACCGATCGCGGCGAGAAGCGCGCCATGGAGGTGATCTGGGGCAATCGGCTGAAACCGGGGGACTACAAATATATCGGCGGCTTCCCGCACTTTGTTGCCGATGCCGGCGACGACCGGGTCGGCCGCTGGCTCGACGAGCGGATCGACCTCGCCCGGGTCTATGCCGAGATCTGGAAAGATGCCGCGCCGGCACATCTGGTCGATGTCGCCGTGTTCTGCGACAGCGACGACACGCACACCGCCAGCATCAGCTACTTCGCCTATGTCCGGCTGGAACGGCGATAAGCCTTGACGACGGCGACTGTTACCGGCCCCGCGACGGCAACGAGGACGATCGAGACGCGGCGTTCATGGCTGGTGGCCTGGTCCGCGCTCGGCATCCTCTCCGTTTCTTTCGGCGCACCGCTCATTACCATCGTGGCGCTGAAGCCGATCGCGGCCGAGTTCGGTGGCGTCCGCTCGGTGCCGGCGCTGGCGTACTCGCTCGCCTGGCTCGGTTCGGCGGTCGGCGGGATCGCGATGGGTCAGATCGCCGAGCGGGTCGGCGTGCGCTGGACGGTCATGTTCGGGGCGCTGATGATCGCCGCCGGCCTCGTGCTGTCGAGCGTCGGCGAGCGCATTGGTCCTTTATCTCGGCCACGGGCTGTTGATGGGGCTTCTCGGCAACGCCGGGATCAATGCGCCGCTCTATGTCTATGTGGCCCGCTGGTTCGATCGCCGGCGCGGGACCGCGCTGGCGCTGATCGCGAGCGGGCAGGCCGCCGCCGGGACGATCTGGGCGCCGCTGTTCGGCCACGCGATCGAATGGTTTCGGCTGGCGCCGCACGATGCAGCTCTATGCCGTGTTTGTGGTTGTTGCGATCCTGCCCGCCGCTTTCGTGGTGTTCAGAGCGCTGCCCAAGGCGGCAAGAGCTGGCGGGGGTCTGCCGGAGCCGGCGGCGGGCGCTCGCGGTCCTTGGCTTGCAGACCGCGCACGGCGCTCGGCCTGCTGTGCCTGGCGAGCTTTCTGTGCTGCGTTCCGATGGCGATGCCGCAAGGCCATCTGGTCGCCTTTTGCAGCGATGTCGGCATCCCCGTCACACGCGGCAGCGCGATGCTGTCGGTGCTGCTGGCCTGCGCCTTCCTGGGCCGCCAATTCTGGGGTTTCGTCGCCGACCGGATTCGGCGGATTGCGCACGGTGCTCGCCGGCTCGGCCTGCCAAATCACGGCGATGACCGGCTTTTTGCTGACCCAGGACGAGGCCGGCCTGTTCGCCGTCTCTGCGGCCTTTGGCCTGGGTTTCAGCGGCATCATCCCGGCCTATGTGCTGGCGATACGCGAGCTGTTCCCGGCCGCCGAGGCGTCGTGGAGGGTGCCGACCGTGCTGCTGTGCAGCGGCTCGGGCATGGCCGCGGGCGGCTGGCTCGCCGGCGCGATTTATGATTACGCGGGGTTCTATGCGGCGGCTTTCGCCGCCGGCATCGTATTCAACCTGGCCAATTTATTGGTCGTCGGGGCGCTGGTGTTCCGCCAAAGCCGCGCTTGCCCGCAATCAGGGTTCCGTCCAGACTTCGGGTAACGCGAGGAGCCCGCAATGAGCAGCCCGGATCGCCCAAATATCATCTTCATCGTCGTTGACGACTGCGGTTACGCCGATCTCGGCTGCACCGGGCAGACCGGTTACCGGACGCCGGCGCTCGACCGGCTCGCCGGCGAAGGGGTGCGCTTCACGCAGGCCTACGCCAACGCGCCGCTCTGCACCAACACGCGGGTCGCGCTGATCACCGGGCGCTACCAGTACCGCCTCAAGCTCGGCCTCGTCGAGCCGCTGCGCCCCGCCAACCGCGACGAGCCCGAGATGGGGATCCCGCCCGGCTTCCCGACATTGCCTTCGCTGCTGCGTGCGGCAGGCTATCGCACCGCGCTGATCGGGAAGTGGCACCTCGGGTTTCTCCCGAAATACGGGCCGCTGAAGATCGGCTACGACGAATTCTTTGGCATCATGGGCGGGTTCACCGGTTACTACACGCATAAGGGCGAGGGCGGCGAACCCGACCTTTACGAAGGCGAATTGCCGGTCGAGCGGGCAGGCTACGTCACCGACCTGCTGAGCGAGCGGGCCCTCGCTTATGTCGAAGCCGCTGCCCGGGCACCGAGGCCCTATTTCCTCAGCCTTCACTACAACGCGCCGCACTGGCCGTGGTCGGCCCCCTCGATCGAGGCGGCGGCGCGCGAGCGCGAGGTGGACCGGGCGGAAATCATGGAGGGCGGCAGCCCGCGCATCTATGGCGAGATGATGCAGATCCTGGATGCCGGGATCGGCCGGGTCATCGACGCGGCGCGGCAATCCGGCAAAGACACCTTGGTGATCTTCACTAGCGACAATGGCGGCGAGCGGTATTCGAACATCTGGCCCTTTGTCGGCCGCAAATGGGACCTGCTGGAGGGCGGTCTGCGGGTGCCGCAGATCGTCTGGTGGCCCGGGCAGGTCAAAGCGGGCCAAGTCACCGACCAGGTGTGCATCACGATGGACCTGACCGCGACTTGCCTTGCGGCGGCCAATGTCGCGCCCGATGCCGGCCATCCGCTGGACGGGAAGGATCTGCTGCCGGTGCTGACCGGAGAGGCCCCGCTTCGCGAGCGCACCCTCTATTGGCGGATGGCCAACCGTAGTCAGCGGGCGGTGCGCCGCGGCGACTGGAAATATTTGAAGGTACGGGACAAGGAATACCTGTTCGACGTCGGCTACGACCCGCGCGAGCGCGGCAACATGGCCCGCAAATGCCCCGATTTGCTGAACGAGCTGCGCGGCCTGTGGGAAGACTGGAACCAGGGAATGCTGCCGGTTCCCGACAACATGGTTCCGCCATTCTCGAACCTGCAGGAGATGCTCTGGTAGCCCACCGTCAGCGCGTCACCTCGACGACCAACGCAGCTGCAGCCGCGGCAACGCGGGTCACGACGTCCGCGTCGACCGCGTGCGGCCAGCGGTCCAGCGGCAGATGGAACCAGGGATTGCTGCCGACCAACGTGACGTAACGTCCGCCGGCCCGGTGGATGTCACGGGTTTCGCCGCTGGGCACGAGGGTCTTGGGAGCGACGACGTCGGGTGCTCGGCCGGCGCGCGCCAGTTCGGTCTCGGTCAGCTGGAGCAGATTGTCGCTCGCCGACTGCAACGAGAGCTCGCCGCCGGCGGCGCCGATGTTTGCACCGAAATGTATCCAGGTGGCGCCCCCTTCGGAGACCCGGCGTTCCCATCCAGGCCGGCGCGCGATGAAATCGTCGAGACCGAGATGGCCGAGCTCGTGACCGCTGTTTGCCGTGAAGACCACGTCACAGCCGGGCGGGGCCGCAATCAGCGCGCGCAGTGATTCGAGCCAGCACACGAGGCCGCCGCCCCGCTCGGCGGTCGACTGCCACCACGAGCTGCGCGGCGTCATGACGACAACCGGGGGAGAGCCGGGACGGGAGCCAGCGACCCTGACGACCACATTGCGGGCATTCGCTGGAACCCGCCGGCTTTCTGCGACTACTCGCGCGGCTGCGGCGAGTGCGGCACCGGCGAGCACGGTCTCGCCCGCCTCGCTCGACACATGTATCGCCGGCGCGCCGAAGGGATTTCGGAACTGTTCGGCATTCAGCAGCCCCGTGCCGGGACGCGCGCCGGTACAGACGATTACCAAAGCGCGATGCGCGGCACCGCGGCGCAGCCTTTCGTATTCTCCGGTATACACCGATCGCGGCGTCAGCTTGGCCACGAGAATGGCCTCGTCGTGGCCGCTGCGGCTTAGAGTGCCGGTCACGCCGTCGGCGCCGGTAGCGGGAGCGTCGAATGCCGGCACCGCCGAGATATGTTCGCCATCCAGCTCCAGGTAGCAGGCGACCGGGTCCATTCGATCTAGTTCGAACGCTTCGGTGCCCACCTCGACGCCGAGGCCAGCCGCCTCATGCTCGAGCCAAATAGCGCCCGCCTCGTCGCCGGCTGTCGCGGTCCGGTGAGCGCCTTGCGAATCCCACGCGCTCAGCCACCCAACCGCGCGGGCTCTGGCCTCATCATCAATAGAGCTGAGTGACATTCGCACGCATCCGCTCCGACGGGCACGGTGTTGGTAACAACTACCCTGAAAACGGTCTCGAAGTCTCGATCTTGTAGGTCCCCATTCCGTAGCTCACCGTGTTTGCACCAGATCCAACTGGCGCCGGTTCAATAGTAGCGCGGGATAGGGCCGTTATGCGGTGTGGCGCGATCGCCGAGATCAAGCATGATCTCGTCGATGTAGCACCACCCCCAGCCTTCGGGCGGGTCATAGCCTTCAATGATCGGGTGCCGCGTCGTGTGAAAATGCTTCGTAGCGTGGCGGTTCGGCGAGTCGTCGCAACACCCGACATGGCCGCAGGTCCGGCATAGGCGCAAGTGGACCCAGGGCGAACCAATCTTCAAGCACTCCTCGCACCCGGGCGCGCTCGGAGTCACGTCCCGAATGGCGTCGGCATGGGTGCATTCGTTCGACATCAGTCCCTCCAGGTGTTGGCGGCGAGCGCAGCTCGTGCAATTCGATCGTCACGCCGCAGAGGCAGGATGCACGACCACGCTCAGCATCTGCCCGCCGCTGAAGCATCGGTCGAAGCCGGCGAGCAGGGCGGCGTCCAGCGCATCAGCTCCTCATAGAGCTGGTCGACAATCCGGACATGTGCGGCGAGGTGATCCAACTTGGTGTCAGGCTGGGCACTCGATTGAGCAGTGATCGGCCGATGATCGGCGCGCGTAACCTGCGATGGGCCCGTTATTGACTGGGAAGACCCAGTCGCCAGATCGGCGCCGAACGTGCTGATGGAGATGGCGCCAAGGCCGGCGCCGATCGCCGCCAACGCACATCGTCCGATTATCCTGCGGGCGGGCTTTGCCGGTGAGCGCGCGGCGCGCCGCGACAATCTGTACAGTCATGTCGAACCTCTTCGTTTGTCGATGCGAAGAGGATGGTGGGCTTCCGCTACGGCATGATTTCAGTGGGGGAGAAACGTGTTACGGCTGTAGTTCGCTGACCGAAATCTCGGAAACCGTCAAGCAGCGCGCCAAAGCCGACGCGACCTCGGCGGAGATGAGAGGCCGATGCACAACCTCGAAGATGCCGGCGGCCAGCAACGTCTCCGCTCCGCTCTCGTCGGCCGACGCCGTAGCCAGCAGGATCGGCACATCCGGCACGATCTCGTGCAGTGCGACGGCCAGCTCAAGGGCCGACGCGGCAGATGCGAGATGGCCCACCAGCACCGCGTCGAACCTTTTCGGTGTCGCTCGGCAGGCCGCTAGCGCAGCGCCGGGCCGCGTGAACCCGACCGGCTCATAACCGAGCGCGGCAAGCATTTCCTCGTCGGCGAGAAGTCGCTCGCTCGTCGTCGATCACCAGCACTGTCTCACCGCGCCCAAGTCGGAGGGTTGGTGCTTTGTCGCGCGCTGCCGGCGCGGATGCGGCGATGCAGGGCAGCCAAACCTCGAAACGGGTGCCGGTCCCCAGTGCGCTCCAGACGTTGATTGCGCCGCCATGCTCGCGCACAATCTCGCGCACGGTCGCGAGCCCTAAGCCATTGCCGGCTAGGCGCGTAGTAAAAAATGGTTCGAAGATGTGCTCCAAGGTGATTTCGTCCATGCCGCGTCCGGCATCGCTCACGGCAATGCGCACATAGCGGCCCGGCCCGAGGTCGCCATGGGTGAGCGATCGCACTCCCGTGGTCTGGTGCACCTCCGTTTCGATCTCGATGCAGCCCATCTGGTCCATCGCCTGCGCCGCATTGTTGCAAAGATTGAGAATCACCTGTTGCAGCTGGCCAGGCTGGGCGGATACGACGGCTGCTTCCGGCGCCTCGCGGATAATCAAGTTGATCTGTGAAGGGAGCGAGGCACCAAGCAGGGATCTTGTTTCGGCGATCAAGGCGTTCAGGCTCACTGGCCTGCGCCGTACGTCCTGGCGCCCGCCGAAAGCGAGGATCTGATCGACGAGATCACGCGCCCGCTCTCCCGCACGACGGATCGCGTTGAGATTGCGGGCGGGTCGGCTGTTCCACGCGACTTCCCCTTCCGCCATTTCCGTATAGCCGAGGATCGCACCGACGATATTGTTGAAATTGTGCGCGATACCGCTGGCAAGCGCGCCGACCGTCTCCATGCGGCGGGCCTGCTGGAGATTGGCCTCCAGGCGTGCACGCTCCTGCAGCAGATGATCCCGGATCACGACATTCGCGACGGCGTCGAGAGCCATGCGCAGCAAGCCGAGTTCAGCCGATTGCGTGATGATGCCAGGCCGAACTACGTCGAAGCCGAGGATTTTTCTACTAAAGCCGTACTCGGCCAAGCTCGAGATGCACGCCCAGCTGCGCAGACTGGCGGCGGCAAGGGCGTCCTTGTCCGCGCCGGGAAGCAACCGGTCTACGCTCCGGACATGGCTGATGCCCTCCGCGGTCGCACCAAACCGGGATACCAACGACGGCACCCGATCAGGCCAGTTTGGAGGAAAGGTTATTCCCTCTCTGCACCAACGATGAATCCGGTTCAGGTCGCCTGAAATCATGAGATATGCGCGGTCGGCGGCAACCAGCTCTGCCAGCTCGGCCAGCGCTCTGTCGATGTGAGTGTCGATCTCGTGAGGCTGCGCGTCGATCAGACGCGTCGAGATGCCGGCGATCACATGCTCGAACGCCGCCCGCCGCTGCAGCGTCAAGGCTCGCTTCCGGAGCTGCAATCCGACGTAGACGAGAAGCCCGAGCAAAAGCAGCGACGCCGCGTACAGCAGAAGCCGGAATTCTCGTGCGGTCGCTCTCGAGGCTTCTTGGTGTGTCAGAATCATCATGCGGAGGGCCTTTATCTCCCCCTTGCTCGGCGCGGCGAGCAATGCCCTAAGCACGCTGTCGGTCATCGGAAGCAGGTCGTGAAGCAGCCCTCCATGCGCCAATAGAGCTTGAACCGAGCCGGCGTCGGCGGAAGCCGCAGGTTGCGCGGTGAGCGCGTTCAATCGATCCTCGACCTCGCGCGCAGCCGCCGACGAAGTGTCGAGGGTCAGGTGCAGCATAGCTGAGGCGAGCGCACTCACGGCCGGAGCCAGCGGGCCGCTCCCATCCGATGCGGAAAGACGGGCGCTGAGGAGCTGAAAATACGCGAGAGAATTGTGCAACAGAGCATTGTCGCTCTTGAATTGTTCGGTCAGTTGCTCCTGTAGCGCGGCCTCGGTCGCAAATTGATCAACGGCTGCTGCCGCTTCCGCATCCTCTGACGTATTGTCATGCAAGCGAGCGAGTGCTTCACGCAGGTCGTCCATCTCGCGCACGAGTGGATCATAGTTGCGCAACATCCCGCCCCGCGCGCTGAGCACATCCCGCTGCAGTGCAATTTCGACCATCGTAAAGCGGTCGAGCGCTTTGAGCGCGCGATCATACCGTTCCGCATCCGTATCGATTGCGCGGCTGGACAGCCAGGTGAGCAGCACCAGCAGAACCAAAACGGCCGCCGCGGCTGGCGTTACCTTCATGGCGGCGCGGCGGTCACGGGGACGCCGCGATAGGTGCCCGTCAGCGTCTTCAGAAAGGCGACGATCGCTTCAACTTGCTTGTCGGACAGCTTCTGGTCGAGCTGTGCAAAAGCCATCTTGCGTACCGCCTTGCGCAAGGTCGGTGCGCTGCCGTCGTGGAAATAAGGTGGGGTCGTTGCTACATTGCGCAGGCTCGGTACCCGCAAGATCTCGGGTTTCGGCGTGGCGAGCGGGTGAAAGATGCCGTGACGCTCGAACAGATTGCCGCCGATGTTGACGCCCTGATGACAGGAGACGCAGCCGAGCGACTTGAACATGCTGATAACCGTTCTGCTCCTCGGCCGAGAGCGCCGCTGTGTCGCCTTCGAGCCAGCGGTCGAACCGGCTTCCGGGAGTAACCAGCGACCGCTCGTAGGTCGCGATCGCATCGAGCAGGCTCGTGCGATCCGGCGGATGCCCATAGGCCTGGGTAAACTGACGAACCACCTCCGGGTCGGCATCCAGCTTTTGGAGGACCTCGTTGGCATTCGTCGCCAAATTCGCGGTATTTTCCAATGAGGATTCAGTCTGCTCCTCGAGGGTTCGAAAATTGCCCTCCCAATTGAGACGAAAGCTGAGTGCCGCATTGAAGATGGTAAGGGTATTGAATGGCATCGTAGAACCGTCTCGCGCGACGCGTTGCCTTTTGTTGTCGGCTCCGTTGCTATGTATGTCGTGGCATGATGCGCAGGTGAGCCCCCCATCATGCGATAAACGGGGATCCGCGAAGAGACGCTCTCCAAGGGCGAGCTTCAGGGGGTCGGCGGCAGGCGGCGGCGGCACCGGCGTTATCGGCTCTTGGTCGGCAGGAGCCGGTGCGGCAGGGGCCGGTGCACCAGGGGTTTGAGACACAGGTGCTGCCGCAGCCGTTGCCGCGATGACGAGCAGCAATGCTAGACACCTTAGTATCCTCCGGCGCATCAAAGACGAACTGGTCGCTGCGCAGTGTCGCAAGGCTTTTAAGACGCAAGGCATGCGTCAAAGCACTACCAGTGAGCGCGTCCCGCCGGCAGCTTGGAATTTCCAGACGCGCCCCGGCACAAATTCGGCGACTACGAAATCCGTCAGCTCCAATGACGCGCATCTCTTCCATACTCGATCTCGTAACGGCAAATTCCGATGTCCTTCAGCGTTCGGTCGTCGATCGTCTCCCAGGCCGCAGTGATGCGGCGGATCTCGCGCTCACGGCGCATTTTCGACCACAGCCCGGCAACGATCGAAACGATCGAGCTGATCCATGCGCGCCAAACAGCGAAATTGGTTGGCGCAGTGTCGGCCTCCCGGCCGTTGGGACGATCTGTGCCGGGGTCGCCGCGGTGATCGGGCTCGCCCAGCGGAAAAAATTCCGGGTGCAAGGTTGCAGCGGACAAGGCAAGGCCCTCGATTGCGAGGTCGATCACCGAGGGTGTTAGCGCCGCGACCCGGCGGCCCCATGGATTTGGATCGGACAACCATCGAACGGGTTCGTCGTGTCTGATGCCCCAATTGACGGCCGCACATTGCGGTCGTCGTTCGAACCCTGCGTCTTCCCGATCGTCGGTCGGACAGGACGGAGCGGCGATGGCATCGCCAGGCCACTGACTCTCAAATTGCATTGATCTCTCCTCTAGCTTTCGCTGATCTGGGGAGATCGTGCCGGCTGCGCGCTACCGCGTTGTTTCGGTATTCGGGAAAGTGGTTACGACTGCAATGCGGGCCATCAGATTCGCTCTACCGGGAGGGCGAATAGGTACCCAACGCCGCGTTCGGTGCAAATGATGCGTGGTGCGCTGGCATCGGTCTCCAGCTTGCGCCGCAATCGGAGGATCTGCACATCGATGCTGCGGTCGAAAACATCCTCGTGCACCCGAGTTGCCTGCAACAGGTGCTCGCGGCTAAGCGGCCGTTGGGGCGCATCGAGAAAGGCGGTGAGCAGAGCATATTCACCTTTGGTCAGCATGACCTCGGTTCCGACGGGATCGGTCAAATGCCGGGTGCGTCGATCGAGCTGCCAACCGCCGAACCTGCACCGGCCCCGCTCCGCCTCCCGCTGCGGCGCGGCGCGGCCGGCCTCCTGCCGCCGCAGCACGGCGCGGATGCGGGCCAGAAGTTCCCTGAGGCTGAACGGCTTGGTGACATAATCATCGGCGCCGAGTTCCAGCCCGACCACCCGGTCGATCTCGTCGCGTCGGTCACCGGTGGTGATGATTACCGGAACATCAGAGCGCGATCGGATCTCGCGCAACAGGTCGAACCCGTCCTCTTGCCCAAGCCGCAAATCGAGGATGACGAGATCAGGCTCGCTCGCGGCGAAACGATGGATCAGCTCTTGCCGCCCCGATGCGGAGACGGCACGCATGTTGTGCCGCTCGAGAAAGTCGCCGACCATGCCTTTCATAATCGGGTCGTCTTCGACAATGAAGATACGCGCCGGCCGATTGTTGGCCCCGTTGGCCAAGTCGGATTGGCCACACGCCAGGATTCCGTTTCGGCCCTCGCCGTCGAGATGTGAGTCGAGCCAATCTTTCCGGTGGGAAGGACCGCCTGCTTCAGGATTTATCGCGCAACATCCTTTGGGAGACAAGGAACGGATGCCAGATTGCCGACTTAATTAAAAAGACGATGATAGCCAATAATCGCGGTAACCCTCGCCCGAGCTAACGCTTCTGATCGCGCACCGATCCGATAGGGCGCAAATACCTCGGCGATTTGATGCGGGTGACAACCCAAGACTGGGCCGGATCGCTTTGATCGGCGAGACTTGCTGCCGCACCGGTTCAGCCTCGTTGCATTTGAAGCCTTGTCAGCGGCGCTGTCGATTTGGGACGCCGATTGCTCATTCGAAAATTAAATGATAAAATGCATGCTAGTGGAAATCTGAATGGTTGGCGGTCGATGCTTGATCTCGATCTGCTCCGCAGCTTTGTCTCGGTCGTCGATATGGGTGGTTTTACCCGCGCTGGCGAGCGCGTTCATCGCACTCAGTCGACGGTGAGCCAGCAAATTCGGCGCCTGGAGGAGACCTTTGGCCGTCCGCTGTTGCATCGCGACGGAAAGAATATCAGGCCGACCGACGAGGGCGAGCGGCTGCTCTCTTACGCGCGGCGGCTTCTTGCGCTGGCTGAGGAGGCACGCGACGTGGTGTCGCGCCCGACCGGAGACGGCGTGGTCCGCCTCGGCTTGCCGGAGGATTTCGCCGCCTATCGTCTCACCGAGATGCTATCGGACTTTGCCCGCTCGCGTCCGGGCCTGCGCCTCCACGTGCGTTGCGGAAAGAGCGCTCAACTGCGCCGCGCGCTCGAACGCCGCGATCTCGATCTCGCTCTGTTGAAGTGCGATGTGGAAGAGACCGGTGGCATTGCTGCCTGGCCGGAGCGCCTGCGCTGGATCTCCAGCCGTCGTCACCCGATTGATTTCCTCCACGATTCGTTGCCGCTCGCCTTATTCGAGCAGGGGTGCCTCTACCGCAACCGGGCGATCAACGCTCTCGAGACGGTAGGTCGCGCCTGGCACATCGCCTACACGAGCCCCAATACCTTCGGCATACAGGCCGCTGTCTCCGCCGGCCTCGGCGTCAGCATTCTGCCGGAGGTCGCCATCCTCCCCGATCATCGGATGCTGGACGCGGCCGATGGTTTTCCGCCGATCCCCGACACCGAAATGGCGCTCGTTGCAGCGCCGGAGGCGAGCGGAGCTACCCGCCATCTCGCGGAGGCTCTCGCCCATTTCTGCAGCGCCCTCGATCCGCGGATGGCGGCGTAACTCCTATCGCGCTTCCCCGGCATGCCGAATGACGGCCGGATGGCTTCGCAAATCGGCTGATCCGTCCGACATCCGAGCCGCCTTCCGGCGAGAGGCTCCGGTGAACCACGCGTTCATCCGGTCGAGACAGAGAAAGACGACTGGCCGCGTGTGAAGCGTCAGCGCCTGGCTGCGCTCGGCCCTGCGTTCGAGCTCAGCGTGTTCGGCGGAGGCCGATCGATTGTTCTTCACTACGCGCCGGAAGAGGCTTCGGACGTCTCACTGCTCATGTCAGTGCCTGGGTGATCAGGGTGAAGGACTTCACTCCGCGATCGTTCCTGATGATCATCAATTGGATCAAGGTAGAAAAGGACTAGAAGGTTGCTTCCGAGATCATCCTGCCGGTCCCACTCACACCGGCGGTTAAGGACTAGCTACGCAACGAGCAGCGGAGCCGAGATCCGCCAACCGCTCGGTTATGCGATTGTCGGCGGCCTCATCGCTGACGCTGTACACGACGGCTTGGGTGTGCCGTCTTGTCCGGCATAGGACACCGTAACGGTCATCGGCGCGTAGGATAGAGCCAGTTCATGGGTCAGTCCGACGACCTTGAGCTTGGAAAAGTCGGAAGTGAGCACGACAGGTCCCAACGCGGCTATATCGCGCAGCTTTTGATCTATGGCGTCATTACCCCAAAATCCTGCCCAGTTGCGTTCGGACGGAACGGCGCTCTTCGCGACCAGTAGATGGGGCTCTTCGGGGAAAGCTATCGGGCCGGTAGTTGCACAAGCCCCTCACCCCGACCCTCTCCCCGCAAGCGGGGCGAGGGGGTATTGCGCGGCGCGGCAACACCGAATTGACCCGGACCTCGTCTGCGTGCTTTTCGTCGCCCGCAAAATTGCCGCAATTGTCTGACAGTAACTCCAATCTGAGTTTTAGGGAATCTATTTTGGCATATCAATATACGGAGTGCTCTAGCAAGAAAACAGCCAGGAACAGCCAACAAAAAACCAACTTCCGGCTGTTGTTTTGCTGTCTATGGTCGCAGAAACCGAGCGTTTCCGCGGCCAGGGCCAGCGATGCTGGCTGTTGATTGGCTGCAGAAACAGCCAGGTCTGGAGTTGGCGGCGGGGTCAGAACATGCCCAGCCCCAAGATCCCGTCGACCGGGTCGAGGCCGGCCAATACGCGCTTGCCGATCAGGTCGCGCAATGTCTCGGTGGTGCCGCCGCCCAAGGTGCCGTAGCGGGCGCCGCGGTAGAAGCGCGAGACCGGGAATTCGTCGGTGAAGCCGTAGCCGCCATGCACCTGGATGGCTTCGCTGGTGACGCGCAAGGCCATCTCGTTGCAATAGGTCTTGGCGACCGCCGCCAACAGCGGGTCGGGGAACGGGTCGGCGCTGGCGCAGGCGCGGTAGAGCATGCTACGGCCGACCTCGATGTCCTTGTACATCTCGGCGATTTTCCAGCGCATGCCCTGAAACTCGCCGATCGCGCGGCCGAACGCTTTGCGTTCCTTGGCATAGCGCACCGCCTCCTCGAAAGCGCCCTCGGCGAGCCCCAGCGAGATGCTGGGGTTGAGGCAGCGCTGCGTGTTGAAGGCCGTGAGCAACTTGCGAAAGCCGTCCTCGCGCAACACCAAATTCTCGGGCGGCAGAGTGCAGTCCTCGAAGCGGATCTCGTGCAGATTTTCCCCGCCCATCGTGTGGTAGGTGCCGGTGACCGAAAGGCCGGGAGCGCCCCGCTCGACCAGGACGCAGCCGATCCCCTCGCGGCCGGGGCGCCGGTCGACCCGGGTGAAGACGACAAACATCTGCGCTTCGTCGGCGCGGCTGATCAGGGTCTTGACGCCGTTGAGCTTGAGGGCAGTGCCGCCGGTCTCGACATTGGTCTTGTAATTGGCGACGTCGGTGCCGGCGTCGGGCTCGGTCATGCAGATCGCCAGGATGGCGTCGCCGCTGCACACCGCCGGCAGAATGCGCGCCTTGATCTCCTCCGGCGCGTAGGTCGCGATGATGCGGGTCTGCACGCCGACCTCGCCGAGCACCGCCATCGCCGTGACATAGCAGGTCTTGGCGATCTCCTCGAGGACGAGCGCGGTGTCGAACACCGGCAGCCCCAGCCCGCCATATTCCTCCGGCACCGCCATGCCGAGCACGCCCAATGCGGCGAGCCGGCGCATGTTCTCCCACGGAAAGGTACCGTCCATGTAACGCAGTGCGTGCGGCCGGAATTCGCGCTGCGCGAGGTCGCGAACAGTCTGCACGAAGCGGCGCTGCTCGTCCGATAGGCTCACCAACATGCTATTGCTCCCGCTCAGAGTTCGAGGTCACCGATATTAGCGGCGGTCACGGGTCCGCGCTCAAACGCTTTTTTTACTGGGGGATCACAATCCAAGTATGCAAAATATAAAGTTATATATATCCTACACCGATCAGATCTCTCAAGTTCGTAAAATGTTAACGCAATTTTAAGAGAAAGATCTTTCCAGATGCTGTTTTTATCTCGATTTTTGACGGGTTTCTGACGTTCGGGCGAGCAAGTTAAGAAGGCGTTAACCAACTAATCCGGTAGCGCCGCGACGTTGGAAAATCGGGTAGATTACAATGCCTGGCCTCGCTCCCGAAATCCTGGGCGCCCTCTATTCGGCTGGCGCCGCCGCATGGCCCGCGCTCGGCCTTTTGGCCGGGCTTCTCGTCGTCCGGCTTCGCTACGAGCGCACGAGACGGGCGACCGCCGAACGGGAGCTCAGGGAGAGCGAGGGCCGCTATCGGGCGATCTTCGAGACGGCGGTCGACGCGGTCATTGTCAGCAACCAGCACGGAATCATCCAGGAATTCAGCAGGGCGGCCGAAGTCATGACCGGCTATCGAGCGGCGGATTTGATCGGCCAAAACATGCGGGTGCTGCTGCCCCCGACCATGCGGCAGGAGCCCGAGCGCCAAACCGCACGCTATTTGTGGACGGTCAGCGAGCTCGAAGTCTGCCGCAAGGACGGGTCGGTTTTTCCGGCGCATCTGTCGATCGCCGAATGGTGGGCCGGCGGACACCGGCATTTCACCGGCATCCTGCGCGACCTCTCCGCTCAGCGCCGCGAGCAAGCCGAGCGGACCAAGCTGGAGGCGCAGCTCCACCAGGCTCAGAAGATGGAGGCGATCGGCAATCTGACCGGCGGCATGGCGCATGACTTCAACAACATGCTCGGCGTCATCATCGGCAATATCGACCTGCTGCGGGACATGAAAGGGGATGATCCCGATATCGACGAGCTGACGCGCGAGGCGCTCGACGCGGCATTTCGCGGGGCCGATCTGACGCGCCGGCTGCTCGCCTTCGCCCGGCAGCAGCCGCTCCGGCCGCAACACGTCGACGTCAACGAGCTGGTCTCCGGGATTACTCGGCTGTTGCGTCGAACCATCGGCGAAGACATCGAAATTTCGCTCGACCTCGCGGCCGAGCTGTGGCCGGTCGTCGTCGACCCGGCTCAGCTCGAGGCGAGCTTGACCAATCTCGCCACCAATGCCCGCGACGCCATGGCCAATGGCGGGCGCCTGATGATCGTGACCGCCAATCGCACGCTCGACGCCGATTATGCCGCGCAGCACGCCGAGGTCGTTCCGGGCGGCTATGCCATGCTCGAAGTCAGCGACACCGGGTGCGGCATGACCCCGGAGGTCATGCATCGAATTTTCGAGCCGTTCTTCACGACCAAGAGCCGGGACAAGGGCACCGGCCTCGGCCTCAGCATGGTCTTCGGCTTCATCAAGCAATCGGGCGGACATATCGGCGTTTACAGCGAGCCCGGAATTGGCACGACGTTCCGCCTTTTCCTACCGCGGATGACCGAGGATGTGCCGATCGTCGAGGAGAGCGCCGCAACGCCGCTGCTGCATGGCAGAGGCGAGTTGGTCTTGGTGGTCGAAGACAACGCAGCCTTGCGCCGCGTCGTTACGCGCCAGCTCGGCGAGTTGGGCTATCGGGTGCTGGCGGCCGAGAATGCGGCGGCAGGTCTCGAATTGCTGGATCGGCAGAGCATCGATCTGCTGTTGACCGATATCGTGATGCCGGGCGGCATCAACGGCCGCGAATTGGCGCGGCGGGCCCGCCAGCGTTGGCCGGAAATCAAGATCGTCTTCACTTCGGGGTTTTCGGAAGCGCGGCTCAGCGGCGATGCGGGTCAGCTGGCCGCCTGCACACCGCTGCTCAGCAAACCTTATCGCAAGGAAGATCTGGCGAGCGCGGCACGCGAAGCGCTTGACCGGGTCGGGGAAGTACCGCAACAGTTTGTAGCATGAGTGGTGCCAACGGTCCTGATATCGCGGCCGTCTACCAGCTGCTGACGCAAGTCGCCCGCACGGTGACGGGCCACGACCGCAAGCTCGACGATCTCTCGGCCGAGGTCGCCGGGTTGGGCGAAGTTGTCGCCGCGCACGACCGCAAGCTCGATGACCTCGCCGCCGGCCTTGCTTCGCTCCGCGACGCCGTAACCCATTACCATTCAAGTGTACTCGGTCACGGCATGCTGATCAGCGAGCTCGATGAGCGGGTCCGCCGCATCGAGCGTCATCTGAAGCTCGAGCCCGCCAGCGGCTGAAACGTCCGGCCTCCGACCTCAAATCAGTCCTAAATCGCGCAAACTGCTGTGGTGGCCGCGGCCGACGATCAAGTGGTCGTGCACGGTCACGCCGAGCGGGGCGGCGGCTTTGACGATGTCCTTGGTGACCGCGATGTCCGCCTTAGAAGGAGTTGGGTCGCCTGAGGGGTGGTTGTGCACCAGAATCAAGGCGGACGCCCCGAGCTCGAGCGCGCGTTTGACGACTTCACGGGTGTAGACCGGCGTATGATCGACCGTGCCGCGCTGCTGCCGCTCGTGCTTGATCAATGCATTTTTGCGATCCAGGAAGAGTATGTGGAATTCCTCAACTTTGCTGTGGGCAATTTGCGCACTGCAATAGTCGATTAGTGTGTCGCGCGAGGCGACCAGCGGGCGGCTATGCAATTCTGCCCGCATAAATCGGAGCGCCAGCTCGCGAACCAATCTCACCCCGGCAATTGCGGACATGCTTAAACCCGCGGCGGCCAGCGCCTCGGGTTCGGCGCTCAACACCTCTGCAAGGCTGCCAAATCTATCGAGAAGCTCTTCTGCCAATGATTCAGCGTCAGCTCTCGGGTTGTTGGTAAAGAGCATGACCTCGACAAGCTCGTGGTCTAACAGGTTCTCCGCGCCCGCCAGGATCAAAAATTGACGCAACCGGTCTCTCCGACTCAAAGTGCGCGATATATTTCGGGTAAGGGCAGTAAGGCGCCACAGCTCTTTTTCGTGCTTCGCTTCGATAAGGTTCCGCTCGAACATTGCGAGAGTCAGGATTTGGCTGCCATGCTAGATGGGTGCCTTGCATAGCGCACGACTGGTTAAGAGCTGGCAAAAAAGCGCAGGATAATTTAAGTGGCTGAAGCGTCTGGCGTCCGACCTCAAATCAACCCTAGATCGCGCAGGCTGCTGTGGCGGCCGCGGCCGATGATCAGGTGGTCGTGCACGGTGACGCCGAGCGGGGCGGCGGCCTTGACGATGTCCTTGGTCACCGCGATGTCCGCCTTCGAAGGGGTCGGGTCACCCGAGGGATGGTTGTGCACCAGGATCAAGGCGGACGCCTGGAGCTCGAGCGCGCGTTTGACGACTTCGCGGGTGTAGACCGGCGTATGGTCGACTGTGCCGCGCTGCTGTCTTTCGTGCTTGATCAGCACGTTCTTGCGGTCGAGAAACAGAATGTGGAACTCCTCGACCTTGCCGTGGGCGATGTGCGCGGTGCAGTAGTCGATCAGCTTGTCCCACGAGTTGACCACCGGCCGCTCGTGCAGCTCCGAGCGCATCAGGCGCAGCGCCGCCTCGCGCGCCGCTTTGAGCGCGGCGATGCCGGCGAGGCCGAGGCCGGCGCCGGCCAGCGCATCGGGCTCGGCGCTCAGCAATTCCGCAAAGCCGCCGAAACGCTCCAGCAGCTCCTTGGCCAGCGGCTTGACGTCGGCGCGCGGGTTGCTGGCGAACAGGATCACTTCGAGCAGCTCGTAATCCGGCAGATTGTCCGCTCCAGCGGCGATCAGCCTTTGGCGCAACCGCTCCCGGTGCCCATGATAATGCGGCGTATCGTCGGACGCCTCGGCAAGGCGCAACTGTCTGGGGCGGCGCTTGTCGCTCATCGGCCGGTCAGCGAGGCCGACGCCGGGCTCGCAGTTCGGCGAGCATCGCGCCCGCCATGCGCGCCGGCTCGTCGGTGTCGTAGGCGCTGACGAAGCAGTCGATCCCGCGTTGCACCGCCGCCGCGGTCGGCAATTCCTCCCAGTCGAGGATCAACGATTTCTGCAGGCGGATCGCGTTGGGGCCGGCTGCGAGGATCGGGCGCGCGAGACTTTCGATCGCCTCGTCGAGGGTTTCGTGCGGCGCCACGACATCGACGAGCCCCCAGGCGAGGGCCTCGGCCGCGCCGATCGTCTCGCCGGTCAACAACAGCCGGCGAGCGCGGCCGTGGCCGATCAATTTCGGCAGCAGCGCCGCCTCGACGACCGAGGGGATGCCGATCCTGACCTCCGGCATGCCGAATAGGGCGCGCCCGCTGGCGACCCGCAGGTCACAGGCGCAGGCGAGCTCGAGCCCGGCGCCGAGCGCATAACCGTCGATCCGCGCGATGACCGGGACGGGCAGGCGGCGGAACGCATCGCAGCAACGATGGACCAATGTGATGAACTCGCGCGCGCTCTCCCGATCCAGCGCCGCGATCTCGCCGATATCGGCGCCGCCGACAAAAGCCCGCTCGCCGGCGCCGGTCAGGACCACCAGCCGCAGCTGCGGGTCCGCGGCAAGCCCGTCGGCGGCTTCGATGATCTCGGCCATCAACGCGCGATTGAGGCTGTTCAGCTTCGACGAATTGTCGATCGTCAGTCGCGCGAGACGGCCGCCTTCGGGCCGTTCCTCGTGCTGCACCATCACGCTCATTGCATGCCCCTGCCGCTCCGCGAGTGATACCCGCACCGGCGGCCAAAACCAAACAAAAGCGCCGGCTATTGCTGGAGCTTTCGCCGCCGCTCATGCATAGTGACGCCGCATTGACGGAGGCGATCATGGACGTCGTTGAGGATCTCGATGGCCTGCGCGAGCTTTACGGACCGCCGAGCGATCGATCGGTCAAGAAGCAGCTGAGCCGCTTCGACAAGCACTGCCGCGCGTTTATCGCGCGCTCGCCGTTTCTCGTCATCGCCTCTTCGGATCCGTCGGGGCGCTGCGATGCATCGCCAAAGGGCGATGCGCCCGGTTTTGTCCAGGTGCTCGACGACGAGACGCTGCTGATCCCCGACCGGCTCGGCAACAATCGGGTCGACACGATCGGCAACCTGCTGGAGCGGCCCGGCGTCGGATTGATCTTTTTCGTGCCGGGGCTCAACGAGACCCTGCGCGTCAACGGCCGGGCGCGCATCACCACCGATCCCGCTTTGCTCGAGCCGCTGGCGGTCAACGGCAAGGTGCCGCGCAGCGGCATCCTGGTCACGGCCGAGGAAATCTACTTCCATTGCGGCAAGGCGCTGATCCGCTCCGATTTGTGGAACCCGGAAAAGCAGCTCCAGCGGTCCGAATTCCCCTCTCTCGGCCGCATCCTCGCCGACCAGATCGGCGGCATATCGGTCGAGGAAGCGGAGCGGGCTACGGCAGAGAGCTACAGGACCCGTCTCTACTGAGCGAGACTACGCCGTCGCCTCCTGCGGCACTAACTTGGTATAGAGGTCGTGGAGAAGCGGCTTGGTCGCCGCGAGGCTCTCGCTGATCGCCGAGCCGGCGACCGGCATCAGCGCCACCGCCTTGTGTTTCTTTATCGTCTGCTCGGCGAAAAACCCCCAACGGATCAAGTTGCCGACGCGCTCCTTGATCGCGAGATGCCCGAGCCGCAGCGCGTCCCACATCCTGCTGTTGATCTCGTCGATGACGAGAGCCGGCGCGTCTGCGACGACCGCCGCCGAACGGGCTAGCCGACCACAGCAGCATTACGATGGCCCAATACTGGTAGGTGACCAGATGGTCCATCGCGTCGTTGGCATAGGCCGGGGTCAGCCCTTTATTCCTGACCACCAGCTCGCAAGTCTCCCGCCATTTCTGCTCATAAGAATTAAAAAAGCCCAAAATCGCGGAGATCGCAGCCCGGTCGCAGTCGAGCCCATGCGAGCGCCCGCTCTCGCGATCTCCGAGAGCTTTGCAAAGCGCTTCGATCGTCTCGCGGCAGTGCCGGTCGAAGCCATCGTGCAATTTGTCAGTGGCGGCGATCAGAGATGTCGGAGAAGCAGTGCAGGGCTGGCCGGACGCGTCGAGGATTTGGATGAAGCCGTCGTTCTCGCAATCCCTTACGCGTTCAATACAGGTCCGGATGTCGGTGCCGTACAAACCGTAGAGCGCGCGATGGATCGAGCGGCACGAAACGCCCTCCTCTGGACTGCACCTCGCCGAAAACATGACATGCCAGTGCGCACGCTTGTTCAAGCCAGGAAAGTAATTCTGCCAGATTTTATGATACCCACAGAGAAACCCCGCAACGACCCGCTCGGCCGTGTCGGCCTCGGCAACATCGGTGTTCATCGCAACCACCGTCTTCAAATTTCTCCGACCATCTCAGTGTAATCCGTTCGGCGATCGCGTAAAAGGGAATCTTCCGGGAACTTGCTGGAGTTCGCCATCAGGCTTTTGGGGCATAGTTCCTCAGCATTCCTGGCGAAAGCCGGCAATTAGTCGCCGGCTTGACCTTGGTGGTTCGCGAGAAGAGGTTGTGCCGACGCGTCGAACGGCCACTTCGAGGGAGCTGCAGGATGAACCGAGCAGAACAGGCGCAGCAAGCGGAGCTGTTTCGCAACAAGCACCGCGGGCCGCGGTTGCTGCTGCTGCCGAACGCTTGGGACGCGATGAGCGCGCGGGTCTTTGTGGCCGCCGGTTTCGATGCGATCGCGACGACCAGCGGAGGTGTGGCGTGGTCGCTGGGTTATGCCGACGGTGAACAGACGCCATGGGCAGAAGTCGTCGCCGCGACGGCCCGCATCGTGCGCGCTGCGCGGGTGCCCGTCACCGCCGACATCGAGGCGGGTTACGGCGACACGCCGGACGCGGTGATGCGTTCGGTCTCGGAAATCATCGAGGCCGGTGCGGTCGGCGTCAATCTCGAGGACGGGACGCCGCACGGCCCGGTCCCGATCCGCAGGCCGCAGGATGCCGCCGACCGGATCCGCGCTGCGCGGGAGGCGGCAAAAGCGGCTGCCGTGCCGATCGTGATCAATGGCAGGACAGATCTCTATCTGCGGAACATCGGGGATGAAGTCTCTCGCTTCGAGGAGACCGTCGAACGTGGCCGGGCGTACCTCGCTGCCGGGGCGGATTGCGTCTATCCGATCGGGTTGGCTCATCCCGCGACGATGGCGCGCCTGGTGGAGGCGCTCGAGGCGCCGATCAACGTCAATGTGCGCGCCGGGTCGCCGAGCGTCGCCGAGCTCGAAGCGCTCGGCGTCGCCCGCGCCAGCACCGCCAGCCAAGTGGCGCTGATGGCGATGTCGATGGCGCGGCAGGTCGCCGACGATCTGCGAGCGACCGGTAAGTTCGACAAATTGGCGCCGCGAATGGCGCAGGCCGAGGCGCAGCGCCTGTTTATCGGGCTCTCGTGACTATGGCGCGCGTTCGCAATATTCCTTCTACGGAGCTGCCACCCGATCTCGCCGCGATCTATGAGCGGTTCGCCGGGGCATATGGTCCGTTCCGCAATCAGGCCGCGGTGTTCGCCCATGTGCCGGTCGCGCTGCGCCATTTAATGTCGATGCTGCTCGAATTGCGCGAGGCCGCGACATTGCCGAAGCGCGTCCTCGAACTGGCGATCGTCATTGTTTCGAAGCTCAACGAGTGCGCTTATTGCGTGGCGCACCACACGCCGTTTCTGGTCGTCGAGGGTGTAACGCCCGCCGGCGTTGAACGCATTCTCGATTACCGCGATCACCCGGAGTTGAACGCAAGAGACAAGCTCGTCATCGAATACGCCATTGCCGCGTGGGAGCGGCCGAACCGCATCCCCGACGCGCTGTTCGCCCGGCTTAAAGCGCATTTCAGCGAGGCTCAATTAGTCGAGCTGACCTTGCGCATCACGCTCTGCGGCTTCTTCAACAAATTCAACGACGCGCTCGGCATCGAGGAAGAGCCCGAAGCCGTTGAGCGGCTGGCAGCCATCAGCGCTTCCGCAGAATAGTTAGGTGCCGGCCCTCCGGCTTCAGCTTTGCGGTAAAGCTGAAATCATTGTACCAGCCGAGGTATTCAAACCGTCCGCTCAGCTCTACAAGGGCCAAAAATTCCTGCGGGAAAAATACCTTGGCGGGAACCCGGCCGTTGATGACCACGGCTTTTCCATGGTCATCGACGGTGAAGGTCAGACACTCGTCATAGGTTTGCGCCAGCGGATCGGTCAGCTCGGCGCGGTAGCGGGTATGTACGGTCACCCCGCCTTTGCGCCGGGTCCAGCTTCGCTTGTAGTCGTGAAAGATCCGAAACCAGACGAAGCTGTCGAATAAATAGAGCCCGCCCGGCGCGAGCACAGCGGCCATGCGGTCGAGGTGATCGAGGAACTCGCCGTTGGATCGGACGTAGAGCGAGCCGAGCAGCACATAGGCGAGGTCGAAGGGCCCGAGCCCGCGATCGAGGTCTCGCATGTCGCCGAGGATGAACGCCTCTTCAATGCCCAAGCTTCGAGCCTTTTCGCGACCAAATTCGATCATCGCAGGGCTCAGATCGAGCCCGCAATAAGAGTAGCCCCGCTTGTGCCATTCCTCCAGATAAGGCGCGGTGCCGGCGCCGATCTCGAAAACCCGGTTAACTTTGGCTCTCGAGAACCTGGCGATTACGGATTCGAAAAAGTCAATCTCGCGCCCGGGATCGCTCGGGGCCAAGGCGATCGCGTAGTATTGCGGATATTGGTAGGCCTCCATTGCGCCATTCAGGCCGCCTTGGCCAGCCGCCCGCGGTCGTGCGGCGCGGAAAAATCCAGTTCGGGGCCGAGTGGGATGATGCCGCTGGGGTTGAGGTTGCGCATGCCGCCGTAATAGCCAAGCTTGATGCGCGGTACATCGACGGTGTCGGCTACGCCCGGCATCTGATAGATGTCGCGAGTATAATTCGACAAGTTATGATAGTCGGCGAGCCGCCGCAGATTGCATTTGAAATGGCTGTAATAGACTGCGTCGAACCGCACCAAGGTCGGGAACAACCGGAGATCGGCCTCGGTGAAATGGTCGCCCACGAGGTAGCGCTGACCGCCGAGGCGCTGCTCGATACTGTCGAGCGCCGCGAACAGTTTGCGGAAGCTTTGTTCGTAAGCCGCTTGGGTTCTGGCGAAGCCGCAGCGATAGACCCCATTGTTGATCGCGTCGTAGACAAAAGCATTGGTCTCGTCGATCGCACCGCGCAGCGCCGCGGGATAGAGGTCGAGCGCCGCATCGCCGAATTCATCGAATTCCGCGTTCAACATGCGAATGATCTCGGAGGATTCGTTGTTCACGATCGTGCGGGTCTCGCGGTCCCACAATACCGGGACAGTGGCCCGGCCGGTAAAACTGGGGCGGGCTACGCTGTAGACCTGATGGACATGGAAAACGCCATCGACCGGCCGGAGATCGTCGAAGCCGCGCGAATAGGCCCAGCCCTGCCCCTTGGGGAGGTCGGACTGCAAGATCGGGATCGTGTCGTCCTCGAGTTCCTTCAGCTTGCGCATCAGCACGGTGCGGTGCGCCCACGGGCAGGACGGCGCGGTGATCAGGTAATAGCGGCCCGCCTCGGCCTTGAACCCGGACGATCCATCGCGCGTCACGCAGTCGCGGAACCCCGATTCCAGCCGCACAAAGCTGCCGTCCGCACCCACCGTCGGCGGATCCTCGTCGTGCCAGACGCCATTCACCAGCATTCCCATCGCCATTCTCCGCCATTGTGCCTTCTACGCATAAATGATCGACAGCCGGCGACCCCTCAACTTCTTTTGATCGCGCGCACCTGCGCTTGACCGCATATGGTCGGCCGAGATACCTGAGCCTGCGCTGACCGCCGGGGTCTTACCGGGGTCTTAGTTGATTGGGGTTACGCCGAAATTGTCAAACCCACCGCCGATCCTGGCAGGTAAGGACTTTGCTGCGCCGTCCATCTTCGAGCCGGAAAATCTGCTGCGGGAGGCGCGGCGGCAGAAAAATCTCACGAGTTCGGCGGTGCCGGAAGTCTGTCTGCTCGACCCGGACGGCGATATCGTCCGGGCGCTCGCCAAAAGCGGCCGAAGCCGCCGCTCGGCCAGCTGGGCATGTTATCACACCGACCTCTACGAATTCCAGCACCTGGGCGAGCATTTCGGCATCATCGGCTGCGCCGTGGGCGCCTCTTTTGCTGTGTTGCTGGCGGAGCAGCTGTTTGCCTCGGGCTGCCGGCTGCTGATCAGCATGACCTCGGCCGGACAGATCGTCGAGGAGGGGTCGCCGCCCTATTTCATCCTGATCGACCGTGCGCTGCGCGACGAGGGCACGAGTTACCATTATCTGCCGCCTGCGGAGTTCGCCGAGGCCGACGAGACGCTAGTCGAAGCTGCGATGAAGGCGTTTGCTGCGGCGTTCCAGCCCGTGCACCACGGCGCCAGCTGGACGACCGATGCGCCGTTTCGCGAGACCGCCGAGGCAATCGAGGGCTGCCGCCAGCGCAATATTCTCGCAGTCGAAATGGAGGCGGCCGGGCTTTACGCTTTCGCCAAAGCGCGCCGCAAGCCGGTCCTGTGTTTCGCCCACGTCACAAACCAAATGGCGGTGATCGAGGGTGATTTCGAAAAAGGCGAGGCCGACGGCAGTTCGGCCTCACTGGCCGTGGTGACAACCGCGGCGCGCGCCTGGCGCGGACTGAATTCTCGTCGGAGCGGGTCATCGCCACCCTGCGACTGATGCGCGGCAGACTTCGATGCCCCAGCGCTGTTCACGCGAATTCGAGCCACAGCACGCCGATACTGATCGTCAATACCGTCAATGGCGCGCCTACCTTGAAGTATTCCCAGAACCCGATTTCGACACTTTGCGCCCTTGCCCGCTGCACCACGATCAGATTGGCGACCGAGCCAACCAGGGTAAAATTACCGGCGAGAGTCGATGCCATTGCGACGGTGAGCCAAGCGTGCTGCTGGGATTGCAATTGCGCGATGAACGGCTTCAGCACGAGGACCGCCGGAACGTTGCTGACGATGTTTGAAAGGATCGCGGTGATCGCGCTCAGAACTGGAGCGTGGTCGAGATGCAGGCGGCCGACAGCGCCGATGACCTCCGGTGCGAGCACGCTGTGCTCGAGCCCGGCGACGACGATGAACAGGCCGGCGAACATCAGCAGCAAAGTCCAGTCGATTTCGGCATAGACCTTCTCGGATCTGATGCGCCGAGTGAGCAGCAGGACGGCGCCGGCGACGATCGCGGCCTCGGCAGGCGGAACGCCCGCGAAGAAAGCCGAGATCGTGGCGAGCGAGACCGCCACCGACTTGATGATGATCGGCCAATCCGCATCCGCCGGCCGGGGCTCGCCGCGTAGCCGCTGACGCGTCCTGAATTCGGAGCGATAGACGAGCGCGATCAGCCCCACGGTCAGCGCCAACCCGATCCCGGCAATCGGAGACAGTGCGGCAGCGAAAGTGCCATAGGGGATATGCGACAGGCTGCCGATGATCATGTTTTGCGGGTTACCGGTGATCGTCGCGGTGCTGCCGATATTCGACGCCATCGCGATCGCCAGTACATAAGGGACAGGGTTACGCCGCAGGCGGGTCACGAGGTCGAGGACCAGCGGCGTCAGGACCAGGCAAACGGTGTCGTTCACCAGAAAAGCCGAGAAGATACCCGAGACCAGGACGATCGAGGCGAGCAGAATGATCGGATACCGGGCACGGGTGACAACCCAGCCACTGACGAGACCGAAGAACCCCGAAAGCCGCAGATTGGCGACGACGATCATGACGCCCAGCAGCAGGATGATCGTATCGAAGTCGATCGCCTTTGGCGCTTCCTCGAGCGGCAGGGCGCCGACCGCCACCATCAGGCTCGCCCCAACCAGCGCGGCGCCGGCCCGGTCGAGCCGAAAACCGGGCAGCCGCCCGATCGCCACGACCAGGTAAGTCATTGCAAAGATGGCAATCGCCGCCGCTTCGGGCACTAAGCCGAGGAGTTGAGCCACGATGTCAGCCGGCCGGCGCCGTTGTCTTGTTCTGCTTCAGCGGTCCCACCGGCAAAGCTCGGCAGCCATCGCGGCTCGCCGCTTGGCGGGTCTCCGGCATGGCGATCCACAGCAGCAGAAAAGCGGCGAGCGCGCCGCCCGCCGGAAACAGGAAGGCGGCCCAGAAGCCGGCTGTCGTCAGGACTGCGCCGATCCCGCCCGGGTCCCAGTGCCGGCGCGACGGCAGATAAATCGCCAGGAAGAATCCGATTCCGTCGTTTGTGACTACCCGACCATTCTGTCCTGCTGAAAGCCGCGCACGCACGAACTATGAACAGGCTGCAAGTCTGGTCCATCAATTCAGGCCCGGAGAAATCACTGGCATCTTGGTACCGATCTATCGCGGCGCCGCTTCGCGCGGTGGGTAGTGCCTCAGGGCGGTGCGGCGCCCTCGAACCCTGTGAGCCAACTCGGGAAAGCCATGACCGACGCTAGTCTCGCCGCGACCATCGATGCCGCTTGGGAAGCCCGCGAGACGCTCGGGTCGGCGACCCGCGGCGCGTGGTGCGAAGCGGGGTCTGACAAATAGAGATTTTTTTATTTGCCATATTCATATTGCACTCTCCCAGGCATGGTGCCCGTCAGCTGGCGCGAGATCGCGATCGAAGGGCCCGCGTCGTCCTGCCCGGCGCCCAGGCTCTGTTCAGCTTTCAGCTGGCTATCGGTATCGGGTCGGCGGCGCTCTCGTCACGGCTGCGACCCTGCCGCTCGGTTTGGCACGGGCGGGCGATATTTTCGTCGTAATCGTCAAGATCTCGGGGTCTTTCGCCATCGGGTCATTTACCGGCGGGCTGGCTTTCGTATTGCTGACCGGGCTTTGGTACCTATACCCGATCATTGGGGCGCGTCGCCGCCGCAAGTAGAGCCTATTTGCGAACGCGGAACACGGTCAGAACGTCATCTCCGACCGTTTCCATCGACAGGCGCTCGAAGCTCGGCGCATCCGAGAGCATTTCGAGACCGAATTCGGCGATTGCCGGAGTTCCGTCGCCGCCGATCAGCATTGGTGCGTGTACCCATACCAGCCGGTCCACCAGAGCGGCACGCGCGAAGGCGGCTGCGAGATGCCCGCCACCCTCGACGAGCAGCCGGGTTATGCCGCGCTCGCCGAGCGCCGCAAGGGCGGCCGCGAGGCCGCTGTCGCCATCGGGACCGGGATCGATGTCGATCACCGTCGCACCGGCGCTAAGAAACGCTTGCCGCCGTTCGGGGTCTGCCGAAGGCAGGGTCAGGACCCAAGTCGGAACTGCTCGGGCATCGGAAATTAAGCGCGTCGTGAGCGGGATGCGCAAATACCGGTCGACGACGACGCGCACCGGCGAACGGTGGGCCAGGCCCGGCAGTCGACAGGTCAGCTGGGGATCGTCGGCGAGGACCGTTCCGGTGCCGACCATGATTGCGTCGTGGGCGGCACGCAAGGCGTGTGCGCGCTCCCGTGCCGGCGGACCGGTGATCCATTGGCTCTCGCCGCGGCGGGTCGCGATGCGGCCGTCGAGCGAGGTGGCGAGCTTCAGGGTGACCAGCGGCCTGCCGTTGCGGAGACGGCAGAAGAAACCGGCATTGATTTCGGCAGCTTCCGCTTCACAGAGACCGATCTCGACGTCGAGTCCCGCCGCGCGCAGTCGCCGCACGCCAGCGCCGGCGACGCGCGGGTCGGGGTCCTCCAAGGCAACCACCACGCGCCCTATCCCTGCGGCAATCAGCGCATCGGTGCAGGGCGGGGTGCGGCCCCAATGACAGCAAGGTTCGAGACTGACATAGGCGGTGGCGCCGCGAGCAGCTTCACCCGCCCGATCGAGCGCCTCGGTCTCGCCGTGGGGCCGCCCGCCCGGCTGCGTCCAGCCGCGTCCCACGACGCGATCCCGATCGACGATGACGCAGCCGACCGCCGGGTTCGGCCAGGCCGCGCCAAGCCCGCGCCGCGCCAGCGCCAATGCAGCGCGCATCCAGCGCAGATCGGAAAATCGATCGCTCCGGGAGATCTCTTTGTCCGCCGGCGGCTCAGTTGCCATCCGCGGCGATCCGCCCGACAAAATCCCCGAAATCCTTGGCCTCCCGGAAATTGCGGTAGACCGAAGCGAAACGGATGTAGGCGACTTGGTCGAGGCTGGCGAGCGCTTCCATGACGAGGCCGCCGATCACGTCGCTCGGAATATCGGTTTCGCCCGAACTCTCCAGCTGGCGTACCAGCGAATTGATGATGCGCTCCACCCGATCCGGCTCGACCGGCCGCTTGCGGAGGGCGATGTAGATCGAACGGGCGAGCTTATCCCGGTCAAAAGGTTCACGTTGCCCATGCTTCTTGATGACCGTCAATTCGCGCAGCTGCACGCGTTCGAAGGTTGTGAAGCGGGCCGCGCAATTCGGGCAGAAGCGTCGGCGCCGGATGGCGCCGCGATCATCGGTCGGCCGGGAATCCTTGACCTGGGTGTCGTCGGCTCCACAAAAAGGACAGCGCATCTCCCCCTCCAGTTTTAGTTGGCCAGGTTTCCCGTCTCGCTCCGCCCGCTAGATCGGGAACCGTGCGCAGAGTTTGCGGACATTCTCTCGCACGCGCACCTCGACCACGCCGTTGTCGGCGGGCCGCCGCGCAAGCGCGCGCAGTACCTCTACGATGTAGGCCCCGACCATGCGGAACTCCTCCGGGCCGAAGCCGCGGGTCGTCGCCGCCGGCGAACCGAGACGAATCCCGGAGGTCACCGTCGGCTTTTGCGGGTCGAATGGAATACCGTTCTTGTTGCAGGTAATGCCGGCGCGCTCGAGGCTGATCTCGGCGTCGCGGCCGGTCAGGCCCAGCGGCCGCAGATCGACCAGCATCAGATGCGAGTCGGTCCCGCCGGAGACGATCTCGAGCCCGGCTTCGACCAAACTTGCCGCCAGTAGTTTGGCATTCTCGACGACCGACTTGGCGTAAGACTTGAAGCCCGGCTGCAATGCCTCGTGCAGAGCGACCGCCTTCGCGGCAATCACATGCATCAGCGGGCCGCCCTGCAGAGCCGGGAAAACGGCCGAGTTGATCCGTTTGCCGATCTCCGCGTCATCGGTCAGGATCAGCCCCCCTCGCGGCCCGCGCAGCGTCTTGTGAGTCGTGGTTGTGACGACATGGGCATGCGGCAGCGGGCTCGGATAGACGCCGCCGGCAACGAGCCCCGCGAAATGCGCCATGTCCACCATCAGATGGGCGCCGACATCATCGGCGATGGCGCGAAACCGGGCGAAGTCGATGATCCGTGAATAGGCGCTGCCGCCGGCGATGATGAGTTTGGGCCGATGCTGGCGGGCGAGACTCTCGACTTCGTCGAAATCGATGCGGCCATCCTCCGCGCGCACGCCATAGGCGATTGCATCGAACCATTTGCCAGACAGATTTGGCCGCGCTCCGTGCGTCAAATGTCCGCCCGCGGCTAGCGCCATTCCGAGAATGGTGGCGCCCGGCTCGAGCAGTGCGACAAACACGGCCTGATTGGCCTGCGCGCCGGAATGCGGCTGCACATTGGCGAAGCCGCATCCGAAAAGCCGCTTGGCGCGCTCGATCGCGAGCGTCTCGGCGACATCGACGAATTCGCATCCGCCATAATATCGGCGGCCGGGATAGCCTTCGGCGTATTTGTTCGTCAGCACCGAGCCTTGTGCTTCCCGAACCGCCCGGGAGACGATGTTTTCGCTGGCGATCAGCTCGATCTGGAACTGCTGCCGTTCTTGTTCTCGATCAATCGCCGCGGCGATCTCCGGATCGGTGTCGAGCAATGTGTCACAGAAGAAATCGTCGGCGACGCTGGCGTAAACCGGGGATTGGGCTGAAGGCATCAGAATCACTTGTTGCCGGAAACGGGAGAAACCGTCACCCCGGGACACCTCCACTGGGGCCGGTTTCCGGTCACTGGCAGAAATTCCCGATCACCAATCTGGGCGTCCGGGCACCTGACCGAATTCACCCTACCAGATCTCGCTCGATAATGCCAGCTGCCTACCATAAATCGCGGTTCCGCCGTGAAACCGAAGGGTCGAGTTGGAAATTGGAACAAGGTGCCGAATAGCTCGATCTTGTTTGTCAGATCCATCTCCTGACGAGTTTGCCATCCCGTAGAACCAGGTCGGGGACGATCTGGTGCCTGGCAAGTCGTTCGATGGCCGCAGCAATGCTGATTACTGTCCTCCCGCTAAAGTTTCGGTTGACACAAGAAATTCGTGCACCAATTATGCGGGCCAATTCGAATTTTAGGACTTCCCGGGGCGAAAAATGGCAGAACCGGCAGCGTCGAAGATGGCAGAGGAGGAGTTGCTGCGGATGACCGCCGATGTTGTCGCAGCATATGTGAGCAACAATACGTTGCCGACTGCGCAGCTGGCCGAAGTCATCAACGCCGTTTACAATTCGCTCAAATCACTCGAAGGCCAACCGGCGGAATCTCAGCCTGAGCCGCTCAAACCGGCAGTGCCGGTGCGCAAATCGGTTACTCCCGATTATCTGATTTGCCTCGAAGACGGCAAAAAGCTCAAGATGCTGAAGCGGCACCTGCGGTCCACTTACAATATGACGCCCGACGAATACCGCACAAAATGGGGCCTGCCAGTGGATTATCCGATGGTGGCGCCAAACTATGCTGAACAACGCTCAGAATTCGCCAAGAAAATCGGCCTCGGGCGTGGCACCGGACGCCAGTCGGCGCGGCGATCGCCAGGAAACGGCGCCGGCGCAAAAAAATAAAACCGAGTGGTTCAACTCGCTGAAATGGCGCGGCGCGTCTTGAGCGCAGCAGTCAGGGTGCCGTCGTCGAGATAATCGAGTTCGCCGCCGATCGGCACTCCCTGGGCGAGGCGGGTGACCCGGACATTTCTGCCGACGAGACGGTCTACAAGATAATGCGCCGTGGTTTGACCTTCGACCGTTGCGTTCAGCGCGAGGATCAATTCCTGGCCCGGTTGAAGGCGGGCAAGGAGCCGCTCGATATTGAGATCATCCGGGCCGATGCCGTCGAGCGCCGATAAGGTTCCGCCCAGCACGTGATAACGTCCGCGAAAAGCTCCGGTTCGTTCGAGTGCCCAGAGATCCGCGAGATCTTCGACGACGCAGATCGTCGTCATGTCCCTCTCCGGATCGCGACAGATCGCGCAGGGTTCGACCGTATCGAGATTGCCGCAGGTCGGGCACGGGCGGATCGCTTCCGCCGCTTTGGCCAACGCCGCCGACAATGGCTCGAGCAGACTCTCGCGGCGCTTGATCAAATGCAGCGCGGCGCGCCTCGCCGAGCGGGGGCCGAGGCCAGGCAGCTTGGCGAGGAGCTGGATCAAGGTGTCGAGTTCGGACATGGGGTGGGTGGGTGCCGCATAGGGTCCACCCTCCCGCTTCGCGGGTCCCTCCCCCGCGGGCGTGGGAGGGCTTGGGTAGGGCCTGGGCGAAGCGTCGCTAGAACGGCAGCTTCATGCCTCCCGGCAGTTGCAGGCCGCCGGTCAGCTTTTGCATTTCCTGTTCGGCGTGGGCGGAGACCTTTGCGCGGGCGTCGTTGAACGCGGCCACTATCAAGTCTTCCAGCACCTCGCCCTCTTCAGGGGTGAGCAGGCTCTTGTCGATCTTTATCTTCTTTAGATCCCCCTTGCCGTTCAAGGTCAGTTGAACCATTCCCGCGCCAGCGGCGCCGGCCATCTCGACGGACTCGAGCTGAGCCTGCACCTCGGCCATCTTGGTCTGCATCTCCTGCGCCTGCTTCATCAGCTGGCCGATGTTCTTCATGCTCCGTCCTCTCCTGTATCGGCTTCTTCTCCGGGGTCTTCCGGAGATGCCTCATCCCCGTCGGGCCCCGCAGCCGCAAACCGCTCACGAATGGCGGCGATCGTCGCCCCCGGAAACGTCTCGAACACCGCCTGAACCAACGGATGGCTCGTCACCTCGTTCCGCAGATCCCGCTGGCGGCGCTCCTCCTGCTCGCGCAGGGTCGGCTCTCCTTCCGCCTCGGAAACGGCGATCAGCCAACGGCTTCCGGTCCAATCGCTCAGCAGCTGGCCGAGGCGGTTCGTCAGATCGCGCGGTGCGCTGGAAGCCGGGCGGACCTCGATCCGCCCGGGCTCGAAATGAACCAGATGGATATCCGACCAGAGGTGTGAGCGGAGCAGCGCCTCGCGCTTCCGGTCGAACAACGCGATGACCTCGGTAAAACTTTGGGGCATCGGGTCATGCGCAGGCTGGGTGCCGGGGACGTGAAGCTCGGCGGGAAGCTCGGCAATGGCTCGCACTGCATTCCCGGCGGTCGGGCGCGATCGCGCGGTTTCCGTGGGCTGCACAACGGCAACGGCGGGGGAAGGGGCAGTCACGTTCGACGCCATGGCCGTGCTGATGCCCCTGCTTCCTGCTGGACTTCCGGCGACGCCCGGGGCTGCCGCGAACGAGCGGACCAGCTCGGCCGGCGCCGGCAGATCGGCGATGTAGGCGAGACGCACGAGCACCATTTCGGCGGCCTGGATCGGCCAAGGTGCCATCTGCACCTCTTCGAGGCCCTTCAGCAGCATCTGCCAAACCCGGGCGAGGACCGGTATCGTCAGCTTTCCGGCGAGCGGCCGGGCCCTCGCCCGGTCGCCTTCGGCGATCGGATCGCCGGTGCCGGCCTCAGGTGCGAGTTTCAGCCGGGTCAAGAAATGGCTGAGGTCGAGAAGATCTTGCAAGACCATCAACGGGTCCGCCCCGCCCTGATAAAGGTGACCCATCTCCGCGAGCGCAGCCGGCGCATCGCCGCGCAACACGCTCTCCAGCAAATCGAAAACGAGCCCGCGATCGGCGATCCCCAGCATGTCGTGCACGGCGGCTTCCGCAACCCGCCCGCCCGAGAGAGCGATCGCCTGGTCGAGCAGAGACAGCCCGTCGCGCACCGAGCCGTCGGCGGCGCGGGCGATCAGCGCTAGGGCTGCCGGCTCGATCTCGACGCCCTCCGCCTCGGCGATCCGACGATAATGCGGGATCAGCTGTTCGACCGGGACCCGGCGCAACGAGAAACGCTGGCAGCGCGACAAGACTGTAACCGGAACTTTGTTGATCTCGGTCGTCGCGAACACGAATTTCACGTCGGGCGGCGGCTCTTCGAGCGTCTTCAACAGCGCGTTGAAGGCATTTTTCGAAAGCATGTGCACTTCGTCGATGATGTAGACCTTGTAGCGTCCCGAGACCGGCCGGTAGCGCACCCCCTCGGTCAACTCGCGGATATCGTCGACGCCGGTGCGCGAAGCGGCGTCCATCTCCATCACATCGACATGGCGGTCGTCGGCGATCGCCAGGCACTGCTCGCACCGGCCGCACGGTTCTGCCGTCGAGCCGCCGGAGCCGTCGGATCCGACGCAATTGAGGGCACGCGCCAGAATTCGGGCCGTCGTCGTCTTGCCGACGCCGCGCACGCCGGTGAGAATAAAGGCATGGGCGATCCGCCCCGTCGCGATCGCGTTCGACAGGGTGCGCACCATCGCCTCTTGCCCGATCAGCTCGGCGAAGGTCGAAGGCCGATATTTGCGTGCAAGGACGCGATATGCCGCCGCCGAATCGCTCATTCCCGTTAGACCGTGTCGACACAAAGGAGACCGGACGGACGACCCAGGTCGGGGCTCGTTACGGCTGCTTCCTTCCGGACCTGACCGGGTTGGCGAGGGACCTGTCCGCCGCCGGCCTCCCTTGGCACTATATCAGCTGTCGGCGATGCCGGGGCAAGCGTGCTTGTGCGGCGAAGGGCTCTCCCAGTCAGTGGCGCATGAAATAGACGCGATGGAGCTGGTCGCGGAAGCTGCGGCTGGCGGCGAGCGCGGTCTCGAAATCGGTCTTGCCGAGCACATAGGTGTCGACATCGCCCTCGGCGACGACGGTGGCGTTGCGCGGCTCACCGCTGATCAGCGCAACCTCGCCGAAGAAATCGCCCGACCTCAACCGCGCCACCTCGTGATCGGCGCGGATCACGTCGACCTCGCCATCCGAGATCACGAAAAACTCTTCCCCGGGCTCCCCCTCGCGAACGATGGTCTCGCCGGCAGTGAAATGGCGTTTCTTGACGTGCTCCGCGACATCGCTGAGCTGCTGAGGCGTCAACGCCTTGAACAGATCGATCGGGCGCAGGAACTCGCAGATCCGCAGCGCATCGTGCAGCACCACATCGGACATGATCCGGCCGTCCACCATGTGGACCAGGCGGTCGGCCGAATTGATGATCCGGTGGTCGTGGGTGACCATCATCACGGCCGCGCCATAGTCGATTGTGGTCTGCTTGAGCAGATTGATGACGTTCATCGTCGAATCCTTGTCGAGCGCGGCGGTCGGCTCGTCGGCAAGGATCAGCCTGGGCTGATTGACGAGCGCGCGGCCGATCGCAACCCGCTGGCGCTCGCCGCCGGAGAGGAACCTCGGCTTGTGGTCGATGCGGTGGCCGAGCCCCAGACGCTCCAGAATCCCGGCACAGCGCTGCCGCATCTCCCCGAGTGCGCCGTTGGCGAGTTGCGCCGCCATCTTGACGTTTTCGTACGCCGAGAGCGCGTCGAACAGATTGTGCATTTGGAAGATGAAACCGATGTCGCGGCGCACCTCCACGAGCTCGCTGCCGCCGAGTTGCGACAGGTCGCGGCCGAGCACGTCGATCCTGCCTTCCTGCGCCGAGCGCAATGCCCCGATCAAGGTTAACAAAGTGGTCTTGCCGGCCCCCGAGGGTCCGGTCATTACGACGAGCTGACCCGCGGGAATCGCGATCGAGTTGCCGAAGAGGACCTGGTTGCGCGCTTCGCCTTCACCGTAATAGTGGTTCAGCCCGTGCACCCGCACGGCCGGTTCCAGTGGTGCAGGCCCCGCGACCGGCAACGCCTCCGCTCGCTCGGCGACGAGAGCGGCGCACATCAGAACACCTCGGCCGGGTCGGCCGTGATCACCCGCCGGACGGCCATTGCCGCCGAGACCAGACACATCCCCAGGGTCAGGCCGAGGCTGACGAGCGTCACCCTCATGGTCATGTGCAGCGGCAACAGCGCTAACCGACCAATGACGTAATAAAGCAGGAGGCTCAGCAGCAATGCCGGGACCCACCCCGCCAAGGCATTGAACCCCGCCTGTTCGAACACCACACGCAGCAGGTAGCCGGTTGGATATCCCATCGCCTTCAATGTCGCATATTGCGGCAGCTGATCGGAAAGATCGGTGTAGGTGACTTGATACGAGATCAGCATTCCAACCACAAACCCGACAATAGTCCCCATCGCAAAGATCGGTCCGGCCGACGACACGTCTGCCTGAAACTTGCGCTCGAACTCGATCAGCTGCGGCTTGGTGAACACCGCGATCGTGCCAGGTAATGCTTTTCTCAAGGATTGCTGGACCGTGGCGGGATCATTGCCGGGGTTCACCTTGAGGACCCCGAGATCGACGGTAGCGGGATTGCCGTGCAGCAGGCTCACGAAGGTGCGGTCGCTCATAATAACCGTGCCGTCGCTCTGAAAATCGGGGCCGAGAGCAAAGCCGCCGACGATTTTGACTTTGGTGCCGTTGAGCTCGGCTTCCGTCGCGTCGCTGTCCATGCCTAGAAAGCGCCGGGCGCGCCGGTCGACGAGCACGGTATTCGCTTCCTTCAATTTACCGCGGTCGGCGTTGACATCGGCGAACGTAAATACCGGCGCATCAAGATCGAAACCAAAGGCGCGGACCAGAAAAACCTTGCCGTCGATCGGGTTCTTCCAGAAAAAATTGAACCAATCGGCATAAAGAGGGCGCGCGCTCGCGACACCCGGCACATTGCGCGCCTTATCGAGGTCGGCGCGAGGAAACGGGTCGCGGGTGGCAAACTGATATTTATGGACGCTCTGCAGCAGAATATCGCCGTCGAGGGCGCGGATGACCGCGAACGCGCTCTCGAAGAAGGCCTGTTCGAAGCCGAGCTGCATCAGCATGAGCAGCACCGCGAAGCCGATCCCGCCGGCCGAGCGCAGCAGCCGAGATTTGTTCGAAACAAGATTGCGCCAGGCGAGCGGGACCGAGCCCGGACGCGCTATTCGAGCGAGCCCCGCAGGAGGGTGTCGGAGGGGAGCAGAGGGAGCCGACAAAACGCCGCCTTCTCAGAACACGTCCGCGGGCGCGACGCGACGCAGAATGCCGACCGACAGCAGCGCCGAAATCAAGGCCATGGCGACAGCAGCGACAAACACGGCGAGGAGGCGCATCTCACTCATTATCACCGGCAGCAGCGTTTCCTGTCGGATGACCGAGTAGAGCCCCAATGCAGCACCCAGGGCCGGAACGAACCCGGCGATGACGATCAGCAGCGACATCGTGCTGACCGTCCAGGCCAGAGACCCGTCGGGATAGCCAATCGCCTTTAGGGTGGCGAATTGCGGCAGTTGCCGGCTGACCTGCGTCGAGACGATCTGATAGACGATCATGATCCCGACCACAAAGGAGATCAGCAGCCCCGATCCGAAGATGATCCCGACCGAAGTGCGGGTCGTCCAATACGCTGTTTCATGGGCTTCGAGGGCCTTGCGGGTAAAGACCTGGAGGCCGGAGCCGACCGCTTTGCGCAAATCGTCGGCGGCTTTATCGGGATCCACCCCGGGCTTCAGCTGGATCGCGCCGAGATTGACGATGTTGAGGCCCCGTTGCGGAAACAGCCGGGCAAAATTTGCCTCGCTTGCCATTATGACGCCGAGGCCCATGAACCCGGTGCCCAGCACATACTGCCCCCCGATCGTGATTTTGCGGTCGGAGATCTCGACGATCCGGCCGGTGTCGAGCGGCCCGAACATCGGGCGGGTGGTGCTGTCGACGAGAACCGTATCGGCCCGCTCCAAGACGCTGGTCTGCCGGTTGATACTGTCGGGAATGAAGACGTGGCTCTCGGGGTCGAAGCCGATCACAAAAACATCCGGCCACACGCCTCCTTCGCCGCTCTTCCATTTGGCAAAGCCGAAATAGATCGGAGCCGCCTTCTCGACATCGGGCGACGACCGGACCGGGCCTAGTTGGCTGAGCGGAAAAGCGCCTGGCTGAGCCTGATACTCGTATTCGTTCGAGGCGAGCAGCAAGTCAAAACTCATATTGTCATAGAGCAACAGGCCGCCGCGCGGTACGGCGTAGAAAAAGCCGAGCTCGACGAAGACGAGGAGGATCGCCATGAAGATCCCGATCAGGGCGAGCGCGGTCCGCCTCTTGTCATAAGTCAAGATGCGCCAGGCGAGCGGAACTCTCACGGTTGGCCGGCTCGGTTCCCGCTGCGATGATTGCGAAGGAGCGCAGGCGCTGTCACAACTCCAACCCCGTCTTTCGCACGTACCGCCACCCGTTGCCTGCGCGAGCTCTGTCGGACTGTAAGAATGCGCAGATCGCCGGGTCAAGCCCCTGGCCTGTAATCGTCGCGGTTCGCCGATCCGATACGGCTGACGCTCGTCGGGACAAGTTGCTTCGATCCATGGCCTCGCATCCGTCGAAGTCGACCCGCACCGCACAATGGAGGGCCCCCGCCGGCAGGCTTGGCCGGTTTGTTGGCGGCTTGTGGGCAATCCAGCCGAAGCTGGCAACCGATCCCAATGCGCTTGCACCACCCTCCGCGACAAAATCATGGTCGCCGGAAGGGGCAACGCGTATTCCGAGCGGCAAGGCCACGCTGGATGCGTTTGCGGCCCCCACGCAGCCGTCTCCCGCTGCAATTCAGCCTGGGCTCGTCTACGACTTGCCGAATCCGGTCGACCTCGCGCAGCAAACAACCCCGAGAAGCGTGCGGCGTGGGAAGCAACACGCGCCCCCGCCGCCAGGCTCGGGATTGCGGAGGGCGACTACCTACCGACGCTCGCCGCGATTGGCATGGTAAGCTATGTCCATCTCGCGGACTACGACAAGATGGGCCCGTTCCTGGTCCGCACCGGTGTGCTCGAGCCGTTGGTGCGGCTGGATTGGCTGTTGCCGGATTTCGGTCGGCGCACCGCGGATCTCGACAGCGCGGCCCAGACCCTGCTCGCCGCTAACCTGCAGTTCAACCGCAAGCAGCAAAGCGTGATATTCGCTGTGCAGAAGGCGTATTTCGCCTTCGATGCCAGCCGCGCCCGGGTCAGGGCTCGGGAGACGGCGCTGAAAGCCGCATCCGCAGTGGAACAAACAACCGGCATACGTAGCCGCAGCGGGGCTCGCCTCGGTTACCGACACGCTCTTCGCGCGCCGGGTGGTATTGCAGCAGCAACTGCCAGCCAGTAATGGAAATCAGACGGATGCGACTTCCGCTCAGGCGGGTCATCGGTCATCTCTCGACCCTAAGCGGAAGTTCGCGATCGAATGTCGGAACTATTGATGTGCGCCCGAAACACAAAAACGTCGTGGGGCAGGCGGCCCAACCGAGTTGTCCCGAAAAGCAGCGAAAGTACAAGCACAGGGCTCTACGATTTCTTAAACATGGCCGTTTAGGTTAGAAGGGCGCCGCCGTCAACAACCAATACCTGCCCGGTCGCATAGCTCTGGCCCATCAGGTAGAGATACGCTTCCGCGATCTCGACGGGCTCCGCAATATGGCCGACCGGCAAGCGTTCGGCCGTTTGCCAGTACAGCGCCTCGCGATCGGCCTCTGGCATTCCGGCCCAAAGCGGCGTCTTCACCACACCAGGCGAGACGATATTGACGCGGATCGGTGCCAGCTCGACCGCAAGCGCGCGGGTCAGACCCTCCATCGCTGCGCAGATGCTCGCCGCCACCGACCAGCCCGGGCGCGGCCGCTGCCCGGCGATGCCGGAGGTAAAGACAATCGAGCCGCCTTCGCGAATGCTGCCGCTGCCGTGTTTGGCCGCGAGATAAGCACCCCAATAGCGCAGTCCGAAAAAGCGCTTTGCCGCCTCAGTGTCGGTATTCGTAAGACGGTCAAGCTGCAAGCTCTCGCCGGCAGTGAAGACAAGGTGATCGAAGCCGCCGAGCCGTTCGAACACCGTCCGCACCGCCGGCTCGTCGGCAAGATCAAGGGCATGGCCCTCGCTGCCTTCCGGCAGCGTACTCAACGCCTCGTCAACTCGCGCCCGCCGAACTCGAAGCGATGACCACCGTGGCGCGCTCGCGCGCCGCCGCCTGGGCGACGGCCAACCCGATCCCGGAACTGCCGCCGAGCACCACAATGCGTCTTCCTTGCAAGGTCATGGTTGCCTCCTCATCAGCGTGATGCGCTCGAATTAGGCTCGCCACAGCCTTGCCTCAAGAGCACTTTTGTCCACATAATGCTGACAGAAAATCATCATGGTCTTTGACAGCAGATTGCTTGCCGGCGTCGGGGTGCTCGCCGCCGTCGTGGAGAGCGGCAATTTCGCCAGAGCCGCCAAGGTGCTCGGTTTGACATCGTCAGGGGTCAGCCGCGCCGTGGCGCGGCTCGAAATGCGCCTCGGCGTGCGCCTGTTCGACCGGACGCCGCGCGCCGTGACCCTCACCGACGAAGGTCGCCGTTTCCACGCTCAGATTGGTCCACTACTCGCCGCGATCGAGGAGGCCGCGGACGAAGTGGGCGGCGCCGCTGCCGCAGTACGCGGTCGGCTCCGCGTCAATGTCGACCCATGGTTTGCCCGCTGGGTACTGGCGCCGCGCTTGTCGGAATTTCTATCGGAATATCCGGCGCTGACGCTCGAACTCGTGATCCGTGACACCTTGGGCGATCTGGTGAGAGAGGGCTTCGACGCCGCGGTACGTTTCGGCGAGCCGGAACCGTCCGGCCTCATCGTGCGCAAGCTGATGGAGACGCGGATTCTGACCTGCGCCGCACCAGCCTACCTGGCCCGCTACGGCCGGCCGCAGCACCCGCAGGATCTCGTGCAGCACGAATGCCTGCTGTTCCGCGACCCGGTAACCGGCCGGCCGTTCCCATGGGAGTTCCACCGCGGCGGCGAGGTGATCGAGGTCAAGGTCAGCGGCCGGCTGGTTGTCAACGACCTTGCCACCAAGCTCAATGCCTGCGCGGCTGGGCACGGTATCTCGCAAAGCCTCGCCCTCGGTCTTGATCCGCTGCTGGAAAGCGGCGAACTGGTCCAGATCCTCTCGGATTGGGCGGAGGAGCATTTTCCGCTCTATGCGTACCTCCCGTCGAGGCATCTGCCGCCGGCAAAAGTACGCGCTTTCCTTGAATTTGTGCTTGCGAGCGTGGCTCGATCGCCCGAACTCGGTCACACCGCGAGTGACGAACGGCGGGCCCGCCCCGTGCATTGACGAACCGGAGGGGGCTTGTGAGCGACGCGTCGCTGTCAGCGCCTCTCGCCAATGCCAGCGCTCCGCCGAATTACAGCTTTTTGCCAAAGCGGGCCTATCAGCCTCGGGGACATCTGCCGGATTTGATCTGCTAGGATGCCGTTCGGCGGGTTGTTCGAGCAACGGAGCCAGCATCCCGAAGTTCTTACCGGCTCACCCGAAATGGGAGTTGGGCGGCATGGACAACCGGCTTAGGATTGACACCGGCACGGTCTCGACCGAGTGCCACGAGCCGATCATGGAGTAGCCTAATGCCCCGTCTCATCGTTAATGGACAGACGCGAGAGGTCGATATCGACCCCGGCACCCCGTTGCTTTGGGTGCTGCGCGACACCTTGGGTCTGACCGGCACGAAATTCGGGTGCGGCATCGCGCAGTGCGGCGCCTGCACGGTCCATATCGACGGGGCCGCGACCCGGTCGTGCTCGGTGCCGGTCGGCGCCGTCGAGGGGACCCAGATCACGACGATCGAGGGGTTGCCGGCGAACGGCGCTCTGCATCCCGTGCAACGAGCCTGGATCGCCCATGATGTCCCGCAATGCGGCTACTGCCAGAGCGGCATGATCATGGCCGTGGCGGCTCTCCTCAAAGACAAGCCGCAACCCACCGACGCCGATATCGACGCGGCGGTCACGAACATATGCCGCTGCGGCACCTATGCCCGCATTCGTGCGGCGATCCATACCGCCGCCGAGGCGTGACACGGAGGGACACGCCATGACGCACTTGCCGCAGATCAGCCGCCGCTTTTTTTTGACGACCGCAGCCGCCGCCGGCGGTGGGCTCGCGCTCGGTTTTCACCTCCCCACCGGTATCGGATCCGCCGCGGCCGCGGCGGATCCCGTCGAGGTCAATGCCTGGGTGGTGATCCAGCCCGATGACGCGGTCATCATCCGCGTCGCCCGTTCCGAAATGGGACAGGGCATCACCACCGCACTGCCGATGCTGGTCGCCGAGGAGCTCCAATGCGATTGGAGCAAGGTGCGCTTCGAATTCCCCTCGCCCGAAGAGAACCTGCGGCGCAAGCGCGCCTGGGGCGACATGTCGACCGGCGGCAGCCGGTCGGTGCGGACCTCGCAGGAATATCTCCGCAAGGCAGGCGCGGGCGCGCGCGAAATGCTGATCGCCGCTGCGGCGGCGCAATGGGGTGTTCCGGCGGTCCAGTGTCAAGCGGCAAACGGCATCGTCACCCACAATCCGAGCGGTCGCACCCTGCGTTATGGCGAGGTCGCGGAGGCCGCTGCGAAACTGCCGCCCCCATCCGAGCTGAAGCTGAAGGACCCGAAGGCCTGGACCTTGCTCGGAACGCCGCAGAAGCGGCTCGACACGACGGACAAGGTGACCGGAAAGCCGCTTTACGGCATCGATGTTCGCGTGCCGAACATGGTTTATGCCGCGATCGCCCAGTGCCCGGTGTTCGGCGGCACGCCCAAATCCTTCGACGAGTCGAAAATCCGCGGGCTCAAAGGCGTGCGCAAGGTGGTGCGGCTGCCGAACGCTGTCGTTGTGGTTGCCGACAGCTGGTGGCAGGCAAAGACGGCAATCGATGCGCTGCCGGTGACCTGGGACGAGGGGCAGAACGGTACCGTGTCGAGCGCCAGCATCGCCGAGTTCTTGCGTGGCGGCCTCACCGCGCCGGAGGCGGCGGTCGTGCGCAAGGACGGCGACGTCGATGCGGCGCTGGCCACGGCCACAACGCGGGTCGAGGCCGAGTATGGGGCGCCGTTTTTGAGCCATGCGACGATGGAGCCGCAGAACTGCACGGCCTCCGTCACCCCCGACAAGGTCGAGATCTGGGTGTCCACGCAAAGCGGCGAAGCGGCATTGGCCGCAGCGGCGGCTGCCGCCGAGGTGCCGCCGGAGAAGGTCGTTGTGCACAAGACGATGCTCGGCGGCGGCTTCGGCCGGCGCGGCGCGGTGCAGGACTATGTCCATCAGGCGGTGCTGGTCGCCAAGACGGTCGGACAGCCGGTCAAGCTCCTATGGACGCGCGAGGAGGACATCCGCCACGACTTTTACCGTCCGACGGCAATGGCCAAGTTTATCGCCGGCCTCGACGCCTCGGGCTCGCCTGTCGCATGGCGGGTGCGGGTCACCGGCCCGTCGATCCTCGCCAATCTCTTCCCGCAGCGGCTGGCGGGCGGCGTCGATCAGTCCTTCGCCAACGGCTTCACCGAAGAGATGGCCTATGCCGTGCCGAACTACGAGGTCGGCTACGCAATGCGCACGACGCACGTGCCGGTCGGCTTCTGGCGCTCGGTCAACCATTCACAGAACGGCTTTTTCCGGGAATCTTTCATCGACGAGATGGCGCACGCCGCTGGGCAGGACCCCTACCAGTACCGCCGCAAATTGCTGAGCAAGGACCCGGTGCGGCTCGCCGTGCTCGACGCGGCGGCACAAAAGGCAGGTTGGGACAAGCCGGCAGCCCCGGGGATTTCCCGCGGGATCGCGATCGTCGAGGCTTACGGCAGCCTGTGCGCTCAGGTGGCCGAGGCATCGGTCGGCGGCAAGGGCGAGGTCCGCGTGCATCGCGTCGTCGCCGCGCTCGACACCGGCCACGTCGTCAATCCCGAAATCCTGCGGGCCCAGGCCGAAAGCGCGATCGTCTTTGGATTGACCGCGGCGCTCTACGGCGCGATCACGATCGAGAACGGCCGCGTCAAACAAGGCAATTTCGACGATTACGAGATGGTGCGCCTTGCCGACATGCCGGTAGTCGAGACCGTGTTGGTGCCGAGCGGCGGGTTTTGGGGCGGCGGCGGCGAAATCGGCGTGCCGCCGCTGGCCCCGGCACTGTGCAATGCGATCTTCGCGGCGACCGGCAAGCGCATCCGCTCATTGCCGCTGAAGGACCAAGACCTGAAGCCGGCGTGAGCGGTCTTCCCCTCACCCACCAAACCCTTCGGGCTTGGTCCCCCCTCTCCCGCAGTGCGGGAGAGGAGCTTTGTAGCCCCTCTCCTGCACTGCGGGAGAGGGTGCCGAGCGCAGCGAGGCGGGTGAGGGTAGTGCTGCTGGCACTCGGATTCACAACCAGCGCAGTGGCGGCCGAGCCGCCGCCGGGTGCAACCTCGTGCTCGGGCTGCCACCCGCCGAGCGCCTCGGTCGAGACAAAGGTGCCGCCGCTCCGCGGCCGCGACCCGGCCGAGATCGTCGCAGCGATGCAGGCGTTTCGCTCCGGCGAGCGCCCGTCGACGGTGATGGGGCGGATCGCCAAGGGTTTTTCCGACGACGAAACACGGGCGATCGCCGCATGGCTGGCAGCACAGCGCGGAGGGCCGCAGTGATCGGGGTCACACGGCGGGGGTTTTTGAGCGGCGGGACGGCGGCCGTCTGTGCCGCGCTGCTTCCCGCTCCCGCCTTGGCTCAAGCGAGGGCGCGCATTGTCGTCCTCGGCGGCGGGTTCGCCGGGGCGACCTGCGTGCGGGCGTTGCGTCGAGCCGATCCGCGGTTCGAGGTTACTCTTGTCGAGCCCAACCCGATCTTCACGGCCTGCCCCTTCAGCAACGCCGTGATCGCCGGGCTGCGCGACATCGAGGCGCAACGGTTCGGATATGACGCGATTCGCAACGAAGGCATCGCCGTCGTGCCGCAGCAGGCGACGGCAGTCAACGCCGAGGCTCGGCGGGTAATGCTGCGCGACGGGTCGGCGCTCGACTACGACCGGCTGGTCTTAGCGCCGGGGATCGCAATCCGCTGGGGCGCGTTGGCCGGTTATGACGAGGCTGCGGCCGCGGTGATGCCGCATGCCTGGCTGGCAGGCGACCAGACCCTTTTGCTGCGCCGTCAGCTCGAAGCGATGGCAGATGGCGGGACAGTCGTGATCTCGGCCCCGGCCAATCCGTTCCGCTGCCCGCCGGGACCTTATGAGCGGGCTAGCCTGATCGCCTATTACCTGATGAAGGCGAAGCCGCGCTCGAAGCTGATCATCCTCGATGCGAAGGACAATTTCTCGAAACAGCGCCTGTTCCAGAACGCGTGGCAGCAGCTTTATCCCGATCTCATCGAGTGGGTGTCGCTGTCGAATGGCGGGAAAGTAATATCCGTCGATGCCAAGACCCGCACGCTGGTGACCGATTTTGCGACCTACAAGGCCGACGTCGCTAATGTCATCCCGCCGCAGCGGAGCGCGGGGATTGCCCAGCTCGCGGGTGTGGCCGACGGTACCGGCTGGTGCCCGATCGACCCGGTGACCTTCGAGTCGCGCCTGCAGCCGAACATTCATGTGATCGGCGATGCCGCGATCGCCGGCGCGATGCCGAAATCGGCTTTCGCCGCCAATGCCGAAGCAAAGGTGTGCGCCTTCGCTGTCGCCACCTTGCTGCATGGCGACACTCCGTCGCCGCCAAAGCTCATCAACACCTGCTACAGTCTGGTGGCGCCCGATTACGGGATCTCGATCGCCGGGGTCTACCACACGGCAGGCGGGCAATTGGCCGATGTCGAGGGCGCTGGCGGGGTCAGTCCGATCGATGCACCCGCCGATTTTCGCGCTCTCGAGGCCGCTTATGCGGAAGCCTGGTTTCGCACGATCACGGCGGAAACGTTCGGCTAATGCGGTCCTCGCGGGCTTGGCGGCGCTGTTGACGTCGGCCGGCGCGGTAGCGCAAGAGCAGCTGCACCCCCACCCGATCGTCGGCGACGCGATCCCCGCCTCGCTGACCGGGGCCCCCGGCGACCCAGGCCGCGGCCGAGCGATCGTCGTGGATCGCCGGCTCGGCGCCTGTCTGTTGTGCCACACCGGCCCGTTTCCAGAAGAGAAATTCCAAGGGACGCTCGCGCCGGATCTGTCCAGGACCGGTTCGCGCTGGTCCGAGGGCCAGCTGAGGCTCCGCCTGGTCGACCCCACGCGCCTCAACCCCGACACGATCATGCCGCCATATTACCGGGTTGAAGGGCTCACTCGGGTCGGGCTGGCCTGGCGCGGCAAGCCGATCCTGACCGCCGAGCAAATCGAGGATGTGTTAGCGTTCCTGTCAACTTTGCACGACTGATGGAGCTGCTGCAGAGCTATGGATCGAGCGTCCCGTCAAATCTCCCTCTCCGCCCCTGGGGGCGGAGAGGGTCGGGGTGAGGTGGGCGGAGCCCCCGCTCGGAACAACAGCCCGACCCACCTCACCCTCCCCGCCGCTAGGCGGCGGGTCCCCTACCTCTCCCCCCGCCAGCGGGCGGAGAGGGCGATTCTTCAATGACGCGCCGTCGAATCCTGTTGTCGGCAGCCGCGGGGGTCGGGCTCGCCTCGTTCGCGCCGATAGCCAGGGCGACGGAGGCTGAGATGGCCGAGGCGATCCGCGAATTGATTGGCGAGGCGCCGCTTGCACCCGGCAAGGTCGAGCTCGAATTGCCGTCCATTGTCGAGAACGGCAATACCGTGCCGCTGACCGTGTCCGTCGAGAGCCCGATGACCGAGGCCGACCACGTCGAGAGCGTCCACATCTTCAACCAGAAGAACCCGCAGCCTTACGTCGCCGCGTTCCACCTCGGTCCGCGCGCCGGCAAGGCGTCCGTCGCGACCCGCATCCGGCTCGCCGACTCGCAACGGGTCGTCGCGATCGCGCGGCTCTCCGACGGCAGCTTCTGGTCGGGCGGCGCCGATGTCATCGTGACCCTGGCCGCCTGCACCGAGCAGTAAAGAGCCAATGGCGCGGGTATTGATCAGCTTCCCGCCGCGCGCAAAGCGCGGCGCAATCATCGAGATCAAGACATTGATCCAGCATCCCATGGAGACGGGCTACCGCCTCGACAACAAGGGTGCCTTGATCCCGCGCGACATCATCAGCCGCTTCACTTGCGCCTACAACGGCGACGAGGTGTTCCGGGCCGAACTATTCCCGGCGATATCCGCGAACCCGTTCATCGCGTTTTCGACGGTAGCGACGGAGAGCGGCGAGTTGGTCTTCAGCTGGATCGACGACGATGGTCAGATTCAGAGCGAGATCCGTCAAATCATCGTCGAATGAGGGCGTTGCTTGCAGCTGGGTTCGCGCTGGCCGCCGCCGTAACGGCGACCGCAGCCGAGATTGCGCCCGAGGCGCGGCGTTCTGGCTATGATTTCGCCAGCCTCACAATCCGTGCGATGCAGGACGACGAGACAGCCAACCCCGGCACGCTATGGGTCGTGCAAGGCGAAAGCCTATGGGCCAGTAGAGCGGGTGCAGCCGCGAAGTCCTGTCAGGATTGTCATGGCGATGCCGGGGCCAGCATGAAGGGAGTCGCCGCCCGCTATCCGGCGTTCGACGCCGTCTTGGCCCGCCCGCTCGACCTGGAACAGCGGATCAACCGCTGCCGCACCGAGCATCAGCGGGCCGAGCCGCTGGCGTGGGAAAGCGAGGACCTGCTCGCACTCACCGCGTTTGTCGCCCGTCAATCGCGCGGCCTGCCGATCGCGACACCCAAAGGCCCCGAGCTGCGCCCGTTTCTCGACTTGGGCAAGGAACTGTTCCAGCAGCGCGAAGGTCAGCTCAACCTGTCCTGCAACCAGTGCCACGACGACAATTGGGGCAAGCGCCTCGCCGGCAGCGTAATTCCGCAAGGACACCCGACGGGTTACCCGATCTACCGTCTCGAATGGCAGAGCCTCGGCTCGCTGCAGCGGCGTCTGCGCAACTGCATGACCGGCGTGCGCGCCAAGCCCTTCGACTATGGCGCTCCGCAAGCCGTCGCCCTCGAACTCTACCTGATGGAGCGAGCCCGCGGCATGCCGATGGACGCCCCGGCGGTGCGCCCTTGAGCCGATATCTCGCCTATCTCTCCTCCTGCTCGGTCAGCGGAGGGATTTCGGCACGGATCTTGGCGATCGTGTAGTGCTTGACCTTGAGGGTCCAGGGCGAATCGATCGCCGTCTCCTTAACTCCCGCGAAGGGCAGGAACAAAGCGAGGTTCGAAGTATAGATGTATCCCCCGTCAGGGCTGAACGCCGGGCTCGCGGGGAAGAGCAGCCCCTGCACCGTGCCGTCCTCGCTGATCCCCTGGAAGTCGCCGCGCTTGGCGATGACCTTTGCGAGCGTGTCTTGCGACGTGACGAAGTTGGGCTTCACGACGTCGATTTCGTCCTCCTGATTGGCGTCGACCCAGAGATTGTCGTGGCTGTCGACCGCAATGCCGTCGGGTGCGTTGATGCCGGTCGTCAGCACCTGCGCGTTGCCGGCCACCGATACGGACCCGTCGGGGTTCAAGGTCACGGGGACCTCGACGATCGAGTGATACGCGGTGTTGGCGACGTACATTTCAGTATAGTCGTTGTTGAACTCGACGCCGTTGGCGCCGAATGGCGGCACTAGGATCACCCCCGTGGCGGCCTCCGGCGACAACGTCTGGGAGTCGACGAACATCGACGGTGTTCCGCCGTTGGGGCCGGTCTTCCAGATGACGCCCAAAAACGAATCCGACACGTATACGTTGCCCGCCTTGTCGAAGGTCAGCGCGTTGAGGCCGGAATTCGCACCCTGTCCGGTGTTCATGAACACGGTTGCTTTGCCCGTTTTCGGATTGGCCTGCCAGACAATGCCGTTGGAAAGGTCGCAGATCAGCAATGTCCGGGAAGATTTCTGAAACACCAGCCCGAGCAGGAGCGTGCTGGGCTGGGGGCTCGCCGGATTGACCAGCGCAACATCGTAGAGCAGCTGGCCGTCCGGTTTGAAGGAGAACAAATGTGGCGGGCCAGGGACCGCGCCCTGGCTGTTGATGCCAAAGGTTGGCGTGTAAACTGTGCCGTCCGGGCCGACTATCAGCCCTTCGCTTGGCGCCGGCCCGCCCGGCAAGTCCGGGAGCGTCGCGAATATCTCGGTGTTGCCACGGTCCCAGGCGTCGGCAGGCACTATGCCGCCGGTCAGCAGCAACGCCATAAGCGACGTACCGATCAATGCTCTTCTCACCCGCACCCTCCCGCAGTAATATTGGTTAATCCGCGCCCGTTATCACGATAATACTGCGTTTGGCGGTAATGGTGTCAAGTCAAGCATCGCTGCAGGAGTTATTTCCAAGCCGCCGAGACCCTCCAATCGCGATGCGGCGTCGGTGCATATTGGCTACACCAATGCCAGAAGACGCCGATGAAGGCAACGGATGTCGCGATCGTCGATGCGGTGTCGAACGGGGTCTGGCAGTCGATGAAGATCGCGGCCGCGGCCGACGCTCACGAGATCAATGCCGGGCGGCGGCCTTTTGAATTACCGTCAGCCGTAAACGCGAAGTGGCGCGGCGCCACTTCGCATCGATGAGTGGGACGCGGTTAGGCCGCAAGGGGTGCGGCGTCGCTCGGGGCCGCGACCGCTCGTTCGGCCTTTTCCGGCAGGCCCATCAGACGGCGCAGCGCGTCACGGCCGCGCGACAAGCGCGAGCGCACCGTGCCGACCGGGACACTGAGGACGTTTGCGGCAGTTTCGTAAGACATTCCTTCGAGCCCGACGAGCAGGATCACCTCGCGTTGCTCGCCGGGCAGACGGGCGAGCGCCTGATCGAGTTCGCGGAGTTGGCTCGATGCGGTCGGATCCGTGACCGCGACGAGCGAGGATGACATCTGGTCGATATCGACGGTCGCCTCCTCGCGCATCGCGCGGCGCACCATGTTGACATAGTGATTGTGCATGATCGTGAAGAGCCAAGCCCGAATGTCTGTGCCGGTCTGCCAAAGGTGCGACTTGGCTATCGCGCGCAGTAAGGTCTCCTGCACGAGGTCGTCAGCGCGATCGGCACTCCGAGTGAGCGCCCGCGCATAGCGCCGAAGTCTTGGAATTTCTCGTTCGACCAGACCATTAAATTCGGACATTTTTTCTTCCTTCTATGAAACCCCTCCAGGGCGTTGGTCTAAAACTTACGTTCTCCCTGTAATCGGCGTATGAACGGCGCTCTTACATTCGGTAAAATGTTGTAATCGAAATGTAAATCTTATGTCATTGACGCGGGCATTATTTTGTTACGTTACACTAAAAGACGTTTCTTTCCATTTACAGTTTGAGAGCTTCGCTCTGGTTTTTGCGTGAGCCGCTCGGTTTGGGAACCTGCGGTTGCTGGGGCCTGTTGGCCCCAGCAACAACCGGTCTGAAGGAGATTGACATGAAAGCGATACTGCTCCCCACGGCTTTTGCGGTGGCGGTCACAGGCCTCACACTGAGCTCCACTCCTGCGCCGGCGAGGGGCTGCTTGAAGGGCGCCGTCATCGGTGGCGTTGCCGGGCATTTCGCCGGCCACCATGGGTTGCTCGGAGCAGGGGCAGGCTGCATCATCGGCCATCATGAGGCCAACAAGCACGCCCGCGAGCGCGAGCGGGCCTACCATGAAGGGTACGGCAGCAGCGCCGCGCCCAATGATCACGGTGACGGATACGGACCCCGCTGAGCCGAGGGGCGCCGCGGCAGCTGCGGCGCCCCTCGGACGGGGTTCAGACTTGCAGCACCTCCGCGTTCGGAGCGGCTTCGAGCTCGCAGGCGTTCACCGTCATGGCCAACATGCTGTAATACCCGATGGCGCCGGTCAGCTCGATGAACCCCTGATCGCCGAACCGCTTGCGAAGTGACGCGGCGTTCGCCTCGTCGATCCGGTGATTGCGGAGCAGCTGCCGCGTGAGGTCGACGATCTCGGCGTCGTCGGGTGGGATGCCGCGCGAGTGGTTCTCGCGGATCGCCGTAATTGTCGCTTCCGGCACACCCAGGCGGCGCGCGCCGCCGGTCTGAGCACCCCAGACATAGACCGCTTCGAATTCGCGCGCGACGGTCATCGCAGCGACGACTCGAGCCCGCATGTCGAGAGAGCCCTCGAAGCGCACAAACGCGCCGAGATGCGCGACACGGCCAGCCAGTTCCGGACAGTGGAGAAACATCGTGAACGGCCCCTGAATGGCGCCGCGGCTCCGCGCGATGTCATCTACAATGGCGTGGTGCTCTGCAGCAACTTGTTCCTTGCTGGTGATCGGTTGCAACCTTGACATAGTCGGTCCTTTGTCTTGGGGATTACCGGCCGGCGAGGATACGATCCGAGGCATCCGCGGGGAAGGAGATAGCCGATGGCTCGGATAAGTCACCGCACCATCGAGACAAACTGCATATGCATGCACTTCGCCGAGGAGGGGACGGGTCCGCTAGTCGCAACTGGGAGCTCTTGGCCCCCTTTGTCGGAGCAAAGGTGACAGTCCCGGCGCTTTACATCGCCGGGGAACGCGACAGCGTGCTGGCCTTTCCCGGCGTGCGCGACCGCATTTTCAATCTATCGAAATTCGTTCCCGAGCTTCGCGGTAAGATCATCTTGCCGGGTTGCGGCCACTGGATCCAGCAGGAGCTGGCCGCAGAAGTAAACGCCGCGATGCTCGACTTCCTAAGGACCCTGTCGTCAATGCGGTAACCCGGTCTGCGCCGGGCGCTTCTCGGCAATGGTGCGCCAGATGCGAGCCCAGACCAAGAGCCCGGCCCGGTTGCTGTGTCCGAGCATCAAATCGGCGTATTTGGCTGCCTGGAGCTCGGCATGCTCGCCGAATTCGTGCATCATCTGGTCTGCGGCGCGCAGGACTTCGAAATCGGACAACATGATTTTCTCCCTGGCTCACTCAGACGGACGTCGGGTGTTCGAGACGGCATCGTCGGCCCTGCGTTCCAGCCCGAACGGCGACCACGCGCTGCGGCCCTCGCACTCACCGTTTGCGCCATTTCGGCACGGGCCGTGTTGTACGAGGTTTGCTGGGCAGCCGTGATTCCGCCGCCGGCCGAGCACGGGCACCAGACAATCCCGTCCGAGACAGCTCGTCCACAGCGACATCGCAAAGCGCACTTCCGTCTCCATTCAGAGGCGTTGGCCGGACCTCATCCGACTTCCCCATCGGGAAAACGCGACCTTAGGTTCAAAAAATTAAAATCCTCGCGCAATTGGTGGTTAAGCGAATAAAATTCGAAGTTAATGCCGGGTAGGGCCCCAAAGGCTAAAACCGGCTCGTCTCAGCCATCAAGGGATCCGCCATTTACCCTCCTTTAGGAAACCGCTAATCTACGGGTGGCGCATTTGAACGGGGCGCTTGTGTCTTGAGGAGGATCGAATGGCCATATTTACGCATGTCACGGTGGGAACGAACGACCTTGCGAAGGCGCGCTCCTTTTATGACCGCGTGCTGGGCACACTCGGCTACAAGCGTTTGAACGATCTGGGCGACAACGGCTCGATCTGGGGTGAGTCGGCCCCGGAGTTCTTCGTGCTGAAGCCGGCGAACGGCCAACCGGCGAGCTTCGCCAATGGCGGCACGATCAGCTTCGTCGCGCCGAGCCGTGCGGCGGTCGCAGAGTTTCACAAGGCCGCACTCGCGGCCGGCGGTAAGGATGAAGGCCCGGCGGGCCGCGCAGCTGGCATCCCAGTGCCTATGCGGGCTATGTCCGCGATCTCGACGGCAACAAGCTGGCCGCTACTGCTTCAAAGCCGAGTAATTGATCTCGTCAGGCTGGCCCGGGAACACCGGGCCAGCTGCATTACCACGGTCGACCCTTCCTTTGGCTGCCCCTTGACAGTTTGTTGACGCATCAGCCGCTACAAGCGGCCAGAGCGCAGGAGCACGCGGAAGGGTCAACGAATGCTAAAGCATATTGTGCGTGGCGTGGCCGCCTGGTTGGCGGCCCTAGTGATCTCAGGGTTATTGCCTCCGGCAGCCGTGCGCGCCCAACAGCTGGATCAGATTCTGCGCGGTTATGAGATTGCGGCGAATCAGGGGATACCCCTGAACCTGAGGGGGAAGGATTGGTCCTTGGTCGGCCTCGGCAGTTATCTGGTGAATACCACTGGTTGCAATGATTGCCATACGCACCCCAATTGGACAACGACAGGAAACCCCTACAACGGGCAGCCGGAGCAGATCAATACGGCGCAGTATCTGTCGGGTGGACGCCAGTTTACGACGCCGGCTGGGATGTTTACTTCTGCCAACATTACCCCGGACGAGAAGGATAGACCGGCGGGACTGACGCTGGCGGGATATCTAGAAGTCATGCACACCGGACATGATCCGAGAGACCCGCCCGGCGACCTGCTGCAGGTGATGTCGTGGCCGCTGTACCGCTGGAAAACCGAGAGCGATTTGATCGCGATCTACAGGTATCTGCAGGCGATCCCCTCTCTGCCGGACAATCCTAATCCCGGGCCGTGATTTACGCGGTGATCGGCTCGACTGCTGTGGGATCGTATTCGTAGAGCCAGCGCAATGCGTCGGGCGAGCGGTCGCCGGACTTGGCCCATTCGGCATCCCGCGCCTCCTGCGCCCGGCCGTCGCGCAGGTGAAAGCGGATCTTGTTGGCGCGCGACATTTCCTGCAGACGGGTGACCCGCGGTAGGCGCAGGCCCTCGTAATGTCAGCAACGCTGCTGCCGGGTCGGCAATCGCGCGAAGACAGGCGGCGAGCGCGGCGCTGTCCTCAATCGCCATTGCCGCGCCCTGGCCCATAAACGGGTACATCGGGTGGCAGGCATCGCCCAATAGGGTCGTATGGCCGACCGACCAGCGCGGCAGCGGGTTGCGGTCGAACAAGGCCCAGATGAAGCAGGTCTCAGCCGCTGCAATGATCGTTCGGACCTGCTCGTGCCAGCCCGCAAATGCGACGAGAGCCCGCGCGACCGTGGCGCGGTCGGTCCAGTCCTCGCGGTTCCATTCGTCGTGCTCGGTCCAGCCGACAAAGTTGAGTAGCCGCCCGCGCGAGACGAAATAATGCACAAAATGCGCGCCGGGGCCGACCCATGACTGCGAGCCGAGCTCGAGCCCGAGATCGGCGATGCGCTCGGCCGGCACGAGCCCGCGATAGGCGACGCAGCCGGCGAAGTCCGGCGCCTCCTCGCCGAAGAGCGCAGCGCGCACCGCCGAGTGGATGCCGTCGGCGCCGACCAGCACGTCGGGGGTGATCCGCACGCCGTTCTCGAACCATGCCTCGACGCCGTCGCCCCGGTTGGCAAGCCCGACCAGCCGGTGCCCCAAATGGACCCGTTCTGCCGGAAAGGCCGCGGCAATGACTGAGAGCAGGTCGGCGCGATGAATGGTCATGTGCGGCGCGCCGTAGAGTTCCTCGCACAGCGGATTGAGCGGCGCGCGCTGCAATGTGCGCCCGTCTTGCCAGCGCCGCTGATGGGTGCCGAGCGGGCGCACCCCCTCGCGGTCGAGCCCTTCGGCGAGACCGAGCCGGCGCAGCACCCGCGTCGCATTGGGCGCCATATTGATGCCGCCGCCGATCTCGGTCAGCTCGGGCGCCTGCTCGTAGACCTCGACCTCGAACCCGGCCTGCAGCAGCGCCACGGCGGCGGTGAGCCCGCCAATGCCGCCGCCGATCACCGCAATGCGAAGCGGGTGCGCACGTCATCCGCAAAGAGCCCCTCTCCGCCCTTTAGGGGGGAGAGGGAGGGGCCCATCCGAAAGCGGCGGGAGGGTGCGGTGGGCGGCGCCGCAAGACCGCACGCGCTGGCCGCCCTCACCCTGCCCTCTCGTGCCCGCCGGCGGGGGAGAGGGAGACTAAGAGTGCCGTTCACGCCGAGCCCCACAGCCGCTTCGAGGCGATCGCGGCGCCTTCGGCCATGGCGCGCAGTTTCTTGAACGAGATGTCGGGGTCGAGCTTGCCGTAGCCGGCGAAGGTGCCGAAGCCGCAATCGCTGCCGGCGATGACGCGCTCGCGGCCGACGATGTCGGCGAAGCGGCAGATGCGCTCGGCGACCAGTTCGGGATGCTCGACGTAATTGGTCGAGGTGTCGAGCACGCCGGGCACGAGGATCTTGTCGTCGGGCAGCTTGGTCTCTTGCCATACGGTCCATTCATGCGCGTGCCGCGGGTTGGCGGCTTCGACGACCAGCGCCATCGGCTTCGCCTTGACCAGAATGGGGGCAACTTTGGCAAACGGAATGTCGTGGTCGTGAGGCCCCTCGTAATTGCCCCAGCAGATATGGATGCGCGCCCGGTCCGCCGGCACATTGCGCAAGGCGTGGTTCAACACCTCGACGTGGAAAGCCGCACGTTTGAGGAAATCCGCTTCGCTCAGATCCTGGAAAGAGGTGTGGTGCGCCATCGCCAGGTCGGGGCAATCGAGCTGCAATACAAATCCTGCATTGACGATTGCCTCGTATTCTTCCTGCATCGCTGCGGCGACGGCTTCGACGTAGGCCTCGTGCGTTGGGTAATGCCGGTTCGTCTGGAACACTGGCACGAGACCGGGAGACGCGGCTGTCATGAACCCTTCGCTCACATCGACCCCATCGAGCGCGGAGCGCAGATTAGCGAGGTCTTGAGAGAGGGGCTCGCGGTCGCGCACTGCCACCGGGCCGACGCAGACGGCGCGTCTTGCGACATTGGCGCCGGTCATCCGCTCATAGGCGGCGGAAAAGTTTGGGTGGTCCCTGGTATCCAGGCGCGGCTTGGCGGGCTCGTGGCCCGAGAACCCGGACAGCCGGTCCGCAACATAAGTCGAATAGCCCGGCTTCGACATCTCGCCGTCATTGACGATGTCGACGCCGACGTCCGCCTGACGGCGAACGATGTCGGCGACGGCCTGCCGGGTAAGGCGGTCGAGCTCTGCTTTGTCGTACGCCTCGCCCTGGTCCTTGCGCACCAGCAGCTGGCGCAGCTCGGGCGGCCGCGGCAGGCTCCCGACATGGGTCGTCAGAATGCGGTCCTGACTGATTTTCAGGGCCTTGGCATCTCCCGTTTCGTTAGCCCAGCGGGCCCTGGAAGACCTGGTCGACATAGGTGTCGGAGAGCGGTTCCAGTGCCTGCGGCCATTGGCCGTTGACGCGGCGCCGCTCGGAGGCTGGGCGCACCCGGCCGTCCCAGCCGATCTGCTCCATGTAGTAATAGAGCTGGATGCAATGGCCGTCCGGGTCGAGCGCAAAGGCCGAATAGTCGATGCCGGGGTAGAGCTCGGGCGGGATCGAGTTGATGAAAGCGACCCCATGCTCCTTTAAAAAGGCGACGGCCTCGCGCAGTTGCGCGTAGCTGCGCGACCTCCACCCCGAATGACATGCACGTCGTGTGCTCGCTGAGGCCCAGTGCGTGCCGCAGCTCCTTCGGGAAGAGCCCCACACTGTGGTGTTCGGCGCCGCAGCGCAGGAAAACGCAGCGGCCGCCGCGATAGACCGCTTCTTCGCTGCGCACAAAGCCGAGACGCTCGGTATAGAAATTCTCGGCGCGCTCGACGTCTTCGACAAACAGGCTGACCGGGCCGACTTTGGTGATTTTGAACGGGCGCGGCAGCAATACGCCTTCGACATCGTAGGTCGCGGCCAGGGCCTCCTTGGGGCGGTGCCCCGAGAACACGTCGATACCCTTATCGAGCGCTTCGGCCAACTCGGCCGCCTCGGACATCTGCGGCAGGGCAGGCTTTTCGTTGAAGCCGCGGTAATACATGTCGCGCGGCTTGCTGAGACGGTTCCAGCCGACCTGCTCGATGCCGTAATAGAATTCGTTGGTGTGACCGTCGGGGTCGTAGACATAGACGTGCCAGTTGCTGCCCGGCATGTCGCGGCCGACGCGCTGGATGCGCACCTGCTGCTGCCTCGAAATAGGTGTGCGCGTTGACAATCTCCTTGAGGCTGCCGCATTGCCAGGTGATCTGGTTGATCGTGACCTCGGGGGCAAATTTCCGGTCGGCGCGATGGTCCATGACCCGCTTTGGGAAGAGCACAAAGGCGTGATGGTCAGTCCCATAGCGCATGAAATAGCCGCGCGGGTCGCCGAGATCGGCGCCCTTCGGAAACCACGGCGCCCGCGAGAAATCAAGTGTGTCGGAAGCCGTGAAGCCGAGCAGGTCGCCGTAGAACTCGCGGCCTTCCGGCAATTTCTCGACATTGAACCCGAAATGGCCGAGGCGGCGGATCTTGAAGGGCCGCTGCAGGTAAATCCCGCCGACATTGTAGCGCTGCGTTGTGACTGACATTGCTCGCTCCCTCCTAGGGACGCTCGTGAGACCCGATCATTTACAATAGCCCCTCTCCGCCATTCAGGGGGGAGAGGATAAATGAAGATGCAATCTTAGTGAGACATCCATCCCCCAACGCTCCGGCGTTGGTCTTTCAGCCAGAAGGCTCGGATTGCATTTGGATGTAGTTTTCTCGCCCGATCTGGGTGATCAACTCCAGTTGCGTCTCGAGGAAATCGACGTGCTCCTCCTCGCCCTTCAGGATCTCGCTGAACAGGTCGCGAGTGACGAAGTCGCGGATGCGTTCGCAATAAGGGATCGCCTCGCGCAGTTGCGGCATCGCCAGCTGCTCGAGCCGCAAATCACACTCCAGGACCTCGGGCACGTTCTTGCCGATCAGCAGTCTGTCGAACTCAAGACGCGGTTCGCCGCTCAAGAACAAAAGGCGTTTTATCAGCAAGTCCGCATGCTTCATCTCGTCGATCGATTCCTCGTATTCATGGGCCCCGAGCTTGACCGCGCCCCAATGGTCCAGCATCCGGGCATGGAGGAAGTATTGATTGACGGCGGTCATCTCGTTCCTCAGCACGGCGTTCAGGTGCTGAATGACGGTCGCATCGCCTTGCATGTCGGCCTCCCTAATCCGCCGATTGATGCAACTCCGGCCGTATCCCGATGTCAACGGCCTCGCCGAGCCGGTGGAACCCGATTTGGCATCAGTGTAGGGTCGGTCGCATCAGGCGATGTTTGAGGCGGGAAGGAGGATCCGATGAGTCAGGCGCTCGAAGGCATTCGCGTGATCGACTTCACACACGACCAAGCTGGCCCCTCTTGCACGCAGATGCTCGCCTGGCTCGGCGCCGATGTGATCAAGATCGAGCGCCCGCCGCATGGTGACCGGGCGCGACGGTTGTGGAACATGGACAACCCGGACCTCGACAGCTTCTTCTTCCTGCTGCTCAACAGCAACAAGCGCAGCACCGTGGTTAATCTGCGGACCGAGGAGGGCAAGGAGGTCGCCGGCCGCCTGATCCAAAACGCCGACATCGTCGCGGAGAACCTCGGACCCGGCGTCATGGAGCGGCTGGGTCTCGGCTGGGAGGCAGTAAAGGCGCTCAATCCGCGGGCGATCTACGCCTCGGTAAAGGGTTTCGGCTCCTATGGCCCCTATAGCGGGTTCAAATGCTTCGAGCCGGTGGCGCAGGCGACCTCCGGCGCAATGAGCGTCACCGGCGAGGCCGGCGGGCCGCCGATGGTCAATGGCGCCAATATCGGAGATTCCGGGACCGGCATGCACCTGACGATCGCCATTCTCGCCGCCTTGGTGCAGCGCCAGAGCACTGGCCGCGGCCAACTCGTCGAGGTCGCGATGCAAGAGGCGGTGCTCAACCTGACCCGGGTCAAGTACACCCAGACCCTGGCGACCGGAAAACCGCTCGAACGCAGCGGCAACCGCTCCGCGACCGGCGGCTGGTCCGATCTGTTGCGCTGCGCGGGCGGCGGGTCGAACGACTACGTCTACATGATCATCCCGCCCGACAATCCGGAGATGTTCGAGGCGATGACTGAGGTGATCGGGCGCCCGGATCTGCGCGCCGACGAGCGCTTCGCGACCCCGCCGGCGCGCGCCCGTAACGGCGCGGCGCTGACCGCCGAGATCGAAGGCTGGACGGCTCGGCGCGAGAAGCGCGATGTGATGAAAGCCTTCGCCGGACGCGGCATCGTCTGCGGCGCGGTGCTCGACACCGCTGAAGTGCTAACCGACCCACATCTGCGCGAGCGCGAGACGATCTTCGATCTCGAACACCCGACACGCGGCCGCTTTTCGGTGATCGGCTGCCCCGTGCGCCTCTCGGATTCGCCCGTCGCCGCCAAGCGCGCGCCGCTGAAGGGGGAGCACACGGAGGATGTGCTGCGAACCCTCGCCGGCTACACGGCGGAAGAAATCCGCCGGCTGCGCGACAACAATGTTATCTGAGGAACTTCTCCCTCTCCCCTCGGGGGCGGAGAGGGTCGGGGTGTAGGTGGGGGAGCCGGGTTCCCGGCGGGCGCTGCCCACCTCACCCTCCCACGCCTGTGTCATGAGCCCCTCCCTCTCCCCCTTTAAAGGGCGGAGAGGGGCTATTTTCGGGAGGAGCGAGAGTTGAGTGAACACGGATCGATGAACGGCGCCGAGTGGCTGGCGCGGGCGCTGGCCGAGGCGGGTACGACGCACGTCTTCTTTGTCGAGTTGGTGTTGCGCCGCACGTTGCTGCAATTGAAGGACCTCGGGGTGATCCCGATACTCGCCCATTCGGAAAAAGCCGCGGCTTATATGGCCGACGGCTATGCGCGCATTGCCGGACTGCCGGGGGTCTGTATGGCGCAGGCGGTCGGCGCCGCCAATCTGGCGGCGGGACTGCAGGACCCCTTTCTGGGGCGCACCCCGGTGGTTGCGCTGACCGGCCGCAAGCCGCCGTCGTTTCAGCATCGCAATGCGTACCAGGAAATTCCTCACGCGCCGCTCTTCGCCGCGGTGACCAAGTTTTCTACTACCGTCGATCTGACCTCCGAATTGCCGCGGCTGATGCGCCATGCGTGGCGCGCTGCTTTGGCGGACACGCCGCGCCCGACCCATCTCGATTTTTCCGGCCACCAGGGGGACGAGATAGAGCTGGGCCAGACAGCCGAGCCGCCGTTCATCGATCCCGAGGGACGGCGTATCCCGGCGCATCGCCCCGCAGCCGATACCGCCGACATCGAGCGCGCCGCCGCGGCGCTGACTGCGGCCGGCCGCATCGCAATCGTTGCCGGCGACGGCGCCGCCGCCTCGGGGGCGGGGCCGGAGGTTCTCGCACTGGCCGAGGCGCTGCAGGCGCCGATCGCCACGACTCTCGGCGCCCGCGGCCTGATCCCGACCCGGCATCGGCTGTCGGCCGGAGTTGCCGGCAGCTATTCCGCGCCGCCGGCGAACCGCATCGTGCACGGCGCCGATCTCGTGTTGTTTATCGGGTGCGATACCGGCGACCAGGTCACCTTGAACTGGACCGTGCCGCCGCACGACGCAAAGATCGTGCAGATCGACGCCGATCCTTTGGAGATCGGACGCAGCTACCCGAACACGACGGGGGTTGTCGGCGACCCGAAAGCGACGCTGGTCTACCTCAACCAGTTAATTGGGAAACCTCCGCGTGATTCAGGTTTCGCCGAAGAGGCGGCGCGCCTCGTTGCTGACTGGCGCGCCACGATGACCCCGCTGATCGAAAACGACACGTCGCCGATCCGGGTCGAGCGGCTCTGCGCCGAAGTCACCCGCGCCTTGCCGGCTGACGGGATTTTGGTGGCGGATACCGGCTATTCCGGGATCTGGACCGGTACGATGATCGAGCTTAACGGCGTCGGACAGACCTATCTGCGGGCTGCCGGGTCGCTCGGCTGGTCGTTTCCTGCTTCGCTCGGCGCCAAATGCGCGGCCGGGGCTCGGAAGGTCTTGTGCTTCACCGGGGATGGGGGGTTCTACTACCACCTCGCCGAACTCGAATCGGCGCGCCGTTGCGGCATCGCGGTCACGGTCGTCGTCAACAATAATTCCGGGTTCGGTCAAAACCTGACCGGGGTGCGCCGCGTTGCCGGCAACCGGCCGGGCCGCGGAGAGGAGCTGATACGTTTCGGCCCGACCGACTTCACCGCCGTCGCGCGGAGCTTTGGCGTCCGCGGAATCCGCGTGGAGCGGCCGGGCGAAATCGCCCCCGCCCTCGCCGAGGCAATGGGTGCGAGCGAGCCTGTCGTGGTCGATGTCGTGACCGATCTGGAACCGCGCGCGCCAGAGCCGTGGGCGCCCGGAAGGAATACATAAGGGAGAACCGCGTGGCAGCGCTCTTGGTCACTGGGCTGTTTCACTCGAGCGGCATTGCCGAGGACGCCGTCCACCGGCTGATCACTGAAGGCGTCGCATCGCAGAATATTGCGCGTCGGGTGCTGAAGGAGGTCGGCCCTATCCCTCCTGTCTTGCAGCCCGAGCTCGCGGCGATGGAGGTCGATCCATTGATAATTGGCAATGCTCGCGAGAGCTTCGCGCGGTTCATCCGGAACGGCGAGACGGCGGTATTCGTGCGCGCCCACGACGACGAGCAGGTCGAGTTCGCCACCGACGTGTTGAAGCTCTACCTGCCGATCGCGATCGAGGTGGTGCCGCTCGCCGAGTGAAAAACAAGGCCCAGCCGTCAATTGTCAAGGATCAAGGCCCAGCAGGTGATGGCGCTCGGTATCGTGGTCCAATAGCCGAACCGCTCGTAGATCTGCGCGGCCTTCGCGGCAGCTTCCTTTTCGGTCAGCCCCGCGGAGTTCGATCTCGGGGTCCGAGGCATTGCGTACCGCGAGCCAGTGCGGCGCTGAGGCTCCGAGCTGCTCGATCACCATGCCGAGAACCGCATCGCCCATCTCGACGGCAGCCCCCATGCCCTGCAGGCTGAATGTGTTGCTCGTATCGTCGAAGGCGAAGAAATCGGTCGTCACCACCTCCGGCACCGGAGCCGCCGTGGTGGGAGTAAAGAAGATGGCCGCAGGGCGCGAGCTCGGCGGCAGGTGAGCCGCGTTGGCGGAAAAGAGGTGGGTTGCGACCGGCAGGCTCGTCGTTTTCGGTACCGAGCAGACGTAGGAGCTGGCGTGAAACGGCTGGGTTTTAAACTTGCGAATGCAGTCGAACCGGACGGAGCGGGCGATGATCACGTCTCCCAATTCGATACCGGCGCCAATGCCGCCTGCAGTGCCGGTCGTGATGACGAGCTTAGGCCGGACCTCGGCGATGAGCTGCTGCCAAAGCTTGGCTACCGGGAGCTTGAGGCCGTCCTGGCTCATATGCAGCTCGGATTTGAAGCACATGACCCGCTTGCCGCCGATCACCGTTGGAAACCAGCTGCCCAATCGGTTTGCGGCCCGCGCCGGTGCGCCTTTGGCGATCAGCGGCAGGAAGTCGGTCGCAAAATTATGGGCATAGTCGTACCACGCCGTGCGGCTCGGGAAGCCCGGCGTCAAGGTATCGGCGAGGCACTTGGCCTCTTCCACTGTCCAGGTGACCACAAGGTAGTCGAATTGCGGGAGCGGCGCGTCTATCGGGGGCGCCGCAGTGAGAGGCGCAGGTGTCGGGACGCGGCCGGCTGGCCAAGGGATCGGGTTGCGCGCGGCTCTCGTGGCAATTGCCGCAGCGGGGAGAGAGAACGGCGCGTAGCTCGTTCGATCCTCTGCATCGAACTGGATGATGTGCCTTGCAAGGTCGCCGGACGCTTTCGGAGAAGCGTTTTTCGGGCGAGACTGCCTTGGTGAGCTGCCATTGGCTGCGCGTGCCGACACCGGTAGCATTGTCGATTCCTCCATTGGTGGCAAAGCCGCTCTGATATGACCGATCCGGGGCAGCGGCCGGTGTGAGATCGTTCACACCCCGGGGAAATTTCTGTTTACGCCTTCAACCCCCACCTGCCGTTGACGGTCAACATGTCTTCTCTTGAGGTTGGTCGACGGGACAGTCGCAACTCCAGAGGACAGGATGGACGGCTTGGCAGTCGCGGATCTGAAGACCGTCGTGGCGCCGCTCAACTTCCTCGTTCCAATGGCGGAAACGAGCCGCCCGCCGGCGGTTCCGGTCAGGACCGGCAAGAGCGAAGAGCATCGGGTGCCGATCCGCGATGCGCGGCCCCTGATCGGGCGGCTCTCACTGGAGAAAGAGGGATTCGTGCTGCTACACCACCAGACGGTGATAATGAATTTCAGCGCGACGGGCAGAGCCTCTCCGAGCAAGATTTGGTCGCCAGAGACCTCAAATACCCGAACCGCACGGGCGAGATCTATTCGATCACCTACAATCCCAACCAGAGGTACTACTACTTCCCGAAAATGCAGGCTGATGAACCAGTCTTGATCCGCTGCTTCGACTCGGCGCGCGAAGGGTCGAGCATATCAGTCGAAGGCTCTAATCCTGTGCCCGTGCGGGTGGGGTCCGTGGAGCGCACTGCCGCGGCCGGAGAGGCTCGGGTTGGTCATGAAATAGACATGGGCGCTCTGCGGCTTGGCTCCGGGGAGAAGCCGCTGCCACGAGCCGTCGGGGCGCAGGATCCAGCTCTGGACGTCATCGTGGAGGTTCGCCTCCATGATCTGGTCGAGAATTTGCTGGTGCACGGTCGGGTTCTCGATCGGAACGAGAGCCTCGACGCGGCCGTCGAGGTTTCGCGGCATCCAATCGGCCGACGAAATGAACACCAGGGCCTCCGGCGACGGGAGGCCGTGCCCGGCGCCGAAGCAGATGATCCGGGCATGCTCCAGGAAACGCCCGATGATGCTCTTGACCGTGATGTTTTCGGAGAGCCCGGCCACCCCCGGGCGCAAGGAGCACATGCCACGGATGACGAGCGAGATGGAAACGCCGGCCTGCGAGGCGCGATAAAGGGCTTCGATCATACCGGCATCGACGAGCGCGTTGAGCTTCGCCCAAATGACCGCCGGCCTGCCGGCCTTGGCGTGAGCGATCTCGGCCTCGATCAGCTCCATGAGCCTCGCTCTGATCCCGTCGGGCGAAATCGCCAGCTTTTCGAGGTGCCGAGGCCGGGCATATCCGGTGATGAAGTTGAACAGCCGGGCCGCATCGCGGCACAGCGCCGGGTCGCAGGTGAAGAACGACAGGTCGGTATAGATCTTGGCGGTGACCGGATGATAGTTGCCGGTGCCAAAATGCACATAGGAGCGCAGGGCCTCGCCCTCGCGGCGCGCGACCAGCGACACCTTGGCGTGGGTCTTCAGATCGACAAAGCCGAAGATGACTTGCGCGCCGGCCTGCTCCAATCGGCGGGCCCAGCGAATATTGCGCTCTTCGTCGAACCGCGCCTTCAACTCGACCAGCGCCGTCACCGATTTGCCGGATTCAGCAGCATCGACCAGCGCCGCTACAATCGGCGAGTCCTCCGAGGTCCGGTACAGAGTTTGCTTGATCGCAATGACGTTCGGATCATCCGCTGCTTGGCGTATGAACTGCACGACCACGTCGAAAGATTCGTATGGATGATGGACGACGATGTCTTTCGCGCGGATCGCGGCGAAACAATCGCCGCCATAGTCCTTTATCCGCTCCGGAAACCGGGCCGTGAAAGGCGGAAACAGCAGATCCGGCCGGTCGGAAGTAATTAGTTGGCGGACATCCGAGAGAGCAACCATCCCGTCGAGGACGACAACGTCCTGAGGCTGGGTTCCGGTCTGCTCGATCACAAACTCACGCAGGCGCTCTGGGGTATCGGCCGAGAATGTCATGCGGATGATCTGACCACGCCGCCGCCGTTTCAGCGCAAACTCGAACATCACGACCAAATCTTGTGCCTTCTCCTCGATCTCGATATCGCTGTCGCGCAATGCGCGAAACAAGCCATGGCCGAGCAGTGTGATGCCGGGAAACAGCTCCGCCAATCCCACGGCGAGGAGCACCTCCTCGACCAGGGTGAACCGCCCCTTCTCACCGGGCAATCGGATGAACCGCTCGACGCGTTCGGGGACAAGCACCAGCGCATTGATCTGGGACCCGTCCTCTCGGCGCAATTCTACAACCATCGCCAAGGCGCGATTGGGGATGAACGGGAACGGGTGCGCCGGGTCGATCGCGATCGGGGTGAGCACCGGAAGCAGCCGATCTACAAACAGCTGCCGCAGCCAATCACGGTCGTCGCCGGTCAACGCCTCGTGGTCGAGGACGGAAATACCGTCGGCCCGGAGCCTTTTCTGCAGGTCGGCCCAGCAGCGCTGCTGTCGCTGAACCAGCCCTGCGGCAACTTCTGAGATCGCGGCCAGCTGGTGCTCGGGGGTCAACCCGTCGTCGCTCTTCACCGGAATGCCGCTCGCCGCCAGTTCCTTAAGGGCGGCGACCCGTACCATGTAAAACTCGTCGAGGTTGCTGTCGGAAATCGACAGGAACCGCACCCGCTCGAGCAGCGGATGAGCCGAATTACTCGCTTCCTCGAGCACACGTTCGTTGAAGGCGAGCCAGGACAGCTCGCGATTGATGTATCGCTGCGACGGGGTCAGCGACGCCGCCGCTGCCATTTCGTCCGGCCGCGGCCGGTCGATCGCCAATTCTGACATCCGTACCCCTCTTACCGCAGGACGATCTGGCTTGGATCTCGACTTGGCGCTCCCGCCGGCGCGGGTGAGCATCCCCTAATAGGCCGGGATCATCTCGTCGGCCACCCGAGACACTCCGGGCACGGTTTCCGCCAGCGCGAGCAAGGCCTTGTGTTCCGCCTGCGAGCCGACGAGCCCCCACAGATGCACGACGCCGTCACTGACCGTAACGTTGCGGCTGCCGAAATCGGTCCACGATTGCTGCTGCAGCCGAGACATCAGCTCGAGCCTGATCTGCCGATCCGTTTCGTCATGCCGGTCCATTCGGCCGACCACGGAGGCCAATGCCTGGATCAGGTTGGAGCGGCTGACGATACCCACGAGCTTACCGTCTTTGGCCACCGGGACGCGTTTGATGCCCTTGCGTTCGAACAGTGTGGCGATCTCGGACAGCGGCGTGTCCTCCGAAACCGAGATGACACCCGACGTCATAATTTCGCTGACTTTCTTGCCATGCGACTTGGCGAAATCGGCGGCGAGCGTACTCGCGCCGGTCACCGCCTCCTGCCACCTCGGCCGATGCTTCTCGGTCCCGATCTCGACCCGATGGATCAGGTCGGCCTCGCTGAGAACGCCAACCAGATTTCCTGCCGGGTCGACAACCGGAAGAGCGCTGACGTCGTGCTCCGCCAACAGCCTGATCGCTTCGGCGACGTCGGTATCGGGATGGACCGTCACCACGTCGCGCACCATCACATCGCAAGCGCGCATCTTCCTCTCCTCTTCCCGCAGTTAGAACAGATGCAGGAACAGGATGTAGAGGAACCCCGACAGCATCATTGCCACCGGCAGGGTCAATATCCACGCCATCGCGATGTTGCGCAGCGTCGACAGCTGAAGGCCCGACCCGTTGGCCGCCATAGTCCCCGCGACCCCCGACGACAGGACATGGGTGGTTGATACCGGAAGACCATACATGTCGGCTGCCGCTATCGTCCCTGCCGCGACCAGTTCGGCGGCCGCCCCCTGACCGTAGGTCAAATGGGTCTTGCCGATCTTCTCGCCGACCGTAATGACGATCCGCTTCCACCCGATCATTGTGCCCAGACCAAGCGCGAAAGCCACCGCGACCTTGACCCAAGTCGGAATGAATTTCGTCGCTCCGTCGAGCGACTGCTTGTAAGCGTTCAGCGTCCCGACTTCCTCCTTCGAGAGATCGCTGTCCTTATCCTTCATCAGGTTTCGCAGCGCTTCGTCGGCGAGATACATGTCGTTGCGGGTATTGCCGACTGCTTCGGCAGGGATCTTCGCGAACGATCCGTATTCCTTCACCTGTTTGGCGATGCCCTGGATCAGCACGGCGAGAGAGGGATATGTCCCCTCGCTGATCTTGTGATGTGCAACGTACTCCATCACGGCAGGACGCGGATCTCCGAGGATATTGTACCCTGCAGCTTTCTCCTCGACGATCTTGGAGGCCGCCGCCGAGTTGACCATGAACTGGGCGACCGCGCTTTCCGGCAGCGCGCGATTGAGCGCGAAGGCGGTGGGCACCGTGCCGATCAGGATCAGCATAATAAGCCCCATGCCCTTCTGACCGTCGTTCGAGCCGTGGGCGAAGCTGACCCCCGTGCAGGTGAAGATCAGCAGGCCCCTAATCCACCACGCCGGCGGTTTATCGGTCTCCGGGGCGCGATACAACTCAGGACGCCTGATGAGCGCCTTCATGACCAGCAGCAACAGCGCCGAAAGAATGAAGCCGACAATAGGTGAGAACAGCAGCGCCTTGCCGACCGCCGTCGCCTGACCCCAATCGACACCTGAGGTGCCGTCTTGCCCACGCGATAATGCATTGGCGACGCCGACCCCAATGATAGAACCGATCAATGTGTGCGAGCTCGAAGCCGGCAGGCCGAGATACCACGTGCCGACATTCCAGATAATGGCGGCGATCAAGAGCGCGAACACCATCGCAAACCCGGCCGAGCTTCCGACCTGCAGGATCAACTCCACCGGCAGAAGCGAGAGGATGCCGAATGCGACCGCGCCGCTCGACAACAGAACTCCGAGAAAATTGAACGAGCCCGACCACACCACCGCGATCTGCGCCGGCATCGAGTGGGTATAGATCACCGTCGCCACTGCGTTCGCGGTGTCGTGGAAGCCGTTGACGAACTCGAAACCGAGCGCCGTCAGCAACGCGACGAAGAGCAGCAGGTAGGGCAGAAACGTCGTGGTTTTCGCGCCGCTTTGGGCGACATCGGAATAGAGGCTGTACGCGACAAACAGCAGACCTGCGCCAAGCAACAGCAGAAATATGATGGCTTGGCGCGGATCAGAGCCGCGGTCGAGAGAAGGGCGGACCGGACTGCCGCCGGTCATCGCCTCTGCGTGAAGCGCAGCGTCGGCCATATTTTTAGTCCCCCTGAATGTCGGCCAATGCCGCAATTATGGCTAATTAATATTACAGTTCTATGACGCCGACCAGTCCATTTCTAACCTTGACTATTGCGCTGCAGCATGGTGCGAGTCCGCGGCTCAACGGAGACGGTCGGTGCAGGGAAGCGCAATCAGCTATGCAAGCCTGACCGCACGAGGTCTGGTCCCGAACCGGTGGGACATCATCGCCTTTCCGCTCGTTTTCGGGCTTCTCCTACTTGCCGCCAAAGGCGCTCACGAGACTTTGGTGCCTCTATCGACGCTGAAGGAACCAGTCGTCTCGCTCGATCCGGTCAACCTGCCGGAATACGCGCTGCGGACGACCTTGCGCATGTTGACGGCAATGGTCGTATCGCTGATCTTTACCGTCACCTATGGGACGCTCGCCGCCAAAAGCCGCCGCGCCGGGCTCGTCCTCGTTCCACTCCTCGACATCCTCCAATCGGTGCCGGTGCTGGGTTACATCTCCTTCACCGTCGTCTTCTTCATGTCCCTCTTTCCCGGCCGTGTCGCGGGCGCCGAAGCCGCAGCGATTTTCGCGATATTCACGAGCCAAGCCTGGAACATGACCTTCAGCTTCTACCAGTCGCTGCGCACCGTGCCGCGCGACCTCGAGGAAGCGACCCAAAGTTTCCGCTTCTCGACCTGGCAGCGCTTCTGGCGTCTCGAGGTGCCGTTCGCGATGCCGGGCCTCATCTGGAACATGATGATGAGCATGTCTGGAGGCTGGTTCTTCGTCGTGGCGAGCGAAGCGATCACAGTTGGCGACACGACGATTACATTGCCGGGCATTGGCGCCTATTTGGCCGAGGCGACCAAGGAAAAGAACCTTGCGGCGGTCGGCTGGGTGGTCCTGGCAATGACTGTGGTCATCATCCTCTACGACCAGCTGATGTTCCGGCCGCTGGTCGCCTGGGCCGATAAATTCCGCTTCGAGCAGACCGGCGCACAGACCGCGCCGGGTTCCTGGTTCCTAAATTTGCTGCAGCGCAGCCGTCTCTTCCAAACCGCAACCATTCCGGTAAGCCTGATGCTGCGGACGCTTTCGCGATCGCGCTTTGCCCCGTTGCGGGAGGGGCCCGCGAGGGTTCGTCCTTCGGGCTCGACGGCGATTGACGCCGTTTGGTTCGTCTCCGTCGCGGCGGCGGCGATATTTGCCGCGTGGAAGATCGTCGATTATGTCGCCTCGGGAGTGGGCTGGGAGGACGTCCTCAATGTGTTCGAGCTCGGCTCGTTCACCCTCACCCGTGTGGTTGTGCTGATCGCCGTCGCCTCCCTCATTTGGGTCCCGATCGGAGTGGAGATCGGTTTGCGGCCACACCTCGCCGAGAAAATCCAGCCGCTGGCGCAGTTCCTCGCGGCGTTCCCCGCCAATCTGCTGTTTCCGGTATTCGTCGTGACAATTGTCCATTTCGACCTGAATCCGGACATTTGGCTGAGCCCGCTGATCATCCTGGGTACCCAATGGTACATTCTGTTCAATGTGGTCGCCGGCACGATGGCTTACCCCAATGACTTCCGAGAGGCGGCGACCAATTTTCGCATGCGCGGTTGGCAATGGTGGCGCCAGGTGATGCTGCCGGGGATCTTTCCCTATTTCGTCACCGGCGCGATTACCGCGGCGGGCGGCGCATGGAACGCCAGCATCGTTGCGGAAGCGGTATCCTGGGGAGATACCAAGATCGCCGCGCACGGTCTCGGAGCCTATATCGCCGAGAACACGGCTTCCGGAGATTATCCGAAGATCGTGCTCGGCATCGCCGTGATGTCGCTGATCGTAACTCTCTTCAATCGCCTGCTGTGGCGCCCGCTCTACGCCTATGCCGAAGAAAGGCTGCGCCTCAACTGAGAAATCCCAATGGTCGCAACCGAAACCTTGAGTGAAACGGCAATCGCCGAGCCGATTCTGGCGGTGCACGATGTGACCCGCGGTTTCCCGCGGGGATCGGGCGAAGTGCGCGTCCTCGCGGACGTCGATCTTTCGCTGCGAGCCGGCGAGATCGTTGGTTTGCTCGGCCGTTCCGGCTCCGGCAAATCGACGCTGTTGCGCATCATCGCCGGTCTCATCAGGCCCAGCAGCGGCGAGGTGGTCTATCGCGGGCGTCCGGTCAGCGGCCCCGCAGAAGGGATCGCGATGGTGTTCCAGACCTTCGCGCTCTTTCCATGGCTGACGGTTCTGCAGAATGTCGAAGCAGGACTCGAAGCTATCAGCGTGCCGGCCAGAGAAAGCCGCCGGCGTGCGCTCGCAGCGATCGATCTCATCGGCCTCGACGGTTTCGAGTTGGCCTACCCGCGCGAATTGTCGGGCGGCATGCGCCAGCGCGTCGGCTTTGCTCGCGCCCTCGTCGTCGAGCCGACTATCCTGTTGTTGGACGAGCCCTTCTCGGCCCTCGACGTGTTGACGGCCGAGACGATCCGCACCGACCTTCTCGATCTTTGGGTGGAGCGCCGGCTGCCCATAAAATCGATGCTGCTGGTCACTCACAACATCGAGGAAGCGGTCTTCATGTGCGACCGCATCCTGCTCTTTTCCTCCAACCCGGGACGCGTCGCGGCCGAAATCGAGGTCACGTTCCCGCATCCGCGCAACCGCCTCGACACGGCCTTTCGTCAGATGGTGGATGACATATACGCTAAGATGACCGCGCGCCCGACCACCGGAGCCGCCGGGCAGCCACCCAAGCTGCAGATCGGCAGCCGATTGCCGCCGGTCTCGACCAATATGATCGCCGGTCTGATCGAGACCGTCGCCGCCCCGCCCTACGACGGCAAGGCGGATCTGCCGGAAATCGCGCGCACCCTGCAGCTCGAGATCGACGATCTGTTCCCGGTGGCCGAAATCCTCCACTACCTCGGCTTCGCCGAAATCAAGGAGGGTGACATTCTGCTGAGCGCCGCGGCGCGCAAGTTCGCCGACCTCGACACGCAGACTCGTAAGGAGATTTTTGCCCACCACCTGCTTGCGTCGGTGCCGCTGGCCCAGCACATCAAGCATGTGCTCGACGAGCGCCCCGGCCACCGCGCGCCGCGAGTGCGCTTCGAGCAGGAACTGGAAGACTATCTGAGCGACGCGGCGGCCGAGGAAACGTTGGATGCCGTGATAGATTGGGGCCGCTACGCAGAAATCTTCGCCTATGACGATCAGTCCGAAATGTTCAGCCTGGAGGACCCAAAGGGGTGAAGCTTCTCGCGGCAACTCTGCTTGCAGCTCTCCTCGCGCTCTCCGCTGCGGAGGCGGAAGAGCAATCGAAATGCGCTGCGGCGCCCCACCTGCTCTGGGGCGACGGCGAGCACGACGACACTGCGGCTCTCAACGCTTGGTTCCGTGGCGAGACGGTGATCTGGGCGCAAACGCACGAAACCGTCGGCGCGGAAATCGCCGACCGGAGCTTTCTGTTGAGTTCCACAGTTTATGTTTCCGGCGGCACCGGACGGCGGCTCGAGCGTTTCCGGATGATCTGGCCTTGGCGCAATGAAGTCGTCTCCGGTGGCGCGATCGTCACCGGCAACGATCCCCAGCAGGAGCCGCGCACCGAAGGCATCACGATGGTTGGCGCCGATCCCGACGAGGGTGTCCCCCATGAGGGTCCCGCCGCGGAACCTCTCGACCACGGCGTTCCGAGGCACTGCCTGACCTCGTAGCTGCACCCGTCAATCAGGTCGGGTGACGGAACCGGGTGACCAGGCCGGCCGAGCCCTTCACATGGTCCTTGAGCGCAGCGGCCAATTCCTCGCGCGTCATACCCGGCTGCAGCGCCTTCGGGTCGAGGTCGGTGGCGATTAGGGTCCACGTGTAGTGGTGCCAATCGGTGTTCGGCGGCGTGCCTGGACCAGTGTAGACCCCCAGCCCCATCGTGCTCTTGCCGCCGACGAACTTGTCCGAAGGCTTGCTGAGTTCGCCCTCGGCAAAGCCCTTCACATCGGCGGGGATCCCATAGACCACCATATGCGACACGCCGGCCGGCGCGCGGCCTTCGGGATCGAACAGCAGCAGGGCAAAGCTCTTGGTGCCGTCCGGCGCATTCGACCAGGCGAGCGGCGGCGAGATGTTCTCGCCGACGCAATTCGGGCTTCTCTGCTTGTCGCTGCACGAATTTTTTATTGCCAGGGTCCCGTTGTCCTGGATCGCCGACGAGGTCAGCGTAAGCACGTCCGCGGCCCGCGCCTGCGGGTACGGCCAAAAGGCACGCGGCGAGGAGCCCGCCTGCCGTCAGCAGGGCTGGGATGGTGTGTTTCATAACGTCTCTCCCCCTTGGTTTGTCAAAATCAGAACGGCCGGTTCGGGGCAGGGCACGCACCCTGATGCGCCTGTTTTATCAGGTCGAGATCAGGGATGCCCAACTCCCCAAATCATAATTTCGTGACCCGCTCGTGGGCACCCGATGGCCACGATGCTACGCATCTGCAGCAAATTAGCAGCGACGTTTCGCTGAATGGTTGCGACGCGCATACCGTCTCTCGAGCGACCAATTCGTGAACATACAATGCGACTGTGGCGATCTTATGCCGCTACTGCGGTCCGCTTCACTCCTCCGGCATGCCGGCCTTGCGCAGGCCGGCGAAATAAGTGGCTTCGAATAACTCGCGGGTCTTTGGTGCCAGCCGCCACCCACCGGTCAAGTGGGCGATGCTTGAATAAAGATCTCCGTTCAGCCTGCGGGCTTCGGCAAGTTCGGCGGCGGCGCGGTCGCTCTCGCCTCTGAGGGCATAGGCGGCGGCGAGCCGGCTGTGCAAGACCGGCAGGGCAGGCATGCTGCCGCGCCCTTTTTCAAACCAGACGATCGCTTCGTCGGTACGCGATTGCAGCAAATGTACGGTGCCAATTAGGAGGTAGCGATAGCCGATATTGGGATCGCGGGGGCTGAGGCGAATGGCTTGGTCCTCGAGCGGGATCACCTCGTCTATCGACCCGGTGAAGAGCTTGCACCAGCCGAGACCCTGTAATGCGCCGACCATGTTCCGTCGGAGCGCGAGAGCGGTCTCAAATTCGGGAAGAGCCTCCTCGCATCGGTGCTGCGCGCGCAGCACGGTGGCCTTCACGTAATGCGCATAGGAGAAGCGGGGCGATGCCGGCAAAGCTTCGTCGATCAGCCCTTCTGCACGTGCGAGGTCGGCCGCGGCCGAGTCGGTCATGGACGTGATCACTCGGCTCACCAGTGCGCCCGCCAAATAGGTCTGTGCCTCGGCCGATTGCGGATCGAGCGCCAACGCGTGCGCGAAGAGGCTGATCGCCTCCGCAGAATTTTCACGCGACAAGGACTTCCCGAAAAGCACGGCGCGTCCGCGAAAAATGTAGTCCAGCGCGTCGGGATGAATGGTCGGCCGGGCGGCCTCTGCGGCCATCAGCTCGAGGTTGAGGGTATTTCCGATCCGGCCGGTAATCTCGTTTTGCAATGCGAACAGGTCGCCGATGCCGTGGTCGAAGCGCTCGGCCCAGAGATGCGTGTCGGTCGCGGCGTCGATCAGCTGGGCGCCGACCCGGACCTCGTTGTCCGAGCGCTGGACGCTCCCTTCGAGCAGATAGCGGACGCCCAGCTCGCGGCCGATCTGCTTTGTGTCGACCGGCCTGTTCCGATAGGTGAACGCGGTATTCCGCGATATCACCAACATGTGCGTGAGCCGCGAGAGATCCGTCGTCAGGTCTTCGGTGATCCCGTCCGCGAAATATTGCTGTTCGCGGTCGTCGCTGAGGTTAGTAAAGGGCAGCACGACAATCGACAGGTGAGGCGCCGAGCGTGCGTCGCCGAACCAGGGCGAGTGCCAATTCCAGTCAGCCACTGCGGCGACGAAGCCCAAAGCGCCAACGAGTGCGGCCGCGATGCCCGCCCGAGGCCAGTACCGTGCTCGCGATGCCGGTACGGGCGGCGGGGCATCGGTTTGGCCCAGAAAACCTGGATCGCAGGGTTGCTCGTTTTCGACAATTGGCCCGCCGCTCCCATTGCCGGAAGGTCGGATGGACTTTGACGAGGGCGTAGGATCGCCCCGGGTCACCGGTGCGATGAAGCGGTAGCCGCGGCCAGAGACCGTCTGGATGCAGCTGCCCTCGGCTCGGCCGTCGTCGAGAACCCGGCGAAGCGCCGCGATCTGCATGTTTAGATTGGCGTCCTCGACCACCGTCGCCGGCCAGACCGCAGCGATGATCGCGTCCCGGGAGACGAGATCGCCTGGCCGCTCGACCAGCACCCCGAGAACATCGAGTGCGCGCGAGCCGATCGCCATTGGGACGAAATCACCCCGCTCGTCGCGCCGGAAAAGACCGCCGCCCCGCCGATCGAGACGGAAGCCGTCGAACAGAAAGACGTCCCCGGCGGCGAGCGCTTCCATGCCTGCGTCTCCCACGCGCGTCCAAATTTTCGGGAATTTATCACAATTTAGAATTTTTTATCGCCGCCTCATAGCGCGCTCTCCGCAGCAAGCCGCATCCTTTGAGTGCTCGACCTGACCGAGCATAAGGAGGACCCCATGCGCAAACTTGCTATGCTCCTACTCTTCGCGATCACGCTCGCCGTCGGTTCGGTAGCCGTGAGCCCGGGCCACATGTCCGCCGCTTATGCACTTCCTCCCGACCCCTGCTAGCGGGAACCGATTCTCGGATTTCCTTGGGGCGAGCTAATGCTCGCCGTTTGCCGTCGAAGCCGGCTGACGGATCCCACGTAGTCATGCCGACTAGTGGCGCGAACCGAACAGATGTTCCCGTTTCCCTTTCTCGTCGCCCCCGCGAAAGCGGGGGCCCAAAGCCGCCTGCACTGAGCGGGCGACCTCCTGTTACACCAGGGACAAGCTCTGGGTGCCCGCTTTCGAGGGCATGACAGAAAACGCGTGCGGGTACGAAGTATTGAATTCACACCACTCCAGTTGAGGGCTGAACCCTTTGGCAAAAGGAGGACGAAGATGAAGTTCATGTTCCCGAAAGTCAATTTCGGCTTGGCGTTGGCAATCGTAATTGCGTTGGTCACGCAGATTTCCGCGTTCGCGGCGTCTGCACAAAAGCGACAGGGGCAAGAACAGCGGGGGATCGAAGGCGTTTGGGATGTGAGCGTAACAATTGTTCAGTGCAATACCGGCCAGGCCATAGGCACCGGCCACGCCATCCTGATGTTCAGTGACGGCGGCAGCCTGACGCAAATTTCTACCAACTCCCTGTTTAGTACCGGTTTGGGCACGTGGCGTCATCTCCGGGCGCAAAACTACACCGGAGTCGACAGATTCTTCGAATTTATGGCTGATGGCAGTTTCGCGGGAACCTCAGTCATCACGCGGGACATAGAGCTCAGCAGCAACGCCGACGAATACACAGCACCCTCTGTTTCCGAGTTCTACAACCCCGCCGGTCAGCTAGTAAGTACTACATGCTCCACCACAGCAGCAACGCGCCTCGACCAGAAATCTGGCTGACGCCGCAGCAATGCGACGCGGTGTAGCGGAGTGTCGTGGCCCAGTACGGAGGGTGGGTTGAGCAGCGCGAACCCACCGATCCTCCGGAACGGGCGAGATGATGGGTTTCGCTAAACTCAACCCATCCTACCACTACTGTTCGAGTCGACCTCGGCGCAGCCGGTCGGCTTTGAACATAACCGATGAGGCTGGGCGCGACCGTGAACGACGGCAATTAATTTCCGCAGCATCAGTCGTGTAGGTTCAACCGCGGAGTAAGCGCGATGCCAAAGACCGCCATTCCTCTATTCTTCGTTTCAGGTCTATTCTTTGCAACAGCTTCGAAAGTCGACGCTGACGTGGTCTACACGGTGTTAAATCCGGCCAATAACTTCACGCTGTTTGTCTATGATTCTCCGACGTTCATCACAACGGACACCATGGTCGGTGTCGCGCAACTCGCCTTTGCAAACCCCCTTAATCCCATCACGGGCGTCGATTTCATTCCCTCTTCATCGACGTTCCCGGGAACTTCAGAAGTGGATCTTTTCCAAGTGGGTGCGCCGGATCAGTTCCGATACTACCCGCAGGGTACGTTCACGCACTTCGGTGTCACCCCGGGCGACAGCAACAGTTTCGGTTTTCCCAACTCGGAGCTGAGCGTCGCCCCGGCTGCCGAGCCCTCGTCGATAGCTCTGTTGGCGGCCGGCTTGCTCGGCCTATTCGGTCTGCGCCGCAGGTTCAAGAGAAAACTGTAGGTTCTCCAGAACGCGCAGAACGTGGAGAAGCCTGGATCTGGACGTATATTTTCTCACGGCCAGGTGACGGAAGGGGACAGCATGTCGGCATTTCCGCACGGGCCGAAGGGGCTCGCGCCCGCAGGCGCCATGACAATTGGACACCGCTCGGCTGCGCCTCCGTGCGCGCATGCTCTCCGACCTGGAGGCAATCGTAGCCATGGACGCCGATCCGGTCGTCCGCAAATTTATCGGTGGACCGCTCGACGCGGCGTCGCACCGCGAAGAGGTGAGGCGGAACATCGTGCAGGGACGCCCCGAGCCGCATGCTTCCTGGGCCATCGAATGGCGGGCCGCATCAGGGTTGCTCGGCCTCTGTGGGCTCAGCCCGTCGGACGAAAGAGGCTTCACCCAGATCGGGTGGCGATTGCATCGTTTCGCATGGGGCCAGGGTGTTGCAACGGAGGCTGCGCGCACGGTGCTCATGGGCGCTCTTGGTCCAATCGGGTTTCGTGTGGTCTTCGCAATGATCCATCCGGACAACCGCGCCTCGCTGCACGTTGCGGAGAAAATCGGCATGACTCAGAGCGGAATTACGCGATATCGGAGTGTCCCCCAGTTGATTTACCGAGCCGACAGCCCCGCCGCTGACCGCACGTACCGGCGTTGCGCGCAAAGCGACTGCGCGCCGCGCCGCGAATTCGAGCGCGAACGGATGCGCACGTGCACCGCGGAGCCGCGCTCACTGAGTGTGCTCGAACGCGCGCTCGGGCGCTTGAAGTCAGCCCTCCGGCATTCCGGCCTTGCGGAGGCCGGGGAAAAAGTGGATTGCGGTGACAGTTTACGTATTTTTCATTTTTAAAAATTTCGCGGCAACTCGAGAATGTTACTTGATGAGCATTCCAAGTGGAGCGAGCGGTCCGATGGGCATCAGCTCGAAGGTCAGAAGGTTCGCCCGGCCGAGCGGCAATGCTTTGAGCAGGCCGTCGGCTTCCTCGACCGAGTTGACGGTCATCAGAAAGATGACGCCCGCCTCGTTATCGCGAAGCCAGAACTGCTCCATCTTTCCGTCCAGATAGAGCTGCAGGGTAGCCGGGACTTCTTTCGGAAGATACATCTGCCGCTGCTCGGGCGTGAGAGGCTTCAGTGTTCCGATTGCCATGACTTTCATGCTGTATCTCCAATACTAAATTGAGCGCCGGTTTCGACGACGGGTGACGCTCACCGCGTGGACCTGCACCAGCAGCTCAGTGACTCACCCGGATTGTGGCGCGTCAAGACAGCGTCACTTTAGCCACTTGCTCCGGTTCATCGGATTACGGTGACAGTTTACTTCGGAATTACGGTGACAGTTTACTTGAGTTCTCGCACGAAGCCAGTTTGCCCATCTTGTAAGCTGTCACCGTAATCCTCCCACCGTAATCCTCCCACCGTAATCCTCCCACCGTAATCCTCCCACCGTAATCCTCATCCGAAAACCGGCATCAATTGCGGTCGGTTCTCGCTGGTGGCTAGTCGCTCTTCTGCGTCGTACAGATCGACCGCGTTCTGCAAATTCAGCCAGTACTGAGCCGTGGTGCCGAGCACCGCCGCCATCCGCGCCGCCATCTCCGCGGTGATCGCCGCATGGCCGTTGACGATCGCGCTCATGTGCTTGCGGGTGACCCCGCACGCCTCGGCAAACCGGGCGATCGAGATCTCGTGCGGCGCCAGATAGAGCTCGGCCAGGATCTTGCCCGGCAAGCTCGGCCGTCTCGTTCGCTGACTGCTCCTCGTCATAGTGTTCGCCTCAGTGATAATCCTCGAAATCGACATCGAGGACGTCGCCCTCATCGCCGTGTTCGAAGCGGAAAGTCAGCCGCCTATTGCCGCTGACCGACATCGCGAAGGTTCCGGATCGATCGTCAAGGAGGGCATGGAATCCACGAGCCCCGCGCAAGTCGCCGGCGCAGGTGGCACCGTCGATCGCGTCGAGCATCAAGCTCATGCGTTGCCGAAATTCCGCCCCGATGCGGCGCGACCGCCCGGTAAGGAAAATCTCTTCCACGCCCTTGTGCGCGAAGGTCTTGATCGACATAGAAAACCTCGTATGAGGTTGTTCATGAGGTTCTCCTCTCCTCGGGTGTTCGCGTCCGCAACCTTCGGGGTTACGTCACCATACAGGTGACGATGCGGCGGCTGCTTGTCAAGCTGTCGGCACTTGCTAAGCCTTTTCCGCGCTGGGCGCCCAGACACTGGTCGGACTCGGTCGCCGTGCCGAACGCCCGGTGTGCCGGGTGCCAGGCGCCGGCCGAGCTGCCGCTCGAAGCGCCGCGATGCATTCCGGCGCACCAAGCGGCCGTCCGATCGTGGGTGCCCGCTCGATCCGAGCCGTCGTCGCGGGATCGGTCGGTGCCGTGAGAAGCGCAGATAAGATGCGGCAGGCCCGGCGCGACCGTGGCGCCACCGTTGCCAGTCTAGTCATCCACTCGCCCGCGAGATGGGACGACGAGCGCTTCCCGGAACCAGGGCCAGTCCTCGGCACGGCTCGGCATTCTGCGCGCGCGCTTGGGTGCCGGCGAGACCGCAGAAAAGGCGCGAACCGCGAGCAGCCGGAATGCGAAGCGTCATGGCATCCCCCTTGTCAGCGGGTCGGGCCCTGTCGGCGGCGTGGCCAGCCGATCCGCCGAGTTTGACCAATGTTAGTCGTGCGGCAGGGAACAAGCGCCAAGGTTTAGCAAGACGGGTAGACCCGTAGGGTGGGTTGAGCGGCAGCGAAACCCACCAACGACTTGGAAGGGGGCGAGTGATGGGATGGGTTTCCCCCGGCTTAACGCCGGGGTCAACCCATCCTACCCATTATTGGGGCTACCCATTATTGGGCCGCTAGGGACGCCTGGAAGGCGGGAACCTCGGCGCGTTCGGGGCGCTGCATCGGCTGCGGCCACCATTTGTCTTCCCATTCGCTGAACAGGCCGCGCAGCTTTGGCAATACCTGCTCGGCGAACAGCTTGGTGTTGTACGCCGCGAGGTCCTTGCCCATGCTGCCGAACTGCATCAGCAGCATCAGGTGGCCGACATTGAGGTCGGTCGCCAGCTCGGTCAATTGCTCGACGACCTCCTCGGGCGAGCCGATGATCACGTAGCCGCGCTCGACGATGTCCTCCATGCGCGTTGTCGCGCGCGCCGCCTGGCGGGCCTGGAGGCTCGCGGCGCGGCCGATCTGGCCGATGATGCCGGCGCGCTGCGTCGCCTCGGTGATGTAGCCGGGCGGCATCGCCCAGCGCGGGTCGACGCGCAGGCAGCGGCCGTAGAAATATTCCGCCGGCTCGCGGTAGAGCCGCATCGCCTCCTCGCGGCTCTCGGCGACGCCGACCGATTGCAGAAAGCCGGCGCGATAGGGGTTCCGCTCCTTGCCGAGCCGGTCCATCTCCTCCCAGAAGCCGTGCATCGTCGCGCGGCCGTCCTTGAAGCCGAAATAGGAGAGATACGCGTAGACGTAGTCCATCTGCGCGCACCACTGCCACGTCTCGACCGAGCCGCCGCCCGGGATCCAGATCGGCGGGTGCGGCTTCTGCACTGGGCCGCGGCCAGATGTTGACATAGCGCTGCTGGTTGAAGCGGCCGTTGAACGCAAAGGTGTCCTGCTCGGTCCACGCCCGCATGACGAGGTCGTGCGCCTCGTAGTAGCGGTCGCGCAGCATGCTCGGGTTCTGGCCATACGCAAAACAGGTGTCCATCGGCGTGCCGACCGGGAAGCCGGCGATCAGCCGCCCGCCCGAGATGCAGTCGATCATCGCGAATTCTTCGGCGACCCGGGTCGGCGGGTTGTAGAGCGCCAATGAATTGCCCATCACGCACAAAGCGGTATCCGTCGTGCGGCGGGACAGCGCCGAGGCGATCAGATTGGGCGACGGCATCAGCCCGTAGCCGTTGGAGTGGTGCTCGTTGACGCAGACCGCGTCGAACCCGCATTCGGCGGCGAATTCGAGCTCGTCCATGAAGTCGTTGTACATCAGATGCGCGCGCCGCGGGTCGAACAGCGAGGAATGGATGTCGACCCACACCGAGGGGTGCTTCTCGCGGAAATCCTCCGGCAATTCGGTGTAGGGCATCAGGTGAAACCACATCAGCTTCATGGCCGCAGCTCCTTCGAGTCGGCTGGATCACCTTCGTGCGTCCTTCGAGACGGCCGCTCCAAGCGCGCATCCTCAGGATGAGGTGGTTCGTTTATGCCATCGACGAGCATACCTTATGCTGAGGACCGGTTCTGCCCCGCGAAAGGGGCGCGTCTCGAAGCACGCATGGCGCCCATGCAGCCGATCTGGCGGATTCCGGATTGACGGGCCGACGGCCCTCGCAGTTGTTAGGGGAAGGGCACGCCCGACACTCGGAGGAAACAGGTGAAGAACGTTTACCGTGCAGCGTTGGCGACTGCAGTTTTGCTATTGGGTTTGACTGTTGCCGATACGGCGCAGGCGCAAAAACAAGGCGGCATTCTCAAGGTGTGGCACCGGGACAGCCCGGGGAACATGTCGATCCTCGAAGAAGGGACGATCTCGATCGTGGCGCCGATCATGGGGGTGTTCAACAACCTCGTCGTGTTCGACCCGAACGTAAAGCAGAACAGCTTGAAGTCGATTGTTCCGGATCTTGCCGAAAGCTGGTCGTGGAGCGAGGACGGGACCGACCTCACCTTCAAATTGCGCGACGGCGTCAAATGGCATGACGGGAAGCCGTTCACCGCCGCGGACGTCAAATGCACCTTCGATCTGGTGCAGGGCAAATCCAAGGAGAAGCTGCGCGTCAATGCCCGCGAGGCCTGGTGGATCAACCTCAAAGAGGTCACGACCGAGGGCGACCGGCAGGCGACATTTCACCTGAAGCGGCCGCAGCCGGCGTTTATCGAATTGCTCGCCGCGGGGTTCACGCCGATCTATCCCTGCCACGTGTCGCCGGCCCAGATGCGGGCGCATCCGATCGGCACGGGCCCGTTCAAATTTGTCGAGTTCAAGCCCAACCAGTCGATCAAAGTGACGCGCAACCCGGATTACTGGAAGCCCGGCCGCCCCTATCTCGACGGCGCCGAGTGGACGATCATCCCGAACCGCTCGACCGCGATGCTCGCCTTCATGGCCGGGAATTTCGACATGACCTTTCCCTATGAGGTCACGATCCCGATGCTGAAGGACGTGCACAGCCAGATGCCCGAGGCGATCTGCGAAGTGACGCCGGAGAATGTCGCGCCGAATTTGCTGATCACCCGCAAGCCGCCTTTCGACAATCTGGACCTGCGCCGGGCGATCGCGATGACGATCGACCACAAGGCCTTTATCGATATTCTCGGCGAGGGCCAAGGCGATGTCGGGACCGCAATGCTGCCGGCCCCCGAGGGCCTTTGGGCGATGCCGAAGGAAATGATGGAGAAATTGCCCGGGCTACGACCCCGACGTGCAGAAGCGCCGTGAGGAGGCCCGCAAGATCATGCAGTCGCTCGGCTACGGACCGGACAAGCGGCTTTCGGTCAAGATCTCGGCCCGCAATCTGCCGATCTACCGCGACCCGGCGGCGATCCTGTCCGACCAGCTGAAGCAGATCTGGATCGACACCGAGATCGAGCTGGTCGAAACCGCGAATTGGCTGCCGAGGTTGATCCGCGGCGACTTCACTTTTGCGCAGAGCCTGGTGGGCAGCGGGCTCGACGATCCCGACCAGAATTTCTACGAGAACTACATCTGCGACTCCAACCGCAACTACACGAAATACTGCAACCGCGAGCTCGACAAGCTGATCGATCAGCAATCGATGGAGCCCGACCAGGAAAAACGCAAGCATCTGGTCTGGCAGATCGACAGCAAATTGCAGGAGGACGTGGTGCGGCCGATCCTCTACCACATGCGCCAGGGCACCTGCTGGCGCCCCGAGGTGAAGGGTCTCAACCTGCAGGTCAACAGCATCTATAATGGCTGGCGCATGGAAGACGTCTGGCTCGACCGTTGAGAGGGCAGAGGGCCCGATGCTGACGATCACGGATCCGGTCAAAATGAAAGCGGCGGCGGCTTATAACGCCGCCGCGGATCATTTCGACGACGAGGCGCTCGGCCTGTGGGCGAAATATGGCGGACGCACCGTCGAGCGGCTCGCGCTCCAATCCGGTGCGACCGTCCTCGATGTCGGCTGCGGCACCGGCGCATCGGCAATCCCCGCCGCCGAGCAGGTCGGACCAAAGGGCAAGGTGATCGCGGTCGATCTCGCCGACCGCTTGCTCGAAATCGCTCGGCGCAAGGCGGCTAGCCGGAAACTTCGAGAACATCGAATTCCGCCTCGGCGACATGGAGAATTTGGGCTATCCGGACCGGCATTTCGATGCGGTGATCTGTGTATTCGCGATCTTCTTCGTCCCGGACGTGGCGAAGCAGATCAGAGAACTCTGGCGGATGGTGCGCCCCAACGGCCAATTGGCCATTACCACCTGGGGGCCGCGGGTGTGGGAGCCGGGCTCGACCGGTTGGTGGTCGGCGGTCAAGGAATTGCGCCCCGATCTCCACTCTGCGTTCAACCCATGGGACCGGATCGCGGAGCCGACGGCATTGCGCAAGCTCTTCACCGAAGCCGGGGTTGCTGAGGCGGCGATCGTCGCCGAGGACGGCAGGCAAGCGCTGCGCTCGCCGGAGGATTGGTGGACGATGGTGCTCGGGTCCGGCTACCGCTGGACGGTCGATCAGATGGAGCCGGACATGGTCGAACGGTTGCGCAACGCCAATCTCGCGTGGATACGCTCGCACAACGTCACTTCCGTCGAGACCAATGTCATTTACGCGGTGGCTCGCAAGCCGTGATGGTGGAGAGAGAGCGATGACGGCGCCTCCTTTTGCCTCGATCCTCGAAGCGGCGCGCACCCGTCTCGGCGCGGCGGCGCTCGAAGCACGGCTGCCGCAGCCGCGCTCGGCCGCCGAACTGAAGGCGGTGCCGGACGACCGCTATCTGTCGCAGATGTCGCTGCGGATCTTCCGGGCCGGTCTCAAGCACAGCCTCGTCGACGCGAAATGGCCGGCTTTCGAAGAGGTCTTCAACGGTTTCGAGCCGCGCCGCGTGCGCGCCATGTCGGACGAGGCAATGGAGGCGCTGCTCGGCGATGCCCGGCTGATCCGCCATTGGGGCAAGCTAAAATCGGTTCGCGACAACGCCGCCGCGATGATTACGGTCGCTGAGGAACATGGCAGCTTTGGCGCCTGGCTGGCCGATTGGCCCGCGACCGGCATTGTCGAGCTGTGGGAAGCGCTCGCCAAACGCTTCAGCCAGATGGGCGGCAATTCGGGTCCGACTTTTCTGCGCATGGTCGGCAAGGACACGTTCATTCTGACGCCCTCGGTGACCGCAGGGCTGAAGCATTGGGGCGCGGTCGATGCGCCGCCCAAAAACCGCAAGGACCGCGCCGCAGTCCAGTCCGCCTTCAACGCCTGGGCAGCGGAAACCGGCCGGCCGCTTTGTCAACTGAGCCTGATCCTCGCCGCCTCGATCGAAGACTGATGTCATTGCGAGGCGCCTTGCGCGACGAAGTAATCTCGATTGATCCAGCGGCCGGCGGCCCGAGATTGCCTCGCTTCCGCTCGCAATGACGATTGGAGCGACGGTATCGGCTATTCCCAGTAGGCCGCGATGATCGTGTTGTCGTCGCCGAGGATCAGATTGAGCCGGTTTGGATCGTGCGTGATGCCTCTGATGCCCGCGCGACGGTACGATCCATCTCAATACCTTGGGGAGATCCTCCTGGCGAACGACCCCCTGCTGGCCGGGCTGCGCCTGGCCGTGCTCGACAAACTTCTTGCCGACGCAGTCCTTGCAGTCATTAACGTTGACCTGTGTCTGGCTGACGCCCGGCATCTGCTTGACCTCAAGGGCATTCTCCGAGGCCCGCACGCGCACTCCTTTGAATAGGTGGCCCTGTTCCAATGGGAAGACAGCGCTGATCGGGACGAAACCTTCGGCCGGCTGCGTTTGGTCCGGCATCGTCGCAATGAATTGCAGATCGAGGATGCCGTCTGAAGGTTTTCCGACATATGTCGGGACCAGCTCCGGGGCGCTCCAGCCCTGCGATCCGGTCAATCCCGTGACCCGGACGACGTCGAGCTCGGGCTCTGTCGAAGTCCGCATCACCTCGACACTGGTAACGTAGAGCACAGGAAGTTCCGTCGCGGGCGTCGTTTCATCGGATTGGGTAGGTTCGACCATTTGTCCGGCGCCGCCGCCAGCGTATCCCGGCGGTTGCCCGGCCGCACCGGATTGCGGCGGGCCGCCCTGGGCGAATGCGAGCCCGGCCAAACCGACCTGCAGCGCAGCAGCTATTGCAAACACGCCCAAGCGGGGGAAATTCGTATTCATCACATCCTCCGAATTGCCAGTGTTCATCCCCAGCGGGCGCTGTGATCCTGCGCCCGCACAGCCATCTCGATGCACGGAGTGCCCGGATCGTTCCGGTCGGATACGCTCGGCTGCACGCGCTCCAGCGCATCGAGCACGAGATCGGTCGCCCGCATCTTGGTCAGGCGGCAATAGGTGGTCTCGGTGCTGATAAAGGTCCCGTTCTCGGCGAGCTTATTGACCGGCTCACCCCCGCCGCACACGCTGAAATACTCGCAGCTTTCACGGCACATCGCCACGCCTGCTTCGATGTCTTCGAGCATCCTGGCGAAATTCGCCCGCTGCGGCAAATCGACGAGCCTGTCACGATTGATGTTCCCCAACAGGAAATCGCCGTATTGCGCATTCTTCAGGCCGAGCAGCTCTGGCGAGAACGTCGATATGTTGCCGGCCCAATCCATGCTGGTGATTGCGAAAGGCTCGACGAGCTGGTTGCCGAACGGCGCATCCTTGGGGCGGATCACCTGCTGCAGCGCGTGCTCGATTTCACGGATGAACGTGATCTTGCCGGGCATAGCCGACGACAGCCGCCAGAATTCGCTCAAGAATCGGTAATACGCGGCCTCGACACCGCTGTCGGCAAAGGACTGCGAGACGTGATCGCCTTCGGATTCTTCGACATTGAAGCACACCCGCTCGATGCCCTCATTGACGTAGAAATCGAACATCTCGCGAGGCGCTGCCAGGCTGGCGGTGGACAGCACCGAAATCACGTGAAAAGGGACGTCGTGACGGCGCAACAGCCGAATACCTGCGATCGTCTTATCGAAGGTGCCCCGCCCCGACCGGGTCTGCCGGTTGCGATCGTGCAGTCGCTGCGGTCCGTCGATACTGACGCCGATATTGACATGCTCCTCGGCAAAAAAGTTGCACCATGCATCGTCGATCAATGTCCCATTCGTCTGGAAGGAATGAGCCACCGTCAGCTCCGCCGGCTTCTGCGTCTCAATCGCGCGAAAGGCACTGCGGTAGAACTCGATCGGCAGGACCATCGGTTCGCCGGCGTGCCATACTACTGACAGATTGTTCTTGACCCAGCCCGAAGCGAACACTTGCGAGAATAGGTTGGACAGCGTATTCGGCGAGACAACCGCTTTCGAATTCCGGTCCGGGAGGTAACAATACCGGCAATCGATGTTGCAGAACGGGGTTGGCTGAACAACCAGCAGTTCTATAGTCGGCACGAGACTGCTCGCCGCTTGCCTTGGCGGCCCAGTCTACCAATTATGCCAAAAGTTGTTCCAATTATTCCAGTTGTGCCAGTTGTTCCAATTGGGCCAGCCATAGCCATAGGGATAATAGCCGCCCCAGGGACGATAGCCCCAGCCTCCTCCCCACCAATTTCCCCAGGCGAGCTGGCGATCTCGGTTGTCCGGCTTGGCAACTGTGCCATCGGGTTCAGCCACGGCGGAGACGGCTTCGCGGATGGCGGCCAGCCGTTCCGACAAACGATCGTTATCTGAGGCCGAAGGTTGAGACGCCGCGGGATGCTCGTTGGCAACACTCGGCGTCGTCGAGCCTAACAACAGCGACATGCCGACTGCTCCTGCGGGAAGCATACCTGATAGGATCTTCACGTATTTCTGCCGCAACGACATCACAACCCCTCCCTCGTCAAGCATCAACTAGCGAATGCGAGAAATACGATCGACGCGTCTATAGCAAAAGCCAGCCGCCACCGTCAACTAACGGGATTCGCTACAACCACCCTTACCAATTGCGCCACCAATTGTGCCAACCGCCATTGCGCCAGCCATTGCGCCAATTGCCCCAGCCGCCATTTCGCCAGCCGCCGTTGCGCCACCAGTTCCCCCAGGCGAGCTGTTGCTCGCCGAGGCGCGATTTGACGACGTCTCCGGCAATATCGGAAACCGCTTGGCGAATGGCGGTCAGTCGTTCGGCAACAGTGGGACGGTCCGCAGCGGACAATTGCGAGTTCGCTGGACGCTGGGCGGCATCGCCCGGCGCGGCAGCGCCGAGCAGCAGGGAAACGCCGACTGCGCCGGCCGGCATGATCCGAGAAAGAACCGTGAGGTATCGCTGCCGCAACGACATCTAGGCCACCTCTAATGAAATATTGTCCGACAGGGTTTCTAACAAAACCGTTAGCGTCGTCAAACTCGGAGGGAAGTTGGCGGTGCCGCCTCGCTCGTCCGTGCCCAGGGCGGCGACAGATCGAGGATTCGGGCAAAGACCGGGCAATCCGGTTCATGGGCACCGGGCAGATAGCCGACGCTCATCAGAAACTCGTTGACGATCTGACCGCCGGTGAAGCGAAAGGTCTGCCGAAACAGCCGCGTCCATTCCTGCGGGGATCGCGGATGATGAGCGTCGAGCCAGCCGGTGAACGACCCGTGCGACTTTCGCAGCGTCTGGATGCGCCGCGCATTCTCGGCTGCCGCTTCGATTTTGAGCCGGTTGCGGATGATCCCCGAATCGGCGAGCAGACGGTCGGTGTCGGCCGGCCCGAAAGCCGCGACGCGATCGACGTCGAAATCCGCAAAGGCCGCGCGAAACGCCACCCGTTTCTTGAGAATTGTCAGCCAGGACAATCCCGCCTGGTTGATCTCGAGAACGAGCCGTTCGAACAGCACGCTCTCCGCATTGGTCGGGAAGCCGTACTCGCCGTCATGATAGAGGCCGTGCACCGGATGGCCGGGCGCAATTCGGCAATAGGCAGCGCTCAACTCACGGCTCGCGGAAACTGAGCCAGGGAGACCTCACCAATAAGTATATTGCCAGCCAGATGAGTGCCGCAACCACCGTCGTAATCGCCATCTTCAGCAACAGTCGCGGCTGCTGTGGCGCCCCTGCGGCGTAGCCCGGGTCGTCCGGTTCGGCCGGCGTTACCCATAGAGGGAGCACGGCGAACAGCGTGATCCACCAGACGAGCACGTAGACGATAATTCCCGTGACCCAAGCCATCTCCGGCTGCGCGGCGCTGAGCCCGCCTCACGCCTGCTCGAGCTCGATGAGGGTTCCACAAAAATCCTTCGGGTGCAGAAAGAGCACCGGCTTGCCGTGCGCGCCCAGCCGCGGCTCGCCATCGCCGAGCACTCTCGCGCCGTCCGCTCGCAGCCGATCCCGCGCTTTGATGATGTCGTCGACTTCGTAGCAGATGTGGTGCATTCCGCCGGCCGGATTGCGCTCGAGAAAAGCCTTGACTGGCGAGGTTGGGCCGAGCGGCTCCAATAGCTCGATCTTGGTGTTTGGCAATTCAACGAAGACGACGGTGACGCCATGCGCCGGCAGCGGGCATGGCTCCGAGACGCGGGCGCCGAGGGTCCGCCGGTAAGTCGCGCTCGCCGCCGCGACATCGGGCACGACAATCGCGACGTGGTTGAGCCTGCCGATCATCGCAAAATGCCCGACATTGGTGATCAAATCCGGACTAGATGAATTTCGACCAACGGCCGCTTGCCGAAGCGTTCGTTGAGGACGCGGCGCAGAGCTCGGCGCGCCGCGTCGCGCACGGCCTCGTCGTCGCGGCGCAGGCTCGCCGGCAGTTCGTCGAGCGCGCGTTCGACAGCGCTGCGCAAGGCGGGAGCCGCCGCCTCGGCAGCGGTGGGTTCGACCAGGCCGATCGTACTGACCGTCGGCTGCGCCAAGAGCTCGCCGCGGCGGTCGAGGACCAAGGTGGCAACGGCGCTGCCGTTGAACGTGACGCGACGGCGGTCCTTTAGCGCCGTGCCGTCGAGCGGCAGCAGACCCTTTCCGTCACTGGCGAGCCTGCCGACCGGCACCTCGTCGACGACACTGGCGCCGCTCGCTGTGAGCCGGACCACATCGCCGTTCTGGATGACGAGAGGCTGTTGAACCTGGCACTCGCCGGCGAGCTCGGCATGCGCGATCAGGTGGCGGGCTTCGCCATGCACCGGGACGGCAATTTGCGGGCGGACCATCTGGTACATCCTCACCAGCTCGTCGCGGGCCGGATGCCCCGAGACGTGGACGAAATGGTCCTCCTCGGTGACGATCTCGACACCAAGCCGAACCAGCGCGTTCTGCAGCCGATTGATCGACTTCTCATTGCCCGGAATGATACGCGACGAGAAGATGACGACATCCCCGGTCTCCAGCACGACATGCGGGTGATCGTCGCGGGCGATCCGCGAAAGGGCTGCGCGCGGCTCGCCTTGGCTGCCGGTGCAGATCATCACGATCCGGTCGCGCGGGATGTAGCCCGCCTCGTCCTCGGTCAGAAAACGCGGCAGATCCGTCAGGTAACCGTTCTCGCGGGCGGCCTTGTCGATCCGCCACAGCGACCGTCCGACCAGCGCGATTTCTCGGCCATGGGCCGCCGCCGCCCGCGCAATCGTCTCGAGCCGCGCAACATTCGACGCGAAGCAGGCGACTGCGACCCGCGCATCGTAGCGGCCGATCAGGTCGATCAGGGACCGGCGCAGCTCCGCCTCGGATCCCGAGGTGCCGGGCCGCAGCGCGTTTGTCGAATCCCCGACCAATGCGAGGACGCCTTCGTCGCCGAGCCTCGTCAAGGCGGCCTCGTCCGCGGTCGGGCCGATCAGCGGGTCCGGATCGAACTTCCAGTCGCCGGTATGCAGCACGGTTCCGACCGGCGTGCGCAGCGCGACCGCATTCGGTTCCGGGATCGAATGCGTGAGGGTGATCAGTTCGAGGTCGAACGGGCCGATCGTGAACCGGCCCGACAATGGCACGACGTTGATCTTGACCTGATCAGCGAACCCGGTCTCGGCCAGCTTGGCGCGCAAGAACGAGGCGGTGAACGGGGTCGCCCAGATCGGGCAGCGCAGCTGCCTCCAGAGATAAGGAATGGCCCCGATATGATCCTCGTGCGCATGGGTCGCCACGATCCCGAGCAAGCGATCGCGGCGTTCGACGATAAAGCCGGGATCGGGCATCACGACTTCGAGCCCCGGCTGCGAATCATCTCCGAACGTGACGCCGCAGTCGATGATCAGCCAGTCGCCCTGATACCCGTAAACATTCAGGTTCATCCCGATTTCGCCAGCGCCGCCGAGCGGGACAAAGAAGAGCGCGTCGGGGTCGCGGTAGTCCGGCCGGACCCCCGGCTGCAAAGGCGGATGGTTCATTTGTTGCGGTTGCGGCGGTAGATCAGGCGGAGCCCCCACAAGGTCAGATCGGGATCGACATGGTCAATGATACTAGCCCCAGCGAACAGCGGCGCGAGCCCGCCGGTGGCGATGACGTTCATTCGCTCGCCACGCTCGGCTCGAATGCGCTGCACCAGTCCCTCGACTAGTCCGATATAACCCCAATAGATGCCGGACTGCATGCAGCTCACCGTGTCTTTGCCGATCACGCGCTCGGTGCGGCGGATACGAATGCTTGGGAGCTTCGCCGCCGCCATTTCCAATGCATGCAACGACAGGTTGATCCCCGGCGCGATCACGCCGCCGCAATAATTGCCGTTCCGGTCGACCACATCGAAGGTCGTGGCGGTGCCGAAATCGACCACTATGAGTGGACCCTGGTACCGGTCGTGCGCCGCGATGGTATTGACCAGGCGGTCGGCGCCGACTTCCTCCGGCCGGTCCACCAGTGCACTGGTGCCGAGCGTCACGCCCTTCTCGCCGACCACTAGCGGATCTGTGTGGCAGTATCTCCGGCAGAGGGTAAGGAGGTTGAAATTCACGTCGGGAACGACGCTGGCGATCACCGCGCCATCGACATTGCCCCGCGCCAGGCCTTCCAGCGACAATAAATGATCGAGCCAGACGACATATTCGTCGGCCGTGCGCTTGCCCTCGGTCGCCGTGCGCCAGCTGCCCTTGAAATCGGCGCCCTCCCAGATCGCGAATACCGTGTTGGTGTTGTTGGCATTGATGGCGAGGAGCATATTGCCCTCTTCACTCGGCCGGGAAGACTTCGCCGGCGGCGATGCGCCGGCATTCCCCTGCGCAATCGAGCAACAGGTTCCCTTCGTGATCTATATCGAGAAAGCGGCCGCGCAAGCCGGCGGCGTCGATGCGGACCTGGATCGGCTCGCCGCGAGCGATTGCCGCGGCCGCTAACCAGGATGCACGAACCGGCGCAAAGCCCTCTGCACGCCAGCGCATATTCCACGATTGGAAACTCGCGGCGAACTTCTCGAGCATCACCTCTGGCAAAACCTCGCCCAAGCCTTCTTCCATAATGGAGGTCGCAGGAAATTCCGTGCCTTGGGGCGAGGCCGTGAGGTTGACCCCAACGCCGACTACGACAAACCTCAGCTTGTCGGGTGCAACGATCTCCGATTCAAGGAGGATACCTGCGATTTTACGAGCGTTTATAAGCACATCGTTCGGCCATTTATACGCGAGTCGCTCAATCCGCGGCAATATCGTCCGAAGCGCACCTCCCAGCGCCAAGGCCGCAACAAAGCCAAGCTGTGCCGCGCTGCCTGCTGGGCAGCCGGGCCGCAGAATCACCGAAAGGTAGAGATTGCCTCGCGGCGAGATCCAAGTGCGCCCGCGACGCCCGTGACCGGCGGTCTGTTCGAGTGCCCATAGAAGGCTCCCTTCCGCCGCTCCCTCGCGAGCGAGGCGCTTCGCTTCGTCGTTGGTGCTGCCGATCGAGTTGTAGGCAATCAGCCGATATCCGGGAGGCAGCCTCGGCTGAGGCCGGGTCATCGGGCAAAGAGGGCCGAGGCGGCAGCTTCGGCGCCACCGACGATCGGACCCGGGAGGATGAAAAAGAATAACGTGACGACCGCGGTGACGAACAGCACACCCTTTAGCTCTGCGGTCAACGGCCGGTCGAAGGCGCCGACCGGTTCGTCGAAATACATGACCTTGACGACCCGGAGATAATAAAACGCCGAGACGACGCTGGTCACGACGCCGATGACGGCCAGTCCGGCGAGCTTGGCATCGATGGCGGCGAGAAAGACGTAGAGCTTGGCGAAGAAGCCCGCCGTCGGCGGTATGCCGCTCAATGCGAACATGAAGATCGCCAAGGCCAGAGCGAGCCCGGGTTGCGAGCGGGACAGCCCGGAGAGATCCGAAATCCCCTCGAGCATGCGGCCGTTCCGGCGCATGCACAGAATCACCGCCCAGGTGCCGACCGTCATAAAGAGGTAGATCGCCATATAAACCAGCACGCCGCGTATGCCGGCCGCCGTGCCGGTTGCGAGTCCGATTAGCGCATAGCCGACATGGCTAATCGAGCTGTAGGCCATCAGGCGTTTGATGCTTGCTTGGGCGATTGCGGCGACCGCGCCCAGCACCATCGAGGCGATCGACAGAAAGACGATGATCTGACGCCATTCGCCGACCAGGGGACCGAACGGCTCGAGCATGAAACGAATAAAAAGGGCGAGTGCGGCGATCTTCGGTGCTACCGCAAAAAAAGCCGTCACCGGGGTCGGTGCGCCTTCGTAGACATCGGGCGTCCACATATGGAACGGCACCGCCGAGACTTTGAAGGCAAGGCCGACGATGACGAAGACAAGGCCGATCAGGACACCGGCCGAAGGCGCCGCCCCACCGCTCACCAGAGTGGCGATCTCGCTGAACGCGGTGGTGCCGGTAAACCCGTAGATCAGCGAAGCGCCGTAAAGCAGCATTCCCGACGAGAGCGCGCCCAGCACGAAATATTTGAGCCCGGCTTCGCTCGATCGGGTCGAATCCCGGTTGAAAGCGGCGACGACATAAAGCGCCAAATTCTGCAATTCGAGGCCGACATACAGGGTAATCAGGTCATTCGCCGAGATCATGACCATCATCCCGGTCGTCGACAGCAGCACGAGCACCGGGAACTCGAACCGGGCGATCCCCTGATCCTCGTTGTAGCGCATCCCGATCAGGATCGTGACCGCCGAGCCGATCAGCACCAAGGCTTTCATGAACAGAGCGAAAGCGTCGGTAACAAACATGCCGTCGAAACCGAGACGCCGTTCGCCTCCCTGCGCCAAGGAAACGACGAGCGCGATGATCAGCACCGCGATGGCGAGCCAGGAAACCGTCCGCGTCGACTTTTCGCCGCTGATCGCACCAAATATCAGCAGCGCCATCGCGCCGACGGCGAGGATGATCTCGGGCAACGCCGGCGCGATGTCAGGAACGGGCAATACTGGCATCGATCCGGTCTAACGCAGGCTGGCGCGGCGCATGCCGGCTGCCTCGGTGGCGGCCGCCACTTGCTGGACCAAATGGTCGACGGACGCCTGGATCGGGCGCAGAAACGAGAGCGGGTAGACGCCCATCCAAATCACCAAGACGAGCAGCGGAACAAACAAGGCCTTCTCGCGCATGCTCAGATCGAGCATGCCGCGGAGGTCGGCGCGGGTGAGCGTGCCGAAGATCACTCGCCGATACATGTAGAGCATGTACATCGGGCCGAGGAACAGTGCCGTCGCCGCAAGCGTGCATTCGAGCGTGTTGACGCGGAACGTGCCGAGCAGGATCAGAAACTCGCCGATAAACCCGCTGGTGCCGGGCAGTCCGATCGCCGCCAAGGTGAACACCATCAAGACAAAGGCGTAGGCCGGCATGCGGTGCACGAGCCCGCCAAAGCGGGCGATCTCGTGTGTGTGCAGCCGGTCATAGAGGACACCGACGCAGAGAAAGAGGGCTCCCGAGACGAGCCCATGGCTCAACATCTGAATGACGGCGCCTTGCACCGCCTCGCTCGTCACGGCAAAGGTGCCCATTGTGACAAACCCCATATGGGCGATCGACGAGTAGGCAATCAACTTTTTCATATCGATCTGCGCCAGTGCCACGAGCGACGTGTAAATCACGGCAATGGCGCTGAGCGCGAAGATCAGCGGCGTGAAATAAGCCGAAGCGAGCGGAAAGATCGGCAACGAAAAGCGAATAAAGCCGTAGCCGCCGAGCTTCAACAGAATGGCGGCGAGGATCACCGAGCCAGCCGTCGGCGCCTCGACGTGCGCGTCGGGGAGCCAGGTATGGACCGGCCACATTGGCACCTTGACCGCAAAGGAGGCAAAAAACGCGAGCCACAGCCATTTCTGCAGACCGGCGGGAAACAGCTGGCTGTGGGCCAGGGCGTACTCGATGTCAGTCGTCCCGGTCTGGAAATAGACGGCGAGGACCGCGAGCAGCATCAGCACCGAGCCGAGCAATGTATAGAGAAAAAATTTGAAAGCCGAATAGATGCGGTTCGAGCCTCCCCACACCCCGATGATCAGGAACATCGGGACCAGCGTGCCCTCGAAAAACACGTAGAACAGGATGAAATCGAGCGCGCAAAACACGCCGACCATCAAGGTCTCGAGCACGAGGAAAGCGATCATGAATTCCTTGACCCGGAACTGGATCACTTCCCAGGCGGAGACGATGGTGATGAACGTCAGGATGGTCGTCAGCAGCACAAAGAACAGGGAGATGCCGTCGATCCCCATGTGATAATTGAAATCGAAGCCGCCGAGGGTTACCCAGCTGGCCCGCTCGACGAACTGAAATTCGGCGGTGCTGGGATCGAAGTCGAACCACAGCACCAGCGATAGCGCAAAGACGATCAACGATGTCCACAGCGCGATCCAGCGCGCGTTGCGCGCGACCACCGCCTCGTCGCCCCGCGCCATCAGAATGAACGCGGCGCCCACCAGCGGCAGGAAGGTCACGAGCGTGAGGAGCGGCCAATGGCTCACGGTGATGTTCCGCCGCTCAGCGCGGGAACAGGTACCACGTCACCAGCGCGACGAGACCGATCATCATCGCGAAGGCATAATGGTAGAGATACCCCGTCTGGAGGCGGCTGGCCTGATGTGCGAGGTCGCGGGTTACCGCGGCGACACCGTTTGGGCCGAGGCCGTCGATGACCGTGCCGTCGCCGGACCGCCACAGACCATCGCCAAGCAAAAAAGCGGTCCGCACGAACAGCCAGTCATACAGCTCGTCGAAGTACCATTTGTTGAGCAGGAAGAGATAGAGGGAGCGGAACTGCGCGGCGAGACGCACCGGCAGCCGCGGATCGGCGATGTAGAAGACGTAGGCGATGGCGATGCCGATCACCGCGAAGATCAGCGGCATGAAGCGAACAAGCGCCGGGACCCCTTCGGCCGCCGCAAGGGAATCGTATTGCGGCAAGACCAGGATCGAGCTCTTCCAGAAGTGGGCTCGGTCGGCTCCAACAAAGAAATCGTAGCCGAGATAGCCGAAGAAAGCGGCGCCGATGGCAAGCACGATCAGCGGGATCAACATCACCCAAGGGCTTTCGTGGGCGTGGTGCATAGCCTCTTCGCCGGCTCGGGGCTCGCCGTGGAAGGTCATGAACATGACGCGCGAGATGTAGAAGGCGGTCATCAACGCGGCTACGGTGCCGAGGACCCAGGCATAGCGGCCGACCGCCGACCCGGAAGCCCAAGCGGCTTCGAGGATCGTGTCCTTCGAGTAATAGCCGGAAAAGAACGGAAGGGCGCTGAGCGACAGCGCGCCGATCCACATCGTCACATAGGTGATCGGGGTCTTGCGCCAGAGGCCGCCCATGCGGCGCATGTCCTGCTCGCCGCCCATCGCATGGATAACCGACCCGCAGCACAGGAACAGCAGCCCCTTGAAGAAGGCATGCGTGAAGAGGTGGAAAATGGCGGCACCGTAGGCCGAGACGCCCGCCGCGGCGAACATGTACCCGAGCTGGCTGCAGGTGGAATAAGCAACGACCTTTTTGATGTCGGGCTGCACCATCCCGATGCTCGCCGCAAATATCGCTGTGGTCCCGCCAATGATGCCCACGACGGCGAGCGCCATCGGGGCATATTCGAAGAGCGGCGACAGGCGGGCGACCATGAAGACACCCGCCGTGACCATCGTCGCCGCATGGATCAAGGCGGAAACCGGGGTCGGGCCCTCCATCGCATCGGGCAGCCAGGTGTGGAGCGGGATCTGCGCAGATTTGCCCATCGCTCCGATGAACAACAGGATGCAGGCGAGAGTCAGTGCATCGACGTGCCAGCCAAGAAACTCCATTGTCGTGCCGACCGCTCTCGGCGCCGCGCCAAAGACGGTGCCAAAGTCGAGTGAGCCGAAGATCACAAAAACCGCGTATATGCCTAAGGAGAAACCGAAATCGCCGACGCGGTTGACGAGGAAAGCCTTGATCGCGGCGGCATTGGCCGAGGGGCGATCGTACCAGAAGCCGACCAGCAGATAGGACATCAAGCCGACGCCTTCCCAGCCGAAAAACAGCTGGACGAAATCGTTCGACGTGACCAAAGCCAGCATGAAAAAGGTGAACAGGCTCATATAGGACATGAACCGCGGGATCGATGGATCCCCGTGCATGTAGCCGATCGAATAGACGTGGACCATCGACGACACGACGGTCACGACGACGATCATGACGCCGCTCAAAGTGTCGAGCCGCAGTGCCCAGTTGACATCGACTCCGCCGGCGATGATCCAGCTCGCCAGCGGGATGACGCGGACCTGGTCGCTGGCGAGGATGTCGCGGAACAGAAAAAGACCGAGCACCGCCGACAGCAAAAGGGCCCCGCAAGTCACCAGCTGGGCGCCACGGTCGCCGATTGCCCGGCCGAAAAAGCCGGCGATCACCGCGGCGATCAGAGGCAGAAATACGACGGCAACGGCCAAAGCCTCAGCCCTTCATCATGTTGATGTCCTCGACCCGGATCGTGCCGCGGTTGCGGAAATAGACGACGAGGATGGCGAGGCCGATCGCCGCCTCCGCCGCCGCGACGGTCAGCACGAACATCGCAAAAGCCTGACCGATCAGGTTGTTTAAAAAGACCGAGAAGGCGACGAAATTGATGCTGACCGCGAGCAGCATCAGCTCGATCGACATCAGCATGATGATCACGTTCTTGCGGTTGAGAAAGATGCCGAAGACCCCGAGCGTGAATAGGATCGCGGCTACCGTCAGGTAATGCGCCAGGCCGATCAGCATCAGTCGCTCCCGGCGCCGATCGGCACCTTGACGACTTCGACGGTCTCGGCGCGGCCGCGGGCCAGCTGCGCCGAAATCGATTGCCGCCTGACGTCGGCGCGATGACGCAAAGTCAAGACGATCGCCCCGATCATTGCCACGAGCAAAATCAATCCCGCGACCTGAAACGCAAACAAATAGCGGGTATAGAGAATCTCGCCGAGCGCCCGGGTATTGGTGAGCGGAACACCACCGGCCGTTGCCAGCGCAGGGGCCTGGGTCGGTATGGATGGGCCGACCGCCCAACCGCCAATGACGAAGAAGAGCTCGAACAACAGGATCAGGCCGACCAATGTGCCGATCGGGAGATATTGCACGAAGCCGCTGCGCAATTGCACAAAGTCGATGTCCAACATCATCACGACGAAAAGAAACAGGACCGCTACCGCCCCGACATAGACGATGACCAGGATCATCGCCAGGAACTCCGCGCCGATCAGAACGAACAAGCCCGCGGCGTTGAAGAAGGCGAGGATCAGAAAGAGCACGGAATGCACCGGGTTGCGCGCCGAAACCACCAGCACCCCGGAGGCGACGGCTATCGTGCCAAAGATGTAGAAGAGGATGGCCTGGACGATCATCGCAGCCCCTCACCCGCCTCGCTGCGCTCGGCACCCTCTCCCGCGTGCGGGAGAGGGGCTGCGACGCATTCCGCTCGAAGCTCCTCTGCCGCACCGCGGGAGAGGGGGGACCATCGCGCCAGCCATGGTGGGTGACGGGGCATCGTCACCGATAGGGCGCGTCGAGGGCCAGGTTCTTGGCGATTTCGGCCTCCCAGCGGTCGCCGTTGGCCAGCAATTTCTCCTTGTCGTAGAGGAGTTCCTCATGCGTCTCGGTCGCGAACTCGAAATTCGGCCCCTCGACGATCGCGTCGACCGGACAGGCCTCCTGGCAATAGCCGCAATAGATGCATTTCGTCATGTCGATGTCGTAACGCGTGGTGCGGCGGCTGCCGTCCTCGCGCGGTTCGGCCTCGATTGTGATCGCCAGCGCCGGGCAGATCGCCTCGCACAGCTTGCAGGCGATGCAGCGCTCCTCGCCGTTGGGGTACCGGCGCAGCACGTGCTCGCCGCGAAAGCGCGGGCTCAGCGGACCCTTCTCGTAGGGGTAATTTACGGTGACCGTCCGCTTGAACATGTAACGCAACGTCAGCCCCATCCCGGACAGCAGCTCGGTCAACAGCAGGCTGCGGGTGGCGCGTTCGAGAAGTCCCATCGATCAATCCTTCAGCGCGCGGGCAGCCACCCGGCCGCAGTCAACACGCCGGCTGTCAACACCAGCCAGAACAGCGAAAACGGCAGAAACACCTTCCAGCCGAGCCGCATCAGCTGGTCATAACGGAACCGGGGAAAGGTGGCACGCACCCACAGAAAACAGAACAGCACAAAGGCGATCTTGAGCGCGAACCAGATCGGCCCCGGGACCCAGGTAAAAGGCGCCACCCCGAACGGCGCGAGCCAGCCGCCGAGAAACAGCAGGCTGGTCATCGCACTCATCAGGATCATATTGCCGTATTCGCCGAGATAGAACAGCGCAAAGGTCATCGACGAATATTCGACAAAATAACCGGCAACGATCTCCGTTTCGCCCTCGGGCAGGTCGAACGGCGCGCGCCCGGTCTCGGCCAATGCGGAGATGAAGAAAATCACAAACATCGGCAGCAGCGGGATCGCGAACCAGATGTGGCGCTGCGCCTCGACGATCTCGGTCAAGTTGAGCGACCCCGCGCACAGCAGCACGGTGACGAGTACAAAGCCAATCGCCACCTCGTAGGAAACCATCTGCGCCGCCGAGCGCAGCGCGCCGAGGAAAGCATAACGGGAGTTCGACGCCCAGCCGGCAAGGATGATCCCGTAGACGCCGAGCGAGCTGATCGCGAACAGATAGAGAATGCCGACATTGATGTTGGCAATCACCACCCCGGGATCAAACGGGATGACCGCCCAGGCGACGAGAGCCAACGTGAAGGTGATCAGCGGCGCGATGACGAACACCAACCGGTTCGCGCCGCTCGGGACTATCGTCTCCTTGACGAGCAGCTTGAGGCCGTCTGCGAAAGGCTGCAGCAGCCCGAACGGGCCGACGACATTCGGCCCTTTGCGAAGCTGCGAAAACGCCAGCACCTTGCGCTCGGCATAAGTCAGCATCGCGATCGCCAGCAACAGCGGCACCACGACGATGACGACTTCGATGGCGGTGACGACGGTCGGCCAGGCGTAACCAATCCAGAAATTAGCCATGAGTGCCGGTCCACGGCGGGGCTTGCTGCCGCCCTCCGACGAAAAGCTCGCTGCATCGCGCCATCGTCTGGCTGGCCCGGCTGATCGGATCGGTCCGGTAGAAATCCTCGACCGGATACAAGAAGGGATCGGCGGCGACCGGCCCCGCCCCCCCGAAAGCGTCCCAAGGAGCCCGCGTCACCACATCCGCGCCGGCCAATACCGGATGCTTCTCCGACATCTGGCAGCGCAGTTCGCGAAGCGCATCGAACGGCAGCGGACGGCCGATGGCACCGGACAAAGCGCGCACGATCTTCCAGTCCTCGCGCGCCTCTCCGGGCGGGAACACCGCGCGCCGCGCCAGCTGCACGCGGCCCTCCGTATTGACGTAGGTGCCGTCCTTCTCGGTGTAGGCAGCACCCGGCAGGACGACATCGGCGCGACGGGCACCGCGCTCGCCGTGATGGCCCTGGTAAATCACAAAGGCTGATCCGAGATCGCTCGTATCGATCTCGTCCGCACCGAGAAGGTAGAGAACCTCGATGTCGCCGGATTTGCATCCGGCGATAATGCCGCTCACATCGCGTCCTCCGGCTCCCGGCACGAATGCCGAGATCGAGGCCGCCGACCCGCGCGGCGGCGCGGTGCAGAACATTGAACCCGTTCCAGTCGTCGCGAACGAGCCCGCCATTTTCGGCGAGCTGGTGCGCCGCGCCCAGGACGCGGGCGCCGTCCGGGCGGGCGAGCGCCCCCTGCCCCACCACGATCATCGGGTTTTTGGCATTGCGCAGAATATCGGCCCAAGGGTGGTCGCCCGCAGCCAAAGCGTTCAGCACGGCACCGTCACTGCCGAGCATCTCGACGGGAAAGGTCAGGTCGAGGGTCGGGCCGATTGCGGCGACCCGGAAACCGCCTTGGAGATGCCGCTTGCGCAGCCGCGCATTTACGAGCGGTGCTTCCCGGCGCGGGTTGGTGCCGACCAGCAAACAGGCATCCGCATTTTCGATGCCGGCAATTGTCGTGTTGAACAAATATGCGGCGCGGCACCGCGCATCGAGCTTGGCGCCGTCCTGGCGGCAATCGAGGCTCGTCGCGCCGAGGCCGGTGAGAAATTCCTTCAGCGCAAACATCGCCTCGGTGTCGCATAAATCGCCGGCGATCGCGGCGATACGCTCGCCCGGAACCTTCTTCAGCCGTTCGGCGACGAGCTCGACGGCCTCGCGCCACTCCACCTCGCGTTTGCGCTCGCGGCCGAAATAAGGCCGGTCCAGCCGGCGGCGAACGAGACCGTCGATCGCGTAGCGGGTCTTGTCCGAGATCCACTCCTCGTTGACCGCCTCGTGGACGCGCGGCAGCACGCGCAAGACTTGCGGTCCGCGCGAATCGATCCTGATGTTGCTGCCGACCGCATCCAAGACATCGATCGACTCGGTTTTGACCAGCTCCCAAGGCCGGGCGACGAATGCATAAGGCTTCGAGGTCAGCGCGCCGACCGGGCACAGATCGATGATGTTGGCTGACAATTCGGAATCGAGCGCACGCTCGATATAGGTGGTGATCTCCATGTCTTCGCCGCGGCCGGTGGCGCCCAGCTCCTGAACCCCGGCGATTTCAGTCAGAAAGCGAATGCAGCGCGTGCAGTGAATGCAGCGGTTCATGCTGGTCTCGACCAGCGGACCAAAATTCTTATAGGGGACTGCGCGCTTGTTCTCCTCGTATCGGCCGCGGTCGAAACCGTAGGCCATAGCCTGGTCCTGCAAGTCGCACTCGCCGCCCTGATCGCAGATCGGACAATCGAGCGGATGATTGATCAGCAGGAACTCCATTACCCCCTTCTGCGCCTTGATCGCCTTCGGAGACTTGGTGAAAACGACCATCCCGTCGGTCGCCGGCATCGCGCAAGAAGCAATCGGCTTTGGCGATTTCTCCACCTCGACGAGACACATCCGGCAATTTCCTGCAATCGCGAGGCGCTCGTGAAAGCAGAAATGCGCAATCTCGATCCCGGCATGCTCACAGGCCTGCAAGATCGTCGCGCCAGCCGGCACCTCGACCTCGGCCCCATCGATCGTCAGCTTCGGCATTGTCAGGCCGCCCGCCTTTCCCGCACGGCGGCTTCGCGGTACTCGGCGATGCGGCGCTCCATCTCCGGGCGGAAATGGCGGATCAGCCCCTGCACTGGCCACATCGCGCCGTCGGCCAGCGCGCAGATCGTATGACCCTCGATCTCGTACGAGACGTCGAGCAGCATGTCGATCTCCGCGACCGAGGCATTGCCTTCGACCATGCGCTCCATGACCCGCCATACCCAGCCCGCACCCTCGCGGCACGGGGTGCACTGGCCGCAGCTCTCGTGCTTGTAGAATTTCGACAGCCTCGCTATCGCCTTTACGATATCCGTAGATTTGTCCATGACGATCACCGCGGCGGTGCCGAGCCCGCTCTTGACCGCGACCAGGCTGTCGAAATCCATCAGCACCGTCTCGCAGATCGATTTCGGTATGACCGGCACCGAGGAGCCGCCTGGAATGACGCCGAGTAGATTGTCCCAGCCGCCGCGCACTCCGCCGCCGTGCCGCTCGATCAGCTCGCGCAACGGTATGCTCATCGCCTCTTCAACATTGCAGGGCGTGTTCACGTGGCCGGAAAGGCAGTAGATCTTAGTGCCCGAGTTGCGCGGCCGGCCGATACCGGCAAACCAGGCGGCGCCGCGCCGTAAGATAGCCGGTACGACCGCAATCGTCTCGACATTGTTTACCGTAGTCGGGCAACCATAAAGACCGACTTGCGCCGGGAATGGCGGTTTCAGGCGGGGCTGGCCTTTGCGCCCTTCGAGGCTCTCGAGCAGCCCGGTCTCCTCGCCGCAAATATAAGCGCCGGCTCCGCGATGCAGGTATAGCTCAAAATCCCAGCCCGAGCCGCAGGCGTCCTCGCCGATCAAGCCAGCGTCGTAGGCCTCGTCGATGGCCGCTTGCAGGCGCTGTTGCCTCGTTATAAAACTCGCCGCGGATATAGATGTAGCAAGTGTGGACACCCATGCCGACCGAGGCGAGCAGGCAGCCTTCGATCAGCTTGTGTGGGTCGTTGCGGATAATGTCCCGGTCCTTGCAGGTGCCCGGCTCGCTCTCATCGGCATTGACGCAAAGGTAGGTCGGACGGTCGCTCTGCTTTGGCATGAACGACCACTTCAAGCCGGTCGGGAAACCGGCGCCGCCGCGTCCGCGCAAGCCGGATTCCTTGACTTGCTCGACAATCCAATCGCGCCCTTTGAGGATCAGCTCCTTGGTGCCGTCCCAATCGCCGCGCTGCTGGGCGCCTGCGAGCCGCCAATCATCACGGCCGTAGAGGTTCGTAAAGATCCGATCCTTGTCGGCAAGCATTGCTTCCTCTTATTCCCGACCGCCGTCCGCAGACCCCACGCCGGGCTCGATCAGAGTGGTGCGACCGACAACCGGCTCGGAACCCTGCCGACCGATTACCGAACCCGGCAGAGGCGCCTTCCCATTGCGCAAAGCGTCGAGCAGTGCCTCGGTCGCAGGAGCGTCCAGATCCTCGTAGAAATCGTCGTTGACCTGCAGGATCGGAGCGTTGACGCAAGCGCCGAGACACTCGACCTCGACCAGAGTGAAGAGCCCATCCGGCGTGGTGCCGCCGACGCCGATGCCGAGCTTGCGCCCGCACGCCTCGACGACGGCGTCGGAGCCGCGCAGCCAGCACGGCGTCGTCGTGCAGGCCTGCAGCAGGTAGCGCCCAACCGGCCGCAGGTTGAACATCGTATAGAAGGTCGCGACCTCGTAAACGCGGATCGGCGCCATTTCGAGCAGCAGCGCGACATGATTCATTGCCGCGCGAGGCAGCCAGCCGCCATGCTGTTCCTGCGCAATGTACAACAGCGGCAAGACGGCGCTCGCCTGACGGTCCGGCGGATATTTGGCGATGTGCGCCTTCGCCCGCTCGAGGTTCTCGGGAGTGAATTCGAACTTATCGGGCTGCTCGAAAGGCGGTCCCTCAACCGGCGTGGTCATCGGTCGATCTCGCCGAACACGATGTCCATAGAGCCGATGATCGCCACGACATCGGCGAGCATATGGCCCCGGCACATGAAATCCGTCGCCTGCAGAAAGGCAAAGCCCGGCGATCTAATCTTGCAGCGATAGGGCCGGTTGGTGCCGTCGGCAACCAGATACACCCCGAACTCGCCCTTCGGCGCCTCCACCGCCGTGTAGGTCTCGCCGGGCGGCACGTGATAGCCCTCGGTGTAGAGCTTGAAGTGATGGATCAGCGCTTCCATCGAATGTTTCATCTCGGCTCTCGGCGGCGGCGCCACCTTACGGTCGTTGACCTTGACCGGCCCGGTGGGCATCTGCGCAAGCGCCTGCCTCATTATGCGGAGCGATTGGCGCATCTCCTCGATGCGCACGAGATAACGATCGTAGGAATCGCCGTTGCGCCCGATTGGAACGTCAAACTCCATCTTGTCATACGCGTCATAGGGCTGCGCGCGGCGGAGATCCCAGGCCACCCCGGAGCCGCGCAGCATCGGGCCGGAAAACCCCCAATCCGCTGCCTGTTCGGCGGTCACCACACCGATGTCGACGGTGCGCTCCTTGAAGATGCGGTTCTCGGTCAGCAGGCGTTCGATATCGTCGATCGTCTGCGGGAAGGTGTCGCAAAATGCCAGAATGTCCTCGGCGAGGTCCGCGGGCATGTCGAGGTGCACGCCGCCGGGACGGAAGTAATTGGCGTGCAAGCGGGCGCCCGAGACGCGCTCGTAAAACTCCATCAGCCGCTCGCGCTCTTCGAAGCCCCACAGAAACGGGGTGATCGCGCCGACATCGAGCCCGAACGCGCAGATGCAGAGCAGATGGTTCAAGATCCGGGTAATCTCGGCGAACAGCACCCGGATGTATTGCGCCCGTGGCGGCGGGGTGATGCCCATCAGTTTTTCGACCGCGAGCGCGAAAGCGTGCTCCTGGCACATCGGCGACACGTAGTCGAGCCGATCGAAATACGGGATCGCCTGCAGATAGGTCTTGTACTCGATCAGCTTTTCGGTGCCGCGGTGCAACAGCCCGATATGCGGGTCGGCCCGCTCGATGACCTCGCCGTCCATTTCGAGGACCAGCCGCATGACGCCGTGCGCCGCCGGATGCTGCGGTCCGAAATTCATCATGTAGTTCTTGATGCGCGGCGGCCCTTCGAGCTCGTCCGCCACCGGTGGCCGCGAGTCGCTCATTTCCCGCCCTCCTTCGGGGTCTCGGCATCCGTTGGAGTGGCCTTTTCGTCACCCGGGAGAATTTTGTCCATCCCCTCCCATGGCGACAGGAAGTCGAAGCTGCGGAATTCCTGCTGCAATCGGACCGGATCGTAGACGACCGCCTTCTTATCCTCGTCGTAGCGCAGCTCGACATATCCGGTCAGCGGGAAATCCTTGCGCAGCGGATGACCCTCGAAGCCGTAATCGGTCAAGATGCGGCGCAAATCGGGGTTGTCGGCGAAATAGATGCCGAACAGATCCCACGCCTCGCGCTCCCACCAGCCGGCGCTGCTGAACAGCCCGACCGCCGACGGCACCGGCTGCTCTTCGTCGGTGTCGACTTTGATGCGGATGCGCTGGTTGAGCCGCATGCTGAGGAGGTTGTAGACCACCTCGAAGCGCTGCGGCCGGTCGGGAAAATCGGCGCCGCAGATGTCGCAGAGCATCGTGAAGGCGCAATTCGGATCGTCGCGAAGAAATTTCAGGACATGAGGCAACGCCTCCCGCTTCACCCGGCAGCACAACTCGCCGCCGCGGATCTCGGCGGCGACCATCGCGTCGGACAACGCCGCCGAGACGTGTTCGGTCAGGGCCTGGAGTTTTTCCTGCATGGCGGATCAGCGAGCGAAGTTGCGGGTACGCCTGATCTTTTTTTGCAGCAACAGGACACCGTAGAGCAGTGCTTCGGCAGTTGGTGGACAGCCTGGAACGTAAACGTCCACCGGCACGATCCGATCGCAGCCGCGCACCACCGAGTAGGAATAATGATAATAGCCGCCGCCATTGGCGCACGAGCCCATCGAAATAACCCAGCGCGGCTCGGCCATTTGGTCGTAGACCTTGCGCAATGCCGGCGCCATCTTGTTGCACAGCGTGCCCGCCACGATCATGACATCCGATTGGCGAGGGCTCGCACGGAAGACCACGCCGAACCGGTCGAGATCGTAGCGGCTCGCCCCGGTGTGCATCATCTCGACCGCGCAACACGCCAGACCAAAGGTCATCGGCCACAGCGACCCGGTGCGCGCCCAGTTCACCAGGTTGTCGAGTGTCGCGACGACAAAGCCCTGATTCTGCACTTCCTCGGTCGCCGCCTTGAGGAGCACACTCTGCTCAGTGCCAGGAGGAAGCGGGCGGACGGGTGTCTCGATCACTCCCATTCCAACGCCCCCTTTTGCCATTCGTAGATAAAGCCGATGGTCAGCACTCCAAGGAATACGATCATCGACCAAAAGCCAAACATCCCGATATCGCCCAACGCGACCGCCCACGGAAACAAAAAGGCCACTTCGAGATCGAAGATGATGAACAGGATCGCCACCAAATAGTAGCGGACATCGAACCGCACCCTGGCATCGCCAAACGGGTCGAACCCGCATTCATAGGGCGACAGCTTTTCCGTGTTGGGCCGCTGGCGCGCAACAATCAAAGAGGCGGCGACCATTGCGATCGATATCGCGCCGGCAATGGCCAGAAACACGAGGATCGGGAAGTACTCGCGCAGTAGGGTTTCCATTGAGGCTCTTGCTGACGTGGCGCACTCGGGCCGCAGGAAGATGTCGCCCGGCCCACTCGTCCCAGGAACATATATAATGCGGTTTGCCGCAATGCGACTCCGCCGGCCGCGATCTGCTGCGGCCCAGCAAGATTTCACGTCCGAAATCGATGGCGGGAGCGACGGGGCTCGAACCCGCGACCTCCGGCGTGACAGGCCGGCGCTCTAACCAACTGAGCTACGCCCCCGCAGCCTCGACCCGGGCGGCACTCCTACCCCCTCCGGCTGGAGGGTGTCAAGCTGACCTCGGTCGAATCGAGCCGGCGTCCGCGGCTGGAAAGCCTGTTTACGGCACTTCGACCAACTCCAGCCGACGCTCAACACGCTGTTCACTCATGCGTCGGGCGGTCGTGCCGTGGCGGGCGATGAGGACTTCGAACCCCCGCCCCCCTCGGATCGCCTGATCCGGCGGGAGCTGTTGCCCGCGCTGGGAACCGTGCCGATCGCCGAGTCGCGGCGCCGCAATCTCATCGGGGTCGTCAACGCCATCGCTGACCGCGGCCGCCTGGCGGCCACGCACAAAGTCCGGGAAGTCAGCAAGCGCATCACCGGCTGGGCTGACGATGAGGAGCTGATCGACAACAACCCGTTCCTTGGCGGCACCAGTCCGCTGCGTCTGCGGGAACCTCGCGCGCACTGTCACGAGGCGAGATTAAGGCGCTGTGGCGCATCTGGCAGGTGATGGGGGCGCCGATGGGGATGTTCATGATGTTCGCCGCTCGCCACCGCCCAGCGGCGCGGCGAAATCGCGGCGATGGAGCATGCCGAACTCAACCCTCGAGCGCCGGCTGTGGACGATCCCGGCCGGCAAGGCGAAGAACCGGAAAGAGCCAGACAAAACGGGCGTCGACAGGCGGCAGACTGCGCAGGATGCTGATCGCGAGCGAGCTCAGCGGCACCAAATGCTTGGGCGGGTCTTCCTCGACGAGGTTGGTGCGCAGCAGATATCGGCCTTGGCGCGCGCACACTTGCCGCAGCTTTTTTCGATCGAGGCGATAGCTGAAGGTGGCGCTGTCTACGGCAACCTCGATCGCGGCCCGGCGCCAGGCGGTACGGGACTGATCGCGCGGCGCCGAGTTTCATCAGCAGCTCGTCGCGCTGCGGGCGGAAGCCTCGGACCTCGATCAGATCGACCCGGAAATCGCCTTGTTGATCACCACAAGGGCACAGAGCTATCCGGCATGGCGGGTGAGAGCGGACATGAGAAACGAGGTCAGGCTTAGCGGCGATGATGCGTATCTGCGCGGCATCGCAACGGCGCTTCTGCACTGATACGACATCGCCGAAGGATTCTGTGGTTCGACTCCTCGCGCGGCGCCTACGGTTTTTGTCGCTCGGACGCCCTGGCGGACGGCTCCATTTCGGGTTACTCGAGCACCCGGCCCCTTTAGCCGGCTCGGGGGCGATCTCAAAAAATGTTAAGATCGGTCCCTGCCCAAAGAGTTACCCGGACCGTTACCCCGCGACCCGATCAGCCGGATTTTGACCCCAAGAAAATTTAGCTAATATCTGATTTTGTTGGTGGGCGATGAGGGACTTCGAACCCCCGACCCCCTCGGTGTAAACGAGATGCTCTACCAACTGAGCTAATCGCCCCGCGCCACGCGGGTCAGTTCAGCGAATCGCGCAATCCCTTGCCGGGCTTGAATTTGGCCTGCTTCGACGCGGCAATCTGAATCTTCTCGCCGGTCCGTGGGTTGCGTCCTTCCGATGCTGCCCGCGACGCGACCGAAAATGTGCCAAAGCCGACGAGACGAACCTCGTCGCCGCCTTTCAATGCGTCGGCAATGGCGTCGAATACCGCATCAACGGCCTTGCTCGCGTCCGACTTCTTCATATCAGTCTTGCCGCTGACGGTATCGACGAGTTCGTTTCTGTTCACGATACCCCCCTGGGCGAGTGTACGGGACTAAAGTTGCACTGTTCGCCGCAGAGTTTAGAGCGCAGCTGCCCAAGGGTCAACTGCGCAGCAGCCCGGAATCGAAGCAATCTCGTTGCTAAACGCACTCGCGCAGAACTCACCGCCCGCAGTCTGCCGCACCTATACTCGGCGCACTGGTTAATGAGTTACCAATCCCGACCGCTCTTCGCGAGCCGGGATCACCGGTTCGCCTTCGCCTTCCTCCGGCCAAGCGACCGGGGTCAGCGGCGCGGCCAGCGCCTCGACGAGCAACTCGTCGACCGTTTTGATCGGAACAATTTTCAACCCGCGCTTTACATTATCGGGGATCTCGGCGAGATCCTTCTCGTTTTCTTGCGGGATCAGCACCGTCTTCAAGCCGCCGCGAAGGGCCGCGAGAAGCTTCTCCTTGAGGCCGCCGATCGGCAGCACGCGACCGCGCAAGGTGATCTCGCCGGTCATCGCGATGTCTCGCTTGACCGGAACGCCGCTCAGCACCGAAACGATCGAGGTCACCATCGCGACGCCGGCCGACGGGCCGTCTTTGGGCGTCGCACCCTCCGGCACATGGACGTGGATGTCCTTCTTCTCGAAGACCGTCGGCAGGATGCCGAAGACATTGCTGCGCGATTTGACATAGCTCTCGGCGGCCTGCACCGATTCTTTCATCACGTCGCCGAGCTTGCCGGTGGCCGTGACCCGCCCCTTCCCCGGTACCGTCACCGCCTCGATCGTCAGCAGTTCGCCGCCGACCTCTGTCCAGGCGAGCCCGGTCGTGCACCCGACCAGATCTTCGCTCTCCGCCTCGCCGAACCGGAATTTGCGAACCCCGGCGTATTTCTCCAGGTTGCGGCGCGTCACAGCGACGCGCTCCGTCTTCTTCATCAGAATGTCTTTGATCGCCTTGCGGGTCAGGTTGGCGATCTCGCGCTCGAGATTGCGAACACCGGCCTCGCGCGTGTAGTAGCGGATCAGATCGCGAATCGCGTCATCGCTGATGCTCCACTCGTTCTTGCGGACGCCGTGCGCGGACATCTGCTTCGGGATCAGATGCCGCTTTGCGATCTCGACCTTCTCGTCCTCGGTATAGCCCGGGATGCGGATGATCTCCATGCGGTCGAGCAAGGGCTGCGGGATGCGCAGCGTGTTCGCGGTCGTCACGAACATCACGTCGGAGAGGTCGTAGTCGACCTCGAGGTAATGGTCGTTGAACGTGGAGTTCTGCTCGGGGTCGAGCACTTCGAGGAGGGCGGAAGACGGGTCGCCGCGCCAGTCCGCGCCGAGTTTGTCGACCTCGTCGAGCAGGAACAGCGGGTTCGAAGATTTCGCCTTCTTCATCCCCTGAATGACCTTGCCCGGCATCGAGCCGATATAGGTCCGGCGATGTCCGCGGATCTCGGCCTCGTCACGCACGCCGCCCAACGACATCCGCACGAAGTTCCGTCCGGTCGCCCGGGCGACCGACTTGCCGAGCGAGGTCTTGCCGACCCCCGGGGCGCCGACGAGACATAGGATCGGACCCTTCATCTTCTTCATGCGCTGCTGGACGGCGAGGTATTCGAGGATACGCTCCTTGACCTTTTCGAGCCCGAAGTGATCCGCATCGAGCACCTTCTCCGCGCCTTTGATGTCGCGTTTGATCTTGGTTCGGTTTTGCCAGGGCACCGACAGCAGCCAGTCGAGATAGTTGCGCACGACCGTCGCCTCGGCGGACATCGGGCTCATGCTACGCAGCTTCTTCAGTTCGGCGGCCGCCTTGTCGCGGGCCTCCTTGGAAAACTTTGTCTTGTTGATGCGATCCTCGAGCTCGGCCATCTCGTCGCGGCCGTCCTCACCTTCGCCGAGCTCCTTCTGGATCGCCTTCAACTGCTCGTTCAAGTAGTACTCGCGCTGCGTCTTCTCCATTTGGCGCTTGACGCGATTGCGGATCCGCTTTTCGACCTGGAGGACCCCGATCTCGCCTTCCATGTAACCGAACACCTTCTCGAGACGCTCGGGCACCGTCCCCGTTTCGAGCAGCTCCTGCTTCTCGGGTATCTTCAATGTCAAATGCGCCGCGACCGTGTCGGCCAGCTTGCCGGGCTCTTCGATCTGGTTGATGGAGACCAAAACCTCCGGCGGGATCTTCTTGTTGAGCTTGATGTACTGCTCGAACTGGGACACCACCGTGCGCGCCAACGCCTCGGTCTCCTGCTGCTCGCCGGCATTTTCCGGGATCGTCTCGGCGATCGCCTGGAAGAATTGATTGTTGTCGGCAAACTTGACGATGCGGGCACGCTGGCCGCCCTCGACCAGTACCTTGACGGTGCCGTCGGGCAGTTTGAGGAGCTGCAGCACGGTCCCGACAGTGCCGACCGTGTAGATGTCCGAAGTGGCAGGGTCGTCTTGCGCGGCATTCTTCTGACTGACGAGCAAAATCTGCTTGTCGTCCTTCATCACGTCCTCGAGCGCCCGCACCGACTTTTCGCGGCCGACAAACAACGGCACGATCATGTGCGGGAACACGACGATGTCGCGTAGGGGCAGGACGGGATAAAGCGCACCGCGCGCAGTTTCTAGCATAAGCCCTCATCTACAAAAGACCGTCCCGGAGACCGGGAGGGCAAGGATAGGGATACCGCTCTAAGGTTGGCCTCGCGGCGCCGGCCTTCAAGGTCGGCAGGCGGCTTCGGCAGTCGGCTGTGGCGCCGCAGGCTCAGTCACCGGTGCCGACGCCGCCACGGTCGGAATAGATATGGAGCGGCCGCGCCCGCCCCTCGACGACCTCGCGATTGATCACGATCTCGCTGACGCCGACGAGGCTCGGCAGCTCGAACATCGAGTTCGAGCAGAATCGCCTCCATGATAGAACGCAGCCCGCGCGCCCCGGTCTTGCGCAAGATAGCCCTATGGGCGATCGCTTTGAGCGCCTCCTCATTCAACTCGAGCCGGACATCCTCCATCTCGAACAGCCGCTGATATTGCTTGACCAGGGCGTTCTTGGGCTTGGTCAAAATATCGACTAGCACTGCCTCGTCGAGATCATCGAGGGTCGCCACGACCGGCAGTCGGCCGACGAATTCGGGAATCAGCCCGAATTTCAAGAGATCCTCGGGTTCGAGATCCTTCAGGATTTCGCCGGTTTTGCGCTCCTCAGGTCCCCGCACCTCGGCGCCGAAGCCGATCGAGGTGCCCTGCCGGCGCTGTGCGATGATTTTTTCGAGGCCGGCAAACGCGCCGCCGCACACGAAGAGAATGTTGGTCGTGTCGACCTGCAGAAATTCCTGTTGAGGGTGCTTGCGTCCGCCCTGCGGTGGGACCGAGGCGATGGTCCCTTCCATGATCTTCAGAAGCGCCTGTTGGACGCCTTCGCCCGACACATCGCGCGTGATCGACGGGTTGTCGGATTTGCGGGAGATCTTGTCGACCTCATCGATATAGACGATCCCGCGCTGCGCGCGCTCGACATTGTAGTCGGCGGCTTGCAGCAGCTTTAGAATGATGTTTTCTACGTCCTCCCCGACATAGCCGGCCTCGGTCAAGGTCGTTGCGTCCGCCATCGTAAACGGCACGTCGATGATCCGAGCCAAGGTCTGCGCGAGCAGCGTCTTGCCCGATCCGGTCGGGCCAACCAGCAAGATGTTGGATTTGGCGAGCTCGACGTCGTTGTTCTTTGCGCCGTGCGCGAGGCGCTTGTAATGGTTGTGCACAGCCACCGACAGGACGCGTTTGGCATGATCCTGGCCGATCACGTAGTCGTCGAGGACCTTGCAAATGTCCCGCGGGCCGGGAACCCCGTCGCGCGACTTGACCAGAGTGGTTTTGTGCTCCTCACGGATGATGTCCATGCAGAGCTCGACGCATTCATCGCAGATGAACACGGTCGGGCCGGCGATCAGCTTTCTGACCTCGTGCTGGCTTTTGCCGCAGAACGAGCAGTAGAGCGTGTTTTTCGAGTTGCTGCCGCTGGATTTGGTCATCGCCACTCCGTCGCCGGCTGGAGCAATGCCCCACTGGAGCAACGCCCCACGGGAACAATGCCACGGCCGTTCGGCCTTAACCAGAAGCTGGAGGGCGCTCCAGCCACCAACTTCCGATGCTCAAGTATATGTGCTCTCGACGGATCAACAACCACTTAATCACCGTCGCCTTCTAGCGCCGGAACCGTCAAGCGCCCGCCCTTCGCTATTTGAAACCCTTTTCCGGTTCGCCGCCGCCTGGCCGGGTTTCGACCACTTCGTCAATGAGGCCGAACTCCTTCGCTTCGAGCGGCGAGAGAAATTTGTCGCGCTCGACCGCGGCGGCGATGGTTTCGAGCGCCTGGCCGGTGTGCCGGACATAGATTTCATTGAGCCGCGCTCGCAGCGCCAAGATCTCACGCGCCTGAATTTCGATATCCGTCGCCTGCCCCTGCGCGCCGCCCGAAGGCTGGTGGATCATGATTTGCGAATTCGGCAGTGAAAACCTTTTCCCCTTGGCTCCGGCGCACATCAGCAGCGAGCCCATCGAGGCGGCCTGACCGATGCACACCGTCGACACCGGCGAGCGGATGTACTGCATCGTGTCGTAGATCGCGAGCCCCGAGGTGACCACCCCGCCGGGCGAGTTGATATAAAAGGCGATGTCCTTCGCTGGGTTTTCCGATTCGAGGAACAACAGCTGAGCACAGATCAGGCTCGCGACCGCGTCGTGGACCGGGCCGACCAGGAAGATGATCCGCTCTTTGAGCAGGCGCGAGTAGATGTCGTAGGCGCGTTCGCCGCGGTTGGTCTGCTCGACCACCATCGGCACCAGATTGTTCATGTATTGTTCGAAGTAATCCGACATTTGCTAGCTCCTCCTAATGCGCCCGGATGCGGCGTAATTTTACAGGGTTACGCCGGCGCGGCCTCGCTGGCGTCGGGCCCGCCGGCATCAGGCCTGGTTTCAGGCCCATTGGTTTCAGAATCGGGCAGGCTCAGCAGATCTTGCGGGCTAATCTTGCGCTCTTCGACCTTGGCCAGCTCGACAATGAAGTCGACGACCTTGTCCTCGAAGATCGGGGCCCGCAAATTGCCGACCGCCTCTGGATTTTGCCTATAAAAATCCAAAACTTGGCGCTCATAACCGGGATGCCGCCGCGCTTCGCGGGTGATCGCTTGGTTGAGCTCGTCCTGGGTCACGGTGATATTGTTGCTGCGCCCGACTTCGGCAAGGAGCAACCCTAGCCTGACCCGGCGTTCCGCGATCCTGCGGTAGTCGGCCTTCAAGGCCTCCTCGTCTTCCGTCGTGCCGGCTTGCTGCTCACCGCCTCCGGCCGGGTCGGCGCCAACCTCGTTCTCCCGTTCCGGCGCCGCTAGCCCGGCCTCGTCGACGGCCTCACCGGCCGCTGTTTCCGGGCGCTCCGCCGAGGCCGTATCGACAAGCGACTCTTCGCCGGCCTCCGACGCTGCCTCCGAGCTTGTCGCTTCCGGCTCGGCCGCCCTCGCCTTTTCCGCCTCGTATTGTCGCCAGATGCTGTCGAATTCGAGTTCCACCATGCCCGGCGGGACGACGAAATTATAATTCTGCGCCAGCTTGTCGAGCAACGAGCGCTTCAGGCGCAAGCGCGATGCGCCCTCATAGTCGCGCTGCATCTGCCGCCGCACCTCCTGGCGCAGCTCGGCGAGGCTCTCGAGCCCGACGGCCTTGCCGAGCTCGTCGTCGATGACCAGCGGCAGGCGTTGGCGCACCTCCTTCACATCGACCTCGAACACCGCGTCCTTGCCGGCGAAATCCGGCGCCCCGTAGTCCTCTGGGAAGGTAACGCGTACGGTTCGGTGCTCGCCGGCGACGGCGCCGATCAGCTGCTCCTCGAAGCCCGGGATGAAGCCGGCGGAGCCCAGCACGATCTGACGGTCTTTGCCGCTCGCGCCCGGAATTTCCTGCTCGCCGCTCCGGCCCTCGATATCGACCATAACTATATTGCCGCTCTCGGCCGGGCGCTCTGCGACCTCGGTTTTGCGCTGCTGCTCGGCGATTCGCTCGACCGCACGGTCTACATCCTCATCGGGCACCTCGACGACGAGCCGCTCGATGTCGAGGTCGGCAAAGCTCGGTTCCGGGATTTCCGGCAATACCTCGAGGGTCATTTTGTATTCGAGATCGGTCCCCTCGCTGAACGAGACGATATCGACCTTCGGCGGCAACGCCGGGCGCAGATTGTGCTCCCGTATCGCGTCAGCGGAAGTTTCCTGCAAGGTGCTCTCCAGCACCTCCCCGCGCACCGAACTACCGAAGCGCTGGCGCAGGATCTGCATCGGGACCTTGCCCGGACGGAAGCCACGCAGCTGGATCGTCCGGCCGATTTCACCGAGCCGGCTGATGACCTTTTCCTCGAGCTCGCCGACCGGGACAACGACGCGGAATTCGCGCTTGAGGCCTTCGGCGCTGGTTTCTGTCACTTGCATGAAGAAGGGCCTGTGCTCCCAAACAACTCAAAAGATCGTGGTGCGGGCGGGGGGATTTGAACCCCCACGATTTCCATCGCTGGAACCTAAATCCAGTGCGTCTGCCAATTCCGCCACGCCCGCCGCTATTGCTGCCGGAGCGGCTTTCCGACCCGTCCCGCGACCAGCTCTTAGCACAAACGCTGCAGCCGATATAGCGGCGCTGGCAGGATCAGCCGATGCGCGCGAGATTGCGCAGCGCAGAGGCCGCGGCGACCCGCCCTTCGCCGCGGTACGCCTCGTGATTGGCCTCGATTTCACCGAGACGGTACAGATAATTGACCATGATGCCGGCGGATTGCTGCAGGCCTTTGGCCGAGACATCGCCGAGCCAGTCGAGGCGCTCGACGCGTGCTCCGTTGCTGAGGTGAAAATGAGCCACCGGGTCGAGCGCCCGCCCGGAGGGAGCCCGTTCCCTGACGAGATAGCGTGCGCACAGCCTCAGCAAGGGTTCACGCAACGCGCCGCCAATTCGCGGGTCGTTGTGCCAGCCCTCCTGATCGATCAGCGACAGGAGATCGCCTCCCGGTACCTCCTCGCCCAGCGCCTCGATCGTGGTCCGCTCGGCCGGCAAAAGCATCTCGCCGGCGGCCGACCGGTCCTGGCGCTCGAGCCAGGCGCGAAAACCCGGTACCGGCGACAAGGTTGCGAAGATCTTGAGGCGCGGCAGCTCGATCGCCAGCGCATCGGCGACACGCTTGATCAGAAAGTCGCCAAAACTGATGCCCGCCAGCCCGCGCTGGCAATTGGAGATCGAGTAGAAGATCGCCGCATCAGCGGTATGCGGATCGCCGATCGGGGCCGTCTCGTCGAGCAGTGCATGAACATTGCTCGCCATGCCTGAAACGAGCGCCACCTCGACAAAGATCAGCGGCTCGTCCGGCATGCGCGGATGAAAAAAGGCAAAGCAGCGGCGGTCGGCGTCGAGCCGGTTCTTCAGATCGGTCCAGCCGCGGATCTCGTGCACCGCCTCGTAGACCATCAGTTTCTCGAGCAATGCCGCCGGCGATTCCCAGGTGATGCGCTTCAGCTCGAGAAACCCGATGTCGAACCAATTGGCGAGGAGCCGCTTCAGATCCTCCTCGAGCCCGCTCAGCAGCGAGTCCCGCCGTCCGAGGTCGATCAATTCGGCACGTCGATCGACGAGGAATTTGACACCTTCGGGAAGCGCGTTGAACTGCCGCAGCAGGGTGATGCGCGGCGGCTCCAAGGCGCCGCGCAAGGCGCGCTCCTCGGCGGTGCGCCGAGCCGGTTCGACGGCCTCGATCAGCGCCTGGCATCGGCGCCGGACCTCGTCGTGGTCGACATCGAATTCGCGCGCCAGCAGCTGCAGGAAGCGCTCGCGACCGGCCGGGTCGAGAGACAGATAGGTCCGGCCGAGGTCGGCGGCGCGAGCCCGTGCCGTGACGCCGCCGGCGCGCCCATCCAAGGAGCTCAGCATCTGTTGGTGAAGCCGGCTCGCATCCTCGCCGGGGAGATCGGGGCGCGGCGTCCCGCTCAGAACCCCGCGCGCAGAATTCGGCGATGTCGCGCCAAGCGCTGCGCAAATTCGTCAGCGTCCGGTCGAACACGCCCTCGAAAAAACCGGCGGGAGCGGGATCGGCGGGCATGGCAGCTCTACTGCAGTGGTGGTCGCTGAACGAGACGCGAAGGGCTGCGCGGCGTCAATCCAAAAAACACCGGCTTAACTAACGTGTTCCGTCAATCGCCTCCGGGACCTCAGCGAGCAAATCTTGCAGCACCGGAACAACCGTGTCGATCAGATCCTCGGCAACGAGGCCGAGGCCAAAGCGGCAGGCGGCCACACCGTGAATCCAGGCGGCAGCAGCGGCGGCCGCGAGCGGCTCCATGCCCTGGGCGAGCAGCCCGAGCACAATCCCGGCGAGCACATCGCCGCTGCCCGCCGTCGCCAGCTGCGGCGGCGCGTTCGAATTGACCGCGACCCGTCCGTCCGGTGCGGCAATCACGGTGTCGGCACCCTTGAGCAGCACCACCGCACCACTCTGCCGCGCCGCACGGCGCGTCCGCTCGGGTCTGTCCCCGACGGCGTCGAACAGGCGGGAAAACTCGCCGGCATGAGGGGTCATCACGCAAGGCGAGCGGATTGCCGAAAACAACGTATCGGGATCTTCGGCAAACGAGGTCAACGCGTCGGCATCGAGCACCGCGCGCTTGCCGGCACCGAGAATCGCCAATGTCTTCTCGCGGGTTTCGCCGCCGACCCCGGCGCCCGGGCCGATCAGCGCGGCGTTTCGCCGCTTATCGGCGAGAAACTCCCGGAACGCCGTGATATCGGGGACGGGATGGACGATGACGCCGGTCAATGCTGCGGCATAGATCGGGAAAGCAGCCTCCGGGGCGGCGACGGTGACGAGCCCGGCGCCCAGCCGGGCGGCGGCGCGCGCCGCGAGCCGCGCCGCGCCGGTCATCACCGCGCCGCCGGCGACGAGCGCGTGTCCCCGGGCGTATTTGTGGCTTTCGAGACTCGGCCGGGGAAAGGCGCCGAGCCACCAGTCTGGGGCATTCTCCACCGTATCCGGCGCGATCCGGTCGAGCACGGTATCGGGGATGCCGATCTGCTCGAGCACCGTCTCGCCGCAATAGCCGCGTCCCGGCAACAGCAGGTGACCGGGCTTTTTGCGGAAGAAGGTGACTGTGACGGCCGCGCGTGGCGCGATCCCCCGCACCTCGCCGCTCGCCCCGTCGATGCCGCTCGGGACATCGATCGCGACAACCGGCAGCCGCCGTTCGCCGATCGTCTCGACGACCGCGCGCGCCATGCCCTCGACCGGTCGCGCGAGACCCGCACCAAAGATGCCGTCGACGACGAGCCTGGCGCCGTCGAGCGCCGCTGGGGCCAGCGGCTCGGCAGCCCCCGTCCAGCGTACCGCAGCCTGCGCCGCATCGCCGCGCAGCCCCGCGACGGAGCCGAGCAGCGCGAGGCGCACCGGCCAGCCGCGCTCGGCGAGAACGCGCGCCGCGACAAAACCGTCGCCGCCGTTGTTTCCCGGGCCGCAGAGCACCGCCACCGGCCGCGGCGGCCACCGCTGCGAAATCGCGTCGGCGACCTTGCGGCCGGCATTCTCCATCAGCTCGATGCCGGAGACGCCGCCCGCGATCGTCAGCCGATCCGCCTCGCCCATCTGCGTCGGGGTCAGAAGCGCGTGCTTGCGCCAGCCTTCGGGGGAGATCGCCATCGGCGAGATGTGGGAAGCATGCAATCCGCGCGGAAGCCCGAGCTTGACCTCCCCCCCGCGAATCGTTACCTCCACCGCGGACGGCGGGTGTAGCTCAGTTGGTTAGAGCGCCAGATTGTGGATCTGGATGTCGTCGGTTCAAATCCGATCACTCGCCCCAATTTGTTTCCAAACCTTACAGGCGAGGCTTCGAGGTCCGAAGCCCAAGCCAACAACCAAATAACAACCAAGTTCGATTCGAGGTGATTTTCACGACGATATGCCGAAAGGTACGAAGAGGAAATGTTGATCCACCCAAAAACACAGGACGCGCCGGTCGATATTGTTATGTCAAAATTGTTATGTCAAAACCGTATTGGCCATCTTGGGCGAGGATGAAGGGACTGTGCCAGCGCGGGCTGATCGTGGCATCAGGCCGCTCGGCTTATCGACCTGAAACGACCGAGTAAGTTGAGCCGACTGGCGGCCGCGCTCGACGCATTGGGCTGCACGATCGAGATTGCGATCGGCGACGGGGCCACAGAAGAGCGCCCTCCCATGGCCGAAGCGGGGCTAGCCGAAGACGACCAGCTTCTTCTGGCCGCGGAGACACTTTTCACCCGTTTAACCGCCGAATTCAGCCCCGAACGCCTCCGCAGGCTCAGCCGCGGTGAACTCGCCAAACTCGTCGACGCGGCAGTGCAGACCTACCCGGTCGCCCGACGAGATTTGATTGCCGCATTGGCCAAAGGCCTCCTCCATCGACAGCCGCAACCCGAAAAAGAGGAAGGCAGTTCGCCGCGGCGGGCAACCGCGTAATCTGAGCCGCGGGAATATCGGCGGCGACGAGCGCCCAGCTTGGTTACTCGGCAACCGGCGCGCAGCGGAAGCCGTCGTCCCAGCGCTTGATGTGTCCGACCGAGGGCGACGGGAAGTGCATCGTGCAGCACAAGGTGGCGGTGTCGCAGTAGCGTTCGAGAAACGCGCGGCGGGTAGCCGAGGCCTGCTTCTGGTCGTAATCGACCCGCATGACGAGATCCGGATAGCGCGCCTGGATCGGCGAGTGGATCAGATCGCCGGTAAACACGGCCTGGTCACCGCGGCGCCCGGCGCAGACCGCGAAGTGATCGGGTGTGTGACCGGGGGTCGGAGTCAGCCGAATATGGTCATCGACGGCATGGTCGCTGGTGACGAGCTCGGCCTTTTTGGCGTCGATGATCGGCAGAACGCTGTCCCGCATCGGGTCGAGCGGCGTCTCGCGATCGACGCCCTCCCAATATTCGAATTCTTTTTTGGAGAAGAGATATTTGGCATTGGGAAAGGTCGGGACCCAGCGGCCATTCTCCAGACGCGTATTCCACCCGACATGGTCGCCGTGCAGATGCGTGCACATGACGATGTCGATATCGTCGACGGTGACGCCGGCCGCGTTCAGCGCCTGCATCCAGTTGCTGTCGCTCTTGCGGTGCCAGGTCGGGCGATGCGGAAAAGACTTGTCGTTGCCGATGCAGGCATCCACCAGAATGGTGTGGTGCGGCGTCTTGACGACATAGGACTGGAAGCACAGTACCGCCATGCCAGCCGAGTTGAGCGCCGCCGGCACCATCCACGATCGGTTCTCATCCAAAAGTTCCCGGCTCGAGGCTCGGCAGGAACTCCAGGATCGGTGTGAACCCCGCCTCCTGCTCGACGATCCGGTGGATCGTCATGTCGTTGACCGTAAAGCTCGTGCGCATGGTGCCGGTCCTCCGCAAAATCATTTACCCGAGCGTAGCGGCGCACCGGCGGCAGGGCAAACGGAAACGGCCGCGCCGATCCGCCGCCAATCCCGCGAGCTGCTGCGGCCACGGCCGGTTGATGACCCCGAGCGGACCGCAATGGCCGACGGCAAATACCCGGGTGCCGTCCCCGGCGAGCCAATCGGAGCCGGCTGCGTGCGAAATCTGCCGCGGCGCAGTCATGCAGCGCAAAGACGACGCGAACGGCGCGCCATCCGGCGTTGCCCATCCCGACGACGACCGGCGGCCTCAGAAAGGCAATGAGCGGCCGCAGATGTTGCTCGGAGCAAGCGTCCACCCAGCTCGCCAGAATGGGCGCATTCATCGCCCCTTCTTTGATGCAGAGGATGGAGTTGGTCAGAAAGACGGGGGCGCCGCGGTCGCGCTGCGAAGGGTGCTCTACCGCTATGCCGGCCGCAGTCAGCAGCCGGTAGAGATTTTCGTTCGTCTTGTTGTTCGGCTCGTCGCGCCCGCGGCAGCGGACGAAATAGCCGACATTGCCGAAATCCTGGCCGACGACGAGAAGCTTTGGGCTTCGGTGGCCGAGCCATTGCTCCCAGTGGCTGACGACATCGGGGTCGAAGTCGAATTCGGCGCAGCTCCTGATCTTGCCGGGGTTGCGCTCGACGCAGATGCGGCAAGCCTTGCGCGCCGCTATGAGCGCGTCAAATTCGGTCAGGTGCGGCCAATGCCCGGACACGCTCGGCGAGACGGCGAAGCGGACGATCCAAAAAGCCGAGCTGTTCCAGGTGCCGCAGCGTGTTTTCGAAATAATCGCGGCACGTGCCGCGGCGGCCGGCCGCGCCGAGTATCATGCGGGCCGCCTCGTCGAGCGGCAACTTGCCGGCGTAATCCGCGCAGCTGTGGAGCGCGGTAAACGCAAGTGCCTGCCGTCTGCCGTTTGCGGTTTGCACCCGCAGCAGCCGCGCTGCGTAGACCGCGCGGCCACTCATCTCGCGGTGCCATATCCGTTCGAGCGCCTCCATCGGCAACCGAAGCGCCGCACCGCGGCAGGAGCCGCCGCGATCGAGCCCGAGGGTCAGTCCGGGATTTGCTGCCGTACCGCGGTAATCGTAGGAAAACAGACAGAAGCTGCGGTGATATCCATACAGCAAGGCTGGTTCCGTTGCGGCAGCACGCAACTCTGTATCCCACAGCAGCGAGCCGTAGGCGAATACCCAAAGCGGTTCTCTGCCGTCGCCTAATGCTGCGATCTCCGCCGGCATCGGCGGCGCCGGAGTTTCGCCCAGTGCTCTCCCTCTCCGCCCCTCGGGGCGGAGAGGATCGGGGTGAGGTGGGGGAGCAGGCGTTTCGAACAACGGCCGGCCCACCTCACCCTCCCGGCCCCCACGGATCAAGTCCGTGGGCCGAAGGCTCACGCCGCGACCGGGCCCCTCTCCCCCCACAAGGGAGCGGAGAGGGGACATGGGCGGCTTAACACGAACCAATTCGGCTGGCCTTTATGCGAAGGCGCGGCGAATGCGGCCCCAATCCTCGATCGCGTGTTCCTGGCCGGGCACGATTTGGAGCGCGATCTCCCTGTAGCCGGCGTCGGCCAATGCCGCAATGCGCTCCTTCAGCTCCCTTTCGATCGCCGTGAAGGTCGTGCGCCGGATCAATTCGGCGGTGACGAACGGCCGCTCCTCGGGCTTGACGAACATCAGATGGCCGCGGTGGTTTTCGAGATAATGGGCGCCCTGCGGCGTGAATTTGCGTGCCAGCTCGACGTAGCCCGCCACGCTCTCGGCGACCGCGGGCGGCATCGGCGCCATCATCGGCAACCCCGCCAGCGCGGCGTCGGCCGCGCGGTGCAACAGCATCGCCGCGCGCGGCCCGGCCTGCGCGACGGCGCGCGGCGAGTCGGCGGGCTCGCCCTCTTCCAATATCGCGCCGCCGGTCAACACCACGGCATCAAGCCGCTCCCCATCGTGCCCGGCGGCCCGCCAGCGCTGCCCCATGTCGGCCATTGCGGCGATGCCGCCATCGACATCGCCGGCCGTGGCGATCCAGCCGGCGCCCAGCTTCGCGGTCAAGCTGCGCGCCTGCGGGCCGGAGGCCGCGATGTAAAGCGGAATCGGGTCACGCGTGTTGATCAGCCCGAGTTCCGGGTTCAACAGCCGGATCAGCCGCTTTTTGCTTTCGATTTCGGCCTCGACCGTCTCCCCGCGCAACAGCGCCATGACGACGCGGACATACTCTCCAAGATCCGCCAGTTTGACCGCGCCGAGCCCCATCGCCCGCCGCCCGGTAAACCCGGTGCCAACCCCGAAATCGATCCGCCCCGGCGCCAATTTGTTCAGCGAGGCGAACGCATTCGCGGTAACCGGGGCGATGCGGTTCGATGGGATCAATACGCCGGTGGCGAGGCGGATCCTTTTCGTCTTGATCGCCGCCGCAGCCATCGCGACAAACGGGTCGGCGCTCAGCATCTGCGTGTCGTAGAACCAGGCGCGCGCAAACCCCAGCTCCTCGGCCCGCCGCACCACCCGCCAGCGAATCGGAGTCGGTGGGAATGGCAATCCCGAATTGCATAGTAATCTCCCGGCGAGTAGCGGGGCCCTCACCCTAACCCTCTCCCCGCAAGCGGGGCGAGGGAAGAGTGCCGGTATTTCCCTCGCCCGGTTTGCGGGGAGAGGGAGGGACCCGCGACGCGGGAGGGTGAGGGGTGTTTCGGTATCAGCGCTTCGAGAATTGGAAGCTGCGGCGGGCTTTGGCTTTGCCGTATTTCTTGCGCTCGACGACGCGGCTGTCGCGGGTGAGAAAGCCCTGGCTCTTCAATAACGGGCGCAGGCCCGGCTCGTAGCGGGTCAGCGCCTGGCTGATGCCGTGGCGCACCGCGCCGGCCTGGCCGGAGAGGCCGCCGCCCTTGACCGTGCACCACACATCGAACTGGCCGAGCCGGTTGGCCGCCACGAGCGGCTGGTTGATCAGCATGCGCAGCACCGGCCGCGCGAAATAGACCGGGCTCTCGCGGCCGTTGACGTCGATCCGGCCGGCGCCGGGCTTGATCCATACCCGCGCCACGGCGTTCTTGCGCTTGCCGGTTGCATAGGAGCGGCCGAGGGCGTCGATCTGCGGCTTGACGTCGTCGGGGACGGATGTGGTTGGAACGGGCGCCGCGGGCGCGGTGCGCGCCTGCTGCAATGCCTGGCGCAGGCTCCCCAGGCCCTGAAAGGTCTGCGGGCGTTGCGAGCTCGGGGGGTCGTTGTCGGCCATGTTTAAACTCGGTTCTTGCGGTTCAGCGCGGCGACGTCGAGCCGGTCCGGCTGCTGTGCTTCGTGCGGGTGCTCGGGTCCGGCAAAGACGCGCAGGTTCTTCATGACCCGGCGGCCGAGCGGGCCGCGCGGCACCATGCGCTCGACCGCCTTCATGATCACCCGCTCCGGGTGCTTGCCTTCGAGAATGGCGCCCTTGCTGCGCCCCTTGATGCCGCCCGGGATAACCGGTATGCCAATAGAAGATGTCGTCGGCACGCTTGTTGCCGGTCAGGTGGACCTTCTCGGCATTGACGACGATGATATTGTCGCCGCAATCCATGTGGGGCGTGAAGGAGGGCTTGTGCTTGCCGCGCAGCCGCATCGCGATGATCGAGGCAAGCCGGCCCAACACCAGACCGTCGGCATCGATCAGCAACCATTTCTTGTCGATGTCCGACGGTTTGGCGGAAAAGGTCTTCATCGGGATCAAGCCCGCTGCGGAAAGCGCGTGATTTAGGCAGTCAGCGAGTACGGGTCAAGCCAAAACCGTTGTAAACCAAGCCGTTTCTGCATGAGGTAGCTTATTACCGCAACCGCGTCCCGGCGAAAGAGGGTGTAATCCAATCCCGCCTTTTGAAGGAACGTGTTCGTTCGGGGGAGGTTCAACCTTAGGATGCCGGTGATCTTTGGAGATTTGGCAGACTCCGCCAGCAGATCGTGATTGCGATGGCTCGTGTAGAGCCGATCCCCTCCAACGTCGCATAGGGCCAAACCGCCAGCACCACCCGCGGATCGGTTGTCACGGGTCAAGCCCGTGGGCTGAAGGCCCGTGGGAATGCGAGAGGAAAATTTGCCGGTTACATGTTTACGCGCGATTCCTTCACATGCTCTCAGCTGTCGGTATGCGGGACCCAGGGGATCCGGCCAAAGCTGATCCCCTCATCCGTGAGTTCTCGCGATTCTTCTTCGCTCGCCTCGCCGTAGATGCCGTGCGGATCGATCTCGCCATAGTGGATGCGCCGGGCTTCCTCGGCAAAGCGCTCGCCGACGTAATCGCAATGGTTCTCGACCTGTCGGCGCATCTCGAGCAGCGCCGCGCGAAATTGTGCCGGTGAAATCGGCGGAGAGATCTCCCTCGAGCGGCCGAGGCGTGGCGCCATTACCGCTTTCTCGACCGCGGTTTGACCGCATTCGGGGCAGGCAATCTCGCCGGCCTTCTGCTGCGCCTCGAACCCGTCTCCGTCACGAAACCACCCTTCGAACTCGTGGCCATGAGCACAGCGCAACGTGAACAGGATCATCGAGGCAACCTCCTAGCCGGCAGTTGTACACCGGCCCGTCCGAGCTGTCCAAGTGTATGCCGACATGTCGATAAACAGTGAAATACGAGTGTCCTCCGCGCCAGCCTCTGCTTGGGTGAGACGATTCGTGCCGCTGATCAGACGCGGCGGCCGGGTGCTGGACCTCGCCGCGGGGAGCGGTCGGCATACCCGGCTTCTGCTCGATAGTGGCTTTGCGGTTTGCGCAGTCGACCGCGACATCTCGGCGCTATCGCCGCTGGCCGGAACCGGCTGCGAGGTGCGGCAGATCGACCTCGAGACCGGCAGATGCATGCGCGGTTCGGTGGCGGCTACGACGGAATAGTCGTGACCAATTACCTGCACCGGCCGCTGCTGCCGGCGCTCGCCCAAGCCCTCGCAGCCGGCGGGGTGCTGATCTACGAGACCTTCGCGCGCGGCAACGAGCGTTTCGGGCGGCCGCACAACCCCGATTTCCTCCTCCGCCCCGGCGAACTGCTCGACGCATTTGCGATCCTGACGGTTATCGCCTTTGAGCAGGGCGAAGTTTCGGCGCCGCGGCCCGCGGTCATTCAGCGCATCGCAGCGATCGCCGGCCCGCTCGGGCGCCTGCCGGAGACGGTCGCTTTGGACAACGGCATTCCAACGGAGTAACCTTCGACTATGCCCGAATGCTGCCGAACAACTGATGTCGCTGGACGAATTTCTTGCTTGGGAGCACGAGCAGCCCGAACGTTACGAATACGCGGGCGGTGTTGCCACGATGATGACGGGGGGCTCGCTCGACCACTCGACAATCGCTTCCAATCTCTGGACCGCGCTGCGCGACAGCCTTCGCGGCAGCGCCTGTCGGGCCTTCCGTGGCGATACGAAAATAATCGCAAACAACTCGATACGTTATCCGGATTTGTCGGTGACCTGCACCCCGGTGCGTGGGGACGATGACACTGTCCTGCAGCCGGTTCTGGTGGTTGAGGTGGTATCGCCCAGCACCGAGCGAGAAGACCGTGGACGCAAGAAATTCGATTACTTCAGCACGTCCTCGATACATCAATACGCTATCATTGAGCAGGATGCCCGGCGGGTCGACCTGTACACCCGGTCGGGCGATCGTTGGACGGACGAGATTATCGAGGGAGATGCCGTCCTGAGGCTCTCTTCGATCGGGGTCGAGATGAGCCTCGACACCGTCTACGAGGATACCGAGCTCGATGCTAATCGGCCGCGAGAGGACGGGCGGCAAGCTCCGGCCTTGTAAACGGCCGGTCGTGCTGTAACGACGGGACCATGCGGCGCGCCTTGGGGATTGCCGCTGCGTCGATACGGGCGCTCACGATGCCGACCCCTTCCCCGGCATCGCCCAGTACCTCGCCCCACGGATCGACGATCAGCGAGTGGCCATAGGTCCGCCTGCCCTCGGCATGCTCGCCCCATTGCGCCGGGGCAAAGACAAAGCACCCGTTCTCGATTGCCCGCGCCCGCATCAGCACATGCCAATGCGCCTTGCCGGTCGGCACCGTGAACGCGGAGGGAATCGCCAGGAAATCGGCGCCGGCCTGGGCTAGTGCGCGATACAGGTGCGGGAAGCGCAGATCGTAGCACACCGTCATCCCGAGAACGCCCCACGGCGTCTCGGCCAGCACCGCGCGGCTGCCCGGGCGGAAGGCGTTGCTTTCCCGGTAACTCTCGCCGCCGGCGAGATCGACATCGAACATGTGGATCTTGTCGTAGCGAGCCATGACAGCGCCGCTGGGATCGACGAGGTAGGAGCGGTTGGCGAGGCGCTGCTCGCCTTCCGCCGTCCCGGGTTCTCGCGACAGATCGACCGCAAGCGAGCCGATCAGCAGCCAAACCCCGGTCTCTTGCGCGACCTCGCGCAAGGCGGCGAGCACCGGATGGTTCGCCTCGTCACGCGCCTTTTCGCGGCGCAATTTGCCGACAGGCTCGGTGAGGCCGGTGTTCTCGGGTGTCATGACGAAATCGGCGCCGCCATCGCGCGCCCGACGCACGAGGTCGGAGACGACACGGATATTCGGCTCGTAGTCCCGCGCCGAGGTGAACTGAATGCAGGAAATACGTGAAGGCGCCGTTCATTTCGCGCTCCCGAGTTTTGCGTCGAGTTCACCGGCGCGGTCGAGCGCGACCAATTCGTCGGAGCCCCCGATGTGCTCGCCGTTGATGAAGATCTGCGGTACGGACGTACGCCCGCCAGCGCGTCGGATCATCTCGTCGCGTCGCGCCCGTTCCTCGATGATATCGATTTCGGTGTAGGCGACGCCTTTGCGCTCCAACAGCGCGCGGGCACGCGCGCAGTAGGGGCAGAACATTGTCGTGTAAAGCTCGACCTCAGCCATTCCGGCGGGAACTCCAAGTTGGGATCGCGCGGACGCGCATGTTCTTCAATTAAGACGATCACGCTCAGGGTGCCAAGCCCCGGACCGGGCGCGCGCAGCGACTATCCCCCGACCCGCAGCGCCCGGGCCAGTGTCAAGACCCCGACCGATGCGGCTCCCGCCCGCTTTAGCACGCGGGCGCACTCCTCGACCGTCGCCCCCGTCGTCATGACATCGTCGATAACCACCACCCGCTTCCCGGCAAAGCTGCGGCCGGCCTGGACCGCGAAGGCGCCGCGCACGTTGCGCTCGCGCGCCGCCGGTCCCAGATGGCCTTGCGACGGTGTGCGGCGGCGGCGAACCAGCCAGTCCGCCGCGACTTCCGGACCGCCGGCCGAGCGGATCGCCTGCGCCAACAGCGCCGCCTGGTTGTAACGCCGCTGAAACAGGCGGGTCCAATGCAACGGCACCGGGACAAGCAGATCGGTATCGGCGAGGACCTCGCTACCGGTACGATGCATCCAGCGCCCGAACGCCCCGGCTACATGGGTCCGGTCGCCATGCTTGAGCCCGAGGACCAGGTGGCGGCTGTGCTTGTCGTACCGCAGCACCGCCCGAGCCCTATCCCAGCTGCGCCGCTCGCTGGCGCAGGCCCCGCACATCGCACCCTCTCCCATCGGGTGCTCAAACGGGGCTCCGCAGGCGGCGCACCACGGTGGCGCAAAGAACGTGATCCCTCGCCAACACCGGCCGCACAGAGCATCGGGCTCGCCGATCGTTTCGCCGCACGCAAGACAGCGCGGCGGCAATACCCCGTCGACGACGGCTCTGCCGATCCGCCGCAAACGGCTGGAAGCCCAGCTGGCAAGAGTTGCCGATGCGTGCATCGATGCACATCATCAGGTAGTGGGCACTTTCGTCAACCCAGACCCGCAGATTTCGCCGCGATGGCCCGATCCGACGACCTCCCATTGATGCTGTTCGATCGGCGCGCCCGTCGGCGGCACCGCGATCGTGCGGCACGCCGCGGCTGCGTCGAGTTCCTGCATATAGAAGTCGCCGATCGGCTGATCGAGCGACTCGACGACGTCAATCGGAAGTTTCGTGTGGCGCTCGACCTCGGCGCGCACCACGGGGCCTTGTCACACGCCCTCGGCTGCCGACCGGGGATCGAATGGGCGGTAGCCGCCGATGGGTCCGTCGGCTTCCTGGCGCAACTCAGCGGAATGCGAGTCGCCGCCGATCCCGATCTCATCCCGTTTCGCGACGGCAGCTTCGACCTCGTCGTCAGCATGCTGGAATTGCACTGGGCCGGCGACCTGCCGGGCGCCCTCGTTCAGATCCGACGTGTCCTCAAACCAGGTGGCCTCTTTCTCGCGGCAATGTTGGGCGGCTCCACCCTTGTCGAGCTCCGCACCGTGCTGATCGAGGCCGAGTTGATCGAAGAAGGAGGAGCGAGCCCGCGCGTATCGCCGGCCGCCGAGCTCGGCGATGTGGCGGGCCTTCTGCTGCGCACCGGTTTTGCGATGCCTGTCGCCGATGCCGAAAAGATCACGGTCACCTACCCCGACGCTCTGGCGCTGATGCGCGACCTGCGCGGCATGGGGGAAACCAACGCGCTGACGGCGCGCCGGCGCACACCGCTGCGCCGCGCCACCCTTGCCCGCGCCGCTCTGCTTTATACCGAGCGGTTCGGCTCTACCCGACGGCCGCATTCCGGCGACTTTCGAGATCCTGTTCCTGACCGGCTGGGCGCCGGGAGGCCCTCAATGCGGAATATGGAACAGGCGAGGCCAAAGCCCGACCAACCCGATAAAGATCAGGTAAATCGCGACAACGTAATTCAGAATACGCGGTATAAGAAGGATCAGTATGCCTGCGATCAGCGCGACCAGCGGTTGGATCACCAAAACGTCGAGTGTCATCGGCGGATTCCTGAGTGGAGACAAATTGTGGGAGAAGATCTTACCGGCGGCTGCTTGTGCGGCGAGCGTACGCTACCGCATTACCGCCGCGCCCGTCGAGGCGCAGTACTGCCATTGCCGGATGTGCCAACGGGCGCATGGCGCGCCGGTGATTGCCTGGCTGACGGTGCCGCTCGACGCCTTCGCTGGTGACGCTTGGCAACCCCGTCGCCTATCGTTCTTCGGCGAAGGCGTTCCGGCATTTCTGCGGCAGCTGCGGCACGCCGCTGACATGGCGCGAAGCCGACAACCCCCGGCTCGTCGATGTCAGCATCGGCAGCCTGGACAATCCCGAGGCCATCGCGCCAACGATGCACGTTTGGACCGATAGCCGGATCGCCTGGTTCGAGAGCGCCGATCATCTGCCCCGGTATCCGACAAACGACCGGCCCAAGACGGCTCCCGTGATCGCGTTGGGTCTCGGTTTCGCCGGCGACGGCGCTGGGATCCGTGGCGCGGCAATCTGAGTATCGGTATTATCGCCTCCTTCCCTCCGGGCCTTGTCCATCCGTGCCAGCGACTGAGATTATGACGGATCAGGATACGACAATCCGCCTACGGGAGGTGGCACGAGCGCGGTCACGGCCGCCCGAGGTCGACCCCGCAGAGCCCCGCCACAGGAAAAGGCCGGCGAGCCGCCGCCTGAAACCACGCCAGAGGCGCAGGACAGCGGGCGTTCGCAGTTATCGGCGGCGCGTGCTTCTCGTGCTCTCGTCGATCGCGCTGGCGCTCGCGCTGTACTGGGCGTCGGGCTATTTCGTCGCCTATACCGACGATGCCTATGTCACCTCCGATTTCGTCAACGTCGCTCCTTACATCAGCGGCCGAATCGTCAGCGTAAACATCGTCGACAATCAGACCGTTGAAAAAGGCGAATTACTGGCGACGATCGATGCGACGCCTTTCCAGCTGGCGTTGAACGAGAGGCAGGCAAAAAAGACCGAAGCCGAGGCGCAGCTCGCGGTCGATCGAGACGTCATTGCCGCGACACAGGCGCAGCGCGACGATGCCGCGGCGAAGGAGCGGCTGGCGAGCGACAATGTGCGCCGGGCGACGCCAATCACAGCCGCAGGCTTTTACTCCCGTCAGGGGCTCGACACCTTGACCGCCGAAGGAACAGGAGGCAAAGGCAGCTTTGGCCGATGCCGAGGCCGCTATCGCAAAAGCGCAGCAGACGCTGACCCTGCATCAGGCGACGGTCGCGGCGATCAGCTGCTGAAATCGCGTATTTGCAATGGCAGCTCGAGCAGACAAGGCTGCTCGCGCCGACCGACGGCACGATCACTCAACTCACCCTGCGGGTCGGCGACCAGGCAGTGGAGAACAAACCGCTGATCGGTCTGGTCGACGCGCATGCCTGGCGGATCTACGCGAATTACAAGGAAAGCGTGATCCGCCATATGAAAGTCGGCCACACCGCCTGGGTCTGGCTCGACGCCTACCCATGGCATCTTCATCGCGCAACGATCCAGGGCATCGCCCGCGGGATCAGCCGGGAGCAGACCGATCGCAAACTGCTGCCTTATGTCGCGCCGACCACCGACTGGATCCGTCTGGAGCGGCGCTTTCCGGTGACCTTGGTATTGCAGGATCAGAGCCCGGATATCACGCTGCATATGGGCGCCGACGCACGCACGATCATCTTTTACTGAAGCTGACGATGTTGCGCGGAATCACCGACGCGCTGAACACCGAATTCCGCTCGTTCGAGCTCGTGGAACCGCGCGGCACCGCGGCCCTCGCGGCAGTGCTGTCGGTGACTCTGGCGGTGTTGGCCGCGTTGCTGTTGCACTCCGACGAGCCCTGGTGGGCGGCGATTTCCGCCTGGATGGTGAACCGGTCCTCCTTGGCGGTCGCGCTGTCGCGCGGAGCAATGCGCATCATCGGCAGCGCCGTGGGTGCGGCGATCGCGGTGATTGTCATTGGGTTGTTCGTCTATCATCCGCTGCCATTCTGCCTGTGCCTGTTTGCGCTGGCCTGCGCCGGCCTGATCGGGTTCGCGATCTCGCGTCACGGCTATGCCTGGCTGATCGGAGCGATCACCGGCAATCTCGTGATGCTGATGGCTCTCGATCAGCCGCAGATCACGTTCACGATCGCCGTGAACCGTGTTGCCGAGGTAACGATCGGCACGACAGCGGCGCTGCTCGTCACCCTTCTTGCTTCCTGACGACAGCGCCACCCCCAGTCCGGCTTCGACACCGCCAACGCCGCCGCCCTTGCTGTTCTGGACGCGGCGAAATGCCGCAGGAATTCGAACGCTGGTTGCGCGAGATTTGGCCGTTGGTGTGGCACGCGTGCCGCGGCGGTCTCACCGTGATGCTGTTGCCCCTGCTGATGACTTGTTGGCTCCGCTCGGGCCCAGCAGCATGGCGGTGACCTCGGTCGCCGTATTGGCCGTCCCGACGACCGCGGTCATCGAGCCCGATGCACGGACAATCATCCAGCGCGCCCGTATTATCGTCTTGTGGGCTGCGCGCTCGGTGCATTGCTGGGTCTCTTCTGCCGTTCATTGGGTCGGCGCGAGCTTCCTTGTCTGGATGCTGCTGTTGATGGCCGGAACCTGGCTCAGCTCGCAAATCCAATCGGGCGCCACCGGCATCGGCTATGTCGGGACCCAGGCTGGGCTCGCATTTCTGCTGAGCATGATCCAGGGCCAGGGCCCGCCCCTTTCTCCCACTCCGGGTCTCGACCGCTTCGCCGGAATAATGGCGGGACTGTCGGTGCTGCTCGTCATTACGATGGTGATCTCGTTGTTCCGCTTGACGACCACAGCCGGCGGCATCGGCGCGCGGCGATTGACAACCCGTCTCTGGCGACGGTGTGATCCGGGATCGAATCTCGCGCAACGGAGGGACACTTGGCCAAGTACAGGATCGCGACGCCGACCGGCGCCAGCTTCACGACTGCCGGCGATTACGGATACGAGATGGAGGCGCTGACGCCGATCGACGCCGAGATCTTCGAGGTTCGCCCGGGGTCCGAGGACGAGTTCGTCGCGGCCGCGCGCGACGCCGACGCGCTCTACGCCAAGGGGCGGCGGATCACCAAAAAGATGATCGACGGTCTGGACCGCTGCAAGATCATCGCGCTCGGCAGCGTCGGCGTCGACTCGGTCGATGTCGAGGCGGCCACCGAAAAGGGCATCCCGGTCACCAATTGCCCCGACACCTTTATCGACGAAGTCGCCGACCATGCGATGACGTTGATCCTCGCGAGCTTCCGGCGGCTCATCGTGCAGGACAGGCTGGTGCGCGAAGGGCGCTGGGCCGAGGGCCGGCCGATGCTGTCGAAGATCCCGCGCCTGATGGGCCTGACCTTGGGCCTCGTCTCGTTCGGCCACGTGGCGCGTGCGGTCGCGGCGCGGGCGAAGCCTTTCGGCGTGCACGTCATCGCCTACGACCCGTTCATCGAAGAGCTGGTCGCGATCGGCCATGGCGTCGAGCCGGTCAGCCTGCCCGAACTGTTGCAGCGCTCCGACATCATCTCGATGCACGCGCCGGCGACCGAAAGCGCCAACCGGCTGCTGCGCGAGGAGCATTTCCGCCAGATGAAGAAGACGGCGCTCTACATCAGCACCGGCCGCGGGCCGACGACCGACGAGGCGGCGCTGATCAAGGCGCTCGACGAGGGCTGGATCGCCGGCGCCGGGCTCGATGTGCTCGAACAGGAGCCGCCGGGCGACAACAACCCGCTCCTCAAGATGGACAACGTCATCCTGACCGCGCATGTCGCCTCGGCCTCGGCCCGGTTCGACCCGGCCCGGCGCCGCCGCGTCGGTCTCGAATTGTCGCTGGTGCTGAGCGGCAAATGGCCGATGTCCTGCGTCAACCCGTCGGTGCTCGCCAAAGACGGACCTGCGGCGCTGGCAGCCGGTGTCGATGGAGCGCGGGCCGAATTCCTGATCTCGACCGGAGGCCCGCGTGGTTATCGGCAGACGATCTTTCATCATCAGCGGGGGATTGGCAGCAATGGCAGCGAGCTGGGACCCGGCAGTCGTCCGCTACCCGGATCAGCGGATGAAAGACCCTCGATCCGCGCTTTACACCGCTCGTGCTCGGCAACGCCGCGATCGAGGCGATCGCGAGCGGCTGCCGGTTCAACGAGGGGCCGGTCTGGTTCGGGGATCTGCGCTGCCTGTCTGTGGAGCGACATCCCCAACGACCGAATGATGAAATGGGACGAGGAAACGGGCGCGGTCAGCGTCTTCCGCAAGCCTTCGCATTATGCCAACGGCAATACCCGCGACCGGCAGGGCCGGCTGATCACCTGCGAGATGGATACCCAGCGCGTGACGCGCACCGAGCATGACGGCACGATCACGGTGCTGGCCGACAGCTTCGACGGCAAGAAGCTGACCGGCCCCAACGACGTCGTCGTCAAATCCGACGGCTCGATCTGGTTCAGCGACAACGGCGCCGGCATCCGCGGCAATTATCTCGGCCACAAGGCGACTGCGGAATTGCCGTACCGGGTCTATCGGCTCGACCCGGCCACGGGCCGGATGACGATTGCGGTCGGCGACATGAAGCGGCCGAACGGGCTCGCCTTCTCGCCCGACGAGAAGCTGCTCTACGTCATCGACACGCCTGGCCCGGGGCAGCGCACGATCCAGGTCTATGATGTCGTCGACAACGGCACTGCGACCGCCAATCGACGCGAGTTCAACAGCGCCGAGCCGGGCGGCTCCGACGGCATGCGGGTCGATGTCGAGCGGCAATCTGTGGTGCGGATGGTCCGGCGGCGAGGCCGAAGACGGCGTCGCGGTGCTTCGCGCCCGACGGCAAAATGATCGGCCGCATCATGCTGCCCGAGCGCTGCGCCAATGTGTGTTTCGGCGGCCGTCAAACGCAACCGCCTCTTCATGGCGGCGAGCCAGTCGGTCTATTCGGTCTATGTCGAGACGCAGGGCGCTGTCGGCGGGTAGCGGGCGGCCCGCGACCCCCTCCCCTTCCCTCCCCGCAAGCCCGCAAGCGGGGGAGGGTTAGGGTGGGGGCAAAGCGGCCATGACAGAGGCGATGATCGGCATGCCGATTTCCTCGCGCAATGTCATCACCGATTCCGGGTGAAACTGCACGGCGGCGATCGGCAGTCCGTTGGTGCTCGATTGCCATCACGACGCCGTCCTCGGTTTCGGCGGTGACCGAAAGCTCCGGCGGCAAGGTGCTGCGCACCGCATGGAGCGAATGGTACCGCCCGACAACGAACTCGCCCGGCAGGCCGCGCAATAGTCGGCCGCCGCGCACGCGGACCGGTGATGGCTTGCCGTGCATCGGCGGGTCGAGCATCGCGAGCGAGCCACCAAAATACTCGACGATCCCTTGCAGGCCGAGGCAGACGCCAAACACGGGCAGATGGCGCTGGACCGCGAGATCGAGGGTCTCGGCCATCGCGAAGTCGGAGGGCCGGCCCGGTCCCGGCGACAGCACGACGAGATCGAGACTGCCGCATGCCCGCAGCTCGGCTCGGGCCAGATCGGGGCGCATCGTCACGACCTCCGCGCCGGTCGTGCGGATGTAATTGGCCAAGGTGTGAACAAAAAAGTCTTCGTGATCGATCAACAGCACCCGGCGACCCTTGCCGATTTCGGCTGCCGTCGCCGCGCTGGTGGCGGGCGCTGCCTTCGGCCCGCGGATCGCGGTAAACATCGCGGCCGCCTTCAGGCGGGTCTCGGCTTCTTCCGCCTCCGGATCGCTGTCGTAAAGCAACGTCGCTCCGGCGCGGACTTCGGCAACGCCGTCCTTCATGCGGATCGTGCGCAGGGTGAGGCCGGTGTTCATGTTGCCGTCAAACGTCACTCGACCGATGGCGCCGCCATACCAGCGGCGCGACGAACGCTCCTCCTCTTCGATAAAGCGGATCGCCCAGCGTTTGGGCGCGCCGGTCACCGTCACCGCCCAGGCGTGGCTGAGGAAACCGTCCAGCGCGTCGAATTCCTCGCGCAGCACGCCCTCGACGTGATCGACGGTGTGGATCAGTCGCGAATAGAGCTCGATCTGGCGGCGCCCGATGACCCGCACGGTGCCCGGCACGCAGACCCGCGACTTGTCGTTCCGGTCGACGTCGGTGCACATCGTGAGCTCGCTCTCGTCTTTCGCGGAATTGAGCAATTCCCGGATGCGCTCGGCGTCTTCGACCGGGTCGCGGCCGCGCGCGATCGTGCCGCTGATCGGGCAGGTCTCGATCCGTCGCCCGTCGACGCGGACATACATTTCGGGCGAAGCGGAGACCAGAAACTCACCTTCGCCGAGATTGATCAGTGCGCCGTAGGGGGCCGGATTGGCCTGGCGCAAGCCGGTGAAAGACGACGCTCGGTGCATCGGTGCAGGCGTCCGCGAGGAGCTGCCCGCATACCACCTCGAACAGATCGCCGCGAACAAAAGCCGCCTTGGCGCGATCGACCAAGGGCCGCATATTCGCCCAGGACCATGGTCGCTGTCGATCGGGCGGGTCGCCGGCGCGTGGTCGAGGCGATAAGGGCGGGCGCCGTCGAGCGCGGCAAGCCGCTGGTCGACACTCCCGCCACCTCGAATTCGTACCGATGCGTCTCCGAAATCTGCCGCATGTGGTCGACTACGAGGATCTCGTCGGGCAGGTAGAGGACGAGATCGCGCTGGTCATCGGGCCGCGGCAGGCGCAGCGGCATCGGCTCGAACTGGAACACCAGATCGTAGCCAAAGGCGCCGTAAAGACCGAGGTGCTGGTCCTCGGCACTGCCGAACAGATCGACCAAGGCGCGCAGAACCGAGAATATCGAGGGCTGCCGGCTGCGGCTCTCTTCCGGAAAGCGCTCTTCGGTCTGCTCGATCTCACCCGACATCCGATCATGCCCGACCCGCTCGACGCGAATTGCGGCCAGATCGGCGAGGCGCTCGGCAACCGGCTCCAATAGAACGAGGCCCCGCTCGTTCAGCGCTTCGATCGAGAACCGCCGGCCGCGCGCGATAAAGACCAGTGGCGGGTCGACAAACCCCATATCCCACCGCGTGTAACGGCCTGGAAACTCGAAGCTCGACGAAAATAAGACCCCGCGCCGCTCGTCGAGCGATTGAGCCAATGCGGTATCGGCCGGCTGATAGTCGCGGTTGCGGATCTCTCGCGTAACGCGGATGCCACCGTTGGTGATGTAGCTCGTGAGCTTCATGGGGATCCCTCTGGTTGGGATCGCCGGGGGGCCGGGTAGCTCAGCCCTGAATTGCGAAAGCCGCCCGGTGCTCCCTGGGCGGCCTCAGTAGAAATAAGAATGCGGCCGCCTTGTTTAGACGGGCCACCGCCAAGTCGATGAGTGTGCGAACCTGTTCATCGCACGTAGGGTAACGCGTTTGACCCATGCGTCGCAACGTTCAAATTGCCTCGTCCCGCTCGGTTCCTCACCTCCCGCTTCGCGGGTCCCTCCCTCTCCCCACTTGCGGAGAGAGGGCTGGGTGAGGGGCCCTACTTCGCGCCGTAGCCGGCGGCGGCGAGGTCGAATTCCTGCGGCCGGCTGAACATTTCGCTGCGCACGTCCCACAGCTCCGGGTACATCGGATCTTCGAAGAGCTGGTTGGCGGCGGCGCGCAGATACCGCAATCCGGCCGACCCGCCCGTTCCTGTATTGGCGCCGATCACCCGCGACACGGTCGCCAGATGTGCAAAACGCCATTTTCGAAACGCATCTTCCAGATCGACCAGTTTTTCGCCGAGCTGGTACAGCTCCGGCGCGCTGGCGCGGTTTCGATAGACGTAGCTCCACGCTCTGAACACCCCAGCAATTTTGCGGTGCTGGTGCGAGTAGTCCCCCGAACGCGGATCCTCGATCCCGAACGCCGGTAGGGCTCTCGCCATGTACGAGATCGCCGCGTCGTAAATGGCCGGCGCCGCCAAGGCGCTGCGCAATCGCTCCTTTTCTTCTTCGCTCTGCGCGTTCTCGAACACGTCGATGGTTTGCGTACGGCCGCCGGGCAGCTCGAAGTCGAGGAAGCGGTATTTGAGGCCGAGCTTGTATTCCAAAATTCTGTACTGCACCGACTGGAAGCCCGAGGCGCCGTCGCGGCCTACCGTCTCCCGGAAAAGGAAGAATTCGTCGGGTGTCAAAGTCGCCATGACGTCCCACGACGAGATCAGGATGTGCTGTATCGCGCTGACCCGCGACAGCCTCTTGAAGGCGATGATGCAATCGGCGTCCTGTGCTTCCTCCTTCATCAAAGATTCGATGGCGCAGTCGAGCTCGTGAATGGCAAGCTTGAACCAGAGCTCATGCTGCTGATGAATGACAATGAACAGCAGTTCGTCGTCCGAGCCGGTCTGCAGCTTCTGCGCCGAGAGAAGCTGCCGCAGGCCCAAATAACCGGCATAGGTATTCTTCACCTTCGGCAGCTCGACCTACGCCGCGACTTCGGCGGCCGCGCGCCTGACGAGCACGACCTTCTGCGCGGAGCGGCCGAGAAAGTGGTAGCCGGAGCCGCCCTCGGCCAGGGTTTCCAGAAATTCGTCCGGCGCCGTGATGCGAACGGTGCCGAGAATATCCGCGCCGCGGCGCAGAAACGCGTCGGGCAACAGACTGACCGTCGGGCCGACCATCGTCACCCGAGCCGACGGCTTGGCCAAACGCAACAGCTCCTCGAGTGTGTCGTTGATCAAAGTCGTGCCGGTGATCAGCAACACGTCGGCGTTTGGAACAACCGTTGGCGCCTCATTGGCGGGCCGGAAGAACGGAAGCTCCTCGGGTTTGAGGGTCGCCGGGTCCTGCTCGAGCACGAGGAAAGGCTGACGGCGGCGTTTGAGCTCGCGCAGAAACGGCACAAAAGCACCGACGACGACAACCTTGTCGCCGGGGTGTATCTCGGTCGCATCGAAGGCATCGATGCCGAGGCGCAGTTCGGTCTCTGGATGCGGACGACGGCGCCAGCAGGTATCCGCCAGGGCGTTCATCGCCGCGATGCCCACAGCACGGCGAATGCCGTGATCGCTGAGCGCTTCCTTTGCGAGATCGAGCGCCGGGCGGCCGCGCAGCTTGCCGGGAAACGGCATCGCCATCGCCGATGTCGGACAGCAGAGCGCCTCGGGGATCGTCTTGATTGGTGTCGCGCAGGCGCCGGCAATGCCGTTTCCGAGTTTCACCCCGGTGAAGAACAGGCCGATGACCGCGCGCTCAACCGTCAGGTCATCGAGCTCCGGGCGGAGAACCTCGGAGATCGCGGCGAGGGTCTCTCGGAGTATCGTCTTCTCGTCGGTGTCCGACATGCTTCCTCTCAGGGTTCAAGCGGCGCGCGCCGTTCGGGCTGCGTCATTTCGAAAGCGCGGGCGGCGCGCAAGACGCGGTGATCGGCATAGAGCGGGCCGACGATCTGTAGACCGATCGGCAGCCCGGCGCTCGTCAGGCCGCATGGGATGCTCGCCGCCGGCTGGCGGGTCATATTGAACGGATAGCTGAACGGCGACCAGTCGATCCAGTGCCGCTCAGCCGCAGGATCGTTCAAATCCTGCCCAACCGGCAAGGCCGGGACCGGCATCATCGGCGTCAGTAGCAGATCGTAGTTCCGGTGGAACTCCGCCATCTGCCGGGCGAGGACAGTGCGGACCAGGTCGGCGCCAAGGTAGTCGACGGCGCTGATCCGCGCACCCTCCTCCGCCGTCGAGACCAGGCCGGGGTCGATCGCCTCGCGCCGGTCAGCGGGGAACCCCGCGAGGAGTTTTGCCGCGCCCGCTGCCCACAATTTGAAGAGCGCATCGCGCGGCGAATCAAACATCGCATCGACCTGTTCGACGCTCGCGCCGAGCGCCTCGAAATGCCGCGTTGCCTCCGCCGCTGCCGCGGCAATTTCCGCATCGACCTTCGCGTAGCCGAGGGTCGGGCTGTAGGCAATCCGCCAGCCGCGCACGCCTTCTTCCAGCTCCGCTGCATAATCCTTGTCCTCGGGAGGCAGTGCATAGGGATCGCGGTGGTCGGCGCCGGTCAGAACGGTCAGCATCAGCGCCGCATCCGCGGCGGTTCGAGCCACCGGCCCAATATGCGCCAAGAGGCCCATCGGGGAAGGAGGATGGGCGGGCACCCGGCCAAAGCTCGGCTTCAATCCGAAGACGCCGGTAAAGGCGCTGGGGATACGGATCGAGCCTGCGCCGTCGCTACCGACATGCAACGGCCCTAGCCCGGCCGCGCAGGCCGCTGCCGCTCCGGCGCTGCTCCCGCCGGGACTGCGCGAGAGATCCCAGGGATTGCGGGTGATCCCGGTCAGCGGGCTGTCGCCCAACGCCTTCCAGCCGAATTCCGGCGTTGTCGTCTTGCCGAGTATTACCGCGCCGGCCTCGCGCAGCCGGGCCGTCGCCGGCGCATCCTCCGACCAATCCTGATCCGGCTCGACGAGGCGCGAGCCGCGCAGGGTCGGGAAGCCGCGCATCAGGATCAAATCTTTGATCGTCACCGGTACGCCGTCGAGCCGCCCGAGCGCTTCGCCGCGCAACCAGCGCCCCTCGGATGCGCGCGCCGCCGCCAGGGCGCCATCCCGATCCACAATGCAGAACGCGTTGATCCTGGGCTGCAGTACATCGAGCCGATCGAGGATCAACCGGGTCACCTCGACCGGCGACAGCACCTTCCTGCGGTAGAGGTCCAGAAGTGAAACCGCCGACAAGTAAGCGATATCATCGCCGGCCATTGCTGCTCCGCTTCATCGTCCCAGCTCTCAATTCCCTCCCCCGCTTGTGGGGGAGGGTTAGGGTGGGGGCTCCGTCGCTACGTAAGGACCGAGCGTAGCGACGATTGACTGGAGGACGCCAGCGCGGTTCTCGAGAATATCGTTGTTCCAGAAGCGAAGAACCCGCCAACCGCCTCGGCGCAACGCGTTATCCCGAATAATATGATCACCGGGGCAGCCATGCTGTCCACCGTCGGCTTCGATGACGAGGCGCGCTTCGACACAAGCAAAGTCTACTACATAAGGCGGAATGGGATGCTGCCGTCTGAAGCGCCAGCCGAGTTGCTCTTTCCGGAGCGCATCCCAAAGCAGCCGCTCCGCTTCCGTCGTGTTCCGCCGCAAACGGCGAGCGCGTCCGATCATCGCGGTACCGCCTCGCATGACTTCAAATCCCCCCTCTCCGCCGCGAAAAGGCTGCCGTACCTGCGCAAATCGCGGCAAGTCCGCCGAGCCCCCACCCTAACCCTCCCCCGCGGGCGGGGGAGGGAATTCGGTGGCCTGGGTTTTGCATTTGTCGTTCGTGGCATGGATCGCGTAAGTTCGCGGGAACAACATGCCAAACAGGGAACGGATGATTTCTTTCATGCGAACATTGCGGTGGGCGGCTGCGGCAGCTTTCCTTGCCGTCTTTGTCCCTTCGATCGGGTGGACCCAGCCTGCTCCGCAAAAGACCTTGCGGTTTATCCCGCAGGCGGATTTGCGAAGCATCGATCCGATCTGGACGACAGCCTATGTCACGCGCAATTTTGGTTATCTGGTCTTCGACACGCTGTTCGCGCTCGACAAGGATTTCAAGCCGCAGCCGCAAATGGTCGATCGCTGGCACGCTAGTGACGATAAACTGACATACAGCTTCGTCCTGCGCGAGGGTCTGAAGTGGCATGACGGCCAGCCGGTGCGCGCCGCCGATTGCATCGCCTCCATCGAACGCTGGGGCAAGCGCGACACGCTCGGCCAGAAGCTGATGGAAGCCGTCGGCGAGATGCAAGCGGTCGACGACAAGACGTTCACGATAAAGCTGAAATCGCCGTTCCCGCTGATCCTCGACGCGCTCGGCAAGCTGTCGAGCAACGTGCCGTTCATGATGCCCGAACGGCTAGCCAAGACCGACGCCTATCAGCAGATCCCCGAGGCGATCGGCTCCGGTCCGTTCAAATTCGTCAAAGAAGAATGGGAACCCGGCCACAAGGCGGTCTTTGTGAAGAACGCCGACTACGTGCCGCGCGAGGAGGCGCCGAGCTTCGCCTCGGGCGGTAAGGTGGCAAAGGTCGACCGCGTCGAGTGGCTCTACATTCCCGACACCTCGACCGCCGCGGCGGCGCTCAATGCCGGCGAGGTGGATTGGTACGAGCAGCCGCCTGCTGACCTCGTCCCGGTCTTCGCCGCCAACAAGGACATCACCGTCACGACGGTCGATCCGCTCGGCAACCACGGCATCCTGCGCTTCAACCACATTCAGCCGCCGTTCAATAATCTGAAGCTGCGGGAGGCGGTCCTGAACCTCGTCGACCAGAAAGACTACATGGGCGCGGCAGCGGGCGACCCGAAATACTGGAAGACCTGCGCCGCCCTATTCGGCTGCGGCACGCCCTTCGAGACCAATGCCGGCGCCGACGCTCTGTTGAAGGGGCCGAACCTGGCTAAGGCGAAACAGCTGATCCAGGAGTCCGGTTACAAGGGCGAGAAGATCGTGCTGCTGTCAGCCACCGACCAGCCGATCGTGCAGGGCCAGGCTTTGGTGACATTGGACGCGCTGCGCAAGGCTGGGCTCAACGTCGAATTGCAGGCCAGCGACTGGGGCACCCTGATCACCCGCCGCGCATCGAAAGAGCCGGTCGAAAAGAGCGGTTGGAGCATTTTCCACACTTGGACTTCCGCGCCAGACTTTTTCTCGCCGGCGGTCAACATCGCGCTGCGCGGCAACGGCGAGAAGGGGTGGTTTGGGTGGCCAAGCGATCCAAAGATCGAAGCGCTGATCAACGACTGGTTCAAGGCCCCGGACCTCCCGGCGCAGAAGAAGCTTGCGGCAGATATCCAGGTAGAGGCCTACACCAACGATGTTCCCTACGTGCCGACGGGCCAGTTCGTCGTGCCGACCGCCTACCGCAAAAACCTCGACGGCATCATCATCGCGCCGGTCGTCTTTCTGTGGAACGTCGAGAAGAAATGAAGGTCTAGGGTTTGTTCGCCTACATCATAAGACGGATCCTCGCGACGATCCCAGTAATGGTCGTCGTCGCGCTGTTCGTCTTCGCGCTGTTGCATCTGAGCCCCGGTGACCCCGCCGCCATCATAGCCGGCGACACGGCGACGGCGGACGACATCGCGCGCATCCGCCAGAAGCTGGGGCTCGACCTACCCCTCTACATCCAGTTCGCAACCTGGGTCTGGGCCCTGTTGCACGGTGATCTCGGGATCTCGATCTTCACCAACCTGCCGGTCTCCAAGCTGATCGTGCAACGGATCGAGCCCACCATCACTCTGACGATCTCCACACTCATTTTCTCGATCCTCGCGGCGATCCCGATGGGTGTGCTCGCGGCGTGGAAGGCCGGCTCGTGGATCGACCGTATGGTTATGGTCTTCGCGGTGTTGGGGTTTTCCGTGCCGGTCTTCGTGCTCGCTTACCTATTGATCTATGTCCTTGCGATCTCGACCGATCTCTTGCCGGTCCAGGGCTTTGTCACGATCGGCAGGGGCCTGGGGCCGTTCTTCTCGCACATCGTGATGCCGACCCTCGCCCTCGGCGCTGTTTTTACCGCGCTGATCGCCCGCATGACGCGCGCCAGCATGCTCGACGTGTTGGCGCAGGACTACATCCGCACGGCTCAAGCCAAGGGCCTGGCCAACGATAAGGTGCTGATCGGCCACGCGCTGAAGAACGCGGCCGTGCCGATCGCGACGATCATCGGCATCGGCGTCGCCTCGCTGATCTCCGGGGTCGTCGTCACCGAGACGGTGTTCGCGATCCCCGGTCTCGGCCGCCTGACCGTCGACGCGATCCTGCGCCGCGATTACCCGATAATCCAAGGGATCATCCTCGTTTTTTCGGCCGCCTACGTGCTGGTCAATCTGCTCGTCGACCTCAGCTACACCTTCCTCGACCCGCGCATCCGTTACTGAGGCCTATTCCGACATGACGGTCGCGCCAACCGATCTCGCCGTTCTCGCCGCTCCCTCCGTGCGCAGACGCGGCGTTCTGGACACGATCCGCCGCCACCCGACAATCGTCATCGGCGCAGACGCTGCTCGGTCTGATGGCATTGATGGCGATCTTTGCCCCTTATCTCGGCACGGTCGACCCGCAGGCATTGTCGCCGATCCGGCGGCTGCGCTGGCCGTCGGCGCAATATTGGTTCGGCACCGACATGCTCGGGCGCGACATCTACAGCCGCACGATCTACGGCGCGCGGATATCGCTGACCGTCGGGATCAGCGTCGCGCTGCTGAGCATCAGTCTCGGGCTGCTGATCGGCCTCGTCACCGGCTTCAGCCGCTGGGCCGACGCGATCGTGATGCGGATCATGGACGGGCTGATGTCGATCCCGGCGGTCTTGATCGCGATTGCTCTGATGGCGCTGACCCGCGCCAGCATGGAGAACGTCATCTTCGCCATCACCGTCGCCGAGGTGCCGCGGGTCACGCGCCTCGTTCGCGGCGTGGTGTTGACCTTGCGCGAGCTGCCCTTTGTCGAGGCCGCCCACGCCAGCGGCACCGGATTCTGCCGCATCCTGTGGCGGCACATCCTGCCCAACACATTGCCGCCGCTCCTCGTGCAGGGCACCTTTGTCGCCGCCTCGGCGATGATCGTCGAGGCGATCCTGTCTTTCTCGGCGCCGGCACGCCCCCGAATATTCCGAGCTGGGGCAACATCATGGCGGAGGGCCGCAGCCTTTTTCAGGTCGCCTATTACATCGTCCTGATCCCCGGGGCGTTTTTGTCGGTTACCGTGCTCGCCATCAACTTGCTCGGCGACGGGCTGCGCGATGCGCTCGACCCGCGCCTGGCGCGGCGCATGTAGCGCATGCCCGAGACCCTCGCGGCCTACACCCCGCTAGCACCGAAGGCTTCCGCCGCGACCGTCGAGCCGATCCTCGACATCGCCGATCTGCGGACCTGGTTCTTCACCCGCGACGGGGTGGTGCGCGCCGTCGACGGTGTCTCGTTCCAGGTCATCCCCGGCGAGACCCTAGCGATCGTCGGCGAGAGCGGCTGCGGCAAAAGCGTCACGGCGCTTTCGATATTGCGCCTCATCCCGTCGCCGCCCGGCCGCATCGTTTCCGGGGAGATCCGCTTTGCCGGGCGCGACCTGCTCGGCCTCAGCGAAGCCGAGATGCGCCAGGTCCGCGGCAACGAGATCTCGATGATCTTTCAGGAGCCGATGACCTCGCTGAACCCGGTATTGACGATCGGCCGGCAGATCGCCGAGACCCTCACCCTGCACCAGGGGCTTGGCCACAAGGCGGCGCTCGACAAGGCGGTCGACATGCTGCGCCTCGTGCATATCCCCGAAGCGCGGCGCCGAATCACCGAATACCCGCATCAGCTGTCGGGCGGCATGCGGCAGCGGGTCATGATCGCGATGGCGCTCGCCTGCAATCCGAAGCTCCTGATCGCCGACGAGCCGACGACCGCGCTCGATGTGACGATCCAGGCGCAGATCCTCGATCTGATGCGCGAGCTGAAACAGAAGATCGATGCCGCAATCGTGCTGATCACCCACGACCTCGGCGTTGTCGCCGAGATGGCGCAGCGAGTCGTCGTCATGTATGCCGGACACAAGGCCGAAGAGGCGCCGGTGTCGCGAGTGTTTCGCCGCCCGCTGCACCCGTACACCAAAGGACTGCTCGCCTCGGTGCCGCGGCTCGGCGCCTCGCTCGATCATGAGCGTGTGCCGCGGCTTGCCGAGATCGCCGGGACCGTGCCGTCCCTTAGGGAGCCGATCCCAGGCTGCCCGTTCGAGACGCGCTGCGCCTTTGCGACCGACATCTGCCGCCGTGAAATGCCGGCCTTCGATGAGAAGGAGCCCGGCCATTTCGCGGCCTGCTTCCACTCCGACCGGGTCGCGGCGGCATGACCGCGGTCGAGCCGTTGCGCCGCCCCCACCCTAACCCTCCCCCGCATGCGGGGGAGGGAATGGGTGGGGGCAGCTCCCCGCTCCTTTCCGTCAGAGGACTGGTCAAGCATTTCCCGGTCAAGAAAGGCCTGCTGCAGCGCACCGTCGGCCAGGTCCATGCGGTCGACGGCATCTCCTTCGACATCGCCGCGGGCGAGACGCTTGGGGCTCGTCGGCGAGAGCGGCTGCGGCAAGTCGACCGCGGGGAAGGCCATCCTGAAGCTGATCGACCCGACCGCGGGCGAGGTCCGCATCAACGGCGAGCGCATCGACCACCTGACGCGCCAGCAGATGCGGCCCTGGCGGCGCCAACTGCAGGTCGTCTTCCAGGACCCCTACTCCTCGCTCAACCCGCGCCTCAAGATCCGCGACATCATCGGCGAGCCGCTGATCAATTACGGCGTCTCCGGCGGCCGCGAATTGGCGGAACGGGTCGCGGAGCTGGCCCTCAAGGTCGGGCTGCGCGCCGAGGCGCTCGACCGCTACCCGCACGAATTCTCCGGCGGCCAGCGCCAGCGTATCGGCATCGCCCGCGCCTTGGCGCTTGCACCCGAGCCTGATCGTCTGCGACGAGCCGGTCTCGGCGCTCGACGTCTCGGTGCAGGCGCAGGTGATCAACCTGTTGGGCGACCTGCAGAGCGAATTCGGCCTCTCTTATCTCTTCGTCGCCCACGACCTCGCGGTCGTCGAGCACATCAGCCACCGCATCGCGGTCATGTATCTCGGCAAGATCGTCGAGATCGCCGACACGCGCGCCCTCTTCACCCGCCCGCAACACCCCTACACCGAGGCGCTGCTGTCGGCGGTGCCGGTCCCCGACCCCGAGGCCGCGAAGAAGCGCATCATCCTCAAAGGCGACGTGCCGAGCCCGATCGATCCGCCCACCGGGTGCCGCTTCCACACCCGCTGCCCCTACGCCTTCGACCGCTGCTCGAAAGAGGAACCCGAAATGCGTGAAATCCTCCCCGGCCACCACGTCGCCTGCCACCTGCGCGAGGTGCAAATTCCGGCATTCGCGCAAGCCGCTTCTGTGCCGGCCTAACAATTATGTATTCTGTCAATAGGCAAGCCTGACTGCCTTGGAGACCTCGCGGCCAAACCTCAGCTCGTGCGACAGGCGCCAGATGAGGACGCCAGCGCTGGCGAGTTCGATAACGCTGTTAGAGCGACGCCTTCGGGCACCGCTCCCTTCAGGCCGCTCGGCCAGCTGAAACCCGCGGCCAAAGCCTCGAGTTTAAATTTTTCCGATTATAGCTCGGGCAGGTCGACCGCGAGCCCGTCCCGCCCCGGCTCGACGCCGCTCGGCAATTCGGCGCTGAGCTCGCGGTAGTCGAGGCTCTGGTCCATGTGGGTCAGCACGGCGCGCCGCGGACGCACCCGCGCGACCCACGACAAGGTCTTCGCGAGATGAGAGTGCGTCGGATGCGGCTCGCGCCTGAGGCAGTCGACGATCCACAACTCGACGCCGTCAACCGCGGCGAAAGCGGCGTCGTCGAGCTCGGTGACATCCGTCGAGTAGGCGAAGCCGCCAATCCGCAGACCGAGGGTCGTGCTAAAACCATGGTCCTGCGCGAACGGAACGACCGGGACCCCGGCGATCTCGAACGGGCCGCGGATCTCGTGGGGCTGCAGGGTTGGCTTGTGGAACCGGCCCGGCTCCGACGGCGGCTCCAGAACATAGCCGAAGCGGCGGCCGATCTCGGTCAAGGTCTTTGCGTCGGCAAAGAGCGGGATCGCCCGCCCCATCAGCCGGTTCACCGACCGCAAATCGTCGATCCCGTGGAGGTGGTCGGCGTGCGCATGGGTCACTATCACAGCATCCAACCGCGACACTCGGGCGTCGATCAATTGCTCGCGCAGATCGGGCGAAGTATCGATCAGGATGACGATGTCGCCGATCTCGATCAGCGCCGAAACGCGCCGGCGGCGGTTGCGCGGATCGGCGGGATCGCAGCGCCCCCAATCCGGGCCGATCGCCGGTACGCCAGTCGAGGCGCCACAGCCAAGGATCGTGACCCTCATGCCTGGTACGGGGTTGCCTTGCTGAAGAGGCGGAAGAAATTGTCGTGCGTTACCGCCGCGAGATGCTGCAGATCGAGCCCCTTGAGTGCCGCCACAGCCGCAGCGGTCGCGGCCACGAAGGCCGGCTCGTTGCGCTTGCCGCGATAGGGTACCGGTGCGAGGTAGGGTGCGTCGGTCTCGACGAGCAGCCGGTCGAGCGGCAAGTCACGGACAATCCCGCGTAGCTCTTCGGCATTGCGGAATGTCACGATCCCGGAGATCGAAATGTAAAACCCGAGCGCGATCGCACTCTCGGCCAGCGCCCGGCCGCTGCTGAAGCAATGCAAAACCCCAGGCGGCGGTCGCTCTTCTTCGAGGATCCGCGCGATCTCGCGATCTGCCTCACGGGCGTGGATGATCAGTGGCAGCCCGCTGGCGCGCGACGCCGCGATGTGGACGCGGAAGACACGCTCCTGAACGTCGCGGGGGCTCAGATCGTAATGGAAGTCGAGGCCGGTCTCGCCGATGCCGACGACCTTCGGATGGTCGGTCAGCGCCAGAAGCTGGTCGGCGAGCAGCGGGGCGTGATCGGCAGCCTCGTGCGGGTGCGCCCCGACCGAGCACCAGATTCCGTCATAGGCCTCGGCGATTGCGCGCACTCCGTCGAATTGGTCGAGCCGCGTCGAGATCGTCAGCATCGTTGCGATCCCGGCCTCCCGCGCGCGGCCGATTACGGCATCCCGCTCGGCCGCAAAATCGGGAAAATCGAGATGGCAATGGCTGTCGACCAGCATGGATTACCTTAACCTCACCCTGCCCTCTCCGCCCCCGAGGGCGGAGAGGAATAATCAGAGGGCCCGTTCAGTCCCTCTCCGCCATGGGCAGGGCTGTCCGGGGAAATTCGAGGATCAACTTTGCCGTCAAATTCCTCCCTGAGTACCCGCTGTAATACCCTCTCCCCCCGCTGGCCGGGGGGAGAGGGAAGGGTGAGGGGGGCCGATGACACACTTTGTGGCGCCGCCCACCTCACCCTCCTGCTGCGCGGGCCCCTCCCTCTCCCCCCTGAAGGGCGGAGAGGGGCTCTTTGTGACCAGTTGCAAGTGAGCGACATAGACGTTTAACAACCGAGTTCGATTCCCCGGACAGCCCTGCTTGGAGAACGAAGAGGGAGGCGACCCATTGCGATCGCAATGGGTAGGGTGAGACGGGACGCGCCGGTGCGGTCACGCATTGCCTGCCCCTGAATCGACAAAGCGCGGGAAGATGGCTTCCGGTTTCGGCAATCGCGTTCCCGGGGCGAGCGCCGCCTTGGCCAAGGCGGCGAAATCGCGCGCCCCAACTGGCACCGCCAGCTGGTCGAGAAGCTTTTGCGCCGCGCCGGGCACGAAAGGCTGCACCAAGATAGCCAGATGGCGCAGCGTCTCGGCCAGGGTGTAAAGCACAGTGCCCATCCTCGCCGGGTCGCTGCGGCTGAGCGCCCACGGCGCCTGCTCGTCGACATAGCGGTTGGCCTCGCCGACAACCCGCCAGATCGCCTCGAGCGCCAAATGAAAAGCCTGCTCCGCGATATGCCCGCGCACTGTCCCGAGGAGGTTTTGCGCAGCGTTCAGCAATGCCGTGTCGCCAGCGCCCAACCGCCCGTAATCGGGCACGCAGCCATCGCAATTGCGGTTGATCATTACGAGCACGCGCTGCGCCAGATTGCCGAAATCATTGGCGAGATCACCGTTGAGCCGGCCCACCACGGCGCGGTGCGAGAAGTCGCCGTCGCTGCCGAACGGCAATTCGCGCAACACAAAATAGCGCACCGCATCAATCCCGTAAGTATCGACGAGCTGCTTCGGCGGAATAAAGTTATTCAGCGATTTCGACATCTTCTGCCCCTCGACGGTCCACCAGCCATGGGCGAAGACGCGGCGCGGCGGTTCCAGCCCGGCAGCCATCAGAAACGCCGGCCAATAGACCGCATGGAACCGCACGATGTCCTTGCCGACGACGTGAATATCGGCAGGCCAGAAGGTCGAAAACTCCGGATTTTCGGTATCGGGATAGCCGAGCGCGGTGATGTAGTTGGTCAGCGCGTCGAGCCACACATAAATAACGTGATCGGGGTTACCCGGGACTGGAATTCCCCAGCTGAAGCTGGTTCGCGAGATCGATAGGTCGCGCAGACCCGATTTTACAAAGCTGACGACCTCGTTGCGCCGGCTGCGCGGCGCGACCGCATCCGGATTTGCATCATAATAAGCCAATAGCCGGTCCTGCCACGCGGAAAGCCGGAAGAAATAGTTTTCCTCCTCCAGCCATTCGACCTCGGCGCCGCTCGGCGCCTTGGGACCAGTTGGGCTGGCGACCAGTTCCCCCTCGTCGTAAAAGGCTTCATCGCGCACCGAATACCACCCGGCGAAGCGTCCGAGATAAATCTCGCCGCGCCGCTCCAGCTCACCCCAGAGCGCCTGGACGCCGCGGACGTGGCGCGGCTCGGTGGTGCGGATGAAATCGTCATTGCTGATGTCGAGGAGCCGCGTCATGTCGCGAAACGCCCCGGAAATACGATCGACAAACTGCTGCGGCGAGATTCCGGCAAGCCGCGCCGATTGCTCGACCTTTTGGCCATGCTCGTCGGTGCCTGTCAGAAACTTCACCCGACGCCCATCGAGCCGCATGAACCGCGCCAGCGCATCGCACGCCACCGTCGTATAGGCGTGCCCCAAATGCGGCGTGTCGTTGACGTAATAAATCGGGGTCGTGACGAAAAATGGCCGGTCGGCGGTCATGGCAGTCTCCAAACCCCAGATATGGGCCGGGACCGATCGCAATCCAGCCGGCGACCGGCGTCGCCGATCTATTGCGCCAATTCCTCGACGGCAAAAAACGCGCCGAGGATGGCCTGCCTGCGATCGAGATTGAGCTGGTCGGTGTTGTCGAAATCGCGGCCGATCCGGTCGCGCAGATCCGCCCAGCGCGCCGGATCGGCGCAAGCGGCGAGATGCTGCATCACCTCCCCTTCGCCGGCGATCACCTCATCCGCCCCGAACGGCCGACCGGCTGCACGAACGACCATCCTGGCAAGAAACTGCGACAGCAGCTCCTCGCTGGCTCGGTAGGCCTCTTCGGCGTCGGGGCGGGCGAGCTTGTCGGCGAAGGCGTAGAGCTCGGCGATCTGGACGCGCGGAACCTGCGCCAGGATGCCGAGGATCGAGCGGTAGAGTGCCAGCCCGCCGGCGTCGGCGAGCTCGATCGCCCGGCCGATGCTGCCTTCGGCCAGTCCCGCCAGCGCCTCGGTCTCTGGTCGGCCGAGCTCAGGGCGGTATTGCGCGAGGAGCTGTAAGACCAGGGGACGCGCGAGTGGTGTCAGCGGCAAGTGCCGGCAGCGCGAGCGGACGGTCGGCAATAGCCGGCCAGGGCTGTGGCTGACCAGCAGCAGCAGCCCCCGCCGCGGCGGTTCTTCGAGAATCTTTAAGAGCGCATTGGCGGCGTTGCGGTTCATCTCATCGGCGCCGTCGACGATGACGATGCGCCATCCTTCCTCGGCCGCGGTCAGCCGGAAAAAACCGGCGATCGCGCGCGTATCCTCGACGATGATCTCGCTGCGCAGCCGGCGGCGCCGCGGATCATAGGCGCGCTCGACAGAGAGCAGATCGGCATGGCCGCCCGATGCGACCCGGCGGAACACGCCGCTCTCGGGATCGATCGCCAGCCCCTCTTCCCCACTTGGCGCAGCGAGCAGGTAGCGGGCAAGCCGAAAGGCGAGCGTCGCCTTGCCGATGCCGCGCGGCCCGCTCAGCAGGACCGCATGCGGCAGCCGTTCCGCCTCGACAAGCCGGCGCAACTCCCGCTCGGCATTCTCGTGACCGACGAGAGCCGGGTTCTGCCGCGGTGCGAGCACGCCTCGCGTTCCGTCGCTCGCCGCCCCTCACCCTCCCGCTGACGCGGGGCCCTCCCTCTCCCCGCTTGCGGGGAGAGGGCTGGGGTGAGGGGCAATCGCCACACCCAAGCACTCCTCGATCGCAGCGACTACGGCTTGGTGCACCGTCTTCGGGTCGCCGGAGGCGTCGATCAAAATGCAGCGGGTCGGGTTGTCGGCGGCGATCTGCCGGAACCCTTGGCGCAGTTTTTCGTGGAAGCCGCGGTCGAGGCGTTCGAACCGGTCGGCAGGCGAGCGTGCGGCAGCGCGGGCGAGCCCGACTTCGACCGGCAGATCGAGGATCACGGTCAGGTCCGGTGCGAAATCCCCGAGGGCAAAGGAGTGCAGTGCGGCGAGGTCCGCGAGCGCCACTCCTCTGCCATAACCCTGATAGGCGATCGTCGAATCGGCGAACCGGTCCGACACCACCCATACGCCTTGCACAAGAGCGGAAGCTATGACGCGGGTGACGTGATCACGCCGTGCCGCAACGAGCAAGAGGGCTTCGCCGATCGCATCCCAGCGCTCGCCCTCGCCTTCGAGCAACAGCCGACGGATCGCCTCGGCGCCGGGCGAGCCGCCGGGCTCGCGTGTTGCCCGTACCGGAACCCCCGCCCGACCCAGCGCCGCCACCAGCAATCCGACCTGCGTCGACTTTCCGGCGCCTTCGCCGCCTTCGATCGAGATGAACCGGCCGCAAGTCGCCGTCACGTCAATGGCGGCCGCCCCACACCAGATAGCCGGCGAGGGTCGCGACGCGGCCGAAGGGGTCCATGCGGTCGACATCCGCACCGGCGACGAGCGGCACCTCGGTCGGCGGAACATCGGGAGCGGTCACCACCAGCTTCCCGACCGTCCGGCCCTTCTCGACGGGCGCCGGAATGGGGCGGTCGTAGTCGACCGTGACCTTCATGTCCTTGCGCGACTTGCGCGCCAGCGTCACGACCAGATCCTTGGCGACGGTAAGCGGCACCTTCGGCTCGGAACCGAGCCATACGTCGGCATCATCGACCTTGTCTCCGGCCGCGAACAGCTTGTAGTCGTTGAACTCCCGAAACGCCCATTCGATCAGCCTCTCGCTTTCCTGGGCGCGGGCTTTCATCGTCGGCAGGCCGCCGAGCACGAGGATGATGCGGCGGTCGTCGCGCTTGACCGAAGCGGTCAGGCTGTAGCCCGCTTCCTCGGTATGGCCAGTCTTCAACCCGTCGGCGCCGACTCCTTTATAGAGCAGCGGGTTGCGATTTCCTTGTTTGATGTTGTTGTATTCGTACCCCATTTCACTGTAGTAATGATAGTATTCAGGAAAGTCTTTGATGGTCCGCATCGACAAAGTCGCCAAATCTCGCGCGGTCATCCAATGGTCGGGACTGGGCAGACCGTCGACATTGGCAAAATGGCTGTCTTTGAGCCCAATCTCCTTGGCCTTCTGATTCATCAGATCGACAAACGCTTCCTCGCTCCCGGCCAGGCCTTCGGCGAGGACGAGGCAAGCATCGTTGCCGGACTGAATGATCACGCCTTTCAGCAGGTCGTCGATTTTGATGCGCCCGCCGATCGGCACAAACATCTTGGAGCCTTGCAGCCGCCAAGCGCGCTCGCTGACCGGCAATTCGTCATCGAGCTTGGCGTGTCCCTGCTTCAGCATGTCGAAAACGACATAGGCGGTCATGATCTTGCTCATCGAGGCCGGCGGCATGCGCTCGTCGGCGGCCTTGTCGAGCAGCACCGTCCCGGTATCGGCCTCGATGATAAAGGCATGCGTCGCCTGTGTTTCCATGCCCGCGGTCGGGGTCGCCGGGACCTGGGCGGCGGCGGTGGCCTTGGGTTTGGCATGGCCTCGTGCGCCTGCCGCCGGGTGGCCGTTTAGCCCGGCTGCGAGCAGGACCGCGGCAATCACGGCCGCGATCGAGCGCGCCATAAAAACTCTTCCGATTTTCCGATCCGCCATTTTCGCTCACTCTCTTTTCCGGGTGGAAAGCGCCCTCCGCCCGGACGAAGATCCGTCCTGACGATTATTCAATCAGCCTCGCGCCATGCTGTCGGCCAGATACCCGACCGCGGTCGCGAAATAGGTGGATTTGTTCCACTTCATGATCGTGCGGAAATTGCTATAGACGAGGAAGGCCGGCCCACCGGCGCCATCCGGCATGACCAGCGAGGCCTCGCCCTCGCGCCCTGCGAGTGGGCCGGCATCAATGCTGCGCACGCCGAGCCGGCTCCACTCGCCGGTCGGCCGCTTGACCTCGAGCCCGGTATAGCTGGCGTCGAACCCGGCGGGCAGCATGACCTCCCGCCCCCAGCTCTCGCCGCCGCGCCAACCCAGGCGCGAGATGAAATTGGCGATCGAGGCCAGCGCGTCGGCCCGGTCGTTCCAGATATCCTTGCGGCCGTCTCCATCGTAATCGACCGCATATCCGAGAAAGGTCGAGGGCATGAATTGGCACTGCCCCATCGCCCCCGCCCAGGAGCCCATCATGTTGTCGGCCCTGACGTGTCCCTGATCGAGAATCCGCAATGCCGAGATCAGCTCGCCGCGGAAATAGGAGCTGCGGCGTCCGTCATAGGCGAGCGTGGCGAGCGACGAGACCACCGCGTAATTGCCCATTACCCTGCCGAAATCGCTCTCGATTCCCCAGAGGGCCACGACAAACCGCGGCTCGACATTGAACCGCCGCCAGATCCCGTCGAGCAGCATCCGATTCTCGGCCAGCTGGGAGCGTGCGCCGTCCATGCGCTGGGACGTGACGACCTTTTCGAGATACTCGCCGAACGTCATCGTGCGTTCCGGCTGCTTGCGGTCGAGCTCTATGACGTGCGGCAAGTATTGCGTGTTGCGCAACGCGACCTCGATCGTCGACGCGCGAACGCCTTGTGCCGCCGCGTCACGGCGCACCCCGAACAGAAATGCATAGAAGTCCCCGTCGGCCGCTCCCGCCCGCTGCGTAAAGCCCGACGCAGCAATAAACGGAACCCCAAACATCAGCCGACGGCTCATTCGTGGAGACGTCATCCAGAGAACTCACCGCTGCTTGCAGTCCTTCTCTCGTTTCTTGCCACAAGCAAGCCGAACCCCGCAACGATCGCGGAATCTGACCGCAGATTCCGCCCTCCCCGCCCCTCTTCGTGGCGCCTTCCGCCGCGATCCGCCCCAAATCGCCATTCCTGCGGTAGTCTTCGATGCTTGTTCCCAGCGCGGTCACAGCCTATCCTGGCTCTACGCACTTAAGGGAGGATGGCATGGGACAGATTCTGGGGCTCGGCGTCACTCACTTTCCGCCGCTCTCGGGAACCGACGAAAATCTGGGCCGCATTCTGAAGCGTGCGCTCGACGACCCGGCGGTCCCGGAGCGGATGCGGGACCCGTCAGGTTGGCCCGCGGCAATGCGCGAGGAGTACGGCGCCGACGCCGGACTGACCGCCGCCAGGCATCACCGCGAGGCGCTCCTCACCGGTTTTCGCAACGCGCGGCGGGTGTTGGACGAGTTCGCCCCCGATCTTGTCGTGATCTGGGGCGACGACCAATACGAGAACTTCAAGGAAGACATCATCCCGCCGTTCTGTGTGCTGGCCTATGAATCGCTGACGACAAAACCGTGGCAATACTATCGCGGCCCGAATGTCTGGAACGAGCCGGCCGACAAGACCTTCAATTACGGCAGGCCATCGCGATGCCGGAAAATTTATCGCCAGCGGCATGATCGAGAGCGGGTTCGACGTCTCCTACGCCTATAAGCCGCTACACCACCAGCTCGGCCACGCCTTTCTGAATACGCTGCTGTTCCTCGATTACGACCGTAAGGGTTTCCCCTACCCGGTTGTGCCGTTCCAGGTGAATTGCTACGGCCGCCGCGTCGTTGCCCAGCAGGCCGGGGCGCGCGGGTTGAGCCAATTCCCGTCGGACGACGAGCTCGACCCCCCCTCCCCTGCCCCGTGGCGCTGCTTCGATCTCGGCGCGGCTTGCGCCCGGGTCGTCGAGAAGAGCCCGTGGCGGGTCGCGCTGATCGCCTCCTCGAGCTGGTCGCACGCCTTCCTGACGCCCAAGCACTACCTGCTCTATCCCGACGTTGAAGCCGACCGCGCTCTCTACGACGCATTGCAGGCCGCCGATTACGCCACCTGGCGGCAGCGGCCGTTGAGTGCGATCGAGGACAGCGGGCAGCAGGAGGTCTTGAATTGGATGTGCCTCGTTGGCGCGATGAACGAGCTCGGGCGGCGGCCGACCGAAACCTCCTACGTCCAGAGCTACATCTTCAACTCGAACAAATGCTTCGCCGTATTCGAGCCGTGAGGCCATGCCCGAGCTGCCGGGAAAGGACTTGGCACGAGAGCTGATCGACAGGAGCCAGGACAAGAGCCGCGCTACACCCGTAGAGGACATCATCCAGGCCATCCGCCGCGATGGACTGGATGACGAGGCGGCCCACCGCCTTATCGGCCGGTTGTGGACGCTCGAACGGATGTTTTATTACATCTATGGCGGGTGGGGTCAGGGCCTTGAAATCAACGACTTCCCGCCGTCGATCAAATACTTGTTCTCGAAGCAGATCGTCGACGAGTTCGACGCATGAGATGCTCTATCTCGACGCTTTGCTGCGCAAGGGGTTCGTCGCTACTCAGAAAGACGCCTTTCGGCATCCCTCCGGCTGTTTCGTGATGGATTCAGCGCTGGCCTATTACGTCTTCTCGTTGCGTAATCTGGCCACCTACCCGCATCCGATCCGGATCGCGGCGTTGAATTTGGGATCCGAAGGTCCTCGAGCTCGCCTGGATGGAGGGACTGACGGAAGCGATCGCCGACCCCGACCTCAAAGGCGTCTTCGACAGCCAATTCGTCGAGAACCGCAGTCACATCAATATGGGCCGGCGCATCGTCGAAGAGTTTGTGACGAAGCCGGTCGAGGCCGAGCTGTGCCGGTGGGCTTGCGCCGTCGCCAACCGCGACTATGGCCGGTTCTTAGGCGAGCTCAGCGCGTTTGTGCTGGGGCACGAGGCGCCAGCGCCACCTGCGCCGCGCCGGCAAGTGACCGATTGACGGAGGCGCGCATGCCCTCTCTCAAAATCGATCACCAGCGCTGCACCGAGTGCCGCATGTGCTACATTGTCTGCCGCGAGATCGACATCAACGCGGTCTATGTCGCATTGGAGCCGCTGCACCGCATCGAGATCGACCTGCAGAAATGCACTTATCCGGGCTGCACGGCGTGCCTGATGTATTGCCCGGCGGAAGGCTCGATCGTCGAGGTCGAGAGCGGCCGCTCGATGGTGCCGCCGCCGCCCGAAGCCTGGCAGGAGGCCTGACCGATGCATCCGATCCTCGATCGGTTTTTAGACAGATGGGTGTGGCCGACGATGCCCGGCGCACCCGGGGCCGAGTTCCGATTGCGGCTGACCCGGGAGAAATGCCTCAAGGGCTGGGAGATTTCACTGGAGCGTACGCTCGGCGAAATCGAGGAGGAGCTGGGCCGCAACGACGAGGCTTGGAAGAGGGAGCGCGCACTGCGCGGCTATGCGGCCGAGGGCGTGCACATGTCGATCAAGCAGATGTCGGGGCAACTGCTGTCGGTCGACATCGCGGACCAGGAGCGCTACATCGATCTGCAGCGCATGCGCGCGCGCCAGATCTGGGACGAATGCAAGCACAGTAAGCTGCACGCCGACGTCCTGCTCGGGAAGGGCTGGATCAAGGACGAGCGCGAATTGATGGACATCGCGCAGGCCAATACCCAGCCGTTGCCCGCCTATTTTGGCCTGTCGATGATGTTCCCGCACATCCATCCTTTGGCCCGCGCCGCGCAGAATTATTACCAGGAGGCCAATGCCTGCATCGGCATCATGGCCTATCTCGACCGGGTCGACGATCCGCTGGTTCGCCACGAGCATCTGAGCCAGCGCGACGAAGAGTTGATGCATTTCATGGAAGGCAAGTTCCAGATCGATTTCCTCTGCGCGACGCCGGAGGCGCAAAAGCCGGTCGAGGACGCGCTGGACTATCTGCTGCACCAGGTCGGCGGCATCAGATGAAGGTGCGGATCGACTACGCTATCTGCAATTCCTGCGGCCTCTGCCGAGAGGTCTGCCCGGAATCAGCGGTCCGGCCAATGCTCCTAGAGCCGCGGCACCTCTACGAGGTGCAGGAGGTCAAGTGTACCGGCTGCGGCGACTGTCTCGAATACTGCCCCGCACCGGGCGCTCTGGTGCAATACGCGGTGTGAGAAGGTTGTCATTGCGAGGAGCGCAGCGACGCGGCAATCCCGACGAGATTGCTTCGCTGCGCTCGCAATGACAGGATCATTGCGGCGGAACAGAGGGAGAAGGTGATGGCGCGCGAATACAGACTGATGTCGGCCGACGGGCATCTCGAAGTCCCGCCGGAACGGTGGGTGCATCGGGTGCCGGAAAAATACCGCGACCGCACGCCGCACACCGTCCATCTGCCGGATGGCGGCGACGCGCTGATGATCGAAGGGCAGCCGCTGTTGGAAGCGAATTTTTTGGATCTGCGCGCCGGCCGCGCGGAGGGTACCTGGCAGCCCTTTGGCTTGAAGGTCGCCGACGCGGCGGGCACCGGCTCGCCCGAGCAGCGCGTCAAGGAGCAGGACCAGGACGGCATGGACGCCGAGGTATTGTTTGCGGCGATGGTCGCCGGCCCCGTCTTCTGGCGCAATATCGCGCATGACGAGGTCTACAAGGCGGTGATCCGCGGGTACAATGACTGGCTCGCCGAAGAATATTGCGCCGTGGCGCCCGACCGCCTCATTGGCATGGGGGTCATTCCGATCACCAATGTCGACGACGCGATCGCCGAGATGAAGCATTGCAAGAAGCTCGGCCTCAAAGGCGTGCTGTTGGGCGCATTGCCCAATGCAAAGGGTTACCCGACGCCGGAGGACGACAAGTTCTGGGCCGCCGCGGTCGACATGCAGATGCCGGTCACTGTGCACGTCCAGTTCTACCGCACGGGAGCGCGCGCTACGCAGCCGACTTTCAAGTATCCGAAGGAAGACCCCGTGGTCATGCAAAGGCTGCGGCGGCCATTTCTCGAATGGCTGTGCAATTTCGGACTGGCGCCGTCGGTCAGCATCGCGCAGATGGTCTTGGCCGGCGTGTTCGAGCGACATCCGAAGTTGAAGATCTTTTTTGCCGAGACCCGGCTCGGGTGGGTCCCGTTCTGGCTCGAACATATGGATCTGTGGTACCAGCGCCATCTCGGCTGGGCGCAAGAATACCTCGGCTTCCAGCCGTTGAAGGAATTGCCGAGCCACTACGTGCGCAAGCACGTCTATTTCAGCGTGCAGTACGAGCGCGTCGCGATCGAGGAACGCCAGCATGTCGGCGTCGACCGCATCATGTTCGCGACCGACTTCCCGCACATCGAGAACGAATGGCCCAATTCGCGCCCAATCATCGACAAGATCTACGCCGACGTCCCGGAACCCGACAAGCGCAAGATCTGGGCCGGCAACGCCGTAGAGTTCTTCCACCTCGCCAATTAAGGGCCCCTCACCCCGACCCGCTCCCCGCTAACGCTGGGCGAGGGGAAGACCCGCCAACGCCGAGGCTGTCGAACAGACCTGTTTGCGAGATTGATTAGACTGCATCTTAGCTCAGGCCCTACAATCGGTGGACGGCCCTGCGACGGGCCTGACAAGATGGTCATCACCGGAGGCTGCAGATGAAAACGAAGCTTCTCTTGAACGGAGTGGCAGTGGTTGCCGTGCTTGCGCTGTCCCCGCCAGTCTGGGCGCAGCCAGCCAGTCCATCGGGCGGAAACTCGGTGGGTACGCCGGGTCCCAACCCCGGTGGGCCGGGTCTGACCCCCTATAGCACGGGCACACCGACCGGCCGGGGTTTTGGTCCAAAGGCCTCGGGCGGAAATCATGTCCCTTCCGCGACGGCCGCTGCGGCAACTGAACAGTCGTCGACCTCAGCAACGCCGCCAAAGCACCATCATGCGCACACGCACCATGTGGTAAGCACTCACCAGCTTCTCCATGCCCATGGCCCGAGGTCGCCCACGGATACCACCTCACAGCTGAACCAAGCAGAGCTGACCCGCCTGCAGCAGGGTGGTCCCCCGATCGGCCCCAGCGTCCGGCCCAGCCCCCCCGCCGACGCAAGGGGGGAACAGCTTGGGATTGCCTGGCCCGAACTCAGGCGGACCCGGCCTGACGCCCTATAGCACCGGCGCTCCGCAACGCTGACACACTCGCACGCTACGTCGAGCCCCTGAGCTTTGCGGCGTGGGGACTCGCCGGTGGGCGAGCCCCCAGCGCTGCTCCTCGTGGCGGCTCAATTCGCCAAAAAGGCCCTGGCTTCGGCCAGCTCCGGACGATCGGTGTCGGTGCTCGCCAAGGTGACCAGCTTTCCGTAGGCCTCCCGCGCCTGTGCCGTGTCGCCGGTCTGCTTGGCGGCGCGCGCGATCCCGAGGATGCTGCGGAAGCGGTTCCGCTCGGTGCCTACGGATTGCTCGTATTCCTTCAAGGCCGCCGCCGGGTCGTTCAGTTCGAGCAAGAGGTCGGCGAGCAGCTCGCGGGCCGGCAGAACCTCGGCCGGGGTCGCCGGGTGCTTATCCATCGTGGCGTCGAGATCGGCGGCGGCACGCACCAGTTCGACGGCCTGCTTGTCGTCGCCTTGGGCGTGCGCGAGAATCCCGGCGGCGCCTAGCCGCTGCACCTCGACCTGCTTGGCCCAGTAATCGTCCTTGGCCTGATCGAGCTTTTCCTTCAAGGACCGCAGCTTGGCGATTTCCGTCTCTGCACCGGCGACGTCACCAGTGTGAGCCGCACCTAGCGCTCGCGTGTAGGAGATCATCGCCTCCGCCCAGGGGAAGCGCTCCCAAGGGAACGGCATTGGCGGCGGCGTGAGGGAAGCGGCCTCTGGCCAGTTCCGGCGTTCGACCGCGTAGCGCGCCGGTATCGCCGCGAGGGCGTACGCCATCGGCAGGTTTGGCCCTTTTGCCCGGCCAAAAGTTTGCAACTGCTCGACGACCTGCTTGGCTTGGCGGTCCCGTCCGGTCTGCAGGTACGCGTATTCGAGGTAATCCATCGTGTGGACGGTCTCGCCGTCGAAGGCGTCAGGACCGATCTCCGCCCGGACATAGCCGAGCGCGGCGGTTTCGGCAGCACGGTTGGCGTCGATCGATTGCTGCCACATTCCCAGCCGCGTGAAGATGTGGGACGGCATGTGGAGGGCATGCGGCACCGCTGGCGCGATGCTCGCATAGCACAGCGCCGCCGTCAGCCCATCCTCGGCCAGCGCCGGCGAATCATTGGCGTGGATCAGATAATGTTGGACACCCGGGTGATTCGGCACCTCCACATTGACCTTTTCGAGGATCACCTTCGCCTCTTTCTGATTGGCGTAGGTCTTGTCCGTCGGCGGCGCGGTCGCGACCAAGGCGAGGGCATAAAACACACCGGCCTCGCGATCATCGGGGTAGCGCTGGTGAACCTGCTCCATGGCTTTTTCATAAGCGACGGCGCGGGTGCGATGATCGATCTTGTCGTTATCCCGGTAGAAGGTCGCGATCGCGGCGATGTAATCGCTTTCGCGATCGGTCTTCTGCTTTGCGGCTATCGCCTTCTCGACCGCCTCCGAGCCCGCCTGCAGCGCCGCTGCATTCGGCGGGTACCAGAGCGGGTACCAGTGGCTCATCGCCACACCCCAATAGCCCATCGCGCAATCGGGCTCGGTCGCGGTGACGGCGGTAAAGGCCTTGACCGCCTCGTCGTACCAGAAGGAATGCAAGATCCAGACGGCCTGGTTGAACTTCTTCTGGGCCGCCGCGCCGCAGGAAATCGGAAAATCGACCTCGCTGCTCTTTGCGGTCGCCGGCGTTTTGTCGCCGACATCCGCACGGGCACATGCTAAACCCAAAACCGCAACAAAGCCCGTCGCTACGATTCGGACAGCGATACGATTCCACTTCATGGCCCTCTCCCTACGGACGTTTAAAAGCCTCTACAACATTGGTGAAGTGAGACCGCAGCATAAAGTCGATCTACTTTTGCCTCAAAGTACAGCGTTTTGTAGCAGAAGTCAATTTCCTTGCGCCGTTATGGTTGCTTTTTTGGCATTAATGTGATAATTTCCTGCTCTGCCAAATGCTAAACGGCAGGTCCGGCAAGGGAGGCAAATCTGCAGAAGAATAGAGAATAACAGCCAGTAACAGCCAGCATTGGCGCTGTTTCTGGCAGTATCCTGGGTAGAACGGGAGCGAGATGAAACGATCCAAATTAGGACACTACCCTGTTTCCGGGAGGCTTGACATCACTCAAATTCCAGTGCTTTTGCGGCGAACAAGCGACAGCTCGCTGATATTTAGCTGCAAATAACAGCAAGAACAGCCAGCACTGCCGTTCTCGCGGGGTCGGGTTGGCAAGCCGCACGCCGACACAGGCCCTCTCCGTAAAAGATGCCTTGAGGTGGAGTATAGGGATCACTACTGTGAAACTATGAGAAATCTCACAGTATCACTCGATGACGAGACCTCTCGACGGGCTCGTATGATCGCGGCTCAGCGCGATACGTCGGTGTCGGCGCTGGTGAAGGCCTTTCTCGTCGAGTTGACTTGCGGGGAGAGCAGAACCGAGCGGCTGAAGCGCGAGGAGCGCACGCTTCGCGAGCGCATTGCCGACTTCGACGCGTCGGACCGGCTGTCACGCGACGACGTACACCGCCGCGGCGCTTAAGCGGTGCCGCATTTCCTCGATCCTGACTGGCGCGTTGGAAATCAAGGCGGCGCACGGCTTTTCGTACTGGGACAGCGCAATCATCGCCGCCGCCCGGGCGCTTGGCTGCGGCATTCTCTATTCTGAAGACGTGAGCCACGGTCGGCAGGTCGAGAGGGATTACGATCATCAACCCGTTCCGCTGACGGCAACCTGACTGCGGTAGAGAGGGCAATATGGGTGAATTTGCGTTGGGTCAGGCGGTGCCGCGGTTCGAGGATCCGCGGCTGTTGCGCGGCGGCGGCCGCTATGTCGACGACATGGTGTTGCCGCGCATGGCGTTCGGCCATGTGCTGCGCTCGCCGCATGCGCATGCCCGGATCCGCTCGATCGAGACGAGTGCCGCGAAAGCCGCGCCGGGGGTGCTCGCGGTGCTGACCGGCGCGGACTGGGAGGCCTCGGGTTGGGGTGATCTGCCCTCGGCCAGCGGAAACAAGCGGCGCGACGGCTCCCCTGCCTATCGGCCGCGCTACCCGGCGCTGGTCAAGGATCGGGTGCGCTGGGTCGGCGATTACGTCGCCTTTGTCGTCGCCGAGAGCGCGCACCAGGCGGCCGACGCGGCGGAATTGATCGCGGTCGATTACGAGCCGCTGCCGGCGATTGTCTCGACCGCCGATGCCGTCGAGCCCGCCGCGCCGCGGGTGTGGGACGATTGTCCCGACAATATCTCTTTCGTCTATCTCGAAGGCGACAAGGCGGCGACCGACGCCGCCTTCGCCAGTGCTGCGCACATTGTCCGGTTCAAATTCGTCATCAACCGGGTGACTGCGGCCACGATGGAGCCGCGCGGCTGCATCGGCGACTACAACGCCGCAGCCGATCACTACACGATCTACACGACCTTGCAGCGCACCCACGCCTATCGCTCCGAATTGGCGCGGCAGATCCTCAAGGTGCCGGAGAGCAAGGTGCGTGTCGTCGCCGGCGACATCGGCGGCAGCTTTGGGATGAAGTCGGCGATCTATAACGAGGTCGCGCTGGTATTGCTTGCCTCGAAGCTGATCCGCCGGCCGGTCAAATGGACCAGCACGCGCACGGAGGCCTTTGTCGGCGACGCCCAGGCCCGCGACAACGTCACCGAGGCCGAGCTGGCGCTCGATGCCGACGGCCATTTTCTGGGGCTGCGCGTGCGCACGATCGCGGCCGTCGGCGCCTACCCGCAGGCGGGATCGAACGCGTTTGTCGCCAATCTCGGGACCTTGGCCGGCGTCTACCGCACCCCCGCAGTGCACGCCGATGTGACGGCCGTCTACACCAACACCAACCCGATGCGGGCCTATCGCGGAAATGGCCGCCCCGAGGCCGCATACGTCATCGAGCGGATGGTCGACCTCGCCGCTGACGAGCTTGGCATCGACCCGATCGACTTGCGACGCCGCAACATGATCCCGCCCGAGGCGATGCCGTTCAAATCGGGCCTTACGTTCACCTACGATTGCGGCGAGTTCGAGAAAAGCCTCGACATGGCGCTCGACCTCGCCGATTTCGCCGGGTTCGAAGAGCGCCGCGCGGCAGCGCGCGGACGCGGCAAACTGCGCGGCTTCGGCATCTCGAACACGATCGAACGCGCGGCGGCTGGCGGCTTCGAAGCAGCCGAGATCCGCTTCGACCGCACCGGCACCGTGACCTTGCTGTCGGGCTCGATCACCCAGGGTCAGGGCCACGAAACGGTCTACAAGCAGCTGCTCAGCGACCGGCTCGGCATCCATCCCGATCAGGTGCATTACGTCCAGGGTGATACCGAAAAAGTCGCGATCGGTGAAGGCACCGGCGGGTCGCGCTCGGCCGCGCTCGGCGGATCGGCGGTCCATCTCGCCACCGAGAGGATCGTCACCAAGGCAACGGCGATTGCCGCCTCCATCCTCGCCGCCGATCTCGGCGAGATCCGCTTTGACGAAGGCCTTTTTTCAACGCCGCACTCCAACCGCACTTTGACGATCGGCGAGATCGCAACCGAGTCGTTGAACCCGCAGAACGTGCCCGATGGGATGGACCTCGGCCTGATCGCCGGCGCCACCTTCAGCTGCAAGGAGCAGAATTTCCCGAACGGCTGCCATATCTGCGAGCTCGAGATCGACGACGAGACCGGCGAGATCGAGATCCTGCGCTACAGCGTCGTCGACGATGTCGGCACGGTCATGAACCCCTTATTGCTCGAGGGGCAGATCTGCGGCGGCATCGCGCAAGGCGTCGGTCAGGTTCTGATGGAGGACATCCGGTTCGACCCCGCCTCGGGCCAGCTCTTGACCGGGTCGTTCATGGATTACGCGATGCCGCGCGCGGGCGACCTCTCGGCGATCCACTGCGACAGCAACCCGGTACCGACCAAGACCAACCCGCTCGGCGTCAAGGGCGCGGGCGAAGCCGGCAATGTCGGCGCCCTCCCCGCCGTCGCCAACGCCCTCGCCGACGCCCTCTCCCCGCTCGGCATCCGCCACATCGAAATGCCCGCCACCCCGGAGCGCCTCTGGCGCGCAATCCGGGAAGCAAATAAATAACGGCATGCCGGAGACGCGTCGCATGATGCCGTTTTGCAGAGACGACGACCGCCTAATCCGGATGTCGTCGCCGCCCGGCGACACTCTAAAGCCCGGCACACTGTCCTTGTCTGTCGCCGGAGACCGTATTGGGGAAGCCCTCGTCGCTGACGCCCGGCGTGTTGCCTTGGCACTGAAGGTTACCGCCGATTGTATTGAGGAGGATCCGGGGACTTGCGCCCCCGGAATTTGCCGTTGACCTGCATATTGCCCCCGACCGAAGGCGGGACCCTCCATAACGCAGGGAGCCAGTATTGTTCTGGCACTGGAAATTGCCATTGATCGTGATTGTATTTGCGACCAACTGGTAACCGCTCGAACTACTACAGTTCTGAATTTGGACATTGCCGTTGATGAAAATACTCCGCGTCGTCAGGGAAGAGGAACACGGAAGAGCACTGATTGGCCTGGACGTTACCGCCGATTGTCCCCCCGTCGACCGCAAGGCTCATGCCTCCGCCCCGACCGCCACATTGCCATCGATTTTCCCCAAGAACTCAAGGGAGGCCCCCGCCCCAACTCGCACATTGCCGGTTACCGTCACATTAAACAGAGTACAGCTGGCGCTAGGCGGCACAACAAGGTTGCCGTTGATCGTCACGCCGCTCAGCGATCCGCTGCAGGAAGTATCCGCGCGCGCGGCCGGGACAACGGCGAGTACTATCCCGAATGTCGCGAGCGCCGCGATGGCGAAGCGTATCTATGTCCTCGCCCCTCCCCGACCGCGCCCCGAGGGGGGTCGTCAGGCGTTGCACGAATGCCCAGAACTCCACCGCTGCCCAAATCTTGTCGTAAAATTTGGCTTTATATGCAACTTTTTTTCTTGGTTAAGCAGAATGACTCTCGGGGACAGAGCAGAAAACATTGCCGCGACCAGTGCTCGAAGGACAGATGCACGGCAGCATTACCGGCAATGTCGGTGCGCTTCCGGCGGTCGACAGCGCACTGATCAACGCGCTGTCACCGCTCGGCATCCGCCATATCGAGATGACGGCTATTCCCCGAGCGAATCTGGCGCGCCTTGCGTCAGGCGAGGGATGGAACGGTCCGGTCAGGGCAGCCGTGACAAGTAATAGGCGAACTCGACCAGCTGCGCGTCGTCGATCGGCTGCAATACCTCGGCCATCGTCGGCTCGTAGCCGTGCCGGGCGCCGCTCTTGTACTCGCGCAGCGCCTTCAGCAGATAATCCTCGCGCTGGCCGGCGAGGCGCGGGACATTTTCCTGCCCGGAAAAATCCGCCCGGTGGCAGACATTGCAGTGGCTCTGCTCGACGATCGCGCGGGCCCGCTCGAGGCGCGCCGGGTCGCCGGAATCGGCCGACGGCTTTGGCGGCGGCAGCGTGGCGATGAAATCCGCCACCTGTTGCAGATCCGCGTCGGCCCAGCCTTTGGTCAGCTCGGTCATCGGCTCGACCGCGCGCAGCTTTTCGCGAAACATGAAGAGCTGGATCAGCACGTATTTCGAGGGTTGTGCCCCGAGCGACGGCACATTCTCGGTTTCCGATTGGCCCGTCGCCCCGTGGCAGGCAAGGCAAAGCTCGAGCTTCTCCGGCGGCGCCGCCGCGAAGGCGGAGAGCGTGCCGGTCAAGAGCGCTGCGGCAAAGGCGCAGGCTCCTGTGGCACGCTTCATGACGCTCCGCCTAGTGGCGCGCGCTGACGCGCTGCAAGCCGTAGGTCAGGCGATAGACCGCGCCGTTCCAGTCGTCCGAGATCAGCATCGAGCCGTCTTTCATCAGCTCCACGTCGACCGGCCGGCCGACATATTTGTTGTCCTGCAGAAAGCCGGAGATGAACGGCTGGATCGACTTCACCGATCCGTCAGCGTTGAGCTTTGCCACGACGATGTCGCCACCGATCTTCTTCGTCTTGTTCCACGAGCCGTGGCGCACGATGAAGAGCGCGTTGTCGTATTCGCGCGGGAACATATGCCCCGTATAGAAGCGCAGGCCGAGCGGCGCCGAATGCGGCCCCAGCTGCGCCACCGGCTTGGTGAACTCGTCGCAGCTGTGGCCCCAGCCGAATTGCGGGTCGGGGATGTCGCCGCCGCCGCAATAAGGATAGCCGAAATTGTCCTGGCCGGGGTGAGCCAGACGGTTGAGCTTATCGTTCGGCTCGTCCTCCGACAGCCAGTCGCGCTGGTTCTCGGTGAAATACATCTGCTTCAGCACCGGGTGCCAATCCATGCCGACAACCTGGCGGATACCATGGGCGACCACCTCCATCCCGCTGCCGTCGAGGTTGATGCGGCGGATCTGGGCGTGCGTCGGCGGCGGCATGCAGTTGTTGCACGGCGCACCGATGTTGAAATAGAGCTTGTTGTCGGGCCCGACGGTCAGGAACTTCCAGCCGTGCGGCGCGTCGTTCGGCAAATCGCTATAGATCACCGTCGGCTTCGGCGGATTGTCGAGCTGGTTCTCGACATTGTCGATCTTCGAGATCCGGTTGATCTCGGCGATGTAGAGCGTGCCGTTGTGCAGCGCGATGCCGTTCGGCGAATTCAGCCCGGTTGCCAGAACCTTGACCTCGCGCTTGCCGTTGTTGTCGACGATCGCATAAATCCGATCGAGGGTGCGGGTGCTGACAAAGACCGTCCCCTTGTCGCCGACCCGGATCGAGCGCGCGTTCGGCACGCCGCTGGCATAGACTTCAAGGTGGAAGTTTTTCGGCAGTTTCAGCTCTGCCACTGGCAGCTTGTCGGCGGCGGTAGCAATCGGCGGGGGCACCTGCGGCGCGAGGTGAGACTCCTCGGCCGAGGTGGGCGCGCCCTGCATCCATGACGGCGGTGGCGTTGTGGTTTGCGTCGTCGGGGGTGATGCCGGAGCGGCGGCAGGTGCCGGGCTCAACGGCGCCTGTTGCGCCGTCACGGGCCATGGGACGGCGAAAACGCCTGCCACCACCGCCGCGAACAACAATGTCCGCGAGTTCGACAAAACCGAGTTCATGGCCATCCCTCCCATCACAGTGTCGTCAGACAGGCTCAGCTATCTTACCGATCGCTACATCAACAGCACCCGCTGTTGAATTGCAACAGCATCCGCGCCATAGGGCGGCGCCCTTGCGCAAGCAAGAAGCTGTCTCGAAGGGATCCGCCGATCAGGAAACAGCCCGGTTAAGTGCGTTACGGTCAGCTCTGCTTTCGCCATGTCAAGCTATAGGCGCAGTAGCCCACAAGCTGACCCATGATCTGCTGGCCCTCGATTCGGCCATCGAACTTTTGGCCATATCCGGTGGTCATAGTCAGGGACCCGTCAGGAGCTGCATTTCCCTCAAGCGTCCGATCGCCCCACTTGACCCGTGCGCGGCCGCTGGCGATCGTCAATTTCGCCGGAGCGCGAAAGGTCGGGCACGATCTGGCTCCCGCATAACCTTGTGTGCGGGCCCGGCCGCCGGCGAGGGTGTTGCCGGTACTGTTGTTGTCCGCGGAAACCCCGACATAAGTCCCGTCGTAGGCGCCTATCGGATTCGCCGACGGTGGAGGCGACTGCGCATTGACCGGCATCTCCGCCAAGAGAGACAGGAGGAGGCTCAGCAAACTTCCGCCGAGGCGCATGTTCATCACATTCAGGCCACGACGAGATCCGGGACGAGGATCTTTCCCTTGGTCTCCGGTCCGAGCAGCAGCGCGATGACAAAGCTCGCCGCTCCGACGCAGGTGCCGACCAGCATCGGGATCGCGAAGCCGAAACCGTAATGGCTGGCGAACCAGGTCAGAACCAGCGGGACGAAGCCGCCGAAAATCGCCCCTTGGTGATAGCAGAAGGCGCTCGCCGTCGCGCGCACCTCGGTCGGGAAGCGTTCCGAAAGGTAGGCGGGGTTCTGACCATAGATCGCTTGGCCGAAAAAGCCCTGCAGCACAAAACCAATGGCGATCCAAGTGAAATCGGTGGTCAGCAGATAGAGGGGAGCGACGAGGATTGCGATCGCCGCAGGGATGATCATCGACCAGCGTCGGCCGAAGCGATCGGCGAACCAGCCCCAGAAGCCTTGTGCCAGAAATGCCGCGAGGTTCGCCAATGCCACCGGCGTCGCGACCAGCGCCGGGCTCAAGTTAAGGTCCTTCTGCAGATGCGTCGCGAACAGCGCATTGATCGAGTAGTAGACCAGGAAACTGCTCGCCATCCACCAGCACGCGGTCAAGGTGTTGCCGAGCAGGCCCGGCTTGAAGATGTTGAACAGCGGCGCGTGCACCTCGCGCTTCTCGGCGCGCTGACGTCGGCGGTTCTCCTCCCATACCGGCGGCTCTTTGACGAAGAACCGCACATAGACGACCGAGAGGGCCGGAAGGACGCCGATCATCAGCAAGCCGCGCCAGCCGATCGCGTTGTAAGCCAGCCCGTAGATCAGGCTCGCCAGAAGGAAACCGAGGCTCCACGAGCCCTGCAGCATCCCGCTCATGAAACCCCGCGAGCGGGCCGGCCAGGACTCCATCGCGAGCGCCGCGCCGGCCGGCCATTCGGCGCCCATGCCGATGCCCAACAGCGCGCGGAACAGAAAGAGAAACCAAAACGTCGGCGAGAAGCCGGCGATGAAGTTGCAGATCGAATACCACAGGATCGAGATCATCAGCGGCGTCTTGCGGCCGATCCGGTCGGCGAGCCACCCGGAGCCGACCGCGCCGACGAGCCGCAGCCACAAGGTGACGCTCAGCAGAAACGCGACCTCGGTCAGCGGCACGCCGAATTCCTGCGAGATCGGCACCATGATCAGCAGGAACATCGTGAAGTCGAACGCGTCCAAGGTCCAGCCGAGCCAAGACGCCACCCACGCGTACCACTGGTCTTTCGTCGGCTCCTTCCACCAGGGAATTGGTCCGCTCGCGGGCCTGACCGCCGTCCTCATCGTCAATGCGTCCTCCCTGACAGCGGGGGTTCAGTCAGTGCGGAACCCCCGACCCCTGCCCTACTCCGCGGCTTGCGGCATTTGCTTCAGGTCGGTCGAGTAGCGCAGATGCACCGGAGCGTTCGCCTCAAACGGGTCGGTCAAACCCAG